>NZ_CP108430.1:2772500-4242500 GCF_041435335.1 Streptomyces sp. NBC_01283
GTGACCCGCAGGCCGCCCTTCGGGAGCTTCGGCGGGGCGCCGAGTTCAGGATGCGGATGACTCAAAAGACTCTCCTCACCACACGCGCCACGTACCTCCAGGGCACGTGGCGCGCATGACGTTCGTGCAGTAGCAGTTGTTTGTGTGTGTGCAGGACCGTGTCAGTCGGTGTCCCGCGGTGTTTCGCGTATTCAGTTGTGAAGTCTGTGGTTAGAGCTGTACCCCGCCGGCGGCGAGATCGATCTTGAGCTGGGCCGTCTCGTCGGGCGACAGTTCGACCAGGGGCAGCCGCAGCGGTCCCGCGGGGCGTCCCTGCAGGGTGAGCGCCGCCTTGGTGGTGATCACACCCTGCGTACGGAACATGCCTGTGAAGACCGGGAGCAGCTTCTGGTGGATCTCGGTGGCCTTCTGTACGTCACCCGTGTTGTACGCGTCGATCATCGAGCGGAGCTCGGGTGTGACCACGTGGCTGACCACGGAGACGAAGCCGCAGGCGCCGACGGAGAGCAGCGGGAGGTTCAGCATGTCGTCGCCGGAGTACCAGGCGAGGCCGGAGCGGGCGATGGCCCAGCTGGCGCGGCCCAGGTCGCCCTTGGCGTCCTTGTTGGCGACGATCCGCGGGTGCTCGGCGAGGCGGACGATCGTCTCGGTGTTGATCGGTACGCCACTGCGGCCGGGGATGTCGTAGAGCATGACCGGCAGCTCGGTGCTGTCGGCGATCGCGCTGAAGTGCCGGAGCAGGCCCTCCTGCGGGGGCTTGTTGTAGTACGGCGTGACCGTCAGGAGGCCGTCGGCGCCGACACGCTCGGCGTCGCGGGCGAGCTCGATGCTGTGGCGGGTGTCGTTCGTGCCGACGCCCGCCACGACGTGGGCGCGGTCTCCGACTGCTTCCACTACGGCTCGTACGAGCTCGGCTTTCTCCGCGTTGCTGGTGGTCGGGGACTCGCCGGTGGTGCCATTGATGACGAGGCCGTCGTTGCCTGCGTCCACCAGGTGGGCAGCAAGCTGCTGCGCGCCGTCGAGGTCGAGTGCGCCGTCCGCCGTAAAGGGCGTGACCATGGCGGTGAGGACCCTCCCGAAGGGGGTCTGCGGAGTGGAGGTCGGAGCCATGGGTAACACGCTACTCGCTGCTCAGCGCGTGGTCCCCCCTCGGGGGATGTGTGCGGACCTGACAAGTGAGGAGCCCGGCACTGCCTGCTCGGGGGTTCAAGCAGTGCCGGGTCCGTTTGATCAGGCTAGATGAACTTCTCGAAATGCCGCAATACGGACACCTCGCTCAGCCCACCCGTACACCAGTGCCTTACGGAGCCACACGGCCGTTCTTGTTGAAGGCGGCGTGCGTGAGCGGCATCAGCCGGGCCCACTCCTCTTCCATCTTCTCGCCGACCATCTCGATCTCCCGCTGCGGGAAGGACGGGACCTTGGCGAGCTCATGCTGCGTGCGCAGGCCGAGGAAGTGCATCAGCGAACGGGCGTTGCACGTCGCGTACATGGACGAGAAGAGGCCGACCGGCAGGACCGCGCGGGCCACCTCGCGGGCGACGCCGGCGGCCAGCATCTCCTGATACGCCTCGTACGCCTGGCGGTACGAGTCCTCCATGACGCGGCCCGTGAGCTCCTGCTGGGCCTGGGTGCCCTCCACGAAGACGTACTTCCCGGGGCGGCCCTCCTGGACCAGCTTGCGGGACTCGTCCGGGACGTAGAACGTCGGCTGGAGCTCCCTGTAGCGGCCCGATTCCTCGTTGTACGACCAGCCCACGCGGTGCCGCATGAACTCGCGGAAGACGAAGATCGGGGCGCTGATGAAGAACGTCATCGAGTTGTGCTCGAAGGGGCTGCCGTGCCGGTCCCGCATCAGGTAGTTGATCAGGCCCTTGGAGCGCTCGGGGTCCTTCTGGAGCTCCTCAAGGGACTGCTCCCCGGCAGTCGAGACACGGGCGGCCCACAGGACGTCGGAGTCGGTCGCGGCGTGCTTCACCAGCTCGACGGTGACCTCGCTGCGGAAGCTGGGCTTGAGGTCTTCGGTGGGGGTCTCGCTCACTGGCGGGGTCCTTCCATGTGCATCACTCGGGCGGCGCCCACTCTATGGCCAGGCACTGACAATCAGCCGTTCGGTGCCCCGCCACGACATTCTTCGGCGAATTTGGCGAAACCGGGCACCGATTGGCCGTTTCGAGCGTCTGTCTAGGTAACAGAGTTCAGTTCGAGTCGCGTGAGGAGAAACGCACCCCATGTTCCGTCGGCGCGAGCCAGTCCCGTTCGCCTTCATCGCCGAAGCCGACAAGTTCCGCAGCAATGTCACTCCCCCTCCCCGGGAGCGCGCCACGGCCAGTCAGGTCGTGGGTCGCACCCTGGTCGGTCTGGTCGTGGTCGCAGGGCTCGCGGGATCCATGCTGTTCGGCATGCCCGCCCTGTCACCCGATCAGGCACCCACGCACCACCAGCAGTCCGAGGCCTCGGACGGTCGATGACGACCGTCCAAGCCCTCTGAATCTCCCTCACCGCCCCGGACCCACTGCCCTGAAAGGCGTGGAAGGTACCCCCATGGCCCCCCGTGGGTGGTAGGCGGGTGCAGGGCTCGGTAGCCTCACCGGGCACAGCCCGTGCGTGGATCGAGTGAGGATTCAGTCGTGCCCCTGCCCTTTCTGACGGCGGACCGCGCCTTTGACGAGACAGCGGACGACGCCGCGCTGCCGTTCGACGACCGCGACCACTGGCGTCGGCCCTACCGGCCCGGCCCGTGGCGGGTGGGGGCGGCCGCGCTGCTTCTGCTGCTCGCCTCGTTCGTCCTCGTCGCCGCCGTGATCATCGCGTTCGCGGACTCACTGGCGGGTGCCGCGATCTGCGCGGGGCTCGCGGTGGTCGTCATCGTGAGCGCGCTGCGGCTGCTGCGGATGGGCACCTGGGTGAGCGCGCACGGACTGCGTCGGGTGGCCTTCCTGACGACGCAGACCGTGCCGTGGGCGCAGGTCGTAGCGGTGCGTACGACCCAGCAGCCCGTGCGGTGGCTCGGGCTGCCGCGCACCGTGCAGGGGCAGGCACTCGTCCTCGTACGCCGGGATCAGCAGGCCGAGGGGCAGCCTCCGCTGCTCACCGACCGCAATGCCGACTTCCTGGCACGGTACGAGGCGTTCAACCGGGCGGCCGACTCCATCGAGGTCTGGGCCGACGAGTACCGCCGTACCGCCTGATCACCTGGTTCAAAACGCTAGACGTTCACCGGCCTGCCCGCGTGCAGCGCGATCGCGCGCTGCATCGCCTTTCGCGCGCGCGGGGTGTCCCGGGCGTCGTGATAGGCGACGGCGAGGCGGAACCAGCAGCGCCAGTCGTCCGGTGCGTCCTCCGTCTCGGCCTTGCGACGGGCGAAGACCTCGTCGGCCGAGTCACGGTCGATGCGGCCGCCGGGCGTACGCCTCAACTCGTCGACCGGCAGGCCGCCTTCGGCCTCCAGTTCGGCGGCGAGGCGGTTGGCGCGCTGGACGAACTGGGTGTTCTTCCAGAGGAACCAGACACCGATGAACGGCAGGATCAGCACCGCGACACCGAAGGTGACGGTGAGCGCGGTGCCGTGCTGTATCAGAAGCACGCCCCGGCTGCCGACCAGGACGAAATAGACGACCAGGACGGCAGCCGTGACGGCGTAAGTGATCTTTGCTCGCATGAGGGTCAGCCGGTCCGCGTCAGTTCAGGTCCAGGAAGTGTTCCAGGCCGAACGTCAGGCCCGGAGTGCTCACCACACGGCGTACGCCGAGCAGGATGCCCGGCATGAAGCTGCTGTGGTGCAGCGAGTCGTGCCGGACCGTCAGGGTCTCGCCCTCGCCGCCCAGCAGCACCTCCTGGTGGGCCAGGAGGCCGCGCAGGCGCACGGAGTGCACCGGCACGCCGTCGACGTCCGCGCCGCGTGCGCCGTCGAGCGCGGTCGTCGTGGCGTCCGGCTGCGGGACGCTGCCCGCTTCGCGGCGCGCCTCCGCGATGAGCTGGGCGGTGCGCGTGGCGGTGCCGCTGGGGGCGTCGGCCTTGTTCGGGTGGTGCAGCTCGACGACCTCGACGGACTCGAAGTAGGGCGCCGCGATCTGCGCGAACTTCATGGTGAGGACCGCGCCGATGGAGAAGTTCGGGGCGATCAGGACGCCCGTCCTCGGCGAGGCGTCCAGCGAGGCACGCAGCTGCGCGAGGCGGTCGTCGGTCCAGCCCGTCGTACCGACCACGGCGTGGATGCCGTGCCGGACACAGAAGTCGAGATTGCCCATCACCGAGTCGGGGTTGGTCAGTTCGACCACGACTTGGGCGCCGGTCTCCACCAGCGTGTCCAGCGAGTCACCCCGGCCCAGTGCGGCGACCAGTTCCAGGTCGTCGGCGGCTTCGACGGCTCGGACGGCCTCGGAGCCGATCCGGCCCTTGGCTCCGATGACCGCCACGCGCAGCTTGCTCATGTGCCTGATTCCTTAGGGGAGTTAGGAGACCGCTTCATGCAGGCGGGCGGCCTGCTTGTCCTTGAGCGGGCCGATGGCCGACAGCGACGGGCGGTGGCCGAGGACCTCGCGGGCAACCTCACGGACGTCGTCCGGGGTGACCGCCGCGATCTTCGCCAGCATGTCGTCGACCGACATCTGCTCGCCCCAGCACAGCTCGCTCTTGCCGATACGGTTCATCAGCGCGCCGGTGTCCTCGAGGCCGAGGACGGTGGAGCCCGCGAGCTGGCCGATCGCGCGGCCGATCTCGTCGTCGGTCAGGCCGTTCTGCGCGACCTGGTCGAGTTCGTCGCGGCAGATCTTCAGCACGTCGTGCACCTGGCTCGGGCGGCAGCCCGCGTACACGCCGAAGAGGCCGGTGTCGGCGAAGCCCGACGTGTACGAGTACACGCTGTAGGCCAGGCCGCGCTTCTCCCGGACCTCCTGGAAGAGGCGCGACGACATGCCGCCGCCGAGGGCGGTGTTCAGGACGCCCATGGCCCAGCGGCGCTCGTCCGTGCGGGCCAGGCCCGGCATGCCGAGGATGACGTGGGCCTGCTCGGTCTTGCGGTTGACGACCTCGACGCGGCCCGCCGTGCGCAGGCTGCGGGAGCCCTGGCGCGGGATCATCGGGGTCGCGTCGGTGCGGTGGAGGGCGCCGGCCTTCTCGAAGGCGGCACGGACCTGGCGTACGACCTTGTTGTGGTCGACGTTGCCCGCGGCCGCGACCACGAGGTGGGTCGGGTCGTAGTGCTTCTTGTAGAAGCGGCGGATCCGCTCCGCGGTGAGGGCGTTGACCGTCTCCTCGGTGCCGAGGACGGGGCGGCCGAGAGGCGTGTCACCGAGCATCGTGTGCGCGAACAGGTCGTGCACGCAGTCGCCCGGGTCGTCCTCGGTCATCGCGATCTCTTCGAGGATGACGCCGCGCTCGGCGTCGACGTCCTCCTGGAGGATCAGGGAGCCCGTCAGCATGTCGCAGACGACGTCGATGGCCAGCGGCAGGTCGGTGTCGAGCACGCGCGCGTAGTAGCACGTGTACTCCTTCGCCGTGAACGCGTTCATCTCGCCGCCGACCGCGTCGAGCGCGGCCGAGATGTCGAGGGCGCTGCGCTTCTTGGTGCCCTTGAAGAGCAGGTGCTCCAAATAGTGCGTGGCGCCGTTCAGGGACGGCGTCTCGTCGCGGGAGCCGACGTTCGCCCAGATCCCGAAGGTCGCGGAGCGTACGGAGGGCAGGGTCTCGGTGACGACGCGGAGGCCGCCCGGCAGCGTCGTACGGCGGACCGTGCCGATGCCGTCCTTGCCCTTGAGCAGGGTTTGGGTACGGGCGACGGCCCGCACCTCCTCGGAGGTGCGGGCCGTCGTCGTGGTGCTACGCGACGTCACTTGTCGGTGTCGTCCTTCGTGTCGTCGCCCTCTTCGCCCTCGATGACGGGGATGAGGGAGAGCTTGCCGCGGGAGTCGATCTCGGCGATCTCGACCTGGACCTTCTGGCCCACGCCGACGACGTCCTCGACGTTCTCCACGCGCTTGCCGCCGGCGAGCTTACGGATCTGCGAGATGTGCAGCAGACCGTCCTTGCCCGGCATGAGAGAGATGAACGCGCCGAAGGTCGTCGTCTTCACGACGGTGCCCAGGTAGCGCTCGCCGACCTCCGGCATGGTCGGGTTGGCGATGCCGTTGATCGTGGCGCGGGCGGCCTCGGCCTGCGAGCCCTGCGCGGCACCGATGTAGATGGTGCCGTCGTCCTCGATCGTGATGTCGGCGCCGGTGTCCTCCTGGATCTGGTTGATCATCTTGCCCTTCGGGCCGATGACCTCACCGATCTTGTCCACCGGGATCTTGACCGTGATGATGCGCGGCGCGTTCGGGGACATCTCGTCCGGAACGTCGATCGCCTCGTTCATCACGTCGAGGATGTGCAGACGCGCGTCACGGGCCTGCTTCAGCGCGGCGGCCAGGACCGAGGCGGGGATGCCGTCGAGCTTGGTGTCGAGCTGGAGCGCGGTCACGAACTGCTTCGTACCGGCGACCTTGAAGTCCATGTCACCGAACGCGTCCTCCGCACCGAGGATGTCGGTGAGGGCGACGTAGTGCGTCTGGCCGTCGATCTCCTGCGAGATCAGACCCATGGCGATACCGGCGACGGCGGCCTTCAGCGGCACACCGGCGTTCAGCAGCGACATCGTCGAGGCGCAGACCGAGCCCATGGACGTCGAGCCGTTCGAACCGAGGGCCTCGGAGACCTGACGGATCGCGTACGGGAAGTCCTCGCGCGAGGGGAGCACGGGCACGATCGCGCGCTCGGCGAGCGCGCCGTGGCCGATCTCGCGGCGCTTGGGCGAACCCACGCGGCCGGTCTCGCCGACCGAGTACGGCGGGAAGTTGTAGTTGTGCATGTAGCGCTTGCGCGTCACCGGGGAGAGGGTGTCGAGCTGCTGCTCCATGCGGAGCATGTTGAGGGTGGTGACGCCCAGGATCTGGGTCTCGCCACGCTCGAACAGCGCCGAGCCGTGCACGCGCGGGATGGCCTCGACCTCGGCGGCGAGCGTACGGATGTCCGTGACGCCACGGCCGTCGATGCGGACCTTGTCCTTGATGACGCGCTCGCGGACGAGCTTCTTCGTCAGCGCGCGGTAGGCACCGGAGATCTCCTTCTCGCGGCCCTCGAAGGCCGGGAGGAGCTTCTCGGCGGCGATCTCCTTGATGCGGTCCAGCTCGGACTCGCGCTCCTGCTTGCCGGCGATGGTCAGCGCCTGGGAGAGCTCCGACTTCACGGCGGCCGTCAGGGCCTCCAGGACGTCGTCCTGGTAGTCCAGGAAGACCGGGAAGTCGCCGGTGGGCTTGGCAGCCTTGGCGGCGAGGTCCGACTGGGCCTTGCAGAGAGCCTTGATGAAGGGCTTCGCGGCCTCGAGACCGGCGGCGACGACCTCTTCGGTCGGCGCCTCGGCGCCGTCCTTGACGAGCTGGATGGTCTTCTCGGTGGCCTCGGCCTCGACCATCATGATCGCGACGTCGCCGTCATCGAGGACGCGACCGGCGACGACCATGTCGAAGACGGCGTCCTCGAGCTCGGTGTGCGTCGGGAAGGCGACCCACTGGCCCTTGATGAGCGCCACGCGCGTGCCGCCGATCGGGCCCGAGAAGGGCAGGCCGGCCAGCTGCGTGGAGCAGGAGGCGGCGTTGATCGCGACCACGTCGTACAGGTGGTCGGGGTTGAGCGCCATGATCGTCTCGACGATCTGGATCTCGTTGCGCAGGCCCTTCTTGAAGGAAGGACGCAGCGGGCGGTCGATCAGGCGGCAGGTCAGGATCGCGTCCTCGGAGGGGCGGCCCTCACGACGGAAGAACGAACCGGGGATCTTGCCGGCGGCGTACTGCCGCTCCTCGACGTCCACCGTCAGGGGGAAGAAGTCGAGCTGGTCCTTGGGCCGCTTGGAAGCGGTGGTGGCCGACAGCACCATGGTGTCGTCGTCCAGGTACGCGACGGCGGAGCCTGCGGCCTGCTTGGCCAGGCGGCCCGTCTCGAAGCGGATGGTGCGGGTGCCGAAAGTGCCGTTGTCGATAACAGCCTCGGCGTAGTGGGTCTCGTTCTCCACTGTTCTCCTACGTGTCTACGTTTCGTCTTCTCGCCCCTGGGCCCGTGTGGCCCGGGAGCGGCGCCCCATGCGTCCTTCGTGGACAGGGACTGTGTGGAGAAGCGCGCCGTGTGTGCGGGCCGGTCTTCGATCGAAGCTCCCGGGGGTTTCGCCCGGGGGCCACTACCGAAGATCGGCGGCGGCTGGTGCGCCTCTCCTTCGTGAGGTCGTACTGGGGTGTCCCCCGGGATGCTGGACCATGGTGATCCCTACCCGCGGGGACGTGCTTATGTCACCAGACTACAAAGCGTCGGTGACAACGCGCACGTACAGCAAAGGGAGCGGCCCCCTCTTGCGTGGGAACCGCCCCCTTCACGATGTCTTACTTGGCGCCCGCCGCACCGCGACGGATGCCCAGACGGTCCACCAGCGCACGGAAGCGCTTGATGTCCTTCTTGGCCAGGTACTGCAGCAGACGGCGGCGCTGACCGACCAGGATCAGCAGACCACGACGGGAGTGGTGGTCGTGCTTGTGGGTCTTGAGGTGCTCGGTCAGGTCCGAGATACGGCGGGAGAGCATGGCGACCTGGACCTCGGGGGAGCCGGTGTCGCCCTCCTTCTGGCCGAACTCGGTCATGATCTGCTTCTTCGTAGCGGCGTCGAGCGACACGCTTACTCCTCGTAGTCTTTTCGTGGCCACCGAGTGCCCCTGGTCTACATCGCAGGGGGGCTTCCGTAACTCGGGAGGCGAGGTCCGCTGGGGCTGTCTCCAGGTCCTTGGTCAGGGTCTTGACCTAGGGGGTCTGGGGGCGCTTACACATACGGCCGTTACACAGGGTACCAGTCGGGTCGTGGACAGCTGACAGGGCTCCTGTCCAGTCTTCCGACGCTGCTTCGGGCGCTTCAGGCGCCTTCGACTCCCAGCACGCTGAAGGCCGTGCCCTTCCAGGGTCCACTGTCCTCCGCCGACAGCTCCCGGGGCGCGAAGAAGACCCGGCCGTGCTCGACAATCATCTCGCTCTCCTCCGGCTTCTCCATCCCGATGCGGTCCGGCATGCCGAAGAGCAGATACGGGGCCTCCTTGCCCGTACGCGGGTCGAGGCTCACCACGGCGGCCGGCGAGACACCGTCGCCGCTCGGACGGAACGCGAGCAGCCTGCCGCCGCTCACCCGCAAGGGGTACATAGGGCGGTCCGGCTTCGAGTCGAACTTCTTGACGGTCTTCCCGGTGCCGAGGTCGTACGAGACGATCCAGTTGTCAGCGGGCGTCCCCTTGGAGGCCGCCAGGAACAGCTGGTCCCGCCCGACCGCGATCGCGTCACACGTTTCGACGGCCCCGAAGAGCGGCTTGCTGCAATTGTCGACGAAGCGGCCTTCCGGCATGTCGATCGTGGCCCGGTAGCGGCCTCGGTCATCGAGGGTGATCAAGTCCGTCACGGCGGTACCCGCGGTCGAGACGGCAAGCACCGCGGGCTCGGATGAGACCAGGTACACGCGCTCGACCCCCCGCGCCACCTTGTAGGTCCACTCCGGCTCCCCCGTCCGGGGCCGCACCTTCTGCACCTTGAACTGGGGCTCCTCGGTGTCCCCGCACCGGACGAGGGCAAGCAGGTCGCGCCCGCCCGCGAAGCCGAGGTCCCTGCACTCCGCGGAGGCCGGGCTCGTCCACAGTTGCCGCCCGCGCTTCATGTCGTACGCGACCGAGCCTTGGCCCCAGGCCACGGCGACCGTGCCACGTGTCATGGTCACGTTGGCGTGCGGCGCGAACGCTCCCTTGGCGTCGGGCAGCTTCACCTGCCAGAGCTTCTCGCCGGTGTTCAGGTCGAAGAAGGCCAGCTGGGTGCAGAGGGACTTGTCGGGGTCCTCGACCTTGGGGCTCTTGCCCTTGGCCTCCTTCCCCTTACCCTTTTTGCCTTTCTTGCTCTTTTCGTCTTTCTTGCTCTTCTTCTTGCCCTTCTCGTCCTTGCCCTTGGGCTTGTCGCCCCTCTCCTGGAGCAGGACAGCCGTGCGTCCGTCGGCGGTGACGTGGCGGGTGGTGTCGCATATGGGGCCGGTCAGTTCGGTGGACCAGTCCTCCTTGGACGTGCCGAACTTGAAGCCCTTGAGCGTGCTGCCGGTTCCCCGGACGAAGGTCTTCTCCGTCGCCCACGCGCCGGGCGCGGGGACGGTCTCGCGCCCGAACCTCTTCTTGAACTCTTTTTCGTTGTGGTCGACGACGAGGTTGGCCTCAGGGCTCCGGGGGGTCTTCTCGACGGTGTCCCTGATGTCGTCCGGTGCCTGCCGCACGGCGGTCGGCTTCTTCGGCTGTGACTGATCGCCGTCAGTCGCCGCCCACACGACACCGCTGCCCACGCAGAGAACCACTGCCAGCACAACGGCCAGCGCCCTCGCGCGACGCTTCTTGTTCTCCCTCTCCGCGCTCAGGACGGACTGAGTGAAGGCGGAATGGGGCGGGCCGGGACTCACGTGGCAGGGCCTTTCTGGTTCGAAGGGGCGTCACTTCGCGCGAAGTGGGCCGTCGCTTCGCGCGAAGTTGCGGGTGAACTCACCGCAAATGCCCACTGGTTCAGGTTCCGCACGATGCGCGCGTCACCTTATCTCCGTGCTTTCGCCATCATCCGTTCAGGCTTGAGGATCCCGTGACCGGAACCCCGGGTGACGGGCCTATTGCGCTGCGTACCCTCCGACCCGCCAAGTACGCTGAGCCCACGGTTGGTTCGCTCAGGTGGAAGGGGCCGTCGCGCCATGGCCGAGGCACAGCAAGAGGACGTCCAGGCTCGCAAAGAGCGCGAGAAGAACGAGCTCTACGCTCTCGACATCTCCGGAGTGGAGTGGCACAGCGCGCCGGGCGCCGAGGCACACGAGGAGCGGGTCGAGATCGCGTACCTGCCGGACGGCGCCGTGGCCATGCGGTCGTCGCTCGATCCCGAGACGGTGCTCCGATACACCGAGGCGGAGTGGCGGGCCTTCGTGCTCGGAGCCCGGGACGGGGAGTTCGATCTGGAGCCGGCGGTGGGCGAGGGCAGCCGGGATGCGGGCTGACGCGTAGAGCGCAGCTGTCAGCTGGTCAGAGCTCGCGCCGAGGCATACACGTCGAAGACGGCCAGGGTCAGCGGGACCAACGTCAGCAGGACGAAGCCTTCCGCGATTTCAGTGAAGCGGCCCCAGAAGGGGGTGACTCCTCGGCGTGACGTGATGAGACCTACGGCGGTGACCAGTACGGAGGCGGTCGCGATCGCCGCGATCAGCCACAGGGTTCGTACGTTGAGGGCCGAACTGTCGCCGAGCAGGGCATCGCGCATCAGCGCGTGCGGCGGATTGAGGCAGAGGCCGAGTCCGAGCAGCACGAGTCCCGCCAGGCCCGCGGCCAGCGTCGAGGCGACCTGAGCCGTGTAACGGAAGAGCTGGGCGCGCATCAGCATCGCGATGCCGGTGGCGAGGGCAAGCAGCTGCCCCCAGCCATCGTCGGAGAAGCCGAGCACCGCGGCCGCACCGACGGACACCAAGGCGCAGCCACCCACCAGACCGACGAGCAGTTCGTGACCGCGGCGAGCCTGGGCGGCGATGCGCTCGGCGTCGACAGGCTGCTGCGGCTCTGGCTCAGCGCCGTACTCGTTGCGTGCGGCGTGCGGGGACTCGAAGCCGATGGGGATACGGGCGAACCACGGCGTTGCGGGCCGAGCGTGGGCGCCACCCACTGCCGGTGGGGCTCGTGCGCGACGCCCTGGAGGTGGACGGCATCCGGCTCGAGTCGGCGCAGATCGTGCAGCACACCCAGCCGGCCCCCGCCCTGCATCTCCCGCAGCAGTCCGTGGCCGTCAGCAACTACGCCCCCCTTCAGGCCCAGACCGGAGCTCCCGCCGTGCGGATCACCTGGGTTGCCCTGAAGCTCGATCCCGAGCTCTGCCCCGAGGCCGTCGCGGCGCGCGGGGGTGGGCTCGTGGGGGCTCAGAAGTGCGTGGTGCGCGTCATGGACCAGCTTGCGAGCCGGCTGACGGGGGCCGGTTTCCGGGCCACCGCGCTGTCCGAGGAACAGTTGGCTGCCGCCATCGCCACATCGGTGGGCGCAAACCCGCTGGTCACCGCAGAGGCCGGACGGACCGGGCTGCCGGAGCGCAGGACGGAGGAGTCCGCACGCGCATGGCGCTGCGACAACCGCCGTCACACCACCTACTGGGTACGGCGCTGGCCGCAGTTGGGGAGCGCGGGCGGTCCGTCACTGCCGCAGCTCGTCGCGCTGCTCACCGCCGTCCCGACGCTCGCCACGACGTTCAGTCTCACCCTGCGCCACGGCGAGCGGCAGGAAGTGTCGCTGTGCGGCCACGTGCGGGTGACCGGGCGCAGTGATGCCGAACTCGACACCGCCAGGCGCGCGTTGGAGCAGGGGGCCAGGCGCGCCGGTACGGGGCTGGTCCGGCTCGATCGTGAACAGCTGCCCGGCATGCTCGCCACTCTGCCGCTCGGAGGCGCTCGCTGATGGCCGTCACGAATCCGACCACTCCAGCTGCGCCTTCCACTCCGGGCGAAGGGTTCCGCACCTCACTGCGCAGTGGGTTCGGCCTGCTCGGACCGCGTCACCGTCGCCATACGCTCTCCGCCGAGCAGGTGGATGCGCTGGCCTTGCCGATCGGTGACGACGGCGTCGTGATCGGCGTGGACGCGCAGGGCCAGCCCTCGGTTCTCGGCGTCAACCGCCCGACTCCGTACGACGTACTTCTCATCGGGGGGCTGTGGACGGCTCAGGTCATCGCGCTGCGGGCCGCCGCGACAGGTGCGCGGGTGGCCGTGGAGACCGGACGGGCGGCGGCCTGGGCGCAGCTCGTAGCGGCCCTCGGTGTCGGGCCGAGCGGTATGTCGGTGCATGAAGTGGGGCGTGTTCCCGCGCAGGGTGCGTCGGCGGGAAGTCCGGTCCTCGTGGTGCGCGACTGCGGGATGCGGCCGCCGCGGGGGCGGGTGGTGTCAGGGCCCTGGCAGTCGGTTCTGACCTTGCTGCCCTACCTGAGTCCGGTCGCGCCTCGATTGATCCGTCAGGCCCGGCTCGTCGGCGTGCAACGCGTTTCGCCGGATGAGGCCATGCAGATCGGACGATCCGTGGGGCTGCCGCGCGGTGATGTCGAGGCGTTGCCGACGCTTGCCGACGGGGTGACGTTGTGGTGTGCCGATCGTGACCGGCAGTACGTGATGACGCAGGCTACGGACGCCGAGACCGGATTGTTGGGTACGGCACGGAGGATGGATTGAGCGGGCGGTCGGCGTCTGTTGACCGGACGAATTAGGCGATATTTGGCGCCTGTTGGTTGATTTGTCTTTCGACGTTTCGGATACGGGGCTCGCTCCTGTGGGGAGCGTGAGGGAAAGGACAGGATTCGTGGGGTGGGCTGCCCTGCCGTGCTGGTGCTTTTGGTGATTAGGCTGGTACTGGACGCGACGCCAGAACCCAGGAGTGGGTCGTGCGCGTCCACCACGGGGAGAGCCATGGCGGATCGGACGACAGAAACGGTCGCCCTCCCACCACGGCACGAGGGTGCTCGACCACATCAGGAGGCATTGTGAACAGCGATCGGGACGAGATCCGCGGGGGCTGGGATTCACCCGTCGATGATCAGTCCGACGCGGAGTCCGCTGCCGAGACGACGGGCGAGTTCACCATCGACTACGCCCCGCCCGCCTGGTACACGCAGAACGCGTCGGGCAGTGCGGGTGAGACGCCCTCGGCGTCGCCCGCCCCGCCTGCCTCGCCTGCTCCGCCTGCACCGGATTCGTCTGCGCCCTCGTCCACTCCGGGTTCGTCGGGTGTGCCGGCCTCGCCGTTTGCTGCTGCTCCGGGGCCCGTTTCTCCGCCGGCGGCTCCGGCCGAGCCTGTGGCTCCGCCGTTGAGCCCGCCTACCGGGCCTGTTTCGCCCGCTCCTCCTGTGGGGGATCCTGTGGGGGATCCGTCGCCTGCTCCTACTGCCCTGCCGAAGCTTCCCGTGAGTGGTGGGTTCCAGCCTGCCGTTCGCGACAGTGACGATGTGGACTCCGACGCCTCCGGTGAAGCTCCGGTTTCGTCTGGGGCCTCAGACTGGAGCGGGGCTCTTGCCGGGCCTGCCGCCTCGGTGCATGTGACCGGCGTGGTGCCCAAGAACGAGGTCGATGCTGCTCTCGCCGAGGCGGAAGCCGAGGCGGAGGCGGCGTCGGAGGCAGAAGCCGACGTTGCCGTCTCTGAGGAGTCCGGTTCCGAAGCCCCCGACAGCTTCGGGAACGGCGATCTTGAGAGTGGCGCCACCATGCGTTTCTCGTCTCACGCCCTGAAACGCGAGATGCGGGAGATCGAGGAGCGGGCTGCGGCCGCCCGTGAGGACGCGAACGACGCGGCGACGGATACCGATGCCGATGCGGTTGTCGGTTCAGGTGTGGATGCCGGTTCTGGTGCCGCTGTCGATGGCGACGATGACCTTGATCCTGACCTTGTGGATGTTGCTGTTGCGCCTGAGAGCAGCCGTGACTCCGAGCTTGGTTCCCTTGCCCTTGATAGCGACTCGTCTGAGGACATCGCTTCTGTCGATGCCGGGCCCGACGCCGACGCCAACGCCAACGCCAACGCCAACGCCGATGAGGACGTAGAACCGCAGGACTCTGCTCCTGCCGATCCTGCCGATGAGGTGCAGGATTCCGTTCCCCCCTCTTGGACTCCCCCGCCGGCCTCGCAGGCCGGGCTTCCGCCGTTGCCGCCCGCCTTCCAGCCCGCGGCTCCGACCTCCGCGCCGCAGTGGCCCGTGCCGACACAGAGTTCGGCCCCTGAACCTGCCCCTGCCCCTGTGCAGCCGCAGCAGCCCGAGCCCGTACAGACGCAGGCTCCGCAGCCCGCCCCGGTTCAGCCGCAGGCCCCGCAGCCTGGGCCCGGCGCCTGGCCCTCGCCCACCGGGCCCGTCCCTCCTGTCACCCCGGCCCCCGAAGCCCCCGCGCCGCCGACCGGTTACGGGTTCCCGCAGCCTGGGCAGCTGTATCAGCCGCCGCAGCAGCAGCAGCCGGGTCAGCCATACCAGCCGCCTCAGCAGGGCCAGCCCAGCGTGCCCGCCCCCGCGGAGCCCGTTGCCCCCAACCCGCCTGCCCCTGCCAGCGGTTACGGCTTCCCCCAGCAGGGCTCCGTCCCCCAGCCGCCCGCCGGTTACGGCTTCCCTCAGCCCAACCAGTCGGGTCAGCCGAACCAGCCGGTCCAGCAGCCCAACCCGCAGGGTCAGCCTCCCCAGCAGAGCAACCCGCCTGCCCCGGCCGGCGGTTACGGCTTCCCGCAGCAGCCCGCGCCCCAGGCACAGCAGCCGCAGCCCCAGCCGCCCCAGGCCCCGCAGCCGCTTCCGGCCCAGCAGCCCCAGCCGCAGGCCCCTCAGTCGCCGCAGGCCCCGAACCCCAACGTGCCCTTCCCCCACCAGCAGCAGCCGCAGCCCCCGGCCCAGGCACAGCCGCAGCCCCAGCCGCCGCAGCAGCAAGCGCCCCAGCCGGGTGGGCAGCCGCCCATCGACCCCCGCACCGGGGCCGCCTGGCCGCAGCCCGTGCAGCATGATCAGCGCGAGCGGACCAACCCCGGGGCGCCCCTCGGCTACACCGCGGCCGTCGAGCTCTCCTCCGATCGCCTTCTCCGTAACAACAAGCCGAAGGCCAAGAGCAGTCGGCCCGCTGCCGGTGGGTCCCGGTTCAAGCTCGGCGGGAAGAAGGAAGAGGCCGAGCGGCAGCGGAAGTTGGAGCTGATCCGCACTCCGGTGCTGTCCTGCTATCGCATCGCCGTCATCAGCCTCAAGGGTGGTGTCGGTAAGACGACCACGACCACCGCGCTCGGGTCCACGCTCGCCACCGAGCGGCAGGACAAGATCCTTGCCATCGACGCCAACCCCGACGCCGGTACGCTCGGGCGTCGCGTGCGCCGCGAGACCGGGGCCACCATCCGTGACCTCGTGCAGGCGATCCCGTACCTCAACTCGTACATGGACATCCGGCGCTTCACCTCGCAGGCCGCGTCCGGGCTCGAGATCATCGCCAATGACGTCGATCCGGCCGTCTCGACGACCTTCAACGACGAGGACTACCGCCGCGCGATCGATGTGCTCGGGAAGCAGTATCCGATCATTTTGACCGACTCCGGTACGGGGCTGCTCTACAGCGCCATGCGGGGGGTTCTCGACCTCGCCGATCAGTTGATCATCATTTCGACGCCGTCCGTGGATGGTGCCAGCAGTGCGTCCACGACGTTGGACTGGCTGTCGGCCCATGGGTACGCCGATCTGGTCTCGCGGTCGATCACCGTCATCTCCGGGGTGCGTGAGACCGGGAAGATGATCAAGGTTGACGACATCGTTTCGCACTTCGAGACGCGGTGCCGGGGTGTTGTCGTCATTCCGTTCGACGAGCATCTCGCCGCCGGTGCCGAGGTCGATCTCGACATGATGCGGCCGAAGGTGCGGGAGGCCTACTTCAATCTCTCCGCGATGGTTGCGGAGGACTTCGTGCGGGCTCAGCAGCAGCAGGGGCTCTGGACCTCGGACGGTAATCCGCCGCCGGTCGTGGCTCCGCCGTTGCCGGGGCAGGGGGGGTATCCCGGGCAGCAGGGGGCCGGGCCTGGGCAGCAGCCGTATCCCGGGCAGGCGCCGCAGCCCTATCCGAGGCAGGGGGGTCAGCCTGGGCAGGCGCCCTATTCGGGGCAGGCGCCGCAGCCGCAGCCTCAACCCCAGCAGCCTTACGCTCCTCAGCAGCCGCAGCCGCAGCCCGGGCAGCAGCCCCAGCCCGGTGGGCAGCCGTATCCGCAGCAGCCGGGGGCTCCGCAGGGGTGGCAGAACGCCGCGCCTCCGCAGGGGCCGGGGGCGCCGGGGCCTGGGCAGCCGTTCCAGATGCCACAGGGACAGCCGCAGCCGGGGCAGGTGCCTCCCGGTCAGCCGGGCCAACCCGACCAACCCGGTCAGCCCCAGGGAGAGCAGGCGCCGCCGCCCGTTCAGCCCGGGCAGCCGTTCCAGCCCGGGGCGCCTTATCAGCCGCCGCAGCCTCCGGCGCCGGAAGCGCCTCAGCAGTAGCCTTCGCCTGCGCCGACACAGACTGGGCCCGTACCGAACTCCGGTGCGGGCCCAGTCCATTTCTCCGGTGTCCCGCGGCGTCCGCTGCCGAAAAGACTCTCCCGCCCACCCGATTACCCCATAGCCGTACCCAAGTACCGAAGGGACAGGGGTGGGGCGATGAGTTCGGCACTCGGACAGTCGAGATCACGTGGACAGTCGGGACAGGAATGGGCGCGGACGGGACGAGCGGCCGACACGCGGGCACCTCCGGGGCAGAGCGACACGCGGGCGCCCAGGGCAGAGAGGCTGCCGCACCGCCACAACAACAACCCGCCAGTCCCTCGCCCGGGCGCAGGAGACCCCGACCCTCGCCCCCAAGCCCCGCCCCCGCCGTACGCACCCCCTCCCCGCCCCTCCACCCCAGAACTCCCCCACCTGCCCCAATCCCCACCATCACCCCCCGACCAGCCACGCTTCACAGGTCTTGACCAATGCGGATGAAATACGGGTCAACTCGTTATTTCCGCAGGCCACATGGGGTTCACCTGCCGTTGACTGACGCAGACTGGCGCTGGTAGACACACACATCAACCAGCTGGCGTTCCTTGATCCACTAGCCATCTCTGCGCGAGCGATGACGCGAGGTCACCGACCCATGGATACACAAGATCAGCACGGCAGAACACGGTCTCACCCCTCCACCGAGGCTCCTTCGAAGGCGCCCCCGAAAGCGCCGGCCCGGCTCCGTCGCCTCCTGGCCGCCGGAGCCGCCGCCTTCGCCCTCACCGCGGGCCTTGCCACTCCCCTCAACCCGGCCCCCGACCAGGCCGAGGCCAAGGCGGACGGCAAGAAGACCCTGACCGTCGCGGTGGCCCAGAGCGTCGACTCGCTCAGTCCCTTCCTCGCCCAGCGGCTGCTGAGCACCAGCATCCACCGCCTGACGTACGAGTACCTGACCAACTACGACGCCAAGGACAACCACGCGATCCCGGGCTTCGCCACCAAGTGGGAGCCCTCCGCGGACAAGCTGACCTGGACGTACACCATCCGGGACAACTCGAAGTGGTCGGACGGCAAGCAGGCCACCGCCGAGGACGCCGCCTGGACGTTCAACAAGGTGATGTCCAAGGAAGGCACCGCCACCGCCAACTCCGGCTTCGTCGCCAACTTCAAGAAGGTGACCGCGCCGAGCCCCACCAAGCTCGTCATCGAGCTGAAGAAGCCGCAGGCCACCATGGCCGCCCTCGACGTACCGATCGTCCCGAAGCACGTGTGGGAGAAGGTCGACGACGTCAGCAAGTTCAACAACGACAAAGACTTCCCCATCGTCGGCAACGGGCCCTTCGTCCTCACCGACTACAAGACCGACCAGTACGTGAAACTGAAGGCCAACAAGGACTTCTGGCGCGGCGCGCCCAAGTTCGACGAGCTGGTCTTCAAGACGTACAAGGACCAGGACGCGGCCGTCGCGGCACTGAAGAAGGGCGAGGTGTCCTTCGTCGCCGGTCAGCCCGCGCTGACGCCCGCTCAGGCCCGCGAGCTCAAGGGCACGGAGAACGTCAAGGTGAACGAGGGGCCGGGGCGGCGTTTCTTCGCCCTCGCCACCAACCCCGGCGCCCAGACCCGCGACCGCAAGAAGTTCGGTGACGGCAACAAGGCCCTCCTGGACAAGAAGGTCCGCCAGGCGCTCTTCCTCTCCGTGGACCGTGAGGCGCTGGTCGACAAGGTCTTCCAGGGCCAGGCCGTCGAGGGCGAGGGGTACATCCCGCCCCGCTTCTCCGAGTACGCCTGGAAGCCCTCCGCCGAACAGAAGCTGTCGTACGACCCCAAGAGGGCGGCCCAGCTCCTCGACGAGGCGGGCTACAAGAAGAACAGCGACGGCAAGCGCGTCGGCAAGGACGGCAAGCCGCTCGACTTCCGCATCCTCTGCCACGCCACCGACCCGAACGACAAGGCCGTCGGGAAGTACCTGAAGGAGTGGTGGGGCGATCTGGGGATCGGGCTCAAGGTCAACTGCCTCGATGACGTGTCCGTGCCCTGGTACGCGGGTGAGTACGATCTCGCGTTCGACGGCTGGTCGGTCAACCCCGACCCGGACTTCGTCCTCGGCATCCACGCCTGCGCCGCGCTCCCGGTGAAGGCCAAGGAGAGCGCCGCGACGGACAACTTCATCTGCGACAAGAAGTACGACGAGCTCTACAACAAGCAGCTCGCCGAGTACGACCCGGCCAAGCGTGCGAAGACGGTCAAGGAGATGCAGTCCTGGCTCTACGACTCCGGGTACATGAACATCCTCGCGTACCCGAACGCCGTCGAGGCCTACCGCACCGACCAGATCAAGTCCATCACCACCATGCCGACGGCCGCCGGCAACATCTACGGCCAGGACGGTTACTGGTCCTGGTGGTCAGCAGTGCCCGCGGATGGGAAGAGTTCCTCCAAGGATGGGAGCTCGACCGGTGTCATCATCGGTATCGCCGCCGCCGCGGTGGTGCTCGTCGGCGGCGGAGTCCTGTTCGCCCTGCGCCGCCGTTCGACCGCAGAGGACCGCGAGTAACGCATGACCGCTGACAGCAATCCCGCACTGCTCGACACCGAGGGCACCGCGGTGACCGACGATCCGGCGTTCGCCGGGCCGTCGGCCCGTGGGCCCCGGGCCCGCAACACCCGTGCCTATCTCCTGTACGTGGCGGGCAAGCTGGGCGGCGCCGCCGTCTCGCTGTTCGCCGTCCTCGTCACCAGCTTCTTCCTGTTCCGCCTGATCCCGGGCGACCCGGTGAAGCAGATGACGGGCGGCAAGCGCGTATCGGCCGAACAGCTGGACGCGATGCGCAAGGAGTTCGGCCTCGACCAGCCCGTCATGACGCAGTTCTTCGACTACTGCGGCAACGCGCTGACCGGCGACTTCGGCACCTCCTACCAGTTCCACACGCCGGTGATGGACAAGATCACCGACGCGCTGCCCGCGACGCTCCTGCTCACCGGCACCGCGTTCGTGCTCTACACCCTCATCGGCATCTGGCTCGGCACCCGCACGGCCTGGCGCAACGGACAGCTCGGGGACCGCGTCCACACCGGCCTCGCGCTCACCCTCTACTCCGTGCCGTCCTTCTGGCTCGGGCTTCTCCTCATCATCACCTTCTCGGTGGGGGTCGGACCGATCCCAGGACTCTTCCCCACCGGCGGGCTCGAATCCGGCGGTGAGACGGGCATCGCGTACGTCCTCGACGTCGCGCACCACATGGTGCTGCCCGTCATCACCCTGGTGGCGGTCGGATATGCGCAGACACTGCTCGTGATGCGGTCATCCCTCCTCGACGAGATGGGCAGCGACTATCTGACGACCGCCCGCGCCAAGGGGCTGCGCGACGATCTCGTACGCCGCCGTCACGCCGTCCCCAACGCGATGCTGCCCACCGTCACGCTGATGTTCGTGAACCTCGGCACGGTGGTGGCGGGCGCGATCCTCGTCGAGACCGTCTTCTCCTGGCCGGGGCTCGGCGGGCTCTTCTACGCCGCGCTCAGCGTGCCCGACCTGCCCCTCGTCCAGGGCCTGTTCTTCATCTTCTCCGCCGCGGTGATCCTGATGAACACCCTTGCCGACGTGATCTATCCGTTGCTCGATCCCCGGGTGGGCCGATGACGACCGAATCCGCACCGACCACCCCGCCGACCGCCCCGCTGAAGAGCGCGCGGGCCCTCGCCCGGGCCCGCAGACGACACTCGGCCGCCCGTTTCTGGCGCGAGTACCGCACCCACCGGGCCGGACTCTTCGGGCTCGTCGCGCTCGTCGTCATCGCGCTCATCGCCGTCTTCGCGCCGCTCCTGGTCGGCTCGGACGCGCAGAGCGTGACCGACGCCCCGGGCGAGCCCATGGAATCGCCGAGCGGCGAATTCCCGCTCGGCACCGACCAGTTCGGGCGCTCCCTGCTCGGCCTCCTGGTGTACGGCGCGCGGATGTCGCTGACCGTCGGGCTGCTCGCCGCCGTCCTCTCGGTGACCATCGGCACCCTCGTGGGAATCACCGCCGGGCACTTCAAGGGCTGGTACGCCACAGTCATCATGCGCGTCACCGACTGGTTCCTGGTGATGCCGACGCTGGTGCTCGCCATCGCACTCGCCGCGGTGATGTCCGGCTCGATCTGGACGATCATCCTGGCGATCGGCGTGACGACCTGGCCGACGACCGCCCGCCTGGTCCGCGCCCAGACACTGGCGGTGGAGTCACGTCCGTACATCGAACGCGCGCAGGCACTCGGCGGCGGCCACGGCCACATCATGACCCGGCATGTCCTGCCCAACGTCATGCCGCTCGTCCTCGCACAGACCACCCTCGTCATCTCCAACGCCATCCTCACCGAGGCGACGCTCGCCTTCCTGGGCCTCGGCGACCCCACGGGCGTCTCCTGGGGCGGGCTGCTCCAGGACGCGCGCGAGGCGGGCGCGGTCAGCGCCGGTGACTGGTGGTATCTCGCTCCGCCCGGACTGGCCATCGCCGTCGTCGCGCTCGCGTTCACGCTGTGCGGACGCGCCGTGGAGTCCGTGCTCAACCCCAGGCTGGGGGTCTCCCGTTGAGTGATCCGACCGAGGTGACGGAGACCGGCATGCCGGAGAACGACGCGCCGGAACAGCGCCTGCTCGACGTACGCGATCTCGAGGTGACGTACGCGTCCGGGGCAGCCGCCGTGCGCGGCGTGAACCTCTCGGTCGACGCGGGCCAGAAGCTCGGCGTCGCGGGCGAGTCCGGCTGCGGCAAGTCCACGCTGGCGCTCGCGCTGCTGCGGCTGCTGCCCGCAGGCACGAAGGTGACCGGCCAGGTCCTGCTCGACGGCGAGGACATCCTCACCATGAAGTGGGGCCAGGTCCGCGCGGTCCGCTGGGCCGGCGCGTCGATCGTCTTCCAGGGCGCGATGCACTCGCTCAACGCCGTGCACCGCATCGGCGACCAGATCGCCGAGCCGATCCTGCTGCACAAGAAGGCGACGCAGGCGGGGGCCAAGAAGAAGGCCGGGGAGCTGCTCGAACAGGTGGGCCTTCCGGCCGCTCGCGCGCAGGCGTATCCGCACGAGCTGTCGGGCGGGCAGCGGCAGCGCGTGATGATCGCGATGGCGCTCGCCTGCGATCCGCGCCTGATCATCGCCGATGAGCCGACGACGGCCCTCGACGTGATGATCCAGGCTCAGATCCTGCGCCTGATCGAGCAGTTGGTGGCCGAGCAGGACCTGGGCCTGATCATGATCAGCCATGACCTCGCGGTGCTCTCCGACACCTGCGACCGGCTCGCGGTGATGTACGCGGGCCGCGTCGTCGAGGAGGGTCCGGCCTCCGAGGTCTACGAGAACGCCCGGCACCCGTACGGGAAGGCCCTCTCCGCGGCCTTCCCGCGCATCGGCGACACGGCGTCCCGCTTCGCGCCCCGCGGCCTGCCCGGCGACCCGCCGGACCCGTCCCTGCTCCCCACGGGCTGTACGTTCCACCCGCGCTGCACGGTGGCCCTCGACTCCTGCACCACGGAGGACCAGGCGCTGCGGGATGCGGGCCCCCGGCACCGCGCGGCATGCGTGCACGCGGGCGCGCAGCTTCCTGCGCAGCCGACGTCGGCACCGGCGACGGCGGAGCGGACGCCGTGAGCACCGACCCCGTGGGCACCGATCGATCACGCACCGAGGAGCGGCGACGCATGACCACCGAGGATTCCCTGCTGTCGGCCGATCCCCTGCTGTCGGCGGGCGACCTGCACATCACGTTCCCCGGCCGCCGTGGCGCGCCGCCCGCACGGGCCGTGGACGGCGTCGACCTCGACATCCAGCCGGGCGAGATCGTGGCCCTGGTCGGCGAGTCGGGCTGCGGCAAGACGACGCTGGCCCGTTCGCTGCTCGGCCTGGTCGCGCCCACGTCGGGCAAGGTGACCTTCGGCGGCAAGCCACTCGACTACTCGGGCCGCGCCCTGAAGGCGTACCGCAAGCGCGTCCAGCTCGTGCTCCAGGATCCCAGCGGTTCGCTGAATCCCCGCCACACCGTGTACGAGGCCGTGGCGGAGGGCCTGCGCATCCACGGGTACGGCGGCGACGAGCAGGCCGCGGTCGCCGACGCCCTGTCACGGGCGGGGCTCCGGCCGCCCGAGCGGTTCTTCCTGCGCTATCCGCACGAGCTGTCGGGCGGCCAGCGCCAGCGCGTCGTCATCGCGGGGGCGCTGGTCCTGGAGCCCGAACTGATCGTCGCGGACGAGCCGGTGGCGTCGCTCGACGCCTCCGTGCGCGGCGAGATCCTCGCCCTGCTGCTGCGCCTGCGGGACGAACTGGGGCTCTCCGCCCTGGTGGTGACGCACGACCTGGGGCTCGCGTGGAACATCGCGGACCGGGTGGCGGTGATGTACCTGGGCCGGATCGTCGAGACGGGGACGGTGGAGGAGGTCCTGACGTCACCTCAGCATCCGTACACCCAGGCGCTGTTGTCGGTGCTGCCGGAGGCTCCCGGTGCCCCCGTGGTCCTCACCGGCGAGCCGCCGGACCCGTCGCGCATCCCGGGTGGCTGCCGGTTCCACGCACGCTGTCAGGTGCTCGCGTCGGGCGAGGCGGAGAGGGCGGGGGTGGCGGACCGCTGCCGGACGGAGGATCTGCCGGTGCTGTCCGGCGGCGGCGAGACGCAGGTGGCGTGCCACTGGGCGGCGGTCAATGTCGGGGCGTCGGGCGTCTGAGTCACATCGCGACGGATCGTGGGCGACCAGCGGTCGGCGACCAGCGTCTCCGTGATCCGAACACCCCAGCTTCGTCACGTACTTGCGCGGCTACTCCGGACCCGCGCAAGTACGGTAGGGGCACGCACGGCGGCGGGGCGCGTCAGTCCCACCTGTATCCGTCCCCGAAGTTGAGGGTGTGCTTGAGGACGTCCTCCAGCGGGTCGTCGATCTTGGCCCGCTCACGTGCGGGCCACCGGTCGCGGCCCGCTCACCGTGGCCAACCCCCGCACGACCAGGAAGTCACCGATGATCATACGAACGGGTCGTCGGACCCCAGGGGCCATACGCAGCGCTTGCCGCTACTCGGCGGCCTCGATGAGGTCCCGGGCCTTCTTCACGTCGTCCGCGATGGCGACGAGCAGCGAGTCGATCGAGTCGAACTTCGCCTGGCCCCGCACGAAGGCGAGGAAGTCCACGGCCACGTGCAGCCCGTACAGGTCGAGCCCGACGCGGTCGATCGCGTACGCCTCGACGGTCCGTTCCGTCCCGTCGAACTGCGGGTTCGTCCCGACGGAGATCGCCGCGGGCATCGCCTCGCCCTGGGCGTGCAGCCACCCGGCGTAGACGCCGTCGGCGGGGATGGCGGTGTGCGGCAGCGTCTCCACGTTGGCGGTGGGGAAGCCCAGTTCACGCCCGCGCTGCGCGCCCCGTACGACGACGCCCTCGACGCGGTGCGGGCGGCCGAGGATCTCCGCGGCGCCCTCCACGTCACCCTCGGCGACCAGGCGCCGGGTGAGGGTGGAGGAGAAGGGCTCACCGCCCCCGGCCGCACCGCTCACGAACAGGTCGATGACATCGACCTCGTAGTCGTACGTGGCGCCGAGCTCGGTCAGGAAGGCGACGTTGCCCGCGGCCTTGTGGCCGAAGCGGAAGTTGGGGCCCTCGACGACCAGGCGCGCGTGCAGCTTGTCGACCAGGACCTTCACGACGAAATCGGCGGGCGACAGCTTCGAGAACTCCGTGGTGAACGGCAGGATGAGCAGTGCGTCCACGCCCAGCTCCGCCATGAGTTCGGCGCGCCGGTGGTGCGGGGCGAGCAGCGGCGGGTGGCTGCCCGGGCGCACGACCTCGGAGGGGTGCGGGTCGAAGGTGACGACCACGGCGGGCACGCCGAGCTCACGGGCGTGTGCCACCGCACGGCCGATGATCAGCTGGTGTCCGCGGTGTACGCCGTCGTAGGAACCGATGGTGACGACGCTGCGCCCCCAGTCCTGGGGGATGTCCTCCAAGCCACGCCAGCGCTGCACTGTCTTTGCTCCTCGCCGAACCTGTGTACGTGTGTGTACGTCCCATTGCCGATTGCGCAGGTCTAAGACTGCCATGCCCGCGCCATCGGGATCGCATCGGAGGGGGTGGCGGGGGTCACGCCGGGACACGTACTCCGGCGAGGTTCTCGATCATGCGGCGGGAGCTGGGGCCGACGAGGGCGGACCAGTCCTGCGGGGCCGCGCAGATCCACCTGGCCACCTGTGTGGAGAAGCCCGGCACGGAGCGGGCCAGCTCGACCAGGCGCCGGTCGAAGCAGGTCGCGCCTTCCGGGGTGCGGACGAGCAGCGCGCCGGTGCGGTGCACCAGCGCGCGGACCCGTTCCTTGTCCTCGCCGCCCGCCACGGCGCAGAGCACGGCGTCCAGGACTTCGGGCTCCCGCTCCTGGGCGAGCAGCGCCTCCAGGAGCTCGTTGCGCAGGGCGTGCGAGGCGTCGGTCCCGGGGGCGGCGACGGCCGTGGCGAGCGCGGCGCGCACGGGCGGCGGGCGGTGCCGCAGGAGGCCCGTGACCAGCGGGAGGAGGATCGCGCGTACGCCGGGCCCTTGCTCTAGGCGCAGGTCGAGGTACGCGGCCACGTGCCCCGCCAGGTCGGGGCGCAGCTCCAGCACGTCGCGTACGAGTTCGGCGACCCGCCTGGCCGGTACGGGGGCCGTCACGTCGGCCAGGGCGCGCAGGACGTCGCCGGGCGCGGGGCCGGGGCCGTACAGCCGGGTCCGGAAGGCGGCGAGCACCTGCTCCGGGTGGGTGTCGAGGGCGGCGGCGAGGGCGCTCGCGGGGAGCTGCGGGTCGCCGGCGGTGAAGCGCTTCAGGGCGGGCGGCAGGTGGCGTGCGCGGGTCTGCGGGTCGCGTACGAGGAGGGCGAGGGCGGCGCCGTGCAGCGAGCTGTCGGCGGCGCGGGCCAGCAGGGCGAAGGCCGCGTACCGCAGGAGCCTGCGGTCGGCGTCCGTGCTGGCGTGCGGCGCGGCGCGCAGGCCGTAGGCGACGGCGGCGACACGGCGCGCCGGGCGCGTGTCGTGCACCCAGCGGTCGACGGCCCGGCAGATGGCCGACGGCTCCTCCTCGGCCAGTGCGGCGAGCAGTTCGTCGGCCCGGGGGTGGGCGCAGTCGACCAGGATCTCGGCGAGGTCGTCGATGGCGCGGTGGCGGTGGGTGTGCAGCAGGGCCTGGGCCGCCGATGCGACGGTGGCGTGCGGGGTGGCTTCGAGGGGGCGTTCGTCGCTGAACCAGCGGGTCAGCTGTGGCTGCACGGTGGCGGGGTCCTCGGCGAGGAGTTCGGCGACCGCGTCGAGGCAGCGGGCCTGCGAGGGGCCGGGCGGGGGGTCGTGGATCACTGCCGTGCGCAGGAGGTCGAAGCGGTCGTCCTCGGTGAGGGGGAGGCCCAGCCAGAAGGATGCCTTGTACCTGCCCTGCCGGGCGAGGTCCGTGAGCAGCTCCAGGTAGGGCTTCGCGTCGCCCACCCGGGAGAGGGTCTCCTCCAGGAGCCGCCCGGCCCACCACAGGGCATCCTCCTGGCCCCTGGCCTCAGCCCCCGCCACGCCCTGACCCCTGGCCTCAGCCCCCGCCTCGCGCTGGCCCCTGGCCTCCTGCCCTGCCTCGCCTGCCCCCGGCGGCGGGCTGCTTTTCGCCGCTTCGCGGCGGGTCTCCCTCCCACCCACCCGATTGCCCCGCGTCTCCCCCGCCGACGCACCAGCCGACGCCGCAGCCTTCGCCGCTTCACAGCGTGCCTCCGAGCCACCCGCCCGATCGCCCAAGCCCTCCCCCACAGCCTCCACAGCCCCTGCAGCCGTCACAAACCCCACCAACTCCCCCAACCTCTCCCCCAGTTCCCCCACCCCCCGTTGCCGCCCCAACAACAGCAGCGCCTGGATCACCGGGCCGATCCTGTGCCTCGGTACCGGCAGTGACAGTGGCGGTGGTTCGGAACCCGGTGGGGTGGGGCCGTGGCGGTGTACCAGGGACCACAGGGCGCCGTCCACGTCCAGGTGCATCCCCTGGATCCAGTCCGCGAGCTCCTCGTGTGCGAAGCGGTAGCCGTCACCGGCAGGAGCGAGGAGCCCCTCGGTGAGGACCGCGGAGGCCCAGCCCGTGCCCCACGGGAAGATCTCCTCGAAGGACGCCCGGTCCAGTTCCCCCTGCCCCGGTCCCAGGCACCGCCGCGCAGCCTCGTGCACCTGGCCGGACACCTTCGCCGCGAGGCGCCGTACAGCCGTGCCGCGCAGGCCGTTCGCCGCCGCGAGCCGCACCGCCACGCGCAGGCACAGCACGTCCAGATAGGCCTCGAAGATCTCGTCCCGGCCGGGGCGGCCCGGCGGCGGGTCCTCCGGCAGAGCCGCCCGCACCTCGGCGAGCAGGCGCAGGGCGAGAGGGTGGCGCGCGTCGGCCGTGGCGAGCGCTCCGTCCGGGATGCCGTACCGCGCGCGGGCGATCCGTGCCTGCCGCTCGGGCAGATCCCCCAGGTGCACACACCCGGGGAAGAGTTCCTCGGAGAAGTGCGCTCCCGCCTGTTCCCAGTACTCCGCGCGGCAGGCCACCACGAGCCGCGCGCCCGTGTCCCGCAGCCACTCGGCCGTCCCCCTGCTCCACTCCGCGAGACGGTGCGCGAGGACCGGCGGCATCTCCTCGGGGCCGTCGAGCAACAGCAGCAGCGCCCGCCCCTCGTCCCGCACGAGCCGCGCGACCCGCCCGGCGGAGATGTCCCCGAGCCCGTCGTCGGCGTCGGCGAGCGAGCCCTCAGAGCCCCCCGGGGCCCCCGAAGCTTCCAGGATTCGGCCCGCCCGTTCCAGCGCACGCTCCACCGCGTCACCCACGTCCGTGTCCGTGCCCTGGAGATCGGCGCCGCGCAGCCACAGCGTGGGCGCCGGCTCGGCGCCTCGGGCGCGGCATGCGGCGAGGGCGGCGAGTTCCGTCGTCCGGCCGGTGCCGGGAGCGCCGACCAGGCCGAGCACTTGTGCGCGCCCGGCGGTGAAGCGGGCCAACTCCGCTTTGGTGTCCGGGCGTTCGACCGGTTCGAGGAGGGCGGGGCGCGGGCCGTCGGACCCCAATGACGTGGCCGCCAGGTGCAGCACGCCCGCCAGATTCAGATCGCGGCCGTACGCCGGAACGGTCGCCGCATTGCGTGCGAGGAGCTCGGCGAGCGGCCCGCCCGGACCGGCGGCTGCCGCCTCCCGCAGCTGCACGGCGAACCCCGCCGCACTGTGCTCGCCGTGCAACGCGGTACCGAGGACGGCGAGGACGGCCCCGGACGAGACGTCGAGGACCGGGCCGCCCGCGGCCCCGCCACCGAGCCGCAGCGCGTCGGCGCCGTCCGTGCCGATGGCGAGCTCCATCGCCTGGTCGACCAGATGGAAGCGGTCCGTCGCGGTGTACGTGACGGATGCCGGGCCAAGCACCCTCGCCTCGCGCCGGCCGCGCGCCACGATGCGTACATAGGTGCCCACGGGGACGGTTTCGCGGACCGTGACGGGCAGCGGCCGCAGCTCAAGACCGTCGGTGCGGACGAGCGCCAGATCGGTCTCGGGGAGGGCCACCACGGCGTCGGCGCCGACCACGCAGACGCGCTCCCCCGCCGCGTGCAGCACGAGCCGCGCGAGGCCGTCGACCGCTTCGTGGCTGGTGATCACCGTGCCGTGGTCGTCGGCGGCGAAGCCCATGCCCCGTGGCCGCCCGGCCAGATCGCAGATCCGCACGAGGGCACCGTCGAGCGCCGTCGGGTCGCCCTGTCCCGCCATGCCCGAACCTCCCGCGACGCCCCGTCCCTCTGACGGTAGGTCGGCGGTGATCAGCGGGACAGAACGCGTCGCGAACGCGCCCCCTTCCGCCCCCTCGGTTCACTCCGAGCGCCTGCCCGATGGGGTGAATCGGCAGGGCGCGATGGATACATCTTGGGGTGGGGGGATTCGCCGTGGAGCGGCGTGCGGCCACGCGCACAGCTGCCGCCGCTCCACGACGGAGATCGACGTACGGGAAGACGGGGCTCCGGCGTACGTGCGGAGAAGGCGCGGGCTCAGGCGAAGACGGCCAGGCTCTTGGCCTTGCCCTTGAGCTCCTCGGCCAGGACCAGGAACCGGCCCTCCGGATCGAAGACCGCGACAGCGCCGACCCCGGCGTACTCCCCCGGCATCTCGATCCGCACGCCGTTGAGCAGCAGCCGAGCCCGCTTCTCGTCCACGTCCCAGCGCGGGAAGGCGGCGGTGGCCGCGTCCGCCACCGGCATCACCGTCAGCTCCTCCTGGAGCTGGTCGATGGTCTTCGCCGCGTCCAGCTTGTACGGGCCGACGCGGGTGCGCCGCAGGGCCGTCAGGTGGCCGCCGACCCCGAGGTCGGCGCCCAGGTCGCGGGCCAGGGCGCGGATGTACGTCCCCGACGAGCAGACGACGGAGACGACCAGGTCGAGGACGGGGGTGCCGTCCTCGGCGACGGCGTCCCTGACGTCGTACACGGTGAAGGCGGAGATCTTCACCGGCCGGGCGGGGATCTCGAAGTCCTCGCCCTCGCGCGCTCGCGCGTACGACCGCTTGCCGTCGATCTTGATGGCGCTGACCTTCGACGGCACCTGCATGATGTCGCCGGAGAGCTTGGCGATGCCCGCGTCGATGGCGTCGCGCTTGATGCCCGAGGCGTCGGCCGACGAGGTGATCTCGCCCTCGGCGTCGTCCGTGACGGTGTTCTGGCCGAGCCGGATCGTGCCGAGGTACTCCTTCTCCGTCAGCGCGAGATGGCCGAGGAGTTTGGTCGCCCGCTCGACCCCGAGGACGAGAACGCCCGTCGCCATGGGGTCGAGGGTGCCCGCGTGGCCGACGCGGCGGGTCTTGGCGATCCCGCGCATCTTGGCGACCACGTCATGCGAAGTGAAGCCGGACGGCTTGTCGACGATGACAAGTCCGTCCGGCGTCTTGTTGCCGGTGTTGCTCATGCCGAGGCGTCGCCATCCGTCTCGTCGTTGTCGTCGTCGTCCGCTTCCGGCTTGCGGTACGGGTCGGCCCCGCCGGCGAACTCGGCGCCCGCGGACACCTCGCGCACCTTCTCGTCCGACATCCGGGCCTTGTCGAGGAGGTCCTCGATGGCCTTGGCGTTGTCCGGCAGCGCGTCCGCCACGAAGGTGAGGCTCGGGGTGAACTTCACACCCGCCGCCGCACCGACCGCCGAACGGAGGACGCCCTTGGCGCTCTCCAGGCCGGCGGCGGCTGCCGCGCGGTCCTCGTCGTCGCCGTAGACCGTGTAGAAGACGGTCGCCTCCCGCAGGTCACCCGTCACCCGGGTGTCCGTGATGGTCACATGCGTACCGAGCCGCGGGTCCTTGATCCCGCGCTGCAGCTTCTTGGCAACCACCTCTCGGATGAGGTCCGCCAGCCTTTTCGCCCGCGCGTTGTCGGCCACTGCTCCGTCTCCTTCTTCGCCTTGCTGTGCAATCAGTCTTCGTCGCCGTGGAGCCTGCGTCGAACGGAGAGCAGCTCCACCTCGGGACGGGCGGCGACCAGGCGCTCGCACCGGTCCAGTACGTCGGTGAGGTGCCCCGTCTCCCCGGAGACCAATGCCAGGCCGATCTCGGCCCTGCGATGGAGGTCCTGGTTGCCGGTCTCCGCCGCGCTCACCGCGTATTTGCGCATGAGTTCGGCGACGATCGGGCGGACGACGGAGCGTTTCTCCTTCAGCGAGTGAACGTCGCCGAGGAGCAGATCGAAGGACAGTGTCCCCACATACATGTGTGTCCGGATGTCCCGCCGGTTCGGGGTCGTGCCCCGCCAACCACTTGGCAGGGACACAAGAACCGTACACGGAACGGCCGGGGCCGATCGACGGGATTTACCTCCCCTCGACCGGCCCCGGTTCGAGCTGCGTTGATCAGCCGCGAGGCTTCTCGCGCATCTCGTACGTCGCGATGACGTCGTCGATCTTGATGTCGTTGAAGTTGCCGAGGTTGATACCGCCCTCGAACCCTTCGCGGATCTCGGTGACGTCGTCCTTGAAGCGGCGCAGACCGGAGATGTTGAGGCTCTCCGCGATGACCTTGCCGTCGCGGATGAGGCGCGCCTTGGTGTTGCGCTTGACCTCGCCCGACCGGACCAGGACACCGGCGATGTTGCCCAGCTTGGACGAGCGGAAGATCTCGCGGATCTCCGCCGTGCCGAGCTCGACCTCTTCGTACTCCGGCTTGAGCATGCCCTTGAGGGCCGCTTCGATCTCTTCGATCGCCTGGTAGATGACCGAGTAGTACCGGACGTCCACGCCTTCGCGGTCGGCCATCTGCGCGGCACGACCGGCCGCACGGACGTTGAAGCCGATCACGATCGCGTCGGAGCCGGTCGCCAGGTCGATGTCCGACTCGGTGACCGCACCCACGCCGCGGTGCAGGACGCGGATGTCGACCTCTTCGCCGACGTCGAGCTGGAGCAGCGAGGACTCGAGAGCCTCCACCGAACCGGACGCGTCGCCCTTGATGATGAGGTTGAGTTCCTGCACCAGACCGGCCTTGAGGGCCTCGTCCAGGTTCTCCAGGGAGAACCGAACACCCTTGCGGGCGAAGCGGACGTTGCGCTCACGGGCGGCACGCTTCTCGGCGATCTGACGGGCCGTACGGTCCTCGTCGACGACCAGGAAGTTGTCGCCGGCACCCGGGACGTTGGTGAGACCGAGGACGAGGACCGGAGTCGACGGACCCGCCTCTTCCACGTTCTCGCCCTTGTCGTCGAGCATCGCGCGGACTCGGCCGTACGCGTCGCCGACCACCATCGTGTCACCGACGCGGAGGGTACCGCGCTGGACCAGGACGGTCGCGACGGCGCCGCGGCCCTTGTCCAGGTGGGACTCGATCGCAATACCCTGCGCGTCCTGCGCCGGGTTCGCGCGCAGGTCGAGCGAGGCGTCCGCGGTCAGGACCACGGCCTCCAGGAGGGCCTCGATGTTCTCGCCCTGCTTGGCGGAGATGTCGACGAACATCGTGTCGCCGCCGTACTCCTCGGCCACCAGACCGAACTCGGTGAGCTGACCGCGCACCTTGGTCGGGTCGGCACCCTCGACGTCGATCTTGTTGACCGCGACCACGATCGGCACGTCGGCCGCCTTGGCGTGGTTCAGCGCCTCGATCGTCTGCGGCATCACACCGTCGTTGGCCGCGACCACGAGGATCGCGATGTCGGTGGACTTCGCACCACGGGCACGCATGGCGGTGAACGCCTCGTGACCGGGGGTGTCGATGAAGGTGATCCGGCGGTCCTCGCCGTTGACCTCGGCACCGACCTGGTACGCACCGATGTGCTGCGTAATACCGCCGGCCTCGCCCGCAATGACGTTCGTCTTGCGGATCGCGTCCAGAAGTCGGGTCTTACCGTGGTCGACGTGACCCATGACGGTCACGACCGGCGGACGCGCGACGAGTGCTTCCTCGCCGCCCTCGTCCTCGCCGAACTCGATGTCGAAGGACTCGAGCAGCTCGCGGTCCTCCTCCTCGGGGCTGACGATCTCAAGGACGAAGTTCATCTCGTCCGCGAGCAGCCTCAGCGTCTCGTCCGGCACGGACTGCGTGGCCGTGACCATCTCGCCGAGGTTCATCATCACGCCGACGAGCGACGCCGGGTTGGCGTTGATCTTCTCGGCGAAGTCGGTCAGCGAGGCACCACGGGACAGGCGGACAGCCTGGCCGTTGCCCCTCGGCAGCATGACGCCGCCGACCGACGGAGCCTGCATCGACTCGTACTCCTGGCGCCTCTGCCGCTTCGACTTGCGGCCACGACGGGCGGGCCCGCCGGGACGGCCGAACGCACCCTGCGTGCCACCACGGGCACCGGGGCCGCCGGGACGACCGCCACCGGGGCGACCGGCGAAACCGCCGCCACCACCGGGACGACCGGCGAAACCGCCACCGCCACCGCCACCACCGGGACGACCGGCGAAACCGCCACCGCCACCGGGACCGGCCGGACGGCCTGCGAAGCCGCCGCCACCGGGACGACCGCCGCCGCCCGGGCGACCGCCGCCGCCACCGGGACCACGGCCACCGCCGGGGCCACCACCGGGACGCGGACCGGCAGCGGGACGCTGCGGCATCATGCCCGGGTTGGGACGGTTACCGCCGCCACCGGGGGCGCCGCCGGGACGCGGGGCACCACCCTGCGGGCGAGGCATGCCGCCGGGGCTGGGGCGAGCGCCGCCCTGACCCTGCGGACGAGGAGCACCCTGGCCGCCCTGGCCCTGCGGGCGCGGGGCGCCGCCGGGACCGCCGGGGCCACCCTGGCCGCCGGGACGCGGGGCGCCGCCCGGACGGGGCGCCTGCGGGCGCGCCATGCCGGTGGAGCCACCAGAGGTGAAGGGGTTGTTGCCGGGACGCGGTCCTGCCGGACGGCCACCGGGGCGCGCTGCGCCACCCTGGCCGCCGGGACGCGGAGCGCCACCCTGACGGTCGCCGCGGTCGCCACGACCCTGGCCACCCTGACCCTGACCACCCTGGCCGGGGGCCGGACGGCCCGCGGGCTTGGGGGCACCCGGGCGAGCGCCCGGACGGGGACCTGCCGGCGCCGAAGAGGCGGCAGGGGCAGCCGGAGCGGCCGGCGGAGCGGTGAACTCCGGGGCGGCCGGAGCCGGGCTGACCGGTGCGGCAGGGGCAGCCGGAGCCGCCGGGGCGGCCGGAGCTGCGGGCGCCGGCTTCGGCGTCGGCGGCTTCGGACCCGGACGCGGGCCGGGAGCGGCCGGGGAGGCCGCGGGCTTGTCGGCCGCGGCGGCGGGCTTGGCCGCCGGCGGCTTCGGCGCGGCCGGACCCGGACGGGCGGCCTGCGCGGGAGAGGGGGACGCCGGGCCCGAGGGGGCCGGCGGCTTGGGGGCGGCCTGCTTGCGCGGCGCCCCGGGCTTGGCGGCGGCGGGCTTGCCGTTGCCACCACCCTGGTTCAATGCGTCAGTCAATTTGCGTACAACGGGCGCCTCGATCGTCGAGGACGCCGAACGTACGAATTCACCGAGTTCTTGGAGCTTGGCCATGACGACCTTGCTCTCTACGCCGAACTCCTTGGCGAGCTCGTATACCCGGACCTTAGCCACTTCGCTCCTTTTAGGTCCGGGTTACGCCGGACCGTCGCTACTTCATGGGCGTACTCATCGCGTGCTCATCGAGTGCTCATCGCAATCTCGACCTACTTCCAACTCGCGGAATACCAGGGCCGCGCGGGGTTCCGCGCGACCTTCCTTACGGTGTTGCCTGCTGGGCAACTGTCTCGACGACTCGGCGCAAGTCCGCCGTGTCGAGCGGGCCCGGGGCCCGGAAGGCCCTCGGGAACGCCCTGCGTCGGACCGCCAGGTCGAGACAGACCGGAACGGGGTGGATGTACGCACCCCGGCCGGGCAGCGTACCGCTTGGATCGGGGGCGCAAGCGCCCTCTTTCGCCACGATGCGCAGCAGATCGTTCTTGGCCGCTCGCTCCCGGCACCCCACACAGGTGCGTTCAGGGCATGCGCGGGCTTGCGTCCGGCCAGACACGATTAAGTCTACCTCCCCGCACCGACCTCACCCCTTTGGGGCAAAAATCGAACGGTTGTTGTCTTGATCAGTACGCGATCAGCGGTCGATCGGCACCCCGATCAGGCCTCCGGGGAGTCCTGCGGCTGCTCGGTGTCCGGACGGATGTCGATGCGCCAGCCCGTGAGCCGCGCGGCGAGGCGGGCGTTCTGGCCCTCCTTGCCGATCGCGAGGGAGAGCTGGTAGTCGGGCACCGTGACCCGCGCGGAACGGGCCGCGAGGTCGACGATCTCCACCTTGCTGACCCGCGCCGGGGAGAGCGCGTGGGCGACCATCTCACCCGGGTCGTCCGACCAGTCGACGATGTCGATCTTCTCGCCGTTGAGCTCGGCCATGACGTTGCGCACACGCTGGCCCATCGGACCGATGCAGGCGCCCTTGGCGTTGAGCCCGGAGCGGGTGGAACGGACCGCGATCTTGGTCCGGTGACCGGCCTCGCGGGCGATGGCCGAGATCTCGACCGATCCGTCGGCGATCTCCGGCACCTCGAGCGCGAAGAGCTTCTTGACGAGGTTCGGGTGCGTGCGGGACAGCGTGACCGAGGGGCCGCGGACGCCCTTCGCCACCCGGACGACGTACGAACGAAGGCGCAGACCGTGGGCGTACTCCTCGCCCGGGACCTGCTCCTGCACCGGCAGGATGGCCTCGAGCTTGCCGATGTCGACGAGCACGTTCTTCGGGTCGCGGCCCTGCTGGACGACGCCCGTGACGATGTCGCCCTCGCGGCCGGCGTACTCCCCGAGCGTCGCGTCGTCCTGGGCGTCGCGCAGACGCTGCAGGATGACCTGCTTGGCGGTCGTCGCGGCGATCCGGCCGAAGTCCGACGGGGTGTCGTCGAACTCCTTGGCCTCCTGCCCCTCTTCGAGGTCCGCCGGGTCCTCCGTCGCCCACACCGTCACATGGCCGCTGTCGCGGTCCAGCTTCACGCGGGCGCGACGGAAACTGCCGTCGGTGCGGTGGTAGGCGATGAGGAGGGCCGACTCGATCGCCTCGACCAGCAGGTCGAAGGAGATCTCCTTCTCCCGGACCAGACCCCGCAGGGCACTCATGTCGATGTCCACGGCTACGCCTCCTCTTCCTTCTTGTCCTTGCGGTTGAACTCGACCTCGACGCGCGCCTTGGCGATCGCGTCGAAGGTGAGCCTGCGGGCGGTGGGCTTACGCCCCTTCACGCCCGGTACTTCAAGATTCACGCCTTCGTCGTCCACCTCGAGGATGCGGGCGATCAGGTCGTCGCCGCCCTCCGTCAGCTGGAACTTCACCAGGCGGCCGACGGCGCGCAGATAGTGGCGGTGCTCCGTCAGCGGGCGCTCGGCGCCCGGGGAGCCGACTTCGAGGGTGTACTCCCCGTCGCCCATCGCGTCGCTCTCGTCGAGCTTCTCGGAGATTTCGCGGCTGATCTCCGCGATCTGATCCAGGTCCACGCCGTCGTCGGAGTCGATCACCACGCGCAGCACCCGACTGCGTCCGACCGAGGCCACTTCGATCTCTTCGAGATCCAGTTCCTTCGAGCTGACGAGCGGTTCCAGCAGTTCTCGCAGCCTCTCGCTCTGGGTGGTGCTCATCCGGGTGACTCCTCGGCCGCGTGTGCTGTTGTGGGATCGTTCGCGTGTCAGGTCAAAGGGTATCCGGTCCCGAGGGGTGTTGCCGCCCGCCGTCCGGCCCCCGTCCGGCCGCGGCACGGCCCCGTCCGACCGGCACCGAGCCGCTCACGCGTACGAGGGCAGGCCGCAGGTACGGTGATCACCGGGCTCGCGCCCGGCTCGCCCACCATCTGACTGCCTGCCTTTCTGGCCTTCCTGCCGAGGACGTCCGCTGTGCCGTCGTATCCCACCCCCTCGCACGCCCGCTCGGGGCCGCGCCGCAGGAGCCTGCTGACCGGGGCCGCCGGAGCGGCCGGGGCCGTACTGCTCTCGGGCTGCTCGGACTCCTCGTCCACGGACGAGGACGAGCGCCCCTCCGCCGCCGCGCGGCTGCGCGCGCGTGCCGCCCGGGACAGCGGTGAGCTGCTCGGGCGCTACGACGCCGTCCTCGCCGCGCATCCCTCGCTGGCCGGGCGGCTGGATCCGCTGCGGGCCGAGGTGAAGCGGCACGAGGCGGTCTTCGCCGAGGGATCCGCTCCCCCGAGCCCCTCGGCTTCGACGGGTGCTCCCGCCCCCTCCGCCCCCTCCGCGCCGCCCTCCCGGAAGCCCGCCGTCCCCAAGGACGAGAAGGACGCGGTGCGTGAGCTCGCCAAGGCCGAGCGGGAGCTGGCCAAGCGGCGCGGGAGCGAGCTGCTGGACGCGCCGGCTGAGCTGGCCAGGCTGCTCGCGTCGGTGGCGGCCTCGGGCGCCACGCACGCGTATCTGCTGACGGAGGGCGACAAGTGAGCGATTCCAAGGACGAGTTGCGCGCGGTGCAGGCCGCGCTGGGCGCCGAGCACGCCGCCGTGTACGGCTTCGGGGTCGTCGGCGGCCGGATCAGCGAGGGCCGCAGGGAGGAGGCGCGCACGGCGTACGACGCGCATCGCGCCCGGCGCGACGCGTTGCAGCGCGCCGTGCGCGACCTGGGCGGCGAGCCCGAGCCGTCGGCGGCCGCCTACGCGCTGCCGTTCGCGGTGCCGGACTCCGATGCCGCCGTACGGCTCGCCACGGAGCTGGAGGAACGGGTCGCGGGGGTCTACTCCGATCTCGTACGGGCCTCCACCGGCGCCCGGCGCGGCAGCGCGGCCGAGGCGCTTCGGGAGGCGGCGGTCCGTGCGGCACGGTGGCGCGGCGGGAGCGTAACCTTCCCTGGTCTCGCAGAGCGGGCCGCCGGGTCGGACACCACCGCACCGGCGGGCCCCAAGGCGTAGGCGCTCACGACCGCCAGGAAGGGAACACCTCGCGCATGGCTTTCGAACCGCCCCGGCGCCTCGTCACCGCACTCGGCGAGGCGGCGCAGGACGGCGACGACTGGCTGGAGAAGCTGCCCGGAGCAGCCGAACAGGCCGTCGCTCTACGCGAGTTGACCGTCGAGCGGGTGCACGTGCCCGGTGGGCGCAGCAGCCTCGTCATCATGGTACGCCAAGCCGACGACGCGCCCGCGGTGCTGAAGCTGGTGCCGCCGAGGTCGCGGCCCGAGAGCGAGCGCGCCGCGCTCGCGCACTGGAACGGGCTCGGTGCCGTACGGCTGCTCGACCCCTCCGCCGCGGACGGGGCCCTCCTCCTGGAGCGGCTGCACCGCGATGTGTCGGTCCGTTCGCTGCCCGAGGCCAAGGCCCTCCTGGAGGCGGCGGGCACGCTGCGCCGGCTGTGGGTGGAGCCGCCCACCGGGCACCGCTTCGAGACGGTCGCCGAGCGGACGGGACGGCAGGCGGACGCGATGCGGGCCGCCTCGGACGGGGACGTCGCGCCGCTGGTGGACGCCGCGCTCGCCGCGCGGGACGAGCTGCTGGCCGGGGACGTGGAGGTACGGCTGCTGCACGGCACGTTCCGGCAGAGCAAGGTGCTTCAGGGCGACCGCGTGCCGTGGCTGGCCGTGGGGCCCGACCCGGTGGTGGGCGAGTGCGCGTTCGACCTGGCCCGCCTGGTGCGGGACCGGGTGGAGGACCTCATCGCCTCGCCCTCCGGGGCGTCGATCACCCGGCGCCGGGTGAAGAAGCTGGCCGAGTCGCTGGACGTGGACCAGGAGCGGCTGCGGGGCTGGACGCTGTTCCGGGCCGTGGAGTCCGGGGTGCGGGCACGGCGCGTGGGGCGGGAGCAGGACGCGGAGCTGCTGCTGGAGTTCGCGGGGTGGCTGTAGCGGGCTCCTGTGCCGCAACCACTTGATCCGCCGAGTTCGTCCCCAGACGCCGGACGGGCTGAAGATTCAGCCCGTCCGGCGTCTGAGCATCAGGCTCAGGCAGTGAGTCGCGCGATCGCCTCGGCCACGGTGAGCTCCTCGCGCTCGCCGGTGCGGCGGTCCTTCAGCTCCACGACGCCCTCGGCGGAACGGCGGCCCGCCACCAGGATCTGCGGGACACCGATCAGCTCGGCGTCCGTGAACTTCACGCCGGGCGAGACGCCCGCCCTGTCGTCGACCAGGACCCGGACGCCCGCCGCGTTCAGCTGCTCGGAGACGTCGAGCGCGAGCTCCGTCTGGAGCGCCTTGCCCGCGGCCACCACGTGGACGTCGGCGGGGGCGATCTCCTTGGGCCAGCACAGGCCCTTGTCGTCCGCGGTCTGCTCGGCGAGCGCCGCCACCGCGCGCGAGACGCCGATACCGTACGAGCCCATGGTCACGCGGACCGGCTTGCCCTGCTGGCCCAGGACGTCGAGCTGGAAGGCGTCGGCGAACTTGCGGCCGAGCTGGAAGATGTGGCCGATCTCGATGGCGCGGTCCAGCTTCAGGCCGGTGCCGCACTTGGGGCAGGGGTCGCCCTCCTCGACGACCACGACGTCGAGGTAGTCGTCGACCTCGAAGTCACGGCCCGCGACGACGTTCTTCGCATGCGTGTTGATCTTGTTCGCGCCGGTGATCCAGGCGGTGCCCGCCGCCACCCGCGGGTCGGCGATGTAGCGGACCTTGTCCAGGCCCTGCGGGCCGACGTAGCCGCGTACGAGATCGTCGCGGCCCTCGAAGTCCTCGGCCGTCACCAGCTCCACGACGGCGGGCGCCAGGTGCTCGCCGAGCTTGCCGAGGTCGACCTCGCGGTCGCCGGGCACGCCCACGGCGACGATCTCGCCGTCGACCTTGACCAGGAGGTTCTTCAGGGTCGCGGAGGCCGGGACGCCGAGGTGGGCGGCGAGCGTCTCGATGGTCGGGGTGTCGGGGGTGTCCAGCTCCTCGACGGGGCCGTGCGCCGAGCCGTCGGCGGCCTCCGTGACGACGAAGGAGACGGCCTCCGTGTTGGCCGCGTAGTCGCACGCGGGGCAGTCCACGAAGGTGTCCTCGCCGGCCGGCGCGGGCGCCAGGAACTCCTCGGAGGCCGAGCCGCCCATCGCGCCGGAGACGGCGGAGACGATGCGGTGGTCGAGGCCGAGACGCTCGAAGATCTTGATGTACGCGGCGCGGTGCAGGGCGTACGACTCGGCGAGGCCCTCGTCCGTGGTGTCGAAGGAGTACGAGTCCTTCATCTGGAACTCGCGGCCGCGGAGCACACCGGCGCGGGGGCGGGCCTCGTCGCGGTACTTCGTCTGGATCTGGTAGAGGATCACCGGCAGGTCCTTGTAGGACGAGCACTGGTCCTTGACGATCTGGGTGAAGATCTCCTCGTGCGTCGGACCGAGGAGGTAGTCGGCGCCCTTGCGGTCCTTGAGGCGGAACAGCAGGTCGCCGTACTCGTCGTAGCGGCCCGTCGCGTCGTACGACTCCTTGGGCAGGAGCGCTGGCAGGAGGACTTCCTGGGCGCCGATGGCGTCCATCTCCTCGCGCACGACGTGGGTGATGTTCTCCAGGACCTTCTTGCCCAGCGGCAGCCAGGACCAGATGCCTGCGGCGGTGCGGCGGACGTATCCGGCCCGGACGAGCAGCTTGTGGTTGAGCGTCTCTGCGTCCGCCGGGTCGTCGCGCAGTGTCTTGATCATCAATCGGGACATGCGCTGGACCTGGGCCATGGTGAACTCCTGCGAAAGGGGGTCCCCCCTGCTCGGCCTAAGCCGAGAGCTTGGGGAAGGGTGATGGCAGGAGGTTAGCCGGGGCCCGGGCGCGGGCGGAAATCGGTTAGCTGCCCGACCGCTTCAGCGGCAGGGGCGCGCCCATCACCGCGTACGGCTTCTGGGCGCTGGGGAACTGGACGTTGCGGGCCAGGTCCGCGTACCCGAGCGAGCGGTAGAGGCCGCGTGCGGGGCTCTCGACGTCGATCGCGGAGAGGATCGAGCGCGGCTGGTCGACCGTGTCCGTGATGGTGGTGATGAGGGTGCGGCCGACGCCGCGGTTCTGGTAACCGGGCTGCACATGGAGCTCGGTGATCACGAAGGAGTCGTCGAGCCAGTCCTCCACGCCGTGGACCCGCAGATACGGCTCGACGACCGTGGACCACCAGTGGCCGCGGTCGTTGGGCATGCCGTAGACGAAGCCGACGAGCCGCCCCTCGGGGGTGGTGGCGCCGAGCGCGCGGGCGCCGGGGTAGGTGAGGTGCCGCAGCACGATCTGGCGCCGCACGGTCACCTCGTCGTCGCTGAGCCCGAAGGCGTGGGCCTGCACCCGCAGCGCTTCGTCCACGTGCGTGGCGAGGTCCAGCGGCCCGATCACGACGTCGTCAGTCATGCGCCGAACTTTAACTCGCGGACGGGGGTGCGTGAGGAGTGCGGTGTGAGACGCGCAGGGGCCGGAACCGGACGTGAACCGGACCGGAACCTGCCCCGAACCTGACTAGAACAGGACGCTCATGAACGCCCCGACCTCCTGGAACCCCACCCGCCGGTACGCCGCCCTGGCCGCGGTGTTGAAGTCGTTGACGTAGAGGCTGACGACCGGGGCGACGTCCGCGAGGGCGTACCGCAGGACGGCCGCCATGCCCGGTGCCGCGTAGCCCTGGCCCCGGTACTCGGGGGCCACCCAGACGCCCTGCACCTGGCAGGCCTGTGCGGTGGCCGCGCCGATCTCGGCCTTGAAGACGACCTTGCCGTCGCGGTCGAGGCGGGCGAAGGAGCGGCCCCCGCCGACGAGTTCGGCGACCCGCGCCTGGTAGAGGAGTCCGCCGTCGCCGGCGAGCGGTGAGATGCCGACCTCCTCGGTGAACATCGCCACGCACGCGGGCATGATCGTCTCCATCTCGTCCTTGCGGACGCGACGGACGTACGGGTCGGGGGCGATGTCCCGCGGGAGGCGGTCGGTGACCATCAGGGGCTGCTGGGCGCGGACCTCGCGGGCGGGGCCCCAGGACGGTTCGAGCAGCCGCCAGAGCTGGGCGGTGGGCTCGGCGGGGCCGACGATGGAGGAGCAGCGGCGGCCTGCCCTGCGCGCGCGGTCCGCGAAGGCGCGGACCGCGCGCGGGGTCGCGCAGATGGGGACGAGGTTGGCGCCCGCGTAGCAGAGGGACTCCAGCATTCCGTCCTGGTACCAGCCCCACATCTCGCCGCCGAGCCGCCACGGGTCGAGGCCCGCGACGCGGACCCGTGAGGTCACGAAGGCGTTGGCCACCGGCTCGCGGTCGAGCACAGCGAGCGCGGCGTCCAGGTCACTCGGTTCGAGGACCCTGGTGGTGGTCTGCGTCAACAACGGGGCGTCTCCATCACTCCCTGCGGGCAACGACAACCAGTCGAACACCCTGCTAGCGTCGCCGCGTGCCCTCAGGGCGTCGGTCAGGGCTTGACCGTCGCGTCACTGCGAGAAGCCCCTCGGGGCGGAGTCACACGGTCTGCTGATCTCCGTACTTTAACCGGAGATGCCGAGTAGCACCGCACGCAAGGGACCGGGCGCCACCTCCGGAGGGGCACCCGGTCCCTTGCGTCATGTCAGGCGTCAGCCCGCGACGGCCACCGTCGGTTCGCCCGAGGGGATGCCGTCCTTCTCCATCTGCTCGGCGATCTTCATGGCCTCTTCGATGAGCGTCTCGACGATCTTCGACTCGGGGACGGTCTTGATGACCTCGCCCTTGACGAAGATCTGACCCTTGCCGTTGCCGGACGCGACACCGAGGTCGGCCTCGCGGGCCTCGCCGGGGCCGTTCACGACGCAGCCCATGACGGCGACGCGCAGCGGGACCTCCATGCCGTCCAGGCCCGCGGTGACCTCTTCGGCCAGCTTGTAGACGTCGACCTGGGCGCGGCCGCAGGAGGGGCAGGAGACGATCTCCAGGCGGCGCGGCTTGAGGTTGAGGGACTCCAGGATCTGGATGCCGACCTTGATCTCCTCGACCGGCGGGGCCGAGAGGGAGACGCGGATCGTGTCGCCGATGCCCTCGGAGAGCAGCGCGCCGAAGGCCACCGCCGACTTGATCGTGCCCTGGAAGGCGGGACCGGCCTCCGTCACACCGAGGTGCAGGGGGTAGTCGCACGCCGCCGCGAGCTGGCGGTAGGCGTTGACCATGACCACCGGGTCGTTGTGCTTGACCGAGATCTTGATGTCCCGGAAGCCGTGCTCCTCGAAGAGCGACGCCTCCCACAGGGCCGACTCGACCAGTGCCTCGGGAGTCGCCTTGCCGTACTTCTTGAGAAGGCGCGCGTCCAGCGAACCCGCGTTCACGCCGATCCGGATGGGGGTGCCCGCGTCGTTCGCGGCGCGCGCGATCTCCTTGACCTTGTCGTCGAACTGCTTGATGTTGCCCGGGTTCACACGGACAGCGGCGCAGCCGGCGTCGATCGCGGCGAATACGTACTTCGGCTGGAAGTGGATGTCGGCGATCACCGGGATCTGCGACTTCCGCGCGATCGTCGCGAGGGCGTCCGCGTCGTCCTGCGTCGGACAGGCGACCCGCACGATCTGGCAGCCGGACGCGGTCAGCTCCGCGATCTGCTGCAGCGTCGCCCCGATGTCGGACGTACGCGTCGTCGTCATCGACTGCACGGACACAGGCGCGTCCCCGCCGACGGCGACCGTACCGACCTGGATCTTGCGGCTGACCCGGCGGTCGGCGAGCTTGGTCGGTACGGACGGGATTCCGAGAGAAACGGCAGTCATCTGGCGTGCATCCCCAAGGTGTGGATCAAGGTCCCGAGATCGGCGGGCTCCAGGCTTCGAGATTACGGCACCCCACAGGGCCCGAGCACATCCCGTCCCCAAGTCCACCCAATGGTGGGCGACCGGACACATAGAGTGCCCGGCCGCCGCAAACTTCGCATTACTACGAGATTCTTACCGGGTTAACTACATCCGCGATCAGGACGAGAATCGTGAAGCAGATGAAGATTCCGGCCACCACATAGGCAACGGGCATCAGCTTCGCGACGTCGAAGGGGCCCGGGTCGGGCCGCTTCAGGAGCTTGGCCGCCTTGCGGCGCACCGACTCCCACAGCGCCCCGGCGATGTGCCCGCCGTCAAGGGGCAGCAGCGGCAGCATGTTGAACAGGAACAGCGAGAGGTTGAAGCCCGCCACCAGGAACAGCATCATCGCGATCTGGTTCTCCGGCGGGATGTCCAGCGTGAAGACCTCGCCGCCCACGCGGGCCGCGCCGACGACGCCCATCGGGGAGTCCTGCTTGCGGTCGCCGTCCCCGAAGGCCGCGTCCCACAGGTCGGGGATCTTGGACGGCAGGGCGATGAGCGACTCGACGCCGTTCTCCATCATGTCGCCCATGCGGTTCACGGAGTCGCCGAAGCCCTGCTGGACGATGCCGGTGGCGGGGGTGAAGCCGAGGAAGCCCGCGTAGACGTACTTCCCCTGGACGTATCCGCCGTCGCCGTCCGTCTTGCTGACCTGGTTCTTGATCAGGTTGGCGTGCAGGTCGACCCGCTTGCCGTCGCGCTCGACCGTGATGGTGGCCGGGCCGATGGTCTCGCGGATCTTGCCCTGGAGCGCGGACCAGTCGTCGACGGGCTCGCCCTGGAAGGCCACGATCTTGTCGCCGAGCCTCAGTCCCGCGGCCTTGGCGGGCGCGGCCGTGTCGCCCTTCTGGCACTTGGTGCGGTTCTCGCTCTGCTGGATGACGCAGTCGGACACCTTGCCGACCGTCGTCGTCTGCGTGCTGATGCCGAAGGTCATCATCACGCCGAGGAAGATCACCACGGCGAGGATGAGGTTCATGAACGGGCCCGCGAACATCACGATCACGCGCTTCCACGGCTTGCGCGTGTAGAAGAGGCGGGTCTCGTCGCCGGGCTTGAGCTCCTCGAAGGCCGCCGACCGCGCGTCCTCGATCATGCCGCGCCAGGGCGACGTCGAGCGTGCCTCTATGCGGCCGTCCGGTCCCGGCGGGAACATGCCGATCATGCGGATGTACCCGCCGAGGGGGATGGCCTTGACGCCGTACTCGGTGTCGCCCTTCTTGCGCGAGAAGATCGTCGGGCCGAAACCGACCATGTACTGCGGCACGCGGATGCCGAACAGCTTGGCGGTCGACAGATGGCCCAGCTCGTGCCAGGCGATCGAGAAGAGCAGCCCGACCGCGAAGACGACTATGCCGAGGATCATCATCAGGGTCGTCATGCGCGGGCCTCCGCGGTCGCCTTCGCCGTCAGTTCACGGGCCCGGGCACGCGCCCAGGTCTCCGCTTCGAGGACGTCCGCGACGGTCAGGGAAGTTCCCGCGGCCGGTGTGCCGTGTTCGGCGACGACCTTCGTGACGGTCTCCATGATCCCGTTGAAGGGCAGGGCGCCGTTCAAGAACGCGTCCACGCACTCCTCGTTGGCGGCATTGAACACCGCCGGGGCCGTGCCCGCGAGCTTCCCCACGTGCCGGGCGAGCCCGACCGACGGAAAAGCGTCATTGTCGAGGGGGAAGAACTCCCAGCTGGAGGCCTTCGTCCAGTCGAAGGCGGGCGCCGCGTCCGGCACTCGCTCGGGCCAGCCGATGCCGATGGCGATCGGACCGCTCATGTCGGGCGGCGTGGCCTGGGCCAGCGTCGACCCGTCGGTGAACTCGACCATGGAGTGCACGTACGACTGCGGGTGGACGACGACCTCGATGCGCTCGAAGGGGATGTCGTAGAGGAGGTGCGCCTCGATGACTTCCAGGCCCTTGTTGACGAGCGTCGCCGAGTTGACGGTGATGACCGGGCCCATGGCCCAGGTGGGGTGCGCGAGCGCGTCGTCCGGTGTGACGTTCGCCAGATCGGCCTTCGTACGCCCCCGGAACGGGCCCCCGGAGGCCGTGACGACCAGCTTGCGCACATCGGCGCGGGTGCCCGCGGCGAGCGCCTGGAAGAGCGCGGCGTGCTCGGAGTCGACGGGGATGATCTGCCCCGGCTTGGCGAGCGCCTTCACCAGCGGGCCGCCGACGATCAGCGACTCCTTGTTGGCGAGCGCGAGGGTGCGGCCCGCTTCGAGCGCCGCGAGGGTGGGCGCGAGCCCGATGGATCCCGTGATGCCGTTCAGGACGGTGTGGCACTGCGACGCGGCGAGCTGCGTGGCCGCGTCGGGCCCGGCGAGGACCTCGGGCAGCGGCTCGTCGCCGTACTGCCCCTTCAGCGCCTCGCGCAGCGCCGGTACGACGTCCTCGCGGGCCACGGCCACGGTCCGCACCCGCAGCCGCCTCGCCTGCTCGGCGAGCAGTCCGACGCGGCCGCCGGCGGCGGAGAGCGCGGTGACGCGGAAGCGACCGGGGTTGCGCAGGACGAGATCGATGGCCTGGGTGCCGATCGACCCGGTCGAGCCGAGGATGACGATGTCCCGCGGACCGTCCGTGACGACGGGGTCGAAGACGAGATGCGGGTCGGCGAGGGGGGCTGGACTGTCGCTCATCCCCCCATTCTTGCCTGGGCGGCGGTGTGAGGAGACACTGCGCCCCGATCCGGTCGGCCGGAATCGTGTTCTGGGCGGGAACTCCGGCCGGGGACGGGCGGGAACCCGCCCCCGGCCGCCGGCTCAGCGGATCGGCCGGTGGACGTTCTCCCGGGTGCTCGGACCCGGTGTGGCGTCCGCGATCCAGGGTCCTTCGCCGCTGGGGTCCACGACGCCCGACTCCAGCCAGGTGTACATGCCGTTCAGGACGCCCTTGACCACCTTGCGGTCGACGTCGTCCGTGTTGGTCCACAGGCGGTCGAACAGCTCGTCGACGCGGATGCGGGACTGACGGCAGAACGTGTCGGCCAGCTGGTAGGCCTCGCGGCCGTGGTCCTCCGTCGTCCGCAGGAGCTCGGCGCGCACGCAGGCCGCGCTCATCGCGAAGAGTTCGGCGCCGATGTCGACCACGCGGCCCAGGAAGCCCTGCTTGGTCTCCATCTTTCCCTGCCAGCGCGACATCGCGTAGAACGTCGAGCGGGCCAGCTTGCGGGCGCCCCGTTCCACGTAGCGCAGGTGCGGGGAGAGGTTCGCGTGGCCGCTGGGGTGGAACTCGGTGTACGAGCGCGGGAGCTGGCCCGGGCCGGTGACCAGTTTCGGCAGCCAGCGTGCGTAGAAGCCGCCTGCCCGCGCGCCCGCCTTCGCCTTGTCGGTGAGGGACTTGTCCGGGTCGATCAGGTCGCCCGCCACCTTGAGGTGCGCGTCCACCGCCTCGCGGGCGATGAGCAGGTGCATGATCTCCGTCGAGCCCTCGAAGATGCGGTTGATGCGCAGATCGCGCAGGACCTGTTCGGCCGGGACCGCGCGCTCGCCGCGGGCCGCGAGGGACTCCGCGGTCTCGAAGCCGCGGCCGCCGCGGATCTGCACCAGCTCGTCCGCCATCAGACAGCCCATCTCGGAGCCGTACAGCTTGGCGAGCGCCGCCTCGATGCGGATGTCGTTGCGGTCCTCGTCGGCCATCTGGGAGGAGAGGTCGAGTACGGCCTCCAGGGCGAAGGTCGTGGCCGCGATGAAGGAGATCTTCGCGCCGACCGCCTCGTGCAGCGCGACCGGCTTGCCCCACTGCTCCCGCGCGCCCGACCACTCACGGGCGATCTTCAGGCACCACTTGCCCGCGCCGACGCACATCGCGGGCAGCGAGAGGCGGCCGGTGTTGAGGGTCGTCAGGGCGATCTTCAGGCCCGCGCCCTCCGGTCCGATGCGGTGCGCGGCGGGGACGCGGACCTGGTGGAAGCGGGTCACGCCGTTCTCCAGGCCGCGCAGGCCCATGAAGGCGTTGCGGTTCTCGACGGTGATGCCCTCGGCCGCGGCCTCCACCACGAAGGCCGTGATGCCGCCCTTGTGGCCCTCGGATTTCGGCACGCGCGCCATGACGACCAGGAGGTCGGCGACGACACCGTTCGTCGTCCACAGCTTCACGCCGTCCAGGACGTACGAGTCGCCGTCCGGCACCGCCATGGTGGCAAGCCGCGCCGGGTCGGAGCCCACGTCCGGCTCGGTCAGGAGGAACGCGCTGATGTCCGTGCGGGCGCAGCGCGGCAGGAACTCGTCCTTCTGCTCCTGGGTGCCGAACTGCTTGAGCGGCTGCGGTACGCCGATCGACTGGTGCGCGGAGAGGAGCGCGCCGATCGCAGGGTTCGCGGAGCCGACCAGGGCCAGGGCCTTGTTGTAGTACACCTGCGTGAGGCCGAGCCCGCCGTACTTCGTGTCGATCTTCATGCCGAGGGCGCCGAGCTCCTTGAGCCCGTTGAGCACCTCGTCGGGGATCTTCGCCTCGCGCTCGATGCGCGCCGAGTCGATCTTCGTCTCGCAGAAGTCGCGGAGCTTGGCGAGGAATTCCTCGCCGCGCCGGGCGTCCTCGTCGGCGGGCAGGGGGTGCGGGTGGATCAGGTCGAGCCGGAAGCGGCCGAGGAAGAGTTCCTTGGCGAAGCTGGGCTTGCGCCAGTCCTGCTCGCGGGCGGCCTCGGCGACCTGCCGGGCCTCGCGCTCGGTGACGGACGGACCGGAAGGTGGTGTCGTTGGTGCGGGCATTGAGGAGCTCACCTCGCCGCGGAGTGGGGCCGGTCGGCTCCGATTGACCCGATCTCGACCCGGTCGGTTACTGACTGGTGCTACTCGATCGTATGGATCGTATGTACCCGATTCGCCCCGAGCCCACCAGTCCTCGCGCAGCGTTCGGCCCACCGGGACGCGTGGGACACGCGCACACGAGAACGGCCGGAGCCCCCGCACAGTGGGCTCCGGCCGTCCGGTCCGAGAAGTGACGGGAAGTGACCTACAGGTCGAGGCCCGTCAGGACCATGACCCGCTCGTACGTGTAGTCGTCCATCGCGAAGCGGACGCCCTCGCGGCCCACGCCGGACTGCTTCACGCCGCCGTACGGCATCTGGTCGGCGCGGTAAGACGGCGCGTCGCCGATGACCACGCCGCCGACCTCAAGGGCGCGGTGGGCGCGGAAGGCGGTCTGCAGGTCGTGCGTGAAGACGCCCGCCTGGAGGCCGTACTTGGAGTCGTTGACGGCGGCGAACGCCTCCGCCTCGCCGTCCACCTTCTTGATCGTGAGGACCGGCCCGAAGACCTCCTCGACGGCAATGGTGGTGCCGGCCGGGACGTCGGCGAGGACGGTCGGCGCGTACGAGGCGCCGTCCCGCTTGCCGCCCGCGAGGAGCTGCGCACCCGCCTGGACGGCCTCGTCGACCCAGGACTCCACGCGCTTGGCGGCGTCCTCGTTGACGAGCGGGCCGACGTCGGTCTTCGGGTCGGACGGGTCGCCGGTGACCTGGGCCTCGATGGCCTTGAGGACGCGCGGCACGAGCCGGTCGTACACGGAGGCGTCGGCGATGACGCGCTGCACCGAGATGCAGGACTGGCCACCCTGGTAGTTGGAGAACGTCGCGATGCGCGAGGCCGCCCAGTCCAGGTCCTCGTCGGAGGAGAAGTCGGCCAGGACGACGGCGGCGCCGTTTCCGCCGAGCTCCAGGGTGCAGTGCTTGCGCGGCACCGAGTCCAGGATCGCGTAACCGACCTTCTCGGAGCCGGTGAAGGAGATGACGGGGAGGCGCTCGTCCTGGACGAGGGCGGGCATCTTCTCGTTCGCGACGGGGAGCACGGACCAGGAACCGGCCGGGAGCTCCGTCTCGGCGAGCAGCTCGCCGATGAGGAGACCCGAGAGCGGGGTCGCCGGAGCCGGCTTGAGGATGATCGGCGTGCCGGACGCGATGGCCGGGGCGATCTTGTGGGCGCAGAGGTTCAGCGGGAAGTTGAACGGCGCGATGCCCAGGACGACACCCTTGGAGAAGCGGCGCGTGAAGGCGAGACGCCCCTGGCCACCGGCGTCGGTGTCGAGGCGCTGGGCCTCGCCGCCGTTGAAGCGGCGGGCTTCCTCGGAGGCGAACCGGAAGACGGAGACGGCACGGCCGACCTCGCCACGGGCCCACTTGATCGGCTTGCCGTTCTCCGCGGAGATGAGCTGGGCGATCTCTTCCGTCCGCTCGACGAGCCTGCGGCTCACGTGGTCGAGGGCGGCGGCCCGCACGTGCGCCGGGGTCGCGGCGAACTCGTCGCGCACGGCGTACGCGGCGGCGACGGCTTCCTCGACCTGGGCGTCGGTCGGTACGGACGCCTTGCCGACGACCCGTCCGTCCCACGGCGATGTGACGTCGAGAGTGGTCTCACCGGTGGTCTGGCGACCGGCGAGCCAGAAGGCGTGGATGGAAGTCATGTCGATTCCCGGCCCTTCCGCGAAGGTGTGTCTTGGGGGGTACGTTCCCCACCGTAGGGGCGGCAAGGGCGCGGGGCGTTTGTCCGACGCGGAGTACTGACCCTTGGGGCCGCGCCGCTTTGGCAGGGGAACGATTGCCCCGCAGCTACTCCGTACCGCTCGATGTCGCCTTCAGGGACAGCCACAGCTCCATGCGGACGTCCGGGTCGTCCAGGGAGCGGCCCAGGATCTCCTCGACCCTGCGCATCCGATAGCGAAGGGTGTGGCGGTGGACGCCCAGGTCCGCCGCCGCCGCGTCCCACTGGCCGTGGCGCGAGAGCCAGGCCCGCAGCGAGGCGATCAGGTCGCCGCGGCCGGTGGCGTCATGCTCGTACAGGGCGCGCAGCAGTCCGTCGGCGAACGCCCGTACGGCATCGTCGGCGAGCAGCGGCAGGACCGAGCCCGCCGCCAGGTCCTCGTGCTCGACCAGCGCACGGCCCCGGCGCCGGGCGATGGACAGCGCCTGGTCCGCCTGCTTGTACGCGGTGGCCGCCGCGATCGGTCCGGCAGGCGCGGAGAGGCCGAGGAGGAGAGCCGCCCCGTCGCCCGCACCGCCCTCCGGCGCCTCGGAACGCCCTGCCTCCAGCGTCTGCGCGTACGCGACGCAGGCCGCCGCGCCCGCGCCGCCGTCCACGACGAGCAGCACGAGCCGCTCGCCGTAGGGGACGACGAGGAGTGCCTCACCGGCGCGTGCCGCGGCCGACTCGACGGCGTCGGTCAGACCGGCGAACGGGTCGGCGTCGTCCGGGGCGGAGGCGGGCACCTCCGCGACCACCAGGCGGAACGGCGCGTCGAGCAGGCTGCCGTACAGCTCCCCCGCCACCGTGCGGGCATGGTCCGGCTCCCCCGCGAGCAGCATCCGCAGCACCGCGGAGCCGACCCGCGCCTCGGCGGCCTGCAGCGAGCGGTTGCGCTCCGTGGTGAGGGTGAGCAGCGCTATGGCGGAGTGCAGGGCGTACCGCTCCGCGGTGCCGAGGGTGGAGGCCGTGCCGACGGCGAGCGCGGCGCGGGGCCGCCGTCCCGTGCCGATCGAGTGCAGCTCGACCCGGTCCTCGGCGCCCGCGACGACCGCGCTCGCGGGTGCGGCCCGGTCCCGCAGGCGCTCCACGTCGGTGGTGAGCCTGGCGGCCCGGCGGGACGCCCACTCGGGGGCCGTGGCGACGACGGCGCCGGACGCGTCGTACAGCGCGGCCCAGCCGTCCACCTGGCCGGCGAGCGCGCCGAGCAGCCCTTCGGGACCGTCGCTCAGTGCCTGCTTGGTCAGCTCGCGCTGGGCGGCGAAGCCCGCGGTCACCGCGCGGTACTGGTCGGCGGCGATGGCCGCGGAAACCGCCTTGCTGATGGCGAGGAACGGGGTGCGCCGGGGCACCTCAAGGAGCGGAAGCCCTTCGTCCGCGGCGGCCGCGACCAACGCCTCCGGAATGTCCTTGTAATGCACCCCGACCGCGAACCCGAGCCCGACGACGCCTGCCGCCGCGAGCCGCTTCACGTAGCGGCTCATGGCCTCCGGGTCCTCCGCGTCCAGTTTGAGCGCGGTGATCAGGAGGAGCTCGCCGCCCTCCATGTAGGGCACGGGGTCGGTGAGCTCACTGGCATGCGCCCAGCGCACGGGCGCGTCCAGATGGTCCTCACCGGCGCGCACGGTGAGCTTCAGTGCGGAGTGGTGGACGAGGGAGGCGAGCGTGGGCGGCATGGGGCCTTCAGGTCTGGTCAGTAGGGTCAGGGCACATCAGGGCTGATGCCTGGCACCGGCGGCGGGCGCGCGTCCCGGTCGGCCATTGAATCCCGGACGAGATGTGGATCTTTTGGCCGGTACGTATGAACGACCTGTGTCGATTCTGCCTCACCGTACGGTACGTACGGGACCGAATTCCCCGTATGTACCTCGCTGACCGCGCCCCCGCTGCGTGCGCCCGGGTGGCTATCCCCGAAGGTCCACCAAAAGGGGCGGCGCGTGCTCGCCCCGTACGTCCGTCAGGGAGAGCACCGCGTGGCCCGGGGGCAGGGAGTGGGCCAGATCGGATGCGGACCAGCGTTCGCGTTCGACCTTGCGTACGGTGACGGCGTCGGTGGTGACCGCCTTGCCGGTGACGAGCTTGCGCAGCGAGTGCAGGGCCCGGGTCATCGGCTGGTCGGCGAAGACCGTGTGCTGAGCCACTTCCCTGGTCTCGATCCACTCGGTGCCCCAGGCCTCGGTGAACCGGCGCCCGTCCCAGGTCGTCACACCGGAGAAGGCCATCCGGCAGCCGACCGCGGCGTACAGCGGCCCCTGGAGCGCCTCCGGCACCTCGCCGATCGTGCGCAGACCGAGCACGACGCCCGCGTTCAGCGACCGCAGCCGCTGGATGGCGCGCACGCTCTCGGTGGTGAGGGTGCGGGCGGCGTCGTCGAGGATCAGGCACGCGAAGTGCGGCCGCCGGGCACGGCCGCGCGCGACGTACGAGAACTGGGCGAGCAGCAGGCGGGCCAGGAGCCGCGACGCCTCCTCGTGTCCGTGTTCGGGCAGGTCCACCCGGACGCGGAGCGGGTGGTGGGCCACGGCCCGCATCGAGAAGGGGTGTCCCTCGCCGCTCGGGTCGAAGAAGTCGGCGAAGGCGGGGCGGTCGAGCAGGGCGAGCCGGTCGGCCAGGGCGGGGCCCGGGTCGTTGGGCGAGCCGGACTGGCGGACGCGGGCGTCGAGTTCGCGGCGCATGGCGGTGTGCTCGTCGGCGGCGAGGCCCGCGCGGAGGGCGTCGAGCGCGGCCGGGGCCCCCTCCAGCAGTTCGCGCAGCACGGGCACGGACGGGAAGCGTCCGTGGAGGCGGCGGTAGGGGCCGAGGAGTTGGGCGAGGGTGGTGGCGGCGCGCCGCGTGTCCACGGCTTCGAGGTCGCCGACGAGCCCTTCGGCGAGGAAGGCGGCGGCCTCGTCCGGGTCGTCGCAGTCCGCGTAGAGGTCGAGGTCGTGCACGGACGCCGGATCGCCCGGCCTGACCACGACGTCGTACGCGCTGTCGGGGCCGAGCGCCGTGCCCGCGGCGCACACGACGACGACCGCGCACTGCCCGGTCAGGGCGCCCAGGGCGAGGGACTCGGCCACCGGCCACATGAGCCGTCCGGTCTTGCCCGCACCGGACGGGCCCACCGCGAGCAGTGAGGTGCCGAGCACGGCGGGGTCGAGCGCGGCGCCGGCGTTGCGCACGGCGTAGGGGTTGCGCTCGTCCTGCGCGAAGCGGCCGATCCTGACCTGGCCCACGAGCAGGTCGTGGACGGCGCTGCGGGTGGGCAGGTCGCGCTGGCCCGAGGGGTGGGTCCAGGAGGCGGCACCGTGCCGGGCGACCGTGTCCACGAAGGTGGCGAGCGCGCCCGCGTCGGGGGCGGCGGTGCGCCAGGCGTGGGCCACGCGGGCGCAGTCGACGTCGTTCATGCGTCCGCTGACCAGCTCGGCGGAGAGCAGGTCGGCGGCCTTGTCGTGTCCGGCCGCGCGCAGTTCGGGCCAGTGGCCGCGGGCGGGAGCGCCGGCGGGGCGCGGCGGGGTGGCGCGGGGGCGTGCCGTCGCGGGCGTCGCGGCCTTGGCGGTCGTGGCGTCGCGGATCGCCTCCCACCATCCGCCGATCCGGGCGAAGGGCCACAGCACCGCGAGGGTGATCAGGATGTACAGGACGTCGGTGAGCACCTGCGAGGTGAAGACCTCGTAACCCCCCGCGATGAGTGCGACCAGGGAGAAGACGGGGTCGACCACGGGCAGCGGGCGCGCGTCGAGCCCGAAGGCGCTCGGCCAGACGAAGATCAGGACACCGACCGCGGCGACGGAGGCGACCACGGCGCGGGAGGGCTGCGGGCGCCGCACCACGAAGTGCCGGATCGAGTCGGGCCAGGCACCGAGCCGTCCGACGGAGTACAGCACCGCGCCGAAGACAAGACCGTTGTAGACGATCCGGGCGTCGTCGGCCTGCCGCTCCTTGGGCTGCACGCTGCCGGCCCACCACCAGTCGCCCGGCGTGAACAGCTTGAGCAGGGCCCACTGATAGGGGATGTTGCCCTGCCGCCACAGCGACCAGAACAGCAGGCCGAGCACGGCGGAGATCACCATGCCGACGATCAGCCGCCGGTTGACGCCTTCGCTCTCGGCCTCGGGCGCGGGGGGCCGGTAGGCGTAGCGCCAGATGCCGGGGGCCGCCTCGGGGCGGGGCGCGGCGAGCCAGTCGGCGACGGATGGGGTGCTGTCGGCGCCGGGCGCCCGCCGGGGCATCGGCGGCGCCGCGGGGACGGCCGGCCCCGCCGGACGCGGCACCGGTGTGGCGTGCGTACCGCGAGCGTCGTGCGTGCCTTCGGAGTCCATGGCCCTTGCCCCCTGACCTGCCGGTCTGTCGGTTCAGCCGTCAATCTAGTGCCCCCGCAGGGGGAGTTCACCGGATACGCGCCCGGGACCTGCGGGAACACCCTGACGTGGGCAGGGTGCCGATGGGGACGAAAGCCGCACCCCGCCCACGGGCCGCTATGTCCATCACGGACAACCGCCACGCCGAAAAACTCCCCCGTGGAGCATGCCCGCCCCCACGCTCCGCCCCTAACCTGCGAAAGAAAGCAGCAACGAAAGCCAGCATCGAGCGTCCGCCTCGCCCCACCCCCAGGAGCACCCCATGACCGCACTTCCGCAGGAGCGCCGCGTCGTCACCGCCATTCCCGGGCCGAAGTCCCAGGAGCTGCAGGCCCGCCGTACCGCCACGGTCGCCGGCGGCGTGGGTTCCGTGCTGCCCGTCTTCGCGGCGCGCGCGGGTGGCGGCATCATCGAGGACGTCGACGGCAACCGCTTCATCGACTTCGGCTCCGGCATCGCCGTGACGTCGGTCGGCGCCAGCGCCGAGGCCGTCGTACGCCGGGCGACCGCGCAGCTCGCCGACTTCACGCACACCTGTTTCATGGTGACGCCGTACGAGGGGTACGTCGCCGTCGCCGAGCAGCTCGCGGAGCTGACGCCGGGTGACCACGCGAAGAAGTCCGCGCTCTTCAACTCCGGCGCCGAGGCCGTCGAGAACGCCGTCAAGATCGCCCGTGCGCACACCAAGCGCCAGGCGGTTGTCGTCTTCGACCACGGCTACCACGGCCGTACGAACCTGACGATGGCGCTGACCAGCAAGAACATGCCGTACAAGAACGGCTTCGGGCCGTTCGCGCCCGAGGTCTACCGCGTCCCGGTGGCCTACGGCTACCGCTGGCCGACGGGCGAGGAGAACGCCGGTCCCGAGGCCGCCAAGCAGGCCATCGACCAGATCAGCAAGCAGGTCGGCGCGGAGAACGTCGCCGCGATCATCATCGAGCCGGTGCTCGGCGAGGGCGGCTTCATCGAGCCCGCGAAGGGCTTCCTGCCGGAGATCGTGAAGTTCGCCAACGACAACGGCATCGTCTTCGTCGCGGACGAGATCCAGTCCGGCTTCTGCCGCACCGGCCAGTGGTTCGCGTGCGAGGACGAGGGCATCGTCCCCGACCTGATCACGACGGCCAAGGGCATCGCGGGCGGCCTGCCGCTCGCCGCCGTCACGGGCCGCGCCGAGATCATGGACGCCGCGCACTCGGGCGGCCTCGGCGGCACCTACGGCGGCAACCCGGTGGCCTGCGCCGGTGCGCTCGGCGCCATCGAGACCATGAAGGAGCTCGACCTCAACGGCAAGGCCAAGGCCATCGAGGCGACGATGAAGGCCCGCCTGAACGCCATCGCGGAGAAGTACGACATCGTCGGCGACGTCCGCGGCCGTGGCGCGATGATCGCCATCGAGCTGGTCAAGGACCGCGCCACGAAGGAGCCGAACGCCGAGGCGACGGCCGCGCTCGCCAAGGCGTGTCACGCGGAGGGCCTGCTCGTCCTCACCTGTGGCACGTACGGCAACGTCCTGCGCTTCCTGCCGCCGCTGGTCATCGGCGACGACCTCCTGAACGAGGGCCTGGACATCATCGAGGCGGCGTTCGCCCGCATCTGATCACCTCCCCCGCGGACGAGCCCGCGGACGTGCTCGGCGGAGCCGGGATCACCCCAAAGGGGGAAGATCCCGGCTCCGCATGTGTCCGAGCGCGGCCTGACGTGTGTGTACGGCGCGCGGTGCGAGAACCGTGACCTGGAGTGACCGTCAGGGCGTGTGAAGAAGGTGTGCGGGACCCATGCCGGGTTGCCGTTCCGCCTGTCGGCCCGTCACCACCTGACGTACGGTTTCTGCAGATGAGAGAAACACCCCGCCCACAGGGGACTGTGGGCGACACCGGGACGGAGCCTCCCCAGCCCCGTCTTGGTCGTGCCCTCGCGCACACACCCGGAGTCACTGGCTCCGGAACTCCTCACCGATCGGACGGCCGCCCGCCCCAAACCCCCCGGGGCGTGCGGCACACCGGTCAGGTCGGCCGCCTCGGAACTACCCCCCCTGTTCCGGGGCGGCCGACCATTTTCCTCTTCGGCCTCTGCGCGCTGCTCTTCGCGCTCATCACCTGGCAAGTGATCGCCGACGGCCCCCTCCGCGACGCGGACGAGCGGCTCGGCCCCTGGATCACCGGAAGCCGCCTCCCGGACGGCGCCGCCGAGTTCCTCGCCGATCTGGGCGGGGTCGCCGTCGCCGTCCCGTTCCTCGCCGCCGCCATCGCCTACACGTCGTGGCGCGGCCACCGGGCCGGTACGTTCCGCTGGTGGCTGGCCCCGGTCGCCGCCGCCGTGGCCATGGCCGCGGTCCCGGCACTCGTGATCCCGCTCAAGGAACTCATCGGCCGCACCGGCCCACCCGGCATGGACGGCAACGGCTACTACCCCTCGGGCCACACCGCCACCGCCCTGGTCGCCTACGGCGGAGCGGCCCTGCTCCTGCTGCCCCACCTGCGCGGCACCTACGCCCGACGCGAACTGGTCATCGCCTGCGCCCTGTTGAACTTCGCGGTCGGCCTCGGCCTGGTGCGGCGCGGGTATCACTGGCCCCTGGACGTGGTGGCCAGCTGGTGCTTGTTCGGGATGGTGCTGCAGGGCGTGGCGCTGGTGGTGGCGCGGTACGGTCGACGCCCGATCGAGGAGTGATCCAGCACGCGAGGGAGCGTCATGGCCGACGAGCAGGAGCGGGTGGCCGTCACCTATGAAGGACACGACTTCGCGCTCACGCCGTCGCCGGGTGAAGTGGTCCTGCCGCTCAACGGCCGCAAGATGCATCACGATCTCCGGTGCTCGCACCTGACGGACTCCGAGGTTCTGCCCCGCTTCCCCGACCCGGACAGACTCCTGTGGCGCCGGATCCTCGACTCGGCGCCGTCCGGCGACACCGAGGGCCGCATCAAGTTCGCCCGGAGCATCGGGCTGCTCGGTGGTTCCGGCCAGACGATCATCGGTCTGTGCAGCTGCGTCCTCAAGTCCATCTCGCCCACGCAGGCCGAGACGATGCGCCCTTGGCCGCTCGCCGAGGCGAGAGCCGCCTTCGACGGCGCCGGCTGCGAGGAGACCCTGCGGAAGCGGGACGACGCGGCGCGACAGATACGCGAAGCCTTTCCCTGGGAGGAGTGGCCCACTATGTCCTTGGAACGGTTCGCGCTCGGCCAGGGCGGCAGCAGCACGACCAAGCCGTACTGCTATCTGATCGAGTTCGGCAGCGATGCCCTCGGGAGCATCGCCGGCGGTTCGGCCCGTAAGCACCTCATCTACCGGAAGGGCCCGGACGGCGACTGGTGGCACGACTCGCGCTACGCCAATGCCGAGGAGGCCTGGGAGCACGTACGGGACGGCATCATCACGGCCGTGACCGCCGCCCGCGAGGGCCGCCTCGCCGACATCGACACCATCGCCGCGGTGCGCTCAGGTCCAGCCCTGATCGGCAAGACTCTGCGGATCTACGCTCCCGAGTCCAACCTCCCGATCTACGGGACGGGTTGGATCCAGCACTTCATCGAGCGGCTGACCTCGGAGCCCGTGCCCAAGCTGGAGGGGTGGGCACTACGGGCCAGGCTCAAGAACATCATCGACGCCGACGAGAGCTTCGCCGGGTGGTCGTACGACCTGGTGGTGTTGTTCCTCGAGTGGTGGGCCAACCCGCGGCGGACCCAGCAGATCGTGAAGATCGCCGCCGGGCACGACGGGGCCCTCTGGGACGACTGCCGCGCGGGCGGCTACATCGCCGTCGGCTGGGACGACGTACCGGACCTGCGGACCTTCGCCGACAAGGACGAGTTTCTGGCAGCGTTCACAGCGGCATACAACGACGAGTACAACGGCTTCAAGTCGAAGATCTCCGCGAAGGCCAACGAGGTCTGGAAGCTGCAGGGTCTACGGCCCGGTGACCTCGTGGTCGCCAACTCGGGGGCAAGTCAGATCCTCGGTGTGGGGCGCGTGACGGGTGAGGGCTACCAATGGCGGGAGGAGCGCGCCGACCACCGCCACACCGTCGGCGTCGACTGGGACGAGAGCTACGCCACGCGGCTCGACGAGCCTGAGCGGTCGTGGGCGACCGTCACCGTCAAGGACGTCCCGGCCGCGCTGTGGAACAGGATCCGGCGCGCGAAGTCGGCACAGTTCGACCCGTCGTCCACCGACGCGGAGGCCGCCACCGGCACTGCGGAGGCGGCAGCGGCAGCGGTGGCGGCGCAGCCGCTCGACGCCGAGCTGCGCCCCTTGGCCGATGCCCTCGAACGTCGCGGTCAGGCCGTTCTGTTCGGCCCGCCGGGCACCGGCAAGACGTACCTGGCCCTGCGCTTCGCGGTGCGCTGGCTGGGTGAGCTGTCCGGTGACCTGCCGGGCTCGGACCCGTACGCCGAACCGGGCACGGAGTCGTTCGGTGCGACGCTTGACGCGCTTTCCCTGGCGGGGCGCCTCACGATGGTGACCTTCCATCCGAGCTACGGATACGAGGACTTCGTCGAGGGGTTCCGGCCCGTGAAGAACGAGACACCGGGTGGAGGGCTCAGCCTCGATCTGACCTCCGGCGTCTTCAAGCGTGTGTGCGAGGCAGCCGCCGCCGATCCGGCCCACCCCTATCTGGTCGTCGTGGACGAGCTGAACCGCGGCCACCTCCCGAAAATCTTCGGGGAGCTGGTGACCCTGATCGAGAAGGACAAGCGCGGGCTCTCCGTCACACTGCCGCTCAGCCAGCAGCCGTTCCGCATCCCTCCGAACGTATTTCTGATCGGCACGATGAACACCGCGGACCGCTCCATCCGCACCCTCGACGCGGCGATCCGCCGCCGCTTCGCGTTCCTGGAACTGCTGCCCGATTCGGGCCCCCTCCAGGGCTGCCACGTCGGGGAGCTGCACCTCGCCGACCTCCTCGACGCCCTCAACCAGCGCATTCGGACGCTGCTCGACCGCGAGAAGCAGATCGGACACGCGTTCTTTCTGCCGGGCGGCGCTCCCGTCGACTCGGCCGGCGAGCTCGCGGGCATCATCCGCGGCGAAATCCTGCCGCTGCTGCAGGAGTACGCGTACGACGACTACACCCTTCTCGCGGCCTTCCTCGGTGACGACCTGGTGGACGCCGACACGCACACCCTGAAGGACCTCACGGACGACGGCCTAGTGACGGCGCTCTACACCGAGCTGCAGGTCAATGCCGGGGGCGAGTAACTTGCCTGCCAAGCCGGTGGTGCCCCTGCGGGAGTACGGCAGCACCGTCGTCCACGGTGTCCGGCTCAGCGAAGCGGACCGCCGTCTGTGCGCCTCCGGGCAGCTGGCCGAGCGCATGCAGATACGCGAACTCGCACGTGACCGGCTGGAGTTGACCGCCGGCCAGTACGTCGGTGTCGTCGAGCTCGACGCCTGCGAGATCCGCGTCCGGCCCAAATACCTGGGCGAGGATCTCGACGTGCTGCGCCTGGTCGCCTACGCGGCCGCGGGCGACTCCCCCTCGCTGGACGCACCGCGCTCCGTCGCCCAGGGCTCCCCGAACCTCCGGGACCTGGTGGCTCTCCTGGTCACCGAGCACTGCGAGCGGCTGCTCGCCCACGGCGTGCGCCGCGACTACGTAACCTTGGAGGAAGACCTTCCCGCGGTACGGGGACGGCTGCTGGCCGACCGCCAGATGCTGCGTCACCCAGGCCAGTTGGACCGCCTCGCATGCCGCTTCGACGAGCAGGAAGCCGACGTCCCGGACAACCGGCTCTGCGCGGCAGCCACCGACCTCGCGGCGCGCACCACCCGCTCCCCCGCCGTGCGCGCCAGGGCACGACGCGTGGCGGCACAGTTCGCGCAGTTCGCCCCGACACCGCTCGGCGACCCCCGTACCGCGGTCGCACGGATCGACTATCACCGGCACAACGAGCACTACCGCCCGGCCCACCGTTGGGCCGCGCTGCTCCTGACAGGTGGCGGCATCGGGGATCTGTTCGCACGCGGGCCTCTCGCCTCACGGGCGTTCCTGGTCGACATGAACAGGCTCTTCGAGTCGTTCGTGACCCAGCTGCTCACCGAGGCCTCGGCGGGCACCGGCTGCACCGTCCGGGGTCAGTCGCGCGAGCGCGGAGTGCTCCGGAACGAACTGACCGGGCTGCCTTACAGCGAGGTCAGACCGGACCTCATGCTCGTCGGCCACCGGGGCGGCGCCGCGTTCAGCCGGCCCGTCGACGTGAAGTACAAGCTGTTCGGCAGCGGGAAGAAACTCGGCACGGCCGATCTCTATCAGGCCTTCCTGTACGCCCACTCGCTCGCCAAGGAGCCTGACGGTGGGCCGCCGACCTGCGTGCTGTTGCACCCCGGCGGCCCGGTGGCACCTCGCGAGAGCGTCGCCGTGCGGCACTGGGGCGGCGGGACCTCAGCGCGCGTCCGGTCCTTGCCCCTCGAACTGCCGCCCTTGCTGGCCGCGTTGGCGGCAGGCGGACCGAGGAAGCAGGAGGCCCTCGCGCATGTGTGGGACCAGGCCGTGGCTTGACCACCCCACTTCCGCCCCTTTGCAGGTTGGCTGGCCACTCATTCCTGCCGACCTGCCGGGTGCACATTTCGATTCAACGATCTCGCCACGAGGCCAGAACGATCAGCCACAGGAAGGATCCGACGAATACGGTGGCGACAAGGAACGTCTGTGCCAGGTCAGTGCCCGGCGGGAAAGGCCTTGGACAGGACCCGTTGTCTCTTCAAAGTGGCGCGACAGAGACGCACGCTCGTCTCATTCCACGTTCCCAGGGGCCGGAGAGGGGTCACCGCACTTATGAAAGGGACACCCGAAATGCGAACCCACCCCCCTACCGGCCCCGGTGACCCGGCTCAGCCGAAGTAGCCGTCGAAGTTCTTCGAGAACTCCCAGTTGTTGTGGCGGTCCCAGTTGACCGACCAGGTCATCAGGCCGCGCAGGGCCGGCCAGGTGCCGTGGGTCTTGTACGTCCCGCAGTTGGTGCCCTTCGTCAGGCAGTCCAGGGACTTGTTGACCTCGGTCGTGGGGACGTGGCCGTTGCCCGCGTTCGTGGATGCGGGCATGCCGATGGCCACCTTCTCCGGGGGCAGCGCGGGGAAGACGTTGTTCGTGTCGCCCGCCACCGGGAAGCCGGTGAGCAGCATGTCGGTCATCGCGATGTGGAAGTCCGCGCCGCCCATCGAGTGGTACTGGTTGTCGAGGCCCATGATCGGGCCCGAGTTGTAGTCCTGGACGTGCAGCAGCGTGAGGTCGTCGCGCAGGGCGTGGATGACCGGGAGGTAGGCGCCGGCGCGGGGGTCCTGGCCGCCCCACTTGCCCGTTCCGTAGAACTGGTAACCGAGCTGTACGAAGAAGGTCTCGGGGGCCATCGTGAGCGTGAAGCCGCTGCCGTACTTGGACTTGAGGGTCTTCACGGCCGCGATGAGGTTCACGATCGACGGGGTCTTCGGGTTCTTGAAGTCCGTGTCGTCGGCGTTCAGCGAGAGGGAGTGGCCCTCGAAGTCGATGTCCAGGCCGTCGAGCCCGTACTCGTCGATGATCGCGGAGACCGAGGAGACGAAGGTGTCGCGGGCCTGGGCGGTGGCCAGCTGGACCTGGCCGTTCTGGCCGCCGATGGAGATCAGGACCTTCTTGCCCGCCGCCTGCTTGGCCTTGACCGCGGCCTTGAACTCGTCCTTGGACTCGACACCGGGGCATTCGGTCCGCGGACAGAGGTCGAAGCGGATGTCGCCGGAGGTGGCCGACGTCGGTTCGCCGAAGGCGAGGTCGATGATGTCCCAGCTCTCGGGGACGTCCGCGAGGCGGGTGTAGCCGGACCCGTTGGCGAAGCTCGTGTGGAGATAGCCGACGAGGGCGTGGCCGGCTGCCGCTTTCGGTGCTGGAGCTGCCGAAGGGCCCGCCGAGGCCTCGGTGGCCAGCAGGCCGGATGCGGCGAGCGCGCAGGCCGTGGCCGCGGCCACGGTGAGACGTCTGATGCGGCATGTGAGGGGATGCGGCGAGGAACGGTCCACAACTGCCTCCGGGCATGGGGGGATAGGAGGGTGGGCCGCTCAATTTGGTCCAGACCAATCAAGTTGTCAAGGTCTCGTCAAGACCTGTTCCGCCTACTCCCGATCTGTTCCTCGTCTACTCCTGCGGCTGCTCCCCGTCCCGCGGTACCAACTGCGCCGCCGCCTCATGCATCGCGAGTTCGAGAAGTGCCGGATCCGTCAGCGTGCCCGAGCCGTCGGGCGGGACGAGCCAGCGGACACCACCCGTGGACCGCCCCGGGTAAGGGACCACGATCCACGTGCCGCTGCCCGCACCGCGTACGCCCGTGCCGATCCAGCGGGCCACCGTGCCCGCCGGGACGAAGAACCCCATGCGGGAGTCGCCGAAGTCCGCGAGCACGGGGCCCGGACGGTCGATGCAGCGGGTCAGTACGTCGAGCGTGGGATAGCCGAGTTCGCCGGGAAGGATGAGTACGTCCCAGAGCCTGCCCGCAGGAAGGAGCGCCACCCCGAGGGGGTTGCGCTCCCATTCCCAGCGGCAGGCCTCCGGATCCGGCGCAACCGACACCAGCCATTCGACCGCCGACTTCGCTCCCGAGCCCGACCCCGAACCCGAGCCCGATCCAGTCATGCCAGTCATGGCGGGACCTCCCTCTCTCCTGTGCGGCAGTTGTGCCTGTCACAGGAGAGAGGGAGGTCCGGCCGCAGCATTACGCGGGTTCCGGGAACTTGTTGACGAAGAGTCGACAGGAGGCCGTCAAAGCCACCGAACCCCTACTGGTCAGCTGTCGAAGCCCAGGCCCAGCTTGTCCATGGTCTTCAGCCACAGATTGCGCCTGCCGCCGTTCTCGTCAGCCCGGGCGAGCGACCACTTGGTCAGGGCCACGCCCGTCCACGCGAACGGCTCGGGCGGGAACGGCAGCGGCTTCGTGCGCACCATCTCCAGGGACGTACGCTCCGTGCGCTCGCCCGAGAGCAGGTCCAGCATGACGTCGGCGCCGAAGCGCGTGGCCCCGACACCGAGGCCCGTGTAGCCCGCCGCGTACGCGACGCGGCCCGCGTGGGCCGTCCCGAAGAACGCCGAGAAGCGCGAGCACGTGTCGATCGCGCCGCCCCACGCGTGCGTGAACCGGACCCCCTCAAGCTGCGGGAAGCAGGTGAAGAAGTGGCCCGCGAGCTTCGCGTACGTCTCGGGGCGGTCGTCGTGCTCGGCACGCAGCTTGCCGCCGAACGGATAGATCGCGTCGTAACCGCCCCACAGGATGCGGTTGTCGGCGGAGAGCCGGAAGTAGTGGAACTGGTTGGCGCTGTCACCCAGGCCCTGGCGGTTCTTCCAGCCGATGGCCGCGAGCTGCTCCTCGGTCAGCGGCTCCGTCATCAACGCGTAGTCGTAGACCGGGACCGTGTAGGCGCGGACACGCTTGACCAGCGAAGGGAAGATGTTCGTGGCGAGCGCGACCTGCCGGGCGCGGATCCGGCCGTACGGGGTGCGTACGGCCATTCCGGCGCCGGACGAGACGAGTTCGAGGGCGGGCGTGTGCTCGTAGACGCGTACGCCCTTCTCCAGGCAGGCGCGCTTGAGGCCCCAAGCCAGCTTCGCCGGGTGGAGCATGGCGACGCCCTCGCGGTCCCAGAGGCCGCCGAGGAAGGTCGGCGAGTCGACGTGCTCGCGCAGGGCGTCCGCGTCGAGCAGCTCGGAGCCGCCCGCGAGGCCGTGCTCCGCCATCTCCTCGTACATCTCGTGCAGTTCGGCGAGCTGGTGCGGCTGGGTGGCCACGTCGATCTCACCGGTGCGCTCGAAGTCGCAGTCGATGGAGTAGCGCTTGACGGCCGCCTCGATCTCGTCGAGGTTGCGGGCGCCGAGCTCCTCGAGCCTGGCGATCTCGCCGGGCCAGCGGGACAGGCCGTTCGCGATGCCGTGGGTGAGGGAGGCCGCGCAGAAACCGCCGTTGCGGCCGGAGGCGGCCCAGCCCACCTCGCGGCCCTCGACCAGGACCACGTCGCGGCCCGGGTCGCGCTCCTTGGCGATGAGCGCGGTCCACAGTCCGCTGTAGCCGCCGCCCACGACGAGCAGGTCGCCCTGCACGTCACCGGTGAGGGCGGGCTCGGCGCGTGGTTTGCCGGGGTCGTCCAGCCAGTACGAGACCGGCTGGGCGTCGGAAAGGGACTTGGTCCAACGGGTCATGGCGCTTGGGGCCATGATTTCCACTCCTTCGGAACGGCCGGGTATTACCGGGCCTGCTTGTTGCGGCGCTTGGAGACGATCATGCCGCCGAGCACCAGGAGAACGGCGACGAGGAACATCGCCGTACCGATCACATTGATCTGAACGGGCGTACCGCGCTGTGCCGATCCCCAGACGAACATGGGGAAGGTCACGGTGGAGCCCGCGTTGAAGTTCGTGATGATGAAGTCGTCGAAGGAAAGCGCGAAAGCGAGCAGCGCGCCCGCCGCGATGCCCGGTGCTGCGATCGGCAGCGTGACCCGGACGAAGGTCTGCACGGGGCCCGCGTAGAGGTCCTGCGCGGCCTGTTCCAGGCGCGGGTCCATGGACATCACGCGCGCCTTGACGGCGGTCACCACGAAGCTGAGGCAGAACATGATGTGGGCGATGAGGATCGTCCAGAAGCCGAGCTGCGCGCCCATGTTGAGGAAGAGCGTGAGCAGCGACGCGGCCATGACGACCTCGGGCATCGCCATCGGCAGGAAGATCAGCGAGCTCACCGCGCCGCGCGCCCGGAAGCGGTAGCGGACGAGCGCGAAGGCGATCATCGTGCCTAGCACGGTCGCGCCGATCGTCGCCCAGGTCGCGATCTGCAGGCTCAGCGAGAGCGAGCCGCACATGTCGGCGACACCGCAGGGGTCCTTCCAGGCGTCGAGCGAGAATTCCTGCCAGGCGTAATTGAAGCGCCCCTTCGGCTTGTTGAAGGAGAACACCGTCACGACGACATTCGGGAGCAGCAGATACGCGAGCGTCAACAGACCCGCGATGACGACGAATTTGCCCCGGAGCCAGCGGAAGAAGGCAGCCATCAGACGAGATCCTCCGTCCCGGACTTGCGGATGTAGAAGGTGACCATGACGAGGATGGCCGCCATGAGGATGAAGGAAAGGGCCGCGGCCGTCGGATAGTCCAGGATGCGCAGGAATTGCGTCTGGATGACGTTGCCGACCATGCGGGTGTCGGTGGATCCGAGCAGATCCGCGTTCACGTAGTCGCCCGCCGCCGGAATGAAGGTGAGCAGGGTCCCGGAGACGACGCCCGGCATGGAGAGCGGGAAGGTCACCTTGCGGAAGGTCGTGGACGGCTTCGCGTAGAGGTCGCCGGCGGCTTCGTGCAGGCGGCCGTCGATGCGCTCCAGGGAGGTGTAGAGCGGCAGGATCATGAACGGCAGGAAGTTGTACGTGAGTCCGCAGATCACCGCCAGTGGAGTCGCGAGGACCCGGTCGCCGTCCGTCACGCCGAGCCAGCTGGTGACGTCCAGGACGTGCAGCGTGTTGAGGGCGCCCACGACGGGGCCGCCGTCCGCGAGGATCGTCTTCCACGCCAGCGTACGGATGAGGAAGCTGGTGAAGAACGGCGCGATGACCAGGATCAGGATGAGATTGCGCCAGCGGCCCGCGCGGAACGCGATGAGATACGCGAGCGGATAGCCGAGCAGCAGGCACAGGATCGTGGCGGAGCCCGCGTACATCACCGAGCGCAGGAACTGCGGCCAGTAGTCGTTCAGGGCGTCCCAGTAGGTGGCGAAGTGCCAGGTGACCTTGAAGCCGTCTTCCAGGGAGCCCGTCTGGACGGACGTCGATGCCTGGTAGACCAGCGGCAGCGCGAAGAAGACGACGAGCCAGAGGATGCCGGGGAGCAGCAGCCAGTAGGGGACGAGGCGGCCCCGCTTGCGGATCTTGCGCGGCGGCTCGTCCGGCTCCTGCGCCGGGGGCGCCTTGGTGAGGGTGGTCGTCATGCGGAGGCGTCCTCCTCGACCTTCTCGACGCCCGCGTCGATGTCCTGGGCGGCGTCCAGGCCGAAGGTGTGGGCGGGGTTCCAGTGCAGGACGACCTCGACGCCGGGGACGAGGCGGGTGTCGCGCTCGATGTTCTGGGCGTAGACCTCGAAGTCCTCGCAGAGCGGGCTGTTGACGACGTACTGCGTCGATACACCGATGAAGCTGCTGTCGGCGATGCGGCCCGTGATGCGGTTGCGGCCCTCGGGGATCTGCCCGGCCTCGTCGGCGTGCGTGAGGGAGATCTTCTCGGGGCGTACGCCGAGGATGACCTTGCCGCCGGTGGTGGTGGGGGCGGTACATCGGGCGGCGGGCAGGACGAGCTTGCCGTCGCCTGCCTTGAGGGTGAGGTCGTCGCCGCTGCGGCCCGCGATCTCGGCCTCTATGAAGTTCGAGGTGCCGAGGAAGTTGGCGACGAAGGTGGTGCGGGGGTTCTCGTAGAGGTCGGCGGGGGCGCCGAGCTGTTCGACCTGGCCCGCGTTCATCACCGCGACCTGGTCGGCCATCGTCATGGCCTCCTCCTGGTCGTGGGTGACGTGGATGAAGGTGATGCCCACCTCGGTCTGGATGCGCTTGAGTTCGAGCTGCATCTGCCGGCGCAGCTTCAGGTCGAGTGCGCCGAGCGGCTCGTCGAGGAGGAGCACCTTGGGGTGGTTGATCAGAGCGCGGGCGACGGCGACGCGCTGCTGCTGGCCGCCGGAGAGCTGGTGCGGCTTCTTGCGGGCCTGCTCGCCGAGCTGGACGAGGTCGAGCATGTCGCCGACCTTGCCCTTCACGGACTTGATGCCGCGGCGGCGCAGGCCGAAGGCGACGTTCTCGAAGATGTCGAGGTGCGGGAAGAGCGCGTACGACTGGAAGACGGTGTTGACGGGCCGCTTGTACGGCGGCAGCGCCGTGACGTCCTGCTCGCCGAGGTGCACGGTGCCGGAGCTGGGCTCCTCCAGGCCCGCGATCATGCGGAGCGTGGTGGTCTTGCCACAGCCGGACGCGCCGAGCAGCGCGAAGAAGGAGCCCTGCGGCACGGTGAGGTCAAGGGGGCGGACGGCCGTGAAGGAGCCGTATGTCTTGCTGATCCCGGTGAGGCGGACGTCGCCGCCGTGTTCTGTAGCAGTCGTCATGGTGCGTCCAGGGGTCGAGGGGAGAGAGTCGAGGGGACTACAGGGGCTACGGGGACTACAGAGGCACGTGGCCGTCAGGCACCGGTCAGCTTGGCGAACTTCTCCTCGTACGCCGTCTCTTCCTTCGGCGTCAGCGAGCGGAACCCGTGCGACTTCGCGGCCATCTCCTTGTCCGGGAGGATCAGCGGGTTGTCCGCGGCGTCCTTGTCGAGCTTCGCCAGCGCGGGCCGCACCCCGTCCACGGGGCAGACGTAGTTGATGTACGCGGCGAGGCGCGCGGCGGGCTCGGGCTCGTAGTAGTAGTCGATGAGCCGCTCGGCGTTGGCCTTGTGGCGCGCCTTGTTCGGGACGAGCAGGTTGTCCGTGGACGTGATGTAGCCCTGGTCCGGGATGTGGAAGTCGATGTCCGGGTTGTCGGCCTTCAGCTGGACGATGTCGCCGGCCCAGGCCAGACACGCGGCGAGGTCGCCCTTGTCGAGGTCCGAGGTGTAGTCGTTGCCCGTGAAGCGGCGGATCTGCTTCTTGTCGACGGCCTTCTGCAGGCGGGCGATGGCCGCGTCGAAGTCGTCGTCGGTGAACTTCGAGGGGTCCTTGCCCATGTCGATGAGCGTCATGCCGACGCTGTCGCGCATCTCGGAGAGGAAGCCGACACGCCCCTTGAGCTTGGGGTTGTCCAGGAGCTGCGACACGGAGGTGATCTCTTCGCCGTCGGTCGCCTTCTTGTTGTACGCGATGACGGTGGAGATGCCGGTCCAGGGATACGAGTAGGACCGCCCGGGGTCCCAGTCCGGGTTGCGGAACTGGGCGGCCAGGTTCGTGTACGCGTGCGGCAGGTTGGCCGGGTCCAGTTTCTGGACCCAGCCGAAGCGGATGAGCCGGGCCGCCAGCCAGTCCGTGACGCAGATGAGGTCGCGTCCGGTGTCCTGGCCCGCCGCGAGCTGCGGCTTGATCTTCCCGAAGAACTCGACGTTGTCGTTGATGTCCTCGGTGTACTTGACCTTGATCCCGGTGCGCTTCGTGAACGCGTCCAGGGTGGGGCGCCGCTCTTTGTCGTCGACGTCCATGTACTCGGTCCAGTTGGAGAAGGTGATCTGCTTCTCCTTGGCCGAGTGGTCCTCGGACGAGACGTCGCCCTGGCCCTTGCTCGCGGCCGGGATCCCGCAGGCGCTGAGCGCCCCGAGACCGCCGACGGCGAACGCGCCGCTCGCCGAGGCCCGCAGCATGGACCGGCGGGTGAGGGAGGCCCTGCCGTTCCTGAGGCTGCGGTGCATGGCGGCCAGTTGGGCCGGGGAGAGGCGGTTGGGCTCGTACTGCTCCATGCGCTTGGTTGCCCTTTCGGGAGGATGGGCGGCCGCTGGTCGGACGGCCTTCCAGCTGTCGGCTATCGGTCCCCGAAGATCGTGCGGTGCCAGTCCTTGCGGACGACCGCGGTGTTGTCGAACATGACGTGCTTGATCTGCGTGTATTCCTCGAAGGAGTAGGCGGACATGTCCTTGCCGTAGCCGGATGCCTTGTATCCGCCGTGCGGCATCTCGCTCAGGATCGGGATGTGGTCGTTGACCCACACGCAGCCGGCCTTGATCTCGCGCGTCGCCCGGTTGGCGCGGAACACGTCACGGCTCCAGGCGGAGGCGGCAAGTCCGTACGGGGTGTCGTTCGCGAGCCTGATCCCCTCCTCGTCGGAGTCGAAGGGCAGCACGACAAGAACAGGCCCGAAGACCTCGGACTGCACGATCTCGCTGTCCTGCGCGGCATCGGCGATGAGGGTCGGCTTGTAGAAGGCACCGGGGTGGTCGAGTGCCTCGCCGCCGGTGACCACGCGCGCGTAGGAGCGTGCCCGGTCGACGAAACCGGCGACGCGGTCACGGTGGACGTGCGAGATGAGCGGCCCGAGGTCGGTGTCCTCGGCGAAGGGATCACCGAGCCGGACACTCTCCATGAGCTCGGCGACCCCTTCCACGAAGGCGTCGTAGAGCGGCCGTTGCACGTACGCGCGCGTGGCGGCAGTGCAGTCCTGGCCGGTGTTGATGAGCGCACCGGCGACCGCGCCGTGCACGGCGGCTTCGAGGTCGGCGTCGTCGAAGACGACGAAGGGCGCCTTGCCGCCGAGCTCCAGGTGCAGCCGCTTCACGGTGGCGGTGGCGATCTCGGCGACGCGCTTGCCGACGCCGGTGGACCCGGTGAACGAGGTCATGGCGACGTCGGGGTGGCCCACGAGCCGCTCGCCCGCGTCGCGCCCGGCCCCGCTGATGATGTTGACGACACCGTCGGGGATGCCCGCCTCGGTGGCGGCCTGCGCGAAGAGGAGCGAGGTGAAGGGGGTGAGCTCGGCGGGCTTCAGGACGATCGTGTTGCCCGCGGCGATGGCGGGAAGCACCTTCCAGGCGGCCATCTGGAGGGGGTAGTTCCAGGGCGCGATGGACCCGACGACACCGATGGGCTCACGCCGTACGTACGAGGTGTGGTCACCGGAGTACTCACCGGCCGACTGCCCTTGGAGGTGCCGGGCCGCTCCCGCGAAGAAGGCGGCATTGTCGACAGTCCCGGGTACGTCGAACTCCCGGCTGAGCTTGATGGGCTTGCCGCACTGGAGCGACTCGGCCTGCGCGAACTCCTCCGCGCGCTCGGCCAGTACACCGGCGAAACGGTGCATGGCGTCGGAGCGCTCGCCGGGGGTCGCGCCCGCCCACTCGGGGAAGGCGTGCGCGGCGGCGGCCACCGCGGCGTCGACGTCCTTCTCGCCCGCGAGTTCGTACCGGTGCACCTCGTCACCGGTGGCCGGGTCGACGACGGCGTGGGAGCGCCCTGAGGTGCCCTTGGTCAGCCGTCCCGCGATGTACTGCGCGCCTTCCGCGAAGTGGTCCTGCGCCTGGAAGTTGTGCATGACGCTCTCCTCCGCCGTCGCCCCCGTCCCAGGGGGTCGGCGTAGCTCCAGATCGATTTGAGTGCCGATCCTGACAGAGCAGTGGTACTCCAACAAGTGATTCCGTTGTTGCCTTTTGGTTACGCGACGGAATCTGTCGACCAGGTGTCGAGTCCTCCTGGAAAACCCAGGACGGAATGTCAGTGGTGCGTGCCAGACTCGCGTGCATGACGAAGATCGACTCGGTGGACGCGCTGGTCGGGGCCGTGCGGTCCGGCGAGCGAGTGAAGTATCTGCACTTCTGGGGCCACCGTCCACGGCAGGACGGAACGCTCGGTCCGAGCTGCCTGAGCCAGTGGTGGCCGTCGCCGTTCACCGTGGACGGGGTGGAGTACGGGACGGCCGAGCACTGGATGATGGCCGCCAAGGCGCGCCTCTTCTCCGACGCGGAGGCCGAGACCGCGGTCCTTGCCGCGCGTACGCCCGCCGAGGCGAAGAACGCGGGGCGCTCGGTGCGGGGCTTCGACGAGGCGACGTGGGAGCGGGAGCGCTTCGGGATCGTGGTCGAGGGCAGCGTGCACAAGTTCGGGTCGACCGAAGCCCTGCGTTCGTTCCTGCTCGGCACGGGGTCACGGGTGCTGGTGGAGGCGAGCCCCCTGGACCGCATCTGGGGCATAGGCCTGCCGGCCGACGACGAGCGGGCCCAGGACCCGGAGAAGTGGCGGGGACCGAACCTGCTGGGCTTCGCCCTGATGGGGGCACGGGAGAGGCTTCGCTGAAGGGGGCCGGGGGGCCTTGGCTGCCGGGGGCGGCTTCGCTGCCGCGGGGGCGGTCCCTCTGCCGGGGGCTTCGCTGCCGCGGGGGCTTCGCTGCCGCGGGGGCTGCGTTGCTGAGGCGGGGCGGTCTCCCTGGCGGGGCAGCTTCGCTGGCGCGGAGGTGGTTGCCCTGGCGTGGGAGCGGCCTCCCCGGCTGGTCGGCCCTCCGCCCTGAACCGCCGCTTCGCGGCGGATTCTTTCCCGCCCACCCGCCCGATCACCCCGCATCGGGTGAGTTCCTTCGCCCACCCTTCACCGCAGGGCAAACGGGTGGGTGGGCGGAGAAAGATCCACCGCGAAGCGGCGGTACTGAAGGCGCCGGGAAGCGGCGGTGCCGAAGGTCCCGCGTGGCCGCGGCGCCGGGCGCCCGAGGCGGCGGGCACTGCAGGCACCCCGAAACGGCAGCGCTGGGGCGCCCGAGGCGGCAGCACTGGGCGCGGAAGCGGCAGCGCTGCGGGCCCCCCGAAGCGGTAGCGCTGGAGGCGCCCCCGCCAGGCACCGCAGGGGATCAGGAGCGGGCGGCGGCCTGCGTCGTCGAGTGGCCGGGGGCACCCGAAGCCCCGTCCTCCTCGAACGCATCGTCCGGCACCACGATCAGCACCACCAGCAGCGCCACCCCCAGGACGATGCCCGCGATCCCGCAGATGATCCCGGCCAGCGCCTGCCCGGGATTCGTCGCCTCACCGCGCCGCGCCCTGCCCCGCCCGATCGCCCCGAAGATGATCGCGAGAATGCCGAGCACGATCGCCAGGGGCCACAGACAGAAGACGGCGGCCGAGATGATCCCGAGGACGAGGGCGGTCACGCCCATCCCGTTGGCGGGCGCCATCGGCATCGCGGACCAGCCGTACCCGGGAGGACCCTGCACCTGCCCGCCCTGCGGCCCCGGGTAGCCGGGATAGCCGTACGGCCCGGGAGCGCCTTGGTGAGCCTGGTGGCCTTGGTGGCCTTGGTGGGCCGGAAACCCGGGATAGCCGTAAGGCACCTGCCCAGGCCCCTCCGGCCCCATCGGGGGCGGCGGCACAGGCTCCCCAGCGCCCAAGCCGGCGCCAGCACCCGCACCCGCACCCGGCTGAGGCGGCGCAAAAGGCCCCAACTGCCCCGAACCCATCGTCGACTGATCATGCGCGGACGGCGCAGACGGCGCGGACCACCCTCCGGGCTGCCCCACAGGCCCCGCATCCTCCGGCGGCGCCCAAGGATCCCGCTTCTCCAGCGGCACCGGCCCCGGCCCGCGCCCAGCCCCCGAAGCTCCGGACCCCCCGGGCCCCCCGGAACCGCCCGCCGAGGACACCCCCGGCGCCGCTTCCTCTTCCGGCGGAGCCCAAGGGTCCCGCCCCTCGGGCGCATCGGAACCCTGGGACATGCCGCGTCACCTCTTTCGTACGTTCCGTCATGCTACGGCCACCGCTCACGCCCGAAGGCACGCCACTTACGATGATCCCCGACCCACCGATCAGCCGATCAATTCCGTTCCTGGGGAGGAAACCGTGACCGATCCGCGTACAGCAGGCCAGCAGCACGACCCACATGCCTTCATCGCAGGACTGCCGAAGGCGGAACTGCATGTGCACCACGTCGGCTCGGCATCCCCCCGCATCGTCTCGGCCCTCTCCGCTCGTCACCCCGACTCCAAGGTGCCCACGGACGTAGAGGCCCTCGCCGACTTCTTCACGTTCACGGACTTCGCGCACTTCGTTCAGGTGTACCTCTCGGTCGTGGACCTGGTCCGCACCCCCGACGACGTACGCCTGCTCACGTTCGAGATCGCCCGTGACATGGCCCGGCAGAACATCCGCTACGCCGAGCTGACCGTCACCCCCTACAGCTCCGTGCGCCGCGGCATCGACGACCGCGCCTTCATGGACGCCATAGAGGACGCCCGCAAGGCGGCCGAGGACGAGCTCGGTGTCGTACTGCGCTGGTGCTTCGACATCCCGGGCGAGGCGGGGCTCGAAGCCGCCGAGGAGACGGTCCGGCTCGCGACCACCGACAAGCTGCGCCCCGAGGGCCTGGTCTCCTTCGGGCTCGGCGGGCCCGAGATCGGCGTGCCGCGACCGCAGTTCAAGCCGTACTTCGACCGCGCGATCGCCGCCGGCCTGCACTCCGTCCCGCACGCGGGCGAGACCACGGGCCCGCAGACGATCTGGGACGCCCTCACCGACCTGCGCGCCGAGCGCATCGGACACGGCACCAGCGCCGCCCAGGACCCCGCGCTCCTCGCCCACCTCGCCGAGCACCGCATCCCGCTCGAGGTCTGCCCGACGTCGAACATCGCGACGCGCGCCGTCGCGACCCTCGACGAGCACCCGATCAAGCAGTTCGTCACCGCCGGGGTCCCGGTCACCATCAACTCCGACGACCCGCCCATGTTCGGCACCGACCTCAACAACGAGTACGCGGTCGCCGCCCGCCTCCTCGACCTCGACGAGCGCGGCATCGCGGACCTGGCGAAGAACGCCGTCGAGGCGTCGTTCCTCGACCCGGCGGGCAAGGCGAAGATCGTCGCGGAGATCGACACGTACACGCAGACCTGGCTCGCCCCCTAGCACGGCACCACAATGGGCCCATGCGCACCGTGACAGCCGTGGCCCATCGAGGCGATCCCTACCGCGTCCGCGAGAACACCGTCCCCTCCCTGCGCTCCGCGCTCGACCGGGGCGCGGACGCGGTGGAGATCGACGTCCGTCTCAGCCGTGACGGCGTGCCCGTCCTGCTGCACGACGCGTCCCTCAAACGGCTGTGGGAACTCGACCGCCCTCTGTCCGCGCTCTCCGTGGACGAGTTGCGCGGCCTCACCGAGGACGGCGTACCCACCCTGGAAGAAGCCGTCGCGGCGACCGAGGGCCACCGGCTCATGGTGGATCTGCCGGGTGCGACCCCCGAGTCCGTCCGCACCGTCGTCGGCGCCATCGCCGACTGCGGGGCGGCCGAGCGCACGTACTACTGCGCGGGCGCCCGGACGATGCTGGCGGTGCGGGCCGCCGATCCCGCCGCCGAGATCGCTCTGACCTGGACGTCCCTCGCCCCGCCCCGCGCCGGTGTGCTCGACGCGATCAGGCCCCGCTGGCTCAACTACCGCTTCTCGCTCCTGAACCACGATCTCGTCGGCCGGGTACAGCACGAGGGGCTGCTCGTCTCGGCCTGGACGCCGGACACGAAGCGCTCGATGCGCCGCCTCATCGACATCGGCGTCGACTCGATCACGACCAACCGCGTCGACACGCTGCACGCGCTGCGCGGAGTGTCCAACAGCACACTCTCGTAGCCGGGCGGTCACTCAACTAGCTTGTGGGCATGGGGAACAGAGACGACGACAGGCGGGACGAACCGCTCTTCGTGTACGAGCGTGACGCGCGGGGCCATCGGAGCCACCGGCTCAATCCACGGCATCCGGCGGGATTCATGCTGACCATCGCGCTGGTGGTCGGCATCGTTCTCGTCCTTCTTCTCATGGCGACGTGAGGCTTCTCATGGCGCCGTGAGGGCTGCCGGTCACGCTTCTCATGGCGACGAGGGCTGCCCGTCATGGCCGGGGCGACGTGAGGCCCGACCGCCGAGGGTCGCCGGCCGCGAAGGCCAGCGGTGGCGCGATGGCCTGCGCGTCCGCCCCCTCCCGCACCCACAGCGCGATGAACAGCGCCGCCGTCGCCTCGACCAGGCCGGCCCGCTCCAGACCGCCCGCGGTGACCGGCGTGCAGCCGACGTCCTTCACCAGCTCCCGTACGAGATCCAGGGCCCCCGCGTCGTCCCCGCAGACCGGGACCGCGAGCGGCCGGCCGTCGAAGACCGGCGGGTCCATCCGCCATACGTCCTCGTGGCAGAGGTTGAACGCCTTGACGACGTGGGCTCCGGGCGCCGCGTCGGCGAGCCGCCGCGCGGCGGACGGGCCCCCCTCGGTGAGGAGGACGAAGCCCGGCCCCACGGGATTGGAGCAGTCGATCAACGCCCGCCCACGCAGGGCGGCTTCAAGTCCGCTCACCACATCCACGCCCGCCTCGTAGGGCAGGGCGAGCAGCACCACGTCCCCGGACTCGGCCGCCGCGCGGGGCGTTCCATGCCCCGCCGCGCCCATGCGGGCGGCGAGCGCCGCCGCCCGGCTCTCGTCCCGTCCGCCGATCACCACCTCGTGCCCCGCGCGCACCCAGTGGGTGCCGAGCGCGTCCGCCATGTTGCCCGTGCCGATGACGCCGATCCGCATGGCTGTCCCCTCTCGCGTCCTCGTGCCCCGGACTTCCGGGGCACGCCTGGGAACGACAGTAGGAAAGCGCTCAGGCACCATTCGGTACGTGACGCACACGACTAAGACGACGCAGACGACGAATGCGGTGAGCGCGGCGAGCACAACGAACACGGCGAACGCGGCGAACGCGGCGAACACGGCGGACGACGGGCTGCTCGCCGACTGCCGGGCCCGGCTCGCCTTCGATCTGCTCGCCAACACCTGGAACGCCGTGACGCTCTGGGCCCTGCGGCACGGACCGCGCCGCCCGGGTGAACTGCGCGGCCGGATCGGCGGCATCAGCCCCAAGATCCTCACCGAGACCCTGCGCCGCCTGGAGTACAGCGGCCTGGTCGCACGGCAGTCGTACGCGGAGTCGCCGCCCCGCGTCGAGTACGAACTCACCGCCCTGGGGCGTACGTTGCTCGACCCGATCGAGGCCTTCGGCGCGTGGGCGTTCGACCACGGCGACGAGGTGATGGCGGCGCAGGAGCGCGCGGACGCCCCTTAGGGGACTACCCCGGCAACCCCCCTGACGGGTGCGGGAGTTGCCCCTCAGAGAACACCGGGGCCCACCCCTCCCCAGTGAGGATCCACGGCACCCGCGCGATCAACAGGATGGGAATCACCAGCACCCCGCCGCGCCCACCCTGGAGTCACACCGTGCAGTTCCGCGCCCGTACCGCCCTCGCCGCAACCCTCGTCCTCGGCCTGACCGGCGCCGCGACGGCCCCGGCCCTCGCGCACGCCCCGGCCGCTCAGCACGCCACCGAGAATCCCGCACCCGACGGAAAGCCCAACAGCAAGGCCCTGCGCGAGGCGATCAAGGGGCTCCCGAACGCCGACGCGACCGCCGCCCTGGTCCGCGTGGGCGGCCCGGACGGAACCTGGCGCGGGAGTTCCGGCGTACACGACCTGGTCACGGGGCGGAAGGCCGACCCTCACGGGCGCTTCCGCGCCGGGTCCATCACCAAGATCGTGACCGCGGCCGTGGCGCTGCAACTGGCCGCCGAGGGCGAGCTGGACCTCGACAAGCCGGTGCAGCACTACATGCCGGACCTGTTCCCGAAGCAGAAGCAGAAGCAGGGACCGGGACAGAAGCCGAAGTTCAAGCCCATCCCCGTCCGCAGCCTCCTCAACTACACCAGCGGCCTGCGGTCGGGCGACGGCTTCGACGACGAATACGCTCACCGCTACGACACGTTGGACTACCGCAAGGTCGTCGCGTCGGCCATCTCCAAGGGCCCCGAGCACGCCCCCGGCGACGAGCAGCACTACCGCAACATCGGCTACACCGTGCTCGGCATGCTGATCGAGAAGGTCACCGGCGACACGTACGCCCACCAGGCCGCCCAGCGGGTCTTCAAGCCCCTGCGCATGCGCGACACGTACTTTCCCGGCGCCGACCCGCGCATCCACGGCCCGCACAACCGCGGCTACCAGAGCATGAAGCAGCCGGACGGCAGCACGCGGCTCGTCGACGTCACCGAGTGGAACCAGTCGGACCGGTTCGCGGCGGGCGACATGATCTCCTCCACCACCGATCTGGAGGTCTTCACGCAGGCGCTGTTCGGCGGAGAGGTCGTGCCCCGGGCCCAGTTGAAGGAGATGTTCACGATGCCCGAGCTCGCCCCGGGCGTCCCCGACGCCGTCTTCGGTGCGGGGCTCCAGCGGATGGAACTCGACGACGACACGGTGGTCTGGCTCAAGACCGGCTCCCGCTACGGCTACTCGAACATGATCGCCTCCACCGAGAACGGCTCTCGGAGCCTCGCCTACTCGGTCAACGCGACGGACGCCAAGGGCACGGGCATGAACCCGGTGGCCGAGCGGATCGCGCTGGCCGCGCTCAGCCAGGGCTGACCCCCGTCATGCTCGCGAACACCGTGACGTTGTTGGGGTAGTAGTGCCGGTCCGCGTCGAAATCGCCGCCGCAGGTGATGAGGCGCAGCCCCGCGTGGTCGATGTTCTTGTAGACCTCCAGGGTCGGGAATTCCTTCTTCGGGTATTCCTCGATCCTGTCCACCGTGAAGGTGGCCGTCTTCCCGTCCTCGCGGGTCACCTCGACGGTGTCCCCGGCCTTCATCGTCTTCAGCCCCTTGAAGACCGCGTCCGCGCCGTTCCAGGTCACGTGTCCGGCGATCACCGCCGGGCCCCGCGAGCCGGGCGTGGGGCCCGGTTCGTACCAGCCCGCCAGATCGGGGTCCTTGGGCGTCGTCATCGCCCCGTCCCCGCCCTGACCCAGCGGCTCCAACGCGCTCGACACCCCGAGGGAGGGGATGGCGACCCGCGTCGGAACCGACCGGTCCAGGGCCGCGGGGTCCGCCTTGCCCGATCCCGTCGACGGCGTGGGGGCGTCCGCCGTGCCGTCCCGCGCCGCGCTCTGGCGTGGGGCGGCAGGCGAGGCGGCCGGGCCGTCCTGGCCCGCGCAGGCGGTGAGCATCAGAGCGGCCGCGACGGCGGCGACCACGACGGCGGAGGCGCGCCGGACCCCGGTCCACATGCGCCAGGCCGAGCGGCTCACGCGGCGTCACCGTTCCGTACGGCCACGGCGGTGGTCTCCCTGCGTCGCCGCCTGAGAACCAGCACGCCGGCGGCCATCGCCGCAGCGGCCCCCGCGGCCCCGGTCACCACGCCGGAGGAGTTACGGCCCTCTCCCCCGCCCCCGGTCTCCACCCCACCGACGGGGACGGACCCGACCGCCGCGCCCTTGACCACACCGCAGTTGGTCGGGGCGGTGGCCTCCTGGGGAAGCTTCGGGTCGAGTTCGCTCTTGCCGGCGCCCTCGAAGTCGTACTTGCCGTTGTCGTTGCGATCGACGCCGTGCTGCACGATGTGCAGGTCCTTGATGTGCTCGACCACGTCCTGCCCCACGGTGATGGTCCGCTTGTAGGAGACCTTGCCCTGCGCGTCGGCCACCGGCATCCGGTCCACGGCGAGCCCGCTGCCCGCGTCGGTACCCCCTGATTCCGTGAGCGAGATATTGATGTCGCCGTAGTGGACGGTGGCCTCGGTGTTGTCGAGGATGCCGTCACCGTTGGTGTCGTCACCGCCGTCCGGGCACTGGAAGTCGTGCCCGTCGGTGGACCCGTGCAGGTGCTGCGCCGACGGCTGTCCCGGCACCATGCCCTCGGACTTGATCCACACGGTCAGCGCGTTGCCACGCAGGCTCAGAAGGGCCGTTCCCGAGGAACCGGAGTCGTTCAGCTGCGCCAGGTCGATCTGGTAGGCCGGGGGGTCCGCCGCGAACACCGGGGACGAGACGACCACGGTGAGGAGGGCGGCAGGCAGAGCGGCGAACGCCGCGAGAAGGCCGATTTGCTTGTGCATCACGTTCGTTCCTTATCCGCGGCATCCGAACGGGAGGGCCGCACGCACCAGGCAGTTACCTATGAAACGGAACGGGTCTCGTGGGTGTTCAAATGGAGCACGGGGAAGAGAGGCATGCGTGGTGACAGCCGGGTGGGACTGGGAGAGCGGCGAGGGGCTGCTGGGTGTCGACGACCCCGCCGAGTGGGACGCGGCCCACGAACGCGGCGCGCCGCATCTCGGTACGGCGGTGATCGGACTGGCCTTCAACTGCCCGCTGGCGGAGGCCTCGCCCCGCATCCTCCGGGCGATGCGGCTGCCCGATCGTGGCCAGCGCGGCTTCGCGTTCACGGCGGCGGGCACCGCGGCCCGGATCAACGGCGAACTCACCCCGGAGCTGTACGCTGCGCTGCGCGCCGAGGGCCATCGCGGCCTCGCCGAGACCGCCGTCGACGACACCCTGGACCACGTGCCGTTCCGGCAGCTGCCGCTGTGGTTCAAGTGGCGGAAGGTCGCGTCGAAGGTGCAGGACAAGCTGAAGACGTGGTGGTCGGAGGCGTCGTACGCGATCGAGGACGCCCGGAAGGCCCATCGCCGGTGAAGGCGCCTTGGACGGAAGGTGAGCTGCCATGACCCCCGGGTGGAACTGGGAGGGCGACGAGAGCCTGCTGTGCTTCGACGACCTCGCCGCATGGGACGCTGCGTACGAGAGCGGCAGAATCCGGCCGCTGGGCTCCGCGGCGATCGGGCTGGCCTTCAACTGCACGCTGGCCGAGGCGTCGCCGCGGATCATCAGGGCGATGGACTTCCGGGACGCGGCCGAACGCGGATTCGCCTTCACCGCGGCGGGCACAGCGGCCAGGCTGCACGGGGAGCTCACCCCGCAGCTGTACGCCGCGCTGCGCGCCGAGGGCCCCGGCGGCTTCGCCGACGACGCCATCAGGGACACCCTGACCTTCGTGCCGTACCGGCAGCTTCCGCCGTGGTTCAAGTGGCAGATGGTGCGGATGACCGTCACGGACAAGCTGGAGTACTGGGGAATGCTCTGCCAGGACGGGGCCGACGCCGTCCGCAAGGCCTTGCGCCGCCGCCGGGACTCCTGAACAGCGGAGGGGGCGGATGACTAGAGCCCCGCGATCGCGTTCCAGCGCTTCGCGAAATCCGTGCGTTCCTCCGACGTGATGTCCCGTGCTATCGCGAGCCGTTTGCGCATGGCGTCGTCCGGGAAGATCAGCGGGTCCTCGGCCAGGGCCGCGAGGTCATTGTCCTTGGAGGAGGCGAGGACGTCACGAGCCGCGGGGACCGGACAGACGTAGTTGACCCAGGCGGCCAGCTCGGCGGCGACCTCCGGCTCGTAGTAGTAGTCGATGAGCCGTTCCGCGTTCTGCTTGTGGCGGGCCAGGTTCGGGATCATCAGCGACTCCGCCCAGAGTTCCGCCCCCTCCTCGGGAACGACGAACTCGATGTCCGGGTCGTCCGCCTGGAGCTGGATGACATCACCGCTGTAGGCCTGGCAGGCCAGGACGTCGCCGCTGGAGAGGTCCTTGATGTAGTCGTTGCCCGTGAAGCGGCGTATGTGCTTCGAGGCGACCAGCTTCTCCACCCGGTCGCACACCCGGTCGAAGTCGGCGGCCTTCCACTTCGTGATGTCGACCCCGTCGCCCTGCATCAGCAGCGCGAACGACTCGTCGAGCCCGGACAGCAGCGTGATCCGGCCCTTGAGATCGTCGGCCCACAGGTCGGACACCTGCTTGATCTCCCGGCCCAGCCTGCGCTTGTTGTACGCGATGCCGGTGATGCCCGACTGCCAGGGAACCGTGTGCTTGCGGCCCGGGTCGAAGTGCGGCGAACGCAACAGCGGGTCCAGGTACTTGGTGACGTTCGGCTGCCGGGTCCTGTCCATCTCCTGGACCCAGCCCAGGCGCACGAAGCGCGCGCACATCCAGTCGCTGATGACGATGAGGTCGCGGCCGGTCTCCTGGTGGTTCATCAGGGACGGGCTGACCTTGCCGAAGAACTCGTCGTTGTCGTTGATCTCCTCCGTGTAGCGGACGTCGATGCCGGTCCGCTTCTCGAAGGCGTCGAGCGAGGGCCGCTTCGTCGAGTCATCGTCGTCGGTGTCGATGTACAGCGGCCAGTTCGCGAAGGTCAGCGACTTGTCCCGGCGCGAACGGTCCCCGGCGGCACGCTCACCGGGCCCGATGTACGCGGCGGGCACGCCGCAGCCCGCGAGCGTGCTGACGGCCGCCCCGCCGCCGATGGCACGCAGCAGGGACCGGCGGGAGACTGAGGAGGCACTGGGGTTCGCTCGCACCCCGGCAGCATGCGCCTGCGTGTCACGTACAGGCAATGGACGCTGCGTCGAGCCGAGCGGTCGGGACGCGACACCCTGTCGATCGCCCGCCCAAGTAGCGGACGGCGGCCGTGGCCGTCCGGCCACGGCCGCTCACACCGGCGCCAGCCACCCCGCCAGGTCCCCTGCGGTGATCCGCTCCAGCGGCGAGGCGTCGACGGGGCCCGGGTAGAGGCGGTACACCGTGCCCGACGTGGCCCCGGCCGTACCCTCCAACTCCCCGTGCAGGAGGGCCAGTAGAGCGCGGCGGCCCGCCAGCTCCGGCTCCGCGCGCAGCTCGTCCGGCTCCCAGCCGTCGCGGACCCGCAGCGCGAAGTCGGCGCGCGGCTCGTCCTCGGCCCGGCGGTAGCCCCACAGGACGTGGCCACGGCCGCGCACGTACACCGGGCCGTCGGTGCGCGCCGCCGCCGTCCAGCAGGCGAGGTCCCACAGGGTGGCCCGGCCGCGCGGCTGGAAGGTGTCGAGCAGGTCGTTGCCCATGCGGCCCAGCTGCTTGCGGTAGCGCCACACGTCGTGGTTCCCGTCGCCCGTGGCGAGGGTGACGTCGGCCCACCAGGCCTGCCGCGTGCGCAGGTCGACGATCATCGGCACGCGCAGCGCCGCGTCCCCCGCGAGGTCGAAGCGCTGCCGGACCGTGCGCGGGTCGTACGCCGCCCGCTTCGTGCCCTGGACCGCCATGAACCCCGCGAAGGAGTCCGGGAGTTCGTCGAAGGGCACGTTGTTGTACGAGAGGACCGCGGGCACCACGAAGCGCACCCCCGCGTTGGCGAGGCGCGGCAGGTCCAGGTCCAGGTACTCGGTGGCCCCGTGCGGGGCGGGCGCCGACGTCAGGTCGCCGGAGTGCCGTGCGGCGCCGCCCGCGTACGTGAGGTGCGTGTAGTCGCACAGGCCGATGAAGCGCCACAGGTCGTCGTAGAGCGCGACGGACAGGTCGAGGTCGACGCGCACGCCCTTGGGCTGCATCCAGTGCAGGAAGAGCCGCACGGTCTCGCTGTCCGCGGGCATGGGCAGCGAGCTGCCGCGCGGCACCGCGACCAGCGAGGCCGCCGACGCGCGCTCGGCGAACGGCACCGGCAGGTCGGCGAGCGAGGCGTCGAGGACGGCCACGTCGTACCGCTCGCCCTCCTCCGCCCGCTCGCCCTGCCCCGCGGCGAGCCGCCGCACCGCCTCCGCCTCGATCAGCTCACCGGCACGCCCCGCCACCCGGGGCGGCAGCGGCGGCCGGTCGTCGTCGACCGCGTACGCCCGGGTGATGCGCCCGCGCGGGAAGAAGACGCGGCGGTGCCCCGGCACGGCACGGACCTTCATGCGGCCGTACGCACCGAGCAGCGGTCCGGGAGCGGTGTGCGGCAGGGCGTCCGCGAGCGCCTCGCCCACCGCGTCCGGCAGGGTCTCGGCGCCCGACCGGGCGAGCAACAGGTCGAGGCGGCGCAGGAGTTCACCGGGTCGCTCGCGCAGCAGCCCGGCCGCGGCCGTGGTGTCCCAGCGGCCGATGGCCTCTTCGACGCGCCCCTGCCAGGTGGAGATCCGCAGCCGGTCGCCCTCGATACGGACGTCCTCGTGGCGTGCGGCCTCGGCGAGCAGCACCTCGGAGAGCGCGGTGTCGCCGACGCGGGTCCCGCGCAGGACGGCGAAGGCGAGCGCCACGCGCGCGTGCCGGTGTGCCTGCTCGAAGGGGTGCAGGATTTCCCCGACCCGCTTCCAGGCGCGCGGGTTGCGGGCCATGTCCTCGGCGAGGCGGCGCAGGTCGAATCCGTCGAGCAGGGCGAGGAGTTCACGGCGGGCGGGACGTGGGAGCCCGCGCAGCCGCGGCGGTGCGAGCAGGTCGGGGTCGCCCCCGGACCGTACGACGAGGATGCGCAGCACGTCGGTCGCGGTGTCCGCGTACCGCCCGACGAGCGCGCGCACGTCCGGCACGTCCACGTCGAGCAGCGGCGCGAGGGCGAGCGCCTTGCTCTCGCGCAGGGGGATGGCGGCCGGAAGCCAGTCGGCGGCGTCGGCCGGGTCCAGGTGTCCCAGGAGCAGCACCAGGTCGTCGTGGTCCTGGGGGTTCAGGGGCGTACGGCGGGCGAGCAGGGCGGCGAGTTCGGCGGCGGCGTCGCCCGGCGCGGCCAGGGTCAGCGCGCGCAGGATCTGGCCGCCGTCACCGCCGAGTCCTGCACCGGTGTCGAGCCAGGGGTCGGTGGGCCCGTCCGTCTCGTAGCGGTTCTCGCAGACCGGGCAGGCGTACCAGACGCAGCACAGGTCGCAGCAGCCCGTGTCCAGTTCCTTGCGGTGGCAGTCGTCGCACAGCAGGTGCGCGCAGGGCGCGAGCGCACGCACGCGTGCCTTGGTGCCCGCGCAGTTCATGCAGGGCTGGTGGGGCTGGGCGGCGAGGTGTTCGACGATGAGGGCGGTGTAGCGGTCGTACGCGGGCTGGTACGGGATGTCCTCGGGGAAGCGCTGGAACAGCGGGGCGTGCTGGCGGTCGGAGCCCATCAGCGCGTCGACGTCGGCGATCAGCTTCGTGCCGGTCGCGGCGAGGTCGGGGACGGAGAGCGCGGTGAGCGCGCGGCGCAGCGGAACCGTCAACAGGTGCCCGCGGTCGGCGAGTTCGGCCTCAAGGACGACCACGCCGGCATCGGCCTCGGCGGCCCGTCCGACAGCAGGCTCGGCGGGAACGCGCACGCTCTGCCGGCGGCGCAGCAGCAGCGCGGCGAGGTCGTCGGCCGTCGTCATCATCAGGTCCCACCCCCGTAGGTACGGAAAAGCGGGGACGGGGAGTGGGTGCGCTACGGATCTTTTGCAGAGATGAGTAAGAAGGAAGCACACCACGGAGCCGCCCCCGCGTACACAACGGTACGCGGGGGCGGAAAGGGCGTCACACGATTAATGCCGGGGTGCCCGGCCACCCCCGGGGTGCCCGGCGGCGGGCAACCCCGGCGTACGTGAACTAGTCCTCGATGGACGTCATCACGTGCTTGATGCGCGTGTAGTCGTCGAACCCGTAGGCCGAGAGGTCCTTGCCGTAGCCGGACTTCTTGAAGCCGCCGTGCGGCATCTCCGCGACCAGCGGGATGTGCGTGTTGATCCAGACGCAGCCGAAGTCGAGGACCTTGGACATGCGCATGGCGCGCGAGTGGTTCTGCGTCCAGACCGAGGAGGCCAGGGCATAGTCCACGCCGTTCGCGTACGAGACGGCCTGCGCCTCGTCCGTGAAGGACTGGACGGTGATGACCGGGCCGAAGACCTCGTTCTGGATGATCTCGTCGTCCTGCTTGAGGCCGGAGACGACGGTCGGGGCGTAGAAGAAGCCCTTCTCGCCGACCCGCTGGCCGCCCGCCTCGACCTTGGCGTGCGCCGGAAGGCGGTCGATGAAGCCGGAGACCTGCTTGAGCTGGTTGGCGTTGTTGAGCGGGCCGAAGAGCACGTCCTCGTCGTCCGGCTGACCGGTCTTCGTGTCGGCCGCGGCCTTGGCGAGCGCGGTCACGAACTCGTCGTGGATGGACTCGTGGACGAGCACGCGCGTGGCGGCCGTACAGTCCTGGCCCGCGTTGAAGAAGCCCGCCACGGAGATGTCCTCGACGGCCTTGGCGATGTTCGCGTCCTCGAAGACGACGACCGGGGCCTTGCCGCCCAGCTCCAGGTGGACCCGCTTGAGATCCTTGGACGCGGACTCGGCGACCTGCATGCCGGCGCGCACGGAGCCGGTGATGGAGGCCATCGCCGGGGTGTGGTGCTCGACCATCGCGCGGCCCGTGTCACGGTCGCCGCAGACGACGTTGAAGACGCCCTTGGGGACGATGGAGCCGATGATCTCGGCCATCAGGACGGTCGACGCGGGGGTCGTGTCCGAGGGCTTGAGGACGACGGTGTTGCCCGCGGCGAGCGCCGGGGCGAACTTCCATACGCCCATCATCATCGGGTAGTTCCAGGGCGCGACCTGCGCGCAGACGCCGATCGGCTCGCGGCGGATGATGGAGGTCAGACCCTCCATGTACTCGCCGGCGGCGCGGCCTTCGAGCATCCGGGCCGCACCCGCGAAGAAGCGGATCTGGTCGACCATGGGCGGGATTTCCTCGGACCGCGTGAGCCCGGTCGGCTTGCCCGTGTTCTCGACCTCGGCCGCGATGAGCTCCTCGGCGCGCTCCTCGAAGGCGTCGGCGATCTTCAGCAGGGCCTTCTGGCGCTCGGCGGGCGTCAGGTCACGCCAGGCGGGGAACGCGGCGGCGGCCGCCTCCATGGCGGCGTCGACGTCGGCCTGCCCGGACAGGGGCGCGGTGGCGTAGGACTCGCCGTTGGCGGGGTTGACCACCTCGGTGGTCCGGCCGTCGGCGGCGTCCCGGAATTCTCCGTCGATGTAGTTACGCAGACGGCGCAGCTCGGTGGTCACTTCCGGCCCTCCAGTCAGATGTCCAGTGGATGAGACACCCACCCTAGTCGGTGTACCGACGCTTTCAACATACCCGGGGGCCCAGAGCTGCGAAATCCGTGACGATCGAAGCTCCAGACAACGAATTACATCGATCTGACCTTGCGGAACCGACGAGTCCTGTGCACCATGGGGTCGTGGCCAGTCGCAGCGCAGATTCCAGCAGTTCCCGACAAGGGAACGGTTCTTCGTCCATCGACGCCGTCTCCCTGGCGATCATCGAACAGCTTCAGGAGGACGGACGCCGTCCGTACGCCGCCATCGGCAAGGCCGTGGGCCTTTCCGAAGCGGCCGTGCGCCAGCGCGTCCAGAAGCTGCTCGACCAGGGCGTGATGCAGATCGTCGCCGTCACGGACCCGCTCACCGTGGGGTTCAGGCGGCAGGCGATGGTCGGCATCAACGTCGAGGGCGATCTGGATCCGGTCGCGGAGGCGCTGACGGCCATGGCCGAGTGTGAGTACGTGGTCATGACCGCGGGCTCCTTCGACCTGATGGTGGAGGTCGTCTGCGAGGACGACGACCACCTTCTCGAAGTGATCAACAAGCGCATCCGCGCCCTCCCCGGCGTGCGCTCCACCGAGAGCTTCGTCTACCTGAAGCTCAAGAAGCAGACCTATATGTGGGGAACCCGATAGCCGTGAGCAAGGACCTCAGCCAAACCGCGTACGACCACTTGTGGATGCACTTCACCCGCATGTCGGACTACGAGAACGCACCCGTGCCCACCATCGTGCGTGGCGAGGGCACCTACATCTACGACGACAAGGGCAAGAAGTACCTCGACGGCCTCTCCGGCCTGTTCGTGGTCAACGCCGGCCACGGTCGTCACGAGCTCGCCGAGACCGCGTACAAGCAGGCTCAGGAGCTGGCCTTCTTCCCGGTGTGGAGCTACGCCCACCCGAAGGCCGTCGAGCTGGCGGAACGTTTGGCCAACCACGCGCCCGGCGACCTCAACAAGGTCTTCTTCACCACCGGTGGCGGCGAGGCCGTCGAGACCGCGTGGAAGCTGGCGAAGCAGTACCACAAGCTCACCGGCAACCACACGAAGTACAAGGTCATCTCGCGCGCGGTCGCCTACCACGGCACCCCGCAGGGCGCCCTGTCCATCACCGGTCTGCCCGCGCTCAAGGCCCCCTTCGAGCCGCTCGTCCCGGGCGCGCACAAGGTGCCGAACACGAACATCTACCGCGCCCCGATCCACGGCGATGACCCCGAGGCCTTCGGCCGCTGGGCCGCCGACCAGATCGAGCAGGAGATCCTCTTCGAGGGTCCCGAGACGGTCGCCGCCGTGTTCCTGGAGCCGGTACAGAACGCGGGCGGCTGCTTCCCGCCCCCGCCCGGCTACTTCCAGCGCGTGCGCGAGATCTGCGACAAGTACGACGTGCTGCTCGTCTCGGACGAGGTCATCTGCGCCTTCGGCCGCCTGGGCACGATGTTCGCCTGTGACAAGTTCGACTACATCCCGGACATGATCACCTGCGCCAAGGGCATGACCTCGGGCTACTCCCCGATCGGCGCCTGCATCATCTCGGACAAGCTCGCCGAGCCGTTCTACAAGGGTGACAACACCTTCCTGCACGGCTACACCTTCGGCGGCCACCCGGTGTCGGCCGCGGTCGGTCTCGCCAACCTCGACATCTTCGAGAAGGAGGGTCTGAACCAGCACGTGCTCGACAACGAGGACGCGTTCTACCAGACCCTGCGCAAGCTGCACGACCTGCCGATCGTCGGCGACGTCCGCGGCAACGGCTTCTTCTACGGCATCGAGCTCGTGAAGGACAAGGCCACCAAGGAGACGTTCAACGACGAGGAGACCGAGCGCGTCCTGTACGGCTTCCTCTCCAAGGCGCTGTACGAGAACGGCCTGTACTGCCGCGCCGACGACCGTGGCGACCCGGTCGTACAGCTCGCCCCGCCGCTGATCTCCACCCAGGAGACCTTCGACGAGATCGAGGGCATCCTGCGCCACGTCCTCACGGAGGCGTGGACGAAGCTCTGATCCATGGAGGTCCGCGTGGATCCGCAGGGAAGCACGACGTCCCCCAGGGATCCATAGTGTGATCGAGTGATCAACACCGGCCCCGGGGGCGCCCGTTCGAGTGAGAACGGGCGCCCCCGGGCCGCGTCGTTTCCAGGCAGCGCGGCCTGGATCCCTAGCGTGCCCAGTGACCGATCGGCCCCGCCTTCGTTCCCCCGTACGGGGGAGGCAAACTGATCTGAACCGAGGTGTACGTGATGGTGGCCCCGCCGGACAACGACGTGCTGTGGGCACGCGCCCTCCACGTCACACACAACGGCTCGCCCGCGCTCACCGGCGTATCGCTCGGTGTCCGCGAGGGCGAGATCCTCGCCGTCACCGGCCCGCGTGGCAGCGGCAAGACGACTCTTCTGCGCTGCCTCTCCGGCCAGCTCCTGGCCCAGCAGGGCGAGGTCTGGTTCAACAGCACGCCGGTGCACACGATGGGGCCGGTGGTCCGCGAACGTCTCCGCCGCGACCGCTTCGGCTGGATCGACCCGGAGCCGCACCTCGTGCCCGAGCTCACGGCCTGGGAGAACGTCGCGATGCCGCTGATGCTGCGCGGCACGTCGCACAAGGTTTCCAAGAGCTCCGCCCAGGAGTGGCTCGACCGCCTCGACATCGGTGACTGCGCCCGCAAGCGGCCGCACGCGCTGCTCCAGGCCCAGCGCCAGCGCATCGCCATCGCCCGCTCCCTGGTCACGATGCCGTCCGTGATCTTCGCCGACGAGCCGACCGCGCCGCTGCACCGAGCCGACCGCGCACACGTCCTGCGCACGCTGACGACCGCGGCCCGCTCGCACGGCATCACGGTCGTCCTCGCCACGCACGACGCGGAGGTCGCCGCCCTCGCCGACCGGACGGTCACGCTGCTCGACGGGAGGCGCGTGAACACGGTGCACCTGCCGGGATCGGGCGGGCTCGCGGCTAGGGCCGGGGCCGAGGGCGGTGCGGGCAGTGCGGGCAGTGCGAGGGCCGAGGGCGGTGCGGAGGCCGAGGACGGTCCGGAGGCCGGGGATGGCGGGGGCGGCGGGGGTGGCGGGGGCAGCTCCGCTTCCGCTTCCGCCGAGGGCGATTCCGACGATGCGGAAGGCCGGGCCGCGTGCTCGCTCTCCGTCTAGCCCGCGGGGCTCACCCCCTGGTCCAGCTGCGCAGGCTGCTCGTCGCCGCGGCGTCGGCCGGCACCGGCTTCCTGCTGCTGTGCACGCTGGGGTACGCGATGGGGCACCCGGACGCGTCCGGCGGGGCCGTGCTGCGGCTCGCCTGGTGCGCCGCGCCGATCGCCGCCACCGTGTACTTCGCCGTCACCGTCGCGCGCACCGACCCGGCGACCAGGCCACGCTCCGGGCTCTCCGCGGTCGGGCTCGGTCCGGCCAGGCTCTCGGTGCTCGCCGCGATCTCCACGGCCGTGGCGTGCACGCTCGGCTCGATGGTCGCGCTCCTGTTCTTCCTGCACCTGCGCGGCGACCTGACGGGCCTGCCGTTCGACGGAGCATCGGCCGGACTGCTCGCCGCCGGGCAGCCGCTGCCCCTCGGCGCGGCGCTCACCCTGCTCGCCCTGGTCCCGCTGACCGCCACCGCGGCCAGCGCGGCCGTACTGCGTCCCAGGAGCGCCAAGCCGGGCGGCAAGTCCGGAGCAAAAGCCGGATCCAAGGCCGCCGCCGGGTCCGGAGCCGGGTCCGGTGCCGGGCAGGTGGAGCCGGCGGACCCGAACGCACCCACCGCCCCGCCCAGCGGGCTGCCCTGGGGGGTCGCGCTGCTCGCCGCGGGCCTCGCCGTCGAGACCTACGCGAGCCGCTCCCCCGGCGCCTCGAACCTGACGATGCCGGGCGGCCTGACCGGCAGCCCCGCGGGTGTGCTCGCCGGATGGGCGCTGACGGCGCTCGGCCTCGCCCTCGCGGGGCCCGGCCTCACGTATCTCTGCGGGCGGATCCTCCAAGCTGTCAGGCCCGGCGCGATGCGGCTGCTTGCCGGACGTGGGCTTCAGGAGGAGGCCCGGCGGATCGGGCGGCCGCTCGGGGTGCTCTGTGTGGTGGGCTCCGCGGCGTACGCGGCGCTCACGCTCTACTCCGGTGACCGGCCGGACATCGGCCCGCTGACCACGCTCGGCTCGCTGCTGGTGGCGGGCTGCGCGGTCCTCACCCTGGCCACGGCCGCGATCGAGGCCAAGCACGCGCGCTCGGACACCACATCGGCGCTGCTCCAGCTCGGGGCTCCGGCATCGATGCTGCGCGGCACCGCCGCACTGCGGGCAGGCACGCTCGCGGCCGTGTTCGGCCCGCTGACCTGGGTGGTCGCGCAGCTGGCGGCGCTTCCGCTGGCGGGCTGAGAGACCGCGCCCGGCACGAGGAGAGAGGCGGCCAGTGTCCCGGCGAGTTGAGGCGGAAAGAAAATCCGCGACGAGCGATGAGTTCCGCGTCGAACGTACGTCTACCCCTCCGTAAGGCACGGGACGCACGCACCACGCAGAACTCACCGCAACGGGAGACACCACATGTACCAGCAGATGATCTTCGTGAACCTCGCCGTGAACGACGTCGACAGCTCGAAGAAGTTCTTCACGGAGCTCGGCTACACGATCAACCCTCAGTTCACGACGGACGACTGCGCCTGCGTCGTGATCAGCGACACGATCATCGCGATGATGCTGAGCAAGAAGCACTATCAGCAGTTCACGGAGAAGCAGATCGCGGACCCGAAGTCGACCAGCGAGACGCTGCTGTGTCTGAGCGCCGAGAGCCGCGAGAAGGTCGACGAGCTGGTCGACAAGGCGCTGGCGGCCGGCGGCACGGCGGGTAAGACGCAGGACTACGGCATGATGTACGGCCGCGCTTTCGACGACCTGGACGGCCACACCTGGGAAATCATGTGGATGGACCCGTCCGAGGTCCAGGGCTGAGGGTCGACCACGGCGGTGGGCCGGGTCCAGAGCTTCGGGCTGAGGTCCACCGGTCTGGGGCGACGGACCTCAGCTCTGGGTTGAGGTTCACCACCCGGCACCGCCTGCTTAGCATGGGCGAATGCAGCAGACTCCCGCATCAGCGTCCACATCGGCATCCGCATCCGGCGCCGCGCCTTCGCCCCAACTGCCGGGCGGCGACCGCGAGATCGAGTCGCTGGAGGAGTTCGACGAGGTCGCGGCGAGGGGCTCGCTCGCCGGGTGCCGCGTACAGGCCATAGACCTGATGGCTCGTACGTCCGTGTTGCGGGCCTGCGACGCCACGGGCGCGGTCTTCCTCGGCTGCCCGATGGAGCAGGACGCGGTGGACGCGATGCGGGCCGCCGGGGCGCTGGTGTTCCCACCCGTCCCCGGCCTGCCGTTCGACCCGTACCGCGGCCTCCTCTACACGCCGGAAGAACTCTTCGCGGGACTCTCCGACGGTGGGTACGAGGCGACTCCTGACGCCGGTGCGTACGCGTGGTTCCAGGAGACCAAGGCCGACGGCGACGTCTTCTCCTCGATGCTCCGCGCGATCCACGACGACTCGATCTCGGACGCACTCGACGAACTGCTCGTCAGCGCGCGGGTGGTGGGGGTGATGGGCGGCCACGCGATGGCCCGCGGCACGACGGAGTACGAGGGTGCGGCCCGGCTCGGCCGCTCGCTCGCCCGCGCCGGGTTCACGGTCGCCACCGGTGGCGGTCCCGGCGCGATGGAGGCGGCGAACCTGGGCGCGTACGCGTCCGTATTCCGCGACGAGATGCTGGACGAGGCGCTCGAACTCCTCGCCAAGGCGCCGTCCTTCACCCCGTCGATCACCGAATGGGCGCGGGCGGCCTTCGACGTCCGCGAGCGCTGGCCGGCCGGCGGTGCGTCGGTGGGCATCCCCACGTGGTTCTACGGCCACGAGCCGCCGAACGCCTTCGCCACGCACCTGGCCAAGTACTTCGCCAACGCCACCCGCGAGGACGGCCTGCTGGCCCGCTCGAACGCGGGCGTGATCTTCCTCCCCGGCGCGGCGGGCACGCTCCAGGAAATCTTCGACGCGGCCACCCCGAACTACTACGAGTCCCGCGGCGAACCGGCCCCCATGATCCTGGTCAACCACGAACACTGGACGAACCGCCTCCCGGCCTGGCCCCTGCTGCAGGCGCTGGCGCGGGGCCGCACGATGGAGTCGAGGATCGCTTTGGTGGACAAGGTGGAGGACGCACCGGCCACCTTGGCATCACTCCCGACGGACTGACGCCCTGACCTATCCAGCCCGCCGACGGGCTTTTCCGGCCCGTCCGGTGACCTTTGCAGCCGTCCGACGGGCTCTTCTCGCCCGTCCGGTGAGCTTTCCAGCCCGTCCGGTGTGAGCTTCTCCGGCCCATCCGGTGAGCTGTTCAGCCCGTCCGGCGTTCGAGGACGAACTCGGCGGAGCCGGTGATGACGACACGCAAGACTCCGGTGCACGGGCCCTCACGCCTCCACCCCGGCGGCGGACCCGCGTGGGTTTTCCAGCCCGTCCGGCGTTTAAGGACGAACTCGGCGGAGCCGGTGACGACGGCACGCAGAGCTACGGCGCACAAGCCCCCAGCCTTCCGCCCCGGCGGACCCGCGTGGGCTTGTCCAGCCCGTCCGGCGTTTGAGGTCGAACTCGGCGGAGCCGGTGACGACGGCACGCAGAGCTTCGGCGCGCCAAAGCACCCCGAAGCCCCGACGCAGCCGGTTTTCGGGAAGGGGCGGGGTTGGGGATAAATCACCCGAACGAAGCCCGCTCCAGCCAGAAGTCCAACAGCTCCCGCTCCCCCAGCACCTCCACGGCCCCACCATCCAGCCCCCGCCGCCGATAGAACGCAAGCAGCACCTCAGTAAGCGGCCCCCGCAGAGCAACGGTCGCCTTCTCATGCCCCGGCCGCCAGCTGAACCCCTCCTCACCGAACTCGATGACCCACTCGGCATCCACCTCCGAGGGCGCATCCGTGGCATGGAGATGGATGCTCCGCCCCCCACCCCGCAACTCGGCGGCACTGTCCTCCGGCTCGGACCGCTGCACGAACTGCACGATCTCCAGCCACTCATCGATCGCATCGGCGGCAACATCCGGCGCGACCTCATACGTCACCCCGGCGGCAATCGCCGCGTCCGCCCGGTGCACAGCCACCTCATGCATCATGCGCCGCGCCCAGAACCCCGCATCATGCCGATCGGACCAGGACCACACCGGCGTATCGGCCCGCGCACCACCCATCGTCCCCACGAACAGCTCGGCAGTCTCCGCGAGCCAGGCGTCGAGGGCCGCGGGATCGTCCCCCTCCGGCCCGCGGATCCCCGGGACGTCCTCCTCCGGGATGTCCCCCGTGGCCCGCGTGCCCACCAGGCGCTCGGCCCAGCGCACGGCGCCACCCACATGCCGGGCGAGGTACCCCAGCGTCCACTCCGGGCACGTCGGCACGGTCGCCGACAGATCCGCCCCCGCCAGCGTGTCCCTCAAGAGACCCAGCTGAACAGCGACTTCGGCGCACTGGCGGTCGTACTCCCATGTCTTCATGGGCCGAACCCTAGGCACACCCCGCAGACACCCACACCTCAATAACGCCCGCCCACCCGCACCCGCACCCCGCCCCGCCTCAGCCCAGAACCACGACATCCCCCGCGTCGAACGCAACCCCTACCGTCTCCCCCACCCCAGGCGCATCCCGCAACGCACAGGCCGCCTCCAGCCGCGGCCCTTCCGCAGGCTCCAGGTGAACGGCGACATGGGTCCCCCGGAACGTCCGCGCCGTCACCACGCACGGCAGCCCCTCGTCCGCGGCCACCAGCCGCACCCCGGCGGGCCGCACCAACACCCGGCACCGACCATCCCTCACGCCCTCTCCGTTCCCCCCATTCCCCCCGTTCCCCGGTACCGGAATCTTGCCCCAGACGGTGTCCGCCACCTCCCCCGCCACCGTCGCGTCGACGACGTTGTCGAAGCCGAGGAACCGCGCCACGAACTCGTCCGCCGGATGCCGCCAGACCTCAAGGGGCGTACCGGACTGGGCGATCCGCCCGTCCCGCATCACCACGACCCGGTCCGCGAGCGCGAAAGCCTCACCCTGGTCGTGCGTGACCGCGAGGACCGTCGTACCCAACTCGTCGAAGAGCTCACGGAGTTCGACGACAAGGCGCTCCCGCAGCGAACGGTCGAGCTGCCCGAGCGGCTCGTCGAGCATCAGCAGGCGCGGCCTGGGCGCGAGCGCACGCGCGAGAGCGACCCGCTGCTGCTCCCCGCCCGAGAGCGAGGCGACAGCCCGCCGCTGCGCACCCGGCAGCCCCACGAGTTCGAGCAACTCGGCTACCCGGTCGGCCTGTTCACCCCGCGATACGCCGTGCATCCGCAGCCCGAAGGCAACATTGCCCGCCACATCGCGCTGCGGGAAAAGCTGATGGTCCTGGAACATCAGGCCGACGCCCCGCTTGTGCGCGGGCACCCCCCGCTGGTCCCGGCCGTCGAGCAGAACCCGCCCCCCGTCGAGTTCCTGGAGCCCGGCGACGGCCCGCAGCAGCGTCGACTTGCCGCTGCCGCTCGGCCCGAGCACGCACACGATCTCGTGCTCCTCGACCTCAAGCCCGACACCGTCGAGCACGGCCCGCGCCCCGAACCGAACGGTCGCATCAGCCAGAGTCAGCAGCCCCGCACCCTGCCCCGACCCCACACCCACACCCACACCCACACCCATCAGAACTCCCCAGTCGTGCGGTCGGTACGGAGGCGTTCGAGCAGCAGCAGCGACACCGCGCACACCACCATCAAGATCGTCGAAAGTGCCATCGCCTGCCCGTAGTTGAGCTCACCGGCCCGCCCCAGGAGACGGGCCACGGCGACCGGCAGGGTCGGGTTGTCCGGCCGCGCGATGAACACCGTCGCGCCGAACTCCCCCAGGGAAACGGCGAAGGCGAACCCCGCGGCGATCAGCAGCGCCCGCCGCACCATCGGCAGATCGACCTCACGCCACGCCCGCAACGGCGATGCCCCGAGCACGGCGGCCGCCTCACGCAGGCGTCCGTCCACCGCGCGCAGGACGGGAAGCATGGTGCGTACGACGAAGGGCACGCCCACCAGCGCCTGCGCGAGCGGCACCAGGATCCATGTGGACCGAAGGTCCAGCGGCGGCTTGTCCAGCGTGATCAGGAACCCGAAGCCGACCGTCACCGCGGACACCCCGAGCGGCAGCATCAGCAGCGCGTCGAAGCCGCGCACCAGACGGCCGGCCCTCCGGGTGAGCGCCGCCGCCGCGAGCCCGCCGATCACCAGGGCGATGGCGGTGGCGGCGAGCGCGTACTGGAGCGAATTCCACACGGCCTCGATCGGCGGGACGAGGAAGGCCCCGCCCTCCGCCGATGTCAGCTCCCGGTAGTAGGTGAAGCCGTAGCCGTCGGGGCCGCTCAGCGAGCGCTCGATCAGGACCCCGAGCGGCAGCAGGATCAGCACGGCGATGGTGAGCATGACCCCGCCCAGCAGCGCCCACTGCCCCGCGCCACGCGGCCGCCGCGCCACCGCGGACGCGTCGACGAGCTTCAGGGCACTCTCCCGCCTGCGCACCGTCCACGCGTGCACGGCGAGGATCAAGCCGACCGCCGCGAACTGCACGATCGTCAGGACGGCGGCCGTGGACAGGTCGAGGAGCTGGGCGGTCTGCCGGTAGATCTCGACCTCAAGGGTCGAGTACGCGGGCCCGCCGAGGATCTGCACCACACCGAACGAGGTGAAGGTGAACAGAAAGACCATGAGGGAGGCGGCGGCGACCGCGGGCCCAAGCGCGGGCAGCGTCACGGTGCGCCAAGCGGTCCACCGCGAGGCGCCGAGCATCCGCGCGGCCTCTTCCTGGCGCGGGTCGAGCTGCGACCAGAGCCCGCCGACGGTCCGTACGACGACGGCGTAGTTGAAGAAGACGTGCGCGAGCAGGATCGCCCACACGGTCGTGTCGAGCCGCACACCCCACATCTCATCGAGCAGCCCACCGCGCCCGAGCAGCGCGAGGAACGCGGTCCCGACGACGACCGTCGGCAGCACGAACGGCACCGTGACGACCGCCCGGAGCACCTGCTTGCCCCTGAACTCGAAGCGCACGAAGACATACGCGCCGGGCAGCGCGATCAGCAGCGTGAGCGCGGTCGACGCGAGCGCCTGCCAGGTGGTGAACCACAGCACGTGCCGGACGTCGGACTGCCCGACGACCTCCGCGATCCGCCCGAACTGCCACGCCCCGCCCACCTTCAGGCCGCGCGCGACGATCGCGGCGACCGGATAGGCGAAGAAGACCGCGAAGAACGCGACGGGCACGGCCATCAGACCGAGCCGCGCCGCGCTCCCGCGCGAGCGCCCCTTACGGGAAGCACTCCCCTTACGTGAAGGGCTCCCCTTGCGAGAGGCGCTCCCCTTAGGGGATCCGCTTACTTCAGTACGAGCGAGGTCCACGACTTGACCCACTGATCACGGTTGTCGGCGATCTTCTTCGGGTCCATGGTCTCCGGGTCGTCGACCTTCACGCCGTGCTTGACGAACAGCTCGGGCAGCTCGGTCTTCTCCCGCACCGGGTTCACGAACATGTTCAGCGGCATGTCCTTCTGGAACTCGGCGCCGATCAGGAAGTCGAGCAGCGCCTTGCCGCCCTTCTCGTTCTTGGCGTTGCTGAGCAGACCCGCGTACTCGACCTGCCGGAAGCAGGTGCCGGTCGCGACGCCGGTCGGCGCCTGCTTGGGCTGCGGCTTCGCGTAGAGCACCTCGACGGGCGGCGAGGAGGCGTACGAGACGACGAGCGGCCGGTCGCCCTTCGCCTTCTTGCCGCCGGCGGACCCGGAGAACTCTTCGTTGTAGGCCTGCTCCCAGCCGTCGACGACCTTGACGCCGTTGGCCTTGAGCTTCTTCCAGTAGCCCTGCCAGCCGTCGTCGCCGTACTGCGCGGCGCTGCCGAGCATGAATCCGAGGCCGGGCGACGAGGTCGAGGCGTTCTCGGTGACCAGCAGATCCTTGTAGGCGGGCTTGGTCAGATCCGCGAAGGACTTCGGCGGCGCCAGCTTCTTGTCGGCGAAGTACTTCTTGTCGTAGTTGACGCAGATGTCGCCGCTGTCGACGGGCGTCACCCGGTGCTTGTCCCCGTCGACCCGGAACTCCGACCCGACCTTCTCCGAGCCCTTGGCCTCGTACGACTGGAAGAGGCCGTTGTCGAGCGCACGCGAGAGCAGGGTGTTGTCGACGCCGAAGAAGACATCGCCCTGCGGGTTGTCCTTCGAGAGGATCGCCTTGTTCACGGCGGCACCGGCGTCGCCGTCCTTCAGGACGTTGACCTTGTAGCCGGAGCTCTTCTCGAACGCCTTCAGTACGTCCTTGGAGACGTTGAAGGAGTCATGGCTGACGAGGGTGACGCTCTTGGAGTCGGCCTTGTCGCCGCTGTCCGACGAGCTGCCGCACGCGGAGAGCGCGACGAGCCCGATGCTCACCGCGACCGCGGTGACCGTGACCTTCTTGGTGGTGCTCACTGAGTTCATTCCTCCTGGAGTGACCAGGAAGAGACGCGGCCCTGCCCGCGGACCAGACCGGATCGGACGGGTCCGCGGGCAGGGCGCAACAGCTTGAGTGATGTCCGAACTTCCTACCCGGAATGACCCGGGCAAGGTTCAGAGGGTCTGCGGCCAACCTGTCCTTGGCTGCCGCACTCTCAGCGCTGTGGCGCTCCCCTGTCGGAATATGAAGATGTGTTCCGGCTATGAAGTTGTGTTTCGGCCAGCCTAACGCCCGGCAGACTAACGCTCCGACGCGGCGAGCTGACCGCACGCCCCGTCGATCTCCTGGCCCCGGGTGTCACGAACCGTGACGGGCACCCCATGAGCGGCAATGGCGTCCACGAAGGCCTTCTCGTCCTCGGGCCGCGAGGCCGTCCACTTCGACCCGGGCGTCGGGTTCAGCGGAATGAGGTTCACGTGCACGGGCTTGTTCTTCAGCAGCCGCCCGAGGCGGTCACCGCGCCAGGCCTGGTCGTTGATGTCGCGGATCAGCGCGTACTCGATGGAGAGGCGACGCCCCGACTTGGCGGCGTACTCCCACCCGGCATCCATCACTTCACGCACGTTCCAGCGCGTGTTGACGGGTACGAGGGTGTCGCGGAGCTCGTCGTCGGGCGCGTGCAGCGAGATGGCGAGGCGGCACTTGAAGCCCTCGTCGGCGAAGCGGTGGATGGCGGGCACCAGACCGACGGTCGACACGGTGATGCCACGCTGCGAGAGGCCCACACCGTCCGGCTCGGGATCGGTCAGCCTGCGAATCGCCCCGGTCACCCGGTTGTAGTTAGCAAGAGGCTCACCCATCCCCATGAACACGATATTGGAGAGCCGAGCGGGCCCTCCGGGGATCTCCCCGTCCCGCAGCGCGCGCATCCCGTCAACGATCTGATGCACGATCTCGGCGGTCGACAGATTCCGGTCGAGCCCGGCCTGCCCCGTCGCACAGAACGGACAGTTCATCCCGCACCCGGCCTGCGACGAGATGCACATCGTCACGCGGTCCGGATAGCGCATGAGCACGGACTCGACGAGCGTCCCGTCGAAGAGCCGCCACAGCGTCTTGCGCGTGGTGTCGTCGTCACAGCTGATGTGCCGCACCACGGACATCAGCTCGGGAAGCAGCGCCTCCTGGAGCTTCTGACGTGAACCGGCGGGAATGTCGGTCCACTGCTCCGGGTCGTGCGCATACCGCGCGAAGTAGTGCTGCGAGAGCTGCTTGGCACGAAACGGCTTCTCGCCGGCAGCGGCAACGGCTTCCTTGCGCTCGGCGGGCGTGAGGTCGGCGAGATGCCGCGGCGGCTTCTTGGCTCCGCGGGGCGCGACAAAGGTGAGTTCTCCGGGTACAGGCATGGTCCATCCAGTGTCGCAGACGATGGGAGCCCTCCCCTGTCCACCCGCGGCGGCACGGAGAACCGGTCGGCGAAAGGCCTGTCATGTGCCTGACATGGATCACTAGAGTCTTCACCGACAACATCAACTTCGCTGGAGGTAATCAGCACGTGTTGAATCAAACGGGGAAGGCGCTCTTGATCGGCGCCACCGCAGCGCTCGCCGTGACGACCGCGGCACCGGCCCACGCCGGGACCGGCGTCCAGGCCGCGGCGGTCAGCAAGCACCAGGAAGTGCGCTGCGTGAAGCAGAGCGGCAGGACCTGCGCGTACTCGGTCTCCTTCTTCTACTGGAACAAGAAGGGGTCCGCCAAGCGTGGCCTGAACTACGTCCAGTCGGCCAGGTCTCCGTACAAGGCGGGCAAGGCGCGCTGGCTGTACAAGCAGCCGGGCGGCTCGACCCACGTCGGCAAGAGCTGGCGCAAGGCCCACTCGATCCCGCACGGCAACGCCGCCGAGGTCGAGTGGGGCAAGGTCGGGACCACCACAGGGCCCAGGCTCCGCAAGGGCACGCTGGTCTGTGTGCAGTGGAAGAACCTCTCGCAGAAGGCGTGCCACAAGCTGAAGTAAGCGGCGTACGGCACACCGCACGCGGCATGCGAAAAGGGGCTCGCCGTCCAGATGGACGGCGAGCCCCTCACGTACGCATGCGCAGGTCAGCCGGACCCTACGAAGATCACGAGCAGCAGCCACACGACCGGTGCGGTCGGCAGCAGCGAGTCGAGGCGGTCCATGATGCCGCCGTGCCCCGGCAGCAGCGTGCCCATGTCCTTGATGCCGAGGTCACGCTTGATCATCGACTCGCCCAGGTCCCCGAGCGTCGCGCTCGCGGCGACCGCGAGGCCGATGAGCAGCCCCTGCCACCACGTGCCGCCGTCGATCAGGAACTCCATGCACAGCGCGCCACCCGCCATCGCGAACGTCACCGCTCCGACCAGGCCCTCGCGGGTCTTGCCGGGGCTGATGCGCGGGGCGAGCTTGTGCTTGCCGAAGCGCCAGCCGATCGCGTACGCCCCGGTGTCGCTGACCACGGTCAGGAGCAGGAACGTGAGCACCCGCATCGCGCCGTCGTCCGCGGTGAGCATCATCGCCACGAACGTGGCGAGGAACGGGACGTAGAACGCCGCGAAGACGCCCGCCGTGACGTCCTTCAGATAGCCCTCGGGCGGCTCGGTCATCCGCCAGACGAGCACCGCGAGCGCGGTGAGCGCCATGGCGACCCAGGCGCCCTCGGGCCCGCGGACGTATCCGGCGACGACCATCGCGGCGCCGCCCACCGCCAGCGGGACCAGCGGCGCCTTGATCTCCTTGCGCTCCTGGAGCCGCGAGGTGAGCTCCCAGAGGCCGACCACGACGGCGACCGCTATGACGCCGATGAAGACGGCCTTCACGATGAAGAGCGACGCGATGATCACCGCGCCGAGCCCCACGCCGACTCCTATGGCCGCCCCGAGATCACGGCCCGCGCTCTTCTTCTGCGGCGCTTGAGGCGCTTGAGGCGTCTGAGGCACCTGCGGTGCCTGAGGCGTGCGCGGCGCCTCAGGGGCGGGCTGTGATGCGCTGGGCATGGGCTCCTGGGGTACTTCAGGCATGTCAGGCACGATGGGCATGGGCTGCGTCTCTGCTGGATACAGGGCGTCATGCGCATCGTACGCGGGACCTGCCGGGGCAGCCCCTTGAGCAGGGCCCTGGTCGGGCGGCCCCCAGTACCCGGCTCTGGGAGGCGCCCCCCAGGAAGAGTCGTTCACGGATCGGATTCCTCAGTCCTCAGACTTCGAGCCCTCAGCCCTCAGACCTCGAGCAGCTCGGCTTCCTTGTGCTTGAGCAGCTCGTCCACCTGAGCGACGTACTTCGCGGTCGCGTCCTCGAGCTCCTTCTCCGCGCGACGGCCCTCGTCCTCGCCGATGTCGCCGTCCTTGATCGCCTTGTCGAACGTTTCCTTCGCCTTGCGGCGGATGGAGCGGATCGAGATCTTGGAGTCCTCGGCCTTGGTCTTGGCGACCTTGATGTACTCCTTGCGGCGGTCCTGCGTCAGCTCGGGGAACGTCACCCGGATGATGTTTCCATCATTGCTGGGGTTGACGCCGAGGTCGGAGTCGCGGATCGCCTGCTCGATGTTGCGCAGCGCGCTCTTGTCGAACGGGGTCACCACGGCCATCCGCGGCTCGGGCACCGAGAACGAGGCCAGCTGATTGATCGGCGTAAGGGCGCCGTAGTAGTCAGCCACGATCTTGTTGAACATCGCCGGGTGCGCACGGCCTGTGCGAATCGCGGCGAAGTCCTCCTTGGCGACCACGACGGCCTTCTCCATCTTCTCCTCGGCCTCGAGGAGGGTCTCTTCGATCACCACTTGCTCCTGCGTGTTGTGAGTGGGCTGGGGCGCCCCCACACGGTGAAGTAGGGGGAGTCCATGGGGTGTCGGCTGCGTCGCGTCTCTTTCCCTGCACCGTGTCCGACCGGCAGGGCTTTGTCCATCCCTCGGAGGGCGTCCCCGAGATCAGGCGCGGGTACCCCCGTCGCCCACGAGTGTGCCGATCTTCTCACCCTTGACGGCACGCGCGATGTTTCCGGAGGAGAGCAACTCGAAGACCAGGATGGGCAACTTGTTGTCGCGGCACAGCGTGATCGCGGTCATGTCGGCGACCTTCAGGTCGCGGGTGATGACCTCGCCGTACCCGAGCGCGTCGTACTTCACCGCGTCCGGGTTGGTCTTGGGGTCGGAGTCATAGACACCGTCGACGCCGTTCTTGCCCATGAGCAGGGCTTCGGCGTCGATCTCCAGGGCGCGCTGCGCCGCGGTCGTGTCGGTGGAGAAGTACGGCATGCCCATGCCTGCGCCGAAGATGACCACACGGCCCTTCTCCAGGTGCCGGACGGCGCGCAGCGGGATGTACGGCTCCGCGACCTGACCCATGGTGATGGCGGTCTGGACCCGGCACTCGATGCCTTCCTTCTCCAGGAAGTCCTGCAGGGCAAGGCAGTTCATGACGGTGCCGAGCATGCCCATGTAGTCGGAGCGGGCCCGGTCCATGCCGCGCTGCTGGAGCTCCGCGCCACGGAAGAAGTTGCCGCCGCCGATGACGGCCGCGATCTGGGCTCCGTCCCGGACGACCGCGGCGATCTCCTTGGCGATCGCGTGCACCACATCGGGGTCGACGCCAAGGCCGCCCCCGCCGGCGAATGCCTCACCGGAGAGCTTCAGCAGGAAACGACCGGCGACTTTGTCGTCACCACTGTTTGTGTCGGCCTTGGTGGTCATGGAGTTCTCGCTTCTTTTTGCTCGGCGCACATACGAAGAAGGCCACTGCCGGTGGGGTGTCGTTCGCATCCCATGCTCGGCAATGGCCTCCTCGTCAGATCCTGCGGTCGTACGTCGCGTACTGCGTGGGTACGCGGGCGACCGCTGTCGACCCTAGCGGGGTCTACCGTCGATCGCGGTACGGACTCAGATGCCGACCTTGATGCGCGAGAAGCGCTTCAGGGTGACACCGGCCTCGTCCAGGACCTTCTGGACGGACTTCTTGTTGTCGAGCGCGTACGGCTGACCGAGGAGGGTGGCCTCCTTGAAGAAGCCGTTGACGCGACCCTCGACGATCTTGGGCAGCGCGGCCTCGGGCTTGCCCTCGGCGCGGGTGGTCTCCTCGGCGACACGGCGCTCGGACTCGACGACCTCGGCCGGAACGTCCTCACGGGAGAGGTACTTCGGCGCGAAGGCGGCGATGTGCTGCGCGATGCCCTTGGCGAGGTCGGCGTCGGCCTTGTCCAGCTCGACCAGGACACCGATCTGCGGGGGCAGGTCGGGCATGGTGCGGTGCATGTACGCCGAGACGTACGTGCCCGCGAACTGGGCGAAGCGGTCGAGGACGATCTTCTCGCCGAGGTTGGCGTTGGCCTCGTCGACGTACGCCTGGACGGTCTTGCCGGACTCGATCTCGGACGCGAGCAGCGCCTCGAGGTCGGCCGGGGACGTCTTGGCGATGTGCGCGGCCAGCGAGTTCGCGACGGCCTGGAACTTCTCGCCCTTGGCGACGAAGTCCGTCTCGCACTTCAGCTCGACGATCACGCCGGAGGTGTTGTCGTCGGCGATGAGGGAAACCACGGCGCCGTTCTCGGCGGAGCGGCCCTCGCGCTTGGCGACGCCCTTCTGGCCCTTGATGCGCAGGGCCTCGACGGCCTTGTCGACGCTACCGTCGGCCTCGTCGAGCGCCTTCTTGCAGTCCATCATGCCGGCGCCCGTGAGCTCACGGAGCTTCTTGACGTCAGCGGCGGTGTAGTTCGCCATGATCCTGAAATTCTCTTTCGGAGGTCTGAAAGATCTACGGGTGAACGGCGGGGGCCTGATGGCCCCCGCCGTCAACTACCGAACCTGTGAAGGTCAGGCCTGCTCGGTCTCCGCGGCGGGGGCCTCGGCGGCGGCAACCTCGGCGGGGGCCTCGGCCTGCTCGGCGTCGGCGGCCTTCTCCGTCTCGGCGGACTTCTGAACCTCGGCCTCTTCGGCCTTCGGCTCGTCGGCCTTGGCCTCGTCGGCCTTCTTCTCGCCCTCGAGCAGGTCGCGCTCCCACTCGGCGAGCGGCTCGCCGGCGGCCTTCTCGCCCGGCTTCTGGTCGCCCGTGGCCACGCCGGAACGGGCGATGAGGCCCTCGGCGACGGCGTCGGCGATCACGCGGGTGAGCAGGGTGACGGAGCGGATCGCGTCGTCGTTGCCCGGGATCTTGTAGTCGACCTCGTCGGGGTCACAGTTGGTGTCGAGGATGGCGACGACCGGGATGTTGAGCTTCCGGGCCTCGCCGACCGCGATGTGCTCCTTCTTGGTGTCCACGATCCAGACGGCGCTGGGCACCTTGGACATCTCGCGGATACCGCCGAGGGTCTTCTCCAGCTTGGCCTTCTCGCGGGAGAGGACGAGCAGCTCCTTCTTGGTGAGGCCGGACGCGGCCACATCCTCGAAGTCGATCTGCTCGAGCTCCTTCAGGCGCTGCAGGCGCTTGTAGACGGTCGAGAAGTTGGTGAGCATGCCGCCCAGCCAGCGCTGGTTCACGTAGGGCATGCCGACGCGGGTCGCCTGCTCGGCGATGGCCTCCTGCGCCTGCTTCTTCGTGCCGACGAACATGACCGTGCCGCCGTGGGCGACGGTCTCCTTGACGAACTCGTAGGCGCGGTCGATGTACGACAGCGACTGGAGCAGGTCGATGATGTAGATGCCGTTGCGCTCCGTGAAGATGAAGCGCTTCATCTTCGGGTTCCAACGACGGGTCTGGTGACCGAAGTGGACGCCGCTTTCCAGCAGCTCCCGCATCGTGACGACGGCCATGGCCGTACTCCTAGGTGTTCTCGGTTGTGCCGCGTCCGCCGGATGGCGGTCGCGCCTGACGCCCGCGATGCGCCGTGCCACAAAGGACCGAGAGGCGCTGGCATCCGGCTTTTGAAGGCCTGATGTCGGGGCGTGCGAAGTCGACCCGGTGACCCGGATCGCCACAAGAAGTGTACGGGACCCGCGAGGCAGCGGGTGACGCCGCTGTCCACAAGCGGCTGGTCATCCACAGATCCGCGCCATGATCCCCGCGGAACGGCCCGGCGCGGGACGGTTCTGTCATGTCTCACAGGCGACGAGGGGTACGGCAGAAGCGGCGGATCGGGCTGAGCTTGGTGGTGCCGGCCGTGGTGCTGATCACGGCGGGGGTGCTGCCGGCTGGGGCTGCTGGGGTGCCGGAGGCGGGGGCAGGCGCCCGGGAGCCGGTGCCGAAGGTGGCGGGGGTGTGGCCCGTGGGGGTGCGACCCGCCGTCGTACGGGGCTGGGAGCCCCCGGCGACGGAGTACGGCCGGGGGCACCGGGGCGTGGACCTCGGGGCGCCGCCGGGCTCGGTGGTCCGGGCCGTGGCTGCGGGCAGGGTCTCCTTCGCGGGCCGGGTGGCGGGCCGGGGAGTGGTCGCGGTGGAACTGACGGGCACGGGTGATCCGCCGTTGCGCACGACGTACGAGCCGGTGCGGGCCACCGTCAAGAAGGGCGCCGAGGTGACGACGGGCGAGGCGCTGGGGGTACTGGAACTCCCCAGGGCCCACTGCCCGAGCAGCTGCCTCCACTGGGGCCTGCTGAGAGCCAAGACATACCTGAACCCGTTGTCGCTGCTGCCACCGTGGCTGCTACGACGCGGGACGTCCCGCTTGCTGCCGATGACGGACGCACCACTGCTGCGACTGTTGCCGTGGGGGTGGGAGGCTGGGCCGGGGTAGATGCTGCCCCGCTGCGGGCGCGGCAGCTCGCCAGGAGCGCGCGGCACTCCAGCTGCTCGCTTCGGTGAGCGGGGGATCAGGCCCGGACGCCCCGCAGGGCCATGGCGACGGCTGCGTCGGTGATGGCGGAAGGGTCCTCCGCGGCGCCCAGCTCGATGCGCCGCACGGCCGCGTCCACGACGCCCTGCAGGAGCATCGCCGCAAGCCGGGGCTCCGCGTGCCCGAGCTCGCGCAGCGCCTCGCCGATCATGGCGACGAGCCCGCCGTGCGCGGCCCGGATCTTCTCCCGCGCGCCCGCGTCCAGCTCGGCCGCGGAGATCGCGACGACGGCCCGGTGGCGCCGGTCCCCCACCAGGTCGAGCTGCCGCCGGACGTACGCCTCGACCTTGCCCTCGGCGGACTCCGCCCCCTCCATCGAGGCGGAGACCTCCGCCGCCCAGACGGGGAAGTCAACCTCGCACAGCTCCTCGACGACCGCGGCACGCGACCGGAAGTACTCGTACACGGATGACCGTGCGAGCCCCGTGCGTTCAGCGAGGGCGGGGAAGGTCAACGCCTCCGTACCGCCCTCGGACAGCAGGGACCGCGCAGCGTCCAGGAGGGCGCCGCGCTGCATCGACCGGTGCTCGGCCACGGAGGCCGCTCGAATCCTTGGCACGCCCTCCACTCTACGGACGTGACCGCCAGGACGGGAGTCGATCCACCCCCTGGAAACCCGCGGCCCGGCCGCACGGCACAGGCCGGGGCAGGGACGATTCAGCGCGCTCAGCGGCCGAAACTTGCCAGCTTCGCCCGCAGCTGGAGCACGGATTTCGTGTGGATCTGGCTCACCCGGCTCTCCGTCACCCCGAGCACGTTTCCGATCTCGGCGAGCGTCAGCCCTTCGTAGTAGTAGAGCGTGACGACTGTCTTCTCGCGCTCCGGGAGCGTATTGATCGCGCGCGCGAGCAGCCTCCGGAGCTCGCGGTCCTCGGCGACCTCCACGGGGTTGTCGGCCGCGGTGTCCTCGAGGGTGTCCATCAGGCTCAGCCGGTTCCCGCCCTCGCCGCCGACGTGCAGCAGCTCCTCCAGAGCCACCACGTTCGCCAGCGACAACTGGCTGAAAATGGTGTGGAGTTCCTCGATGGCGATGCCCATCTCGTGGGCGACCTCGTTCTCCGACGGCGTGCGCCGCAGCTGCGCCTCGAGCGTGGCGTAGGCCCGCTCTACGTTGCGTGCCTTCTGCCGCACGGACCGGGGAATCCAGTCGAGCGCCCGGAGTTCGTCGATCATCGCGCCCCGGATGCGGGTGATCGCGTACGTCTCGAACTTGATGGACCGCTCGATGTCGAACTTCTCGATCGCGTCGATCAGCCCGAACACCCCGGAGGACACGAAGTCCGCCTGCTCGACATTGGGCGGAAGCCCCACGCTGACCCGGCCCGCGACGTACTTCACCAGGGGTGAGTAGTGCAGGATCAACTGCTCGCGCAGCCGCCCGTCCCCCGTGTCCTTGTACGACCGCCACAGCTCGTCCAGCGACGAGGGGGCGGGGGGCCGCTCCCGCTCGCCGCTACGGGCAGCGGGCGGAACCGCCGCCGCCCGATCGGACCCTGAGGTGTGCTGGGGCATGTGTTGCCTTGAGCCGTTCTGCCGTGAGGTGGTGAGGTCGTGCGGGCCGATGGTTTCGCCCGCGCCCGCGAGGTGGTGAGCTTGCGTGAAGTGAATGAGGTTGTCCGTCTGTCTGCCTGTGGTTGCCTGTCCGCGTCGGAATCCTTGTGAGCGTAGCGTGACTGGAGTGTCGCAGTGTGCGAACAGCAGGGGATCCCGCGTACGCAGATACGTTCCGCTGGGCGCCCCACCGAGCACCTCCCGTCGCCGTGCGTGACGATCGCGAAGCGTCAACTGCGGCCATTCCCAAGGCCATCGGGGGTTCATCCAGACGGCCGAACACGTTCGGTCACGGAGCGTCTCCTTTCGGCAAGACCGACACAATCGCCTGGCGTGTCAACTGCCAGCCGTCGCCGTGTCGTTCGACGAACCCGAGAGAGCGCAACTCGTACAGCCGACCGATCGCCGCGTCCACCACCGTGCCCGCGCCGAGCGCGATCTCCCGGGGTGACGCGCTGCCCCGGGCGGGCAGCGCCGCCAGGACGCGCGCGGCATCAGGGGCGAGCAGATCGCGCGGTACGACGGGGCCGCGGCGCTCCGGGGCCAGCTCGCCCATGTCGCCCACCAGCTCGACGATTTCCGCCGCGTCGGTCACCAGGATTCCGTCCCGACGCAGCAGTTCGTGCACCCCCGAGGAGAGCCCGCTCGTCGCGGGGCCCGGCACCCCCATCGTGAACCGTCCCAGCTCCCGCGCACTGCGCGCCGTGGCGAGCGCACCACTGCGGTAAGCGGCCTCGACGACGACACTCCCCCGGGTGAGAGCGGCGATCACGCGGTTCCGGAGGATGAATCTGCTCGGCGTGGGATGGTCCCCGGGCGGCAACTCCCCCACAAGCAGACCCTGTTCCGCGATCCTCCTGAGCAACTCGGTGTGTCCTCGCGGATAGGCCCGGTCGACCCCGCACGCGAGCACCGCGACCGTGGCCCCGCCGGCCCCCAGTGCTCCCCTGTGCGCGGCCCCGTCCACCCCATAGGCGCCGCCCGACACGACCACCCAGCCCCGCTCGGCCAGCCCCGCGCCGAGCCCGGCCGCCATATGCGCCCCGTACTCCGTGCAGGCCCGCGCGCCGACCACCGCCACCGACCGCAGCGCCCAGATCCGCAGGCTGGGCTGCCCCCGCACCCACAATCCCACCGGCCGCGCGTCCCCGAGGTCGTCCAACTGGACGGGCCACTCCGCCTCCCCCGGGCACACGAACCGCACCCCCGCGTCCCGCGCCACCACCAGATCCCGCTCGGGCCGCGCGTTCCCGGCCCGCGCCCGCAGCCCTTCCCACCGGGCCGGTGTCACTCCGTCGAGCCGCTCCTCCCCCTCGGCCAGCCGTCGCACCACTTCCACGGCCCCGGCCTCGCGCAACCACCGTCCGCCCACCTCGTCCCCCGGTTCGAGGATCCGGGTCAGGGCGACCCTCGCCAGCCGCTCCTGCTCCGAGGAGGGGCCCGGGTCCTCGGTCATGTCAGTGCCCCGATCGCCATCGGCACGCCCCTCGACACCCCCGTACGCAACTGCAGCGCCAGGGCGACGTCCTGTGCTGCGGGTCGGCCACGGCCTGCGAGGTCCGCGACGGTCCAGGCCACCCGCAGGACCCGGTCGAGCCCCCGGGCGGTCAGGAAGCCGCGCTCCAGGTCGAGTTCGGCGGCGTCCAGTGCGCCCGGCTCGGCGGGCCACCGCGTGCGCAGGGCGTGGCCCGGCACCTCGCTGTTCGTACGCCAGCCGGTGTCGGCCAGCCTGGCCGCGGCCCGCTCCCGGGCGCCGCGTACCCGGTCGGCGACCGTCTGTGTGGAGTCCCCCGGAGTGCCGAACCCCGCCAGCTCGGATCGTGTGACCGGCTCCACCTCGACCTTCAGGTCGACCCTGTCGAGCAGCGGGCCCGAGAGCCGCGCCTGATAGCGGCGGATGACGGATGCCGGGCATTCGCAGCCGTCGCCCAGCAGGGTGTGCCGACCGCAGGGACAGGGGTTGGCCGCGAGCACCATCAGGAACTTCGCGGGCAGTCGCACCACTCCCGCGCTGCGAGCGATCACCACATGGCCCGACTCCAGGGGCTGCCGCAAGGAGTCCAGGGTCTGGGTGCTGAATTCCGGCGCCTCGTCGAGAAAGAGCACGCCACGATGAGCCAGCGACACCGCCCCCGGCCGTGCGATTCCCTTGCCGCCGCCCACCAGCGACTGCATCGTCGCGGAGTGGTGCGGTGCGCAGTACGGCGCGGTGTCCACCAACGGCTTGCCCGGTGGCAGCATGCCCGCCACGGAATGGACGGCCGTCACCTCCAGGGACTCCTCCCGGGTCAGCCGGGGCAGGATCGCCGGCAGCCGCTCCGCGAGCATCGTCTTTCCCGCGCCCGGCGGGCCCTGCAGAAAGAGGTGGTGCCCGCCCGTGGCCGCCACCTCCACGGCGGTCCTGGCCGAGGTCTGTCCGACGACGTCGGCGAGGTCCAGGGCGAGGGCGTCGTCGAGGCCGCCGCTGAGCCCCGTGCCGATACCGGTCCCGGGCACGCAGAGCCCCGCGAGCATCGGGTCGGGCCGCCCGGGCACGTCCGGCTCCTCCTCCGGCACCGGCTCGTCGGTCAGCACGGCGATCAACTGCCGCAGGCTGCGCACCCCGAGCACCGAGACCCCCGGCACCAGCGCCGCCTCGGCCGCCGTGCACTCCGGGACGACGACCTGCTCATAGCCCGCGTCCGCCGCCGCCAGGACCGCGGGGAGCACGCCCCTGACCGGCCGCACCCGCCCGTCGAGCCCGAGCTCGCCGATCATCACGATGTCGGTGAGGGTCCGCGGATCGATCCGCTCGGCCGCACCGAGCACGGCGCAGGCCACCGCGAGATCGAATCCGCTGCCGCTCTTGGGCACCGAGGCCGGGCTGAGGCCCACCGTGAGCTTCTTCTGGGGCCATTCCCCGCCCGAGTTGACCACCGCGGCCCTGACCCGGTCCTTGCTCTCCGTGAGGCTCTTGTCCGGGAGCCCGACCAGCGTGAACGCCGCGACGCCCGGCTCCAGATCAGCCTGCACCTCGACGACCACGCCCTCGACGCCCACCAGAGCCACGGAGCACGTACGCGCGAATCCCATCAGGCCACCCCCCGCGCGTGCTCCACGACGGGGGCGCCGCGGCGTGGGATCAGCACGCCGACCAGGTCGATGCGCACACCGCCCGGTGGTGGACCGCCGCGCTCCTCGATCCAGCGCTCGGCGAGCCGCCGCAGCCGCTCCGCCTTGGCCTGGCCCACGGCCTCCATCGGGTGCTGGAAGATCCCCGCGCCGACCAGGCGGGCTCTGCGCGTCTTGACCTCACAGACGACCAGCGCTTCGCCGTCCATGGCCACGATGTCGATCTCGCCGGTTCTGCCGCCGCGCCAGTTGCGCTCCAGAACCGTCATCCCGGCTTCGCCCAGCCGCCTCGCGGCCAGATCTTCGCCGTACCGCCCGACTGCCCCACGTGCGTTCATGTCGGAACCACCTCCGACATCCACACTGGGACTCAGCCCCGGACCTTGTGGATCTTGGTGGACGACTCACGCGTTGTGGATAACTCACTCACCCGTGCCGGTGAACTCAGCCGCCCGGCAGCTCGAGATCGCTCTTGTTGAGCTCCTCGATATTCACGTCCTTGAACGTGAGGACGCGTACCTGCTTCACGAACCGTGCGGGCCTGTACATGTCCCACACCCAGGCATCCGCCATGGATACCTCGAAGAAAACCTCACCCTGGACGGAGTGCACCTGCATCTCGTAGTCGTTGGTGAGATAGAAGCGCCGTTCGGTCTCGATCACGTATTTGAACAGACCGACGACATCGCGGTACTCCCGGTAGAGCTTCAGCTCCATCTCGGTCTCGTACTTCTCGAGGTCCTCGGCGCTCATGGCATGTTCCCCTTCAGCCGTGCGTCCCCCTATTGTGCGTCAGCCCCTGAAGCCTCTACACGATTTCCGTGTCGAGCGTCTCGGGCCGGCTCGGAGGACCCTCGTCGAGCAGCCTGCGAAGCAACTCGGCGAGCCTGGTCGGATACACCGTCTCATGTGCCTCGGTCAGTTCCTGGCACGTCCACCAACGCGCTCCCGCGACAGTCCGTCGTTCCAGCTCCGTCAACCCTGTGGCCTGCGTGTACGTCTGTGACGTACGCGCCAGGAAGTACCGCTCGTCCTGGTCCCAGCGCCGGCCGGCGAAGGGGAAGGAGCAGAGCCGCTGCCACAGGGCAGGCCCGAGCTCGACCTCGGAGATGCCCGTCTCTTCCATCAGTTCTCGCAGCGCGGCCTGTTCATGCGTCTCGTCGCCCTCCAGACCGCCGCCCGGCGTGAACCACCAGTCGTCCGCCGTGTCCTCGGGCTCGTGGCCGTGCAGCAGGAGGATCCGGTCCTGCGGATCGAGCAGCACCACCCGCGCGACCCTGCGCGCCGCCCCCGGGTCCACCCCGGGCGGCGACGGCTCAGCCGACATGGGCGCTCTCCGCCGAGCGGTCGCGGTTCCGCGGACGCTCACGCCCGCGCCGCATCCGCTTGGCCACCGGGCCGTACGCGGCACCGCCCAGGACCAGGACGGCACCGGCCACCACGGCCCACACCATGAGCCGCACGGGGCCGGGCTCGGAGATTCCGCCCGGCATGTCCGCGAAGCCCGCGGGCCGCTCCAGCGTCCCGAGCCTCTCCGTCGGCCAGGCCACCGCGTCGACCCGCCCCTCGACCGCACCGCGCGGCACGGAGCCGTGGTTGGAGTCGCCCAGGTGCACGCTGGAGTCCAGGGAGCCGCTGCGCTCGTCACCGAGCAGGAAGAGATTGCCCTTGGGGACCGTGGTGGCCGGGATTCCGGTGGCCGCGGCGCCCTCGCCCTCGGGAAGATACGGTTCTGCGACGGGCTTGCCGTTGACCATCAGCTTGCCGTCCGTGCAGCAGGAGATCCGGTCTCCGCCGACGCCGACCACACGCTTGACCATCGGCAGGTCGCCCCAGCTCGCCTGCCTGAAGACGACGACGTCGCCCCGGCGCACCTCGCTGCCGTCTATCCGCTCCGCGAGGACCCGGTCGCCCGCGCCGATCGTCGGCGTCATCGACCCGGTGGGCACGGTGTACGGCTGGTACAGGACGGCGCCCCAGATGAAGCCTCCCAGGAAGAGCACACAGCCAAGGGCCACGGCCAGTCCCGACAGCACGCTGCCGAGCCGTCCATGGCCCTCGTCCGTACGTTGTGTCCTGCTCATCCCAGTGCTCCCCCATATCGGAGACGACCCCGCGCCCCTACGAGCAGGAGCACGGAAGATCGGTGATCTGGGACGGCACCCTACCCGGCGGTACCTCCGCCAGAAACCCTCGCGGCCTGGGCAGCGGCCACCGTGAGCCGACGCCTGCGCCAGAGCACGACCGGCACCGCACCCGCGAGGCCGAGGGCCGCGGGCGCCGCGCTCATCGCGGCGTTGATGCCCTGCTGGTCGAAGGTGTCCGGCTTGGGCAGCGTCGCCCAGCGGGTGGGCGGCCAGGCGATCACGATGGCGCGGCCCACGACGTTGTCGACGGGGACGGCGCCGCCGCCGGGCTGGTTCTGGTGGTAGCGGGAGTCCAGCGAGTTCTGCCGGTGGTCACCCATGACCCAGATCTTGCCCGCGGGGACGGTGACCTTGAACTGGCCGCCCTGGTCGTCGACGCTGCACGGGGTGTTGCCCTCGAAGACGTACGGCTCGTTCAGCGCCTTGCCGTTGACCTTCACCGGGCCGGTGCCCTTGCACTCCACCGTGTCACCGCCGACCGCGATGACCCGCTTGATCAGGTCCTTCTCGTCGGCGGACGGCATCAGGCCGACCCAGCCGAGGACCCGCTGAATCGCGTTCGGGTCGGGCGTCGGCTCACCGTCGAGCCAGTGGCCCGGGTCGTTGAAGACGACGACCTCGCCGCGCTCCGGCTCCGAGCCGAACCACGGTGTCAGCTTGTCGACCAGGACGCGGTCGCCCTTCTGGAGCGTGTTCTGCATCGAGTCCGAGGGAATCGAGAACGCCTGCACCAGGAAAGTCTTGATCACCAGCGCCAGGATCAGCGCGATGCCGATGAGGAGTGGCAGCTCCTTCCAGAAGGAGCGGGGCTTCTTCGCCCCCTTGGCGGGCTTCCCGTCCGTCTCATCGGGTGCGGGACGGGCGCCCGCGGTGTCACTCCCGGGGTTCACGCCGTCCGCCGCGGCCCCGGCCTCCGGCTCGTCTGATCGCCCTGGCTGCTCCTCGGGCCCACCGTGTCCGGACCGTGCGCCGACCGCCACATCCCCCACATCCACTCCTCAGTCCGTGCCGCTGCCCGCTCCTGATGCGATGCAGGCCCACCACTCCCATAACGAGCGGGAGTTCCGCAGGGGTCGGGAGTCCGGTCAATCCGTATCGATCGCCGGGGGCCAGCCTATGCGACGCCCCGATGGCGGTGTCCGAACCCGCACGCGCGTCGGGCACAGACGCGTACGTATCGGGCTCTTCCAGCTTGCGCCAGTGGTCGAAGGGCCAGGCGATGACGAGTGCCCGCCCGACCACACTGTCCTCGGAGACGGTGCCGCTGAACTTCTCGGTGCGGTGGAAACGGGAGTCGGCCGAGTCGGAGCGGTGGTCACCCATGACGAAGAGGCGCCCCTTGGGGACCTTCACCTCGAAGTTGAACGACGAGGGGTCATCCCCCGGGTTGATGTACGGCTCGGTGAGCGGGACTCCGTTGACCGTGAGCTTCTTGTTCTTGTCGCAGCACTTCACGGTGTCGCCGCCGACGCCGACCACGCGCTTGATCAGGTCGCGTTCGTCGTCGGAGGGCAGCAGCCCGATGAAGGTGAGGCCTTCCTTGACCTGCTTGACGCCTACGGGGTCGTCCTTCTTCTTGGCCTGCTCGTCCTTGAGCCAGTCGCCGGGGTCCTTGAAGACGACGACATCGCCGCGTTCGGGCTTGGCACCGAACCACGGGGTGAGCTTGTCGACGAGGACCCGGTCGCCGATCTTGATCGTCTGCTCCATCGAGCCCGAGGGGATCACGAAGGCCTGCACCAGGAAGGTCTTCAGGACCAGGGCTATCAGCAGCGCGACGCCTATGAGGAGAGGTATCTCCTTGATCGCCGAGCGCTGCCTGCGCCGCTTGACCTTCCGTGCGAGCTTGCGCCGCTCGGCCCTTCCGGGCAGTACGGGACCCGTGGTGGGGCGGGAGCCGGTGGGCAGCCGGGTGTCCGTGCGGTGGCTGGCGGCCCGGGTCCGCCCGCGGTTACCCATGCGCGCCGCCTGGTGCCGGCACGCGCGCGTAGCTGTCGGGACGCTCCAGGGAGGTCCAGTGACCGATGGGCCAGGCGATCCAGTCGGCCCTGCCGATCACGGAGTCGACGGGGATCATGCCGCCGCCGGGCTGGCCCAGGTGGTCGCGGGAGTCGCTGGAGTGGCTGCGATGGTCACCGAGGACGAACAGGGTGCCTTCGGGGACGACCGCGACGAAGCGCGCCTTTGAGGGGGTGTCCCCCGGGTACAGGTACGGCTCGTCGACGGGCTCGCCGTTCACCTTGATCCTCCCCCGCTCGTCGCAGCAGACCACCCGGTCTCCGCCCACCCCTGCGACCCGCTTGATGTAGTCGGCATCCCCGAAGTAGCCACTGCCGTCGAAGACGACCCCGTCACCTCGCTGCGGCTCGGAACCGAAACGGTACGCCAACTTGTTGACGAGTACCCGGTCTCCGACCCGGAACGCGGGCTCCATGGAGCTGCTGGGGATCTGGAACGGCTGCATCACGAAGGTGCTGACGAGCAGCAGGGACACCATGCAGATGAGCAGCGTCAGGGTGATCCTGCCGCCGGGCACCCAGGACACGAACGACATAAAAGCGGAGCGCGACCGGCCCTCCGCCCCCTCGGACCCTCCGTCGCGCTCGGCGCTCGGGGAGTCGGTGGGTGGGGAGGAGCGGTCGCGCTCCGTGTGCTGTGCTTCGGTGTCCATCGGGGCCAGATGCTATCCGGCTCCGCTGTGGACCCGTGCGCGAGCTCAGTTGTCGCGCTTCTCCTTGATCTTCGCGGCCTTGCCGCGCAGCTCACGGAGGTAGTACAGCTTCGCGCGACGCACGGCGCCGCGGGAGACGAGCTCGATCTTCTCGACGATCGGGGTGTGCACCGGGAAGGTGCGCTCCACGCCGACGGAGAAGGAGACCTTGCGGACCGTGAAGGTCTCGCGCACGCCGGCACCCTGGCGACGGATGACTACGCCCTTGAACTGCTGCACACGGGAGCGGTTGCCCTCGATGACGCGCACGTGGACGTTGACGGTGTCACCCGGGCGGAAGGCCGGGATGTCGGTGCGCAGCGAAGCGCTGTCGACGGAGTCGAGCAGGTTAGCCATGATCGTCTGCTTTCTTCACTGATGCCACAGGTCATCAGCGGGAAGTTCGTGATGAGGATTCGATAGCTGTTCGCGTCGGGCGGGCGTCTTTCCCCCTGTGGCAGGGGCGCACGCTGGACGTACAGCAGCGGCCTATTGTTCCACGGCCTCGGGGTCTCGCCCAAATCGGCCGTCGGGGCCCGGCCGCCACCCCAGGATCGAGAGCATCTCGCGGTCCTTCTTGTCGAAGGCGGCGGGGTCGCAGCGCTCGATCAGATCGGGCCTGGTGCGGACCGTGCGCCGCAGCGCCTCGTCCCTGCGCCAGCGCGCGATCTTGCCGTGGTGGCCGCTGACGAGCACGTCCGGAATGCCGTGACCGCGCCACTCCGGAGGCTTCGTGTAGACGGGGCCTTCGAGGAGGTTCGCCATGGCGCCGGGCGCGAAGGAGTCGTCGCGGTGGGACTCGGCGTTGCCCAGGACTCCGGGCAGGAGCCGGGCCACGGCCTCGGTGACGACCAGGACGGCCGCCTCGCCGCCCGCGAGGACGTAGTCGCCGATCGACACTTCGTAGACCGGCATCCGGGTCGCGTACTCGTCGATGACGCGGCGGTCGATGCCCTCGTAGCGCGCGGGCGTGAAGACCAGCCAGGGCCGCTCGGAGAGCTCGACGGCGAGCTCCTGGGTGAAGGGCCGCCCGCTCGGGGTGGGGACGACCAGGACGGGCCCGTGGGCACCCGCCTCATAGCCGTCGGCGAGCGCGTCGTCGAGGGCCGCGCCCCAGGGCTCGGTCTTCATGACCATGCCGGGGCCGCCGCCGTAGGGGGTGTCGTCGACCGTGTTGTGCCGGTCGTACGTCCACTCCCTGAGGTCGTGCACGTTCACGTCGAGCTGGCCACGCGCGCGTGCCTTGCCGACGAGGGAGACGTTCAGGGGCTCCAGGTACTCCGGGAAGATCGTGACGACGTCGAGCCGCATCAGGCGTCGTCCCCCGAAGGAGCCTTGTCCGAAGGAGCCTCATCGTCCCTGGCGGACGCGATCTCCGCGCGGTCGTCGATCAGGCCGGGCGGCGGGTCGATGATCGCCCGCTGCTCCTCCAGGTCGATCTCGGTGACGATCGACTCCACGAAGGGGATCATCACCTCGCTGCCGTCGGGCCGCTCCACGATGAACAGGTCCTGCGAGGGCAGGTGCGAGATCTCGGTGATCCGGCCGACCTCGACGCCCTCCTTGGTGACGATGTCGAGGTCCATCAGCTGGTGGTCGTAGTACTCGTCCTCGTCCTCCGGAAGCTCTTCCGGGTCGACCTCCGCGATCAGCAGCGTGTTGCGCAGCGCCTCGGCGCCCGTGCGGTCGCGTACGCCCTCGAAGCGCAGCAGGAGGCGGCCGCTGTGCACCCGGCCGGTCTCGATGGTCAGCGGCCCCGTGGAGGCGGGGTCGGTGGCGAGGACGGCGCCGGGCCCGAGCCGGAGCTCCGGCTCGTCGGTACGCACCTCGACGGTGACCTCACCCTTGATGCCATGGGCGCGGCCGATCCGCGCGACTACCAGCTGCACTGCTCTCTCCTGTCATGTGCCTACGGAAGTGTCCCGTCGGCGACTACAGACGCCCGCGGACGTACTACGGATGCCTATACAAACGACTACGGGCCGAGGAAGGCCAGAAGCCCTCCCCGGCCCGTGCCGGTGCTACCTGTGGTTCAGTGAACCTGGTCCACGTCGACGAGGTCGACGCGGACACCGCGGCCGCCGATGGCGCCCACGACGGTCCGCAGAGCGCGCGCGGTACGGCCGTTACGGCCGATCACCTTGCCGAGGTCATCCGGGTGAACCCGGACCTCGAGCACACGCCCCCTGCGCAGGTTGCGCGAGGCGACCTGCACGTCGTCGGGGTTGTCGACAATGCCCTTCACGAGGTGCTCGAGAGCCTCCTCGAGCATGCTCAGGCCTCGGTCGACTCGGTGGGCGCGGCCTCGGCCGCGTCCGCCTTCTTGTCAGCCTTCTTGGCCTTCTGGGTGATGGCCTCACCCTTGGCGTCGTCGCCCTCGAGGCCCTTGGTGAAGGCCTCGAACGCGGCGCGCTTGTCCTTGGGCTCCGCGACGAGCAGCGGCGCGGGGGCCGGAAGGCCCTTGTGCGCCTGCCAGTCACCGGTGAGCTTCAGGATCGCCATGACCGGCTCGGTCGGCTGAGCGCCGACGGAGAGCCAGTACTGCGCGCGCTCCGAGTCGACCTCGATGCGCGAGGGGTTCTGCACCGGGTGGTACAGACCGATCTCCTCGATGGCCCGACCATCACGGCGGGTACGGGAGTCGGCGACGACGATGCGGTAGTGAGGCGAACGGATCTTGCCCAGACGCTTCAGCTTGATCTTGACTGCCACTGGAGTGGTGTCTCCTGGTCTTGACGTGGTTGGGCACAACGAGATGCCACGTGGGGTTGCGGTACTCGGGGTGCCCGATGGACGCGTCAGCCGGAGGCGAGAGGGTTCCTATGCGGCTGTCGAGTACAGCTAGCCATTGTGCCATACGTCGGCGGGGCGTCCGAAACCAGTCCGGGCGCCCCGGGCGACGCAGCTCCAGCTCAGCCGGTCAGCCGGCCGCGGCGCCGACCACTTCCGGGATACGGAAGGGCTTGCCGCAGCCGCCGCAGACGATGGGCGCCTGGGCGAGCACCGAAGGGACGACGCGGACGTTGCGTCCACAGTCGCAGACCGCCTTGACGCGGACGCCGCCCCCGGAGGAGCCGTGCCGTGCGGCCGGGCCCCGGAAGCTGCGTGCCGTGTCGGCGGCGGTCGCCGCGGTGTGCGCCTTGAGGGCACGCTGGAGCCGCTCGATCGTCGGGCGGTAGCGCTTGCGCGCCTCGGGGTTGAGCGTGACCAGCGAGAAGCCGCTGCTGGGATGCGGCTCCTCGGGGTGGTCGAGGCCCAGCTCCTCGGCGATCGCGAGGAATCTGCGGTTGTGATAGCGGCCCGCGCGTGAGGTGTCGCGTACGCCGCGTGACGCGGCGATGCCATGGACTGCCTCGTGGAGCAGTCGCTCGAAGGAGAGTTCGGCGCCGCAGGCGGACGACGACTCTCCGATCAGGGATTCGGGCGCGGCAAGATCGGGCAGCTCGGGGTGGTGCCGCTGAATATCGGCCCACGCCTGTGCCAGCTCTGCGGCGAGAACAGGTGGTGTCGTGCTCACGTCGTGAACAACGAGCCGGAATGCCCAGGGGTTCCATTCCGGGGCATCCCAAATAATTTGCACGTACCCGTCAGTTGCCCTTGATGTGCCATTGATGCGTCCGGACGAGGGCGGGTGCGCTGATCTGCCCAGAAGCCTCGCAGCTCGTGGCAAGCCGGTACGTAGTAGCGCGTACGCGCCCGCGCGTAGAGGAACTGCGCACACCGGAGCTCGTCTTACCCGGCAGGCGTACGAGCCGGGATCGAGCGCGCCGGTACCGGAGGAGCGCCCGTCAGTAGGCGCGAGCCACGACAGCGACGTTACCCGGGGCGTCGTCGGCGTCCGGCACCGCCCCGTCCTCCGCGACCAGACACCGCACGGACACCGAGTGCTCCGCGAGCTCCGCCTCGCCCTCCGGGCCGAGCGTGGCCCAGGGGATCCGCGCCCAGCCGCCGGCGGCCGTGGCCTCCACGGCCTGGCCGACGGTGGTGACGTCCGAGGTGCGGGATTCCCGGCGCTCGCGGGCCCGGTCGAGAAGCAGCTGCTGGTCCTCTTCGAGGACGGTGGGCAGCAGCGTCGCCAGCGAGTCGACCGCGACCGGCTCCTTGCCTCCCCTGATGCGGCGGGCCAGCATCGCGGTGCCGTTCTCCAGGTCGCGCGGGCCGACCTCGACGCGGACCGGCACTCCCTTGAGCTCCCAGTCGACGACACGGCGCCCGAAGGGGGTGTCCGTGCGGTCGTCGACCTGGACGCGCACGCCCGCGGCCTTGAGGCGGTCGCCGATCTCGCGGACCTTGGCGAGCACCGCGTCGTCGCCCTTGATGGCGAGGACCACGGCCTGGACCGGTGCGAGGCGCGGCGGGACCCGCAGGCCGCTGTCGTCGCCGTGCATCATCACCAGGGCGCCGATCATGCGCGTCGTACTGCCCCAGGAGGTCTGCCAGACGAGCTCCTGCTTGCCTTCCCTGGAGAGGTACCGGGTGTGGAAGGCCCTGGCGAAGTTCTGGCCGAGTTCGTGGCTGGTGCCGAGCTGGAGGGCCTTGCCGTCGCCCATCATGCCTTCGAGCGTGAGGGTGTTGATGGCGCCCGCGAAGCGCTCCTGGGCGGTCTTGCGGCCCAGGACGAAGTCCATCGCGAGGACGTCCCGCATGAAGGCTCCGTAGACGTGCTGGTGGATGCGGGCCGCGAAATCGCGTGCTTCCTCGTACGTCGCGTGGGCCGTGTGGCCCTCCTGCCAGAGGAACTCCGACGTGCGCAGGAAGAGCCTGGGCCGCAGCTCCCAACGGACCACGTTCGCCCACTGGTTGATCAGGAGCGGCAGGTCGCGGTAGCTCTGCACCCACTTGGAGAAGTACTCGTTGACGATCGTCTCGGAGGTGGGGCGGATGACGACCGGTTCCTCAAGCTCCTTGCCCCCTCCGTGCGTGACGACGGCCAGTTCGGGGGCGAAACCCTCGACGTGCTCGGCCTCACGGGTCAGGTACGACTGCGGGATGAGGAGGGGGAAGTACGCGTTCTGGGTACCCGTCTCCTTGATGCGCGCGTCCATGTCCTGCTGCATGCGTTCCCACAGACCGTAGCCGTACGGTCGGATCACCATGGTGCCGCGCACCGGACCGTTGTCGGCCAGCTCGGCCTTGTTGATGAGGTCCTGGTACCAGCGCGGAAAGTCTTCCGCCCGGGGCGTGAGAACGGGTGCCTTAGCCATGGCGCGCATGGTACGGCGGGCCTCCCGAGAGCGTGAATTGAATTGTTCCGGGGCTCTCCCGGGGGGCGCACGACGGTGGCACACAAGCATTGCCCCACAACCTCTGGACGCCGCGACGGATGCGGAGTTCTCTGGCATACGGGGGGAGTGCGAGCGCACTGCACGGGGGCGGACGAACCGTTTGAATACGACACTCCAGCAACTCTCGTCGGATTGGGGCGCTTTCGATGACACCTACACTCGCGCAGTCGCACCTCCCCCGCGCGGGCACGCCCCCCCGCGGCGTGGACCGGTGCGCACGCGCGCGTGACTGGGCGGAAATCCAGGAACGGATGCTGGTGCCGCTCTATGAAGCGGTGTACGAACGACTCGACGTCGGCAGCGGAACCCGGCTTCTCGGTCTCGGCTGCGGTTCCGGACTCGCCCTCCTGATGGCGGCTTCCCGGGGCGCTTCGGTGACCGGTGTCGACTGCTCGGCACCCGAACGGCTCGCCCTGGCACGCGAACGCCTGCTGCCGGACGCGGGCTCGGACGAACGACCGCAGGGCGGCACCCGGCTTGTCGAGGGCGGCCCCGCCGATGTCACGGGGCCGGGCGTGCCCGCCTTCACCATGGTGACCGCGTTCCAGCCGATCGGCTGCGTGGCGGGCGACTCCGAGGGCCTCTCCGGCCTTCTGGAGGCCACCGTTCCGCTGACCGGGCGCGGCACCCCCGTGGTCCTCGCGGGATGGGGTCCGCCGGAGCGCTGCACGACCTCTTCCGTACTGAAGGTGGCGACCAAGCTCGCCGACCCGCTCCGGAGTGCGGGAAGTTGGCGCCCCGCGCTCCGCGACGACCTGGAGGAGGTCGCCCAGCGGGCGGGCCTCAAGCCGGACGGTTCGGGACGCGTCGCATGCCCCTTCGGGTACGCGGACACCGACAGCGCGGTGCGCGGTCTGCTCTCCACGGGACTGTTCGACGCGGCGGTGGGCGCGACGGATCAGGTTCAGGTCGACAAGGAGCTGACGGAGGCCCTGCACCCGCACAAGCGGCGGGACGGGACCGTGTGGATGCCAAACGTCTTCCGTTACTTGATCGCGCGTACGCGGTAGCGGGCCGGCTTCCGCCCAGCGCCGTCCGCGGGCGGTCAGGGCCGTTTCGCCCGCGAAGAGAACTAGCCGGCGTCCTTGGTGAGCCGTGTGATGCCGGCGACCCGGTAGGCGGCCTCCTCCTCCAGGGTCTCGTTCTCCAGGAGCGCGGCGGCCAGGGCGTCCAGCTGACCCCGGTGGTCCGTCAGCTGCCGGCACGCGATCTCGTAGCACTCGTCGACGATCCGCCGCATCTCGTGGTCGATCGTGTCCAGGGTGACCGGGGCGGCCGAGAGCCCGTACGCCTGCTGGGCATCGCTCGGGAGTGCGGAGAGCCGGCCCACGCGTTCGCTCATGCCCCAGCGGCCGACCATGCCGCGGGCGATGTTGGTGACCTGCTCCAGGTCGTTCTCGGCGCCCGTCGTGACGACGCCGAAGACGACCTGCTCGGCCGCCATGCCGCCCAGGGCGCCGATGATGCGGCCGCGCAGATACTCCTCCGTGTACGCGTACTTGTCGGAGTCCGGGGTCGACAGCGTGACGCCCAGGGCGCGGCCCCGGGGCACGATGGTGATCTTCCGTACCGGGTCGGCGCCGGGCTGCAGCATGCCGAGCAGGGCGTGCCCGCTCTCGTGGTACGCCGTGCGCCGCCGCTCCTCGTCCGGCATGACCAGCGGCCTCTCGGCACCGAGCTGGACCTTTTCGAGCGCCTCGGAGAGGTCGGCCTGCGTCACTTCCTTCTGCTTGCGCTTGACGGCGAGCAGCGCGGCCTCGTTGGCGAGGTTGGCGAGTTCCGCGCCGGTCATCCCCGGCGTCGTACGGGCGACCTGGGCGAGGTCGGCGTCGCCCGCCATCGGGATCTCACGGGTGTGGATCTTGAGGATGGCCTCGCGTCCGCCACGGTCGGGCGGGCTGACGGTGACGACCCGGTCGAAGCGACCGGGGCGGGTCAGGGCGGGGTCGAGGATGTCGGCGCGGTTGGTGGCCGCCAGGACGATGACACCTTCGGAGCCCGAGAAACCATCCATCTCGGTGAGGATCTGGTTCAGCGTCTGCTCGCGTTCGTCGTGTCCGCCCATCCCGCTGCCACCGCCGCGCGCCCGTCCGATGGTGTCGATCTCGTCGATGAAGATGATGGACGGCGCGACTTTCCTGGCCTCGGCGAAGAGTTCACGTACGCGCGAGGCGCCGACGCCCACGATCATCTCGATGAACTCCGAAGCGGACGCCGAGAAGAAGGGCACCCCGGCCTCACCGGCGACGGCCCGTGCGAGCAGCGTCTTACCGGTGCCGGGCAGACCCGCGAGCAGCACGCCCCGCGGCATCTTGGCACCCATCTCGCGATAGGCGGCGGGGTTCTTCAGGAAGTCGACGACGTCACTGAGCTCGCCCTCGACCTCGTCGATGCCCGCCACGTCCTCGAAGGTGGTGCGCTTGTCGCCGGGTTCGAGCTCCACCGGCTTCGGCGGCGCCTTGCGGCCCAGCATGCCGCCCGCGCCGCCGCCCATGCCCGAGCTCATCCGCCGGGCGATGAAGATCCACAGGAAGACCAGGAGCAGCATCGGGGCGAGCGAGATGAGCAGGTTGGAGAGGAAGCTGCGTTCCTGGACGACGGGTTCGGCGGTGACGGTGACGTCGTGCTTGGTGAGGTCGTCCCAGAGCTTGTCGTCGGCGAAGGCGGGGCGCTGGGTGGTGAACTTGGTGTACTTCCCCTTCTCGTCGCCCGGCTTCTCCTGCTCCTTCTTGAGCTGCCCCTGGATCGCGTCGCCCTTGGAGTAGATCTTCGTGACGTTCCCGGAGTCGACCTGCTTGCTGAACTCCGTGTACGAGATCGTCGGCTCGTCGCCGTCGTTGAAGAAGGACAGGACGAGGTTGGCGATGAGATAGACGATGAGCGCGGTGAGGATGAGCCCACCCCACCCGCCCGGCATCTTCTTCTTCGGCGGTGGCGTGGGCTCGGGCGGCGGTGCGCCCTCGGAGCGCCATGGCTTGTCGGGCGCCCGGCGCGGCGGCACAGGGTTGCTCATATCCGGACGTTACGACACAAACAGGGACTGGGCACCTGCTCCGAAAACGCCTGGGGCGCCCCTCTCGGCAGAGGGGCGCCCCAGGCGGCGTACGGGACGAGGTGTCAGCCCATGAACTTCTTGAACTCGTCCGGCAGCTCGAAGTTCTGCCCCTGCTGTCCGGCGGGGAGGCCGAAGGCGCCGCCTTCCTGACCGGCCTGCTCGCGGCGGGCGGCGGCCTCCTGCTCCTCCTGCTTGCGCTTCATCGGGTTGCCCGACTTCCGCTTGCCCTTGGCCTGCTTCTGCTTCTTCTTCTGCTTGCCCGGGCCGCCACCCATGCCCGGCATCCCGGGCATACCGGGCATTCCGCCACCCTGGGCCATCCGCGACATCATCTTGCGGGCCTCGAAGAAGCGCTCGACCAGGTTCTTGACGGCACTGACCTCGACGCCGGACCCCTTGGCGATACGAGCCCGGCGCGAGCCGTTGATGATCGCCGCGTCCGCACGCTCGGCGGGCGTCATCGACTTGATGATCGCGGCCGTGCGGTCCACGTCCCGCTCGTCGAGGTTGTTGATCTGGTCCTTGATCTGCCCCATGCCGGGCATCATCCCGAGCAGCTTGCTGATGCTGCCCATCTTCCTGACCTGCTCCATCTGGGCCAGGAAGTCGTCGAGCGTGAAGTCCTTGCCGCCCTTGCTGCCCTGCAGCTTGGCGGCCATCTTCTCGGCCTCTTGCTGGGAGAAGGTCTGCTCGGCCTTCTCGATCAGCGTGAGCATGTCGCCCATGCCGAGGATGCGGGACGCCATGCGGTCCGGGTGGAACGCGTCGAAGTCGTCCAGCTTCTCGCCGTTCGAGGCGAACATGATCTGGCGGCCGGTGACCTGCGCGATGGAGAGCGCGGCACCACCGCGGGCGTCCCCGTCGAGCTTCGACAGGACGACGCCGTCGAAGCCGACGCCGTCGCGGAAGGACTCCGCCGTGTTGACGGCGTCCTGACCGATCATGGCGTCGACGACGAAGAGGACCTCGTCCGGGCTGACGGCGTCGCGGATGTCCGCGGCCTGCTGCATCAGCTCCTGGTCGATGCCGAGGCGGCCCGCGGTGTCGACGATGACGACGTCGTACTGCTTGGTCCTGGCGAACTCGATCGAGTCCTTGGCGACCTTGACGGGGTCGCCCACGCCATTGCCCGCCTCCGGGGCGAAGACGCCGACGCCGGCGCGCTCGGCGACGACGGAGAGCTGGTTCACGGCGTTGGGCCGCTGCAGGTCACACGCCACGAGGAGCGGGGAGTGGCCCTGCCCCTTCAGCCAGAGGCCGAGCTTTCCGGCGAGGGTGGTCTTACCGGCACCCTGCAGGCCCGCGAGCATGATGACGGTCGGCGGGTTCTTCGCGAACCGGAGCCGACGCGTCTCGCCGCCCAGAATGCCGACGAGTTCCTCGTTGACGATCTTGATGACCTGCTGGGCGGGGTTGAGTGCCTGGGAGACCTCGGCTCCGGTGGCGCGCTCCTTGACCTGCTTGATGAAGGCCCGGACGACGGGAAGGGCGACATCCGCCTCGAGCAGGGCGATGCGGATCTCGCGCGCCGTGGCGTCGATGTCCGCCTCGGACAGGCGGCCCTTGCCCCGGAGGTTCTTGAATGTCGCTGCGAGGCGGTCGGAGAGAGTGTCGAACACGGCGGTCGCGAATCCTCGGGTCGAAGGGGGCGCCCCCCGCTCGCGCGGAGCTGAGCGTGGGGGAGGGCGGATGGGTCGCCCTCCAGGGTATCCGCACCACTGGGCGCTTGGGTGCGCAGCGTCGGGCGGGACTTCCGCACCCTTCGGCGGGGCGGTCCCCTGCGCCGGCCTCGCGCTGCCGGGGGCAGGCCGCGGGCCCCTCCCGCGCGGCCGGTCACCCTGCGTCCGCCTCACACCGAACAAGCCTTTCCCACCCACCCACCCGATTGCCCCGCGGTGCCAGGGGGCGGGAAGGGAGCGCGTACGGCATCGGGGACGGCGGGAAGTGCGTGCGGGATCAGGGGCGGGCAGCAGCTACGGCACCAGGGGCAGGCGTAGGCTTCGTCGCCGCGCGGCAGCCTCGGGATGCCCCCGCCCGCGTCGAGGTGCGCGCCCTGCGCACCGCCACCCGGCAGCTCCGAGCCCTGCCCGCCCACGTCGAGGCGCACGCTTGGCACCGCCGCCCGCCCACATCAAGGCGCACGCCCTGCGCACCGCCACCCGGCAGCTTCGAGCCCTGCCCGCCTGCGTCGGGGCGCACGCTTGGCACCGCCGCCCGCCCACGTCAAGGCGCACGCCCTGCGCACCGCCACCCGGCAGCTTCGAGCCCTGCCCGCCTGCGTCGGGGCGCACGCTTGGCACCGCCGCCCGCCCACGTCAAGGCGCACGCCCTGCGCACCGCCACCCGCCCACGTCAAGGCGCACGCTTGGCACCGTCGCCCCCCACGTCGAGGCGCACGCTTTGCGCACAGCGGCCGCCCGCGGCAAAACGCATGTCCAGCGCACCGCCACCCGGCAGCCTCGGGCAGGGCACCCGGCACCCCTTCCGTCATGGGGAACGCCTGCTCGTTCCGTCATGCGGAACGAGCAGGCCACAGCGGCGACGCCGCGGATGCGTTCGCCGGGCAGGGGTGCGGGAAGCGGCGCAGGCGCCTGGGACTGGTCGAGAGGCCCTACCCCCTCAACGCCTCCTCCACCGCCCGGGCCACCCCCGCCGCCCGCTCCCCCGGCAAAGGCGCTCCCGCGTCCGTCACGTAGAACGCGTCCACCGCGTTCGCGCCCAGCGTCGAGGCGTGGGCGCTGCGGACCTCCACGCCCGCCGACTCCAGCGCACGGCCGATGCGGTGCAGCAGGCCCGGGGCGTCCTGGGCGCGGACCTCGATCACCGTCGCGAGGCGGGAGCCCGCCGAGGCCACCGTGACGCGAGGCGGTGGCGCGACCGTGCCCCGGCGCCTGGGGTACGCCGCGTCCCGTTCGGCGAGGCGCCCCGCGATGTCCAGTGAACCCTCGAGGGCCCGCACCAGATCCGCCCGCAATCGCGCGGCCTGGGGCAGCGACCCGTACTCCGCGGCGACCCACCAGTTCAGGAGCAGCACGGAGCCATCGCCCCCGGTGGGCACCCCCATCCCCCGGAACTCCGCGGTCCGCACGGCGAGCCGGTGCATGGCGAGGACCCCCGCGACCGCGGACAGCACGCCGGGCTGTTCCGGCACCGCGATGACCAGCTCCACGCCCAGCGGCTCAGGGCCCCCGGAAGCCTCCGAAGCCGCGTCCCCCGGCCCCTCCGTCTGCGCCCGCAGCGCAAGCACCGGCCCACCCGTGCGGAACGCCTCCACCGCGAGCCGCTCCTGCTCGGCGGTCGGAGCGATGTCCTCCGTGCCCTCCGGCTCGTCCCCCGACAGCACCGCCCCGACCCGCTTCACCAGGTCGGCGACGAGCGAACCCCGCCACGTGGACCAGGCGGCGGGCCCGGTGGCCAGCGCGTCCGCCTCCGTCAGGGCGTGCAGCAGCTCCAGGGTCCCGGCCGAACCCACCGCGTCCGCGACCGACCGCACCGTGGCCGGGTCGTCGAGGTCCCGCCGCGTGGCCGTCTCGATCAGCAGGAGGTGGTGCCGCACCAGGGTCGCGAGCACCGCCACATCGCCCCGGTCGAAGCCGATCCGGGCGGCGACGTCACGGGCGATGATCTCCCCGGCCACCGAGTGGTCCCCCGGCCAGCCCTTACCGATGTCGTGCAACAGCCCGGCCACCAGGAGCAGGTCGGGCCTGCCCACCCGGCGCGTCAGCTCGGCGGCCTGCACCGCCGTCTCCACCAGATGCCGGTCGACCGTCCACGTGTGGACGGCGTTGCGCTGCGGCCGGCACCGCACCCGCTCCCAGTCGGGCAGCAGCCGGGTGATCAGCCCCTCGGCCTCCAGCGCCTCCCACACCTCGACCGTCGGCCGCCCCGCTCCGAGAAGCGTCACCAGCTGCTCCCGGGCCTCCGCGGGCCACGGCGTGGGCAGGGGCCGCACCGCGGCGGCCATCCTCCGCACCGCGTGCAGCGAGAGCGGCAGACCCGCCTGGGCCGCGGCCGCGGCGGCCCGAAGCGGCAGCACGGGATCCCGCTCGGGCCGGGCAGCGCGGGCGAGGACGACCTCCCCGTCCTGCTCCACGACCCCCTCGGCCAGCGGCGAACGCTCGGCCGACGCCCCCTTGCCGCCGCCCAGCATGGCCCGCAGTCGGGGCCGCACGGACCGGGACCGCAGCACCCGGCCCACCTCGCGCCACGTCACGTCACTCGCGTACGAAACGGTGCGCGCGGCCTCGTACACCTGTCGCAGCAAGGTGTCCGCGTCCAACAGGCCGAGCTCGACCGCGACTTGATCCTGCTCCTGGAGGGCGAGCCGGTCCGTGGCGCGCCCCGTGGTCAGATGCAGCGCGTCCCGCACGTCCAGCAGACGGCGCCGGGCGTCGGCGAGGCCCTCCCGCGGCGCGTCCGCGAGCCACGACGCGGCGACGGCCCGCAGCGCGGTCGCGTCCCGGAGGCCACCCCTGGCCTCCTTCAGGTCCGGCTCCAGGAGGTAGCTCAACTCCCCCTGCCGCTCGGCCCGTTCCTCGCACAGCTCGCGCAGCTCCGGCAGCCGTTTCGGCGCAAGGTTCCGCCAGTCGGCGAGCACGGCCGTACGCAATCCGGCGGTCAGCCCGAGATCGCCCACGACGTGCCGCGCGTCAAGGAGACCCAGCTGCACCTTGAGGTCGTCGCCGGCGGTCTTGCGCGCCTCCGCGGGCGTACGCACGGAGTGGTCCAGGGCGAGCCCGAGATCCCAGATGGGGTACCAGATGCGGTCCGCGAGGGCCGCCACCTCACCGGCGTCCACGCTGCCGTCGTGCAGCAGCAACAGGTCCAGGTCGCTGCGGGGCGACAGCTCGCCCCTGCCGTACCCGCCCACGGCCACCAGTGCGGCCCCCCGCGGCGCACCCGCGGCCGTGAACAGTCCGGTCAGCCAGTCGTCCGTGAGGTCGGCGAGAGCCGAACGGCGCGGCGGCCCGGACTGCGCCTCCCCTTGAAGGAGGCGCAGCCGGGCCGCCGCATAGCCGCTGGGTCCGGAGTCTTCCGAGTCCGATTCACCACGTACATCCACACTCGTCACCCAGCAGCTCCTGTCAGTCCCGCTCAGTTCCGCTCAGTTCGCCCAGCCCTGGTCCGACCCGGGCTCAGAGCGCGTCCGGCCCGCGCTCGCCGGTCCGCACCCGGACCGCCGTCTCGACCGGGACGCTCCAGACCTTGCCGTCCCCGATCTTGCCGGTTCGGGCGGCCTTCACCACGACATCCACGAGTTGTTCGGCGTCGTCGTCCTCGACCAGAACCTCGATCCGGATCTTCGGCACGAGGTCGACGGTGTACTCCGCGCCACGGTAGACCTCGGTGTGACCGCGCTGGCGGCCGTAGCCGCTGGCCTCGGTGACGGTCAGGCCCTGGACGCCGAAGGCCTGGAGCGCCTCCTTGATCTCGTCGAGCCGGTGCGGCTTGACGACCGCGGTGATGAGCTTCATGCGTCCACCCTCTTGTTCTTCTCGTTCGCAGCCTTGCCGGCCTCCTGGACCGGGCTCGGCACAGCGGCGGTGCGGGGCGCCGTGCCGCCGCCCGCGCCGCTGAAGTCGTACGCGGTCTCGGCGTGCTGCACCTGGTCGATGCCCCCGACCTCCTCGTCCTCGCTGACCCGCATCCCGATGGTCTTGTCGACCAGGAAGGCGAGGATCGCGGAGGCGATCATGGAGTACGCGAGGACGGCGCCGACTCCGGCGGCCTGCTTGCCCAGCTGGTCGAGGCCGCCTCCGTAGAAGAGCCCCTTGGCGTCGGACTGGACGCCGCCGGTGGCGAAGAAGCCGACGAGCAGCGAGCCCACGACACCGCCGACGAGGTGGACGCCGACGACGTCGAGGGAGTCGTCGTAGCCGAACTTGAACTTCAGGCCGACGGCCATGGCGCAGAGCAGACCGGCGATGGCGCCGATGGCGATCGCGCCGAGCGGCGAGCAGGAGCCGCCGGACGGGGTGATCGCGACGAGACCGGCGACGGCACCCGAAGCGGCACCGAGGGTGGTGAACGCGCCGTGCCGGATCTTCTCGTAGGCGAGCCAGGCCAGCATGGCCGCGGCGGTGGCGACCTGCGTGTTCAGGAACATCATCGCGCCGACGCCGTCGTCGTTGCCCAGCCACGATCCGGCGTTGAAGCCGAACCAGCCGAACCACAGGAGACCGGCGCCGAGCATGACCAGCGGCAGGCTGTGCGGCCGCATCGGGTCCTTCTTGAAGCCGACGCGCTTGCCGATGACCAGGATCACGCCGAGCGCGGCGGCACCGGCGTTGATGTGCACGGCCGTACCACCGGCGAAGTCGATGACGCCGAGCTCGAAGGCCCAGCCGCCCGTGCCCCACACCCAGTGCGCGACAGGGAAGTAGACGACCGTGGCCCAGAGCGTGATGAACAGCGCCCAGGCGGTGAACTTCACGCGGTCGGCGAGCGCGCCGCTGATCAGCGCGGGCGTGATGATCGCGAACATCAGCTGGAAGACCGCGAAGACATAGACCGGGATGGTGTAGCCGTCCCACAACTCGGTCAGGCCTATGCCGCTCAGCCCGACGTAGTCGGACGACCAGCCGAAGAGGCTGCCGTGGTCGGTGCCGAACGCGATGGAGAAGCCGTACAGCACCCAGAGGATGGTGACGATCCCCAGACTGATGAAGCTCATCATCAGCATGTTCAGCGTGCTCTTGACGCGGACCATGCCTCCGTAGAAGAAGGCGAGTCCCGGCGTCATGAGCATCACCAGGGCGGAACAGATGAGCATGAACCCTGTGTTGGCGGCAGACAGCTGCGGGGCGTCTGCGGCGATCGTGATGCCTGGGGGCATCGGCGTCTCCTCGTCGTCGTATGCGGCCCGTGCGGGCGGGGCAAGAGGGGGTGGGCCGTTATGCGCCATGAGATTGGCCCAGCGCCGTTTCGGGGGGCGCCCCTCGATGTTTCGCCGCAGTGACGAAGAGGTCGTGCGTGTTACGCGTCCATGAACTGCCGGGTCAGGCGGGGCGCGATTTCATACCCTGCGCACACAACGCAAACCGACCGCGGCGGCCATCCGATTGACTTGGCATGGGGGAGCCGAGTCGGGCAGTTCGGGATGGACCGGCCGCGGCCGGAGTTCTGGTGGGGCGCCGTCAGACCGCCTCCGCGGTTTCCGGCATGTCGATGGCGAGCTGGTCGGTCAGCTGCACGACCTCGGCGATGTCGCCGAAGTCCCGCACGGCGGTGTCCACGGTCTTGCGGAGGCGGGTGTTGACCCGCTCGGAGCGGACCTTCTTGGCGATGGTGAGGGCCTCGTGCGCGAGGACCGTGCTCTGCTCGGGCTCGCGCTGGAGCAGGTGGACCGTGGCCATCCCGATGAGGTTCAGGGCATACGAACGCTGGTGCTCGGAGTCCTTGCCGAAGAGGTCGACGGCGCGCTCCATGACGGGCTCGGCGAGCGAGGCGTACGTGGGGCTGCGGCCCGCCACATAGGCCAGGTCGCGGAACGAGTGGGCGTTCTCGCCGTTCAGCTCGGCCTCGGAGAAGAAGCGGATCCAGTCGGGCTCGGGCTCGTCGAAGTCGGCGGCGTCGGCGAAGGTGTCCTCGGCCATGCGCACGGCCCGCTTGCACTTGCCGGGCTGGCCCATGCTGGCGTAGGCGCGGGCCTCCATCGCATACAGCATGGCCTGGGTGCGCGGGCTCGCGCAGTCACGGCTGCCGTACTGCGCGAGGTGGATGAGTTCGAGGGCGTCGTCGGGCCGCCCGAGGTGGATCATCTGGCGGCTCATGCTGGAGAGGATGTACGAACCGAGGGGCTTCTCGCCGGCTTCCTTCGCGGCGTGCAGGGCCAGCACGAAGTACTTCTGGGCGGTCGGCTGGAGTCCGACGTCGTAGCTCATCCAGCCGGCCAGTTCGGCCAGCTCGCCCGCGACCTTGAAGAGCCGCTTGGACGTGGCCTCCGGCTGGGGCTCCTGCAACAGGTCCGTCACCTCGTGCAGTTGGCCGACGACCGCCTTGCGCCGCAGTCCGCCGCCGCACTGTGCGTCCCACTGCCGGAACATCACGGTCGTGGACTCCAGGAGGTCGAGCTCCGGTTTGGAGAGCCTGCCGGGCCTGCGGGACGGGACGGGCGGCTCCGGGTCGCCGACCGGGGACGTCGGCCCCGGGACCAGCCAGCGCTGCATGGGCTCGATGAGGGAGGGGCCCGCGGACAGCGCGAGCGAGGTGCCGAGGAAGCCGCGCCGGGCCAGCATCAGGTCGCTGCGCGAGAACTCGCTGATGAGCGCGACGGTCTGGGGTCCGGTCCAGGGCAGGTCGACGCCCGAGACGGAGGGCGACTGGTGGGCGGCGCGCAGTCCGAGGTCCTCGACCGCGACGACACAGCCGAACCGCTCGGAGAAGAGCTCGGAGAGGATGCGCGGGATGGGCTCGCGAGGATTCTCGCCGTCCAGCCAGCGGCGCACCCGCGAGGTGTCGGTGGAGATGTGGTGCGCGCCCAACTGTCGCGCCCTGCGGTTCACTTGGCGTGCCAGCTCGCCCTTCGACCAGCCACTGCGCACGAACCAGGAATTGAGCAGTTCGTTGGGGCGCTTCTCAGCGTTCGCACCACTTCCGCCATTGCCGCCCACTGGAACGCCCCCATCCCTCAAGACACTTATCGCGCGGTCTCACGCCAAGCCCTACCAGAATGCCGCGCGGTGCGGCTCTCCGTCCGGAGAACGTCACCCATCGAACAGGAAACCGACTTGCCTCCGGCATACCCACGAGTGCACGGCATTCGGGGTTCGCCTACTGAAAGTAATCCTACGATCACCCCTCCGGCGAGGGCGATCGCGGAAACGCCACCATTCGCCACCCCTTCGAATGAACTCCTGCCCCGCGACAAGCGATTGACTTGACAGTGGACGACCGAAGGTGGGCGGAAGGGAGCACTCGGGGGCGTGAATGACCGGGCGCACCCCCCTGAGACCAACCGGCGCCCGCACAAAAACACAGGGTCACGATCCGATTCCGTCACGTAACCACACCGCGCTCGACCCGTTGGAGGGGGCATGGGCTTCACGATCGGCGGCATCCGGGGAACCGACAAGCCTCGCACCGGTTCACGGCGGCGCGGCCGCACGTCGGACTGCACCGCGGTGGCCGAGTACACCGGACTGTGGGGATGGACCGCGGTCCCCGGTGCTCGCGCCCTGGACGGCCACTGCTCCTGCGGCACGGCCGCCTGTGCGGCCCCCGGCGCCCACCCCCTGGAGTTCGCCCCCGAGGTCCCCGCCGGGGCGACGCTCGACGAAGTGAGCGAGGCCTGGGCGCAGTTCCCCGGCGCCGCCGTCCTGCTGCCCGTGGGCCGCGCCTTCGACGTCATCGAGGTGGCCGAGGCCGCCGGACGCAGGGCGCTGGTCCGCCTGGAGCGCATGGGCCTGCCGCTGGGCCCGGTGGCGGCGACGCCCGACGGCCGCGCGCACTTCTTCGTCGCCCCCGGCGCCGCCGCCGAACTCCCCCAGCTGCTCTACCGCATGGGCTGGGACGACGCCGGCATCGACCTGCACGGCCTGGGTCCGGGCACGCACGTCACCGCCCCGCCGTCCGACCGCGGGGGCCTCGGCCCGGTCCGCTGGCTCCGCCCCCCGGACCTGGACTCGGCGACCCATCCCCCGCAGGCAAGGCTCGTCCTGGGAACCCTGGCGTACGTGGCGCACCGCTCACCGGCGTAGTAGCCGCCCGCACACGGAAATGCCCCACCCCGGCTGCACCCCGGGGTGGGGCATTTCTTCGCGCACGGCAAGAACCCGTACGGCGACGACGCGTGCGGCGAGCAAGAACGCGCGCGGCGAGTAGGCAGCTGCCTACTCGCCGATGAGCGCGTCCACGAATGCCTCGGGCTCGAACGGCGCCAGGTCGTCCGCGCCCTCGCCGAGGCCGATCAGCTTCACCGGCACGCCCAGCTCGCGCTGGACCGCGACGACGATGCCGCCCTTGGCCGTGCCGTCCAGCTTCGTCAGGACGATGCCGGTGATGTCCACCACCTCGGCGAAGACCCGCGCCTGCACCAGGCCGTTCTGCCCGGTCGTGGCGTCCAGGACGAGCAGCACCTCGTCCAGCGGCGCGTGCTTCTCGACGACGCGCTTGACCTTGCCGAGCTCGTCCATCAGGCCGGTCTTGGTGTGCAGGCGCCCCGCGGTGTCGATGAGGACGACGTCGGCGCCCTCCGCGATGCCTTCCTTGACCGCGTCGAAGGCGATCGACGCCGGGTCGCCGCCCTCGGGGCCGCGGACCGTGCGTGCGCCGACGCGATCGCCCCAGGTCTGCAGCTGGTCGGCGGCGGCCGCGCGGAACGTGTCCGCCGCGCCGAGGACCACGGAGCGGCCGTCGGCGACCAGGACGCGGGCGAGCTTGCCGGTGGTGGTGGTCTTGCCGGTGCCGTTCACGCCGACGACCATCACGATGCCGGGCGTCTCCAGGCCCGACTCGGTCTTCACGGCGCGGTCGAAGTCCGTGCCGAGGAGCGTGAGGAGCTCCTCGCGCAACAGCGCGCGCAGCTCGACCGGGGTGCGGGTGCCGAGCACGCGGACGCGCTCGCGGAGCCTCTCGACCAGTTCCTGGGTGGGGGCGACGCCGACATCGGCGGTGAGGAGCGTGTCCTCGATCTCCTCCCACGTGTCCTCGTCGAGGTGCTCACGGGAGAGGAGCGTGAGCAGCCCCTTGCCGAGTGCGTTCTGCGAGCGCGAGAGGCGCGAGCGCAGCCGGACCAGGCGACCTGCCGTGGGCTCCGGGGTCTCGATCTCCGGGGCGGCCGGTTCCTCGACGACCGCGGGGGCCGACGCCGACGGCTCGGCGAGCGGGAGTTCCACCTCCTCGATCGTGCGGCGCGGTTCGTCGCGCGGCGTCTCGGCCTCGTCGCCGACGTGCGGCTCGGCCGGAGGGGCGGTGATGGTGGGCGTCGACGACGGGGCCTGCGGCGGCAGCTGCTTCTTCTTGCGGCTGCCGATCACGAGCCCGCCGAGCGCGCCGATCACGACCACGGCGATGACTACAGCAAGGATGACGATTTCCATAACTCACCCAGTATCAGCCATGGGGGCAACAGGGGCTCAAGCTGTAGCTTCCTCCAAAGAACATAAGCTCATAGAGGGCACTACTCGGACTAAAGTACGATGGAGCTCTCCGCATCAACGCGCGTAGAGTCCAACCCGATCACCCCCACGGACGGATCGCGGCGTTGCGATCCGAGCGAGAGGCACGGACCCCACCCCATGAGCACCACCGCCGAAAACGAAGGCGCCCTGGAGACACGCGGCCTCGAGCCCGTCCCCGACTCCGAGCGCACCGGCCGGACCCGCGAGCTGTTCCCCACCTGGGTGGCGGCCAACATCAGCGTCCTGCTGCTCACCATGGGCGCGGGCCTCATCGTGACGAACGGCCTGAACTTCTGGCAGGCCCTGGTGGTCGCCCTCGTCTCACCGCTTCTCAGCTACGGCCTGGTCGGTCTGATCTCCGTCGCGGGCAAGCGCGGCGGCTCCCCCGGCATGACGCTCTCGCGCGCGGTCTTCGGCCAGCGCGGCAACCTCTTCCCGGGCGTGCTGATCTGGGTCGCCCGCTGGGGCTGGGAGACGATCAACGCCGTCACGGGCGCGTACGCGATCATCACCGTCCTGGACATCTGCTTCGGCGTGAAGTCCAGCAAGTGGCTGACGGTCGTGACGCTGATCGCCTTCGTCGCCTGCACGTTCGTCATCAGCGGCCTGGGCCGCAAGGTGCTGCACGTCTGCAACACGTGGGCGACGTACCTCTTCGGCGCGTTCAGCGTCCTCGTGCTTGTCTACCTGGTGGCCAACACCCCCTGGTCGGACGTCTTCTCGCAGTCCGCGGGCTCCACCGCGGCCATGGTCGCGGGCATCGGCGTGATCGCCGCGGGCGGCATCAGCTGGGTCCCCACGGGCCCCGACTTCACGCGCTACCTCCCGCGCAACGCCTCCGGCAAGGCCCTGGTGGGCAACGCGATCGGCGGCGCCGGCATCGTCGTCGTCCCCATGGTTCTGATGGGCGCCGTCATGGCGGTCAGCACGCCGGGCCTGTCCAGGGCCTCGGACCCGGTCTCCTTCCTCGGTCAGCTCCTGCCGACGTGGATCGCGGTGCCGTACCTCGTGATGGCCGTGATCGGCATGCTGCTGATCAACTCGATGTCGATGTACTCCGCGGGCTTCACCGCGATGACGCTCGGCATCAAGGTCCCGCGCGCGTGGGCCGTCTCCATCAACGCCCTCATCAGCCTGGTCTTCGGCTACCTCCTGATGAACGTGGCCACCAGCTTCATCGGTTCGTTCATCTCCTTCCTGACGCTGCTCGCGGTCGCGTTCTCCGCCTGGATCGGCGTCTTCGGCGTCGACATGCTGAGCAGGAAGACGTACGACGCCGAGGCGCTGATGGACACCAAGCGCACCAGTGCCTACTGGTACAAGGCGGGCTTCGCCTGGCAGGCCATGACCGCGTGGGCGATCGCCCTGGTGATGGGCCTGCTCTTCACGAAGGTCGACTGGTTCAGCGGCCCGCTCGCCACCTCCTGGATCGGCCGCAACGGCCTGGGCTGGCTCGCCACGATCCTCATCGCCGCCGCCCTGTACGCGGTTCTTCCGAGGACCCCGGCCGCCGTGACCCCAGAGAGCCCGAAGGGCAACGGCGAGGGCGAGACCGAGCTGGTCTCGGCCTGATCCGGAGCAACTGCCCCCGGACACTGGCCATCTGACACGACGTCATCTAACGTCCCTCTTCGCCCGCCCACGGTGAAGGGGGACGTTTTCCATGCCCGTCACAGTCGTACGATTCAACCTCGTCGATCCGGACGCGACGCCAGGCTCACTGAGCGACCGCTACAAGGCCGCCCTGGAGATGTCCACGTACGCGGATGACCGGGGCATCTCCACCGTGCAGACCGAGGAACACCACGGTGTCGGCAACAACTGGCTGCCCTCGCCCTTCACTTTCGCCGGCGCGGTCTTCGGCGCGACCCGGCGCATCGCGGTCACGGTCTCCGCGATCATCGGCCCGCTGCACGATCCGCTGCGGCTCGCCGAGGACATCGCCGTACTCGACCTGCTCAGCGGCGGCCGGCTCGTCACGGTGGCGGGGATCGGCTACCGGCCCGAGGAGTACGAGGCGTTCGGCGTCGACTGGAAGCGGCGCGGAAAGCTCCAGGACGAGCTCCTGGAGACCCTGTTGCAGGCGTGGACGGGCGAGCCGTTCGAGTTCCGCGGCCGCACCGCGCGCGTCACCCCGCGTCCGTACACCCAGCCGCATCCGATGCTCCTGGTCGGCGGCTCATCGCAGGCGGCTGCCCGCCGCGCGGCCCGGCTCGGCCTGCCGTTCTTCCCCAGCGCCCATCTGCCGGAGCTCGAGGCCTACTACAACGAGCGCCTCGCGGAGTACGGCACCGAGGGCTGGACCATGATGCCCGCCGCAGAGACGCCGCTGCTGCACATCGCGGACGACCCGGACCGCACCTGGGCCGAGCACGGCGAGCACTTCCTGCACGAGGCCCGTACGTACGCCTCCTGGCAGTCCAAGGACATCCGCTCGGCCGTGAAGTCGGCCGCCACCACGGTCGAGGAGCTGCGCGCCGAGGGCGTCTACCGCGTCCTGACGCCCGACGAGTGCGTGGCGTACGTGCAGGACGGCGCCGCCAATCTCGTGCTGCACCCGCTCTCCGGCGGGATGCCGGTCGACGAGGGATGGCGCAGCCTGCACCACTTCTGCGAAAACGTACTGCCCCGGCTCAAGGAATAGGTCCTTGAACCGGGGCAGCTTCCTCAGAGGAGGGGCAGCGGGGATTAGCCCATCTCCTCCAGGGTCTTGCCCTTCGTCTCCTTGACGAACTTCATGACGAAGGGGATGGAGATCACGGCGAAGGCACCGTAGATGATGTACGAGCCGGTCAGGCTCCACTCGGACATGCTCGGGAACGTCTTGGTGATCGCGAAGTTCGCGAGCCACTGGGCCGATGCGGCCACACCGAGTGCGGCGGCGCGGATCCGGTTCGGGAAGATCTCACCGAGCAGCACCCAGACCACCACGCCCCAGGAGAGGGCGAAGAAGAGCACGAAGGCGTTGGCGGCGATGATCGCGGTCAGGCCCTGCGCGTTCGGCAGCGAGACGTTGTCGCCGGAACCGGTGCGGTACGAGAACGCCCAGGCGCAGGTGAAGAGCGCGAGCGCCATGCCGGCGGAGCCGATGATGGCCAGCGGCTTGCGGCCGATGCGGTCGACGAAGACCATCGCGATGACCGTGCCGACGATGTTCACGATCGACGTCTCGAACGAGTACAGGAACGAGCTGCTCGGGTCCTTGCCGATCGACTGCCACAGCTGGTTCGAGTAGTAGAAGATCACGTTGATGCCGACGAGCTGCTGGAACACCGAGAGGCCGATGCCGATCCAGACGATCGGCAGGAAGCCGACCTTGCCGAGCAGGTCCTTGAACGAGGACTTGTGCTCGCGGCGCATGCCCTCCTCGATCTCGGAGACGCGCGCGTCGAGGTCGATGCTGGTGCCCTCGACCTCGCCGAGCACCTTCTTCGCCTCGACGTTGCGGCCGACCGAGATCAGGAAGCGCGGCGACTCGGGGATGGCGAAGGAGAGCAGCCCGTAGAGGAGGGCCGGGATGACCATGACGCCGAGCATCAGCTGCCAGGCCTCAAGGCCCAGGAGCTCGCCGCGCTGGTCGCCGTCGGCGACGTTCAGGATGCCCCAGTTGACCAGCTGGGAGACGGCGATGCCGATGACGATCGCGGCCTGCTGGAAGGAGGCGAGGCGGCCTCGGTAGGCGGGCGGGGCGACCTCGGCGATGTAGGCCGGGCCGATGACGGACGCCATGCCGATGCCGATGCCGCCGATGAAGCGCCACATCGTCAGGTCCCAGGCCGCGAACGGCAGGGCCGATCCGACGGCGCTCGCCGCGAAGAGGACGGCGGCGATCTGCATGCAGCGGATGCGGCCGATGCGGTCGGCGATGCGGCCGGCGACCGCGGCACCGACGGCACAGCCGAGCAGCGCGGTGGCGATGATCCAGCCGAGCATGTTGGCATCGACGTCGAAACGGTGCTGGATGGCGACGGTGGCGCCATTGATCACCGAGCTGTCGTAACCGAAAAGGAAGCCACCCATCGCGGCTGCCGCCGTAATGAAGATGACATGGCCGAGATGGTCCGGGTGGGCCTCTCTGCCGTGGCCGGGCTGCGGCGCCTTCGTTGTGCTGGTCACATGGACTCCTCGGGCCACCGGCAGCATCGCCGGGGGTGGGGGTGAGCACTTCAAGTGGCGCACAACTTCACGCCGCCCACCACCTGAAAGTAAAAGCAACGTTGCAGAGACTATGCCTTCAAGTTTCGAAGTCAATACCTGGGTTCCTGTGAATTTCAGGTCCCCGCGAGGCAGGGTTTGTTCAAGTCTTGAAGTTATGCGGACGGCCCGTGAAGAGCTACCGAAGCCGCTGACTGATCACCTTCGAGACGCCGTCGCCCTGCATGGACACGCCGTACAGGGCGTCCGCGACCTCCATCGTCCGCTTCTGGTGCGTGATCACGATGAGCTGCGAGGCCTCCTGCAGCTCCTCCATGATGCGGATGAGCCGCTGCAGGTTGGTGTCGTCGAGCGCGGCCTCCACCTCGTCCATCACATAGAAGGGACTCGGCCGTGCCTTGAAGATCGAGACGAGCAGCGCGACGGCGGTCAGCGACCGCTCACCGCCGGAGAGCAGCGAGAGCCGCTTGACCTTCTTGCCCGGCGGACGCGCCTCGACATCCACGCCCGTGGTGAGCATGTTGTCGGGGTCGGTCAGGATGAGCCGCCCGTCGCCGCCCGGGAAGAGCCGCGAGAAGACGCCTTCGAACTCCCGTGCCGTGTCCCGGTAGGCCTCGGTGAACACCTGCTCGACGCGCTCGTCGACCTCCTTCACCACTTGCAGGAGGTCGGCCCGCGTCTTCTTCAGGTCCTCCAGCTGCTCGCTCAGGAACTTGTGGCGCTCCTCAAGCGCGGCGAACTCCTCAAGGGCCAGCGGGTTCACCTTCCCGAGCTGCTGGTACGCCCGTTCGGCTGACCTCAGCCGCTTCTCCTGCTCACCGCGGACGTACGGCACGGGCCTGTTGCGCGGGTGCTCCGGGTCCTCGGGGAGCTCCTCGCCCTCCGCCGCGGGGGAGGGCGGCACGAGCTGGTCGGGGCCGTAGTCGGACACGAGCCCTGCCGGTTCCACACCGAGTTCCTCCAGCGCCTTGGACTCCAGCTGCTCGATCCGCAGCCGCTTCTCGGCACCGAGTACCTCGCCGCGGTGGACTGAATCCGTCAATGTGTCGAGCTCCGCCTTGAGCTCGCGCCCCTGGCCCCGCTCGGCGGTCAGATCCCGCTCCCGCACTTCCTTGGCACGCTCGGCGGAGGCACGTTCCTCCTGCGCCCGTACGAGGGAGACCTCGACGTGCGCGAGCAGCTGCCGCGCACCACGGGCGACGGCCTCGGCGACCGCGGCCTCGTGCCGCATCCGGGCCTTGCGCTGCTCGGCACGCGCGCGTGCCTCGCGTTCGGCGCGCGCGGCCCGGTCGAGCGAGTCGGCCCGTCCCGCGAGGCCCTTGACCCGCTCCTCGTGCGTACGCACCTGGAGCCTGGCCTCCATCTCGGTCTGCCGGGCATTGGCCCCGTCGGCGGCCAACCGGTCGCGCACCCCGGTGTCGGGCTCCTCCTCGACCGGAGCCTCCTCCGCCACCGCGAGCCGCTCGGCCAGCTCCTCGGCGTCCTCGACCGCCTTGTCCAGCGCCTCCTGCGCCTTGGCCGCGGCGGCGGCACTGCGCTCGGCCTCGCCCGCGGCGCCACGGGCCTGCCCGGCGAGTGCGCCCAACTGCTGGGCCACGGCCGACTTCTCCCGGTCGGCGGTGCGCCTGCGCTCCCCCAACTCCTCGACGAGCGCGGCGACTTCCTTGCGGCGCTCACCGCACTCCTGCTGTACGCGGGCCAGTTCCTCGCACTGGGCGGCGAGTTGCTCCAGCTCGGCGGCTGCCTCGTCGACGGATGCCTGCACTTCGAGGAGGCTCGGCGCACCGGCCGAACCGCCCTGCGCGAAGTGCGCCCCGAGCAGGTCGCCTTCGGCGGTGACGGCGGTGAGCTCCGGGTGCGCGTAGACGAAGTCCTCGGCGTCCTCAAGGGTGCCGACGACGACGATGCCCCGCAGCAGCCGCCGCACCGCGGGCATCAGATCCTCAGGACCGCGCACCAACTCGGCGGCGAGGGGCGGCCCTTCAGAACCACCGGTACGTACGTCGCTCTCCCCGCCGGGCGCCCCCGTGAGCAGCAGCGCGGCCCGCCCCGCGTCCTGCTTGCGCAGCAGCCGGATGGCTTCCGCCGCCGATGCCGGTGTGGTCACCGCGATCGCGTCCGCCGCGGCGCCGAACGCCGCCGCGATCGCGACCTCGTACCCCGGTGCGACGGAGAGCAGCTCGGCCGCCGGACCGAGGAGCCCCGTGAGGCGGTCCTTGGCGGCGAGCAGCGCCCCCGAACCGTCCTTGCGGCGCAGGCCGAGCGCGAGCGCCTCGTGCCGGGCGGCGACCGCGGCCCGCTTGCGTTCGGCGGCGGTGGCGGCCTCGCGGGCCGCGGTCAGCGCACCCTCGGCCTCGGTGAGGGAACGCTTCGCCTCGTCGTGCCGTTCACCGAGCTCCGCGTCACCGGCGTCGAGCCCGTCGACCTCCGCCTTCAGCTGCTCGTACTCCTCCTGGGCGGCGACCGCGCGCTCCCCCGCCTCGTCACGCGCCACGGCGAGCCGGTCGATCTCTGCCTGCGCGGAGCCCGCCCGCGAGCGCGCGGCGTTGACCTGGCCGTGCAGCCGGGCGAGCCCTTCACGCCGGTCGGCGATGGCCCGTGCCACGTCCTTGAGGCGGCGCTCCTCGACCGCGAGCTCCCGCTCCAGATCGGCACGGTGGCCGACCGTGTCCTCCAGGGCGTGCTCCGCGGCCTCCAGGGCGGCGGCGAGCTCCGCCTCCTGCTCGCGGATCCGGGCGGCCTCGCGCTCCATGTCCTCGGGGTCACGGCCGCGCCGTTCCTCCGGGGGCGCCGCGGTCGCGCTCTTGACCCGGGCGTCGGCCAGGGACACCGTGCCGCGCACCCGCTCGGCCAACTGCGACAGCTCGTACCAGGTCTGCTGCGCCCGCTGGAGCCGCGGGGTGATGCGGCGCACCTCGTCCTCCAGCTCGGCCTCCCGCTGGAGCGCCTTCTTCAGCGCGGCCTCGGCGGTGTCCTTGCGCCGCTTGAGCTCCGCCTCGTCGGCGACCTCGGTCCGCAGCGCGTCCCGCAGGCGTACGAGGTCGTCGGCGAGCAGCCGCAGGCGGGCATCGCGCAGATCGGCCTGGATGACGGCGGCCCTGCGTGCCACGGCGGCCTGCCGGCCGAGGGGCTTGAGCTGACGCCGGAGTTCGTCGGTCAGGTCCTGCACGCGCGCGAGGTTGGCCTGCATCGCGTCGAGCTTGCGCAGGGCCTTCTCTTTGCGCTTGCGGTGCTTGAGGACGCCCGCGGCCTCCTCGATGAAGGCGCGGCGGCCCATGGGGTCGGCGTGCAGGACGCCGTCGAGCTGGCCCTGGCCGACGATGACGTGCATCTCGCGCCCGATGCCGGAGTCGGAGAGCAGCTCCTGGATGTCCAGGAGGCGGCAGGTGTCCCCGTTGATCTGGTACTCGCTGCCGCCGTTGCGGAACATGATGCGCGTGATGGTGACTTCGGCGTACTCGATGGGCAGCGCGCCGTCGGAGTTGTCGATGGTGAGCGACACCTCGGCCCGGCCGAGCGGCGGGCGCCCGGTCGTGCCGGCGAAGATGACGTCCTCCATCTTGCCGCCGCGCAGCGACTTGGCGCCCTGCTCGCCCATGACCCAGGACAGCGCGTCCACGACGTTGGACTTGCCGGAGCCGTTCGGTCCGACGACGCAGGTGATGCCCGGCTCGAACTTCAGCGTCGTCGCCGACGCGAAGGATTTGAAACCGCGCAGTGTCAGGGCCTTGAGGTGCACGCCGCCGGACTCTACCTTTCACTGACCGTTTCACCCAGGAACATGCAGGGCACATCAGGTGTAACGGAAACGGCTGCACGGCGACAAGAAAGAAGGGACGCCGAAGCGTCCCTTGCAGATCTGGACAAGCGGCTGACATGGGCAGCCCGACCACGTGCGTTAACAGGCATCCCACCGACCCAAGAGTGCGTGACGCGGTCAGGCGTTACGCGTAGTCGTGTGAGATGAGCGCCTTGCTGAAGGTGGTGGTCAGGTGAGCGCAGGCTCCGCCTGGGGTACGTCGATGCTCTCCAGGAGCGATTCGTGAGAAGCGGCAGCCGCGAGTGCGTCGTTCTCGGCCTGGATCTTCACGAGCTCAGATTCCAGGTCTTGGACGCGCTGCTGGAGCCGTCGCATCTCGGCGAGAAGTCGCGGGTCGGAACCGCCGACGTAACCGAGAAGCGCCTTTGCCATGATGGATGGTCCTCCACAATGAGTGACCGACCGAAGCGGTGTGGGTCGTGAGGGAATCGCACCCGCGGTGCTTGGCACTCGTTGTTCGTGCTGGGTTTTGCTGGCCGTTCTCACATGCCAAACAGCTAAGGTGCGCGGGGCTTCCAGAGTCTCACCAAAAAGTTTGACGGTCAACACGATCACGCCCCGTATTGGCGGGCAACCCGGGGGCCTGCGGCCGTCGGAACGGCGGCGCTGCCTCTGCTGCGGGGCCCTGGGGGCGTGTCGATCATCGTTCACCTGGGAGCCTGCCACGACGGACCGTTCTTGGCAACCACCAGGCCTTTCCTGCCCCGGGCAGTTGCCAATACCCCACTGGGGCGGGTCCGGCCGACCGGTGTCCGTCAGCGAATCGCGAATGTGTCGTAGATGCCGCGCGGAGTGTCCCAGATCTCAGTGACGCCGTCGACGCGGCCGGGTGTGTCGCCCGTGCGGAGCCAGTCGAGCAGCCCCTGCGCGCCCGCGCGAGGACCCTCGGCGACGACCTGCACGCGGCCGTCCTCCAGATTGAGAGCAAAACCACTCAGGCCCCCGATCTCCAGAGCCTTGGCCCGCGTGAACCAGCGGAATCCCACGCCTTGCACCTGGCCACGCACCCAGGCCGTGACTCTGACTTCTTCGTTCATGGGTGCACGCTAACCGGCCAATTGCTCTCGTAGCACTTCGTCCCCATGCGCCATCGCGTACAGTCCCGACACGATGAGCCTCACCCGTATGGGTGAGCCACGTTGACCGCTGAGGACGAGGAAGGCCAGGAGATGGGACGCCACCGACGCTCCGGCGCAGGGGCAGCCGCCACCGGCCGCGCCACTGGGGCCTCCGACACATACGCGGGCGGGCACGCCGGCGTCCCGGAGCCCCGCCCCGCCGCCCTGTCGCACCGCCGCAAGGGCCGTGCCGCACCGGTGCGCACCGGCCTGCTCGGGGTCTCGGCAGCCGTGGCGATGGGTGCCGTGGCGGTCGCCTCCGGCCTGGTTCCCGGCGCCGACAACTACTCCCTGGGCGGCGGTGGCGACTCGAACAAGGTGCGCGCCGCCAGCTCCCCCAGCGAGGTGTCCCCCCAGGGCGGCGACACCGGCACCGCCGACCGCGAGACGGCACCGCCGAGCCGCGGCTCGGACCGCCCCGACGCCCCGGCCCCCTCCTCGCCCTCGCAGCCCGCCGAGAAGCCCTCGGCCGAGCCGTCGAAGAAGCCGTCGTCCAAGGCGCCCGCGCCCGAGACCGGCGAGAAGAAGAAGACGACGCCCCCGAGACCCTCGCGCACCCCGTCCGAGAAACCCAAGGCCCCGCCGGCGGCCGGCTCGAAGTCGCCGTCCGCCGAGAGCATGGCCGAGGCCACGGTGCTCACCCTGGTCAACCAGGAGCGGGCCAAGGTGGGCTGCTCCCCCGTGAGCGGCGACGCCGCGCTGGCCTCGCTGGCCGGGGACTTCAGCTCGGACATGGCCGAGCGCGACTTCTTCGACCACACCGACCCGGACGGCGCGACCCCGTGGGACCGCGCGGAGAAGGCCGGGATCTCGGATCTGGGCGGCGAGAACATCGCCCGGGGCCAGGCGAACGCGCAGTCCGTGATGGACGCCTGGATGAACAGCCCCGGCCACCGCGCCAACATCCTGAACTGCGACTACAAGACCCTGGGCGTCGGCGCGCACTTCGCGCCGGGCGGCCCGTGGTGGACGCAGGACTTCGGCTTCTAGGACAGCGGATCGCGAGCCGGGCGTGCACTAACTTCTGGTTAGCGCATCCCGTGGGTTAGCGCTGTGCGGGAGTATGCTGTCCGCATGGATTCCACCGCTCAGGACCAGGCCCAGGCCGAGGTCGCGTTCGACGTGTTCTCCAGGCAGTGCGTTTCCCGCGGCACCCTGGAGCATGTCACCGGACGCTGGGGCGCACTCACCCTGGGCGCGCTGCACGACGGCTCGTTCCGTTTCAACGAACTGCGCCGCCGGGTCGACGGCGTGAGCGAGAAGATGCTGTCCCAGACGCTGCACGCGCTGGAGCGCGACGGCCTGGTCCACCGCGATGCGCAGCCCACCAACCCGCCGCGCGTGGACTACCGGCTCACCCCGCTGGGACGGGAGATCGCCGACCGCCTGATGAACCTCATCCACTTCGTGGAGGGCCGGATGGACGGCGTACTCGAAGCACGCGAACGCTACGACAAGAGGGTGGCCGGCGGCCGCTGACAGCGCGGGCAGAAGTAGCTGGAGCGGTTCATCCAGGGGCGCCGGCGCATCGCGGTACCGCAGCGACGGCACGGCTCGTCCTCACGCCCGTAGGCGTCGAGGGACCGCTCGAAGTACCCGGACTCGCCGTTCACGTTCACGTACAGGCTGTCGAAGCTCGTGCCGCCGACGGCGAGGGCCGCATTCATCACATCCCGTACGTGGCCCAGGAGTTGGGCCGTGCGCGGGCGCGTGAAGGTGGCGGTGGGGCGCTCGTAGTGCAGCTTCGACCGCCAAAGGGCCTCGTCCGCATAGATGTTGCCGACGCCGCTGATCAACGACTGGTCGAGCAGGGCCCGTTTGATCGTCGTACGACGGCGGCGCAGCGCGGCATGGAAGGCCGCGTCGTCGAACAGCTCGTCCAGCGGGTCACGTGCGATGTGCGCGATGACGTCCGGCAGTCCGTCCGGGGTGTTCTCGTGCAGCGAGAGGCCGCCGAAGGTCCGCTGGTCGACGAAGCGCAGCTCGGTGCCGAGCTCGTCGGCGAACCGCACCCGGATCCTCAGGTGCTTCTCGTCGGGCGCCTCCTGCGGCTGGACGAGCAACTGCCCGCTCATGCCCAGATGGGCGAGGATCGAGGTGTCGCCGTCCTCGACGGGCAGCCAGAGGTACTTCCCTCGGCGCATCGCCGTACCGACCCGGTGGCCCTTGAGGCGGAGCCCGAAATCGTCGCCGCCCGCGAGATGCCGCCGCACGGCACGCGGATGCAGCACCTCGACGTCGGCGACGGTGCGATGAGCCACCCACCGCTCAAGACCGCGCCGGACGACTTCGACCTCGGGCAGCTCGGGCATGGACTACTCCGGGGCGATCGAGCGGGCGGGAGGAATGCCGCGAAGCGGCGAAATGCTTGGTGCCGGCCACCCCAAGGGCGACCGGCACCAACCAGTAAAGCGTGTCAGGCCGACGGGGCTTCGGCGCCCCCGTCAACCTGCGCGGTAGCGGTAGCAGGAGCAGCGGCGGCGAGTTCCGCCGCCTTGATCCGCTCAGCCGCGGCAGCGCTGATCTCGCGCCAGGCGGACTCCGCGGCCTGCTGCTCCGCTTCCTTCTTGCTGCGGCCGGTGCCGGTGCCGTACGAGACGCCTCCGACGCGGGCGGCAGCAGTAAAGGTCTTCTCGTGGTCCGGGCCGCTCTCCGTGACGAGATACTCGGGAACGCCGAGGCTCTCGGTGGCGGTGAGCTCCTGGAGGCTGGTTTTCCAGTCCAGGCCCGCGCCCAGGTTCGAGGACTTCTCGATCAGCGGGTCGAAGAGCCGGTGCACCAGCTCGCCCGCCGCGTCCAGACCCTGGTCCAGATAGACCGCGCCGATCACCGCTTCAAGGGTGTCGGCGAGGATGGATGCCTTGTCCCGGCCACCCGTGCCCTCTTCGCCCCGGCCGAGCCGGATGAAGGAGCCGAGTTCGAGGCCACGACTGACCTCCGCCAGCGCACGCGAATTGACCACCGCGGCCCGCAATTTGGCCAGCTGGCCTTCGGGCAGGTCGGGGTGGGTGCGATAGAGCGTGTCCGTGACGACCAGACCGAGCACCGAGTCCCCGAGGAACTCGAGCCGCTCATTCGTCGGCAGACCGCCGTTCTCGTACGCGTACGAACGGTGGGTCAGTGCACGCACCAGAAGGGCGGACTCGAGTTTGTACCCGAGCCGCCCTTCCAAAAGCGTGTGGGACGAGGCCGTGTTTTCCGCCTGCTTCTTGGCGTTTGCAGCCTTTTCAGCGTTGGCGTCTTCCGCCATCTTGTGGCTAGACACGGTGCCTCTCACCAGCCGCTCAGACCTCGAGGACCTGGCGCTTGTTGTACGTGCCGCAGCTGGGGCACGCGATGTGCTGCAGCTTCGGCTCGTGGCAGCGCTCGCACGCAACCAGGGTGGGGACCGCAGCCTTCCACTGCGACCGGCGGTGGCGCGTGTTGCTGCGCGACATCTTCCGCTTCGGAACAGCCACGGCTACTTCTCCTGCTTCTCGTCGACGCCGGCTTCGGCGCCGCTCACGTCGTCCTTCTCGCCGTCCTGGATGGTCCCGGCGAGTCCCTGCAGTGCCGCCCAACGAATGTCGACGGCATCATGGTGGTGGTCCGGGTCGTCCGCGAGCCGTGCCCCGCACTGGGAACACAGGCCCGGACAGTCGTCCCGGCACACCGGCTGCATCGGCAGTGCGAGCACTACCGCGTCACGCAGCACGGGCTCGAGGTCGAACAAGCCGTCCTCGAGATAGAGCCTGTCCTCGTCGTCCTCGGCGTCGTCGGCCGGTTCCGCGGTGCGGCCCCGGTCGTCGGCGTCAGGGTACGAGAACATCTCCTGGAAGTCCGCGTCCACGTCAAGCTTCAGCGGCTCCAGACACCTTACGCACTCCCCCTCGGCCGACGCACGGGCGGTACCTGTGACAAGCACCCCGTCCATGACCGACTCAAGGCGGATCTTCAGCTCGACCGGGGCGCCTTCCGGCACTCCGATGACCCCGTCGATGCCGAAGGCACCCGGAGAACCGGGGGCCTCGACGTCACGGGTCAGCCGCTGCAGCGCACCGGGACGCCGACCCAGCTCGTGTGTGTCGAACACGAGAGGGTTGCGGTGGTCAAGGTGAGCACTCAGGGCTTTTCCTGCTTTCGAATCCTGGAAGTTCAAGGAGGGCCGCCCCCGTCGTGAGCTGTGCTCACTAGCCGGGCAGCCTGGATCGCGGACGTACGCGCGACCGAAGAGCCAGGATACTGGACCTTTCGCTCTCGGCCCAATCCGGTCCCGGAAGGACCGCGGGCCGGGCGTCAGCGGCCCTGTTCGTACTGGCGCAGCTGCTCCGCCGTGATCATGCCGGTGTCGAAAAGACTGGTCTCGTCGAGCACGCCGGGGGCCGGGTGATGCTGCTGCTGTTGCGGCTCGCCGTACCCCTGCTGCTGGGTCTGGTCGTACCCCTGCTGCGGGTATCCGTACTGGTCCTGCTGATAGCCGTACGGGTCCTGCTGGGCGTACTGCTGCTGGTAGGCGTACTGGTCCTGCTGCTGGTAGGCGTACGGGTCCGGCTCCTGCTGGGGCGGGGCGTACGGCTGCTGCTCCGGGATCTGCGGAGCCGCCTGGGGCGGCTGCGGGGCCACGGGAGCGGGAGCCACGGCAGCCGCGGCGGGGTCGGTGAGGCCAGCCAGGTACTCGGCGTCCGTGGTGTGCGCCTGGGGGCCCAGGCCGTCGGCGAGACCCGCGAGGTCGTCGGCGGGCGCCCGGCCGTGCAGGGTCTGGCGGCCGCGGCCGACCGCCTCCAGGGTCTTGGCGAGGACCGCCTCGAAGGCGCCGAGCTTGGCGTCGACGTACGCGTCCGCGTCCCGGCGCAGCGTCTCGGGGTCGTGGCTGCGCTGCGGGGCGTCCTCGTCCTCGTAACCCTGCTCGTCGAGGCCGGGGCCGGTGCCGAGGAGCTTCTCGCGGCCGCGGCCGACGGAGCCGAGGGTCTTGGTGAGGACGACCTCGAAGTTGGCCAGCTTGCTGTCCACGTAGTCGTCGGCCTCGACACGGACCTCTTCGGCGGCCTGCCGGGCCTCGGCGAGGATGCGCTCGGCCTCGCCCTGGGAGTTGCGGGCGACCTCCGTGTCGGAGATCAGCGAACCCCGCTCGGCGTGCGCGGTCTCGATGATCCGGTCCGCCTCCTGGCGGGCCTGCTCGACCAGCTGCTCGCGGCCGCCGATGAGCTCCTGGGCCTGGGCGAGGGAGCCGGGCAGCGCCTGGCGCACCTCTTCGAGCATCGACAGCAGATCGGCGCGGTTGACCACGCACGAGGCCGACATCGGCATGGACCGGGCACTGCCGACCGCGTCGACGATCTCATCGATCTTCTTCTGCACGTCCACCGTGTGCTCGCCACTCTCTACAGCTGGTTGGAGACGGACGGCACGACTGTAAGGCCAGTCGGCCGCCGTCCGACACCGGGTGACGGACTGTCAGTACGCCCGGCGGCCCGTCACTTCTTGCCGATGCGCTCCACCAGCGCCTCGTGGACCACCGGCGGCAGCAGGTGGGCCACGTCGCCGCCCCAGGCGGCGACCTCCTTGACCAGCGAGGAGGACAGGAAACTGTAGGTGGGGTTCGTGGGCACGAAGAGGGTCTCGACGCCCGAGAGGCCGTTGTTCATCTGGGCCATCTGCAGTTCGTAGTCGAAATCGCTGACCGCGCGAAGACCCTTGACGATGGCCGGGATGTCGCGCTGCTTGCAGAAGTCGACGAGAAGGCCGTGGAAGGCCTCGACCTCGACGTTCCCGAAGTCGGCGGTGACCTCACGGATCAGCTCGATCCGCTCGTCGATCTCGAACAGGCCCTTCTTCGACTGATTGATCATCACCGCGACGTGCACCACGTCGTACAGCTTGGAGGCGCGGGCGATGATGTCGAGGTGTCCATTGGTGATGGGGTCGAATGACCCCGGACAGACGGCGCGGCGCAACTGAAGTCCCTCGCTCTCCGGTCCGGTCATGGCGCGATCACTGAGTCGTCGCACGTAGAGGCGGCGCGACCGTACCAAAACGTGCCTTCGCCGTAGCGACGGGACCTCAGTGCCTCGAAGCCGTCGGGCCAGCAGAATTCTCCGCCTCTGGTACTGCGTTCAACGGTGACGAGCGCATCGTCCGTGAGCCAGCCCCCCGCGCGGAGTGTGAGCAGGATCTCCCGAAGATCGTCATCGGTGACGACGTACGGAGGGTCGAGAAAGACCAGGTCGTACGGGGTCGTGGGGGCGCCGCCCTGCACGATCTGTGCCGCTTTGCCCGCCCTGACCTCGGCGCCGGGCAGGCCGATCGACTTCACGTTCTCCCGGACCGTGCGCACCGCGCGGGCGTCGGCCTCGACGAGCAGGGCGTGACCGGCGCCGCGCGAGAGCGCTTCGAGGCCGATGGCTCCGGACCCGGCGTACAGGTCGAGGACGCGGGACCCGTCCAGCGTGCCCTGCAGGGCCTGCCAGGTGGAGAACAGGCCCTCGCGTGCGCGGTCGGTCGTGGGCCGAGTGCCGGTTCCTGGCGGAACGGCGAGGCGACGTCCGCCGGCCACACCGGCGATCACGCGGGTCATCTGAGTCCTTGTCGGTGAACGAACGTGCGGGAAGATCCGGCCTCAGTCTCTCAGCCCCTGGGCCGCTCCTGCCTGTCAGCCCTTGTCGCCCCTTGTCACCCCTTGTCGAGGTAGCGCTCGCGCTCGTCGTCCAGGAGGGCGTCCAGGGCGGTGCGCAGCTCGGGCAGGTGCTCCAGATCCGGGTCCTTGGAGACCACGGCGACGGCCTCCTCGCGGGCCTCGGCGATGATCTCCTCGTCCTCGATGACCGCGAGCATGCGCAGGCTGGAGCGGACACCGGACTGCGCCTGGCCCAGCACGTCGCCCTCGCGGCGCTGCTCCAGGTCGATCCGGGAGAGCTCGAAGCCGTCCAGCGTCGCGGCCACGGCTCCCAGGCGCGCGCGGGCGGGGCTCGCCTCGGGCATGTCGGTGACCAGGAGGCAGAGGCCGGGGGCCGAGCCACGGCCGACGCGGCCGCGCAGCTGGTGCAGCTGCGATACGCCGAAGCGGTCGGCGTCCATGATCACCATGGCGGTGGCGTTCGGGACGTTCACGCCGACCTCGATGACCGTCGTCGCCACCAGGACCTGGGTCTCGCCCGCGGCGAAGCGGCGCATCACCGCGTCCTTGTCGTCCGGCTGCATGCGGCCGTGCAGGACCTCGACCTTGAGGCCTTGGAGGGGGCCCTTGGCCAGCTGCTCGGCGACCTCGATGACGGCCAGCGGGGGCCGCTTCTCGGCGGTCGCCTCCTCCTCGGCCTTCTTCTTGGCCTTCTTCGGGTCCTCCTCCTCATCGCCGATGCGCGGGCACACCACATACGCCTGATGGCCGTTCTCGACCTCCTCGCGCACGCGCTCCCACGCGCGCGCCAGGAAGTGGGGCTTGTCCTCGGCCGGGACGACATGGCTGGCGATCGGCGAACGCCCCGCGGGGAGCTGGTCGAGGACCGAGGTCTCCAGGTCGCCGAAGACGGTCATCGCGACCGTGCGCGGAATGGGCGTGGCCGTCATGACGAGCAGGTGCGGAGGCTGCTTGCCCTTGCCGCGCAGGGCGTCGCGCTGCTCGACCCCGAAGCGGTGCTGTTCGTCGACGACGACCAGGCCCAGGTCGTGGAACTGCACCTTGTCCTCGATCAGCGCATGCGTGCCGATGACGATCCCGGCCTCCCCGGTGACCAGGTCCAGCAGGGCCTGACGCCGCGCCGCCATCCCCATGGAGCCGGTGAGCAGCGTGACCTTGGTGCCCTGGTCCGAACCGCCGAGCATGCCCCCCTCGGCCAGCTCGCCCATCATCTCGGTGATGGAGCGGTGGTGCTGCTGGGCGAGGACCTCGGTGGGCGCGAGCATCGCGGCCTGCCCGCCCGCGTCGACGACGGCGAGCATGGCACGCAGGGCGACCATCGTCTTGCCCGATCCGACTTCTCCCTGGAGGAGGCGGTGCATCGGGTGCTCGGTGGCGAGGTCGTCGAAGATTTCCTTGGAGACCTTCTCCTGGCCCTCGGTGAGGGTAAAGGGCAGCTTGGCGTCGAAGGCGTCGAGCAGGCCGCCCTCGCGCGGGCGGCGGGCGATCGCGGGGAGTTGCGCGTCCGCGTACCGGCGTCTGGCCAGGGCCACCTGGAGGACGAAGGCCTCGTCCCACTTCAGGCGGTCGCGGGCCGATGCGATGTCCGCCTTCGTGTGCGGGCGGTGGATCTTCAGGAGCGCTTCGGGGAGCGGGATCAGTGCCCGCCCGTCACGCAGGCTCGGCGGCAGCGGGTCGACGGCCTCCTGGGCGCTGGGCAGGACCGCGTCGACGGACTTGGCGATCTTCCAGGACTCCAGCTTGGCGGTGGCGGGGTAGATCGGGATGAGGGCGCCCGCCCAGGAGTCCACGGCCTCCTCGGCGCTGCCGGGGGTGTCGGGGTCGCCCTTGAGGAGTTCGTACGCCGGGTGCGCGAGCTGCATCTTGCGGTTGAAGACCGATGCCTTGCCCGCGAACATCGCGCGCGTGCCGGGCAGCAGGTCCTTGTGCGGCTTGTGGATGCCGCGGCCGAAGAAGACCAGCTGAAGCTGGCCGCTGCCGTCGGTGATGGTCACTTCGAGGCGCTGGCCCCTGCCGCCGTTGAACGTCAGGATGCGCGCCGTCGCGACCTGGGCGACCACCGTGACGTGCTCGTCCAGCGGCAGGTCGGCGAGGCGTGTGAGCTCGCCCCGCTCCGCGTACTTCCGCGGATAGTGGTGCAGCAGATCGCCGACGGTGTGCAGGTCGAGGTGCTCGGCCATCACCTTCGCGGTGGCGGGACCGACCACTTTCTTCAGGGGTTCTTCGAGCGCGGGCACGAGATCCATTGCACACCACGCCACTGACATTTCCGCGTACGTCCCCGAAATCCGCTGGTCAGGGATGCCGAAGGCACCTGCTATTCCACGCCGATCAGCAGCAGCGCCGACTGGCGTCCACCGCGGTAGACCACCGTGTCGACCGCCAGATGCACCTCGCGCACATGCTTCTCCAGGTCGTCGCCGAGGCTGTCCGGCACGCCGTCGCCGAGCACCAGCGTGACCATCTCGCCGCCCGCGGCCAGCATCCGGTCGAGGACGGACCGTGCGGTGCGCGTGGTGTCGTCGCCGATCAGCGCGACATCGCCGTCGATCATGCCGAGGACGTCGCCGGCCTGGCAGATGCCCGCCATGGTCCACGACTGCCGCTCGGCGACGGCCAGTTCGGCGTACCGCGTCGCGCCGGCCGCCGAGGTCATCGCGACGACGTCCTCGTCGAAGCGGCGGTCCGGCTCGTGCACGGCGAGCGCCGCGATGCCCTGGACCGCGGACCGGGTGGGGATCAGCGCGACCCGCACCCCTTCGCTGCGGGCCTGTTCCGCGGCGGCGGCAGCCGTGTGGCGCAGCTCGGCGTCGTTCGGCAGGAGCACCACCTCGCGCGCGTGGGCCCGCCGGATCGCGTCGACGAGCTCTCCGCTGGCGGGCGGCTCCCCGGGGCGCGTGGGCACGGTGGTCGCCCCGGCTTCGGAGTAGAGCCCCGCGAGCCCCTCTCCCGGTACGACGGCGACGATCCCGCGCTGCACCCGCTCCCGGGGCGGCTGCGCGGCGCCCGCGGTGTGCGCGTCGCCCACCCCGAAGTGGGTGATGCGGATGCGGTGGGGCCGCCCTGCCTCGACGCCCGCCTCGACCGCCGCACCGGCGTCGTTCACATGGACGTGGACGTTCCACAGTCCGTCGCCGCCGACGACCACGAGGGAGTCCCCGAGCCCGTCCAGCCGAGTCCGCAGCCGCGCCACGGCCGTGTCGTCGGCCTCCAGGAGGTAGATGACCTCGAAGGCGGGGGCCGCGGCACCGGCCGGGACGTCCTGGCACTCGACGGCGTCCACGTCGCCGAGCGCACCGTCCGCGGCCTCAGCGGCCCTCAGCAGCGGGGACGCGGCCCTCCGCGGCACCGTCTCACCCGACAGGGCCCCTACGAGCGCCCCGAGCACCGCCACGAGCCCGCGCCCCCCGGCGTCCACCACTCCCGCACGGCCGAGCGCCGCGAGCTGCCCCGGCGTCGCGTCCAGGGCCCGGCACGCACCGTCGTACGCGGCCCGCGCCACCGCCCCGCAGTCGCCGTCCTCACCCGAAGCGGCGTCGGCGGCGGCGGTGGCCACCGTCAGGACCGTGCCCTCGACGGGATGCGCCACCGCCTGGTAGGCCGACTCGGCGGCCCGGCGCAGCGCGAGAGCGAGCGCCCGGCCGCCGGCGTGATCAGTGTCATGGTCGGCGCCGAGGACCTGTGCCATGCCCCGCAGCAGCTGCGACAGGATCGTCCCGGAGTTCCCGCGGGCCCCGATCAGCGCGCCGTGCGCCATCGCCCGCACGGCCTCGGCCAGGGTGGGGTGGGTCGGGTCCAGGCCCGTGAAGGCCGCGTCGACCGCCTGGGACGCCGATTCCACGGTCAGATAGAGGTTCGTTCCGGTGTCCCCGTCCGCGACCGGATAGACGTTGATCGCGTCGATCTCCTCGCGGGCCCCTCCCAGGGCGTCCAGGGCGAGGCCGCACCAGGCGCGCACCGCGACGGCGTCGAGGTTCTGCGGCACCTGCTCGCCTCCTAAGGGCATCCGGAATGGACGCAGCGTAGACCGGGAAGGGCGAAAGGCCCGGGGCGGGGCCGGGGCGAGACATGGTAGTTTCGTTCTACCGAAGCAGTCGTTGTATGCTGCTCCGGTTGCCCGACAAACATCGGGCCATTCCTCCTGGCAACGCCACCCACGATCATTGCACTGATCCCGGCATGCCGGGATTACCCGTAAGTGCATCTGAAGTCTTGGAGTGACCCGTGGCTGCCAACTGCGACGTCTGTGGCAAGGGGCCGAGCTTCGGCAACAACATCTCGCACTCTCACCGCCGTACGTCCCGTCGCTGGAACCCGAACATCCAGCGCGTTCGTGCCGTGGTCAGCGGGACGCCGAAGCGGCTCAACGCCTGCACCTCGTGCATCAAGGCCGGCAAGGTCTCGCGCTGACGCAATTCCCCGAGCTCTTGATGAGCAGGGGATGCCCCGCTGCGCGGCCACCTAGCTGGTTGCTGAAAGAGCCGGTCCCCCGAGGGGACCGGCTCTTTCGTGTGCCCGCATGCGTGTGCCTACAGGGCACCGCCTCCACCGGAAGCTCCCAAGCGCCTTGCACGCCGAGGGAGTTCTGGATGCCCGCGCCGCCGCCGGAGTCGGACCCGGCGCCGGTCAGGACGCGGGGCGGCGCGTCGGTCACTCCATGTCGCCGTTGTCGCCGAAGTGGTCCCAGCCCTTGCTGGTCCAGGGCGCCCCGTCGACCGTCACCTGGGGCAGGGCGGAGGGGTTGAGGACCTCGCCGATGACCTTCCAGCGGGCGGGCAGCTTCACGTCCGGCGGGAACGTCGCCACGATCGCGTGATCCTCGCCGCCGTTGAGGACCCACTGCAGCGGGTCGACGCCGACGGCCTGGCCGATGTCGTTCATCTGGGAGGGCACGTCGACGTCGCCGGAGCGGATGTCGATGCGCACCTTGCTCGCATCGGCGATGTGGCCGAGGTCGGCGATGAGACCGTCGCTCACGTCCGTCATCGAGGTCGCGCCGAGGCCTGCCGCCGCGGGACCCGCGTGGTACGGCGGTTCGGGCCTGCGGTGGGCCTCCACGAAGGCGCGGGGCGAGCGGAAGCCGCGCGAGAGCACCGCGTGCCCGGCCGCGGACCAGCCCAACCAGCCGGTGACGGCGACGACATCGCCGGGCTGCGCGCCCGCGCGCGTGACGGGCTCGTGGTTGCGCAGATCGCCGAGCGCGGTGATCGCGACGGTGATCGTGTCACCGCGTACGACATCGCCGCCCACGACGGCCGCTCCCGCGACCTGGCATTCGTCCCGCAGGCCGTCCATGAGCTCGGTGGGCCAGCTGGCGGGGAGTTCGGCGGGCACGACCAGGCCGAGGAGGAGCGCGGTCGGCACGGCGCCCATGGCGGCGATGTCCGCGAGGTTCTGTGCGGCTGCCTTGCGGCCCACGTCGTACGCGGTCGACCAGTCGCGGCGGAAGTGCCGCCCCTCGAGGAGGATGTCGGTGCTCGCCACGACCCTGCGGTCGGGGGCCGACACGACGGCGGCGTCATCACCCGGGCCGAGCCGGACGGCCGGGGTGGTGGTGAGCCGAGAGGTGAGTTCCCTGATGAGCCCGAACTCCCCCAACTCGCCGACGGTTCCCTTCACCGGGACTCACCATGCCCTTTCACGCTGCTCGGCTTGCGGTCGCGAGCCGTCACTGTCATAGGTACGGTCGATATGACCGTCAACTTCTGTTGCCCGTCCACCGCGATGTGCGCGCCACAGCTCCCCCGGGTCTCCCCGCGGGAAGCGGCGACGCGGTACCGTGGCGTCCCTTCTCCCCACATGATCCTCGTGGCCGCCCTGGAGGTTCCGTGGTACAGGCGTACATCCTGATCCAAACAGAGGTCGGCAAAGCGTCGACCGTCGCCGAGCTGATCGCCAAGATCCCAGGAGTGATCCAGGCCGAGGACGTGACCGGACCCTACGATGTCATCGTGCGCGCCCAGGCGGACACGGTCGACGAACTCGGCCGCATGGTGGTCGCCAAGGTCCAGCAAGTGGACGGCATCACCCGGACCCTGACCTGCCCCGTCGTGCACCTCTAGCCCCCGTCTACCCTTGGCCGGTGAAGAATTCCCGTCGCCGGCGTCGCTGCCTCGTCCCAGCTCCCGTGCTCGCACTGCTGATCGCGTCCGCGGGCTGCTCCTCAGCAGACGAAACAGTGAAGGCTGCGGTTCCCACCCCGGACAGCAAGGTCACCGAACTGTGCCGGAACCTGGACGAGCGGCTGCCGAACAAGGTGGACGGTCTGAAGCGTGCCGATCCCGAGCCGAAGTCGGAGTTGACCGCCGGGTGGGGAGACCCGGCGATCATACTGCGCTGCGGTGTCGCCAGGCCGCCCAAGATGAACGACCCCGAGGCCGACGCCGTGACGGTGGACGGCGTCAACTGGCTGCTCGACGAGCAGGACGACGGTTCCTTCCGCTTCACCTCCACGCTGCGCAAGGCGTACGTGGAGGTGACGCTGCCCAAGGAGCGCGCGGGGGACGGCGTTAGTCCGCTGACGGACTTCGCCGCCCCCGTGAAGAAGGCCATCCCCAAGGGGATCGCGTAGGTCCCGCTACGGAGGGCTAGCGCAGCCCCGTGGAGCGGTTGAGGGCGGCCTGGACGAGACGGTCCACCAGCTCGGGGTAGCTGACGCCGCTCGCCTCCCACATCTGCGGGTACATCGAGATGGGCGTGAAGCCCGGCATCGTGTTGATCTCGTTGATCACGAACCCGTCCTCGGTGAGGAAGAAGTCCGCGCGCACCAGGCCCTCGCAGGACGTGGCCTCGAAGGCGTCGACGGCGAGCCGCTGGATCTCGGCGGTCTGCTCGGGCGTCAGCGGGGCGGGCACGATCCCGGGCGTCGAGTCGATGTACTTCGCCTCGAAGTCGTAGTAGTCGTGCGACTGCACCGGCGGGATCTCGGCGGGCACGCTCGCGCGCGGCCCGTCCTCGAACTCCAGGACCCCGCACTCGATCTCACGACCGCGCAGGAGCGACTCGACGAGGATCTTGGGGTCGTGGCGGCGGGCCTCCTCGATCGCCTCGTCGAGGCCTTCGAAGGAGTCGACCTTCGTGATGCCCATCGAAGAGCCCCCGCGCGCGGGCTTGATGAACAGCGGCCAGCCGTGCTCGCCGGCGAATTCCGCGATCTTCTTGCGGGCGGTCTGCTGGTCGCGGTCCCACTCGCGCGGGCGGATCACCAGGTACGGGCCGACGGGCAGCCCGAAGGAGGTGAACACCCGCTTCATGTACTCCTTGTCCTGGCCGACGGCCGAGGCGAGCACGCCGGCGCCCACGTAGGGCACTCCGGAGAGCTCCAGGAGTCCTTGGAGGGTGCCGTCCTCGCCGTACGGACCGTGCAGCATCGGGAAGACGACATCTACCTCGCCGAGCGCCTTGGGCACCGAGCCCGGCTCGCTGTAGACGACCTCGCGGTTGTTGGGGTCCAGGGGCATCACCACGCCCCCGTCGGCCGATTCGGCCAGCGCGTCGACGTTGGGCACCTGACGCTCGGTGATCGCCATGCGGTCGGGATCGTCGGCGGTCAGGGCCCAGCGGCCGTCCGTCGTGATGCCGATGGGCAGGACGTCGTACTTGGTGCGGTCGATGGCACGCAGCACGGCGCCCGCCGTGACGACCGAGATGCCGTGCTCCGAGCTGCGGCCGCCGAACACGACGGCCACACGCGGCTTGCGGAGCGGCAGCTCAGAGCTCTGCTCGGGGCGCGGCTCGGGGCTCTGGGGGAGGTTCTCGCTGCTCATATCGGCTTGAGGGTACCCGCTGGCCCGGGGAGAGTCAGCGGCGCTCGGGCTTGGCGCTGCGTGACATGAGCTCCTTGAGGGCGACCACCGGCGGCGTGCCCTCGTGCACGATGCCCACGACCGTTTCCGTGATGGGCATGTCGACGCCGTGCCTGCGGGCCAGTTCGAGGACCGACTCACAGGACTTGACGCCCTCGGCGGTCTGCTTGGTGACCGCGATGGTCTCCTCGAGCGTCATGCCCTTGCCGAGGTTCGTGCCGAAGGTGTGGTTGCGCGACAGCGGCGACGAGCAGGTCGCCACCAGGTCGCCCAGGCCCGCGAGTCCGGAGAACGTCAGCGGGTCCGCGCCCATGGCCAGGCCCAGACGGGTGGTCTCGGCGAGGCCGCGGGTGATGAGCGAGCCCTTGGTGTTGTCGCCGAGGCCCATGCCGTCCGCGATGCCGACGGCGAGGCCGATGACGTTCTTGACGGCGCCGCCGAGTTCGCAGCCGACGACGTCCGTGTTCGTGTACGGGCGGAAGTACGGGGTGTGGCAGGCCGTCTGCAGGCGCTGCGCGATCGATTCGTCGCGGCAGGCGACCACGGCGGCGGCGGGCTGCCTGGCGGCGATCTCGCGGGCCAGGTTGGGACCCGTGACGACGGCGATGCGGTCGGCGGCGACCTTCGTGACGTCCTCGATGACCTCGCTCATCCGCATCGCGGAGCCCAGTTCGACGCCCTTCATGAGGGAGACGAGCACGGTGTCCGGGGCGAGCAGCGGCGCCCACGCGGCGAGGTTTCCGCGCAGCGTCTGCGAGGGCACGGCGAGCACGGTGAAGTCGGCGCCTGCGGCGGCCTCGGCCGGGTCGGTGGTCGCCCTGATGTTCTGCGGGAGTTCGACACCGGGGAGGTAGTCCGGGTTGCTGTGCGAGGAGTTGACCGCCTCGGCGAGTTCGGCGCGCCGTCCCCACAGGGTGACGTCGCACCCCGCGTCGGCGAGCACCATGCCGAAGGCAGTGCCCCAAGAGCCCGTTCCGAAGACGGCGGCCTTCACCGGGGTCGTCACTTGCTGTCCTCCGTGGTGTTCTCGGGGCTGCTCTCGGGGACGCCGCGACCGCTGCGGTCCGCCGCCTTGCGGCGTTGCGCCAGGCGCGCCTTGCGCGGGTCGTACGGGGTGTCGGGGGCCTTCTCGTGCCGGATCTCCTCCAGGAGTTCGGTGACCGCGGCCATGATGGTCTCGGTCACCTCCCGCAGGACCTCGGGAGTGGGCTCCTTGTCGTGGAAGCGCGAGAGGTCGACCGGCTCGCCCGCGAGCACCTGGAGCTTCTTGCGCGGGAAGAGGCTGAGCTTCTTGCTGTACGGCGGGAGCGCGAGGTTGGCGCCCCACTGCGCGACGGGGATCACAGGGCACTTGGTCCGCAGGGCGACCCGTGCGGCACCGGACTTGGCCGTCATCGGCCACATCTCGGGGTCCCGGGTGAGGGTGCCCTCCGGGTAGAACGCCACGCACTCACCGCGCTCGATCGCGTCGACCGCGGCACGGAAGGCGTCGAGCGCGTTCGTGGTCTCGCGGTAGACGGGGATCTGGCCCGTGCCCTTCATGACCTTGCCGACGAACCCGTCCTTGAAAAGGCCGTCCTTTGCCAGGAATCGAGGCACTCGTCCGGTGTTGTACTGAAAATGTGCGTACGAGAGCGGGTCGATATACGAGTTGTGATTCACCGCGGTGATGAATCCGCCGTCGGCCGGAATGTGTTCCATTCCCCGCCAGTCCCGCTTGAACAGAACCACCAGCGGCGGTTTAGCGATGACCGCCGCCAGGCGGTACCAGAAGCCGATTCTGCGGCGGGACACTCGGACACCTTCCTCCATGAACCTGGTAGGCCGCACAAGTGTCGCCCCAGGCTGCCTGTCTGTCGAGAACACCGTACGCCCACCCGTCTCCCGCCACCGCCCCTGTAAAGAGGCGCTACGCGCCGCCCCTCCTGATCCCGGAACCCGGCCCCGGTGGTGCCCCGCTCAGCAGGTCACAATGGGCCCGACGCGAAGGATGGAGCCGCCACCCGTGCAGTGGACCCTGGTGATACCCCTGAAACCGCTGGAGCGCGCCAAGAGCAGGCTCACCGCCACCACCGGCGACACGCTGCGGCCGGGCCTCGCCCTGGCCTTCGCACAGGACACCGTGGCCGCCGCGGTGTCCTGCCCGGCGGTGCGGGATGTGGTGGTCGTCACGGACGATCTCCTTGCCGGGCGCGAGCTGGCGTCCCTGGGGGCCCGGATCGTCCGCGACGAGCCCGTGGGGGGCCTCAACGCCGCTCTGGCACACGGAACGGGTGTAGTACGCACCGAACGGCCCGAATCGGCCGTCGCGGCGCTGAATGCCGATCTCCCCGCACTGCGCCCCCTGGAATTGGCCCGCGTGCTCGACAGCGCGGCCCAATTCCCCCGCTCATTCCTTCCTGATGCCGCAGGAATCGGCACGACCCTGCTGTCCGCAGCCCCCGGCTTGGAATTGCGCCCCGCATTCGGCGCGGCGTCCCGCTCCCGGCACACGGCCTCGGGTGCGGTGGAACTTCCGCTCGACGGTGTCGACTCCGTACGCCAGGACGTGGACACCGGCGACGACCTGCGGGCCGCGCTCGCGCTGGGCGTGGGGCCACGCACGGCGACGGCTGCCGCGCGGCTGCTGATCGCCGACTGAGTACGCTTCCCCCATGCAGGCGACCGCGTACACGTACGACTCCGAGACCCGCAGCGGCAGCGTGCTGCTCGACGACGGCACTCCGGTGCCCTTCGATCCCCCGGCGTTCGACGCGGGCGGCCTGCGGCTGCTCAGGCCCGGCCAGCGGGTGCGGATCGAGGTCGAGGGAGAGGGCGAGGGGCGTCGCATCACGTTGGTGACGCTGCAGACGTTCTGAGGCCGGGGCTCCCCTCGGGCCCCGTCCGGCCCCGGTCCGGGCCCCGCACACGCCGCGGGCCGGGCTCCCAGTGGGGAGCCCGGCCCGGCGCGTGAGTACCCTCTTGCCCTTACTTCTTGCGGGCGGTCACCTTCTTGGCGGTGGTCTTGCGCGCCGCCGACTTCTTGGCGGGTGCGGTCTTCTTGGCCGCGGTCTTCTTGGTGGCCGGCGCGGTCTTCTTGGCGACAGCCTTCTTCGCCGGCGCGGCCTTCTTCGCCGTCGTCTTCTTGGCTGTCGACGCCTTCTTGGCCGTGGTGGCCTTCTTGGCGGTGGTCTTGGCCGTGGGCGCCTTCTTGGCCGTGGTGGCCTTCTTGGCCGTCGTCTTCTTGGCCGTGGCCGCCTTCTTGGCCGTGGTGGCCTTCTTGGCGGTAGTAGCCTTCTTCACCGCCGCCTTCTTGGCGGTAGTAGCCTTCTTCGCCGCTGCCTTCTTGACGGTCGGCGAAGCGCTGCCCACTGAATAGGTGCCCTTGGGTGCCTTCTGGACCGCGGGTGCGTTCCTCGGAAGCTTCTTCGAGCCGTTCACCAGGTCCTTGAAGCCCTGTCCGGCGCGGAAGCGGGGAACCGAGGTCTTCTTGACTCGAACACGCTGCCCAGTCTGCGGGTTGCGCGCGATTCGGGCCGGACGCTCAACCTTCTCGAACGAGCCGAAACCGGTGACCGATACACGCTCTCCGCTGACCACTGCCCGGACGATTGCGTCCAGAACCGCGTCCACAGCTTCGGCGGCCTGCTGACGGCCACCCACCTTGTCGGCAATCGCTTCTACGAGCTGCGCCTTGTTCACGTCTTCCCCTTCGGAGACCTCGCCCGAGCGTATTCGCCAGGCTTTTTCGCACGTTAGGCAGATATATACCGCAAATCAAACACGAAACGGGCTAATCACCCTTGTGCCGCAACGAACTCGGCTGTCCATGAGTTCCTCGAAGGTTCCTCGAAGGGCCGTTTGAGCCTTGCGGCTCAGGCGTCTTCGGGGAATCGGCCCTCTTCAGCCTCGTCGAGGGACTCCATCAACAGCTCCAGACGCCTTGCCGCATCGGCGAGATCGTGTTTGGCCGCGGCCGTAATGACCAGCAGCTTCCGGGTCAGCGCCATCCGTACGCCCTCCGGGACTTGCAGTGCACGCACTCGTGAGTGCGCTTCCTTCAGTTGGTCCGCAACAAGCCCGTAGAGCTCGAGTTGGCTGTCACGTTCCATGCACCGATTGTGCCATCTGGGGCGAGTTGTCGCCTCCGCAGGGGGTAACTACCCACATCCGGCGCCCTCCTGAGGGTACCCGGTCGGAGCGAGTACAAGAGGATTTCAAGCCTCTTCTGCCGTCCGGATCAAGGGAGTTGAGTCCACCCGTTCAGGTCATCGGGTACCCCGAGGGGGCCGGACACAGATGTACCCCCAACCGTCCACGATTGGGGGTACACCGGGGTGTTGCGGGGGCGTCAGACCTGCACGGTCCGCGGCTTGTGCGAGCGTCGCTCGGCCTCGTACGCGGCGATGTCCGGCTCGTTCTGGAGCGTGATGCTGATGTCGTCCAGGCCGTTCAGGAGACGCCAGCGGGCGTTCTCGTCCAGCTCGAAGTCGGCGGTGACGCCTTCGGCGCGGACTTGGCGATCCTGCAGGTCAACGGTGATTTCGGCCTGCGGGTCGGCCTCCGTCAGCTCCCAGAGCGCGTCCACGACCTTCTGGTCGAGCACGACGGTGAGCAGGCCGTTCTTCAGCGAGTTGCCGCGGAAGATGTCGGCGAAGCGCGAGGAGATGACGGTCTTGAAGCCGAAGTTCTGCAGGGCCCATACGGCGTGTTCGCGCGAGGAGCCCGTTCCGAAGTCGGGACCGGCGACCAGGACCGTGGCGCCCTGGCGTTCGGGCTTGTTCAGGACGAACTCGCCGTCCTTGCGCCAGGCCTCGAAGAGCCCGTCCTCAAATCCGTCCCGGGTGACCTTCTTCAGCCAGTGGGCGGGGATGATCTGGTCGGTGTCCACGTTGCTGCGGCGCAGCGGAACGGCCCGGCCGGTGTGCGTGGTGAATGCTTCCATGGCTCTCAGACTCCGGCGGTGACGGGGGCGTCAGGGGCATCGGTCAGGTCGGCGGGCGATGACAGGTGGCCCGTCACCGCGGTGGCGGCGGCGACCTGGGGCGACACCAGATGGGTGCGGCCGCCCTTGCCCTGCCTGCCCTCGAAGTTGCGGTTGGAGGTCGACGCGGAGCGCTCGCCGGGCGCCAGTTGGTCGGGGTTCATGCCCAGGCACATCGAGCAGCCCGCATGCCGCCATTCGGCGCCCGCGGCGACGAAGACCTTGTCCAGGCCCTCCTCGATGGCCTGCAGGGCGACCCGGACCGAGCCGGGGACGATCAGCATCCGTACGCCGTCGGCGACTTTGCGGCCCTCGACGATGGAGGCGGCCGCACGCAGGTCCTCGATGCGGCCGTTGGTGCACGAACCTACGAAGACGGTGTCGACCTTGATGTCGCGCAGCGCCTGTCCGGCGGTCAACCCCATGTATTCCAGGGCCTTTTCGGCGGCGAACCGCTCCGACGCGTCTTCGTACGAAGCAGGATCGGGGACGTTCGCCGAGAGCGGCGCGCCCTGGCCCGGGTTGGTGCCCCAGGTGACGAACGGCGCGAGCTTGGTGGCGTCGATGTAGACCTCGGCGTCGAAGACCGCGTCCTCGTCCGTCTTCAGGGTCTTCCAGTACGCGACCGCCGCGTCCCACTCCTCGCCCTTCGGGGCGTGGTCGCGGCCCTCGATGTAGTCGAAGGTGGTCGCGTCGGGGGCGATCATGCCCGCGCGGGCGCCGGCCTCGATCGACATGTTGCAGATGGTCATGCGGGCTTCCATCGAGAGTTTCTCGATGGCGGAGCCGCGGTACTCCAGGACGTAGCCCTGGCCGCCGCCGGTGCCGATCTTGGCGATGATGGCGAGGATCAGATCCTTGGCCGTGACGCTGTCGGGCAATTCGCCGTCGACCGTGATGGCCATCGTCTTCGGGCGGGCCATCGGCAGCGTCTGCGTGGCCAGGACGTGCTCGACCTGGGAGGTGCCGATGCCGAACGCCAGCGCGCCGAAGGCGCCGTGCGTGGAGGTGTGGGAGTCGCCGCAGACCACGGTGGTGCCGGGCTGGGTCAGGCCCAGCTGCGGGCCCACGACGTGGACGACGCCCTGCTCGACGTCGCCCAGCGAGTGCAGGCGTACGCCGAACTCGGCGCAGTTCTTGCGCAGCGTCTCCAACTGGGCCCGCGAGACGGGGTCCGCGATGGGCTTGTCGATGTCGAGGGTCGGGGTGTTGTGATCCTCGGTGGCGATGGTGAGGTCGAGGCGCCGCACCGGGCGTCCTGCCTGGCGGAGGCCGTCGAAGGCCTGCGGGCTCGTCACCTCGTGCAGCAGGTGCAGATCGATGAAGAGGAGGTCGGGCTCGCCTTCGGCGCGCCGGACGACGTGGTCGTCCCAGACCTTCTCCGCGAGTGTCCTACCCATCGCTTTCCCTCCGACCGGCTGTGTTGGCGCCGGCCCAACTAGAGAATTGTTCGTCCACGCCCGTACCCCTCGTGCCGCGCGTGGGCCGCTTTCCGTTGGTCCGCGGATCGCACTCACAGGGTGACGTGTTCCATGGAAAATTGAACTTGCGTTTCACAGAGTGAGACGCGAGTATCGACGCATGGACAACTCTAGCGGCGTCGGCGTTCTCGACAAGGCGGCTCTCGTCTTGAGCGCCCTGGAGTCCGGTCCGGCCACCCTCGCGGGGCTGGTCGCGGCCACCGGACTCGCACGACCCACGGCACATCGTCTCGCCGTGGCACTGGAACACCACCGGATGGTGGCGCGCGACATGCAGGGCCGTTTCATTCTCGGCCCGCGGCTCGCGGAACTCGCGGCGGCGGCCGGCGAGGACCGTCTGCTCGCCACGGCGGGCCCGGTCCTCACGCATCTGCGTGACGTGACGGGCGAGAGCGCGCAGCTCTATCGCCGGCAGGGCGACATGCGGATCTGCGTCGCCGCGGCCGAGCGCCTCTCGGGCCTGCGGGACACGGTCCCCGTCGGCTCGACGCTCACCATGAAAGCGGGCTCGTCCGCGCAGATCCTGATGGCCTGGGAGGAGCCGGAGCGCCTGCACCGCGGCCTCCAGGGCGCCCGCTTCACGGCCACGGCCCTCTCGGGCGTACGACGCCGGGGCTGGGCCCAGTCGATCGGCGAGCGGGAGCCGGGAGTCGCGTCCGTCTCCGCCCCCGTGCGCGGACCCTCGAACCGCGTGGTCGCCGCCGTCTCGGTCTCCGGGCCGATCGAGCGCCTGACCCGCCACCCGGGCCGGATGCACGCGCAGGCCATCATCGATGCCGCCGGGCGCCTGTCCGAGGCCCTGCGCCGCACGGGCTGACCCGCACGCACCACTCCCGGACAGCACACAGAACGCCCGAGGGGCCGCCTCAACGCCGCGGCGGCCCCTCGGGCGTTCTTTCTTGTCCCCTCATGCCACCTTGAGGCGGTCCGCGGCCCTGTCTCCCCTGCGGCCCACCGGCACCACGCCGACTGCCGCACCCAGGCCGAACTCCGGCATGTTGATGTACACCGCCTCGTGGGCGCCCTCGGGCACGACATACGTCTCGTGCCAGAAGCCGACCTTCCCCTTGCCCTCCCGCACCCGCCGGTTGAAGGCGGCCCAGGCGGGGCGGTGCTCCTTGCCCTGCGCGGACGCGTAGGCGAGCAGCTTCTCCGAGGACTCCCAGTACTGCACGACGTACAGGACCCGCGTCCCGCCGAACAGCAGCTGGTAGCCCAGCATCCCGCTCTCCCGGTCCTTGGACAGCTCCCTGAGCATCCTCGGCATCGCCCGGAAGACGGGCCACCAGCTGCGCACGGCGCGGAAGTTGTTGATGCGCATCCCGATGTTGAAAACGGTGACGCCGCCCTGCGCGTCGGCGGTCATGCGCCCTTCGATCGGCTTGCTGCTCACGATGGTTCCCCCTTCAGAGAGCGTTGGATAGTTCCGCTATCCATGATTGGATAGTGCCACTCACCAAGTGGATACGCAAGAGGGGACGCGAGCCGATGAGACTGGCGGAGCTGAGCACGCGCAGCGGGGTCTCGACGGCCACGATCAAGTACTACCTGCGTGAGGGCCTGCTCCCGTCGGGCCGCCGCGTGAGCGCGACGCAGGCCGAGTACGACGAGAAGCACTTGCAGCGACTGCGCCTGGTGCGGGCGCTCATCCAGGTGGGCCGGGTGCCGATCGCGTCCGCCCGGGAGGTGCTCACCGCCCTGGAGGACGACTCCCTGGACCACAACTCCCGCCTGGGGACGGCGGTCTACGCACTCCCCCACGGCCCCGACCCCGTCGAGGGCGATCCCGCGACGGAGACGGCGGGACGGACGGTCGACGCCCTGCTGGAACGGATCGGCTGGCAGCACGGCCAGAGTTCCGGCCCTCGGTCACCGGCGTACGGCATGCTCGTGACCGCAGTTGCGACGCTCGCCCGGCTCGGATACCCCTGCACCGTCGACGACTTGGCGCCTTACGCGCACTCGGCGGGGCAACTGGCCGTCGCCGACCTGGATTTGGTGGAACGCTTCGAGTCGCCCGACGAACAGCTGGAGGCGGCGGTCGCGCTCACCGTGCTGTACGAGCCGGTCCTGCTGAGCCTGCGCCGGCTCGCCCAGGCCGAGGAGTCCAACCGCCGCTACGGGCAAGTGGGTTCACCGAAGCGGGCATGACGACGGGCACGACTGGCGAACACGACCAAGGGGCCCTCCCTTGCGGGAAGGCCCCTTGTCCATTCGCGTACCCCCGACCGGATTCGAACCGGCGCTACCGCCTTGAGAGGGCGGCGTGCTAGGCCGCTACACAACGGGGGCTAGCTTGTCCTGCTGTACTGCGCTGGGCTACCAGGACTCGAACCTAGAACAACGGAACCAGAAACCGTCGTGTTGCCAATTACACCATAGCCCACTGTGGTCTAGACCAGCCAGACCCTGCGTACCCCCGACCGGATTCGAACCGGCGCTACCGCCTTGAGAGGGCGGCGTGCTAGGCCGCTACACAACGGGGGCCCTAGCGATCCTGCATCGGCTGCAGTGGGTGCGACCCGGACTGCTTCCATGGGAAGGATCTGTACCCCCGACCGGATTCGAACCGGCGCTACCGCCTTGAGAGGGCGGCGTGCTAGGCCGCTACACAACGGGGGCGTTGCAGATAAGCTCTGCGAGCTGGCCTACCAGGACTCGAACCTAGACTAACGGAACCAGAAACCGTCGTGCTGCCAATTACACCATAGGCCATCGATACGCAACCCCTTGCGGGAGTTTTGCTCGACTTGCGCTTCCTGTTCGGACCTTTCGGCCTTCTCGGGCGGCGCAGGAAGAACATTACCCGACGTTGGACGGCGCTCCAAAACGGGTATCGGCGCGGAGCAGCGGGGGGAGCTCGGAGAGGCGCGTGATGCGGTGCACGCCCGACGGGCCTTCCTGCGCCGTGCTGTTGCGGTCGAGCCAGATCCCGAGGAGACCCGCGTCGCGCGCGCCCCTGGCGTCGATCTCCGGCTGGTCCCCCACGTAGGCGATCTCGTCGGGCCGCAGCCCCATCGCCGTGCACACCGCGAGGAAGGCCTCGGCCGCGGGCTTGGAGACGCCGAGTTCGGCCGCGCAGAGGACCGCTTCGAAGCGGTCGCGCACGCCGAGGGCGCGCAGCTTGCGGTCCTGGACGATCAGGGCGGAGTTGGAGAGGACCGCGTGGCGGTAGTCGCCGGCGAGGGCGTCCAGGGCGGGGACGGTGTCGGGGAAGAGGGTCCAGGCGGATTCGTAGTGTGTGAGGTATCGCTCGAACCAGGCGTCCGCCTCCTGGTCGGTCAGCGCGGCGTCCAGGAAATCGCGCACACGGTCGCGGCGCTGGGCCTCGAACTCGATCCCTCCGGCGCTGAAGCGTGCCCAGTGCCGCTCGGTGACCTCTTTCCACAGGGCGAGGGCCCGCTCGGCGGTCTCGTACCTCTCGATGAGGCCTTCGGCGGTGAGGTGCGCGTGCATGCCGGTGGTGTCGGCGTGCGCGTAATCGAAGATCGTGTCATCGATGTCCCAGACCACGGCTTTGATCGGCATGTCTTCGACGGTAATCGCACCCGCCGCTCCGGGCTGGGGGTTCGGGGGGTTACCCCCCGAAGAATGCAGTATCGATGTCCCGGACCACGGCTTTGATCGGCATGTCTTCGACGGTATGCGAAGGACCCGGGAGCCGTTGGGGCTTCCGGGTCCTTCGTGTGTGCTGTGCGGCTACGCGGCTAGGCGGCGAGCTTCGACAGGGCCGCGTCGATGCGGGTCAGCGACTTCTCCTTGCCCAGGATCTCCAGGGACTCGAAGAGAGGCAGGCCGACCGTGCGGCCGGTGACGGCGACGCGGACCGGGGCCTGCGCCTTGCCGAGCTTCAGGCCGTGCTCCTCGCCGGCGGCCAGGACGGCCTCCTTGAGGGACTCCGGGGACGTCCAGTCGGCGGCGTCGAGCTTGGCGCGGGCCGTCGTCAGGAGTGCGGCGGGGTCGCCCTTGCCCATCGCCTTCGTCCAGGACGCCTCGTCCTCGACCGGCTCCTTGAGGAACAGGAAGTCGACGTTCTCCGTGATCTCGGAGAGCACCTTGATGCGGGTCTGCGCGTGGGGGGCGATGGCCTCCCAGGCCGCCTCGTCGAAGTCCTCGGCCGCCCAGTTGGCGTGCGGGGCCTTCAGCCAGGGCTCGCAGGCGGTCGCGAACGCCTTCACGTCCAGCATGCGGATGTGGTCGGCGTTGATCGCCTCGGCCTTCTTCAGGTCGAAGCGGGCCGGGTTGGCGTTCACGTCCGCCAGGTCGAACTTGGCGACCATGTCCTCGATCGAGAAGACGTCCTGGTCCGCGGAGAACGACCAGCCCAGGAGGGACAGGTAGTTCAGCAGGCCCTCGGGGAGGAAGCCGCGCTCGCGGTAGAGGTTCAGGGACGCCTGCGGGTCACGCTTGGAGAGCTTCTTGTTGCCCTCGCCCATGACGTACGGGAGGTGGCCGAAGGCCGGGGCCTCCTTGGCGATGCCCAGGTCGGCCAGGGCCCTGTAGAGGGCGATCTGGCGCGGGGTCGAGGAGAGCAGGTCCTCGCCGCGCAGGACGTGGGTGATCTCCATCATGGCGTCGTCGACCGGGTTCACCAGCGTGTAGAGCGGTGCTCCGTTGGCGCGCACGATGCCGTAGTCCGGGACGTTCTCCGGCTGGACGGTGATCTCGCCGCGGACCAGGTCCGTGAACGTGATCGCCTCGTCGGGCATGCGGAAGCGGACGATGGGCTTGCGGCCCTCGGTGTCGTACGCGGCACGCTGCTCGGCGGTCAGGTCGCGGCAGTGGCCGTCGTAGCCGGACGGCTTGCCCGCGGCGCGGGCGGCGTCGCGGCGGGCGTCCAGCTCCTCCGTGGAGCAGTAGCAGTAGTACGCGCGGCCCGCGTCCAGGAGCTTGGCCGCGACATCCTGGTAGATGTCCATGCGCTGCGACTGGCGGTACGGCGCGTGCGGGCCGCCGACCTCGGGGCCCTCGTCCCAGTCGAAGCCCAGCCAGCGCATCGAATCGAGGAGCTGCTCGTACGACTCCTCCGAGTCGCGAGCCGCGTCGGTGTCCTCGATGCGGAAGACCAGGACGCCCTCGTTGTGCCGGGCGTAGGCCCAGTTGAAGAGAGCGGTGCGGACCAGGCCCACGTGGGGGTTGCCGGTCGGCGAGGGACAGAAACGTACGCGTACGGGAGTCGCGTTAGCCACGCTTGATCACCTTGTTGGTGAGAGTGCCGATGCCTTCGATGGTGACGGCGACCTCGTCGCCGACGTTGAGGGGGCCGACCCCTGCCGGGGTGCCCGTGAGGATGACGTCGCCCGGGAGCAGCGTCATGGCCTCGGAGATGTGCACGATCAGGTCCTCGATGGAGCGGACCATGTCGGTCGTACGCCCCAGCTGGCGCTGCTCGCCGTTGACCGTGCACTGGATGGTGAGGTCCGAGGGGTCGAGCTCGGTCTCCACCCAGGGGCCGAGCGGGCAGGAGCTGTCGAAGCCCTTGGCCCTGGCCCACTGCTTCTCGCGCTGCTGGACGTCACGCGCGGTGACGTCGTTGGCGCAGGTGTAGCCGAGGATGACGTCACGGGCGCGCTCGCGCGGGACCTCGCGGCACATGCGGCCGATGACCACGGCCAGCTCGGCCTCGTAGTGCACCTCCTGCGAGAAGGAGGGGTACGCGATGGCGTCGCCGGGGCCAATCACCGAGGTGGAGGGCTTGAAGAAGGCGACCGGGATGTCGGGGACCTCGTTGCCGAGCTCCGCCGCGTGCTCCGCGTAGTTGCGGCCGATGCCCACGACCTTGTTGGGGAGCACCGGGGGCAGCAGCCTGACCTTGCTCAGCGGGACCTTCGTGCCGGAGAGCTCGAAGTCCGCGAACGGGATGCCCTTGATGATGTCGAGAACGAGCCCATCGGTCGTTCCGGGGGCACTTTCGCCCTCGACCGCGCCGAAGGCGACGTTGCCGTCGATGGAGAACCTGGCGATGCGCAAGAGCGGTGCCCTTTGCTGGAGGGAGAGACTGACACCCCAGGCTAACGTGGCCGTGTGCCGCCAGGCCTCCCGAGCTCCCGCGGCTTCGGCCGCCGTCGATCGCGCTGCGCGCTCGTCCTCAGACGCCGGACGGGCTGAAGGCCTCGGGGGCGTCCATCAGGACCGTGCGCCGGGGGTTGGCCGTCACAGTCGGCAGTTCCGTCGCATGGTCCGGCTGCTCGGCGGCCGGGGCGACCTCCTGTGCGTCCGTGAGGTGGGCGAGGGTGGTGCGGCGCGGGTTGGCTATGTTGCGGAACATCGCCGACTTCACAGTCTTCATCTGCTGTTCAAGCCCTGTCAGTTGAGGCGTCCTGGGGAGGACGCGGGTTGTCGGATTCGCCATCCCTGTAAAGCGTCAGGCTAAACATCCAATTCCCGGCCAAAGCCCGGATGAGGCCCTGATCTTGATGTGAGTTTGCTCACGACGGAGCGGGCAAATAGGTCAATTCCGGCTCGTGGAGGCCTTGTTGGAATCGGACATTGCGCCACTGAAGCCATCATTCCGCTCCCGATCATGAACACTGGGACACCCTCCACCCTTAGCTTTCCTGGGTGTATTCGACCGTTTTGCCCCAGATAACTTTCTACGTCTCGTGACGCGGCACTCACGCCTAGTCACGGAGGTCGCGGCGCGACACACGGGCCTTGTTGGAGATCCTGCACTGTGCTGGAATTCCCGGGACCGCCGCGGGATCGAACCGGCGCGCAGGGGCGCAACGCAGCGCCGAGTGGCGGCGGGAAAGGGGAGCCAGCGCCGGTCACTCACGACCACCATGGGGCGTTCTGCGCCCCACGACGCCGACACCGTCCCGCCGTTTGTGCGGAGGGACGCCTGGTCCAGAGGTTGCGACGCTAGTGCAGGGACGTTTCAAGAGGGATGGCAGCAGCGCTGCGGCAGAGCCGGAGCGCGGCGCGACCGACCGCGGCTCCTCGGCCCAGCACGCCCAGAACCCCGGGCAGGCACCGTCCGGCGACAACGGCCGCGGGGCCGCCGGCGGCGTGAGCCTGCCCACGGCCACCGCGGCATCGGGCGGCACGACGGGCACCGTGAAGGCGCCCACCGGCCCCGGCTCGCGAATAGCCCTGCGCAACTGGCGCATCTCCACCCGACTGGTCTCGCTGCTCGCGCTCCCCGTGATCACCGCGACCTCCCTCGGTGCGCTCCGCATCAACGAGTCCATGGACGAGATCCAGCAGCTCAACAACATGAAGCTGCTGACCGACATGACCAAGCGCGCCACCGAGCTGGCGTCCGCGCTCCAGGAGGAGCGCGACCGCTCGGCAGGCCCCCTCGCGCACGGCGCGAACTCCTCGGACTACGTGGTCAAGGGCTCCCGGCAGAAGACCGACCGCGCCTACAACCGCTTCCTGCAGGAGACGCAGGACCTCGACAACACGGACGGCGACAAGGGCCTCCTCGGCGTCCGCGCCAACACCGTCGAGATCACCCAGCAGCTCCAGCAGATCAACAAGGTCCGCAAGGACGCCTACAAGGACGCGAGCTCCACCTCCCAGACGGTGGACGCCTACAGCCAGCTCATCGAGCAGCTGCTCTCGCTGTCCTCGGACATGGCGCAGGCGACCAGCAACCCGGACATGATCCAGCGCACCCGCGCCCTGACGGCTTTCTCCTCCGCCAAGGAGTACGCCTCGGTGCAGCGCGCCGTGATCGCCGCCTCGCTTCCCGCGGGCGACAGCGCCTTCGGCAAGATCTCCGAGACCGACCGGCGCTACGGCTGGGCCGCCCTCGACAAGGAGGGGTCCCAGCTCCAGGCCTTCAAGGGCATCTACGCGGGCAATGCCGACGAGCTGACCAAGCCCATCGACGGCGGCAACTCCTCCATCAAGGGCGCCGACTCCTACGCCAAGCGTGTGCTTGAGCAGGAGGGCGGCATCAAGCTCCAGGACAAGCGTTCGTACAAGGACTGGGTGGACGCCGACACCACCAAGATCGACGCGATGTCCAAGATCGAGCTCACGCTGCTCAACGAGATGGAGCAGAAGGCCCGCGAGCTGCGCAACGAGTCCGAGCAGGCGGCCATCCTCAACGGTGCGCTGATCCTGCTCGTCCTCGGTGTCTCGCTCGTCGGCGCCTTCGTCGTGGCCCGGTCCATGATCCGCTCGCTGCGGCGCCTCCAGGACACCGCGACCAAGGTCGCCCAGGACCGGCTGCCCGAGCTCGTCAAGCAGCTCTCCGAGGCCGACCCGCAGGACGTCGACACCTCCGTCGAGTCGGTCGGTGTGCACTCCCGGGACGAGATCGGCCAGGTGGCCGCGGCCTTCGACGACGTGCACCGCGAGGCCGTCCGCCTCGCCGCCGAGCAGGCGCTCCTCCGAGGCAACGTCAACGCGATGTTCACCAACCTCTCGCGCCGTTCGCAGGGCCTCATCCAGCGTCAGCTCTCGCTCATCTCCGAGCTGGAGTCGCGCGAGGCCGACCCGGACCAGCTGTCCTCGCTCTTCAAGCTCGACCACCTCGCGACCCGCATGCGCCGTAACGGCGAGAACCTCCTCGTTCTCGCCGGTGAAGAGCCCGGCCGCCGGTGGACCCGGCCCGTCCCGCTCGTCGACGTGCTGCGTGCCGCCGCGTCCGAGGTGGAGCAGTACGAGCGCATCGAGCTCTCCGCGGTGCCGACGACCGAGGTCGCCGGACGCGTGGTCAACGACCTCGTGCACCTGCTCGCCGAGCTCCTGGAGAACGCGACGTCGTTCTCCTCGCCGCAGACCAAGGTCAAGGTCACCGGTCACGCGCTGCCCGACGGGCGGGTGCTGATCGAGATCCACGACACCGGCATCGGCCTCTCCCCCGAGGACCTCGCCGCGATCAACGAGCGGCTCGCGTCGCCGCCCACCGTGGACGTCTCGGTCTCGCGCCGCATGGGTCTGTTCGTGGTCGGCCGTCTGTCGCAGCGCCACGGCATCCGCATCCAGCTCCGTCCGTCGGACTCCGGTGGCACGACCGCGCTCGTCATGCTGCCCATCGATGTCGCCCAGGGCGGCAAGAAGGCGCCGAACAAGCCCGGTGCGCCCGGTCCCGGCCAGGGCGGTGGCCCGGTCGCCGCGCAGGCCTCGGCCGGTGCCGCGGCCGCGCGCCGTGGAGTCGGCGCCGGGAACGGCAACGGCAACGGCAACGGCAACGGTGCGCCCGGCTCAGCGGGACGGCTCGGTGCCGGTCCGCCTCGTGGTCAGGTGGCCGGGACGGGCCCGCGCGCCGCGCTGCCCTCGCGTGACGCGGGGCCGCGAGCCGGTTCGCCGTCCGCTCCGGCGGGCCCCGCCGGCCAGCTGCCTCCCCGCCAGGGACAGCCCGGACAGAGCTCCGGCGCCCCGGCCTCCACCGGTGGCAGCCTCTTCGAAGGCGGCCAGGGCGGACAGGGCGGCGGCCGCGGTCAGGCTTCCGCGCCGCAGCCTCCCGTTCCCCAGCAGCGTACGAATCCGGTGCACCCCGCAGGACCCGCGAACGACTCCGGGGACCAGGGGCGCAGGCCGCAGCTGCCGCCGCGCGGTGGTCCGCGTGCCGAGCTCCCCGGGGGCAACCCGCAGCCTCGCGTGCCCAGTTGGAGCGACGAGAACGCGCAGCCGCAGATCTCCCGCGAGCCGTTCGACACCCCGCGCGGGCACGAGGAGCCGGAGTCCACCGGACAGTTCCCGCACCCCTCGGCCGGTACCGCGCAGGGCCCCGGTTCGACCGCCGAGTTCCAGCGGCCCGACTTCAACGGGCCGCCGCCCGGCACGGGCTCGCCGCAGAACGCGGGCCAGCAGGGTGGTCAGAGCCAGAGCCAGGGTCAGCAGGGCACCGGTCAGTTCGTCCGCCCGGACGTCTTCGGCGGCCAGGACACCTCCTCCGGCACGGGCCAGTTCCAGCGTCCCGGCACCAGCGCCCCCGGCTACAACGGCGGGGCGCCCGGCGCCGGTGCGCCGCAGCAGCGCGGTGGCCGTGACGCGGGCGACATGCCTCGCCGTGGTCAGGGTCCCGGTCAGGGCCACGGTCAGGCCCCCGGCGGGCAGGGTCAGGGCGGTCCGCTCGGCATCCCGCCGGTACCGCAGCAGCCCTCGCAGAATCAGCAGCCCCAGCAGCCTTCGCAGCCGGAGGGCCTGCCGCCCGCCGGTCCCGGCGACGGCCGCACCCCGCTGTTCGACACGCTGGAGACCAACTGGTTCCAGCAGCAACAGCAGCAGCAAGGGCACCAGGGTCCGCAGGGCGGCGACCGCTCCCCCGCGCCCGGTGCCCCCGAGCAGCAGCAGCCCCAGCGGCCGCAGCGACCGCACTCCTCGTCGCCCTCCGCGCCTCTCCCGTCGAGGCCGGGGACGCAGGGGTCGCAGACCCCGCAGCAGCCGCAGCACCCGGCCGCGCCCCAGCGCTCGTCCGGAGCACCCGCCCCCGCGTCCAACGGAACCGGCGGCGGGAACATCAACAGCGTCACGAACGGCAGCGCCTCCTCATGGCGCACCTCGCCCAACGACGAGCTGGGCCGCCAGGCCGAGCGCGTCCGGCAGCCGTCCGCCGGTGGCGTCACCACATCCGGCCTGCCGCGCCGCGTCCCGCGAGCCAACCTCGTCGCGGGCACCGCACAGCAGCAGCAGGACAGCACAGGTCCGCAGGTCTCGCGTGCGCCCGATGACGTGCGCGGCCGGCTGACGAATCTCCGTCGGGGCATCCAGCAGGGTCGCCAGGCCGGTACCGGCCAGACCGGCAGCTTCCCCACTCACCAGCAGGAGCGTTAGTTGAGTCCGAGCCAGGCGGCACAGAATCTGAACTGGTTGATCACGAACTTCGTGGACAACACCCCCGGGGTGTCCCACACCGTCGTGGTATCCGCCGACGGCCTCCTTCTGGCGATGTCCGAGGGTTTCCCGCGTGACCGCGCCGACCAGCTGGCCGCGGTCGCGTCAGGGCTGACCTCCCTCACCGCCGGGGCCTCGCGGATCTTCGAGGGCGGCGCCGTCACCCAGACCGTGGTGGAGATGGAGCGGGGGTTCCTCTTCCTCATGTCGGTCTCCGACGGTTCGTCCCTCGCCGTGCTCGCGCACCCCGAGTGCGACATCGGCCTCGTCGGCTACGAGATGGCGCTCCTCGTCGACCGCGCGGGCGCCGTCCTCACCCCGGACCTCCGCGCCGAACTGCAGGGCAGCCTGCTGCACTAGCTCTCTCCATCGGCCGCCCCACCGACCGAACGTACTGACCACCGTCCGGCCAACCTGGTGCCCCCCACCGGCTCTATCAGACGGCACGCAGACCAACTGCTGTCCCGCCCGGAGGATCCATGACCCCGCCCAACGCCTCTCACGATCCGTACGGCTCTCAGGCGTCGTACGGCTATGAAGGCGACCAGCCGCTGGTGCGTCCTTATGCGATGACCGGCGGCCGGACCAGGCCCCGCTACCAGCTCGCGATAGAGGCGCTGGTGAGCACGACGGCCGACCCGGCGCAGCTGATGGGGCTGCTCCCCGAGCATCAGCGCATCTGCCACCTCTGCCGCGAGGTCAAGTCGGTGGCCGAGGTGTCGGCTCTGCTCTCCATGCCGCTCGGCGTGGCCCGGATCCTCGTGGCCGACCTGGCCGAGGCCGGGCTCGTCGCCATTCACCAGCCCGGCGGCGACGAGAACGCCGGCGGTCAGCCTGACGTGACACTGCTCGAAAGGGTGCTCAGTGGACTTCGCAAGCTCTAGCAGCGGCGGCTCGGGCCGCTCCACCACCAGCGCGAAGATCGTGGTGGCGGGCGGCTTCGGCGTCGGCAAGACCACGTTCGTCGGAGCGGTCTCCGAGATCAACCCGCTGCGCACCGAGGCCGTCATGACGTCCGCCTCCGCGGGCATCGACGACCTCACCCACACCGGGGACAAGACCACCACCACGGTGGCCATGGACTTCGGCCGCATCACCCTGGACCAGGACCTGATCCTGTACCTCTTCGGTACGCCCGGTCAGGACCGCTTCTGGTTCATGTGGGACGACCTCGTCCGCGGCGCCATCGGGGCCGTCGTGCTCGTGGACACCCGCCGTCTCGCCGACTGCTTTCCGGCCGTCGACTACTTCGAGAACAGTGGCCTGCCCTTCGTCATCGCCCTCAACGGCTTCGACGGCCACCAGCCCTACACCCCCGATGAAGTGCGCGAAGCTCTCCAGATCGGCCCCAACACGCCGATCATCACCACCGACGCCCGACACCGTGCGGACGCAAAGAGCGGCCTGATCACGCTGGTCGAGCACGCACTTATGGCACGACTCAAGTAGACGAGGCAGTACGGCAGTTACCGTAGATTCCACAGAGCGGTCTGTGTCCTTTGACACGGGTGGCCGCTCTGTTCATAACGTTTCGACAGAGAATTCGCCGGGCGCCGACACGCGTCGCGGTCATTCGGTGTCGCTGCGCGCACGAGAGCCCCGCCTTTTGGCGGGGCTCGCTCTTTTTGACCGTTTTATCTGAGGCTTACACCACTCGGAACTTGCGCTTCCCACTGTTTGGTAGAGGACCCCCTGACGTGCTGGAATGCGCTGAACTGCCCAGTAGCACGGGCCTTGGAGACGACAGCGGGACCGGTGTAGGTCCCGCCGCCGAGAGGTTGTTGGTCGAGTGAGGCGAAGCAAGCCGAGCCCCGCACCGCCGCATACGCGGGACACGCGGGGCAACTTCACCCCGCCGCCGCGCACAGCGGCGTCCCCCACCGATGTGCAGGGCATGGAGCCGCCGGCGCCCACCGGCGGGAGAATGTCCCCGCGCAACTGGCGCGTGCCGACCCGACTGAACGCGATCCTCCTCATACCCGTGCTGGTCGGCCTCGTCATGGGCGGCTTCCAGGTCAAGGGCTCGATCGACACCTGGAGCGAAGCCCAGGACGCCGAGCACACGGCCCGTCTCGTGCAGGCCTCGCTGAACTACGGCAACCGCCTCATCGAGGAGCGCGACCTCTCCGCGGCCCCGCTGCTGCGCGGCAAGAAGAACGACCCGGTCGTCGTGAAGGCCCGCAAGGCCACCGACAAGGCCGCTGACGAGTTCGACGCCGCCGCGGAGAACATGCCGCAGAAGGAAGGCCTCAAGCGCCGCCTCGACGGCTTCCACAAGGTGGAGCCGGGTCTGCAGGCGCTGCGCCAGGCCGCGTACACCTCCAAGCTCTCCGGCGCGCAGACCGAAGAGGGCTACGTAGCCATCCAGCACCCCCTGATGGAGTTCGCCAACGAGCTCGGTCTGGGCACCGGAAACATCACCAGCTACGGCCGTACCGTCTACGCGATCTCGCTGACGAAGGCCGCGCTCTCCCTGCAGCGCTCCCTCGGCACGCACCTGCTGGTCAAGCCGGGCCCCACCGCCACCAGCCTCGCCAAGCAGCGCGTGGCGATCTCCTCATACGCCTACCTCGAAGGCATCGCCATCGAGGAGTACACGGGCGGTGGCACCCCCGGTGACGTCGCCAAGCTGGAGGCCGCGAAGAAGCAGCTGAAGGCCGACGGCGAGAAGCAGGCCAAGCAGGCCGCGGCCGCCGCGAAGGCCAAGGGCGAGACGTTCGTCCCGCCGCCGTCGTCCGAGGCGATGGTCGCCGCCATGGCGCAGCTGGAGTCCACGCAGCCCAGTGCCCGGGTGGCACTGGCCGGCAAGGGCATCACTCCCGAGGCCTGGTGGGCCACCACGTCCGCCAAGTTCGACGCGTACCGCACCATCGAGTCCGACCTGGCCGACAAGGCCGTGACCGAGGCGTCGGACATCGCCGCCGACGCCCAGCGCAACGCGTACATCACCGGCGCCATCGTCGTGATCGCGCTGCTCGCCGCCTTCATCCTGGCCGGGCTCATGGCCCGCCAGATGTCCCGCGCGATGCGCCAGCTGCGTACGGCCGCCTTCGGCATCGCCGAGCAGCGGCTGCCGATGCTGGTCGACCAGCTCTCGCGCACCGACCCGGGCCGCGTCGACACCCGCGTACAGCCCATCCCGATCTCCTCCACGGACGAGATCGGCGAGGTCGCGCGCGCCTTCGACCAGGTGCACCGCGAGGCCGTCCGGCTCGCCGCCGAGCAGGCCCTCCTGCGAGGCAACATCAACGCGATCTTCACCAACCTCTCGCGCCGCAACCAGTCCCTGATCGAGGGCCAGCTGACCCTCATCACCGACCTGGAGAACAACGAGGCCGACCCGGACCAGCTGGAGAGCCTCTTCCGCCTGGACCACCTGGCGACCCGTATGCGACGCAACGGCGAGAACCTCCTGGTCCTCTCCGGCGAGGAGCCCGGCCGCCGCTGGGACCAGCCGGTCCCGCTGGTCGACGTACTGCGCGCCGCCTCCTCCGAGGTGGAGCAGTACGAGCGCATCGAGCTCTCCGGTGTCCCCGAGGCCGAGATCCACGGCCTCGCCGTGACCGACCTCGTGCACCTGCTCGCCGAGCTCCTGGAGAACGCCACCACGTTCTCCTCGCCGCAGACCAAGGTCCGCGTCACGGCGACCCGTCTTCCCGACGGCCGCATCATGGTCGAGATCCACGACAAGGGCATCGGCCTCACCGCCGAGGACTTCGCGGACATCAACCACAAGCTGGCCAACCCGCCGACGGTGGACGCCGCGATCTCCCAGCGCATGGGCCTGTTCGTGGTCGGCCGCCTCTCCGACCGGCACGGCATCCGCGTCCAGCTCCGCCCCTCGGGCGAGCAGGCCGGCACGACCTCGCTCGTCATGCTCCCCGACGGGATCACGCACGGTGGCGGCGGCGAACACCAGCTGCCCGACTCCGAGTTCACGGTCTCCTCGATCATGCCGGAGCAGCACACCCCGGAGCAGCCCGCCTTCCACCACGAGCCGATGCGTACGGCGGCCGAACTGGGCTTCGACGACAGCCGTTACAACGGCGACGCCGCCGACTCCCAGGAGCTCGACCCCGTGGGCCGCTCGCTGATGCGTGAGGAGCGGCGTGCCGCCCTGGAGGCGCAGGCGCAGTCCGGTGACGGCCGTCCGCTCTTCCGTGACGAGATGGAGCCGCAGCAGCAGGGCTTCGACCAGCAGCAGGGCGGTTACGACCCCGCGTACGGTCAGCAGGCCCCGGCGTACGACGAGTACAACCAGGGTCAGGGCGCGCAGCCGGCGTACGACGACGCGTACTACCCGGCGCAGGACGGCTACCAGGACGCCCCCTATACGGAGGCCGGTCACGACGATCACGCCGCTCGTACGGGTGCCGTGTCCGAACCGTTCGTGGCCTATCCTGACCGCTCTCACCAGGACGACTGGCCGACGCGTGACGGATATGACGACAACTCGGGTGCGTATCGGACCGAGTACTCTCCGGAACCGGAATCTGGTCCGGCGGCTCCCGCGAACGGTGCCGAGCGCGTAGGCTTCGAGCGTCCCGGACCGGGCCCGTCCGCGGTCCACGACACGACCGCCGCGGGCCTCCCGCGCCGCGGGTCCACCGGTGCGACCGGCAGCGGCCCGGCCCCGGCAGACACCGGAAACGGCGGTGCCGGACTGTTCGGCGACGCCGGGAACGGCGACAACGACAGCAGCTGGCGCTCGTCCAACGACGACCGCTGGCAGCGCGCCGAGTCGCTGAAGGAGCCCAAGGCGGGTGGCGTCACCCCGTCCGGTCTCCCGAAGCGGGTGCCCAAGGCCAATCTGGTCGAGGGCACGGCGGAACAGACCCCACAGGGAGGCCCTCAGGTCTCCCGCGACCCCGAGGATGTCCGGGGTCGGCTGAGCAACCTGCGCCGCGGCGTCCAGCGTGGACGCAACGCAGGCAGTGACACCACGAATGGCCAGGGCTTCGGCTCTGACAGCACCTACAACCAGGAGCGTTAGTGTGAGCCCGATGAGCCAGGCGGCGCAGAACCTGAACTGGTTGATCACCAACTTCGTGGACAACACCCCTGGGGTGTCCCACACGGTGGTGGTCTCCGCCGACGGACTCCTTCTGGCGATGTCCGAAGGCTTCCCCCGCGACCGTGCCGATCAGCTCGCGGCCGTCGCATCCGGTCTGACCTCCCTCACCGCCGGGGCCTCCCGGATCTTCGAGGGCGGTTCCGTGACCCAGACCGTTGTGGAGATGGAGCGAGGATTTCTCTTCCTTATGTCCATCTCCGACGGCTCCTCGCTGGCCGTACTGGCCCACCCAGACGCGGACATCGGTCTCATTGGGTACGAGATGGCACTTCTTGTCGACCGTGCCGGCACCGTACTCACGCCCGACCTGCGTGCGGAGCTGCAGGGGAGCCTTCTCAACTAATAGACGTACGGTGCGTTTTCGCGTCCCGTGGCCGTAAGGTTTCGGGACGCGGCTCCAGAATGATGGTGCCCGGCACAGTCGGAGGAGGAGTACGTGGCAGGCTCAGGAACACCCCCGGACGGTTCGTCATCGGCCAACTGGTCGCCTGGTCACGGCCAGGGCCAGGGACCGCACGACGGGGCACCCAACCGGTACAACTTCCCCTCCGCGCCCAGCCAGCACCGCAGGCCTTACCAGCAGCCGCAGCAGCCGGGCCCCCGCCAGAGCCCGTACGAGCAGCCTCATACCCCCAGGATCCAGCCAGTGCAGCCACAGCGACGCGCCCCCGAACCGGCGCCCGCCGCGAGCAACCCCCTGGTGCGCCCGTACGCCATGACGGGCGGCCGCACCAGGCCCCGTTACCAGCTCGCCATCGAGGCGCTGGTGCACACCACCGCACAACCGCACCAGCTGCAGGGCCAGTTGCCCGAGCATCAGCGGATCTGCAATCTGTGCCGCGAGATCAAGTCAGTCGCTGAGATCTCGGCACTTCTCTCCATTCCTCTCGGCGTCGCCCGGATCCTCGTAGCCGACCTGGCGGAGGCCGGACTTGTCGCCATCCATCAGCCGGGCGGCGACGAGTCCGCCGGCGGCCAGCCAGACGTGACACTGCTCGAAAGGGTGCTCAGTGGACTTCGCAAGCTCTAGCGGCGGAGCAACAGCCCGCTCCACCACCAGCGCGAAAATCGTGGTGGCGGGCGGCTTCGGCGTGGGCAAGACCACGTTCGTCGGAGCGGTCTCTGAGATCAACCCGCTGCGCACCGAGGCCGTCATGACGTCCGCCTCCGCGGGCATCGACGACCTCACTCACACCGGGGACAAGACGACGACGACCGTCGCCATGGACTTCGGCCGCATCACCCTGGACCAGGACCTGATCCTGTACCTCTTCGGTACGCCCGGTCAGGACCGCTTCTGGTTCATGTGGGACGACCTCGTCCGCGGCGCCATCGGCGCGGTGGTCCTGGTCGACACGAGGAGGCTCGCCGACTGCTTCCCCGCCGTCGACTACTTCGAGAACTCGGGCCTGCCCTTCGTCATCGCCCTCAACGGCTTCGACGGCCACCAGCCCTACACGCCGGACGAGGTGCGGGAAGCTCTCCAGATCGGGCCGGACACGCCGATCATCACGACGGACGCGCGGCATCGCGCCGACGCGAAGAGCGGCCTGATCACGCTCGTGGAGCACGCGCTGATGGCTCGGCTGCGGTAGTCGCGCGGCTGCGTTGGCGGTCCTTGCCTGTACGTCGATGGGCCTCGCCCCCTCAGGTGGGTGCGGGGCCCATTGCCTTTGCCTGCGGACGCGGGGCGGTCCGGCCGCCGCTGCGCGGCGATGCTCCCCGCCCACTCTCCCGATTACCCCGCATCCGCTCCTGGGCGGACAGGCCCCTCCCGGCCGTCCAGCCGATTGCGCTGCGGGGTGATCCGGGGGGCGGGAAAGAATCGCCGCGCAGCGGCGGCCTTTGGGCGGGACGGCCCGCGGACGAGCGCGACAGGGCCCCGCACCGGAAGTCGGTGCGGGGCCCTGTCGGATGCTGTCGGGCGAGGGGCTCAGCCCTGCCAGCTGTGCGGGGCGCGGAAGCCCGGGGTGCGCTCCAGGCGGCGCCAGCCGGCCCTGTCGCGGCCACGGCGGGGCGTGGGCGCCTGCGCGGTGGCGGCGGCGCTACGGGCCAGCAGGATCGCGGTGATGGCGGCGACCTCTTCGGGCTCGGCGTGGCCCTTCTCGACGCGGATGTCGGGAGTGTTCATGTGCAGCGTTCTCCTTGTGGGCTACTGCAGGATTACTGCGGGGGGTTGCCGTGCTTGCGGGACGGCAGGTCAGCGTGCTTGTTGCGGAGCATCGCGAGGGAGCTGATGAGCACCTCGCGGGTGGCGGCGGGGTCGATGACGTCGTCGACCAGGCCGCGCTCCGCGGCGTAGTAGGGGTGCATGAGCTCGGCCTTGTACTCCTTGACCATCTTCTGCCGCATGACCTCGGGGTCCTCGGCCGCCGCGATCTGCCGGCGGAAGATGACGTTGGCGGCACCTTCGGCGCCCATCACCGCGATCTCGTTGGTGGGCCAGGCGTAGGTCAGGTCGGCGCCGATGGACTGGGAGTCCATGACGATGTACGCGCCGCCGTAGGCCTTGCGCAGGATCAGCGAGATCCGCGGCACGGTGGCGTTGCAGTAGGCGTAGAGCAGCTTGGCGCCGTGGCGGATGATGCCGCCGTGCTCCTGGTCGACGCCGGGCAGGAAGCCGGGCACGTCGAGGAGCGTCACGATCGGGATGTTGAAGGCGTCGCACATCTGGACGAAGCGGGCCGCCTTCTCGGAGGCCTCGATGTCCAGGACGCCGGCCAGGGACTGCGGCTGGTTGGCGACGATGCCGACCACCTTGCCGTCCAGGCGGGCCAGCGCGCAGATGATGTTGCGGGCCCAGCGCTCGTGGACCTCCAGGAAGTCACCGTCGTCGACGAGCTCCTCGATGACCTTGGCCATGTCGTACGGACGGTTGCCGTCCGCCGGGACCAGGTCGAGCAGGACGTCCGAGCGGCGCTCCGCCGGGTCGTCGGACTCGTGGGTGGGCGGGTTCTCGCGGTTGTTGGAGGGCAGCATCGCGATGAGGTAGCGGACCTCGGCGAGGCAGGTCTCCTCGTCGTCGTACGCGAAGTGGCACACGCCCGAGGTCTCGGCGTGCACGTCCGCGCCGCCCAGACCGTTCTGGGAGATCTCCTCGCCGGTCACCGCGCGGACCACGTCCGGGCCGGTGATGAACATCTGCGAGGTCTCACGCACCATGAACACGAAGTCGGTCAGGGCCGGGCTGTAGGCCGCGCCGCCCGCGCACGGGCCGAGCATCACGCTGATCTGCGGGATCACTCCCGAGGCCTTGGTGTTGCGCTGGAAGATGCCGCCGTACCCGGCGAGCGCGGAGACGCCCTCCTGGATACGGGCCCCGGCGCCGTCGTTCAGCGAGACCAGCGGGGCACCGGCCGCGATGGCCATGTCCATGATCTTGTGGATCTTCGTGGCGTGCGCCTCACCGAGCGCGCCGCCGAAGATGCGGAAGTCGTGCGCGTAGACGAAGACCGTGCGGCCCTCGACGGTGCCCCAGCCGGTGATGACACCGTCGGTGTAGGGCTTCTTGGCCTCCAGGCCGAACCCGGTCGCCCGGTGCCGGCGCAACTGCTCGACCTCCTGGAACGACCCGGCGTCCAGAAGCAGCTCGATCCGCTCACGCGCGGTCAGCTTGCCCTTGGCGTGCTGGGCCTCGGTCGCCTTCTCACTCGGGCCGCGCAGCGCCTCCGCACGGATCGCGTGCAGCTCTGCCACGCGCCCACGCGCGTCGGTGGGCTCGCCCTCGGGAGAAGAAGCGGTGTCGTCCAAAACGGTCATGTAGTGACCTTACGAAGCGGGCCCATAAAAACGGACCGTCGACTATGAACAGTCTCCGGCCCGTTTTCCTGGCACCCCCGAACAGAAGCTCACTCCAGTGCGCCCGAAGTGACTGCTCAGAGCCGTCTCCGGCTGTAGGGATTCCACAAAGCGTCACGTGAGAGACACCTCACAGTCGATCCCCCCCTTTGCGTGATCGCAGCGACACGCTCCGCTTGATGTTGAACATTGAACCGAATCGCGTTAGAGTCAATCTCGTTGAACATTCAACATATAGATCCCCCGTAGCTCGCAGCTCGGCCTCCCCGGTCGCAGCTCGTCCCCTAGGAGCAGTCATGGGTCTCTTCGGCCGCAAGAACGAAACCGACACCGCAACCGCCACTGCCACCGGCACGGCGCCCGCCCCGGTCAACCCGGACCTGGCCGCCCTCACCGGCGAGTACGCGATCGACCCCTCGCACACGTCGATCGGCTTCGTCGCCCGCCACGCCATGGTCACGAACGTCAAGGGCTCCTTCACCGACGTCGCCGGCACGCTGCACCTGGACGGCAGCGACCCGTCCGCTTCGACTGCTTCCATCGACGTGCAGATGGCGAGCATCGACACCGGCAGCGCCGACCGTGACGGTCACCTGAAGAGCGCGGACTTCTTCAAGATCGACGAGTTCCCGGAGATGACCTTCCGCTCCACGAAGGCGGAGGCCCTGGGCGGCGACGACTACCGCATCACCGGTGACCTGACGATCCTCGGCACCACGAAGCCGCTCTCCATCGACCTCGAGTTCAACGGCTCCGCCACGGACCCCTTCGGGAACGAGCGGGTCGGCTTCGAGGGCAAGGCGGAGATCCTGCGCTCCGAGTGGGGCCTCACGTGGAACGCGGCGCTGGAGACGGGCGGGGTGCTCGTCTCGGACAAGATCAAGCTGAGCTTCGACATCTCAGCGATTCGTTCCGGCTCCTGAGCCTCGGACCGTTCTCCGTGCCGCCGCTTCGCGACGGATGCTTTCCACCCACCCACCCACCCGATTACCCGGGGTGGGTGGGTGGTCTCGTTGCACCCGGTTACGCCCAGTCGGGGCTGCGGCCGAGGTAACGCAGCAGTTCGGCGGCCTCTCCCTTCGCCGGGCCGCCCTCCTCTTCCGTCAGTGCCGGGGCGAAGGCGAAGGCTCGTACGGGCTCGACGATTTGGCGGGCCACCTCCAGGAGGGGCCGCGCCAACTCGGGTGTGAGCGGGGAGGGTTGGCCGGTGGCCACTGCCATGTCCCACGCGTGGACCGCCGCGTCGAGGGCGCAGGCACCCATGCCCAGGGCGGCCGTCATGGTCCCGGGCGGCAGCGGCACCCGTACCTCTTGGGCCGTCGCGTCGACCTTCGCCCACGCGTCGGCCGCCGCGGCGAGCGCCGGTTCCAGTACGGCCCGAGGGGAGTCCGTCAGCTTGCCCGAGGGTGCGAAGGGGTTCTCCGTGGGGCCGGGGCCTCCGGTGAGGGACGAGGCGTAGCCGAGCTGGTCGCCCGCCGCGTGCTGCAGTACCTGGGTGACGTTCCACTCCGCGCAAGGCGTCGGGCGGTCCCAGTCCCCGTCGCGTACCCCTCGGACGGCAGCACGGAGTGCCGCGTGGGCGCTGTCGAGCAGGGGCCAGGTGGTGGTGTTGTTGTTCGTGCCGTGCTCGCTCATCTCGTCCCGTCTTCCGCTCTCGGGATGTGCCGGACCAGCTCACCTTGCCCTAGAGCGCGGTCCAGCTTCTAGCGTCACGCACATGACCACACAGAAGCACCAACAGCACCGGATCGGCAGTGGGTTCGGCGCGCTGAGCACGGCGGACGACGTGCTGGCCGGCATCGACCTCTCGGGCAGGACCGCGCTGGTCACCGGCGGCTACTCGGGGCTCGGTCTGGAGATCACCCGGGCGCTCGGCCGGGCCGGCGCGCACGTCATCGTCCCGGCGCGCAGGCCCCGTGTCGCCGAGGAGGCCCTGCGGGGCACCGACCGCGTGGAGGTGCGGGCGATGGATCTGGCGGACCAGGACAGCGTCCGGCACTTCGCCGAAGGCGTCCTCGCGAGGCACCGCACCCTCGACATCCTCGTCAACAACGCGGGCGTGATGGCCTGCCCCGAGACCCGCGTCGGCCCGCACGGCACCTGGGAGTCCCACTTCGCGATCAACCACCTGGGCCACTTCGCCCTGGTCAACCACCTCTACCCGGCGCTGCGTCACGGCACGGCACGGGTGGTGTCCGTGGCCTCCTCAGGCCATTTTCTCTCCGGCATCCGTTGGGCGGACCCGCACTTCCGCGAGGGGTACGACCGTTGGCTCGCCTACGCCCAGTCCAAGACGGCGAACGCGCTCTTCGCCGTGCACCTGGACTCCGTGGGCACCGCGGGCAGCGGGCCACGGGCCTTCTCCGTCCATCCCGGCAGCATCCTCACGCCCCTCCAGCGCCACATCCCCCGCGAGGAACAGATCGCGCAGGGCTGGGTGACCGCCGACGGCACACCTGCGCAGGGCTTCAAGACCCCGGCGCAGGGCGCGGCCACCGCCGTGTGGGCCGCCACGTCACCGCTGCTCGACGCCCATGGCGGCGCGTACTGCCAGGACTGCGATGTCGCGGAGCCCGCCATGACGGAGGACATGCTGATCGGCGGCGTCAAGCCATGGGCGACGGACCCCGAGGCGGCGGCCCGCCTCTGGCAGCTGTCCACCGAACTCACGGGGTTGGGGGCGGGGCTGACGGCGTGATCGGGCAGCCGGGCCGGGTGAGCCTGCCTTGTTGTCTGGCACCATTGCGGGCATGAGCCCCGACCCGCACCAGTGGATCACCGTCGCCGCGTACGAGAACGTGCGCGGCTGCCCGGCGCCGTTGGCCGCTGTCCGCGCTTGACTGCGTGAGCGGGGCATCGACTGGATGCCGTTCGCGCCGGACGAGATGTACTGGGACCTCATGTGCGGCCCGGGGCCCGACGGTCACTGGCACGGTTCTTACGTGATTCACGTGTGGGCCGACGCGCTCCGTCCGCTGGGCCTGCACCCGAGTCAGCCCACGTCCCGCGTGGTCGGCCCCTCACCACCGCGGTGGTGGCACGCGGCGGCGGAAGGGCCCTAGGGGCGGAGGGACGCGGTGTGGGCCAGGACCGCTTCCGCGAGGGGACCCTGGACCGCCGGGGGCAGTGCGTGACCCATGCCCGGGATCTCCACCAGGTGCGCGGTGCCGCCACCGACGACCTGGGCCAGGTGCTGCGGATGCGGGGGCGGGAACACCGGCTCGGCCGGGGCGGAGACGACGAGCGTGGGGACCTTCGTCCCGGCCAGGGCGTCGGTGCGGAGCATGTGGGAGTCGTCGGCCCGGGCATGCGCCGTCGAGGCGATGTGAGTGCCGGTGTGCTCGATGATACGGCGCTCCAGGTCACGGAAGTACGCGTCGTCCACGCCGAGTTGGCGGCCGTTCAGGACGCGCCAGTGCTCCACCCTGCGGTCCAGTTCGGCCTCTAGCCCCGCGTCCTCCACCGGGCGGGACCACAGCTCCAGGACTTCCGGGGCTATGCCGGGGAGTTCGGCCACGGGGATCTCGGTTCCGTCCGGGGCCGCGTATGGGGCTTCGCTGAGCGCGCAGGTGCCGATCAGCGTGGCGCTGAGGACGCGCTCGGGATGGTCGGCGAGGACCAGCTGGGTCAGCATGCCGCCGAGGGACATGCCCACCAGATGCGCGCGCTCCACTCCCAGGGCGTCCAGGACCGCTACGACATCCTGCGCCAAGTCGGTTATGGGGTAAGGGCGTTGGTCGAAGGTGGAGGTGGAGCGGCCCGTGTCCCGGTGGTCGTAGCGGATGACCTGATGCCGGGTGGCGAGATCGTCGGCCAGGGCGTCGGGCCAGCCGAGACCGGAGGCCTGGGCGCCCATGATCAGGAGCAGGGCGGGGGCCTCGGGGTCACCGCGCCGCTCCGTCCACAGCTTGATGCCGGGGGCGACTTCGACGTACTGCTGCTGACGTTGCTGCCTTTGCTGCATGGGGGAACCTCCGGGGTGGCGCACACTGAACAGGACGAGACGTATCGTCTCGTGAGTCTGGTGATACGTCAACCTGCCTGGCCCGCCCCCAGCCCTAGAACCCGCCCCCGAAGTCCCCGCCACCGCCGAAATCGCCGCCGCCCCCGAAGTCACCGCCCCCTCCGAAGTCCCCGGGGTCGAAGTCCGAGCCCGAGTAGTCGCCGCCGTCGTAACCGGCGCCGCCGCCGAAGTCCCCGTATCCCGAGCCGTAGTCCGCCGCGTACGCCGGGCTTGCCATCATTCCGCCCAGCATCGTGCCGACGAGCAGGCCCGGCAGCAGGCCGCCGCCGAAGTAGCCGCCGGCCCAGGGGCCGTAGGCGGGGCCCGCCTCCCAGTACGGGCGGCGCTCCCCCGAATCCGTGGCCACGGTCCGCGACATCGGCTCGTCCCCGTCCGCGAGGCGCGTCGCGTCGGCCAGGCACACCGGGACCGTCCGCTCGGCCCCGCCCGGCGGCGCCCACTGGGCGTCCTTCACCGAGGGGCCGTGGCGCGGGTCGAAGAAGCACGGGGCGCGGCGTTCCGGCAGCGGCCTTCCCTCCCGGCGTGCGGCCAGCAGGGCGAGCGAGAAGCGGCCGTCCTCAAGGGACTGGGTGACGGCCCGCACCTGCTCGGGCCGCTCCGCCGCCGCCATGAACGACTTCGCGTTCTCGTACGAGTCGAGGGCCCGTTCGTAGTCCGCGCGCATCGCGTCGTCCGCTCCCGCCTCCGCGGGGTGGAAGTCGAGCCGGTCGAGCTCCTCGCCGTACGCCGTGATGTCCTCGTCCACCACGACCCGCAGCTTCTCCAGCGCGGCCCGCTGCTCCTCGGCCTTCCGCCGCCGGTTGCGCCGGACCACCGCGTACGTGACCGCGCCGCCCGCGACGAGTACCGCGCCGACACCGATCAGCGCACCCGTGGACGCGTTGTCGGAACCGGAGCCGCCCCAGGAAGCGGGCGCCGTGCCGCGGGCGTCCTTCACCGCCTGGTCGACGAAGGCGTTGAGCTGGGTGTTCGTGTCCGCCACGCCGCCGTAGGTCGTGACGATGTTGGAGACGGCGGCGTTGCTCAGGACCTGCCGGTCGGCCTTCGCGTCGAACTTGTCGCCGAGCCTGATCCCGTACACACCCGTCACGCCGGTCTCGGTGCGCAGTTTCTGGAAGAGATCCTGGCGGGGGAAGTCGGCGGGCAGCACCGCCACGAACACGGGCTTGTCGGCATCCTTGATCTTGTCCGCGAGGGCGTTCGCCTCGACCCCGGACAGCTGGTCCGAGGCGGCCGGATCCACGTACACCGGGCTCTTCTCCCAGGCGTCGGCCACGGCCGGGACACTGGTGGCGGCCGCCGCCCCGGGCGCCGCCGTGAACGACACGGCACCCAGGGACACGAGGAGGCCGGACAGCGCGACAAATATTCGCTTCGCCCCAATACTCATACTTCGAAGCTAACTCAGTCGCGCCCCCGGCGGCGGTCCACGGCCGCCTCTGCCGGACGTCCTACTCGACCGGCTCGACGCCCGCCCGCAGCAGTCCGTAGGTGTACGCGTCCTCCAGCGCCTGCCAGGACGCCGCGATGACGTTCTCCGCGACACCCACCGTCGACCACTCGCCGTCACCGTCACTGGTGGAGATCAGTACCCGGGTCGTGGACGACGTGCCGTGCTTGCCCTCCAGGATGCGGACCTTGTAGTCGACGAGCTCCATCTTGGCGAGCTGGGGGTAGATCCGCTCCAGACCCACCCGGAGCGACCGGTCGAGCGCGTTGACCGGGCCGTTGCCCTCCGCCGTGGCGACGATGCGCTCGCCCTTGGCCCACAGTTTCACCGTCGCCTCGTTCGCGTGCGTGCCGTCGGGCCGGTCCTCGACGATGGCCCGCCAGGACTCGACGCGGAAGTAGCGCCGGGCGCGCCCCTCGACCTCTTCGCGGAGCAGCAGCTCGAAGGACGCGTCGGCGGCCTCGAACGTGTACCCCTGGAGCTCGCGCTCCTTGACCCGCTCGACGACCCGGCCCACCAGCTCCCGGTCGTCGCCCAGGTCGATCCCGAGCTCCTTGCCCTTGAGTTCGATGGAGGCGCGGCCCGCCATGTCCGAGACCAGCATCCGGATGCGGTTGCCGACCAGGTCCGGGTCGATGTGCTGGTAGAGGTCCGGGTCGACCTTGATCGCGGAGGCGTGCAGGCCCGCCTTGTGGGCGAAGGCCGAGACGCCCACGTACGGCTGGTGCGTGGAGGGGGTGAGGTTGACGACCTCGGCGATGGCGTGCGAGACGCGGGTCATCTCGCGCAGCGCGCCCTCGGGCAGGACCTGCTTGCCGTACTTGAGCTCAAGGGCGCCGACGACGGGGAAGAGGTTGGCGTTGCCGACCCGCTCGCCGTAGCCGTTCGCGGTGCACTGCACGTGGGTGGCACCGGCGTCGACGGCGGCGAGGGTGTTGGCGACCGCGCAGCCGGTGTCGTCCTGCGCGTGGATGCCGAGCCGGGCGCCGGTGTCGGCGATCACGGTGCCGACGATCGCCTTGACCTGGGCGGGGAGCATGCCGCCGTTGGTGTCGCACAGGACGACGACGTCGGCGCCCGCCTCGGAGGCCGTGCGGACGACGGATTTCGCGTACTCGGCGTTGGCGCGGTAGCCGTCGAAGAAGTGCTCGCAGTCGACGAAGACGCGCCGCCCCTGGTCGCGGAGGTAGGAGACGGTGTCGCGCACCATCTCCAGGTTCTCCTCCAGGGTCGTGCGCAGGGCGAGCTCGACGTGCCGGTCATGAGCCTTGGCGACCAGCGTGATGACCGGGGCGCCGGACTCCAGCAGGGCGTTGACCTGCGGGTCCGAGGCCGCCGAGCCACCGGCGCGGCGGGTGGCGCCGAAGGCGACGAGCTGGGCGTGCCGGAAGGTGATCTCTTGCTGAGCGCGGGCGAAGAACTCGGTGTCGCGGGGGTTGGCGCCCGGCCAGCCGCCCTCGATGAAGCCCACGCCGAAGTCGTCCAGGTGCCGGGCGATGGTCAGCTTGTCCGCGACGGTCAGGTTGATTCCCTCACGCTGTGCTCCGTCGCGCAGCGTGGTGTCAAAGACGTGGAACGAATCGTCGGGTGTGCTGGTTTCCGTCATGCTGATCTGGCTCCTGTGTCGGATCTCGGTCTACCGGAATGACCGGCTCCACCGCCTCAATGATCCCTCGCGCTCCGCGTCCGGCTGATGTTGGGCCAGGAAACGAAAAAACCCCTCGTGGGTACGAGAGGTTTGCGCGCGGGTCGAGAGACGACGGTGTCCGCCCGTACATGGTGGTACGAGACGGTCACTGCGGACCGGCGCGCCTGCTGCCAATAATCATGGCGAACGAGAGCACGGTGGCAGCCTGCCACAGCCCGCACACACCGCGCTGCCCCGTCTCACGATGCGGGCGCACCTGGACGGTCCGGGCACCACGGTGCGGGCGGCGCGTGGGTGCGCCGCCCGCACGCCGTACGGCCGTGTCAGCGCAGGTGACGCACGAAGACGTCCCGCACCCCGTTGGTGTCGTCCGGCACCAGATTCGTGGCGTCCGAGGTGAACGCGACGGTCCGGGCGTCCGCACTGAGCCCGTAGTGGGAGACGGCGGAGTCGGCCTCGCCGCCGCCTTGCGGCACGTCCACGCGCTGGTTCTTGCCGGTGCGCAGATCGCGTACGTAGAGGGAGGCGCTGCCGGGATCGCCTGCGACGAGACCCGAGGCGCTGGAGACGAACACGACGCGGCGGCCGTCCGGGGTGATCTTGGCCTCGATGGAGTTGCCGTCCGGCTGGCTGCCGTCGGCGGCGTACACGATCCGCTCGATGGCGTCGGTGCGCAGGTCGATGCGGAAGACGTCGTACTTCTCGTTCGTGTCGCCGGGGACCAGGTCGCCGGAGCGCGCGGTGAAGACGCCGTACCGCCCGTCCCTGGTCAGCGAGTCGACACCGACCTCGCGGTCGGCGCCGGACGGCGTGAGGTCGAGGCGCCTGCTCTGGCCGGTCTTCCTGTCGTAGAGGTAGGTGCGCCCGTCGAGGCCGGGACGCTGCTGGCCCATCGAGTAGGCGATGTGGCTGCCGTCGGCGCTCACGGTGAACTGCGAGATGAAGTACGACGAGCTGGCCCCGCCGGTGACGATCTCGCTGATCCGCTTGGTGGTCCCCTTCTTGCGGTCGCGGACGTACACGCCGCTGTTCATCCCGTCCACGTAGTCGCCGTTGTCCTTGAGCGACGAGACGAACGTGACGTACCGGCCGTCCTCGCTCGTCTCGGCGGCCGTCGTGCTCTGCCCCTCCACCGGCTTGTCCGCGTCCGAGAGGCTGACGAGCTCGGTCCGCTTCGTCTTGAGGTCCCGCACGTAGATGCCGCTGTAGTACTCGCCCCGCTCGTACGTGACGGCGGCGAACGTCACATAGCGGCCGTTGTCGCTGATGGTCGGCCGCTGGCTCACGAAGTCGGTGAACTCGGCGCCGGAGTCCTGCACGCTGACCCGTTCGACCGTGCCGCGCTTGAGGTCGCGTACGTAGACGTCGGGCCAGGTGTCGGTGTCGCCCGGCGTGAGGTTCTTCGCCTCCGAGGAGAAGACGACGTACCGCCCGTCGGCGCTGACGTCCGGGTACTCCGACGCCCCGTCGGCCTGCGCTCCGTCCCCCGCGACGCTCACCCGCTCGGTGCGGGGCGTGTCGGCGGCGCCGGGGGCGGCAAAGGCGGCGGGCAACGTCGTGGCCGTGACGGCCGCGACAAGTGCGGCGGCCGTCAGGGCGGCGCGGCGCTTGGTGCTGTGCATGGTCAAATCCCCCGTGCTCTCTCGGTGTTCATGGCGTGCGTGGCGTTCATGGTGCGCGTGGTCGGCGCGCGCGTTCACCGCGTGCAATGTCTGTGATGCGCGAGATGGTCCGATGGTTGCGGTGCGCCGCCGGGTCAGTGGATGTGGCGCAGGAAAATGTCACGGACTCCGTGCGTGCCGCCGGGCACCACGTCGGTGTCGTCCGAGCCGCGTACGCGCCCGCCGACGTGTTCATCGCCACCGTGCGCCCGCTGACCCGCAGCAACGTGGACGGGGTATTCGGGTCCTACGGGTTCTACGGGCCCAGCGGGTCCTATGCGCCGGAGGTGAGCGCTCCGTCCAGGAACTCCCGTACGTGCGCGAGGATTTGTTCGCGTCCGGTGCCGCGCAGGCCGATCGCCACATGGATGGAGAATCCGTCGAGCAGCGCCCGCAGCCGGGCCGCGAACCGGTCGGGGTCCAGAGCCCCGAACTCGCCCCGCGACACCCCTTCGGCGAGCAGCGCCACCAGGTCGCGGTGCCAGGCGCTCTCGATGGCGACCTGCCGGTCGCGCTCGTCGTCGGCGGCGTTCAGCGAGCGGTTCCAGACCTCCAGCCAGAGCGTCCAGTGGGGGTCGCCGGGGGCGTCGGGGACATACAGGTCGACGTACGCGTCGAGCCGCTCGCGGGCCGTGCCCTGCCGGGCGAGCAGCCGGCCGCGCTCGGCGCCTAGCGCGGACTCGCTCCACTCCAGGGTGCGCAGGAGCAGCTCGTCCTTGGTGCGGAAGTAGTAGAGGAGGTGGCCGCTGCTCATGCCGACCTCACGCCCGAGCGCGGCCATGGTCAGCTTCTCCAGGCCGCGCTCGGCGATCATCTCCATGGCAGCGGCCAGCACGTCCTCGCGCGGTGGTGCGTTCTTCCGGCGGGCGGCCTGGGCCACGGGGACTCCTGCGTTATTCGTCCGACGCCAGACCTTCTGACGCTAGATCTTCGGTTGCTGCTGGGTGATGCAGTGGATGCCACCACCCCCGGCAAAGATCGTACGGGCGTCCACGAGCGTCACGGTCCGCTCCGGGAAGAGACGGCGGAAGATGCCCGCCGCGATCTCGTCGCGCGGGTCGTCGAAGGCGCACAGGACGACGCCGCCGTTGCAGAGGTAGTGGTTGATGTAGGAGTAGTCGACCCAGCCCTCGTCGTCGGTGAGGACGGTCGGCGCGGGCACCTCGACGATCTGCAGGGCGCGGCCCCGGGCGTCGGTCTGCCCGCGAAGGACCCCGATGATCTCCTTGCTGACCTCGTGGTCCGGGTGTGCGGGGTCCTGCTGCGAGTGGACGAGGACGACACCGGGCGCGGCGAAGGCGGCGACGATGTCGACGTGCCCCCGGGTGCCGAACCGGCCGTAGTCACCGGTCAGGCCGCGCGGCAGCCAGATCGCCTTTCGCGTGCCGATGCGGGCGTGGACCGCCTCCTCCGCCTGCTCGCGGGTGAGGCCGGGGTTGCGTCCCGGGTCGAGCTGGACCGTGTCCGTCAGCAGGACGGTGCCCTCGCCGTCGACGTGGATGCCGCCGCCTTCGTTGACCAGGGGCGAGGAGTGGACGGGCACGCCGGCCAGGTCGGCGACATGGCGGGCGATCTTCGCGTCGTGCTCCCAGCGGGCCCAGTCCTGGCCGCCCCAGCCGTTGAACACCCAGTCCACGGCGGCCAGTTGATCACCGTCGCGTACGAAGGTGGGGCCGATGTCCCGCATCCACGCGTCGTCCAGATCGCGCTCGACCAGCTCGATGTCCGGGCCGAGGAGCGCGCGGGCCGACTCGCTCTGGCCGGTCCCGACGACCATCGTGACGGGTTCGAAGCGGCGTACGGCACGGGCCACGCCCGCCCAGGCGGCCCGGCCCTCGGCGAGCTCGCGCTCGTCCGTGAAGGTGGGGTTGGGGCCCGGCCAGGCCATCCAGGTGCGCTCGTGCGGGGCCCACTCGGCGGGCATGTGGAAGGTCATCGTGATCCCTATGGAGAGGACTGCGGAAGCTGGAGAGGACTGGCGGAAGCGCTACAGGAAGTAGAGGCGGTTGAGCGGGACGGAGTCGGCGGGCTCGGACCTGACCGGGTCACCGTCGAGCGTGACCAGGCCGGAGCGCTGGTCGACGTCGATGGAACCGGTCCGGGAGTTGAGGCGCAGGTCGGCGGGACCGATGCCCCGGGTGCCCCGCACCGCGACCCGGCGCCGCCGGGTGGGCATCTGGTCGTTGCCCTGGTCGACGGCGGCCTGCGCGACGAAGGCCACCGAGATGTCGGCGGGCGTCGCGCCGTACGAGCCGAACTGCGGCCCGAGGACGAGCGGCTCACATGTGTCGGTCGCGGCGTTCGGGTCACCGACGACGCCGTACGCCGGGAATCCGGACTTCAGCACCAACTGCGGCTTCGCGCCGAAGAATTCGGGCCGCCACAGGACGACGTCGGCCATCTTGCCGACCTCGATGGAGCCGACCTCGTGGGCCAGGCCGTGGGCGATGGCGGGGTTGATGGTCAGCTTGGCCATGTAGCGCAGGACGCGCGCGTTGTCGTCGCTCTCCCCGTCGCCGTCCATCGGGCCGAGCTCCGCCTTCATCTTCCCGGCCATCGCGAAGGTCCTGCGTACGGTCTCGCCCGCGCGCCCCATGCCCTGCGCGTCGGACGAGGTGATCCCGATGGCGCCCAGGTCGTGCAGCACGTCCTCCGCGCCCATCGTCCCGGCCCGGATCCGGTCACGGGCCATGGCGGCGTCGCCCGGCAGGTCGGTCTTCAGGTCGTGGACCGAGACGATCATCCCGTAGTGCTCGGCCACCGCGTCGCGCCCGAAGGGCAGCGTGGGGTTGGTGGAGGAGCCGATGACGTTCGGGACGCCGGCCATCTTCAGCACGTTCGGGACGTGTCCGCCGCCGCAGCCCTCGATGTGGAAGGCGTGGATGGTGCGCCCTTCCAGGACCTTCAGGGTGTCCTCGACGGAGAGACACTCGTTCAACCCGTCGCTGTGCAGGGCCACTTGGACGTCATGCTCCTCGGCCACCCGCAGTGCCGTGTCCAGCGCGCGGGTGTGCGCGCCCATGTCCTCGTGCACCTTGAAGCCCGAGGCGCCGCCCTCGGCGAGCGCCTCGATCAGCGGGGCGTCGTGCGAGGACGAACCCCGGCCCAGGAAGCCGATGTTGACCGGCCAGGCGTCGAAGGCGTTGAACGCGTGCTTCAGCGCCCAGGGCGAGTTGACCCCGACACCCCACACGGGCCCGAATTCCTGGCCGATGATCGTGGTGACCCCGGAGGCCAGCGAGGCCTCCATGATGCGCGGCGACAGCAGATGGACGTGGGTGTCCACGGCACCGGCGGTCGCGATCAGACCCTCGCCCGAGACGATGGACGTGCCGGTGCCGACGACGACGTCGACGCCGTCGAGGGTGTCGGGGTTACCGGCCCGCCCTATGGCGTGGATGCGGCCTTCCCGGATCCCGATCGACACCTTGCGGATGCCCTGCACCGCATCGATGACGAGCACGTTGCTGATGACGACGTCGCAGGTCTCACGGACCGCGGCGGCCTTCAGGTGCAGTCCGTCGCGGGCGGTCTTGCCGAAGCCGGCGAGGAATTCGTCGCCGTACTTCTGCGCGTCGGACTCCACCCGGACGGTCAGGCCCGAGTCGCCGAGCCGGACGCGGTCGCCCGCGCGGGGGCCATGTGTGGCGGCGTACTCGTACGGGGTGAGGCGGCGCGGTTCGGCGGGGTGGCCTCCGGGGCGGCTCATCGCTCGACCTCCTGCTCAGTCGTTTCCGGTACGCCGAGATAGCCGCAGGCGGCGGCGCGGCGCAGGGCCTCTTCGCGGGCGCCGGGCGCGTCCAGCGGCCCGTCGACCAAACCGGCGAAGCCGATCGCGACGCGCTCACCGCCGATCGGCACGAGCCCGACCTCGACGCTCTCGCCGGGACCGAAGCGCACGGAGGACCCGGCCGGCACCGCGAGCCGCATGCCGTACGCGGCGGAGCGGTCGAAGTCGAGCCGGGGGTTGGCCTCGAAGAGGTGGAAGTGCGAGGTCACGGAGACGGGCACGGCAGCGGTGTTGTGCACGGTGAGCGTCACGACGGGCGCGAGCTCCGCGTGCTCGGGTCCGGGCAGCAGTGCGCCCGGGGCCGCACCGCCAAGACCCTCCCCGATCGGCTGCGAGACGACCGCGAGCCGGGAGCCGTCGTCGAAAACGGCCTCCACATGCACCTCGGTCACCACGTCCGCGACGCCCGGCAGGACGTCGTCGGGCCCGAGGACCGAGCGCGCCCGCTCGATCGCCTCGGCGAGCCTGGCCCCGTCGCGGGCCGCCTCGCACACCGTGTCCGCGATCAGCGCGGTCGCCTCGGGGACGTTGAGTCTGAGGCCGCGCGCCTTGCGGGCCCTGGCCAGCTCGGCCGCCCCGAAGAGCAGCAGCCGGTCGCGTTCCGTGGGGGTAAGCCGCACGCCACCACACCTCCATCGTTTGAACGCCACTCTAACCACGAGATCCACGCAACGGAAGCATTGACGTACGAGCTGGGCTCAGGTCACATTGAGCGGCACTCAAACAGTCGAACGGCGGCCTGTGTGCGCAGGCGGCCACGATCGAGCGTCAGGGGCACCCTCATGCCGATAGAACAGCGCGGAGTAGACACCATCCCGGACGGGGAACGCACCAGCGGTCCCCGCGATCTCATCTCGATCCTGCTCGGCTCCAACCTCTGCCTGGGGGTGATCGTCTTCGGCTGGCTGCCGGTGTCGTTCGGCCTCGGCTGGTGGGCGTCGGTCACCTCGGTGGTGGCGGGCACGGTCATCGGCACGGCCCTGACCGCGCCGCTGGCTCTGGTCTCGCTCCGTACCGGGACCAATCTCTCCACCTCCTCCGGGGCCCAGTTCGGCGTGCGGGGCCGCCTGGTCGGCTCGGTCGTCGGCCTCCTGCTCTCCCTCGGCTACACCGCGCTGACCATCTGGATCGGCGGTGACGTGATGGTCGGCGTCCTGCACCGCCTGACGGGGCTCCCGTCGAGCGGCCTCTCGTACGGGATCGTGTACGCGCTCCTCGCCGCCGCCACGGTGACGGGCGCGGTCTACGGCTACCGGGTTCTGCTGCGCCTGTCGCGGGTCCTCGCGGTCGGCATGACGGCACTGCTGATCCTCGGGGCGGTCGCCTACGCCCCCGACTTCACGACGTCGGCGCTGCCCGACACCGGCGGCTACCTCCTGGGCTCGTTCTGGCCGACGTGGCTCCTCTCTCTCGTGGCGGCGGGCCTGAGCGGCCCGATCGCGTTCATCACGCTCCTGGGCGACTACACGCGCTACGTCTCCCCCACCCGCCACAGCTCGCGCACGGTGCTGCGGGCGTCCTGGGCAGGACTCCTTGCCGGGCTGCTCGTGCCGCAGCTCTTCGGAACGTTCACGGCGTACGCGGCGGGTGCGGCGCTCGACTACGCGGGGCCGCTGGTCTCGGCGTCCCCCACCTGGTACCTGGTCCCGCTCCTCCTGGCCGCGTCCGCCGGCTCGGTGGGCAACGCGGGTCTGATGCTGTACTCGATGGGCCTCGACCTGGACGCGATCCTGCCGCGCGCGTCGCGGGCCCGCGCGACGTACACGGTGGCGGTGGTCGCCGCGGGGTGCGTGTTCGTGGGGCACTACGCGTGGGAGGCGCAGGACGCGATGACGTCCTTCGTCCTCCTCCTCACGGCGATCGGCACGCCGTGGGCGGTGATCACCCTGATCGGCTTCGCGCGCTGCGGGGGCGTGTACGACGCGGAGGCGCTCCAGGTCTTCAACCGCCGTTCCAAGGGCGGGATCTACTGGTACCGGTCGGGCTGGAACGTCCCGGCGACCGTGAGCTGGGCCCTGGGCGCGGTGGTCGGCCTCGCGGCGGTCTCGCTGCCCTCCTACGAGGGCCCGCTGCTCTCCCTCACCGGCGGGGTGGACTGCAGTTTCCTGCTGTCGGGTGTGGTGGGCGGGGTGGTGTACGTGATCCTGGAGCGGAAGCGGGCGCCAGCGCCGGTGGCCGCGGAGGAGAGCACCGAGGGCGGTACTACAGCGGTCAGCGTGCCGACGCCGTGATCAGCTCGTGCAGGTACCGCTTGGTGATGGACCCGCCGTAGGTGCCGTGGATCAACTCCCGTACGCAGCCGAGCAGTCCGGCCCGGGTCTCCTCGTCGAGAGCGCGGTGCCCCGAGTAGGTGCGCAGGACGTCGAGGTACTGGTCGGACGTGTAGGTGATGTCCCGCGCGAAGCGCCGGACGGTGACGGGGCCGAGCCCGTCCGCACGGTCGAACTCCCCCGTATCGGCGTGGACTTCGGTCTCCGGAGTCAGCCGCAGGCCTGGCTCGGTCGCGTCGGGGTCCCAGCGCTCGTAACAGCGCTGGACCTCGATCCAGAACTCCGCGGTGCCGCCGGCGACGTGCTCGGTGGTGACGACGGCGAGGGTCCCGCCGGGCCGCAGGGCCTCCCTCATCTTGGGCACCCGGACAGCGGGGTCGAGCCAGTGGAAGGCGGTCGCGCAGACCACCAGGTCGTACGGCTCCTCCGGCAGCGGCCAGGCCTCGAACTCACCCACCTCCACGTGGGCCCGCGGATACGGGGCGAGATTGCGCCGGGCCACGGCGGCGAGGGCCGGGCCCAGCTCCACGGCGGTGAGGGCGCTTCCGGTCCGCGCGAGCGGCACGGTCAACTGCCCCGTGCCGGGAGCGATTTCCAGCACGCTGCTGCCGGGGCTCAGGTCCGCCTGCCGGACCAGTGCCTCCACCAGCCCGTCCGGGTACCGGGGCCGAACCCGGTCGTACAACTCGGCATCCCCATCAAAGATCCCGCGCAACATCCCCCCACTGTCCCACCACACCCCTCCTCCAAGCGGCCCCGCAGCCGTCCGCAAGGAGAAGCACAAAGGCCGGGCCCGGGAGATTCACTCCCGGGCCCGGCCTTGAGTCACGTAAGGCGGTCAGACCTCAGCCGAGGTCGTGCATCCAGCCGTGGCGGTCCTCCGCCGTGCCCCGCTGGACATCGAGCAGCGCCTCGCGCAGCTTCATCGTGACCGGGCCCGGCCGGCCGCCGCTCTGGGTCCACTCGCCCGAGCGGCACTTGACCGTACCCACAGGCGTGATCACGGCCGCCGTGCCGCACGCGAAGACCTCCGTCAGGGTGCCCTCGGACGTGTCCGCCTGCCACTGGTCGATCGACACCCGCGCCTCCTCCGACTTGTAGCCGAGGTCCTGGGCGACCGTGAGCAGCGAGTCACGGGTGATTCCGGCGAGCAGCGAGCCGGTCAGGGTGGGCGTGACGATCTTGTCCCCGTACACGAAGTACAGGTTCATGCCGCCGAGCTCCTCGACCCACTTGTGCTCCACGGCGTCCAGGTAGGCGACCTGGTCGCAGCCCTTCTCCGCTGCCTCGGCCTGCGCGAGCAGGGACGCCGCGTAGTTGCCGCCGGTCTTGGCGTCGCCCACGCCGCCGGGGACGGCGCGCACGCGGTCCTCCGACAGCCAGATGGAGACGGGCTTGACGCCACCGGGGAAGTACGCGCCCGCGGGCGAGGCGATCACGATGAACAGGTACTCGTTGGCCGGCTTCACGCCGAGCCCGACCTCGCTCGCGATCATGAACGGGCGCAGGTACAGCGACTCCTCGCCACCGTGCGCCGGCACCCACGCCTTGTCCGCCTTCACGAGCGCGTCGCACGCCTCGATGAACGTCTCGACCGGCAGCTCCGGCATCGCCAGGCGCCGCGCCGACCGCTGGAAGCGCTCGGCGTTGGCCTCGGGGCGGAAGGAGGCCACCGAGCCGTCGGGACGGCGGTAGGCCTTCAGGCCCTCGAAGATCTCCTGCGCGTAGTGCAGAACGTTGGTCGCCGGGTCGAGGGAGAGCGGCCCGTACGGCACGAGCTGGCCGTCGTGCCAGCCGCGGCCCTCCGTCCACTTGATCGTCACCATGTGATCGGTGAAGTGGCGACCGAACCCGGGGTTGGCCAGGATCGCCTCGCGCTCCGCCTTCGACAGCGGGCTGGAGGTGGGCTTGAGCTCGATCGTGGGTGTCGGCGTCGTCGTCATGAGTACTAGTCCTTCACGGTGTGATGGTGACGGACCGCGCTCACGCCTGTACTTCTCGTACTAGGACGTCCGAGTAACCCTGCATTCCGCGGCCCCACGTTCGATTATCGCTCGCGGGGGGCCGAGGAAGAAACAGCGTGAATGCGGCCCGGGTGTCGATGGTGGCACCCGGAGCCGCATACGAGAAGCCGCCGGGTGGTGAACCGGACCCGGCGGCTTCTGTGCCAAAAGGATGAGCTGCCGGGTCAGCCCGCTACTCGTACGGCGAGCGCGTCGCCGATCTGCTCGGTGGTGCGGACCGTGTCGCCGCGCTCCGCGAGGTCGGTGGAGACCGCGGTCTCGATGCGCGCCGCCTGGTCCTCGTAGCCGAGGTGACGCAGGAGCAGTGCGACGGACAGGACGGTGGCCGACGGGTCGGCCTTGCCCTGGCCCGCGATGTCCGGCGCCGAGCCGTGCACGGGCTCGAACATCGAGGGGAACTCGCGGCTCGGGTTGATGTTGCCGGAGGCCGCGACGCCGATGCCGCCGGAGACGGCCGCGGCGAGGTCGGTGATGATGTCGCCGAAGAGGTTGTCGGTGACGATCACGTCGAAGCGGGCCGGGTCGGTGACGAGGTAGATCGTCGCGGCGTCGACGTGGATGTAGTCGGTGGTGACGTCGGGGAACTCCTTCGCCACCTCGTTGAAGACGTTCGTCCAGAGGTGACCCGCGTACGCCAGGACGTTGTTCTTGTGGACCAGCGTCAGCTTCTTGCGCGGGCGGGCCTGCGCACGGGCGAAGGCGTCACGGACCACGCGCTCCACGCCGAAGGCGGTGTTGACGGAGACCTCGGTGGCGACCTCGTGCGGGGTCCCGGTGCGGATCGAGCCACCGTTGCCCGTGTACGGGCCCTCGGTGCCTTCACGTACGACGATGAAGTCGATCTCGGGCTCGCCCTTGAGGGGGGTCGCGACACCCGGGAGCAGCTTCGACGGCCGCAGGTTGACATGGTGGTCGAAGAGGAAGCGGAGCTTCAGCAGGAAGCCGCGCTCCAGGACGCCCGACGGGACCGAGGGGTCACCGATCGCGCCGAGGAGGATCGCGTCGTACTGCTTCAGGGCTTCGACGTCGGCGTCGGTGAGGGTCTCACCGGTCGCGTGGTAGCGCTTGGCGCCGAAGTCGAACTCCTTGGTCTCCAGCTTCACATCCTGCGGGAGGACGGCATTGAGGACCTTGAGCCCCTGGGCCACGACTTCCTGGCCGATTCCATCACCGGGGATCACTGCGAGATTGATGCTGCGAGACATGCGAGCACCCTACTCGCCGTCCCAGGGGATGACATTCGTAGTCCGGCATGCGGACACTCCTGGTCACGCCACTGGGGCGCCATCGCATGGCCACCCGCTCTTCATCCTCAGGTCCGGCGGGAGTTGGAGGTCGCTGGGAAGTTTCCTGCCATGGACACTCCCAATGTCGGCATACCGGAGCGGCTCGCGGCCGGGATGAGCATGCCGGAGCAGCACGAGTACCTGCGCGGGAAGTTCTCCCGGCGCAGAGTCCTGGCCAGTTCGTTCGCCACCGCCGGCACCGTCGGCGGCATCGGCCTGCTCGCCGGCAGCTCGAGCACCGCCCCCGGGCAGAGCGCGTCGGCGTCGAGCCCGCTCGCCGCCGCGCCGTCCGCGCCGTCCGCGCCGGTCAGGGTCGACGGCCGGATGGTGGCCCCCTTCGCCCGGCATCTCGCCTTCGGGGCCGACCCGAAGACACAGATGCGGGTCTCCTGGCAGGTGCCGTTCGCGGTGAAGTCCCCGTATCTGAGGGTGGGCCTGGAGCCCTGGGAGCTGAGCCGGAAGATCGAGGCGGAGGTGCGCGATCTGCACACCCCGTCCCTGTCGAAGAAGCTGCCCGAGGTCGAGCAGTACTACCTGCACGCCGCGCTCGACGGCCTGCGGCCCGGCACGACGTACTACTACGGCGTCGGACACGACGGCTTCGACCCGGTGTCGCCCGAGCGGATGGCGACGATCGGCTCGTTCCGCACGGCCCCGGCCACGCCGGAGAAGTTCGTGTTCACGGCCTTCGGCGACCAGGGCGTGAGCTACGACGCGCTCGCCAACGACCAGTTGATCCTGGGCCAGAACCCGTCCTTCCATCTGCACGCGGGCGACATCTGCTACGCGGACAGCACCGGGCACGGCAAGGAGTCCGACACGTACGACGCGCGGGTGTGGGACACCTTCCTGGCGCAGACGGAGTCCGTGGCGAAGTCGGTCCCGTGGATGGTGACGACCGGCAACCACGACATGGAGGCGTGGTACTCGCCCAACGGCTACGGCGGCCAGTCCGCCCGCTGGTCGCTCCCGGAGAACGGCTTCGACCCGAAGAACGCGCCGGGCGTCTACTCCTTCACGTACGGCAACGTCGGCGTCGTCGCTCTCGACGCGAACGACGTCTCGTACGAGATCCCCGCCAACAAGGGCTATACGGACGGCAAGCAGACAGCGTGGCTGGACAAGCGCCTGGGCGAGCTGCGCGCGGACGACGCCATCGACTTCGTCGTGGTCTTCTTCCACCACTGCATGTACTCGACGGCGACGCACGCCTCCGACGGAGGGGTGCGCGACGCGTGGCTCGAGCTGTTCACCAAGCACCAGGTGGACCTGGTGATCAACGGCCACAACCACGTCTACGAGCGGACCGACGCGGTCAGGAACGGCGAGGTCGGCAAGCCCGTGCCGGTCGGCGCGTCAACCGATCCGACGCGCGACGGCATCGTGTACGTCACCGCGGGCGGCGCGGGCAAGGACCTCTACAGCTTCCCGGCGGGCGTGAAGGACAGCTTCGAGGGGAACGTCGACGACCGGGATTCGATCGTGTCGTTCCACTGGACGAAGGCCCGTCGGCCCGACCCGGAGACCGTGGAGTGGTCACGGGTGCGCTACACCGGCTTCTCGTTCCTCGCGGTGGAGGCGACAGCCGGTGCGCACCCGAAGCTGACGGTCTCCGCGCTCGCCGAGAGCGGAGAGCGCGTGGACCACTTCGAGGTGGTGCGCGGTACGTAGGGACCGAGTGCGGCGCGGGGGCGGGTCAGTGACCCGTCTCGCCGCCGTTGTCCCTGCGGTCGAGGGCGCGCTGCAGCGCGGCTGCGGCGTTCTTGCGCTCGGAATCGGTCTTGCGGGAGGCGTGTCGGACTCGGCGTGCGGTCGTCTCGGCCATGAGAGATCCACTCCTTGAGGGGAAGCGTGCTTTCGAGACGCCGGAAGGGGCGGGGAGCGAGGAGCCACAGGGGTTGCCTGCGTGGGGCTCCGGCTCACGACCGCCATTCGCTTGATCGAGCGAGACGTTCGGCTTCTACAAAGCTAAGCGAGGACGGAGCGTCTGTCTCCACAATTACTCGGACTTCCTACTATCTGAGACGGGCTGCGTCCCCGGCCCCCTGCCCGGCGGCTCTGAGCTCGCGGATCAGAGCGCGGACGGCGACGGTGGCGGCCAGCTCGGGCGTGGTGACGTAGCCCACGGAACGCGACGGGCGCTCCGGACCGAGATCGGTGATCTCGATTCCGTCCGGTGCTCCGTTCAGGGAGAGCGCGGGCATGATCGCCATACCGAGACCCCTGCTCACCATCGAGAGCACTGCTCCGTCGTCCTCGGTGAGCACGGTCGCCTTCGGGATCCAGTCCTGACCCGCCCACCACTGCCGGGTGTACGAGCCGCAGTTCTCATGCCAGTCCACCAGCGGCAGGGACCGCGGGTCGGGGTGCCCTGCCGGGTGCACCAGCGAGTAGGGCTCCTCCACGAGTACGTCGCCGATGAGCCCGGCGGGCACGGGCGAGGTCGACCCGATCGTCGCGATGCCCACGTCAGCACGCCCCTCGGCGACCTCGCCCGCGGTGCCGGCGCCCAGTTCGCGGACCACGCGCACCTGCGGCTCGATGCCGGGGTGGCGGGCGGCGAGGCGTTCCAGGACGGGCGGCAGCAGGTGCAGGGCCACACTGCGGAACGCGGCGATACGCAGCGGCCCCGCGACCGTGCCCCGCTCGGCGCCGCGGGCCTCGGCGGCCAGGGCGTCCAGGAGCCGCAGGACGCGCCGGGCGTGGGCGGCGGCGGAGGCACCGGCCGGGGTCGGCGTCGCGCCCTTGCGGCCCCGCTCGAAGAGCACCGCTCCGACCTTGCGCTCCGTCCCGCGGATGGAGTGCGAGACCGCGGACTGGGTCACCCCGAGCACCTTGGCCGCCGCCGAGAAGCCGCGCTCGCGGTCGACGGCCACCAGGATGCGCAGCTCGTGGGGGGCGAGGTCGGTGGCGGCGGCAGTCCCGTTCGCCGTGCCGGTCGCGTTCGCGGCGCCGGTCGCGCCGTACACGCCGGTCGTGCCGGTCGCGCCGTACGTGCCGGTCGCGCCGTCCGTGGGAGCAGCCATCGGGGGTCTCACCTGCTTCTATGAGGGCTCTTCATGGGTCGGGCCGTTCCATGAGCGCAACCCTCTCCCCTGCCCCCGCATTCCTCCGTACGGTCACCGCCATGACCGAGACCGCACTCACCGTGCACCAGACCGCCCGCCCCCACGGCTTCCCCACCCCCGGCCACTTCGCCTTCGTCGAGTCCCCGCTGCCCGAACCGACCCCGGGCACCGCCCTGGTGGAGAACCTGTACTGGTCGGTGGACCCCTACCACCGCGAAATGATGGACGGGGACTTCGCACTGAACGCACCCCTGGAGGGCCGCACCCTCGGCCGCGTCATCGAGTCCCGCGACCCCGCGCTCCGCGAGGGCGACATCGTCTTCCACCGGCTGGGCTGGCGTACCCACACCGTCGTCACCCCCGGCGAGGCACGCGCCGTCCCCCGCTTCGACGGCGTACCGCTCTCCGCGCACCTGAGCATCCTCGGCGGCACCGGCCTGACCGCGTACGTCGGGCTCACCCGCATCGCCGAACTTCGCGAGGGGCAGGACGTGTTCGTCTCCGCGGCGGCCGGCGGCGTGGGCACGGCCACCGGGCGGCTCGCCCGGCTGATGGGAGCGGGGCGGCTCGTCGGCAGCGCGGGGACGGCGGCGAAGGCGGCGTACCTCACGGAGCACGTCGGCTACGACGAGGCCTTCGACTACCACACGGGCCCGACGGCCGAGCTGCTCGCCAAGGCGGCACCCGAGGGGATCGACCTCTATATGGACAACGTCGGCGGCGAGCACCTCGAAGCCGCGATCTCCTCTCTGCGCACGTACGGGCGGATCGTGCGCATCGGCACGATGGCCCAGAAGAACAGCACCGACACGCCGTACGCCCTGCGCAACCTCCCCGACATCGTCGAGAAGAGCCTGCGCATGGAGGGCTTCCTGGTCAGCAACTACCGCGACGTGCAAGAGGAGTTGAACGCGTTCGTGGTGCCGCATCTGCAGAGCGGGCGCATCGGCCTCGACGAGACCGTGGTCGACGGCTTCGGCAGCATCGTGGACGCGTTCCTGGGGATGCTGCGGGGCGAGAACCTGGGCAAGATCATTGTCCGGTCGGACACCCCCGGGGCGTGACGGCGGTCAGCGGGTCCACGACGGCTCGTGCGTCCCGTGCAGCACGGCGGTGACCACGTCATCCAGGGTCAGGTGCGTGCCGCGTTCGAACGCCGTCTCGTAGCCCCGGCCGCCCAGGCCCGCGCGGGCGAGGCCGACGGCCGTGTCGTGCGGTGCGTTGAAGTACGCGGAGCCGAAGAGGGGCAGGCCGACCCGCTGCCAGATCCGGCGGGCCGCGCCCTGGAGGACGGCGGCCTGGTCGCAGTGGCCGAGGGAGGCCCGGAGCAGGGCGATGAACTCGACGGGCAGCACGACCCCGACGAGGTCACGGAACTCGTAGTTGATCTGGAGGCACTCCCTGGCGAGCCGTGCCGCGTCGTCGCCCCGCCCCCCGGCCCACGCGGCGAAGGCGAGCACGTAGAGGGCGTACGCCTTGGCCCAGCGCTCGCCGCGTTCCTCACAGGTGACGCGGGCCTCCTCGCAGAGTCCGACGGCCGCCTCCAGGTCGCCCTGGAACGCGAGTGCCATACCCAGCTCGATGCGGGCCATCATGACGTTGCTGTTGAGTTCACCGATGCCGGCGTAGCTGGTCAGGGACGCCCTGAAGTACCGCTCCGCCGCGGCGTGTTCGTCCCGCATCAGCGCGGCGCAGCCCAGGCGGTGGGTGGCGTAGGCGTACGCGGTGTCGTCGTCGCTGCGCAGCGCGCCCGACCGGCACTCGTCGAGCATGGCCGCGGCGGCCCGCGCGTCGCCCTGGAGGATGGCGACATAGCCACCCACCCAGAGCGCCTTGAGCCGGGAGCGACCGAGGCCGGACGTCGCGGCGAGCGCCCGGTCGAGCCAGTAGCGTCCGTCGCCGAGGAGCCCGCAGCCGACCCAGTAGAACCAGAGCGTGCCCGCGAGCCGCGCCCCTGCCTGCTCCTGGCCCGGGGTGGACAGGGCGAAGTCGAGCGCGGCGACGAGGTGGGTGTGCTCGCGCCGGGTGGCGTGGAAGACGGCGGCCTGGCCGGGCCCGAACCACGCCTCCTCGCCCCGCTCGGCGAGGCCCTGGCACCAGGCGAGGTGGCGGATCCGCCAGGGCCGTTCCTCGCCGAGCCGCCGCAGCCACTCGGCGCCGTACGCGCGCACGGTGTCGAGCTGCCGATAGCGCACGCCGTGGGCCCCCTCTTCCCGTACGAGCAGGGACTTGGCCACGAGTCCGGCCAGCAGACGCCCGGTGCCGGCCCGCGCCAGCGAGGCGTCGGAGCAGACCTCCTCGGCTGCCTCCTGAGAGAAGCTGCCCGCGAAGACGGAGAGGCGGGCCCACAGCAACCGCTCGGCGGGCGGGCAGAGTTCGTGGCTCCAGCCGATCGTCGTGCGCAGTGTGCTGTGCCGGGTGGTACGGCCGGGCGCGTCGGCGCACAGCTGGAAACGGTCGTCGAGGCGGCTGAGGAGGTCGCCGAGGCGTTCGTCCCCGAGGCGTCCGGCGGCCAGTTCGATCGCGAGCGGGATGCCGTCCAGGCGGGCGCAGATCCGCTCCACCAGGGGCTTGATGGGTCCGGTGAGCGTGAAGTCGGGGCGTACGGCGCGGGCGCGCTGGGCGAAGAGCTGCGCCGCGTCGTCCGCGACGGACATCGGTTCGACGGTGAAGATCTGTTCGCCCAGGATGCCGATGGGCTGCCTGCTGGTGCAGAGGAGGCGCACCCCGGGGGCCGCGCGCGACAACGAGGCGGCCAACTCGGCGACGGCGTCCACGAGGTGTTCGCAGGTGTCGAGGACGAGCAGCAGTTGCTTGTCGGCGAGGTGTTCGGCCAGAACCTCCCGCTGGGGTTTGGCCGTGTGGTCGGTGACGCGCAGGGCGGTGGCGACGGCGTGCACGAGGAGTTCGCCGTCCTGGAGGCCGCAGAGCCCGACGAACCAGACGCCGTCGGCGAAATCGTCCGCCACGTCGGCCGCGGCGCGCAGGGCGGTGCGGGTCTTGCCGACGCCGCCGAGTCCGGTCACGGTCACCGCCCGGGAGCGGGTGCAGAGCTGTCTCAGCACAGTGAGTTCGCGACGGCGGCCGATGAAAGGGGCGTGTTCCGCGGGCAGGTTGCCGGCCACGGTCATCTCTACTTTCCGGGAAGCGCGAAATACTCCGGACCGGATCTGGTCGGCATCAGATCCGGAGCGACCGCGGGCTTCCTGAATGCGCTTGTTCGTGATGAGCTCGAATATCTCCGAAATCGACCAGCAAGAGAGCGGCATCGTCTATTTGCCGACCCTTGGTGTGCCGCGCCAGGTCCGCGGCGAGCGCGTCGAGGAATATGACCGGGTCCTCGTCGTGGAAATCCATTGCCCGGTTCACCAGCGGATAGAACTCACCCGCGGGGTCCCGCGCCTCGGTGACGCCGTCGGTGTAGAGCAGCAGCCGGTCGCCCGCGGCGAGCAGCACCGAACTGGCCCGGCACCACTCGTCCTGGAGGCCGAAGAGCCCGAGCGGGGGCGAGGGCGGCAGGGCGTCCACGAAGGTGGCACGGCCGGCCCGGATCAGCAGCGGCGGCGGATGCCCGCAGCAGACGAGGTCCATGGTGTTCTCACCCTCGGCCAGGCCGAGGAGCAGCGCGGTGACGAAGTCCTCGCTGCCCGCCCGCTGCGCGAGGGCCGCGTCCATCCGCTGGGCGACCATGGGCAGCCGGGCCTCGCACTGGGCCAGTTCACGGAAGGCACCGAGGGCGTCCATGGCGGTGCCGACCGCCGGCATCCCCTTGCCCATGACGTCGCCCATGATCAGCCGTACGCCGAAGGGCGTGCTCACGACGTCGTAGATGTCCCCGCCGACCCGGGCCGCCGGGTCGGCCGCCACGTAACGGACCTCCGTGCGCAGCCCGCCGACCCGGCGCGGGAGCGGTCGCAGCACGCCTTCCTGGAGCGTCAGCGCCACCGTCCGCAGCGATTCGATGGCGCGCCCCTGGCGGCGCAGGGCCACAGCGGCGGCACCGGCCACCAGGGTCGGCGGCAAGGAGCAGAGAGCGAGGTCGAGACCACCGCCGTCCATACGCCAGGCGATGGCGCTGAATATGACCGTGGCACCGAGGCAAACCGCAAAGCACCGAACGTTGTCCCGAAGAATCTTCATGGTTGTGCCAGCTCTGCTCACCGGAGGCGTTCCGGGGATTTTAGAGCACGAGATGACACGGCACACGAGCCTTTGGCATATTCGAATGACGTCGAACTCCTTGCCCTCCGCCGCTCCCGGAATTCGCTCACATGCCCATGCCGCCGTCCACCGGAATTCCCGCGCCGGTGACGAAACGCGCGGCATCGGACGCGAGGAAGAGCACGACGTCGGCGATGTCGGTCACCTCACCGAGGCGTCCGAGCGGGGTCAGGCCGATGACGTCCCCGACGGCGGCCTCCGCGCTCGGCCACAGCCCCAGGGTCTCCATGTCCTGGGCGAGGCGGGCCCCCATCTCGGTGGGGACGAGACCCGGATAGACACAGTTGACGCGTACGCCGTAGCCGAGCTTGCCGGACTCCAGGGCGGCCACCCGGGTCAGCCGGTCGACCGCGGACTTCGTCGCCGAGTAGCCCGCGATGCCGGGGAAGGGAATGGTCGCGGCCACCGACGACACGTTGACGACCGCGCCGCCCCGCCCCGCGGGACCGCCGGGCCGCATCGCCCGGAAGGCGTGCTTGATGCCGAGCCCGACGCCGAGGACGTTCACGTCCAGCATCCGGCGGGTGTCCGCCGGATCGAGGTCGACGACCAGGCCGGAGATCTCGATCCCGGCGTTGTTGACGACGATGTCCAGGCCGCCCAGTTCGTCCACGGAGCGGGCGACGGCCGACTCCCAGCTCGCGTCGTCGGTCACGTCGAGCGGGACGAACGCCGCGGTGCCGCCCGCCTTCTGCAACGCCTCGGCGGTGGCCAGGCCCGCGCCCTCCTGGATGTCGGCGACGACGACCCCCGCGCCCGCCCGGACGAGAGCCTCGGCCATCCCCGCGCCGAGTCCCTGCGCCGCCCCGGTCACCAGGGCCCTGCGCCCCTTCAAGTCGTACACGTTCACGGGGATCTCCTCCTGCGGGGGACAGCGATGGCGTCGCGCGCGCCCCTCCGGACGGAGGGGTCACGTGACGTGGGTCACACCATAGAAGGATTCAGGCCCAGTTGTGGGCCGCCCTACGACAACTCCCCCGACCGTGTGCTGAGTTGGTAAAGTGCGCCCCCACCGGGGCGGCATCACAGGATGTCGCCGTCACGCCAGTCGAAGAGCAGCTCGTGCGACGGGTCGAGGCCGGCGCCCCACAGCAGCGGAGGCTCCTCCTCCGGCAGCGGGATCACGCCATCGGGGCCCAGGGTGCCCACCGCGCCCTTCCACTCCTGCCAGCCGCGTCCGAGGTAGAGCCGCTGCCCCTCGTCCGACGCGGAGAGCGCGCCGAGGGCGTACGCCCGGTCGATCACGCGCTCCAGGGCGCCCATCACCCGCCCGCCCAGGCCCTGTCGCTGCCGGTCGGGGCGGACGGCGACCGCTTCGACGTAACCGATGCGCAGCGAACGGCCGTTGTGCAGGATCCTGCGCTGGACCACGGAGCCGTGCGCGAGGAGGAGGCCGGAGCCGTCGTGCACGAGGGCGTGCATGCCGCCGAGGCCGTGGTCCCAGTCGTGATCACTGAAGTCCCCGTCGAACGCCTCGTCCAGCAGGGCGCGGGCCGCGCGGAGTTCGGCGGGGTCGAGGTCGCAGGTGTGGGCGGTGCGCAGCGTGGTCACCCGTCCACCGTACTCAGGGCATATCTGAGTACGCACCCCGATTTGCCCGCGGCCGGGCAGCGGCAGAGTCGGTGCCATGAACGGCCTCTACGCTCTCAAGCCCTGGTACGCGGACCGGTTGTCCGGCGTACGCGGCGCGCTCGCCCGCCGCGAGGTATCGCCCGACACCCTCACCGTGGCGGGTGTGCTCTGCGCGGCGGGCGCGGCGGCGTCACTCGCCTGGCTGCCGGTGCCGCTCGCGGCGCTCCCGGTGGCCGTGCTGCTGGCTGCCCGCCTCGCCTTCGCGAACCTCGACGGGGCGCTGGCCCGCGACACGGGCCGTATCACGCGGCGTGGCGCGCTGATGAACGAACTGGGCGACCGCGCCGCCGACTTGGTGGTCATGGCCGGCTTCCTGACGCTGGCCCCGCTGTGGCTGGTGGCGGCGGCGGGGCTCGCGGCGACGCTGCCTTCGTGGGTGTCGCTCGCGGGTGCGGCGGCCGGTGGGCCCCGCCTGAACGGGGGCCCGGTCGGCAAGACCGAGCGCTGCGCCCTTGTGGTCCTCGCGGCGGCTTCGGGGTGGGTCGTGCCGGTGCTCGCGGTGATCGCGGCGGGCTCGGTCCTCACCGCGGGGCTGCGGCTCGGGCGGCTGTGGCGTGAGCTGGGTACGACCGGCACGACGCGGGGCGAGCGATGAGCGCCGCGTTCGTCGCCGGGGAGGTCGCGGGGCGTGCCGTGCCCGTGGTCGCGGGGGTTCTCGGCGCGGGTGGGGTGGCCGTGGCGGCGCTGCCCTCGCGGCTGCGGATGCGGGGCGAGCTGCGCAAGCGGTGGCGGACCTGGGCGCTGGCCGCGCCGTTGTTCCTCGGGGCGTTCTTCCTCGGCCGGGCGGGGGCGTTCGCACTGGCGGCCGGGCTCGGGGTGGTCGCCGTGGGTGAGTACGCGCGGATGGCGGGCCTGCCGCGGGGCGAGCGCGCGGTGCTCGGGGTGGCCGCGGTGGCGGTGCCGGGGGTCGCCTGGGCCGCGCCCGCGGCGCTCGACCTGCGGACGGCGGGCGTGCTGCTGATCGCCGCCGCCGGTGTGGCCCTCTTCTCCGGAGACGCCGCTCAGGGGTTCACCCGGGCGAGCCGGACGGTCTTCGGGCTCCTGTGGATCCCCGTCTCGCTGAGCGGCCTCGTACTGCTCGGCGACACGGCCGTGGCGGTGGGCGTCGCGGTGGCGTTCGGGGACGTGGGTGCGTGGTGCGGGGGTACGGCACTCGGCCGCAGGGGGCTCCTTTCCCGGCCGCTCTCGCCGCTCTCCCCCAACAAGACATGGGCGGGCGTCGCCGGCGCCGCCGCCGCGACGGCCGCCGCGCTGGCCGCGGTGGGCGCGCTCTCCCTGCTCCTGTGGGCCGCGGTGCTGGTGGGCTGCGTGCTCGGGGATCTCCTGGAGTCGATGGTCAAACGCGAGGCCGGAGTGAAGGACGCGGGAAGCTGGCTCCCGGGGTTCGGCGGCTTGCTCGACCGCATCGATTCACTGCTGGTCGCCCTGCTCCTGACGATGGTGGTGACGCTGTGAGGGTTCGTACGAGGACGCGCTCGGTCGACACGAGCGAGGCGGGGCATCCTGGCCGCCCGGCGGTTCAGGACGAGCCCGGCGGAGTCAGCGAGCGGCAGCGCCCGAAGCGAGGTGCGGCTGGTCGCCCTGCTCCTGACGATGGTGGTGACGCTGTGAGGGTTCGTACGAGGACGCGCTCGGTCGACACGAGCGAGGCGGGGCATCAAGCCCGTCCGGCGATTGAGGACGAGCTCGGCGGAGCCGGTGACCGGCGGGGGCCGAAGCGGGGTGCCGCGCGGGTTCGGCGTGGCCTCTGGTGGGCTCTCCTTACGCTCACCGGTGGTGTCGAGCGGCGTGGTCAACTGCCGCCCGGTGGCTGCGTGGTCGTGGCGAACCACTCGTCCCACGCGGACACCGCGGCCCTGCTCGCGGCACTGGACGCCCGGCACTCCCCCGCGATCGGTGCGGCGGCCGACTACTGGTTCGCCTCGCCCTGGCGCAGGCGGATCTGCAGCCGCCTTGCCGCGGGGTTCCCCGTGCGCCGTACCGGGGGTGGCATGGACGACCTGCTCTCCAGGGCGGACAGTCTGCGCGCGGGCGGAGCCGTGGTCCTCTTTCCCGAGGGCACCCGTGCCCGGGCCGGTGAGCTGGGCGCCTTCCACAAGGGCGCCCTGATCCTGGCCCGGCACGCGGACGTACCCGTGGTCCCGGTGGCCATCGCCGGCACGGACCGCCTCCTGCCCAAACACGGCAGGCTCCGCCCCGCCCTGGTCCGGGTCGCGGTCGGCGAGCCGCTGCCCGCTTCGGCCACCCCGGAGCAGGCCCGCGACGCCGTGGCCGCGCTGCATCGCCGTACGACGGAGGAACCCCTCGCCGACTCCTCCGCGCGCAAGCGGATCGCGGCGGTCGCAGCCTCCCGCCGGGGCCTCGCCGCAGGCTTCGTCTGGGCCTTCGCGGAGGCGCTGAGCTGGCCCCTGATGCCGGAGCTGTTCCTGGCGATCGCCTGCGTCGCGGTACCGCGCCGCGCCCTGAAACTCTCCCTCATGGCGCTCGCGGGCAGCCTGGCGGGTGGCATCCTGGCCCTCCAACTGGCGGCTTCCGGCGTGCAGTTGCCGCACCCCCTGACCACGGACCGGATGCGGGCCGAGGTGCGCACGGAACTCGGCGTCGAGGGCGCGGCGGCCGTCCGCCACCAGCCCTGGAACGGCATCCCCTTCAAGGTGTACGCAAGGGAAGCGGGCCGCGCGGACACCGCCCCGGGCGACTGGCTGACCCACTCGGCGCTCTCACGTGGTTCCCGCACCCTCACGGTGGGCCTCGCCTTCGGGGCCTTCGGGTTCCTCGCGCACCGGCTGCGCAGGCTCTACGGCCTGTACCTGGTCCTGCTCGCGGGAGGCTTCACCATCGGGCTCTCCCTCATCGTGACGGGCTGGAACTGAGGAGAACCCCGCCCCGCCACGCCCCCCGCGGCCGGAATTGGTCTGCACCATGGCGCCGACAGCACCACCCGCAGCAGAATCGGCCCCATGCCTGAGACCGAGCACCAGCAGGAATGGACCCCCATCCACGGCGAGCCCTACCGCTCCACGCCCTACCGCCCCGAGCGCATGCCCGAAGCCCAATCCCTGGCGCAGGCTGCCGAGTTGCGCGAGCGGATGCGGGAGCGGCGGACGGTGCGGCAGTTCGCGCCCGACCCCGTGCCCGAGCAGGCCGTGCGGGACGCCATCGCGTGCGCGGCGACAGCACCTTCCGGTGCGCATCAGCAGCCGTGGACGTTCGTCCTCGTACGGGATCCCGAGGTCCGCCGGCGCATCCGCGAGGCCGCCGAGCACGAGGAGCAGATCTCGTACGACGGGCGGCTCGGCGAGGAGTGGCTCGCGGCGCTGCGTCCGCTCGGCACCGACGAGACCAAGACCCATCTGACGGACGCACCCGCGCTGATCGTCGTCTTCCAGCAGCGGTACTGGCTCGGGGACGACGGCACCAAGCACAAGCACTACTACGTCGACGAGTCGGTCGGCATTGCGGTGGGGATGCTGCTGTCCGCGCTGCACCTGTCGGGCCTCGCGGCGCTGATCCACACGCCGAGCCCCATGCGGTTCCTGTCGGAGGTCCTTGGCCGTCCCGCGAACGAGAAGGCGTTCGCGGTGATCCCCGTGGGCTATCCGGCGCCGGACTGCCAGGTCCCCGACCTCGTACGGAAATCGCTGGATCAGGTACTGGTGGAGGTCTGAGCGAAGGCCTCGGCAGACACCAACTGGCTCTGCAGGGAGGGGTAGTCGGTGTATCCCTCGGCCCCGTGGGTGTAGAGGTGCGCCGCGTCGATCTCCTGGAGCGGCGCGTCCACCGCGAACCGCTCCGGCAGGTCGGGGTTGGAGATGAACGCCCGCCCGTACGAGACGAGGTCGGCCCGGCCGCTGACGAGGACCGCTTCGCCCGCCTCGCGTGTGGTCGGGTCGCCGTTCTCGCCGACGTTGGCGATGAGGGTGCCGTGCCAGTGGGAGCGCAGGTCGGTGAGGGCGGGGTAATCGGCGTTGTCGGTGAGGTGGAGGTAGGCGAGGCCCAGGCCGTCGATCTCGTCGAGCAGCGCGCGGTAGACGGGGCCGGGGTCCGCCTCCGCCATCGCGAACTGCGGGTTGCCCGGGGAGAGGCGCAGGCCGAGGCGTTCGGCTCCGATGGCGTCGGCGACGGCGCGGGTCACCTCGACGGCGAAGCGGATGCGGTCGGCGATCGAGCCGCGGCCGTACTCGTCGTCGCGGAAGTTGGTGTTGTCGGCGAGGAACTGGTGGATCAAGTAGCTGTTGGCGCCGTGGAGTTCGACCCCGTCGAAACCCGCGGCGATGGCGTTGCGGGCCGCGGTGACGTGATCGCGCACAGCGGTGTGGATCTCGTCGCGGGTCATCTCGCGCGGGACGACCGGATCGGCCTTCCCGCCGCCGCTGACGTGGACACGGCCCGGTACGAGCACCGCGGACGGCCCGGCGGGAAGGTCGCCGTCGATCCGGGCGAGGGGGTGGCCCTTGCGGCCGCCGTGCATGAGCTGGGCGTAGATCCTGCCGCCGGCCTTGTGCACCGCCTCGGTCACCGCGCGCCAGCCCGCGATGTGGGCGGGGGTCTCAAGCCCCGGGATGCGCCAGTCGCTCTGTCCGCTGCTCGCGGGCCAGATGCCCTCGGTGACGATGAGGCCCGCGCTCGCACGCTGGGCGTAGTGGTCGGCGACCACCGGCAACGGGGTGCCGTCGTCGGCGGCACGGTGACGGCTCATGGGGGCCATGACGATGCGGTTGGGCAGCCGCAGGCCGTGGGCGGTGGGTGCGGAATACGGTGTGAGGAGCTTGATGTTCGTCATGCCGGAACGGTAGAAGCTGACACCGGTGTCAGATTCAAGTGCGGAGGGCCGCGGGACATGAGAATCGGCGAGCTGGCGAAGCGTACCGCTGTGAGCGAGCGGTCCCTGCGCTACTACGAGAAGCAGGGTCTGCTGTCCGCGGACCGCACACCGGGCGGCCACCGCGACTACCCGGAGACGGCGGTGGACCGGGTCGTCCACATCCAGGAGCTGTTCGCGGCGGGTCTGTGCAGCGCGAAGATCGTGCAGCTCCTGCCGTGCATGCGCGACCAGGACGGCGGCCCGTCGGAGACGGCCACCCCGTGGCTGGTGGAGGAGCTGTCGGTGGAGCGGGCCCGGATCGACGGCATGGTGGAGGAGTTGCTGCGGGCCAGGGACGTCCTGGACGAGGTGATCTCCGCGGCTGCGGGCAAGAGCGACGCCTGACCGCCAGCGAACACCCCCGCATACAACCTAACCCCCTAAACAGCCTTGACTGGTTACAAGGCCTCGTGCTCTACTCAACCCACAAGCAACCACCAAAACGCGCTTGAGGGGTTAGTCATGAGCAACAGGACCCACCACCGCTCCACCACCGTCCGGGGCCACGAGATCGCCTACCGCGAGGCGGGCCCGGCCGACGCCCCCGTCCTCCTCCTGCTGCACGGCTTCCCCACCAGCTCGCACATGTTCCGCGACCTCATCCCGCTCCTCGCCGACCGCTACCGCGTCATCGCCCCCGACCACATCGGTTTCGGCCGCTCCGCCACCCCCTCCGCACAGGACTTCACGTACACCTTCGCCGAACTCGCCGACATCACCGCGGAGTTCACCGACCAGCTGGGCCTGACGCGCTTCGCCCTCTACATCCAGGACTACGGCGCCCCCATCGGCCTGCGCCTGGCGCTCGCACACCCCGAGCGCGTCACGGCGATCGTCACGCAGAACGGCAACGCCTACGAGGAAGGCCTCGGCACCGAGGCCTGGGCGCCCGTCCTCGCATACATCGCAGACCCGAATGAGAAGAACGCCGCGGCCGTAGGGGAGATCCGCTCCCCCGAAGGCATCAAGTGGCAGTACACGCACGGCGTTCCCGACCCGACCCTGGTCAGCCCGGACGCCTGGCTGCACGACACCGCGCTGATGGCGCGCGAGGGACAGGACGGGATCCAGCTCGCGCTGATGGGCGACTACGGCAGCAACATCGAGCTGTATCCCGCGTTCCACGAGTACTTCCGTGCGTCCCAGGTCCCGCTGCTCGCCACCTGGGGCGCCCACGACGAGATCTTCGTGCGGGAGGGCGCCGTAGCCTTCCTCCGTGACCTGCCGGAGGCCGAGGTGCACCTCCTGCCCGCCGGCCACTTCGCCCTGGAGACCCACGCGGGGCAGATCGCCGGTCTGATCGACGGCTTCCTGACGCGGCGCCTCGGCAGCCCGGCACGATGACGGGAAACAGCACCGCCTCCGACCGGGGTGGGGCCCAGGTCGGAGGCGGGATTCAGGGAGGGGCACCGAGCCCCTGGGGGCGTCAGCCCATGTGCGGGTAGCCGTACTCCGTCGGCGGGACCAGCGTCTCCTTGATGGCGCGGGTCAGCGTCCAGCGCTGCAGGTTCTGCGGGGCGCCCGCCTTGTCGTTGGTGCCGGAGGCACGGCCGCCGCCGAAGGGCTGCTGGCCGACGACGGCGCCGGTCGACTTGTCGTTGATGTAGAAGTTGCCCGCCGCGTAGCGGAGCTTCTCCATCGTGTACGCCGCCGCGGCGCGGTCGTTGGAGATGACCGAGCCGGTGAGGGCGTAGTCCGAGGCCGACTCCATCTGGGTCAGCATCTCCTCGTACTTGTCGTCCTCGTAGACGTGGATCGCGAGGAACGGGCCGAAGTACTCGGTCGTGAAGACCTCGTTGGCCGGGTCCGAGCACTCGACGACGGTCGGACGGACGAAGTAACCGACCGAGTCGTCGTACGTGCCGCCCGCGACGATCGTGCAGGTCGGGTCGGCCGCGGCACGGTCGATGGCCGCCTTGTTCTTGGCGAACGCGCGCTCGTCGATGACGGCGCCGATGAAGTTCGACAGATCGGTGACGTCACCCATCTTGATGCCGTCGACCTCGGCCGCGAACTCCTCCTTGAAACCGGAGTTCCAGATCGAGGCCGGGACGTAGGCACGCGACGAGGCGCTGCACTTCTGGCCCTGGAACTCGAAGGAGCCACGGGTCAGCGCGGTCTTCAGGACGGCGCGGTCCGCGGACGGGTGCGCGACGACGAAGTCCTTGCCGCCCGTCTCGCCGACCAGACGCGGGTACGTGCGGTAGTTGGCGATGTTCTCGCCGACCGTCTTCCACAGGTGCTGGAAGGTCGGGGTGGAGCCGGTGAAGTGGATGCCCGCCAGGTCGCGGTGGGTCAGGGCCACCTCGGAGACGGCGATGCCGTCACCGGTGACGAGGTTGATGACGCCCTTGGGAAGACCGGCCTCCTCAAGGAGCTGCATGAGCAGCACGGCGGCGTGCGTCTGAGTCGGGGACGGCTTCCACACGACCACGTTGCCCATGAGGGCGGGGGCGGTCGGCAGGTTGCCGGCGATCGCGGTGAAGTTGAACGGCGTGATCGCGTAGACGAAGCCCTCGAGCGGGCGGTGGTCCAGGCGGTTCCAGACGCCGGTCGAGTTCGCCGGGGGCTGCTCGGCGAGCAGGTCACGGGCGTACTTGACGTTGAAGCGCCAGAAGTCGACGAGCTCGCAGGGGGTGTCGATCTCGGCCTGCTGGGCGGTCTTCGACTGGCCGAGCATCGTCGAGGCGGCGAGCGTCTCGCGCCACGTCGTGGAGAGCAGCTCGGCGGCGCGCAGGATGATCGCGGCGCGGTCGTCGAAGGCCATCGCGCGCCATGCCGGGGCGGCGGCGAGGGCGGCGTCGATCGCGTCCTGGGCGTCCTGCTGCGTGGCGCCGCGGCCGTTGCCGATGACGGCCTGGTGGTTGTGCGGCTGCACGACCTTGAAGGGCTCACCGCCACCGAGGCGCTTGACGCCACCGATGGTCATCGGCAGCTCGATGGGGTTCTCGGAGAGCTCCTTGAGCTTGGTCTCGAGGCGGGCACGCTCCGGGGAACCGGGTGCGTAACCGTGCACCGGCTCGTTGACCGGCGCGGGGACCTGGGTGACGGCGTCCATGAGTTCCGTATCTCCTTAAGGGGGGTCGGGGGAAAGGGAGCTCAGCCCTTGGTGAGGATGGAGCGGGCGAAGAAGAGCAGGTTGGCCGGCTTCTCCGCGAGGCGGCGCATGAAGTATCCGTACCAGTCGGTGCCGTAGGCGGTGTACACGCGCATCCGGTGGCCCTCGGCCGTGAGCCGCAGGTGCTCGTCGCTGCGGATGCCGTACAGCATCTGGAACTCGTACTCGTCCAGTTTGCGCCCTGCGCGCCGCGCGAGCTCCTGCGCGATGGAGATCAGACGCGGGTCGTGGGACCCGATCATCGGGTACCCGTCGCCCTCCATGAGGATGCGCATGATCCGCACGTACGCCTTGTCGATCTCCGCCTTGTCCTGGTACGCGACCTCGGCGGGCTCCTTGTAGGCGCCCTTCACGATGCGCACGCGGCTGCCGGCGGCGGCCAGGCGGCGGGCGTCGTCCTCGGTACGGAAGAGGTATGACTGGATGACGCAGCCGGTCTGCGGGAAGTCCTTCCGCAGCTCCTCGTGGATGGCGAACATCGAGTCGAGGGTGGTGTGGTCCTCGGCGTCCAGGGTGACCGTGGTGCCGATCGCGGCGGCGGCCTCGACGACCGGGCGGACGTTGGCGAGAGCCAGCTCGTGGCCGCCTTCGAGCGCCTGGCCGAACATGGACAGCTTCACGGACATCTCGGCCTTGGTGCCGAGGCCGAGGTCCTTGAGACGCTCGACGAGCTCCAGGTAGGCGTCGCGCGCGGCGGCGGCCTGCTCGGGCGTGGTGATGTCCTCACCGACGACGTCGAGGGTGACCTCCAGGCCCTTGTCGGCGGCGTCCGTGATGATCGGCACGACTTGGTCCACGGTCTCACCGGCGATGAAGCGGCTCACGACCTGCTTGGTGCCCGGCGCCGCCGAGACGAATCGGCGCATCTGGTCGCTGCGCGACGCGGCGAGGATCACGGGACCCAGCACGGGCACCTCCACGGAGAGTAGAACGGGGCCGTACCTGGCCATGCGGAACGAACCGGTACGGCACGGAGAACCACCGTGAAACTTAAGGATCCCTCCGATCCTGGGCCATCGACACCTGTCACGCATCCGTGCCCTGGATCTCAGACATCTGTCTGAAGGCAGGGGCGAACTACGTCAGAATGGACAGTGTGAAAGGCGATTACCAGGAACTGGTCGATGAGATCTCAGCCCTGCTCGGCGCGCCCGCGACGCTGGAGAACCGCGATTTCGAGCTGATCGCCTTCGGCGCGCACGACAGCGGCGGCGACAGCGACTTCGACGCGGCGGCCCTGGACCCGGTGCGCACCCGCTCGATCCTCACGCGCCGCTCCACGGCCGACGTGCGCACCTGGTTCGAGGGCTTCGGCATCACCCGCGCGACGGCACCCGTCCGCATCCCGCCCACCCCGGAGGCGGGCGTCCTCCGCGGGCGGATCTGCCTTCCCGTACGGCATCGGGGGTTCGCCCTGGGCTACGTATGGCTGCTGGACGACGAGCCGGGGCCGACGGACGCCCAGCTGTCCGCGGCCATGGAGGTCGCCGCCCGCATCGGCGCGCTGCTCGCCGACGAGGTGCAGGCCGGCGCCGATCTGACCCGGGAGTTCCGTGCCGTCCTGACCGCCGAGCGCGGCTGGCAGCGGGACATGGCCGTGGCCGACCTGCGCACGGCGCTGGGCCCGCGCGGCGAGGGCCTGCACGCCGTGGTCTGCGTGGCCCCCTGGCCCTCCGCCGACCCCGACTCGGCCCCTTCGGTCCGTACGGTGCAGGGGGCGACCGCCCTGTGCACGGTGCCGTGGGGCACGGCGGGCCAGAGCCTGGCGGTCCTGGTCCGGCTGCGCTCGGCGGACGTGCTCACCCCGGCGGTGTCGGCGGCCACCCGGCTCCTGGACGCGGCGAAGAACGCGGCGGCGGGCATCGCGAACGCCCGGCACGGCCTCGACGAGCTCGGCGCCGCCTGGTGGGAGGCGTCGACGGCGGCCCGCGCGGCCCGCGCCGAACCCCGCTTCGCCCCGGTGGCCCAGTGGTCGGAGGTCGGCCCCTACCGCCTCCTGACGTCCCTCCCCGCGGAGGCCACCGAGGACCCGGTGGCCCGCGCCCTGCTCTCCCCCGCCCACCGCGAACTGGCCCGCACCGCCGAGGTGTATCTCGACTGCGCGGGCCAAGCGGGGCGCACGGCCGCGGAGTTGGGGATCCACCGCCAGACGCTGTACTACCGCCTCTCGCGCGTGGAACAGCTCACGGGCCTTGACCTGGACGAGGGCGAGGACCGGCTGCTGCTGCACATGGTCCTCAAGGCGTCACGGCTGTAGAGGCATCACGGCTGTAGAGGTGTCACGGCTGTGAGGACATCACGGCTGTGAGGGCGCGGCTCACCACGCCTCACTCCCCTGACGCCCGCGCCATCACCCGCCGCATCCCCTCGGTGAGCTGCTCGGCGGTCGTCGCCGACTCCGGGTCGAAGAGCCACTGCACCATCAGGCCGTTGAGCAGCGTCGTGTAGAAGCGGCCTTCCGTCTCCACCAGGTCCTGCGAGATGACGCTCTCCTCGATCCCGGTGAACAGCGCGGCGAGCCCGCTGCGCCCTTCCCCCTGCGCCTTGACCAGCAGGTCGCGGACCCCGGCGAGGCGCTCCCCCTGCGTGATGACCTCGAAGGTCAGCATCCAGATGGAGCGCGACTGGGGGAACCCGCGCAGGATGTTCGCCCAGACCTGCTCGAACCGCTCCAGCGAGCCGTCCCGCGGGCCGTCCCCCTTCGCCCCGCTCTCCCCGGCCGGAGCCTCGTCGAAGCCGTCGGCCTTCTCGACCAGGGCGACGAACGCCTCCACGAGCAGCGCGTCCTTGGAGCCGTAGTGGTAGCCGATGGACGCGAGATTCGTCCCCGACTCCTTCACGATGTCGCGGGCCGTCGTACGCACGAAGCCCTTCTCCAGCAGGCAGCGCTTGGCGCCTTCGAGCAGATCCTCACGGTGTCCCATGCGGGCCAGCGTACCCCCGATCCATACGAACGTCCTATACCTTCGTTTTACACACTCGTACTAGACAAGCGTTTAAGACGTCCGTACAGTCCTCGGCATGACGAACTCGACGCACGATCAAGCGAATTCGGCGGTCCCGGAGCGCGCCGGCCGCAAGGAGTGGACGGCTCTCGCCGTCCTGATGCTGCCGCTGCTCCTTGTCTCGATGGACGTCTCGGTCCTCTACTTCGCGATCCCGGCGATCAGCGCGGACCTGGAGCCGAGCGGCACCCAGCAGCTGTGGATCTTCGACATCTACGCCTTCGTGCTCGCCGGGCTGCTGATGACGATGGGCTCCCTCGGCGACCGCATCGGCCGCCGCAAGCTGCTCATGTTCGGCGCCCTCGCCTTCGGCGCGGCCTCCCTGACCGCCGCCTACGCCAACAGCGCCGAGATGCTCATCGCGGCCCGCGCGGTCCTCGGCATCGGCGGCGCGACCCTGATGCCGTCCACCATGGCCCTCGTCCGCACGATGTTCCGCGACGCCGGACAGCGCGCGAAGGCGATCGGCATCTGGTCCGGCGTGATGGTCGCGGGCGTCGCGCTCGGCTCGGTGATGAGCGGCGTCCTCGTCGAGTACTTCTGGTGGGGCTCGGTCTTCCTGGTCAACCTGCCCGCGATGGTGCTGCTCCTGGTCCTCGCCCCGGTCCTCATCCCCGAGTCCAGGGACCCGCGTCCGGGCCGCTTCGACCTGCTGAGCGTGCCGCTGTCCATGGCCGCCGTGCTGCCCGTCGTATACGGCCTCAAGGAGTTCGCCGCCGAGGGCTTCGAGCCCGGGTACGCCGTGTCGCTCGCCGTCGGACTCGTCTTCGCCGCCCTCTTCGTCCACCGCCAGCGCACCGCGGAGTCCCCGCTGATCTCACCGGCGCTGTTCCGGGGCCGCGGCTTCGCCCCCGCCGTCCTCCTGAACCTCATCTCCACGCTGGCGATGATGGGTTCGGCCTTCTTCACCACGCAGTATCTGCAGTCCGTCCTCGGCAAGAGCGCCCTGGAGGCCGCACTGTGGGCGCTGCTTCCCTCGGTCCTCATCGGCTTCGCCGCCCCGGTCGCCACGGCCCTGGTGCAGCGGGGGGTCGACCGCGCCCACGTCGTCTCGGCCGGCTTCGCCCTCTCGGCCTGCGGCTACGGTCTGCTGACCCTGACCGGCACGGACTCGATGTGGACCCTGCTCACCGCGGCCGGTGTCCTCGCCTGCGGTGCCGTGGTCGTCGGCTCGCAGCTCACCGACCTGGCGCTGGGCTCCGCCCCGGCCGAGAAGGCGGGCTCCGCGTCCTCGCTCCTGGAGACGGGCCAGGAGTTCGGCGGCGCGCTCGGCATGGCGCTGCTCGGCTCCATCGGCAACGCGGTCTACCGCGACGAGATCCCGGACACGGCCCCGGCCGAGGCCCACGAGACTCTCGGCGGCGCGCTGGCGGTGGCCCGCGAGATGCCGGACAAGGCGGCCTCCGCCCTGATCGACACGGCCAGGGAGGCGTTCACGAGCGGGATGCACGTGGCGGCGTTCAGCGGGGCGGCGATACTTCTGATCGCGGCAGCCCTGTCGGCGGTGACCCTGCGGAAGATCAAGCCGGCGAAGACAGCGGAGCCCGAGCCGGAGAAGGCCCTGGTCTGAAACGGAAACGGCAAACGCCGGACGGGCTGGAATCATCCAGCACGTCCGGCGTTTGAGGGTGAACTCGGCGGAGCCGGTGATGAACCGGCAACCGAAGCTACGGAGCAACTAGTCCGTGAGGTTCACCGCGCGAGCGGACTCCGCACCGATCTCGGCGGCCAGCTCGTTCAGCACCGACTGCGGCACGGTGTCGTCCACCGTCAGGACGGCAAGCGCCTCGCCACCCACATCGGCGCGAGCGACCTGCATGCCGCCGATGTTGATGCCCGACTCACCGAGGACGCGGCCGACGGTGCCGACGACACCCGGACGGTCCGCGTAACGGAGGACGACCATGTGCTCGGCCAGGGCCAGGTCCACGTCGTACTCGCCGATGGCGACGATCTTCTGGAGGTGCTTGGGCCCGGCCAGCGTGCCGGAGACCGAGATCTCCTCGCCGCCGGTCAGCGTGCCGCGCACCGTGACCACGTTGCGGTGGTCCGGGGACTCCGAGCTCGTGGTGAGGCGGACCTCGACGCCACGCTCCTGGGCGAAGAGAGGCGCGTTCACGTACGACACGGTCTCGTCGACGACGTCCTCGAACACGCCCTTCAGCGCGGACAGTTCGAGCACCTTCACGTCGTGCTGGGTGATCTCGCCGTACACCTCGACGTCGAGGCGGGCCGCGACCTCGCCCGCGAGGGCGGTGAAGATCCGGCCGAGCTTCTCGGCGAGCGGCAGACCGGGACGCACGTCCTCGGCGATGACGCCGCCCTGGACGTTCACCGCGTCCGGGACGAGCTCACCGGCGAGGGCCAGGCGCACCGACTTGGCGACGGAGACACCGGCCTTCTCCTGCGCCTCGTCCGTGGAGGCACCGAGGTGCGGGGTGCAGACGACCTGGTCGAACTGGAAGAGCGGGGAGTCCGTGCAGGGCTCCTTCGCGTACACGTCCAGACCGGCGCCCGCGACGCGGCCTTCCTTCAGCGCCGAGTACAGCGCCTCCTCGTCGACGATCCCGCCGCGCGCGGCGTTCACGATGCGGACGGCGGGCTTGACCTTGTGCAGCGCGTCGTCGCCGATCAGACCGACCGTCTCGGGGGTCTTGGGCAGGTGCACGGTGATGAAGTCGGAGACCTCGAGCAGCTCGTCGAGCGTGAGGACCTTGACGCCCATCTGCGCGGCACGCGCGGGCTGCACGTACGGGTCGTACGCGACGACCTTCATGCCGAAGGCGCTCATGCGCTGGGCGACCAGCGCGCCGATGCGGCCGAGGCCGACGACACCGAGGGTCTTCTCGGCGAGCTCGACGCCCGTGTACTTGGAGCGCTTCCACTCGCCGGCCTTCAGGGCCTGGCTGCCCTGGGGGATGTTGCGCGCGGTGGCGATGAGCAGGCCACAGGCGAGCTCGGCTGCGGTGACGATGTTCGAGGTGGGGGCGTTCACCACCATGACGCCGGCCTTGGTGGCGGCGGAGACGTCCACGTTGTCCAGGCCCACGCCCGCGCGGGCGACGACCTTCAGCTTCTTGGCGGCCGCGATGGCCTCGGCGTCGACCTTGGTCGCGGAGCGGACCAGAATCGCGTCGACGTCGGCGATGGCGGGCAGCAACTCGGCGCGGTCCGCGCCGTTGCACTGACGGATCTCGAAGTCCGGGCCCAAGGCGTCGACAGTGGCGGGCGACAGCTCTTCAGCGATGAGTACGACCGGTTTGCCGTTGGCAGCAGTGCTCACGTGAGTCCTCACAAGTCCAATGCGGACGGCCGTCCCGACGGCCGCATGCGGTGTCGCTTAGCCGCGTGGAAGACGCACGACGCTGTGGGCCCGACGCGAAAGTTGAATGCAGTCTAGTGGCGTACCGACGGGTGTCTTACGCCTTGGTGGAAGGATCACTCGTCCGTGGCTGGACGGGGCGGACAACGCCGGAGGGAGATCGCCCCCTCCGGCGTTGCCCGAGTGCCTCAGGCCTCGTCGTTCACCCACGACATGAGCTTGCGGAGCTCCTTGCCCGTGGTCTCCAGGAGGTGGTTCTCGTCCTGGGTCTTGTACTCGTTGTACTTCTTCAGGCCGCCGTGGTACTCGTCCATCCACTGCTTGGCGAAGGTGCCGTCCTGGATCTCGGCCAGGACCTTCTTCATCTCGGCCTTGGTGGCGTCCGTGATGATGCGGGGGCCGGTGACGTAGTCGCCCCACTCGGCGGTCTCGGAGATCGACCAGCGCATCTTCTCCAGGCCGCCCTCGTACATGAGGTCCACGATGAGCTTCAGCTCGTGGAGGCACTCGAAGTACGCGATCTCCGGCTGGTAGCCGGCTTCGGTCAGCGTCTCGAAGCCCGCCTTGACCAGCGCCGCGGTGCCACCGCAGAGCACGGCCTGCTCGCCGAACAGGTCGGTCTCGGTCTCCTCGGTGAAGGTCGTCTTGATGACGCCCGCACGCGTGCCGCCGATGCCCTTGGCGTACGAGAGAGCCAGCGCGAAGCCGTTGCCGGTCGCGTCCTGCTCGACGGCCGCGATACACGGAACGCCGCGGCCCTCCTCGTACTGACGGCGGACGAGGTGGCCCGGGCCCTTGGGGGCGACCATGCAGACGTCGACGCCCTCGGGGGCCTTGATGAAGCCGAAGCGGATGTTCAGGCCGTGACCGAAGAACAGCGCGTCGCCGTCCTTGAGGTTGTCCTTGATGGACTCCTCGTAGACCTGGGCCTGGATCGGGTCCGGGACCAGGATCATGATGACGTCGGCCTCGGCGGCGGCCTCCGAGGGGGTCACCACGCGCAGGCCCTGCTCCTCGGCCTTGGTCTTGGACTTGGAGCCCTCGTGCAGACCGACACGGACGTCGACACCCGAGTCACGGAGCGACAGCGCGTGGGCGTGGCCCTGGCTGCCGTATCCGATGACCGCGACCTTGCGGCCCTGGATGATGGACAGGTCGGCGTCGTCGTCGTAGAACAGCTCGGCCACTGGAAATCTCCTATGTGTGCTGGTGTTGCGACCCACCGTACGGCGGGCGAAGGGAAGAAAGTTTTCAGGTCTCGACATGCGGGCGGGACCGCGGCTCGTTCGCGCCGGTCAGGCCGAGCGGTCGAGCGCCCGCAGGCTGCGGTCCGTGATGGAGCGGGAGCCGCGGCCGATCGCGATGGTGCCGGACTGGACGAGCTCCTTGATGCCGAAGGGTTCCAGCATCTTGAGCATGGCCTCCAGCTTGTCGCTGGATCCGGTGGCCTCGATGGTGACCGCCTCGGGTGAGACGTCCACGGTCTTGGCACGGAACAGCTGGACGATCTCGACGATCTGCGAACGCGTCTCGTTGTCGGCGCGGACCTTGGCGAGGACCAGTTCGCGGCCGACGGCCGCGGACGGTTCGAGTTCGACGATCTTCAGGACGTTGACGAGCTTGTTGAGCTGCTTGGTGACCTGTTCGAGCGGCAGGTCCTCGACGTTCACGACGATGGTGATGCGTGAGATGTCGGGGTGCTCGGTGACGCCCACGGCGAGGGAGTCGATGTTGAAGCCGCGGCGGGAGAACAGGGCGGTGATCCGGGCGAGGACACCTGGCTTGTTCTCGACCAGGACGGAGAGCGTGTGCTTGGTGGACATGACTCTTGGTCTCTCTTTCGCTCTCGGTCTCAGTCGTCTTCGTTGTCGCCGAAGTCGGGGCGGACCCCGCGGGCGGCCATGACCTCGTCGTTCGAGGTGCCCGCCGCGACCATCGGCCAGACCTGGGCGTCCTCGTGGACGATGAAGTCGACCACGACGGGGCGGTCGTTGATGGCGTTGGCCTCGGCGATGACCTTGTCGAGGTCCTCGGGGCGCTCACAGCGCAGCGCCACGCAGCCCATCGCCTCCGACAGCTTCACGAAGTCCGGGACGCGGGTGCCCTTGTTGGGGCCGATGTCCTCGGGACCGCTGTGCAGCACGGTGTTGGAGTAGCGCTGGTTGTAGAACAGCGTCTGCCACTGGCGGACCATGCCGAGGGCGCCGTTGTTGATGATGGCGACCTTGATCGGGATGTTGTTCAGGGCGCAGGTGGTCAGTTCCTGATTGGTCATCTGGAAGCAGCCGTCGCCGTCGATCGCCCAGACCGTGCGGTCGGGCCGGCCGGCCTTGGCGCCCATCGCGGCCGGGACCGCGTACCCCATCGTTCCGGCGCCGCCGGAGTTGAGCCAGGTGGCGGGCTTCTCGTAGTCGATGAAGTGGGCGGCCCACATCTGGTGCTGGCCGACGCCCGCCGCGAAGATCGTGCCCTCCGGGGCGAGCTTGCCGACGCGCTCGATGACGTGCTGCGGGGAGAGCGAACCGTCCTCGGGCTGGGTGTAGCCCAGGGGGTAGGTGTCGCGCCAGCGGTTGAGGTCGGCCCACCAGGCGGTGTAGTCGCCCCGCACGCCGGCGGTGTGCTCCGCCTGGACCGCCTGGATCAGGTCGGCGATGACCTCGCGGGCGTCTCCGACGATCGGCACGTCGGCGGCGCGGTTCTTGCCGATCTCGGCCGGGTCGATGTCGGCGTGGACGATCTTCGCGAAGGGCGCGAAGCTGTCCAGTTTGCCGGTGACGCGGTCGTCGAAGCGGGCTCCGAGGGCGACGATCAGGTCGGCCTTCTGCAGCGCGGTGACGGCGGTGACCGCTCCGTGCATGCCCGGCATCCCCACGTGCAGCTCGTGACTGTCGGGGAATGCGCCGAGCGCCATCAGTGTGGTGGTGACGGGCGCTCCGGTGAGTTCTGCCAGGACCTTCAGCTCGGCGGTGGCCTGGGCCTTGATGACGCCGCCGCCGACGTAGAGGACGGGCCGCTTGGCGGCGGTGATCAGCTTGGCGGCCTCGCGGATCTGCTTGGCGTGCGGCTTGGTCACCGGGCGGTAGCCGGGCAGGTCCTGGGTGGGCGGCCACTGGAAGGTGGTCTGCGCCTGGAGGGCGTCCTTGGCGATGTCCACCAGGACCGGTCCGGGGCGGCCCGTGGAGGCGATGTGGAAGGCCTCCGCGATCGTCGCCGGGATGTCCTCCGCCTTGGTGACCAGGAAGTTGTGCTTGGTGATCGGCATCGTGATGCCGACGATGTCCGCCTCCTGGAAGGCGTCCGTGCCGATGGCCTTGGAGGCCACCTGGCCGGTGATCGCGACCAGGGGCACGGAGTCCATGTGGGCGTCGGCGATCGGGGTGACGAGGTTCGTGGCACCGGGGCCGCTCGTCGCCATGCACACCCCGACCTTGCCGGTGGCCTGCGCGTATCCGGTGGCCGCGTGGCCTGCGCCCTGCTCGTGCCGGACCAGGACGTGACGGACGCGGGTGGAGTCCATCATCGGGTCGTACGCGGGAAGGATGGCACCGCCGGGAATGCCGAATACCGTGTCGGCCCCGACTTCCTCGAGAGAACGAATGAGGGACTTCGCGCCCGTGACGTGCTCGACGGGCGTCGACTGCTGTCCTGAGGATCGGGGCCGCGGCTGCGGATGGTGGGCCCCGGTGGCCTGCTCGGTCATCGGCATTCTCTTCTCGAAGCTGAGGGTTTTTGCGGGGTGTTTGCGGGGGTTTGGCAGGTGCCGGTGCAACAAAAAACCCCTCGTGCCGTGGGGCAAGCGAGGGGAGCGCGTCGGAGCGGGTGCAGGGATTCCGGTGTTCGGACCGGTGAGTCCCAGCTTCAGCCGACGCGCTTTCCAAGTACGAGAATTCGGGTGCGCATGGCATTGACCCTCTCCCCGGCGCACTATGCCTGTCAAGTAGGTGGGACGGGGGTCTCATTATGTGAGCGGACGAAAGACTGCACACCTCCCCCGAACGTCACCGGAGGGCCGCCCGCCAGGACGGGCTCCGCGGGCCCGTGCGGCACCGGATACCGACCGAGCGACAGCGCACGGCGCAGGCGGTACTCGTCGAGCGGTCCGGAGAACGCCATGCCCTGCCCGTGCGTACAGCCCATCGCGCGCAGGGCGATGACCTGCTCCGGCAGGTCGACGCCGTCGGCCACCGAACGCAGCCCCAGATCGGAGGCGATGCGCAGCAGACCGGAGGTGATCTTGTGCAGCCGCGCGGACTCGACGACGCCCTCGATGAGACTTCGGTCCAGTTTCAGTACGTCGACGGGGAGCCGCCGCAGCGCGGTGATGGCGGCATAGCCGCTCCCGAAGCCGTCCAGGGCGATGCGTACGCCGAGTCTGCGCAGGGAGGTCAGCCGGCGCTCCAGGTCGTCCAGGGACACCCGGGGGTCGCTGTCGGCGAGCTCGATGATGAGCGCCCCCGAGGGCAGGCCGTACCGGGTGAGGAGCGCCTCGATGGAGCCCAGCGGCATGGAGCGGTCCAGGAGGCGCCGCGCGCTGATGCGGACGGCGACGGGCGTCGCATGGCCCGTACGGCCGCGCTCGGCGGCCTGCTGGACGGCCTCCTCGATCATCCAGCGCCCGAGCTCGGCGGTGCGGACGCCCTCCTGGGCGTCCGAGGTGTCGGCCACGCGAAGGAACTCGGCGGGCGTGAAGAGGATGCCCTGCGCCGAGCGCCAGCGCGCCTGGGCGGCGACGGAGGTGATGCGTCCGTCGTCCAGGGAGACCACCGGCTGGTGGAGCAGCGCGAACTCACCGTCGTGCAGCGCGGTGCGCAGCCGTGTCGCCAGCTCGGCCTTGCGGACGACGTCGGCTTGCATCTGGGGTGCGTACAGCTCGACGCGGCCCTTTCCCGCGGCCTTGGCGCGGTACATCGCGAGGTCGGCGTTGCGCAGCAGCTCGCCCGCTCCGATGCCCGGTTCGGCGAAGGCCACGCCGATGGACGCCGCCACGCGCACGTCGTTGCCGTCGATCGCGTAGGGCTGGGAGAGGGTGATTCTGAGACGGTCGGCCAGCTCGTAGATGTGCTGTTCGCGTGCGGCCTGGTCGCGGGTGCCGTCGCCCACGATGAGCGCGGCGAATTCGTCGCCGCCAAGCCGGGCCGCGCAATCCCCGGACCTGACGGCCTCCTGAAGGCGGCGGGCCGCCTGGATCAGGAGTTCGTCTCCCGCTTGGTGGCCGATGGTGTCGTTGACCGCCTTGAAGCCGTCCAGGTCGATGAAGAGCACGGCTGTGCCCCGGTCGGTGACCCGGCGTCCGGTGAGCGCCTGCCCCACCCGGCGGGTGAACAGGGCGCGGTTGGGCAGATCGGTGAGCGGGTCGTGCTCGGCGTTGTGCTGCAACTGCGCCTGCAGTCTGACCCGTTCGGTGACGTCGCGGCTGTTGAAGATGAGGCCGCCCTGGTGGCGGTTGACCGTCGACTCCACGTTCAGCCAGTCGCCGTCACCGGACTTGAAGCGGCACTCGATGCGGGTCGTGGGCTCTTCGACGGGGTTCGCGGTGAGGAACCGGCGGACCTCGTGGACCACGCGGCCCAGGTCCTCGGGGTGCATGAGCGAGGCCAGTTCGGAGCCGACGAGGTCGTCGGCCTCGCGGCCGTAGACCCCGGAGGCGGCCGGGCTGACGTAGTGGAGTATGCCGTTCGGAGCGGCGATCATGATGACGTCGCTCGAACCCTGGACCAGGGAGCGGAAGTGGTTCTCCTTCTGGGCCAGTTCCTGGGTGAGGGTGATGTTGTCCAGGAGCATGATGCCCTGGCGCACGACCAGGGCGAGCACGACCGTGCCCGCGGTGAAGAGCACGACTTGGTCGACGCTGCGACCGCTGAGCACGTTGTAGAGAATCCCCAACGTGCAGACGGCGGCGGCCAGATACGGCGTGAGCGCGGCCAGCGATCCGGCGATCGGTCGGGTGGCGGCGGTCCGCGCGTCCCTGGGGGCGGCGTCGTGCTGCACGCGCGCGTGCGGCTGCGCCTCGTCCCCGTGCTTGTGCCAGGGGGCCGCCCAGGGCGCGTACGCGAGGAGCAGTGAGCCGGCGAACCAGCCCGCGTCCAGCATCTGCCCCGAGCGGTAACTGGCGTGCAGCAGGGGCGAGGTGAACATCGCGTCGCACATGACGGTCAGCGCGAGGGCGCCGATCGCCGTGTTCACCGCCGTGCGGTTGGCGGATGACCGTCTGAAGTGCAGCGCGAGCACCATGCTGACCAGCGCGATGTCGAGAAGCGGGTAGGCGAGCGAGAGCGCGGCGTGCGCGACGCTCTGGCCCTCGAACTGTGCCGTGTGCGCGAGCGCGAGGCTCCAGGAGAGCGTGAGCAGAGAGCCGCCGATGAGCCATGCGTCGAGCGAGAGGCAGACCCAACCGGCCCTGGTCACCGGGCGCTTGGCGAGCACGAGCAGGCCGATGATGGCGGGCGGCGCGAAGCAGAGGAAGAACAGGTCCGCGAGGCCCGGGCTGGGCACCGGCTCCTCGAGCACGACCTCGTACCAGCCCCATACGCCGTTGCCCAGGGCCGCCATCGCGGACGAGAGCGCGAACAGGAGCCATGCGGGTCGAAAGCGGCTGCGACGGGTGCGTGAGTAGCGGAAACAGGAGACCGCGGCGGTCGCCGCCGCGATGCTCAGACCGAAGTCGCCCATGATCAGGGCGGCCCGGGACGATCCCCAGCCGAGCGCGGCCCCGGTGGCATATCCGCCGCAGACCACGAGGAGCGCGATCTGCGAGACCATGCCCGCGCCGCCGCCGGAGACGGGGCGCCGGGTCAGGGGTGCTCGTGGAGGCATCGGCGCCGTCAGACCTCCGCCGCCCTCCAGGGCGGTGGCGGGTGACGGGCGGGTGCTCACCGCGCCGCCCTGATCCGTGCCGCGTCCGTGTCCGTCCGCCTCTCGTGACCCGTCGGCTCCGGAACGTCGTGCGCGCGATCGGTGCGCGTCCGGCTGTGGGCCGGTGCGTGTGAGAGTCGTCGTCGGCGGCCTCGCCGCGTCGGATGGTTCGCCCATTGGCCGTCCATCGCCCGTCGCCCCCCTCGCGTCTGATGTCTCGTCCCCGGCGCCGACGAACTGTCCACGGCGCAGCCCCTGTCGGGACGATACACCAGTCTCGTCACTCAGGGACATAGCTTCTCTACGCTCCGTAACGGCCGGAAGGGTTGCGAACACGGGGCGCACACAAACAGGTGCGGAGTGTGCTCGAACGATCCCTGGGTGACCGGGGCTTGGTGTGCTATTCGGTCGTCAGGACGACGTTGTCGAGGGGTTCCCCGGCGGCGTATCGGGTCAGTTGCGCGGCGAGCAGGCGCTTGGCGCGGGGCAGGAAGGCGGAGGTCGATCCGCCCACATGCGGGCTGACGAGCACTCCAGGAGCCTGCCACAGGGGATGACCCGCGGGCAGCGGTTCCGGGTCGGTGACATCGAGGGCGGCGGTGATCCGGCCGCTCTCCAGCTCGGCCAGGAGCGCCTTGGTGTCGACGACGGGGCCGCGCGCGACGTTCACGAGCAGTGCGCCGTCCTTCATGCGGGCCAGGAAGTCGGCGCCCACCAGGCCACGGGAGGTGTCGGTGAGGGGCGTGGAGAGGATGACCACGTCGGCGTCGGGCAGCAGTGCGGGCAGTTCGGCGAGCGGGTGCACGGGACCGCGCTCCGTGGCACGGGCAGAGCGCGCGACGCGCGCCACCCGCGCGCACTCGAAGGGGGTGAGCCGGTCCTCGATGGCGGAACCGATCGATCCGTATCCCACGATGAGCACGGACTTGTCGGCCAGCGCCGGGTAGAACCCGGACCGCCAGTCCTCCTGCCGCTGCCCCTCCACGAACCGGGGGATGCCGCGCAGGGACGCGAGGATCAGGGCGAGCGTCAGCTCGGCCGTGCTGGCCTCGTGGACCCCCTTCGCGTTGCACAACTGCACGCCGGGTGCGAGGAACTTGAGCCCGGACTGCATCTGGTCGACCCCCGCGGAGAGTGTCTGTACGGCACGCACGGACGTCATCTCCGGCAGCGGTCGTACGGCGATCTCCGGCCCCTTCAGATAGGGCACCGCATAGAAGGCGCAGTCCGCCGGGTCCGCGGGAAAGTCCGGGCCGCCGTCCCAGAAGCGGTAGTTGATCCCGGCGTCGGCCGCCGGGGGCAGGCCTTCGATCTCGTCCGCGGCGTAGGGGAGCCATACATCAGTCGTCATGGTCAGGAGGCTAATGCGCGGAGGCCGCACGCCGCCTGGGGGGAGGCAGAGGTTACGTTGGGGGCCGCTCGGACATGAGGTGGAGGGCACGGCCAGGTGGACCGCAGAACGATCGGCGCGGCAGCGCTCGGGGTGGGTGCGGTCGGGCTCGGCTGCATGCCGATGAGCTGGGCGTACACCGGCTCACGGCAGCGGGGCGAGGAGTCGCTGCGCACCGTGCACGCCGCGCTCGACCAGGGCACGACCCTGCTGGACACGGCGGACATGTACGGGCCGTTCACCAACGAGCTGCTGGTGGGGCGGGCGTTGAAGGAGCGGCGGTCCGAGGCCTTCGTGTCCACCAAGTGCGGGCTCCTGGTGGGCGAGCAGCACATCGTCGCCAACGGCCGTCCCGGCTATGTGAAGCGGGCCTGCGACGCGTCGCTGCGGCGGCTGCAGACCGAGACGATCGACCTGTACCAGCTGCACCGCGCCGATCCCGAGGTGCCCGTCGAGGAGACCTGGGGCGCGATGGCCGAGCTCGTCGCCGCGGGGAAGGTGCGGGCGCTCGGGCTGTGCGCGGTGGGCGCCCGTGCCTCGCGGCGCGAGGGCCGAGGAATGCACGAGGGGACGATCCGGCAGCTGGCGCGCATCCAGCAGGTCTTCCCGGTCAGCGCGGTGGAGGCCGAGCTGTCGGTGTGGTCGCCGGAGGCGCTGGAGACGCTGCTGCCGTGGTGTGCGACGCGCGGGATCGGCTTCCTGGCGGCGATGCCGCTGGGGAACGGTTTCCTCACGGGGACGCTGACGCCGGGGCAGGGCTTCGAGCCGGACGACGTGCGGGCCCGGCACCCCCGCTTCACCGCCGAGATGATGGCGGGCAACCAGCCGCTGGTGGTGGGCCTGCGCCGGGTGGCCGAGCGGCACGGGGCGACCCCGGCTCAGGTGGCGCTGGCGTGGGTGCTCGCGCAGGGCCGCGACGTGGTGCCGATCCCGGGGGCCAAGCGGGAGCGCTGGGCGGTGGAGAACGCGGGGGCGGCGTCGATTCGGCTCACCGGGGCGGACCTGGCGGAGATCGCCGCGCTGCCGTCGGCGATGGGATCGTGGGAATGATGTCCGCGGTTCGGTGAAGCGGGGTTGGGAACCTGAGGGGACTGAGCGGTGTATGAACAGTAGAAGCGCTGCGTCGAAGGGAACCTGATCGTGCAACGACCTGCTGTCACGGCCGCATTGGCCGCCACCGCCCTGGTGCTCACGGTGCTCACGGCCGGTTGCTCGTCCGGGGACTCGGACGCGCCGGACAACGGAAAGAGCGCCGAGTCGAGCCCCGCGCCGTCGGACGGGACGTCCACGGGAAAACCGCGCGCCGGCGACGCCCCGCCGGAAAAGGGGTCGGCATCGGTCTCCAAGACGCTCACCGAGGACCTGAAGTCGCCGTGGGGCCTCGCACCCCTCCCCGACGGGGACCTGCTGGTGTCCTCTCGCGACGAGGGGACCATCACCCGCGTCGACGGCAAGACGGGCAAGAAGACCGGCCTCGGCTCCGTCCCCGGCGTCTCCCCCGCCGGAGAGGGCGGCCTGATGGGCCTGGCCCTCTCCCCTTCGTACGCTTCGGACCACATGGTCTACGCGTACTTCACCACCGAGTCGGACAACCGCATCGCCCGCATGCTGTACGACGAGAAGAAGCCCTCCGGCCAGCAGCTGGGTGCGCCCGACACGGTCTTCAAGGGAATCCCCAAGGGCACGGTCCACAACGGCGGCCGGATCGCCTTCGGCCCGGACAAGATGCTGTACGCGGGCACGGGCGAGACCGGTGACACGGGCCTGGCCCAGGACAAGAAGTCGCTGGGCGGCAAGATCCTCCGCCTGACCCCGGACGGCGACCCGGCCCCCGGCAACCCCTTCGGCGACTCCCCCGTCTATTCGTACGGCCACCGCAATGTGCAGGGCCTGGCCTGGGACGAGGAGAAGCGGCTCTGGGCGGCGGAGTTCGGCCAGGACACGTGGGACGAACTGAACGAGATCAAGGCCGGCGACAACTACGGCTGGCCGGAGGTCGAGGGCAAGGGCGACGAGGACGGCTTCCACGACCCGGTGGCCCAGTGGAAGACCTCGGAGGCCTCCCCCAGCGGCATCGCCTACGCCGAGGGCTCGGTCTGGATGGCGGGCCTGCGCGGCGAGCGCCTCTGGCGCATCCCCGTCCGCGGGGTGGACGGCACGGTGAAGCCCCAGGACTTCCTGAAGGGCGAGTACGGCCGCCTGCGCACGGTCGTCGCCGCGGGCGGGGACAAGCTGTGGCTAGTGACGAACGAGACGGATTCCCGGGGCACCCCGGAGAAGGGGGACGACAAGATCCTTGAGGTGACGGTGAAGTAGGGCTGCCGGACCGGCGGGCTACTTCCCGGGCGAGGGGTGGCGGACGGGGCCGGGCCCGGGCACCGCGTCCGGATCGGTATCGGCTTCGGCTTCGGCGGCACCCGGGTCAGCGGCGGACGGATCCGTCTCTGCCTGTGCCTCCGCCTCCGCCTGCTGCGGCACCCTCACCACCACCTTGCCCGAGGTGAGGTCTATCGGACCGCGGCCCGGGTCGCCGTCGGCCACGTCGACCCGGCTCAGCTCCAGCCGCTTCTGCTCGTCGTCCGTGTGTTTGCGGCCGGGCTGGAAAAGCTCCATCGGGTTGAACACTGCGCCTCCTGGCGGACGGGTTCCTCCTACCAGCGTAAGCGAGTGCCTCCGGAACCCACCGGGGCCGGGAAAGCGCAGGTCAGCCAGTGGGCTGGGAGTGATTCGACGGGGCGCGTTCCGCGGGGAACAGGCGCAGGCGGTGGGCCAGGGCCGCTGCCTCGCCCCGGCCGGCGACGCCCAGCTTGGCGAGGATGTTGGAGACGTGGACGCTCGCCGTCTTCGGGGAGATGAAGAGCTCCTCGGCGATCTGGCGGTTGCTGCGGCCCGCGGCGACGCGGCGGAGCACGTCCCGCTCCCGGCTGGTGAGGCCGAGTGCCTCGGCGGGGTCGACGGGGGTGAGGTGGGCGCTCGGGGTGGCCTGCTCATGGTGGTTCAGGGTGAGGCGGGCGCGCTGGGCGAGCCCCGAGACCGCATCGGCGAGGGGCCGGGCGCCCAGGCGCTCGGCGACCTCGTGGGCCTGTCGCAGCAGCTCGGCGGCGCGCTCACGGTCCGCTTCGGTGCCGACACCCGCGGAGGTCGCCAGGAGGGACTCGGCGAGGCGGAGACGGGTGCGGGCGAGGTCGTAGGGGCGGTCGAGGGGTTCGAACGCGGTGACGGTGGCGGACCAGTCGTCGGGGGTGTCACGGTCCTCGGCGCGCAGGAGCTCCGCGCGGACCCACTGCTCGTGGGCCGCCCAGACCGGTACGGGTGAGGGGAGGTTCTTGGCGGCCCGTCGGATGCTGTCGATGGCTTCGGCCCTGCCCGGCTCGGCGGCGGGCAGGCCGCGCGAATCGGCCTCCGAGGTGGCGGCGGCGAGCAGCAGGGGCCAGGTGTAGCGCTGGGTGCCGGGCGGGAAGCCCGCGGCCAGGGCCGCTTCGAGCTCGGCGCGGGCCGCGGCGACACCGGCGGCGCGGTCGGGGTCGCCCGCGGCGATGCCGAGGGCGACGGTGGCCATGGGCTGGGTGTGCTGCGGCATGAGGTCGCGGGTGCCGTAGTGGCCGCGGGCCTTGGCCAGTTGGGCGGCGGCTTCGGTCAGGTCGCCGCGGCCGACGGCGACGGAGGCGAGCTGGAGGGCCGCCCCGCCGCGGGGCTTGATGCTGAGCGCGCCGCGGCGGGCCGCCTCCGAGGCTTCGACCGCCTCGTCCCAGCGGCCGAGGGAGACGAAGGACTCCGCCTTGTTGACCTGGACCCAGCTCTCGGTGTCGGTGAGTCCGTACTTCCGGCAGAGCGCGAGGCCCTGGTCGCCGATCTCCAGGGATTCGAGGGAGCGGCCGGCTCCTTCGAGTACGGAGGGCAGGTTGACGTGGATGTGCGGGATGCGGGAGACCAGTCCGGGCGGTGCCATGCAGCGGTCCCTGACCGCGAACATCTCCGCGAGCCCCTGCTCGACGTCGCCCGCGTCGACCAGGAGGCCGCCGAGGATCAGCCGGGCGTTGAGTTCGATCTCCTCGGCCTTGACCATCCGGGCGTACTCGACGGCGCGTTGGGCCGCCGTCAGGGTCTGTTCACCGGGGTTGTGGAGCATGCCCCAGGAGGCGACGTTGGTCAGCACCTCGGCGTGCACCTCGGACGGCGGAAGGCCGCGGACCAGTTCCTGCGCGGTGGCGATCTCCGCCCAGCCGTCGCCGCGGCCAAGCGTCTGGGTGAGCCGGGAGCGCTGGATCCAGAACCAGGCGGCGCGCAGCGGGTCCGACTCGTCCTCCAGGAGCCGCAGCGCACGCTTGGTGATCTTCAGGGCGCGTTCCCGCTCCCCGCAGAGTCGGCCGGCGACGGCGGCCTCCGCCATGAGGTCGAGATAGCGCAGGGGGGTGGTGGCGGGGTCGCAGCCGCTGGGGGTCCCCCCAGGCGGTGGGGGAGGGTAGACCTCGGCGTAGTCGAGGGGGCGCAGTTCGAGGCGTATGTCCTCGGGGGCGTCGTCCCACAGCTCCATCGCCCGTTCGAGGAGGCGCAGTTGTTCGGAGTACGCATAGCGGCGGCGGGCCTCGACGGAGGCACGCAGGACGGCGGGGAGCGCCTTCGCCGCGTCGTGCGCGTGGTACCAGTAGCTGGCGAGCCGGGCGGCGCGCTGGTCGTCGGCGACGAGTGAGGGGTCGGCCTCCAGGACCGTGGCGAACCGGCGGCTGATCCGTGAGCGCTCACCGGGCAGCAGGTCGTCGCCGACGGCCTCGCGCACCAGGGAGTGCCGGAAGCGGTAGCCGTCGCCGTCGGGCGACGGCAGCAGGATGTTGGCCCCGACGGCGGCCCGCAGCGCCTCGATCAGGTCGTCCTCCGCGAGCCCCGCGACGGCGGCGAGCAGCGGATACTCGACGTTCGAGCCGCCCTCGGCGACGATCCTCGCCACCCGCTGGCTGCTCTCGGGCAGCTCCTCGACGCGTACGAGGAGGAGATCGCGCAGGGAGTCCGTGAGGCTCGCGCAGCTGCTGCCGTGCGAGGCGACCGCGAGTTCCTCGACGAAGAAGGCGTTGCCGTCCGAGCGGTCGAAGATGTCGTCCACCAGGGACTGCGCGGGCTCGGCGCTGAGGATCCCTGCCATCTGCCGGCCCACTTCGCCCTTGCTGAAGCGGGACAGTTCGATGCGCCGCACCGTGCGCAGGCGGTCGAGCTCGGCGAGGAGCGGGCGCAGGGGGTGGCGGCGGTGGATGTCGTCGGCGCGGTAGGTCGCGACGACGACGAGGCGGCCGCTGCGCAGCGTGCGGAAGAGGTAGGCGAGGAGGTGGCGGGTCGAGGCGTCGGCCCAGTGCAGGTCCTCCAGGGCGATGACCACCGGGCGGTCGGCGGCGATGCGCTCCAGGAGGCGGACGGTCAGCTCGAAGAGGCGGGCCATGCCCTCTTCGTCGTGGTGCGCGTCGGTGCCTCGGCGTCGCTGCGGGGCCTCGCCCAACTCGGGCAGGAGCCGGGCGAGTTCGCCCTCCTGGTCGGCTGCGGCGGCGTCCACCTCGTCGGGGAGCTGGCGGCGCAGGGAGCGCAGGGCGCTGGAGAACGGGGCGAAGGGCAGGCCCTCCGCGCCGATCTCGACGCAGCCGCCGAGCGCGACGACGGCGCCTTCGGCGCAGGCCGCCGCGGCGAACTCCTCGATGAGGCGGGTCTTGCCGACGCCCGCCTCGCCGCCGAGCAGCAACGCCTGCGGCTCGCCCGTGCCGGGGGTCGTCCCCTTGGCACGGGCGAGCGCGTTGTTCAGAACGCCCAGTTCATCGGTGCGACCGACGAACACGGGGCTTACGGACCTGGTCTCCACAGCGGTGAGCATCGCACAGGGTGCGGGCCTGGTGGCAGCGGATATGCCGAGGGCCGAGACGGGCGCTCCGGCCGATGCTCCCGCTCCCATCACGCGGCCCGGGTGAAGCGGTTCCTCCACGGGGCCGGGCTCACCTGCCCCTCGGTGTCGTGGCGGGCCGATCGGCGGTCGGCGCGGGCCGCCGTCTTGGCGGCACGGGCCTCGCGCAGGAGGCGGCGGCGGTCGGCCTCGCGGGTGAGGTCGGCGGCGCGGAGCTGGTGCATTTCGTACTCGAACATGAGAACTCCCTGACTTCTGGCTTGGGGCCTATGGCTTATGGCTTGAGGCCTGCGGCCTGTCGCTTCTGACTTCGGTTTCCGGCTTCGCAGTTCGTGATCCGCTCTTCGCGGCTCCCGTTCTGCGATGCCTCTACTTTCGTCTGCCAGGCAGGGGTGGCACATCGGGAGAGTGCCGCATGTTGAGGGGGTGGGGGGCCTTAGGTGCGTCTTAGGGGTCCTTAGGCACGCGCCGCGGACCTACGGAAAACGCCGGAGGGGCTGCTCGCGCAGCCCCTCCGGCGTTCTGAGTACCTCTGAGTACCCCGGCCCCGCCTGCCATCAACTGGTCGACGGCAGCCCGAAGATCAGGTCCGAGTACTTGGCGATGGCGAGCAGCAGGCCGATGACGCCCAGGGCGACACCCGCCCAGGCCACCGACTTGATCCACGGCGCCTGCACCTGGTCCGGCGACCCGAACGCGGGCCTCACCAGGACGACGAACCCGACGACCAGCGCGGCGAGCGCGAAGGCTCCGGCGATCAGCGCCGTGATCTGCCAGGAGTCGCCGTACAGCGCCTGGATCTGGTCGGCCACGCTCGCCGACTGCTTGGTCTCCAGCTGCCCGACGATGTTCGAGCGTGCCGCGGCCACCGTACCGAGCCAGCCACCGGAGAGGCCGATCAGACCGAGAGCGGCGGAGACGACGGCCGCCGCGCCCTGGAACACGCCACTGGACTTGGCCGGAGCGACCTCCTCGACCACGACGAGCTCATCGGCGTCGTCGGTGTCATCGGCGTCGTCGGTGTCATCGGCGTCGTCGGTGTCATCGGCGTCGTCGACCTCGACGGCGTCATCGGCCGCCGCGGTCTTGTCCACCTTCACGGTGTCCGCCTTGGTGGCGTCCGCCTTGGTGGCCTCCTTGCTCTCCGCGGCCTCCGGCTCTGCGGGCTTCGCGGCCGCCTCGGCCGCGATCTCGTCCTCTGTCTTAGTTCCCATGCCCCGCACCGTACGGACGGAGTCTGAGAGCTTTCTTAACGAGCCGGATCCCGGTCCGCCGAACCCCCGGCGCCCGCCACTTCACGGGCCTCGCGGGCCTTACGCCACTCCGGCGCGAGCACCGACCACACCTCCATGTCGTGCCGCACCCCCTGCCAGGGGAAGCACTCCCGCAGCACGCCGTCCTTCGTCATCCCGAGCCGCTTGGCGACGGCGATGCTGGGGCCGTTCGCCGTGGAGGCGAGCCACTCCACGCGGTGCATGCCTCGCTCGTCCACCGCCCAGTCGATGAGGACCCGGCTCGCCCGGGTGATCAGACCGCGCCCGGCGGCCGAAGGCTCCAGCCAGACACCGACCTCGCAGCTCTCCATGGCCGTGTCGAAGATCCGGAAGAGCACTCCGCCGACGAGCGTGCCGTCCAGCCAGATGCCCCAGAGGCGGCCCGTGTCGGCGGCCTGCTTGTCGGCGTACGTCTGGAGCAGCTTCCGGGCCGATTCGAGGTCCTTCGCCAGCACGGTCAGGGGCACCCACGGCCCCGCGTACTCCCGCGCGCGCTCGACGTGCGTGAGGAACTCCGGTGCCTGCCACGGCTCGATGGGCCTCAGCTCAGCGCCCTCGCCCAGCGATATCGCGAACATCCCGCTCCTCCAGTCCGTCCGGCACGGCGTCCGAGTCGTCCCGCGTGCCCCGTCGTCCCGGGATCCTCGCACTCACGGCGGCCGTACTCGAACGACTTTCCGGGGGCTCGATGCTGATGCGCGGCAGCCGGCGGTCCAGGCCGCGCGGCAGCCACCAGTTGGCGCCGCCCAGCATGTGCATCAGGGCCGGCACCAGCAACGTACGCAGGACGAACGCGTCGAGCGCGACGGCGGCAGCGAGGCCGATGCCGAACATCGCGATGACCCGGTCGCCGCTCAGGACGAAGGCGAGGAAGACCGAAATCATGATCACGGCCGCGGAGTTGATCACGCGGCTCGTCTCGGCGAGGCCGACGCGGACGGCCCGCCGGTTGTCGCCGGTCTCCAGCCACTCCTCGTACATCCGGCTGACCAGGAAGACCTGGTAGTCCATCGAGAGCCCGAAGAGGACCGACACCATGATCACGGGCAGGAAGGGTTCGATCGGTCCCGCCGACCCGAGGCCGAGCAGCTCGCTCCCCCAGCCCCACTGGAAGATCGCGACGACGACCCCGAAGGCCGATGCCACCGCGGCCACGTTCATCGCGGCGGCCTTCAGGGGGATGCCGATGGACCGGAAGGCGAGCAGCAGCAGGACGCAGCCGAGACCGATGACCACGCCCACGAAGAGCGGCAGCTTGCCGACGATGATCTCCGCGAAGTCGTCGTAGCTCGCCGTGACACCGCCGACCTGGAGGTCGAGCGAGGTGTCGGCCTCGGCCTTGGGGAGCACGTCGTCGCGCAGCCGGTCGACGAGATCGCTGGTCCGCTCGGACTGGGGGGACGAGTCCGGTACGACGGTGATATGGGCGGCGGTGCCGTCGGCGTCGTACGTGACGGGGCTGACGGAGGCGACGCCCTTGGTCGATTCGAGTGTGGGGCCGAGGTCGGTGAGGGCGAGCCGGTCGCCCGCTCCGTGGACCTCCGTGACGAGGGTGAGGGGGCCGTTCACACCGGGGCCGAAGCCGTCCGCGAGGAGGTCGTAGGCCTGCCGTGTGGTGGCCGACGCCGTGTTGTTGCCCTGGTCGGAGGTGCCCAGGTGGAGGGAGAGCGTGGGCAGGGCGAGCAGCGCCATCACGGCGACGGCGATGCCGCCGAGCAGCTTCGGGTGCCGCTCCACGAAGGCGGACCAGCGGGCGGCGAGCCCGGTGGGCAGCTCCGGGGCCGGGCCGTGCTCGGCGAGGGCGCGACGCTCGCGGCGGCTGAGTGCGCGTGGCCCGATCCAGGACAGGAGGGCGGGCAGCAGGGTCACCGAAGCGGCGACCGTGAGGAGCACGGTCAGCGATCCTGCGATGGCGACGCCGTTGAGGAAGCTGAGCCGCAGTATGAGCATGCCGAGCAGTGCGATGCACACCGTGGCGCCCGCGAAGACGACCGCGCGCCCGGTGGTGACGACCGCGCGTTCGGCGGCGACGGCGACCGGGAGGCCCTGTTTGAGGCCCTTGCGGTGCCGGGTCACGATGAACAGCGCGTAGTCGATGCCGACGCCGAGCCCGATCAGGGTGCCCAGCATCGGCGCGAAGTCCGCGACGGTCATCAGGTGCCCGAGCAGCACGATGCCCGCGTACGCCGTGCCGACCGACACCAGTGCGGTGGCGATGGGCAGGAGCGACGCGGCGAGCGAGCCGAAGGCGAGGAAGAGCACGACGGCGGCGACGGCCACCCCGACGATCTCGGCCGTCTTCGCGCTCTTGGACTCGGTGAGGCCGACGGCGCTGCCGCCGAGCTCGACCTGCAGGCTGTCCGAATCGGCGGTCTTCGCGGTGTCGACGAGGGCCTGTGCGTCCGCCTTGTCGATGGCGTCGGCCTGCTCGTGGAAAGTGACGGTCGCGTACGCGATGCGTGCGTCGGCACTGATCTGTGCGGCGCCGCGCTCCGTGTACGGGCTGCCGACGGAGGCCACCGCGGGCATGTTCTGGATCTTGTCCAGGGTGTCGGTCATCGTCTGCTCGACGTCGGCCGCGCGCACCGTCGTGCCCGCCTCGGTCCGCCAGACGACGGTGTTGCTGTCGCCGCCGAGGCCCTCGAATCCCTCGTTCAGGAGCTGGGTCGCCCGGCCCGACTCGGTGCCGGGCACCTCGTAGTCGTTCGAGTACGCGGATCCGGCGAGCGCCGCGGCGCTCGCGGCGCCGCCGAGAGTGATGAGCCAGAGCAGTACTGCGAGAAGGCGGTGCCGCACACACCACCGTGCGAGTGCTGCCACTGACCGGCTCCCTGGGATGGTTCGTGGATCTTTATCGGGAACAGTCTTGAATGACCTGAACAGCCCGCAAAGAACGCATGAGCGATGACATAAGCGCCAGAGATACTTTGACAGGAGCTGGAGATCGTTGGTCCGGTTCGTGGGCTTCCTCACAAGGGCACAAAGGGTGTGCGAGGCCCCACCGGGACCTCGCACACCCTCAGAACGGGGGCTTCAGCCCGATACGCTCGCGCGTCCGTTCTCTATGTGCCCCATCAGACGCCGCCGAAAGGCCGTGTCGCCCGCGGCAGTCACCTGGATGTCGTACCAGCCGTGCTCGTCGTCCGTGTGCCAGGCGACCGTGCGACGGCTTCCCGCCTTGACGCGGACGATCCTCGTCCGCTTCCGGGCGTCGTCCTCGTCCACGTATCCGACCGGCTTGACGGTGTAGACGAGCTCCTTGCGGCCCCCGTTGGTCAGGGTCAGGTGGAGCTCTCGCCGGCCCTTCCCGTGACCGGACCGGCCGATCTCGGAGTCGAGGCCCGCGGCGCCGTCCACGGCGCCCGCGAACTCGCGCCGGAAGCCGTTCGGCCCGGTGACCGTGAAGGCGTACGCGTCCTTGGCCACCGGCACGGACCAGCTGCCGTCCCGCTGCACGTCGATGTGCTGCGGGGCGGCGAACTCACCGGCGTACGGGTAGAGCGCGAAGTGCGCGCTGGAGCGGCCGTCGTTGCGCAGGCGCACCTGGAGCGCGCTGCCCTCCCCCTTGGCGCCCGGCTTGACGTACGCGTCGGGCTGGTAGGGCAGCGGGCGGGCGCGGCGGGTGCCGGGCTCCTGGACCGGCATGGACTGCTTCAGGGGCGGCTGCGGGGACCAGCGGCCGCTGAACTCCGGGATGGCGCCGGGCTGTTCGACCTCGGGCTGCCGGTGGCCGCGCCGGAAGTCGAAGGCGCCGGTGAGGTCGCCGGTGACCTTGCGGCGCCAGGCGCTGATGTTGGGCTCCCGCACACCGGTCCACTTCTCCAGGAAGCGCACGACGGAGGTGTGGTCGAAGACCTCGGAGGTGACGTAGCCGCCGACGGTCCAGGGCGAGACGACCAGCATGGGGACGCGCACGCCGAGGCCCGTCGGCTTCCCCTCCCAGCGCTCCTCCTGGTCCTCGGGGGACGCGGTGCCGGGCACGGGCGGCGGGACGTGGTCGAAGAAGCCGTCGTTCTCGTCGTAGTTGATGAAGACGGCGGTGCGGCGCCAGACCTCGGGGTGCGAGGCGAGGGCGTCCAGGACCTTGTAGACGATGGTCGCGCTGTGGATCGGCGAGGAGACGCTGGGGTGCTCGGAGTCCAGGGCGGACGGCACCAGATAGCTGACCTTGGCGAGCTTGCCGCCCGCGACGTCCTGGGCGAACCGCTCGGCGAGCTTGCCGGTGGGCACGCGCCGCAGGCCGCGCTCGAACAGCGACTTCTCCGCCTTGGTGAGGGTCGCGACGCCCTCCTCCAGGGCGGCGAGCAGCTTCGCGCGCTCGGCCTCGTCCTTGGCGTCGCGCACCTTGGCGTAGAAGGCCTCCATGAAGGTGAGGCCGGTCTTGGCGAGGACCTTGCGGGCGATGGCCTTGAAGGTGGTGAAGAACTCGATCTGGTTGTCGGTGAAGTTCTCCCACTCCGTGTACGTCTGCCAGCTCACGCCCGCCTTCTCGAGCCGCTCGGCGTACGTCCCCCAGTCGTATCCGGGGTGCTTGCCCTCGTCGTACGCGTCGTTGCCGACGGCACGCTTGCCGTTCGCCTCGTAGCCCGTCCTGCCGCTCCACAGGTGGTTGCGGTTGGGGCTGGTGGAGGTGTGGATGGACGAGTGGTAGGCGTCGCAGACGGTGAAGGTGTCGGCGAGTTCGTAGTGCAGCGGGATGTCGTCACGCGTGTAGTACGCCATCGTGGCGGCGGTCTTGGCGGTGATCCAGCCGTCCGACCAGCCGTCGCGCCAGGCCTTGGCGCCGCCGCTCCAGGAGTGGTCGAGGGCGCCGATGTACTGCAGGTCCTTCTTCTGCGCCGCCGCGGCCTCGCGGACCGGGAAGGGCAGGACGGTACGCAGGGCGCTCGGCTGCTCGAACACGGACTTGCCGCTCGGGAGTTGGACGGCGTTGCGGTCGCCGAAGCCGCGTACGCCGCGCAGGGCGCCGAAATAGTGGTCGAACGACCTGTTCTCCTGCATCAGGATGACGACGTGCTCGATCGAGTCGAGCCCGCCGTCTCCGGGTCTCGGCCCGTCCTGCGCCAGTGCCAGTTGCAACGACGGCGGCAGGAAGGATCCGACGGCGGCGGCGCCGACCGCGCCACCGCCGACCGCCATCAGTCGCCTGCGGGAAATCTCCGGGGACACGTCACGACCTCCAGTCGACGGCCAATGGTTCTCTGCTGATCCATTGACCTTCTCGGCCGGGACGGTAGTGAAGTCTGGTTTCCCTGTGAAGACTTGGGGACGAAGTCGACGTGAACGGAGCCGCCCGAGTGCGGTTGCCCGGACCCGGTCAGCACCTCAGGCGATCAGCCGGTCAGCAGGAGCCCCGCCCAGAGCGCGACGGTCGACGCGGCCAGCGTGAGGGGCACGGTCACCACGCCGAGCAGGCTGAACGTCCGCAGGTCGGCGTCCGTGCCGTGGTCGTGCAGGATGCGGCGCCACAGGAGGGTGGCGAGCGAGCCGACGTAGGTCAGGTTCGGGCCGATGTTGACGCCGATGAGCGCGGCGAGGACGGGACCCGGGCCCGCGGGGGCGACGGCGGGCAGCAGGGCGAGGATCGCGGGCAGGTTGTTGATCAGGTTGGCCAGCACGGCGGCGACGGCCGCCACGGCGAGCAGCGCGGGCAGCGAGGCGCCGTCCGGCAGGAGCCACTCGATGCCGGAGCCGAGGCCGTTGTCGACGACCGCCTTGACGACGACGCCGAGCGCGAGCACGAACAGACAGAACAACGGGCTCGCGGAGCGGACGATCCCGGTGGCGGTCGTACGTTTGCGCAGCAGCGCACGGCCCGCGAGCACCGCGGCTCCGGCGAGGGCGGCCCACAGGGGTTCGAGTCCCGCGAGCGAGGTGACGACGAAACCGGCGAGCGTGAGACCGAGGACGACCAGGGTGAACACGGGCACGGGGGTCGGCTCGGTCTCCTTGGGCTCCAGGGCGCCCGCGTCCAGGTCGGCGGCGAAGTACTTCCGGAACACCACGTACTCGATGCCGATCGCGACCAGCCACGGCACCGCCATGAGCAGCGCGAACCGGGTGAAGGTCAGCCCGCTGGCGGTGAGCGCGAGGAGGTTGGTGAGGTTGGAGACGGGCAGCAGGAGCGACGCCGAGTTGGCGAGGTGCGCGGTGGCGTAGACGTGCGGCCGGGGCCTTGCCCCGACGCGGGCGGCGGTGGCGAAGACGACCGGGGTGAGCAGGACGACGGTGGCGTCGAGGCTCAGCACGGCGGTCACCGCGGCGGCCACCCCGAATACGCCGCCGAGCAGCGCCCGGGTCCGTCCACCGCAGAGCCGGGCGACGAGATCCCCGGCGGCGGCGAAGAGCCCGTCGTCGGCGCAGAGTTGAGCGAGGACCAGCACGGCCGCGAGGAACCCCACCACCGGCAGCAGGCTCTGGACCTCCGCGAGCGCGTGCTCCGGCGAAACGGCCCCGAGCACCACGACGATCCCTGCGGCGGGCAGCGCGGCGGCTGCCTCGGGCCACTTCTTGGGCCGTATGACGGCGAACGCGAGCACAGCGAGAAGCAGGCCGACGGAGAGGATCTCGGCGGTGACGGTGTTCAGGGGGACGCTCCGTGGCCCGGTGGGGCGGGTGGTTCGGCGGGACGGACGCTCCCCAGCGTATGGGGGGCGCCGCGCGACATCGCGGCTGGGAACGGCGGCCACACCGAACAGCACCCCGCCCACCCACTCGATCACCGCGGGGCAATCGGGTGGGTGGGCGGGAAAGATCCGCCGCGAAGCGGCGGTTCAGCAGCACCCCGACAAGCCAGGACACTGCTCCAGGCCAGCGCGGCGACTAGCCCTCCACGCCCAGCTTCTCCAGGATCAGTTCCTTGACGCGGGCCGCGTCGGCCTGGCCCCGGGTGGCCTTCATGACCGCGCCGACCAGGGCGCCGGCCGCGGCGACCTTGCCGCTGCGGATCTTGTCGGCGATGGCGGGGTTGCCGGCGATCGCCTCGTCGACGGCGGCCGTCAGCGCGCCCTCGTCCGAGACGACCTTCAGACCGCGCTTCTCGACGACCTCGTCCGGCGTGCCCTCGCCCGCGAGGACACCCTCGAAGACCTGGCGCGCCAGCTTGTCGTTCAGGTCGCCCTTGGCGACGAGCTCGGCGACCCGGGCGACCTGCACCGGGGTGACCGGCAGCTCGTCGAGCGCCTTGCCCGTCTCGTTGGCGTTACGGGCCATCTCGCCCATCCACCACTTGCGCGCGGCAGCCGAGTCGGCACCCGCCTCGATCGTGGCGACGATGGGGTCGACCGCACCGGCGTTCAGGATCGACTGCATGTCGTGCTCCGAGACACCCCACTCCTCGCGGAGGCGGTTGCGGCGCACGCGCGGCATCTCCGGGAGACCGGAGCGCAGTTCCTCGACCCAGGCACGGGCCGGGGCGACGGGGACGAGGTCGGGCTCCGGGAAGTACCGGTAGTCCTCGGCGTTGTCCTTGATGCGGCCCGACGTCGTGGAGCCGTCCTCCTCGTGGAAGTGACGGGTCTCCTGGATGATCGTGCCGCCCGAGTTCAGCACCGCGGCATGGCGCTGGATCTCGAAGCGCGCCGCACGCTCCACGGAACGGAGCGAGTTGACGTTCTTCGTCTCCGAACGCGTGCCGAACTCCTCGCGCCCGTGCGGGCGCAGCGAGAGGTTCACGTCGCAGCGCATCTGGCCCTTGTCCATCCGGGCCTCGGACACGCCGAGCGCCTTGATGACCTCGCGCAGCTCGGCGACGTACGCCTTGGCGACCTCGGGAGCCCGCTCGCCCGCGCCCTCGATCGGCTTGGTGACGATCTCGATGAGCGGGATACCGGCGCGGTTGTAGTCCAGGAGCGAGTGCGACGCGCCGTGGATACGGCCCGTCGCGCCACCGACGTGCGTGGACTTGCCGGTGTCCTCCTCCATGTGGGCGCGCTCGATCTCCACGCGGAAGACCTTGCCGTCCTCCAGCTGGACGTCCAGATAGCCGTTGAAGGCGATCGGCTCGTCGTACTGGGAGGTCTGGAAGTTCTTCGGCATGTCCGGATAGAAGTAGTTCTTCCGGGCGAAGCGGCACCACTCGGCAATCTCGCAGTTCAGCGCGAGACCGATCTTGATGGCGGACTCGACGCCGATCTCGTTGACCACCGGCAGCGCGCCGGGGAGGCCGAGACAGGTCGGGCAGGTCTGGCTGTTGGCGTCCTGCTTGAGCTCGGTGGAGCAGCCGCAGAACATCTTGGTCTTGGTGCCCAGCTCGACATGGACCTCAAGGCCCATGACGGGGTCGTACGTCGCGAGGGCATCCTCGTACGACACCAGGTCAGTCGTGACAGTCACGGTGAAACTTTCCCTCTCAACCCAGCAGGACGTCGTCGTCGCCGAGCTTCTTCAGCTCGCGATAGAGCAGAGCAAGACCGGTGACGATGGCGGCGGCGGAGACAGCGGCGTCGATGAGCCGGAGCGTGTCGTTCTCCTTGCGGGCCAGCCTGGCCTGCTTGACGACGGAGATCGCGCCGAAGGCGGTGGTGCCCATCGACAGGTACGCGCCGGGCTTGGACTTCTTGAAGCCCTGGGCCTTGGCAGTCATGGGACTCATAGTGACGGTGCCTCCTCAAGCAGCGGGTGACCCCACCTTTCCACGAAGGCGGCCTCTACGGCAGCGCCGACCTTGTAAAGACGGTCGTCCTTCATGGCGGGGGCGATGATCTGCAGCCCGACGGGCAGGCCGTCCTCCGGCGCGAGGCCGCAGGGCAGCGACATGGCGGCGTTGCCCGCCATGTTCGACGGGATGGTGCACACGTCCGCGAGGTACATCGCCATCGGGTCGTCGGCGCGCTCGCCGATCGGGAAGGCGGTGGTGGGCGTCGCGGGCGAGACGATCACGTCCACCTGCTCGAAGGCCTTCTCGAAGTCCTTCGTGATCAGGGTGCGGACCTTCTGGGCGCTTCCGTAGTACGCGTCGTAGTAGCCGGAGCTCAGTGCGTACGTGCCCAGGATGATGCGGCGCTTGACCTCGTCGCCGAAGCCCGCCTCGCGGGTCAGCGCGGTGACGTCCTCGGCGGACTTCGTGCCGTCGTCGCCGACGCGCAGGCCGTAACGCATCGCGTCGAAGCGCGCGAGGTTCGATGAGCACTCGGAGGGCGCGATCAGGTAGTACGCGGAGAGCGCCAGGTCGAAGGACGGGCAGTCCAGCTCTACGATCTCGGCGCCGAGCTCCTTGAGCAGGGCGACCGACTCCTGGAAGCGCTGGACGACACCGGCCTGGTAGCCCTCGCCCGCGAACTGCTTGACGACACCGACGCGCATGCCCTGTACGGAGCCGTTGCGGGCCGCCTCGACGACCGGCGGGACCGGGGCGTCGATGGACGTCGAGTCGAGCTCGTCGTGCCCGGCGATGACCTCGTGCAGGAGCGCGGCGTCCAGGACCGTGCGGGCGCAGGGACCGCCCTGGTCGAGGGAGGACGAGAACGCGACCATGCCGTAGCGCGAGACGCCGCCGTAGGTGGGCTTGACGCCGACCGTGCCGGTGACGGCCGCGGGCTGGCGGATGGAGCCGCCGGTGTCCGTGCCGATGGCGAGGGGGGCCTCGTACGACGCGAGGGCGGCGCTGGAGCCGCCGCCCGAGCCGCCGGGGATGCGGGTGAGGTCCCAGGGGTTGCCGGTGGGGCCGTAGGCGCTGTTCTCGGTGGAGGACCCCATGGCGAACTCGTCCATGTTGGTCTTGCCGAGGATGACGACGTCGGCGGCCTTGAGGCGCTTGGTGACGGTCGCGTCGTACGGCGGGATCCAGCCTTCGAGGATCTTCGAGCCGACCGTGGTCGGTACGCCCTCGGTGGTGAAGATGTCCTTGAGCGCGAGCGGCACGCCGGCCAGCGGGCCGAGCTTCTCGCCGTTCTCCCGCTTGGCGTCGACGGCGCGGGCCTGCGCGAGGGCACCCTCACGGTCGACGTGCAGGAAGGCGTGCACCTTCTCGTCGACGGCCTCGATGCGGGCGAGGTGGGCCTCGGTGACCTCGACGGCCGTCAGCTCGCCGGAGGCGACCTTCGCGGCGATCTCGGCTGCGGTGAGCCTGATGATGTCGATCTTGCTGTCCGTCATGGTGGGTTAGTCCTCCCCCAGGATCTGCGGCACCTTGAAACGCTGCTGCTCTTGTGCCGGGGCGCCGGAGAGCGCCTGCTCGGGGGTGAGCGACGGACGGACCTCGTCCGCGCGCATGACGTTCGTCAGCGGCAGCGGGTGGGAGGTCGGCGGTACGTCTTGGTCGGCGACCTCGGAGACGCGGGCGACCGCGCCGATGATGTCGTCGAGCTGTCCGGCGAAGTGGTCGAGCTCTTCGTCCTTCAGCTCAAGACGTGCTAGGCGGGCGAGGTGGGCGACCTCCTCGCGCGTAATGCCAGGCATGCGGCGATCCTCTGGGGGTGAGTGTGTGGTTTGTGGCCCCAATCCTATGGGGCCACACCCCATGCCCGTGAAACGGATTCCCTCCGCGGGGCCCGATCGCCTCCCCGCGGGGCCGCCCGGCTACTTCCCGATGTCGGCCCCGGCCTCGGCGGCCGCCGCCGCGGCAGCCTCCTCGGCGGCGACGTCCACCGGCCTGCGCCAGCCGCGGGAGCCCCGGGCCCGCAGCCAGGCGGTGGTCTCGTCCGGCGGCATCGCGGCGGCGACCAGCCAGCCCTGCACCGCGTCGCAGCCGAGGTCGCGCAACCGCTCCCACGTCTCGTCGTCCTCGACGCCCTCGGCGACGACGAGCAGGCCGAGGGAGTGCGCGAGGTCGACCGTGCAGCGGACGATCTCCGCGTCCTCGTTGTCCACGGCGAGGCGCGCCACGAACGACCGGTCGATCTTCAGCTCGCTCACCGGCAGCCGCCGCAGGTGCACCAGGGAGGAGTACCCGGTGCCGAAGTCGTCGAGGGACATCTTGACGCCGTGGCCGGTCAGCCCGGCCAGGGTGTCCGCGGCGCGCTGCGGGTCCTCCAGGAGGACGTGTTCCGTTATCTCCAGTTGGAGCGCTCCCGCGGGCACGCCGTGCCGCGCCAGACGCGCCGCGACGGCGCCGGCGAAGCCGGGCGTGTGGACGTCGCGCGGCGACACGTTCACCGCGACGGGGACCTTGAGTCCCATCGCCTGCCACTTCGCCACCTGGCAGAGCGCCGTCTCCAGGACGTACTCCGTCAGGTGCGGCATCAGACCGGACGACTCGGCTATGGCGATGAACTCGTCCGGCGGCACCTTCCCGCGCTCGGGGTGCACCCAGCGGACCAGCGCCTCAAGCCCCGCGACGCGGCCGTCGAACTGGACCTTCGGCTGGTAGTGGAGCTCGACGTCGCCCGCGTCGAGCGCCCGCCGCAGATCACCCAACAGGCCCAGGCGGTCGGGGGTGTTGGAGTCCCGCTTGGATTCGTACACCTCGACGCCCGTGCGGTCCCGCTTGGCCTGGTACATCGCGACGTCCGCCCGCCGCAGCAGTCCTTCGGCGTCCATGGCGTGGTCGGGGAAGACTGCGAGACCGGCGCTGGCCTCAAGGACCAGCGTCAGTCCGTCGAGGTCGAGGGGTGAGCCGAGGGCGGCGACCAGTGAGCGTGCCACGCGGGTGGCGGACGTCGTGGAGTCGGCGACGGGCAGCAGGACGGCGAACTCGTCGCCGCCGAGCCGTGCGGCCTCCGCGCCGCGCGGCAGGGCGAGCCGCAGCCGGTCGGCGATCTGCAGCAGCAGACGGTCGCCCGCGAGGTGGCCGAGGGTGTCGTTCACCGAACGGAAGCGGTCCATGTCGATCAGCATCAGGGCGGAACGCGCCCCGATCCGCTCGGCGTCGTCGAGGGCCGTCCACGTCCGCTCCAGGAGCCACTGGCGGTTGGGCAGACCGGTGAGCGGGTCGCGCAGCTGCTCCTCGGCCCTGGCCCGCGCGATCCACAGCGTCGAGTCGAGCGCGACGAGGGGGATCGCGAAGAGCGGCAGCAGTATCGGCGTCGAGGCCGCGACCACGCAGATCAGCGGGGCGATGCCGAGCAGCGCGACGCCGACGAGACCCTGGCGGACCAGGGCCGTTCGGGTGACCGTGGGCAGGGCGCCGGTGCGCGGCGCGTGGACGTACCAGAGCAGGACGCGGGTGACGACGAGGTACGCGGCGGCGGCGAGCGCCACCTCGGGGGCCGAGTACAGGTCCCAGGTCTCGGGCAGCCAGGGCGAGTCCGTCGACGGGGCCGTGCCGAACGCGGCCATGGCGAGTGCGCCCGTGCCGATGCCGAGGATGTCGACCGCGCCGTGCAGGACGCCCTGGCGCCAGCGGTGCCGGCGCGCGACGCCGACCAGGACGACGACGGTGAGGCTGACCATTCCGGCGGGCACCCAGCCGTACAGCAGGAGGACGGCGACGGTGAGGGCGCCACCCGATCCCGTGCCGCCCCACCAGCGGTCGCGGCCGAGCGCGACGAGGTGGCCGACGATGAGGCCGGTGAGGATCGCGAGGGACCAGCCGACCGTGCCGGAGGGAAACAGCGCGCTGCGTCCGGTGAACGCGAGGAAGAAGCCCGTGCCGAGCACCACCGCGGCGATCGTCACGACGGCAACCGGAAGCACCGGCCAGGGATCGCGCTCGCTGGAGGCATCGTCCGGGCCGTGCGCCTCGGCGCCGCGCCAGAGCGGCCTGCGCCGCCCATCGACCCCGGTCTGGGTGGAACAGGGGCCCGCGTCCCTGCCGCCCGACGTCTCGCTCACGCCGAGTTCCTGCGTGCCGTACGCGCCGACGGTGCTCCAGGCCCGCTCACGTCGCTCAACCGCGGTGCTCGGGACGGCGGGGCGCGCGCTCTCGGCTTCGCGTGCCTCCCGTTCCGCTCTGCGTCCGCTGAGCCACGCGCACGGTCCGCGCCGCAGGCGCGCGCGCAGCCGGGAGTCCGGTGCGGCGCTCTCGGTCGGTTCCATTCCCGTCCCTCTCACAGCCGGCGGTGCCCACGCCACGCGGACCTGCTCCAGAAGTCAGCCGCGTCTGAAACTCCTTCCCCGTGCTCCCGGTGAGCAGGGGATACCCCAATCGCAGCGGGGCACGGCAGGCGCACACCTCAACAGTAGGCCGCAGAAGGCTTCTACGGGCAGCGGTCCACAACGGTTGCCCGAATGCGACCCGGCCACCCGTATGCATCTGGTATGCGCTGAACGGGTGGCCTTCAACCGCTACTCCTCGGTCGGAAGCGCAACTTCCGCTGCCGCGTCCGGTCCCTGTTCCAGCAGGACGGCGAAGCCTTCCTCGTTGAGAACCGGAACCTTGAGTTGCATCGCCTTGTCGTACTTGGAGCCGGGATTGTCGCCCACCACCACGAAAGCCGTCTTCTTGGAAACGGAACCGGTCACCTTTGCTCCCCGGCTCTGCAACGCATCTTTTGCGCCATCCCGCGTGTGGTGCTCAAGCGTTCCGGTCACGACGACGGTGAGGCCTTCGAGCGGACGCGGCCCCTCGTCCTCTCCCCCGCCCTCTTCCTCCATGCGGACCCCGGCCGCGCGCCACTTGCGCAGGATCTCCCGGTGCCACTCCTCCTCGAACCACTGCTTCAGGGAGGCGGCGATGGTCGGGCCCACTCCCTCGACCGCGGCAAGTTCCTCCTCGGTGGCCTGCTCGATCCGGTCGACGGACCGGAACTCGCGGGCCAGCGCCTCCGCGGCGACCGGGCCCACATGGCGGATGGAGAGGCCCGTGATGACGCGCGCGAGCGGGCGCTCCTTGGCCGCCGCGATGTTCTCCAGCATGGAGAGCGCGTTCTTCCTGGCCTCGCCCTGCTGGTTGGCGAAGACCGTGGCGATCTTCTCCTCGCCCGTCTTCGGGTCCCGCTTGGGCAGACCGCTGTCCTGATCCAGTACGTACGCCTTGATCGGCAGGAGCCGGTCGATGGTGAGGTCGAAGATGTCGCCCTCGTCGAGGACCGGCGGCTCGGACGGCTCCAGGGGCTTGGTCAGGGCGGCCGCCGCGACATACCCGAAGTTCTCGATGTCCAGGCACTTGCGGCCCGCGAGATAGAAGAGGCGCTCGCGCAACTGGGCCGGGCACGAACGGGCGTTGGGGCAGCGGAGGTCGATGTCGCCCTCCTTCATCGGTCGCAGCGCCGTCCCGCACTCGGGGCACTCGGCGGGCATCACGAACTCCCGCTCGGTGCCGTCCCGCAGGTCCACGACGGGGCCGAGGATCTCCGGGATGACGTCGCCCGCCTTGCGCAGGACGACCGTGTCGCCGATGAAGACGCCCTTCTTCTTCACCACGTCCTGGTTGTGCAGGGTCGCGAACTCGACCTCGGATCCCGCGACCGTGACGGGCTCCACCTGGGCGTACGGCGTGACGCGGCCGGTGCGGCCGACGCCCACCCGGATGTTGACCAGCTTGGTGTTGACCTCCTCGGGGGCGTACTTCCAGGCGATCGCCCAGCGGGGGGCGCGGGAGGTCGAGCCGAGGCGGCCCTGGAGCGGGATCTCGTCGAGCTTCACGACGACGCCGTCGATCTCGTGCTCCACGGAGTGGCGGTTCTCGCCGAAGTACGTGATGAAGTCCCGGACGCCGTCGAGGCCTTGGACCACCTTGTTGTGCTGGGCAGTGGGCAGGCCCCACTCCTTGAGCAGGTCGTACGCGTGGCTGAGGCAGTCGATGTCGAAGCCCTCGCGGGCGCCGATGCCGTGCACCACCATGTGCAGCGGTCGCGTCGCGGTGACGCGCGGGTCCTTCTGGCGCAGTGAACCCGCCGCCGCGTTGCGCGGGTTGGCGAAGGGCTTGTCGCCGGCCTCCACCAGGCGGGCGTTCAGCTCCTCGAACTTCTCCATGGGGAAGAAGACCTCGCCGCGGATCTCGACGAGGGCGGGGATGGCGTCGCCCTTGAGGCGGTCCGGGATGTCCGCGATGGTGCGGACGTTCGGAGTGATGTCCTCGCCGGTGCGGCCGTCGCCCCGGGTGGCCGCGCGCGTGAGCTTGCCGTCCTCGTACGTGAGGTTCACGGCGAGGCCGTCGACCTTCAGCTCGCACAGGAAGTGGTGGTCGGTGGTGCCGACCTCCTTGCCGACGCGGTCGGCCCAGGCGGCGAGCTCCTCGTCGTCGAAGGCGTTGTCCAGGGAGAGCATCCGCTCGCGGTGCTGGACCGAGGTGAACTCGGTCTCGTACGCCCCGGAGACCTTCTGGGTGGGCGAGTCGGGCGTGCGCAGCTCGCTGTACTCGTCCTCCAGGGCCTCGAGCGAACGAAGGAGCTTGTCGAACTCGGCGTCGCTGACGACCGGTTGGTCGTTCACGTAGTACCGGAAGCGGTGCTCCTCGATCTGTTCGGCCAGCTGGGCGTGCTGATCCCGTGCCTCGGCGGGCACAGAGCCTTGCTGTTCGACAGCCACCGTTTCGTCCTCCCGTTACGTCATACCCAATTACTCAGGGTTGTCCGCGAGTGATCTCGCCGCCCTGGCGCAGTGGGCGAGCACCGCGCGTGCGTACGCGGGAGAAGCCCCCGCGAGTCCGCACGACGGAGTGACCACGACCGACTCCGCGAGTGAACCCGGATTCAGCCCCAGCCTGCGCCACAGCGTCCTGACACCCATGACGCTACCGGCAGGGTCTGACAATGGGCCGTCCACTCCCGCCGCGACACCGGCGAAGAGCTTCGTGCCGCCCTCGACCGCCTCACCGATCGCCTCGTCGTCACGCTCGGTGAGCAGCGAGAAGTCGAACGAGATCGCGTCGGCACCCGCACGGCGGAGCAGCGCGAACGGCACGTCGGGCGCGCAGGAGTGCACGACGGAGGAGCCGTCGTGCACGCCGAGGACCTCCCGCAGGGTGCTCTCCACGAGCTGCCGGTCCACGGCGCGGTGGGTGCGGTATTCGCTCGCGGTCTTGATGTGCCCGCGCAGCACCGAGAGGAGCGAGGGCTCGTCGAGCTGGAGCACGATCTGGGCGCCGGGGATCCGTCGGCGTACGTCCGCGAGGTGGGTGCGCAGGCCTTCGGTGAGCGATCCGGCCAGGTCACGGCAGGCGCCCGGGTCGGAGAGCGCGGCCTCGCCGTTCCTCAGCTCCAGGGCGGCGGCCAGCGTCCACGGCCCGACGGCCTGCACCTTGACCGGCCCTTCGTACCCCTGCGTGAACTCCTCCAGGGCGTCGAGGTCTTCGCCGAGCCAGGCCTTCGCGCGGCGCGTGTCGCGTCCCGGCCGGTCGCCGATCCGCCAGCCGCTGGGCTCCACGCGCGCGTAGAGCTCGACGAGCATCCCGGCGGTCCGCCCGATCATGTCGGCGCCCGGCCCCCGCGCGGGCAGCTCCGCCAGGTACGGGAAGTCCTCGAAACTGCCGGTGACGGTCTTCGCGGCCTCGCGGGCGTCGCCGCCCGGCATGGACCCGATGCCGGTGGCCGGGCCCCAACTGATCGCGTTCACTGTCCCGGCCGCACGGTCAGGTCGTTGACCTCCGCGTCGCGCGGCAGGTCGACGGCCATCAGGATCGTCGTGGCGACCGACTCCGGGTCGATGAAGCGGGAGGGGTCGTACGTCTTGCCCTCCTGCTGGTGGACCTTGGCCTGCATGGCGCTCGCCGTGCGGCCCGGGTAGACGGAGGTGACCCGGACGCCGTTCGCGTGCTCCTCGGCGCGCAGCGAGTCGGCCAGGGCCTTGAGGCCGTGCTTGGAGGCGGCGTAGGCGGACCAGTCGGCGTGGGCGCTCAGGCCCGCGCCCGAGTTCACGAAGACGACGTGGCCCTGGGCGACCCGGAGTTGGGGCAGGAAGTGGCGGGTCAGCTCGGCGGGGGCGATGAGGTTCACGTTGAGCTGGTGGCGCCAGGACTTGGGGGTCAGGTCACCGACCCGGCCCAGGTCGACGACGCCCGCGATGTGGAGCAGGGAGTCCACCCGGTCGGGCAGCGACTGGTGGCCGAAGGCCCAGGAGAGCTTGTCCGGGTCGGAGAGGTCGCCCACGAGGGTGGCCGACCCGGGGAATTGTGCCGCGAGTTCCTTGGCGCGGCCCGCGTCCCGTGCGTGCAGGACGAGGGCATCGCCGCGTGCGTGGAGGCGGCGGGCGACGGCCGCGCCGATGCCGGAGCCGGCCCCGGTGATCACATGTGTTGCCATGCGTCCATCGTCGCACCCCGCCAGGTGCAGGTCAGCGCATGCCCACGGACTCCTCGAGGTAGGCGAGCGCGCCGACCGGCTCCTCGGCGAAGAAGACGAGACCGGTCAGCGGCACCGGCAGGAAGCCCTCGTCCTCCATGCGCTGGAACTGCTCCTTCAGGCCGTCGTAGAAGCCCGCCGAGTTCAGCAGGACGACCGGCTTGGTGTGCTTGCCGTGCTTCTTGAGTTCGAGGATCTCGGTGGCCTCGTCCAGCGTGCCCGTGCCGCCGACCATGATCACCACGGCGTCGGCCTTCTCCAGGAGCAGCGCCTTGCGCTCGGCGAGGTCCCGCGCGATCACCATCTCGTCGGGCGCGGTGACGGCCCGCGCCTTGGCTGCGAGGAAGTCGACCGAGACCCCGACGAGCCCGCCCCCCGCCTCGTGCACCCCATCGGCGACGACCTTCATCAGGCCGCTCTCCGAACCGCCCCACACCAGGGTGTGGCCGCCCTTGCCGAGCAGCTCGGCGAATTCACGCGCGGGGCGCGTGTAGCGGTCGGGGAGGTCGGCGGCGGAGAGGAAGACACAGATATTCATGGCTTCACCGTACGATCCGGCCCAGACTGGGTGGGACGCGGCCGCTCACAGAAGGAGACCCCGGTGACAGCAGGACACAAGATCACCATCGAGCAGGGCACCGATCACGTACGGGTGGTGCGCGACGGCCAGGTCGTGGCCGACAGCAGCCGCCCGCTGCTGCTGAGGGAGACGGGCTGCCCGGTGCGCTACTACCTCCCTCCGGAGGACGTGCGCACCGATCTCCTGGCCCCCTCGGACACGACGACGTACTGCCCGTTCAAGGGAACGGCGTCGTACTGGTCGCTGGCGGGCGCCGAGGACGGCAAGGACACGGTGTGGGCGTACCCGGAGCCCAAGGACACGGTGGCACAGATCAAGGACCACCTCTGCTTCTACGAAGTGGAAGTAGAGGCAGCCGAGTAATGAAGTGGGCGGCAGCGGAAGGCGGGAGGCCCTAGGCCGCCGCCGTCGCCCTCTCCGTCGTCGCGATCGTCGCCGAGCCGACCACGCGCGTGCCGTCGTAGAGCACGATCGCCTGGCCGGGGGCCACACCGCGCACGGGCTCGTCGAACGAGACGCGCAGCTCCGATCCGTCGACCAGCTCCGCGCGCACCGACGTCTCTCCCCCGTGCGCCCGCAGCTGCGCGGTGTACGTGCCGGGCCCGGAGGGGGCCGCGCCGCACCAGCGGGGCTTGATCGCCGTCAGGCCCGTGACGTCCAGGTCGGCCGCGGGGCCGACCGTCACGGTGTTGTTCACCGGGGAGATGTCCAGGACGTAGCGCGGCTTGCCGTCGGGGGCCGGGGTACCGATCCGCAGGCCCTTGCGCTGGCCGATGGTGTAGCCGAAGGCGCCCTCGTGGGTGCCCAGCTTGTTGCCGTCGGCGTCGACGATGTCGCCCTCCGCCTTGCCGAGGCGGTCCGCGAGGAAGCCCTGGGTGTCGCCGTCGGCGATGAAGCAGATGTCGTGGCTGTCGGGCTTCTTGGCGACGGCCAGGCCTCGCTCCTCGGCCTCCGCGCGGATCTCCTCCTTGGTGGTGAGCGTGTCACCGAGGGGGAACATGGCGTGGGCGAGCTGACGGTCGTCCAGGACCCCGAGGACGTAGCTCTGGTCCTTGGCCATGTCCGAGGCGCGGTGCAGCTCGCGCGTGCCGTCGTCGTTCACGACCACCGTGGCGTAGTGACCGGTGACGACCGCGTCGAAGCCGAGCGCGAGGGCCTTGTCCAGGAGCGCGGCGAACTTGATCTTCTCGTTGCAGCGCAGGCACGGGTTGGGGGTGCGCCCCGCCTCGTACTCGGCGATGAAGTCCTCGACGACGTCCTCGCGGAACCGCTCGGCCAGGTCCCACACGTAGAACGGGATGCCGATGACGTCCGCGGCGCGGCGGGCGTCGCGGGAGTCCTCGATGGTGCAACAGCCTCGCGCGCCCGTGCGGAACGATTGCGGGTTCGCCGAGAGTGCCAGGTGCACTCCGGTGACGTCGTGGCCTGCTTCGGCGGCTCGCGCGGCGGCGACGGCGGAGTCCACGCCGCCCGACATGGCGGCGAGTACGCGAAGGGGGCGGGGGCGCTGCGGGGTCCGGTTCTCAGTCATAGCTCTAACAGGGTACGGGCCCGCGGGAACCAGCCGCCCGTGAGTAAGCGTTGACGATCACATGGGGGAAGAACAGGACTCGACGGCGGAGCGCGAGCAGGGGCGCCGTGGCGTGAACCGGCGGACGCTCCTTATCGGTGGCGCCGCGGCGGCCGTCGGCACGGCCGCGCTCGCGTCGGACAAGCTGAGCCGCCTGTGGTGGCGCCTTCCCGGCGTCGTCAAGAAGCGCAAGGAGGGCGAGGTCGACGCCCGGGGCGCGCAGTGGATCGCGGCGTCCGACTACAACTGGCGACGGGCGGACCGGCCCGACGACTACGACATAGACATGGTCGTCATCCACGTCGTGCAGGGCGGGTACGCGACGGCGCTGAGGGTCTTCAAGGACCCCGCGCACGGTGCGGCGGCCCATTACGTGGTGCGCAAGGACGGTCACGTGGCCCAGATGATCCGCGAGCTGGACGTGGCGTTCCACGCGGGGAACAAGAGCTACAACGAACGGAGCATCGGCATCGAGCACGAGGGCTTCGTCGACAAGAAGTCCTCGTTCACCGACGCCATGTACGCGTCGTCGGCGCGGCTCACCGCCGGGATCTGCAAGCGGTACGACATCCCGGTGGACCGCGAGCACATCATCGGGCACGTGGAGGTGCCCGGCACGGACCACACCGATCCGGGCCCGCACTGGGACTGGGACCGGTACATGAAGCTCGTCGAGAAGGCCCGCACCGCCCTCGCGTGACCTGCGGCTAGCGCAGGTGCACGGGCAGTGACTCCACCCCGTAGACGATGGACAGCTTGCGGAAGGCGAGCTCGTCGGAGCCGACCGCGAGCCGCATCTCGGGGAAGCGCTTGACCAGGGCGGGGTAGGCGGCGCGCAGCTCCATGCGGGCCAGCTCGGCGCCGATGCAGCGGTGGATGCCGTAGCCGAATGCGAGGTGGCCCGAGGCCTTGCGGTGCGGGTCGAAGCCGCCGCCGTCAGGGGTGTACTTCGCGTCGCGGTTGCCGCCGCTCAGGGAGCACAGGACCAGGTCGCCCTTGGGTATGCGCACCCCGGCTATCTCGATGTCCTCGCGGGCGAAGCGCGGGAAGGCCACCTGCACGACGGTGAGGTAGCGCAGCGCCTCCTCGACGAAGGGGGCGGCCGCCGCGTCGTCCTCGCGCAGCCGCGCCGCGGTCTCCGGGTCCCGCAGGAGCAGCAGGGAGCCGAGGGCCACCATGCTCGCGGTCGTCTCGAAGCCGCCGGTGAGGATGCCGTCGGCGAGACCGGCGAGCTCCTCGTCGTCGACGGTGTCTCCGTGCTCCTTCACGATCATGCCGAGCAGTCCGTCGCCCGGGTTCTCGCGCTGCTTCTTGACGACGTCCCGGAAGTAGGAGAGCGAGGCGGATATCGCCCCGAAGGGAGCGGTCGCCCCGGCGAAGAGGTCGAAGCGCTCCATGGCCAGCTGCTGGAAGTCGTGGCGGTCCTCGTAGGGCACGCCGAGCAGTTCGCAGATCGTCAGCGAGGGGATCGGCAGCGCGAAGGCCTGGACGAGGTCGACGGGCCCTTCGGCGGCCTCCATGGCGTCGAGCCGCTCCTCGACGATGGCCTCGATGCGGGGCGTGAGGCGGCGCAGCCTGCGCATCGTGAACTCGGGCGTGAGGATGCGGCGCAGATGCGTGTGGACCGGGGGGTCGCTGAAGCCGAGGCCGCCGGGGTGGTGGTCGTCGACGACACCGGCGTTGCCCGCGAGGTTCGTGAAGTCGTTGCTGAAGCCGTCGGTGGCGCCGAGGACGGCCTTCACCTCGTCGTACCCGGTGACCACCCAGGCGTCCATGCCGAACGGCAGCGGCACCTTGGAGATCGGCTGCTCCGCCTGGTGCTCGGTGAGCCGGGCGACCGGGTCGAGCCCGTCGCGGCGCATCGGCGCGAGCAGGGGCTCGGGAAGGCGCGAGATCGCGGAGGCGCTGATCCCGTTCTTCTGGATCCTGGAGAGGTAGATGCGCCCGAGCCGCGCGGCTATGCGAGAGCGGAGGTTCGCCTTCAATGTGAACTCCATGAGGGGGTTGTCGTGCAGCCCCGAACGCGCGGAGCGGAGTCGCGAGCGGCAAGCATAGATCGGCGGACTATGGACCTCGTAGCCCGCTCCTGTGCCTGTCCGCCCGATAGCGGCCGAAACCGGCATCAACTCCGGGCGGGAGCAGACCAGTCCGGAGTCACTCTCGTCACATACCGGCCCGAACCAGGACCGAGTTGTCGCCGCGGGGGCCCTGTCTCAGCTAAGGCCCGCCGTCCGCGCCCGTTCCACCGCCGGGCCGATCGCCTGGGCCACGGCGGTCACGTCCGCCTTCGTCGAGGTGTGTCCGAGGGAGAAGCGGAGCGTGCCGCGCGCCAGGTCGGGGTCGGTGCCGGTGGCGAGCAGGACGTGACTGGGCTGGGCCACGCCCGCCGTGCACGCCGAGCCGGTGGAGCACTCGATGCCCTGCGCGTCGAGCAGCAGGAGAAGGGAGTCCCCCTCGCAGCCGGGAAAGGTGAAGTGCGCGTTCGCGGGCAGCCGGCCGACCGGGTCTCCCCCCAGGATCGCGGCGGGGACCTCCGCGCGCACGGCGGCGACCAGCTCGTCCCGCAGCGCCCCGATCTCGCGGGCGAACCACTCGCGCTGCGAGGCGGCGTGCTTCCCGGCCACGGCGAACGCGGCGATCGCGGGCACGTCGAGCGTCCCGGAGCGCACATGCCGCTCCTGCCCGCCGCCGTGCAGGACGGGCACGGGGCTGTACTCACGGCCCAGGAGCAGCGCCCCGATGCCGTACGGACCGCCGATCTTGTGTCCGGAGACGGTCATCGCGGCGAGCCCGGACGCACCGAAGTCGACGGGCACCTGGCCGAAGGCCTGCACCGCGTCGGCATGCAGCGGGATGTCGAACTCCCCCGCCACGTCGGCGAGTTCACGGATCGGCTGGAGGGTGCCGATCTCGTTGTTGGCCCACATGACGGTGGCGAGGGCCACGTCGTCGGGGTTGCGCGCGATCGCCTCGCGCAGCACTTCGGGGTGCACGCGGCCGTAGGCGTCGACGGGGAGGTACTCGACGGTGGCGCCTTCGTGCTCGCCGAGCCAGTGCACGGCGTCGAGGACGGCGTGGTGCTCGACGGGGCTCGCGAGCACCCGGGTCCGCGCGGGGTCGGCGTCGCGTCTCGCCCAGTACAGGCCCTTCACGGCGAGGTTGTCGGCCTCCGTGCCGCCCGCGGTGAAGACGGTCTCGCTGGGGCGCGCGCCGAGCGACTCGGCGAGCGTCTCGCGGGCCTCCTCGACGGTGCGTCGCGCCCGGCGCCCCGCGGCGTGCAAGGAGGACGCGTTGCCGGTGACGGCGAGCTGGGCGGTCATCGCCGCGATCGCCTCCGGGAGCATCGGAGTGGTCGCTGCGTGGTCGAGGTAGGCCATGGTGGGCACGATTCTACGAGCCTCGCGGGGCCCCGCGTCCAAGCGGTGTCAGCCGGCGAGACCCCACGACACGGTGTTGTCCATGGACATCAGCACTCCGAGGACGACGAGATCGGCCACACCGAGCCCGAGTCCGAGCATCGCGCGGCCCTTCCGGGAGGTCCCGCGCAGGAGCGCGATGCTCGCGAGGACGATCGCGATCGGACCGAGGAAGAGGTTCAGGACGAGCAGCCCGAGCAGGCCGAGGACGAACGACGCGACGGCCATGCCGTCGGTGTCACGCCGGCCGGTGGGGACGGGGGCGGCCGAGGTGGTGGTGGCCTTGGACCGGGGAGCGGTGGTGGTGAGTCCCATGGTGCGACTCCTTTCAGGGGCCGTACGGATCAGGTGCGAATGAAGTGCGGATCAAGCGCCCATCGGGCGTGACGCGCTCAGGAGTGGTGGCGCGTGTGCCGCTCGCGGACCGCGAACACCATCAGCCAGACGCCGATGACGGCGGCGGCGACGAGGGAGACGGAGAGGGGCGCGTGGGCCACGGCGCCCAGGGCGACGCCGAGCAGCAGGAGGGCGGCTACGAGAAACAGCATGGGGCACCTCTCTTGTGAGGGTCGGCTGATCTTGTGACGGTCGACGCGAGGGTCGACCGGAGCTTTGGGTGAACGCTTGTGGTAACAACTGTTCACTGATCTAGAGCGTACCGCGTCTCCAGCTTCCCAATCCCGGAGAACAGTTGTTAACTGCATGGCATGAGTCACACTCTCGGCATCCGGCAGGCCCAGAAGCAGAAAACCCGGCAGGCACTCCTCGACGCGGCGCTCCAGCTGCTCGCGGAGCAGAGCCTGAGCAGCCTGGGCCTGCGCGAGGTCACCCGTGCCGTGGGCGTGGCCCCCACCGCCTTCTACCGGCACTTCCGCGACATGGGCGACCTGGGTGTGGCCCTGGTCGAGGAAGCGCTCGGCAGCCTGCACACCACGCTCGTCGCCCTCCTCGCGGCGACCGGCGACGGTGACGGCGAGGAACGCATCGCGGCCACGGTCGAGTTGATCGTCGCCTATGTGCGCACGCACCCCGCCCACGTCCGCTTCATCGCCCGCGAGCAGCACGGCGGCGTACAGGCCGTGCGGTCCGCGATAGGCGATCAACTCACCCTGTTCGCCGAGGAGGTGAAGGACCAGTTCGCCCAGGAGCCCGAGTCGGCGGGCTGGGACCCGGACGACCTCCTGATGCTGGCCAGGATGTACGTCGACCACATGGTGATGACCGCGTCCGCACTCCTGGAGGCGGCACCCGACGCCCAGGAACGAGTGGCGGCCAGCGCACGCAGGCAGCTGCGCCTGGTGTCGCTCGGGCGGCACCACTGGCTGGACGAGAAGTGACCCGGCAGTGACCCGAGAGACGGCACAGGCCCTTCCGGCCGCCCTCGCCCGACCGCACCCCTCGACTCTCGCGTAAGGAGCTACTAGCCTTACGGTCATGACGATCGACGGCGACTGGACACTCGACCAGACCTTCGCGGGCCCGACCGGAGCCGTCCGCTGGACCGCCCTCGGCGCCGCGGACGCACCGCCCGTCGTCCTGGTCCACGGCACCCCCTTCTCCTCGTACGTCTGGCGGGGCGTGGCCCGCGCGCTCTCCCGCGAGCACCGCGTGTACGTGTGGGACCTGCCCGGCTACGGCACCTCGGAGATGCGGTCCGGGCAGGACGTGACCCTGGCCGCACAGGCCCGCGTCCTCACGGAGCTCCTCGCGCACTGGGGCCTGGCCGAACCGGCCGTGGTGGCCCACGACTTCGGCGGCTGCGTCGCCCTGCGCGCCCACCTCCTGCACGGCGCCCGCTACGAACGTCTCGCGGTCGTCGACCCGGTGGCGCTCGCACCCTGGGGCTCCCCCACCTACCGCCTGCTCGGCGCGAACGCCGACGTCTTCGGCCAACTGCCGCCCGCCCTGCACGAGGCACTCGTGCGCGAGTACGTCGCCTCGGCGAGCCACCGCGGCCTGCACCCGGCGGTGCTCGACCGCCTGGTCCAGCCCTGGTGCACCCAGGAGGGCAGGCCCGCGTTCTACCGGCAGATCGAGCAGAACGACCAGCGGTTCACCGATGAAGTCCAGGGACGGTATGCGGAGTTGGCGCTGCCCGTCCTCATCTGCTGGGGTACGCAGGACACCTGGATCCCGGTGGAGCGCGGCCACGAGCTCGCCAAGCTGATCCCCGGAGCCGAGCTGCGCCTGATCGAGGGTGCGGGACATCTCGTACAGGAGGACGCCCCGGCCGAGCTCACCGGCGAGCTGAGCCGCTTCCTGCGTACAGCTCGCTGACGGCGGCGGCGGCGTCCGCCAGCTCGGCGCGCACCTCGGGCGGCGAGAGCACCTCCACGCTCGCGGCGAACGGGAGCAGCGTGCGGGCGTCGCCGATGACGCCGAACCCGAGCCGGACGGTGATCCACTCGCTCGTCCCGTCGTCCTCGGGAGGGGCGCTGACGAAGTGGCCCTTGAGACGCAGGAACTGCGCGAAGCGGTCCCGCGCCACCCGCGCCGTCACGTCGACGCCGACCGGACGGTCCTCGACCTGCCGCTTCAGCACGCCCCATACGTCGGCGAGTTCGACGCCGGGCCTGCGCCGCACCGGCTGGTCCGTGAGGGTCGCCGCCCGTACGCGGTCGGCGCGGAAGAGCTGCGGGGCGCCGCGCCGGTCGGCGACCAGGTACCAGACACCCGCCTTGGAGACGAGGCCGTAGGGGTCCACGGTGTACGTGCGCGGCTCCGCGTCGCCGCTGTGCCGGTAGCGCAGGCGCAGCCGCCGGTCGGAGAAGACGGCGTCCTGCAGTACGTCGAGATCGCCGGTGACCGGATCCGATCCGCGGGGCCCCGGCATCCAGCGCGCCGAGTCGACGAGGATGCGGCGGCTCGTCAGCTCGGCTGCCGGGCGGTGCGGTGCGGGCAGCGCCGCCATGACCTTGCGCAGCGCGGAGCCGATCGCCTCGTCGAGCCCGAGCGCGGCGTGCGCGCCCTGCGCGGCCAGGATGAACAGCGCCCGCGACTCGTCCGCGGTGAGCCCCGTGACGTCCGTACGGAAACCGGGCAGGAGCGCGATGCCGCCGTGCCGCCCGCGCTCGGCGTACACCGGGACGCCGGAGGCGGAGAGCGCCTCGACGTCGCGGTAGATGGTGCGCACCGAGACTTCGAGGCGGTCGGCCAGTTCATGGGCGGGGACCTGCCCACGGGTCTGGAGCAGCAGCAGGATCGAGAGCAGCCGGTCGGATTTCACGCAGCCAAGGATGGCCTGTCGGCCCTCTCCGGATCATGCTTATGATTCAGGCGTGTTCGATTCCCGGCACATCAGGTCATTCCATGAAGTGGTCCGGACCGGCTCCTACTCCGCCGCCGCCCGCTCGCTCGGCTATACGCAGCCCGCGATCACCCAGCAGATGAAGGCGCTCGAACGGTCCGTCGGCACGGTCCTGTTCACGCGCGTCGGCCGCAGGATGCGGCTGACGGAGGCGGGCGAGGCGCTGTCCCGGCACGCGGGGATCATCCTCGGCAACATCGACGCCGCCCAGCAGCAGATGAACGCCATCACGGGCCTGCGCACCGGCCGCGTCCGCATCTGCGCCTTCCCAAGCGCCAACGCCACCCTCATCCCCGAGGCCCTGTCACGGCTCGCGAAGAGCCATCCCGGCGTACGCGTCGAGCTCCAGGAGAACGAACCTCCCGAGTCGCTCCAGCGTCTGGTGGACGGCGACTGCGACGTCACCCTGGCCTTCCACTACCCCGGCCTGCACGAGGACGTGCCGGACGAGGTGGTGGAGATCCCGCTGATGGAGGACCAGCTGACGGTCCTCATGCCGTCCCGGCATCCGCTGGCCCGGCGCCGTTCCGTCCGGCTCGTCGACCTCGCCGGCGAGCGCTGGATCGCGGGCTGCCTGCGCTGCCGCGCCAACTTCCTGCACGAATGCGCCGAGCAAGGCTTCGCGCCCGACATCGCGTTCACCACCGACGACAACCTCGTCATCCAGAGCCTGGTCGCCGAGGGGCTCGGCATCGCGATGATGCCGGGGCTCGTCCTCAACTTCCTGCGCCACCGGGAGGTGACGGGCCGGGCCCTCGACCCGGCGTCACGCCGGCAGGTCTCCGCGTACGCGCTCCGGGAGCATCTGCGGATTCCCGCGACGGCGCTGGTGCTGGACGAACTGAAGGCGGTAGCGGCGAACCGCGTGGGCTGCTGAGCCGCCCCGGCCTCCCATCCATAAGCAGAAGTTGGGGAGACGCTTAGAAACTGTCGTTGGACGTGATGGAAGGGCGGCAGGACGCTGCCTTTATGAGCACCTCCACCACCGCGTTCCGCGCCGCCCGCACCACCGGGCGCCTGGATGTCCTCGTCTCCGGCGTGCGCGAGGCCGTCGGGCGGGGGCTTCCGCCGGACCTGACGGCGTACCTGGTCGGCGAGAGGCTCGCGCCGCATCTGGGCGCGGCCGATCTGCTCACCGCCGAGCAGCGTGCGGGCGACCCGGAGCACTACCGGCAGCATCTGCTGCACGCGGAGCACGACGGCAGCTTCTCCGTGATCGCCGTCGTCTGGCTGCCGGGCCAGCGCACGCCGGTCCACGACCACGTCTCCTGGTGCGTCTCCGGCGTCCACGAGGGCGCGGAGCACGAGCGGCGCTACCGGCTGATACCGGCGGCGTCCGGCTCCCCCGCGCGGCTCGTCGCCACCGAGGACCTGGTCAACGAGCAGGGCACGGTGGCCGCTTTCGCGCCGCCCGGCGACATCCACCGGGTCTGGAACACCGGTACGGAGCGTGCCATCTCGCTCCACGTGTACGGCGCGGACATCTCCCGCCTGGGCACCAGCGTGCGCCGGGTGTACGACCTGCCGGCCGACCGCTGATGGCGCTCCTGGGGCAGCGCCAGCAGACCGCCCCCGTGCTGCCTCCCGGCCCCCGCCCGCTGCCGGGCCTCGCCCTCGCCGCGCTCGGTGTCGTGGTGGCCTGGACGGTCCACGCCCTGGTCCCCGCCGTGCCGATGCTGACGGCGGCCGTGGTGCTCGGGCTCGCGGCGGCGCACGTGCCGGGCGTACGCGCTGTCGTACGAGGCCGGGGCAAGGCGGGGCTCTCGCTCGCCGGGAAGCGGCTGATGCGGACCGGCATCGTCCTGCTCGGCCTGAAGCTGAGCCTGGACGACGTCCTCGGCCTCGGCTTGGCGACCGTGGCGATGGTGCTCGGGGTGGTCGCGGCGACGTTCTTCGGGACGTGGTGGCTCGGCCGCCGGATGGGGCTGCCCGGCGATCAGCCGCTTCTGATCGCCACCGGGTACTCGATATGCGGTGCGTCCGCGATCGGCGCGGTCAGCGAGGTGACCGAGAGCGAGGAAGGGGACGCGGCGGTCTCGGTGGCGCTCGTAACGCTGTGCGGAACGCTGGCCATCGCTGTACTGCCGCTGCTGCAGGGGCCGTTGGGGCTGACTGACGCGGAGTTCGGCCGGTGGGCGGGTGCGAGTGTCCATGACGTGGGCCAGGTGGTGGCCACCGCGCAGACCGCCGGGGCGGGGGCCCTGGGGGACGCGGTCCTGGTGAAGCTGATGCGGGTGGCGGTGCTCGCGCCGCTGGTGGCGGCGGTGGGACTCTCCGTACGGGCACGCTCAGCGACCCGCGGAACGGGAAAGCGCCGCCCGCCGGTACTGCCGCTGTTCGTGGCGGGCTTCATCGGGATGGTCGCGGCACGAAGCACGGGCTGGATACCAGAATCCGCCCTCACCGCGGCGGCCCACGCCCAGGAACTGCTCCTGGCGGCAGCCCTGTTCGGCCTGGGCGCAGCGGTGGACCTACGGTCACTGACCCGGACGGGGGGCCGGGTGGCGGCACTGGGGCTGTGCGCGTGGGTGGTGGTGGCGGGGGTGTCCTACGTGGGGGTCATGGCGACGGCGTAGGCATCGGGGCGACGGCGGGGGCGCCGGCCGAGCGGGGACGGCGAGGGCAAGGCGGCGGGCACTGGCCGGGCGTGGGCAGGGCCCAGGCGACGGGACGATCACTGCCCAAGCCGGGCGGCACGGCCGCGGCTCAGGGACAGCCATCTCGGCATCATGGCGACTACCCAGGCCCGACACTCCCCTCGGGGGCGCAGCCACCATCCGAGGCGGGCGGGTGCCAGCCGGGCGGCACGGCCGCGGCTCAGGGACAGCCATCTCGGCATCATGGCGACTACCCAGGCCCGGCACTCCCCTCGGGGGCGCAGCCACCATCCGAGGCGGGCAGTGCCGGTCAGGCGGTGCGGTCGCGGCTCCCGGGGGGGGTAGGGGCCTGTCCGTCGCCGACCCGGCGGACAGGCCCCTGGCTGTGGGGTATTGCTCGTCGCCCGTGTGCTGCAGGGTGATCGGGTGGGTGGGTGGGAGAGATCCGCCGCGCAGCGGCGGTTCAGAACAGGGCAGCGGCGGTTCGGGGAAGGCGGCAGCGGACGTGAAGGAAGGCGGCAGCCGGCGTTCAGGAGAGGCGGACGCGGGCCAGTTGGCGGGACTGGGCGACCAGGCGGTCCGCGCTGTCCCAGACCTCCGCGTCCTCCTCCAGGAAGCCGCCGGCGAGGTTGCGGGTGGTGATGGCGACCCGGAGAGGGCCGGGCGCGGGCTTCGCGCGGACGTGCACCGTCAGCTCCACCGTCGGCACCCACCCGGAGAGCCCGATCTCGAAGGCCGTCGGCGGCAACGCGTCCACCGCGAGCAGCAGCGACAGCGGATCGGCGTCACGCCCGTCCGCGAGGCCGAACCAGGCGCGCATCTCGCCCTTGCCGGAGGGCTGGCCGAGGGCCCACCCCAGGGTGGACGGGTCCAGCTTCAGGAAGAGCCGGTCACTGATCGCCGAACTGCCGGGCACCGGCCGGTGGTCCGGCGCGTCCTGCGGCCCGAAGCACTGCTCGATCGGCGGCAGCGCGGGCGGCTTGGCCGTCGTACGGACGTCGTCGGGGAGCCCCGCCAGATCTCCGTAGGAGGCGAGCACACGGATCCGCTCGACCTCGCGCCCCTCCTCGTCGTACTGGAAGAGCGAGGCCTGCCCGGTCGACAGGGTCCGCCCGGCGCGTGCGGTGTCCGTGCGGATCACGGCGGGCCCGGGCTGGGACGCCGTGAGGTAGTGCGCGGAGACCGTGAAGGGGTCCGCGTGCGGCAGGGCGTCGGCCAGCGCACGGCCGAGGACCGCGAGGAGATAGCCGCCGTTGACGGCGTTGATGATCGTCCAGCCGGCGGAGAGCTCGATGTCGTAGACACCGGGCTCCCGTCGGGTGACCGCGGTGTCGCGGTCGAACTCGCTGTCGCCGATGCTCGCGGGCACCGCTGCCGGGATGGATGCTGCCTCTGCCATACCGGCAACGTACAACAAGAAATTACTGAGCGGTAGCTTTTTCTTCCGGACCGGTCCGCGTCAGGCGGCGTCCTCCACCTCCACCGCCGTCGACCGCCGGTGCCAGGCCCGCGGTGCACGCCAGTGGTAGTGCAGCGCGAGCAGCCGCAGGACGAAGGTCGCGATCACGGCGAGGCCGCTGGTGAAGGCGTTCACCATGTCGTACTTGATGCAGAGCGCGACCATCGCGGAGCCGACGATTGCGGGCACCGCGTACAGGTCCCGGTCCCAGCGCACCAGCGACGGCACCTCATTGGCGATGATGTCGCGCAGCACACCGCCGCCCACCGCCGTGGCGAGCCCCAGGGCCGCCGACGCGGTGAGGCCGAGGCCGTAGTCGTACGCCTTGGTCGTGCCGGTGACGCAGAAGAGGCCGAGGCCCGCCGCGTCGAAGACGTTCACCGCGAGCTGGGTGCGCTCCACCTCGGGGTGCAGGAAGAACACCAGGAGCGCGGCGAACAGCGGCGTGATGAAGTAGCCCAGGTCGACGAAGGCGGCGGGCGGCACCGCCCCGATGACCACGTCCCGGATGAGCCCTCCGCCCAGCGCGGTGACCTCGGCGAGCACGGCGATGCCGAAGACGTCGAAGTTCTTGCGTACGGCGAGCAGCGCGCCGGAGATCGCGAACACGAAGATCCCGACGATGTCGAGCGCGTGCTGGACGGAGGGACTGAAGAGATCCTGGATCACGCGACATTCTTACCTGCCCGCCGCGGCGGGCCCGGCAAGGGGCCGCTACAGGGCGGGCTTGCCCTTCGTGAACAGCCACGTCTGGAAGAGCGAGTCGAGCTGCTTGCCCGAGATCTTCTCGGCGAGGCGGATGAAGTCGTCGGTCGTGACGTTCCCGTAGCGGTTCTGCGCGCTCCAGGCCGGAAGCAGCTTGAAGAACGCCTTGTCGCCGATGCGCTCGCGCAGGACCTGGAGCGTCATCGCGCCACGCTGGTAGACGGCGGAGGCGAACATCGTGTCGCGCTGCGGGTCACCGACGACGGTCTGCCAGAAGGCGGAGTCGGCGGGGCGTGAGTTGTAGCCGGCGAGGAAGGCGTCGTGGGCGGACTGGGTGCCCTTGTGCTCGCTCCACAGCCACTGGGAGTAGGTCGCGAAGCCCTCGTTGAGCCAGATGTGCTTCCACTTCTCGACCGAGATCGAGTCGCCGAACCACTGGTGGGCCAGCTCGTGGGCGATGGTCGACTCGCTGCGGATCGCGGAGTAGACCGGCTTGGTCTGGGTCTCCAGGGAGAAGCCCGCCTGCGGCATGTCGTCGACGATCGCGCCGGTCTCCTCGAAGGGATAGGGCCCGAAGATCTTCGACCAGTAGTCGGTGACCTCGGCGGTGACGCCGTACACGTCGACGTTGTTGCTGTTCTCCAGTACGGGGTCGATGGCGACGTAGATCGGGGTGCCCGCAGGGGTCTTGCCCTGCTTCACGTCGAACTTGCCGATGGTGGCGGTCGCGAGATAGGTCGCCATGGGCTTGGTCTCGCGCCAGTGGGCGACGGTCTGTCCGCCCTTGCTGTACGTGTCGACGAGCCGGCCGTTGGAGACGCCGGTCAGCCCCTTGGGGGCCTTGATGCGGATGTCGAACGCGGCCTTGTCCGACGGGTGGTCGCTGGACGGGAACCAGGTCGAGGCCGCGTTGGGCTCGCAGGCGACGAAGACGCCGTCGGTGGTCTTCATCCAGCCGTAGTCGGAGCCGAAGACGATGGGGCCGCTCAGCGGCTCGGGCACACCGCCGTAGGTGACGGTCACGGTGAACTTCTTGTTCTTGCCCAGGTGGTCGCGCGGGCTGATGCGGATCTCGTCGCCGTCGCGGGTGAACTTCGCGCGTCTGCCGTTCACCTCGATTCTCGTCACCTCCAGCTTCTGGAGGTCGAGGTCGAACGAGGACAGGTTCTGGGTGGCGCGTGCGGTGATCGTGGTGCGGCCGTCGAGGCGGTCGGTGTCGGGGTTGTACGCCACGTCGAGGCCGTAGTGGCTGACGTCGAACCCGCCGTTGCCGAGCTGCGGGAAGTACGTGTCGCCGACACCGTCGGAGCCCGGGTGGGGCGCGGGTGCGGCGGCTATCAAGCAGAAGGAGGCGGCGGCGGTGGCCAGCGCCCCCAGACGTGCCGAACGGGAGAGTGCCATGAGTCATCCCTTAGCGCGTGTTCCGATGAAACGGACACGCAGACTCTGCACTCTCCCGTATGGGCGTGTACATGACTTGGTGCCTGATTTTTACCAAGTCATCAGGTGCTACTGGTCAGTTGACGCCTGACCCTTGCCTTCCGCTTCAGGAGCGGTCTTCACTTCAGGTGCGATCTTCGCTTCAGGAGCGGTCTTCGCGACGGTCTTCTTCGGAGCCGCGGCCTCCTCGGCCGTCTCCTCCGCCTTGCTCACCACCGACACCACGTCGATCGCCTCCTTGGCGACCTGCAGCAGCTTGGTGTCGCCCGGCTGCTGGTCCTCGGCGTTCTCCGGGTGGTGGCACGCCACCTGGTGCCCGGAGGCGAGGGGGATCAGCGGCGGCTCGGTCTTCGCGCAGATCTCCGTCGCCTTCCAGCAGCGCGTGTGGAAACGGCAGCCGGTGGGCGGGTCGATCGGCGAGGGGACGTCACCGCGCAGCAGGATGCGCTCGCTCTTGACGCCACGCCGCTTGGGGTCGGGCACGGGTACCGCGGAGAGCAGCGCCTTGGTGTACGGGTGCATCGGCGTGGAGTAGAGGTCCTGGCGGTCCGCCAGCTCCACGATCTTGCCCAGGTACATCACCGCGATGCGGTCCGAGACGTGCCGGATGACCGAGAGGTCGTGCGCGATGATCACGTACGTGAGACCGAGCTCGTCCTGCAGGTCGTCCAGGAGGTTGACCACCTGTGCCTGGATGGAGACGTCCAGGGCGGAGACGGGCTCGTCGGCCACGACCAGCTTGGGCCGCAGGGCGAGCGCACGCGCGATGCCGATGCGCTGGCGCTGACCGCCGGAGAACTCGTGCGGGTAGCGGTTGTAGTGCTCGGGGCTGAGCCCCACCCGCTCCAGCATCTCCTGCACGGTCTTGCGCAGACCGCCCTCGGGCTTGACGCCCTGCAGCTTGAACGGCGCACCGACGATCGTGCCGATGGTGTGCCGCGGGTTCAGCGACGAGTACGGGTCCTGGAAGATCATCTGCACGTCACGGCGCAGCGGCCGCATCTTGCCGGTGTTCAGGTGCGTGATGTCCACGCCCTCGAACTCCACGCGGCCCGCGGTCGGTTCGAGCAGACGGGTGATCAGACGGCCCATCGTCGACTTGCCGCAGCCCGACTCGCCCACGACGCCGAGCGTCTCGCCCGGACGCACGTCGAAGGAGAGGCCGTCCACGGCCTGCACGGCCGCCACCTGGCGCTGCAGCAGCCCCTTCTTGATGGGGAAGTGCTTCACCAGGCCGTCGACCTTGAGCAGCGGCTCGACCGAGCCCTTCGTCTGCGCCGGGATCGTCATCTCCTGGCCCTTCGCCTGATCTTTCGTGTCGTCTTTCACAGCTTCGGCGCAATCTCTTCGGTCCAGATCCGGGTGCGCTCGTCCTGCGACATGTGGCAGGCGGTGAAGTGCCCCGGCTCGACCTCGCGCAGGTCGGGGCGCTCACGGCGGGTGATCTGGTCCTTGGGGATGTCGGCGTAGGGGCAGCGCGGGTTGAAGGCGCAGCCCGTAGGCAGGTTGATCAGGCTGGGCGGGGAGCCCTTGACCGGCACGAGACGGTCGGTCTGCTCGCGGTCGATGCGCGGCATCGAGCCGAGCAGGCCCCAGGTGTAGGGGTGCTGGGGCTCGTAGAAGACCTTCTCGGCGGTGCCGCGCTCGACGCAGCGCCCGCCGTACATCACGAGCAGCTCGTCCGCCATCTCGGCGACCACGCCCAGGTCGTGCGTGATCATGATGACCGCGGAGCCGAACTCCTTCTGCAGGTCCCGGATGAGGTCGAGGATCTGCGCCTGGACGGTGACGTCGAGGGCGGTCGTCGGCTCGTCCGCGATGAGCAGTTCGGGGTTGTTCACCAGGGCCATCGCGATCATCGCGCGCTGGCGCATGCCGCCCGAGAACTCGTGCGGGTAGCTGTCGACCCGCTTGTCCGGCTGGGGGATGCCCACCCGGTCGAGCATCTCGACGGCACGCTTGCGGGCGACCTTCTTGTCCACGTCGTGGTGGACCCGGTACGCCTCCATGATCTGCGTGCCGATGGAGTAGTACGGGTGCAGCGCGGACAGCGGGTCCTGGAAGATCATCGCCATGTCGCGGCCACGCAGCTTGCGCACCTGGTTCGGGTCCGCACTGAGCAGCTCCGTGCCGTTCAGCCAGATCTCGCCGGACAGCTTGGCCTTGCGGCTGCCGTACTGCCCGGCGGTGTGCAGGCCGAGGATGCCCAGCGAGGTGACCGACTTGCCGGAGCCGGACTCGCCGACGATGCCGAGGGTCTTGCCCTTCTCCAGCTGGAAGCTGAGCCCGTCGACGGACTTGACGATGCCGTCGTCGGTCGGGAAGTGCACCTTGAGGTCGCGCACCTCGAGGAAGGCGGTGGGAGCGACCGAATCGGCGACGGGTTCTCCGACCGCCGCTCCGGTCTTGTGCAGTTCGGTCATCCCAGCCTCACTCGCGGGTCGATGACGGCGTACAGAAGGTCGACGACGAGGTTGGCGAGTGCGATCGCGAGCGACGCGCACAAGGTGACGCCGAGGATCACCGGCAGGTCCTTGTTGCTGATGGCCTTGACCGCCTCCAGGCCGAGCCCCGGCAGGTTGAACGTGGACTCGGTGAGGACGGCGCCGCCGAGGAGCACACCGAGGTCGAGGCCGAAGACCGTGAGGATCGGCGTCATGGCGGAGCGCAGCGCGTGCCGTCTGATGACGACGGCCTCGCCGAGCCCCTTGGCGCGCGCGGTGCGGATGTAGTCCTCACCGAGCACTTCCAGCATGGTGGCGCGGGTCAGTCGCGCATACATGGCGGCGTTGAGGAACGCGAGCACGATCCACGGAAGGATCAGCGTCTCGAACCAGATGTTGATCGGATCGTCCGTGGTGAGGGTGTCCTCGATCTTCACCCAGCCGAGGGTGTGGACGAAGAGCCCCATCGCGATCATGCCGGTGAAGAAGATCGGCAGGGAGACGCCGGCGAGGGCGGTGATCATCGCGGAACGGTCCCAGATGGTGCCCCGCTTGAGGGCGGAGAGCACACCGGTGGCGACACCGGCGACCAGCCACAGCACGCACGCGCCCGCGGCGAGCGCCGCGGTGACGGGCAGGGCGTCCTTGAGGGTCTCCCAGACGGGCGCCTCGGTACGGAAGGAGTATCCGAAGCAGGGGGCCGGGCAGTGGGTCACGTCGGCCCCGTTGGCGTAGTCACGCCCCATCGGGATGCCCTTGACGAAGTCCCAGAACTGGACGAGCAGAGGGTCGTCGAGTCCCAGTTTGATCCGGATGCCCGCGAGCTGCTCGGCTCCGGACGACTTACCGGCGAAGAGGACGGCGATGTCCTGTCCCGCCCACTTGGGCAGCATGAAGAAGACGGTGAAGGTCGCGAGCAGTACGACCAGCACCATGACGACAACGGCGATCAGGCGCCGGATGAGATAAGCAAGCACTGTGCGCGGCCCGGCGGTGGCCGGGACCCCCTTGTGAGGAGTCCCGGCCACCGCCCGGGGCCATCACCTGCCCTTCGGACTGGCGGGATTCGGCGGTGGGACGGCCTTGCGGCGACTACTGACTGCTGGTTGTGCTGCTACTACTTCGCGTCGTTCACACCGAGCGAGATGTAGTCGTAGCGACCGCTGTACGCGGCGGACGAGTAGACGTTGGTCGCCCGCGAGGAACGCCAGCTGATGTTCTTCTCGTAGATGAAGGGCATCCAGTACGCCTTGTCCACGATCTCGTGGGCGAGGTCGGTGTAGATCTGGCCGGCCTTCTCGGGGTCGACCGTGGCGATCGCGTCGTCGAAGTACTTGTCGATCTTCGGCTCGTCGATCTGCGACTCGTTGTAGTTGCCGTTCTCGTTGATGAAACGGCTGTCGAACAGCGGCTGGGCGTAACCCTGGCCGGTCGGGAAGTCAGGACCCCAGCCCGCCATCGTCATGCCGATGCCGCGCTTCTTCACCACCGCGGGAGAGCCGGTGATGCTGGAGGAGTCGGCGCCGTCGATCTGGTCGACCTCGGCGTTGATGTTGACCTTCTTGAGCTGCTCCTGGAGCGCCGTGGCGGCGTCCACCTCACCCGGCTGGTTGGTGCGGGCCGAGATCTTGGTCGAGAAGCCGCCCGGCTTGCCGCAGTTCTTGAGCTCTTCCTTGGCCTTGGCGGCGTCCGGCTTGCCCTTGCGCTTCAGGATCCCGTACGGGTCGTAGTCGTCGTGACCCTTGATCGACTTCGGGAAGACGTTGGTGGCGATCTCACCGGCGGCGACCGGGCCACCACGGGTCTTCTGCAGGCTCGCGAAGTCCGTGGCGTAGAAGACGGCCTTGCGGCAGGCCTCGTTGTCGAACGGCTTCGTCTTGGTCACAAGGGCGACGTAACGGACGAAGTCCGTCTGCATGTTGTCGACGTTGTCCTTGTGGTCCTGAATGGCGGTGGTACGACCCGACTGGGTCATGCCCGTGCCATTCATGTCGATGTCGTAGTCGCCTTCCATCAGGCGCTTGTCGTTCTCTTCGAGGTTCGCCGAGATGGTGACCGAGATCTTGTCCGGCAGCGCGGGACGGATCGGGTCGGACGACTTCTTCCAGTTCTTGTTGCGGACGAGCGTGATGCTCTTGCCCGCGCTGTAGTTCTGGAACTTGTACGGGCCGGAGGAGAACGGGCGCTGGGTGTACTTGGCGCCGGTGTCCTCGGACTGCTTGACCGGGGTGCCCGACGGCATCGCGAGCATCTGCTCGAAGTCGCCGTTCTTCTTGGGCAGCTTGAAGATGATGGTCTTGTCGTCAGGCGTCTCGATCGCCTTCAGGCCCAGCTTGTCCTTCGACTTGTCCTCGTAGGGGCCCTTGTACTCGCCCTTGGGGTCAAGCGTGGACTTCAGGTAGCCGGGACCACCGGTGATGACCTTGGTCGCCCAGATGCGCTCGATGCCGTACTTGATGTCCTTGGAGGACATCTTCGAGCCGTCTTCCCAGGTCAAACCGTCACGCAGCTTGTACGTGTAGGTCTTGCCGTCGTCGCTGATCTTCGCCGTGGACTCGGCGAGGTCGGGGACGAGCTTGTTGGACGCGGCACCCGGCTTGGTGTCGTACGTGATCAGCGTGCGGGTGTAGTACCGCATGAAGTCCCACGTCATGCCGTAGTACGCGCGCTGCGGGTCGGCCGAGTCCAGGTCCTGCTTGGCGATGAACTTGAGCGTTCCGCCCTTCTTCGCCGACTTGTTCGCGACCTTGCCGATGGCGGCGTTGTAGCCGGCACCCTTGCTGTCGTCGTCGTCGCTGCCGCCGCCGCACGCCGTGGTGGTCACCAGCGCCGCCACGACGAGGGCCGCGCCTGCGGTCAACCGTCGTTTAGAGGAACCTGTGGGCATTTCTCGCATCCTCCGAGATTCGCGGTCCTTGGCTTTGACTGCCTTAAGAACCATGGGAAGAGCCACCTGACGCTGCGGCAGGGGCAAGCCAGTTGGAGCTGTTTACCGAGTTCCCTTGGGGTCCAGGGCGTCGCGCAGCCCGTCACCGAAGAGGTTGAAGGCAAGCACGGTCACGAAGATCGCCAGGCCGGGGAAGACCATGAACATCGGGTCGTGCTCGTACGTCGCCAGGGCATCCCGGAGCATGCCGCCCCAGGAGGCCGTCGGCGGCCGTACACCTGCGCCGAGGAAGCTGAGCGCCGCTTCGGTGAGGATGTTGGTGGGGATCATCAGGGTCGCGTACACGGTGATCGGAGCGACCAGGTTCGGCAGCAACTCACGGAAGAGGATGTGCCGTTGACCGCCGCCGAGGCTGCGGGCCGCCTCCACGTACTCGCGTTCGCGCAGCGAGAGGGTCTGGCCGCGGACGATGCGCCCGACGTAGGGCCAGCCGAAGAAGCCGATCACCAGGATCAGTACCGCGATGCGGACGCCGCTGCCGGTGAGCCCGAGCAGGTCGTCGGGGAGGACGGAGACCAGGGAGATCACGAAGAGCAGCTGCGGGAAGGCGAGCAGCACGTCCATGACCCGGCTGATGAGCGCGTCGACCCAGCCACCGAAGTAGCCGGCGATGATGCCGAAGAAGGTGCCGAGCACCACGGCCACCACGGCGGCGAGGAACGCCACGAGCAGTGAGATCCGGGCGCCGTAGACGATCCGGCTGAAGACGTCGCGGCCCTTGTTGGGCTCCACTCCGAAGAGGAAGTCCCAACTCATGCCGCCGAACGCGCCCTTGGGCAGGTTCGTCAGGTCCTCCAGCTCGTCCTGATGGAACTCGTTGGGCGGGTGGCCCAGCAGGGAGACGATCAGGGGCGCGAAGACGGCGACAAGGACCAGGAGGATCACGGTGATGCCACCGGCCAGGGCGACCTTGTCCCGCTTCAGGCGGTTCCAGGCGATCTGCTTGAGGGACCGCCCCTCGACCTTCTTCACCCCTGCACCAGCTGCGGGAGCGACGTCCGCTGTCGGGTCCGCGTCCGCAGGTGTGTCATGCAATGGTGCCGTCATCGTGGCAGGGACCCCTCTCAACCGGTGGTGACCGGCCCGCACTTGCCGCTGTAGCGACGTGATCAGTCCGTCGTACACAGGGGCGAAGCGCCCCTGGTGCGGGAGTCTTCATCGCCGTCGCGATCTGTTACCAGACTTGACGGGGAATGGATGCGCAACCGTGATGCTGATCGAGGTGTTCCGTTATCCGGACGCACGTGAACGAGGGTCGAACACGGGGCAGTTGGGTCGCAATGCGCCACGGGAGCCCATAGGGCCCCTCCACCATCAGAACGGACATCGTGACGGTCAGGGCAGGTATACGAGCCGCGGCGGCCGGCCCAGGGCCTATTCGGTAAGGGTCGCGGTGCTGATTCAGTACTGCGCGGGGTAGCCGTAGCCACCCGCGGGGGCCGGGGCCGGCTGGGCCTCGCGGTCGTAGAACGGTCGTGCGTTGGCGTGCAGCCACATGGCGACCGGGTCGTACCCGTCCGACATCGCGACGGTCGACACGGGCAGCCCGTCGGGGACGGCGGCGATCGACTGCTGCATCATCGTGCGCACCCCGTCGACCGATCCCGGCGAGGTGTCGTACACATCGAGACCGATGGCCAGATACGGGGCGCCGAGCGCGGGCTGCACCCAGGCGCGGCGCAGCGAGCGGACCGCGGGGGTGCGGTGCGCGTTCTGCGTGAGCAGGGCGTAGAACTGGGGGATCTCGATGGCCGGCTCGGTGATCCGCAGTGGTCCCGCGGGCAGCAGGTCGAGGCCCGTCGCGATGCGCCGCAGGTCGAGCCAGGGGATGCCGACGCCGCCGCCGGGGGCGTGCGGATTGAGCCAGAGGCCGTAGTGGTCGGGGTAGAGGGTGCGGGAGATGTCGAGCCCGCTGACCACTTCGTACGAGCGGTTCCAGCCGCTGGCGGAGAGCTCCTGGGCGGAGGTCACGCACGGCGCGTACCCGAGGCCCTCGACCTCCATGTTCCCGTACTGGGCGTCGGGGGATCCGGCCTGGCCGTGCCAGAGCAGCATCCACACCTGGTCGGCGGCGAGCGCCCGCAGGAGCGCCTCGTAGGCGTCATAGCGCCCTGGCGTCACCTGGCGCAGCATGTGCTCGACCTGCCCGGCCGCAGCCGTGCCCGACGCACTCACCCTTAACCGCCCCTTCGCGATGACCCGCTGACCCGCTCACCCGCTGACCGGGTGGACCCCGGTTATGAAACCAGCTTAAGCGGCGATCCTGACACCGACTTGACGTACGGCACCCTCACACACGTACCTGCACATGTCCTTACACATATCCGTGCTCGTGCCCCCGGGTCCGGCCGAAGAAGGGCCGGACGCGCTCGCGCATCCAGTCACCGACCGGGTCCTGGGCGACGTCGAGCAGCACCAGGTTCACCGGCCAGGACACCGGGGCGTGGCCGAGGGCCCGGCCCACGGCCTCCATCGGCAGCTCGCGCGCGTTGCCCTCCCAGGAGGTCAGTTCGACCCCGATGAACAGCGAGGGCGCGTCGCCCTCGACGCTCGCCAGGCAGCGGCGGGCGCTCAGGACGATCCCGGTGGCCTCGAACTCGCGGGCGGCGGCGGACAGGAAGTCCACCGGGTCGTGCTGCCAGTCCGGTTCGAAGAGACGTACGCGCCCGCCGCTCGCGGGGCCGTCGAGCGGGGTGCGGCCGGCGCGGCAGAGCTCGGCGACGGCCGGGGGCGGCAGCGGCACGCCGACCGTGCCGTCCGGATTGACCGCGATGCCCAGCTGCGGGGGAAGGCCGCGCGCGAACTCCACGGCGGGTGCCACGGTGCAGCCCATCCGGCCGCCGGTGGCCTGCTGGAACTGCTGCTCGGAGCTGAAGACGGGGACGTAGGCCTGGCCGTCGATCTCCAGCGTGGGCAGGTCCAGGGTGCCGCTGTCCGGTGCCCCGCCGTTCGGCAGCGGGACCCAGACGTGGCTGCGGCCAAGGACCTCGACGATGCGGGCTCCCGCGGACGCCGTGCCGGCCCCCGGGGTGCCCAGGGATGCCGCGAGCACCTCTTCGAGTTCGTTGCCCGGCCATCCTCCGTACGGATGCGCGTGCGCCTGCGCCGGAATGTCCATCTCTTCAACCCCTGATCGGTCCCGCTCTGCCTGCGGCACGACCCTAACGTGGCGGGCGGCTCAGCCCCCGAAGCCGATCCCCCGCAGCACCCCGGCCGCCGTCCGGTCGAGCAGCACGGCCGAACCGCAGCCGCGCGGCAGATCGCCCCGCTCGGCGGCGCCGACGAGCCGGCCGACCGTCCTGCGGTGCCGTGCGAAGGCGTACCGCGACACGCCGCGACCGCGTGCGAGCTGACCCTCCCTGGCGGTGTCCGGCTCCACGTCGAGCAGCAGCAGGTGCAGGGTCGTGCCGCGCCGCGCGGCCTCGCGGGCCAGCCAGCGGCGCACCCAGGCCTGCGTGCCGCAGTCGTGCACCACGACGCCTTCGCCGGACCGCAGGGCCCTGCGCAGACCCGCGTAATGCGCGAGGCGTACCAGGGGGCGGTACACCGCGTACGGCAGGAGGCCCGGCATGCGCAGGGCCCAGCGGTCGCGGGTGTCCTGCGAGTCGATGCGGGGGCCCGAGACGGCCCTGCGCATCAGCGTGGACTTGCCGCTGCCCGGCAGTCCGGAGACGACGATCAGGTCGCCCTCGCCGAACGTCAGCCGGTGCGGGCTGTGGCCGGACCGCTGCCGCAGGTCGCGGACGACTGCCGTGGACAGGGAGCCGTAGCCCTCTTTGGCGGGGGCGGCGGCCTGTTTGGGCAGGGCCACCCCCGTGTTGGTCGCGTAGACGCTCGTCCTGCGCACCGTGATCGGCCTCCCCATAGCGGTCACGTACCTGCTTCCCGCAGCTTCCCCGGCAAGTGTAAAGAGAAGGTAATGCGGCACAACAGCATTACTGGACTGCCACTGCCCTGTTACGGAGGCGCGTGCAATGATGTGCGCGCAAACTCCATACAGGCCGTTTGAATCCGCGCGGGAGAGTTCCCGGTGGCCGTCGTACGACGCGCCGGGGCGCCGAAGGAGCAAGTCCCTCCCTTGAATCTCTCAGGCCCCGTACCGCGCGGGCGAGGCACATCTGAAAAGCGGGCCGCCTGTGCGGCTCCACCCAAGGTGCAAGTCATGACCTCCTGTACGAGACGTACGAACGGGTCGTGGTGAACCTCTCAGGTTCCGATGACAGATGGGGAGGATCGACCTCGCCTCGCCCGTCATGCCCTGGGAGTTCCCTTTATGAGTACCGCCCCCCGTCTGACAGCCCTCGATGCCGTGCATCGGGCGCTCGGCGCGACGATGACCGACTTCGCGGGCTGGGACATGCCGCTCCGCTACGCCAGCGAACGCGACGAGCACAACGCCGTGCGCACCAAGGCCGGTCTCTTCGACCTCTCCCACATGGGCGAGATCACGGTCACCGGACCGCAGGCCGTGGATCTCCTGAACTTCGCGCTGGTCGGCAACATCGGCTCCATCGGTGTCGGCCGCGCCCGCTACACGATGATCTGTGCCGAGGACGGCGGGATCCTGGACGACCTGATCGTCTACCGGCTCGGTGACGCCGAGGCCCCGGAATACATGGTCGTCGCGAACGCCTCGAACGCGCAGGTCGTGCTCGACGCGCTCACCGCGCGCGCCGACGGCTTCGACGCCGAGGTCCGCGACGACCGCGACGCGTACGCGCTGCTCGCCGTCCAGGGTCCCGAGTCCCCCGGCATCCTGAAGTCAGTCACGGACGCGGACCTGGACGGCCTGAAGTACTACGCGGGTCTGCCGGGCACGGTCGCGGGCGTGCCCGCGCTGATCGCCCGGACGGGCTACACCGGCGAGGACGGCTTCGAGCTCTTCGTCGCGCCCGGTGACGCCGAGAAGCTGTGGGGCGCGCTGATGGAGGCGGGCGAGTCCGTCGGTCTGGTGCCGGCCGGGCTGTCCTGCCGTGACACGCTCCGCCTGGAGGCGGGCATGCCGCTGTACGGGCACGAGCTGACCGCGGAGCTGACGCCCTTCGACGCGGGCCTCGGCCGGGTCGTGAAGTTCGAGAAGACCTCGCAGTCCGACACCTTCGTGGGGCGCGCCGCGCTCGCGGCCGCCGCCGAGCGCGCCGAGACCGCTCCCCCGCGCAAGCTGGTCGGCCTGATCGCCGAGGGCCGCCGCGTCCCGCGCGCCGGCTTCCCCGTGGTCGCCGACGGCAAGGTCATCGGCGAGGTCACCTCCGGCGCCCCGTCCCCGACGCTGGGCAAGCCGATCGCCATCGCGTACGTCGACCCGGCGCACGCGGCCCCCGGCACCGAGGGCGTCGGCGTGGACATCCGCGGCACGCACGAGCCGTACGAGGTCGTGGCGCTGCCGTTCTACAAGCGCCAGAAGTGACACCCCGCACAACCGCCTCGTTCACCAGCACTCCCCCGCGTACAGGAGAATTCAGGTCATGAGCAACCCCCAGCAGCTTCGTTACAGCAAGGAGCACGAGTGGCTCTCGGCCACCGAGGACGGTGTCGCGATCGTCGGCATCACCGAGCACGCGGCCAACGCCCTCGGTGACGTCGTCTTCGCCCAGCTCCCCGAGGTCGGCGACACGGTGACCGCGGGCGAGACCTGCGGCGAGCTCGAGTCGACGAAGTCCGTCAGCGACCTGTACTCGCCGGTGAGCGGCGAGGTCGTCGAGGCCAACCAGGACGTCGTGGACGACCCGTCGCTGGTGAACTCCGCGCCCTTCGAGGGCGGCTGGCTGTTCAAGGTGCGCGTCGCGGAGGAGCCGGGGGACCTGCTCTCCGCCGACGAGTACACCGCGTTTTCCGGCAGCTGAAGCCTCCTAAAGACCCCTAGGGACCACCTGATGTCGCTTCTCAACACCCCTCTTCACGAGCTGGACCCGGACGTCGCCGCCGCCGTCGACGCCGAGCTCCACCGCCAGCAGTCCACCCTGGAAATGATCGCCTCGGAGAACTTCGCTCCGGTCGCCGTCATGGAGGCCCAGGGCACGGTCCTCACCAACAAGTACGCCGAGGGCTACCCCGGCCGCCGCTACTACGGCGGCTGCGAGCACGTCGACGTCGCCGAGCAGATCGCGATCGACCGGGTCAAGGAGCTGTTCGGCGCCGAGTACGCGAACGTCCAGCCGCACTCCGGCGCCTCCGCCAACCAGGCCGCCCTCTTCGCGATCGCCAAGCCCGGCGACACGATCCTCGGCCTCGACCTGGCGCACGGCGGCCACCTCACCCACGGCATGCGCCTGAACTTCTCCGGCAAGCAGTTCAACGTGGTCCCGTACCACGTGGACGAGGCCGGTCTGGTCGACATGGCCGAGGTCGAGCGCCTGGCCAAGGAGAGCAGCCCGAAGGTGATCATCGCGGGCTGGTCCGCCTACCCGCGTCAGCTGGACTTCGCCGAGTTCCGCCGGATCGCCGACGAGGTCGGCGCGTACCTGTGGGTCGACATGGCGCACTTCGCCGGGCTCGTCGCCGCCGGTCTGCACCCCAACCCGGTGCCGTTCGCGGACGTGGTCACCTCCACCACGCACAAGACGCTCGGCGGCCCGCGCGGCGGCATCATCCTGGCCCGCAGCAAGGAGTTCGCCAAGAAGCTGAACTCCGCGGTCTTCCCCGGCTTCCAGGGCGGCCCCCTGGAGCACGTGATCGCCGCGAAGGCCGTCTCCTTCAAGGTCGCCGCCTCCGAGGAGTTCAAGGAGCGCCAGCAGCGCACCCTGGACGGCGCCCGCATCCTGGCCGAGCGCCTGGTGCAGGACGACGCGAAGGCCGTCGGCGTCGACGTCCTGTCCGGCGGCACGGACGTGCACCTGGTCCTGGTGGACCTGCGCAACTCCGAGCTCGACGGCCAGCAGGCCGAGGACCGCCTCCACGAGGTCGGCATCACGGTCAACCGCAACGCGATCCCGAACGACCCGCGCCCCCCGATGGTCACCTCGGGCCTGCGGATCGGTACGCCCGCGCTCGCGACCCGTGGCTTCCAGGAGGACGACTTCCGTGAGGTCGCCGACATCATCGCCGAGGCGCTGAAGCCGGGCTTCGACGCGGAGTCGCTCAAGGCCCGCGTCTCGGCCTTGGCAGCGAAGCACCCGCTGTACCCCAACCTGTAGCAGTTTCGTACGCTTTACTTCGTACGATTCTTCGGGGCACCGCGCACACTGGACAGTGAGGACAGTGAGTGCGGTGCCCCGGCTCATGCCCCGCTTTCGCAGTTCTCGCAGTTCTCTTTCGTAGTTCTCTGCACCACCCCGGCAGACAACGGCGTCTACCAACCACCATTGGAGTTTCTCGTGGCCCTCTCGGTCTTCGACCTGTTCTCGATCGGCATCGGCCCGTCCAGCTCCCACACGGTCGGTCCCATGCGCGCCGCCCGTATCTTCGCGAGCCGCCTCAAGAACGAGGGCCTGATGGCCCACACCACCGCCATACGGGCCGAGCTCTACGGCTCGCTCGGCGCGACGGGCCACGGCCACGGCACCCCGAAGGCGGTCCTGCTCGGCCTGGAGGGCGAATCGCCGCGCTCGGTCGACGTCGAGTTCGCCGACGACCGCGTCGAGCAGATCAAGAGCACCGGCCGCATCAACATCCTCGGCATGCACGAGATCGACTTCGACTTCGACGAGGACCTGGTCCTGCACCGCCGCAAGGCCCTGCCGTACCACGCCAACGGCATGACGATCTTCGCGTACGGCCATGACGGCGGCATCGTCCTGGAGAAGACGTACTACTCCGTGGGCGGCGGCTTCGTCGTCGACGACGACGCGGTGGCGGGCGAGAACCCGATCGTGCCGGACGACACGGTCCTCAAGCACCCCTTCCGCACCGGTGACGAGCTGCTCCGCCTGGCCGACGAGACCGGCCTCTCCATCTCCGCGCTGATGCTGGAGAACGAGAAGGCGTGGCGCACCGAGGAGGAGATCCGCTCGGGGCTGCTCGACATCTGGGGCGTCATGCAGTCCTGCGTCTCGCGCGGCATGTCCCGCGAGGGCATCCTGCCGGGCGGCCTCAAGGTCCGCCGCCGCGCGGCCAACTCGGCCCGCCAGCTGCGCGCCGAGGGCGACCCGCAGGCCCGCGCCATGGAGTGGATCACTCTCTACGCGATGGCCGTGAACGAGGAGAACGCCGCGGGAGGCCGCGTCGTGACCGCCCCGACGAACGGCGCCGCGGGCATCATCCCGGCGGTACTGCACTACTACATGAACTTCATCCCCGGGGCGGACGAGGACGGCGTGGTCCGCTTCCTGCTCGCGGCCGGCGCGATCGGCATGCTCTTCAAGGAGAACGCCTCGATCTCCGGCGCCGAGGTCGGCTGCCAGGGCGAGGTCGGCTCCGCCTGCTCGATGGCGGCAGGCGCCCTTGCCGAGGTGCTCGGCGGCAGCCCCGAGCAGGTCGAGAACGCCGCGGAGATCGGCATGGAGCACAACCTCGGCCTGACCTGCGACCCGGTCGGCGGCCTCGTCCAGATCCCGTGCATCGAGCGCAACGGCATGGCGGCCGTGAAGGCCGTGACCGCGGCGAAGATGGCGATGCGCGGCGACGGCAGCCACAAGGTGTCCCTCGACAAGGTCATCAAGACCATGAAGGACACCGGCGCGGACATGAGCGTGAAGTACAAGGAGACGGCGCGGGGCGGACTCGCGGTGAACATCATCGAGTGCTGAGGCCTCAGCACTGCCTCAGCACTCGAAGAACAGCGCCTCCGCGCCCACCGGCCGGTAACCCGCTGCCTGGAACGCCCGCACGCTGCGGGCGTTCCCGGTGGACTGCTGCGACCACACGTGGGAACCGGCGGGCACCAGGTGCCGGGCGGCGAGCGCAAGCGCCCTGCCGAGCCCCCGGTGGCGTACGTCCTCCCGCACCTCGATCGCCGTCTCCCATCGCCCGGTGAGGCCGCGCCCGAGCACCAGCACGCCGCCGCCCTCGGAGGCCCACACCCGTACCTCGTCGCGGCGCTTGCGGGCCCGCGCGACCCGGGGGTGGTCGGGGTCGGCGATCTCGCGCAGTCCGAGCTCCGGGTCGGGGCCGCCCGGCAGCGCGTCGGCGACGGTCATGAGGTCGGTGGTGTCCGTGGCGCGTCCCGTGCGCTCCATGAAGGCGAGCAGGAACCGCGGGTTCATGGTGGCGGCCAGCGGGTCGCAGTCGAGTGCGGCGAGGGTGGCGCGCACCCACCGCGGGTCCTCGTCCGTGAAGACCACCGAGTGCGCGGTGAAGGCGATCACGCCCGCGTCGCGGTGGCACGGCTGCGGCACGACGGTGGTGGTGCCGTCGGGCGGCGGGAAGTGCCCGTGGGCCGCCGCGTCAAGGATCGCCCCGAGCGTGGAGGGGGTGCTGGCCATGGGCGTACTCCTTGTGATCGCGTCCCCGGACGGCCGATACCCTAACCCCCGTCAGTAGTGCACCAAGAAGGGGTGGATCCGGTGGCGGACATCGAGGAAGCACGCAGGACGTTCGAGCAGTTCGACGCGGACGGCGACGGCTTCATCACGGCGGCCGAGTGGAAGTCGGCCATGGCGAAGATGGGGGACTTCTACGTCACCGAGACGGTGGCCGAGGCCGTGATCGGCACGAAGGACACCGACAAGGACAAGCGTCTCTCCTTCGACGAGTTCTGGGCGAGCCTGAACAAGTAGGGGAACCACGCGGAAGGGGCCCGGCACACACGTGCCGGGCCCCTTCCGCGTGCTCAGCGGGGCGTGCTCACTGCGGGCGGCGCACCGCCCGGACGCTCCACCGCCCCTCCGTCCGCTCCAGCCGCACCGGGTGGTCGAAGCACTTGCTGATCTGGTCGCTGGTCAGTACGTCGTCCACGGCGCCGGAGGCGTGCGTGCGGCCGTCCCGCAGGAGCAGCGCGTGCGTCGTACCGGCCGGGAGCTCCTCCAGGTGGTGGGTGACCAGGACCGTGGCGAGCTCGGGGTGGCTCTCGCGCAGGGTGTCGAGGCTGTCGAGGAGGCGTTCGCGGCCCGCGAGGTCGAGCCCGGTGGCCGGTTCGTCGAGCAGGAGGAGCCGCGGCCGGGGCATCAGTGAGCGTGCGATCAGGGTCCGTCCGCGCTCGCCCTGGGAGAGCGTGGGCCAGCGCGCGTCCGTGCGGTGCGCGAGGCCGAGCATCGTGATCAGCCGGTCGGCCTGCTCCTCCTGCCCGGGCGTGGGACGCCAACGGGGCAGCGGTTCCACGCTGTTGGTGAGCCCGGTGAGGACGACGTCGCGGACCCGCAGGGGCGAGCGGAGCGGATGGCGCGGGTTCACATGACCGACGTACGCGCGCAGGTCGCGCAGGTCGACGCTGCCCAGGCGGCGGCCGAGCACCTCGACCGTGCCGTGCGTGGGGTGTGTGACGGCGCCGCAGAGGCTGAGCAGGGTCGACTTGCCCGCGCCGTTCGCGCCGAGCAGTGCCCAGTGCTCGCCGGGGCGGACGGTGAGGGTGACGTCTTCGAGGATGGGGCGTCCCTCGCGTAGGACGGTGACGTCGGCGGCGTGCAGGACAGGTGGCGCGTACGTGGAGGAGTGCACGGTGGCCTCTCGGCTCGGTCGGCTGGCCGACCGGCAGCACGGCGCCCCGCGGCGGGGTGCCGGTCGTTTCAGGCCCCGCCGCGGCTGCCGAGAAGAGGGAGACCGCGGAAGATCATGCGGACACCCTAACCACACCTCGGGTCCGGCGCAGACAGAACCCCGTTACGTACTCGGGCAGTTGCCCGCCCGTCGGCAGCCCCGCCCCTAACCGGCCGACCGGCCCTCTCCCTTCCCCGCGCCATCGGTCCCGTACAGCCGTGCCGAGGCGTCCACGTGTGCCATCCGGCGGATCGCGTTGAACACCGCCTCCCCCAGCACCGTGCCGATCACCACGCTCTCCACCAGGTCCTCGACCGCCACCCGCCGGTCCACGTAGCCGAGGTCGGCGCGGGCGGCCCTTTCGGCGGCGTCGTCGTCGGCGTCCCCCGCCGAACCGAGCCGGTCCGCGGCGCCCGGACATCGACGGGTTCCGTGAGCTGCTCGTCCTCCACCCGCTGGTGATGGGGCCGCTCCTGGTCCTGACGATCCTCCTCTCGCCGTTCGGGCTGCTGCTCTTCCTGCCGATGCCGAAGGTGCCGGGGATCCGGGGCGATCAGCCCCGGCCGCCGGCGGACTTGGCGGGCCTGAGGCCGCGCTGATCGACCACATCGCGCTCCAGGACCGCGCTGCTGCCGTAGACGACCTCGGGATTCCCCGCCTTGCCCGGCTTGCCGCCCGGCTTGTGGTTCTTCGTCATGTAGCCGCGCGAACCGAGGTAGGTGAAGGTCTTCTTGTCGAAGATCCATTCGCTGCGCGTGGCGAACGCCGACTCCTCGATGGTGATGCCGATCCCGTGGCGGCCCGCCGCGTCCACCGCGTCGGGCACCACCACCACACCGGGGAGCTTGGCGACCGCCTTGTAGAGGGCGGCGGCGTTCTCCGGCGGCATGACCGACCCGCCGACGAGGTCGCCGATCCGGTCGAAGACGGCCTGCGCCTTCGTCTCCCGCTCACCGGTCACGTCCGTCTCGGCGTACAGCTTCTTCAGGAGGGCGTCGGGATCGGTGGGCAGCGTCGCGAGCCAGTCGTACGTCGGGCGGTCGGGCCCCTCCGGAATGGCACCGCTGTCATCGGAACCGTCCACGGCGGACGCCTCGATCGGCACGTCCTGCCCGGCCATCGGAGCGCCCTTCCCGCTCGTGCGGGTCATGCCGATGTCCGTGACGGGCTCGGGGTTCTGGGACAGCCAGATCTCTTCCTTGTACAGGGGTCCGAGCTTCACCGGGCCGTCGAGCTCGCCGTCGTTGGACTGGACGAGGCTGCGCAGGTAGACGAACTGGCTGTCCTTCACGGGCTTCGTTCCCGACTTCAGGGACGCGGTGGCGATCCGGTCGAGCGTGACGGTCGCGGCGGGGGTGGCACCCCGTCCGGCGCCCATGTCGCGTACGCCTCCGGTGCCGCCGGAGGGAAGCGTGGCGGCCAGGATCCCGGCCACCGCGAGCGCGCCCGCGGCAGGCATCAGCACCGCCGGACGCAGCAGCCTGCGGCGGGGCGACGCGGGGGCGGAGCCGGGGGTGGAGTCAGGGGCGGTGTCGTGGTCGATCTGCTGCATCAGGGCGTCCTTGTGGTGAAGATGACGACCCGGCGGGAGTTCCCATTCGTCCTCGCCCGACTCCGGCAGCAGCCCGGCCAGTTCCCGGGCCTCGGCTGCGGCCTCTCCCCGAGAGGGGGTGGCGGCGTTCATCGGAATTCCTCCCGCAGGGGCAGGGCCGCGAACGCGGCCTCACTCTCTACCTCTCCGCGGCCACGGAGCGGTTCCGTCACGTTCTTCACCTTCGACGCACCCGTCACATCCACCCCGTCCTCGCTGAGCTTCCGCAGCCGCGCCCTGGCCCGCGAGAGCCGCGACCGCACCGTGCCTACCGGAACGCCGAGCGCCTGAGCCGCCTGCGCGTAGTCGAGCCCCGACCACACGCACAGCACGAGCACCTCACGCTCCGGACGGCGCAGCCGCCGCAGTGCGCCGTGCACCGCCGCCAGCTTGCGCGCGTCGTCCATCCGCCCCGCCGACTCCTCCGCGAAGTCCGCCACTTGGGACGGCGACGGCTGCCGGGACAGGAAGGCGAGCCGTCTGCGCAGGCCACGGTTGGCGTTCTGCGCCTTGTGCGTCGCGATGCCGAGCAGCCACGGCTTGAGCGAACCGCCGCCCGGCTCCAGACGCTCGCGGGTGCGCCAGGCCGCGAGGAAGGTCTCGGACATGACCTCCTCGGCGGTCGACCAGTCGCCGGTCAGCCGGAGGGCATGGTTGTAGACCGTCCGCGCGTACGCCTCGTACAACTCACCGAACGCCTCCCGCTCGCCCGCCCGGATACGCGCATGGATGCCGCCTCCCGGATCTCCCGGATCTCCCAGTTCAGTACGCCTCACATCACGTACCTCTCCGCGACCCCGGACGAGTTCCTGTGCCCCGCGTCACACCGCCTGGCCACCGCTGTCCGGCGCCCGCAGCCGCCGGTACTGCCCCGGGGCCACCCCGAACTCCCTCTTGAACGCCTTGGAGAAGGCGAACTCGGAGGTGTAGCCCGCCCGTTCGGCGACCTGCCGCAGCGGCAGATCCTCCTCGCGCAGCAGCCGGCCGGCCGACGTCATCCGCCACCAGGTCAGGTACGCGAGCGGGGGCATCCCCACGGTCGCCGCGAACCGGCGGGCGAACGGGGCCCGCGACAGGCCCGCCCGCGCGCCGAGCTCCTCGACCGTCCAGGGCCGCGCGGGGTCGTCATGGATGGCGTGCAGCGCGGCCGTCACCGCCGGGTCCCGCAGGGCCGCCGCCCAGCCCGCCGGGTGTTCGGCGGGCTGCTCCCGGAGCCACCAGGCGCGCAGGATGTAGAGCAGCATCGTGTCGAGCAGCGCGGGCACGACCGCGTCGGACCCCGGCTGCGCGTCGGCGAGTTCGGCGCCGAGGAGCTCCACCGCGGCCCGCAGCGAGGCGTGTTCGCCGACCCTGGCCGGCAGGTGCACCACCTCGGGCAGGTGGGCGAGCAGCGGATGGGCGCGTGCCTTGTCGAGCTGATAGGCGCCGCAGAGCAGCACCGTGGCAGCACCCTCCCCCGCGCTCCGGGACACCCTCGGCCAGCGCCCGTCCGCTTCGAGCGCGAACTCCTCCAGGGGTACGCCGGGCGCGCTGGCCAGGCCGTGCCCCCGCCCGTGCGCGAGGAAGACCACGTCGCCGGGTCCGAGCGCCACCGGCTCCGCGCGCTCACCGGCGGGAAGCAGCCAGGCCGAGCCCTGGAGGACGACATGGAACCCGGCGCCGTTCGACGGGGCGAAGCCGATGCCCCAGGGGGCGTGCTGGTACGTACGGGAGGAGTGCGGGAGGCCCGTCCGCATGGCGGCGATCGCGTCACTGAGTACGTCCATGTCCGAACCGTAGCCCTTGACGCGGGCAGCGAGACGTACGGATAGAAAAGAGAGATCAGCAGGCATGGAACGTCTCGCACGGCACACATAGCGTCGTCGGCATGACAACTCCGCGCACCACGACCGGCGTTCGCACCGTCCTCTTCGACGAGATCGGCGGCCCCGACGTCCTCACGGTCCACGCGCTCGACCTGGCGGCCCCCGGCCCGGGTGAAGTCCTGGTCCGCGTCGAGGCGTTGGGCCTCAACCGCGCCGAGGCCCTCTTCCGATCCGGGGGCTACTACTACCAACCGTCCCTCCCCGGCTCCCGGCTCGGCTACGAGGCCGCCGGAACCGTCGAGGCGACCGGCGACGGAGTCACCGAATTCGCCGTGGGCGACACGGTGTTCACCGGCCCCGGCATCGAGATGAGCACCCAGGGCGTCTACGCCGAGCGCGTCGTGCTGCCCGAGTCCGCCCTCGTGCCGCGCCCCGCCGAGGTGGACGCGGTCACCGGGGCCGCCGCCTGGCTGACGTACACCACGGCGTACGGCGGCATGATCGAGACCGGCGGTCTGCGGCCCGGCGACCACGTCCTGATCACCGGCGCGTCCAGCGGCGTCGGCACGGCCGCGATCCAGGTCGCCCGGCGGATCGGCGCCGTCCCCCTCGCCACCACGCGCACCGAGGCGAAGAAGCAGCAGCTCCTGGACCTCGGCGCGGAGCACGTCATCGTCACGGACGGCAAGAACACCGAGGACGTCGTGAAGGAAGCCAGACAGTCCACCGGCGGAAGCGGCGTAGAACTCATCTTCGACGCGATCGGCGGCCCCGGCTTCCGCACCCTGGCCGAGGCGCTCGTGCCGGACGAGGGCACCGTCGTCGCCTACGGCTGGCTCGACCCCCGCCCCGCGGAGCTGCCGTGGATCGCGGGCCTGAAGATCCACTTCTACGCCAACGCCACCCTGACCACCTCACCCGGTGGCCGCCGCCGCTCCACGGCCTTCCTCAACCAGGGCTTGCGCGACGGCACCCTCCGCCCGCCGGTGGCCGAGGTCTTCGACGGCCTCGACCGCATCCGGGACGCGCACCGTCTGATGGAGTCCAACAGGCACTTCGGGAAGATCGTGGTCACACTCTGAGGGGGCCCGACCACCGAGCCGGAATACTTCCCCCGTTCCGGAGGTTGGCTCCGCTAAGAGCGCTACGACACCGGCGAACCAACCCCCGGAAGGGTCAGTCATGAAGATCGGCATCATCGGAGCGGGCAACATCGGCGGCAACCTCACCCGCCGCCTCAGGGCCATCGGCCACGACGTCGCCGTCGCGAACTCCCGTGGCCCGCAGACCCTCACCGCCCTGGCCGAGGAGACCGGCGCCACGGCGGTACCGGTCGAGGAGGCCGCGCGCGGCGCCGAGGTCGTCGTCGTCACGATCCCCCTGAAGGCCGTACCGAACCTGCCGTCCGGCCTCCTCGACGGCGCCGCCGAGAACGTCGCCGTCATCGACACCGGCAACTACTACCCGCAGCAGCGCGACGGGAAGATCGCCGAGATCGAGGAGGGCCTGACCGAGAGCCGCTGGACCGAGCGCCAGATCGGCCACCCGGTGATCAAGGCCTTCAACGGCACCTACGCCCAGGACATCCTCGACAAGCCCCAGCCCAAGGGCACCCCCGGCCGCGTCGCCCTCCCGGTCTCCGGCGACGACGAGGCCGCCAAGAAGGTCGTACGCGACCTGCTCGACGAGCTGGGCTTCGACACCGTCGACAACGGCGGTCAGGACAACTCCTGGCGCCAGCAGCCCGGCACCCCGGTCTACGGCCTGGCGAAGGACGCCGAGGCGGTCACCAAGGCACTGGCCGAGGCCTCCCCGGAGCGCACGGCGGAGTGGCGCGCCTGACCGCCACGGGCCGCACTGCGGGGGTGACTACGGCTCGGCCCACTCCCGCAGCGCGTCCTCGTCCTCGAAGTTCGCGACGTTCTTGTCCAGTGGCGTCGACGTGTACTGGTGGATGCGCCACTTCGCCTGGATGCGGGGCTTGCCCGCCGAGACGTAGTCGGCGATCCAGAGGGCGTCGCCCGCGTACGACGTGCGGTCGTGGTTCAGCCAGAAGTCGCGGTTCGTGTAGAGCAGCACCCGGTGGTCGGGGCGCAGGCGCTTCACCTCGCGGATGAAGCGGTCCTTCTCCGCGTTGCTCGCCCGGGTGTGCTCGCCCGTCCACTCCCAGTCCACCGCGAGCAAGTCCCCTGATTTCTCAGGGGACTTGTTGACGAAGTACTCCGCCTGGGCCGTGATGTTCCCCGGCCACAGGAAGTGGTAGAAGCCCACCACGCATCCGCCGTCCCGTGCCCGCTTCACCTGTGCGGTCAGTCGTGGATTGACGTACGAACGGCCCTCTGTCGCCTTGATGATGACGAAGGATATGCCGTCCGTGTCGAACGTGGACTGGTACGAGCTGACGTCGATGCCTTTGAGCACGGGCAGCCTCCTGAGCGGCAGAGGGGAGGTCGGCGAGATCTACCCTTGTGGTGCCCGGTGGCCGTGATGGTCAACCGTTGAATGACTCAGCGGAAGATCCCGGTGTGCCCCAGTGAGTAGCGGCCGGGCTGCGGGTACACCGCGAGGCCGTGCGGGCCGTTGCCGACGGGGATGCGCGCGGTCTGGACACCGGTGCGGGTGTCGATGGCGTACACCTCGGAGTCGTAACGGCCGGAGAGCCAGAGGGTGTGGCCGTCCGCGGACACCCCGCCCATGTCGGGGCTGCCGCCCTGGGGGAGCTTCCACTTCTTGGTGAGTCTGTTCTTGGGGAAGTCGAAGACGGAGATCGTTCCCTCGCCGCGGTTGGACACGTACATCTCGCGTGAGTCGCGGCTGACGTACAGACCGTGGGTGCCCTTGCCGGTCGGCAGGAGCTTCGGCTTGTCGAACTTGTCGCCGCTCAGGACCCACATGCCGTCGGCCATCATGTCGGCGACGTAGAAGGTCTTGCCGTCGGGCGAGACCTTCACGTCCTGCGGCATGGCGCCCTTGAAGGGCAGTTTCTGCTGGCCCACGACCTTCATCTTCTCCGTGTCGACCTTGAGTAGTTCGCCGGAGAACTCGCAGGAGACGATGAAATAGCGTCCGTCGGCGGAGAAGTCGGCGTGGTTGACGCCGTAGCAGCTGACCGGTTCGGTCTTGACGGTCTTCATGGTGTGCGGGTCGCGGAAGACCAGCTCGCGGTCCATCGAGGCCATCACGATGGCGTACTTGCCATTGGGCGTGAAGTAGAGGTTGTACGGGTCGTGCACGTCGACCGGCTTGCCCGCCCTGCCGGTCTTGGGGTTGATCGGCGTGAGCGTGTGGCCGCGGTTGTTGTTGACCCAGAGCGTCTTCATGTCCCAGGAGGGCACGACGTGCTGCGGCTGGACGCCGACGTCGATCGTGTCGATCACCTCGTACTTCTTGGGGTCGATGACCGAGACGGTGTTGGAGCCGGTGTTGGGGACGTAGATCCGGGAGGGGAAGTCCTTGACCACCGGGGAGAGCTTGCCCGGGCGGTCGGCCGCGTAGACGTCCTTCGGGTCGAGGACGGGCGGCATGCCCGGCAGGCCCGGCGCGGCCTTGGTCCTGGCGGGCTTCTGGATGCCCTTGGTGCTGAGGGCTTCGTCCGCGTGGTCGTCGCTTCCGCAGCCGGCGAGCGCGGCGGCGACGACGGCTCCGGCGGCGATGACCGCTGCGGTGCGCCGGGTGAGGTTCAGGTGCGGGGTCATCAGGTCAGCAGCTCCGTGGTCGTCACGGCGCGCAGGCCGCGGTGGTCCAGTTCTTCCAGGACGGCGGGGAGCGCGGCGACCGTGTCCGCGTACCCGAAGTGCAGGCTCACGACGGAGCCCGCGCGCACCTCCGAGGTGATCTTGCGGGTGACGGCCTGGGCTCCCGGCGAGGTGAAGTCGAGGGAGTCGACGTCGTACGAGAGGACGTGCGGGTAGCCGGCGCGGCGGGCGAGGCCCGCGACGAGGGGGGTCGCGGTCTCGGCGCGCGAGGGACGGAACCAGGTGCCGATGGAGCCGGTCAGGCGGCGCAGCCGGTCGGCGCACCCGGTGATCTCCGCGTAGGCGTCGGCCTCGGACATGGCGTTGATGGTGCGGTGGTGCTGGGTGTGGTTGCCGAGGTCGTGGCCGCCGTCGAGGATGCGGCGGGCGAGCCCGGGGTGTTCGTCGAGCCAGCTGCCGACGGCGAGGACGGTGATCCTCGCGTCCGCCTTCTCGGCGATGGCGAGCAGGGACCGCGCGGTGGCCGGGTCGCCCTGGCCGTGGAAGGTGAGGGCGACCTGGGGCCGGCCGCGGGGGCTGTGCGCGATCTGGTCGGGGAGGCCGGGGAAACGGCGGGGGGCGGGGGCGGCGCGGGGTGCTTTCGCGGCGGGCGGCCTGGCAGGCGCGGTCCGGTGCGCTGCGGGGGCGGATCCGGAGGCGGCGCAGCCTGCGGTGAGCGCGCCCGCGACGGCCAGTCCGGCGCCCGCGCGCAGGGCTCCACGGCGGTCGGTCTCGGTCACCCGACCATTTAATGGGCAAAGAGGGTAAAAGCCGCTGATTGCCCGCGCACAAACCGTGCGGGTCGGGGCCGCGGGGGCACCTGGTCACCCGGCCACCCCTTGCGGAACACCTGTCACAGCCGGAACTTAACCAGCGTTTACCAGGCAGGTGTCCCAGCTCACCAAGGATTCACCTGTGAACTGTCAGAGTTTGCACCGTTATGACCGGATAGGGACTTTTGGATCAGTGGCCCCCGTCTGCCATAGTCGAAGCCACGACCCCCATTGACCCGGGCTCAGGTCGTCATCAGCGCCCGTGGACCACACCCCTTTGTCCACGGCGCTCCGCGCAGGCCCCCGCAGCGCCGCACGTCGGCGACCGGGGGCTTTCGCGTGTTCCCGCCCGCTCACAGCCGCCCGGACTCAGCGGTCGGCGACCCGCATCTCGAACCAGGTCGTCTTGCCGCGCGGCAGCAGATCGACGCCCCACCGGTCGGAGAGCTTGTCGACCAGGAAGAGGCCGCGGCCACTGAGGTCGAGTTCCTGGACGGGCATCAGACAGGGCAGTCCGCGCGAGGGGTCCCGCACCTCGATCCTGATCCAGCCGCGCCGCCGCATCATCCGCAGCCCGAAGACACGGGCACCGGTGTGCCGCACGGCGTTCCCGACGAGTTCGGAGGTGAGCAGGACCGCGTCCTCGGTCAGCTTCGGCGAGAGCCCCCAGTGCCGGAGCACCACGACCTGGGCGAGCCTGCGCGCGATGGCGGCGGACTCCGGGCGCGACGGCAGCGGAACCTCCGCGTCCGTCGGATTGCCGAACAACTCCAGCGCTTTCAGCGCGTGTTCGTCCTCGACCGCCGGCGACCAGCGCGCCGCGGTCGCACTCCCGTGTCGCCGCGGCTGTTCGATACCCTCCAGCCCCGCCATGCCCCCCATCATGGCCGCACGAAACGGGTTCCGGGGCCGTTCCGACGGAATAAGCCCCCCGGAACCATCCGTTCCGGGGGGCTGGGTAGGCATATGCCAGTGGCAGTCAAGCCCCGGCGACACCCCTGCTGACCTGCGATGACTACCCGCTTACGGGTGATCACTTAGGGCCGCGAAGGAGGCAGACTTAAGGTTCTCTTAAGGCGCGCATAATCCGCTCCTTCGGGGGACACTTTGGCTGACGTGCCCTCAACTGATCGCGCCACCGCGGCACTTCAGAGGAACTTCGCCTTGCCCGGACCCTCCTCGACGAAGCTCCGCATGCCCCGCTCACGGTCCTCGGTGGCGAAGAGACCCGCGAACCAGGTGCGTTCAATCGCGAGCCCGGTGTCGATGTCCGTCTCCAGACCCGCGTCCACGGACTCCTTGGCGGCGCGCAGCGCGAGCGCGGGCCCCTGCGCGAGCCGCCGGGCCCACTGCTGCGCCTGCTCGTACACCTCGGCGGCGGGCACGACCCGGTCCACCAGACCCATGGTGAGCGCCTCGTCGGCCTTGACCATGCGGCCGGTGAAGATGAGGTCCTTGGCCTTGGACGGGCCGACCAGACGCGCCAGGCGCTGGGTGCCGCCCGCCCCGGGGATCAGGCCGAGCAGGATCTCCGGCTGGCCGAGCTTGGCGTTGTCCGCGGCGATGCGGAAGTCGGCGCAGAGCGCGAGCTCGCAGCCGCCGCCGAGCGCGTAGCCGGTGACGGCGGCGACGACGGGCTTGGGGATACGGGCGACCGCGGTGAAGGAGTCCTGCAGGTCCCGGGACCGCGCGACCATCGCCGCGTGGTCCATGTCCTGCATCTCCTTGATGTCCGCGCCCGCCGCGAACACCTTCTCGCCGCCGTAGACGATCACGGCGCGTACGTCGTCGCGCCGGGTCGCTTCCTGGGCCAGCTCCTTGAGCCGGTCCTGCAGGGCGATGTCGAGCGCGTTCATCGGGGGGCGGTCGAGGCGGATCGTACCGACGCCTTCGGCGACTTCGAGATGCACAGATGTCATGCGGGGCACGTTAGCCGTGCCCCGCACGACGGTGGCGACCGGTCAGGCCTTCCACTTGTCCCAGGACATGTTCCAGCCGTTGTAGCCGTTCTCGGGCTGGATCGTCTTGTCCGCGCTGTTCTTCACGACCACGACGTCACCGATCAGGGAGTTGTCGAAGAACCATCCGGCGGGCGTCTTCTTGCTGTAGCCGCCGCGCACGTCGCTCAGGCCTATGCAGCCGTGGCTGGCGTTCGTGTTGCCGAAGGCGCCGCCCGACCAGTAGTTGCCGTGAATGAACGTGCCCGACGTCGAGAGGCGCATCGCGTGCGGGACGTCCTTGATGTCGTACTCGCCGCCGAAGCCGACGGTCTCGCCGTTCATGCGCGTGACCTGGAGCTTCTCGCTGATGACCATCTGGCCGTTGTACGTCGTCGTGCCCGGTGCGCCCGCGGTGATCGGGATCTTCTTGATCTGCTTGCCGTCCCGGACGACCTTCATCTGGTGCGACTTGGCGTCGACGGTGGAGACCTGGCTGCGGCCGATGGTGAACTTCAGGGTCTTGGCCTGCTCGCCGTAGACCCCCGGCCGGCCCTCGACACCGTCGAGGTTGAGCTTGACGGTGACCTTCGTCCCCGCCTTCCAGTACTTCTCCGGACGGAAGTCGATGCGGTCGTTGCCGAACCAGTGCGGCTCGACCGCCACGGACGGCTCGGTCTTGACCTCGATGGCCTTCTCGACGGCCTCCGGGTCGGTGATGCCGCGCGAGAAGTGGACCGAGAAGGGCATTCCGACGCCGACCTTGGAGCCGTCCTCCGGAGTGAACTGCCCGATGAAGGTGTTCTTCGGCGTCAGCGTCGTGAACGACGTGTCCTTGGCCGATTCACGCCCCTCGGAGTCCTTGGCTATCGCGTGGACCTTGTACTTCGTGGAGGCCGCGAGGTGATGCGCCGGCGTCCAGCTCGCACCGCCCGAGGTGATCTTGCCCGGGACCGGATTGCCCTTGCTGTCCTCGACCTTGACCTGCGACAACTTGCCCTTGTCGGCGGCTATCTTCAGGGCGCCGCTGGTGGCCACCGAGTCGGCGCCGTCCTTCGGGGCCACGGTCACCACTGCCGTCGACGGCGCGTTCTTGTCGCCCGCCTTGTCCTTGCCGTCGCTGCCCGCGTCCGAGCCGCCGCCCCCGCCGCATGCCGTGACCAACAGCAGCGTCACACCCGATGCCACCGCAAAGAGACCCTTGGTCCCCCGTCGTCGTGCGCGCCCCCGCGCACCAACCGACGTCCCCGATATCGGTCGCCCGTTCAAGATGTGTCTCCCCTCGCACGGCCTGGTCAGGCCCGCACCCCAGTGCCTCAGCGCGCACAGACACGCGCCTGCGCTAGATAACCACACGGCCCTGACCGATGACTCCCCGCCAATGTCACTGTTCAGTCCCAACTGCGCATGTGGTGCGGGCCCCGGCTCAGCGACCGTCCGCGGGCTTGCTCTCCGGCTCAGAGCCGGGCGGCGCCGTCCACTCCTTCCACCCCATGTTCCAGCCACCGAGCCCGTTGTCAGGAGCGACTTTCTTGTCATCGCTGTTGACGACTTCCACCACATCGCCGATCAGGGTCCGGTCGAAGAACCACCCCGCCGGGGTCCGTGAGCTGCCGCCCTTCACGTCGCGCAGGCCCACGCAGCCGTGGCTGACATTGGTGTTGCCGGGGGCGTCCGGCGACCAGTAGTTGCCGTGCAGGAAGGTGCCGGACGTCGTCAGACGGATCGCGTGCGGCACGTCGGGGATGTTGTACTCACCGCCGAAGCCGACGGTGCGGCTGTTCATCCGGGTCACCTCCAGCATCTCCGTGACCACCATTTTCCCGTTGTACGTCGTGGTCTTGGGCGCGCCCGCGGTGATCGGGACCGTGGAGAGGACCTCGCCGTCGCGGCGTACCTCCATGGTGTGCTCGGCGGCGTCGACCAGGGAGGTCTGGCTGCGGCCGACCGTGAAGGAGAAGCTCTTGTCCTGCAGGCCGTAGACGCCGGGGGCGGCCTCGACGTCCCGCAGGCGCAGGCCGACGGTGACCTTCGTGCCGGGCTTCCAGTACTTCTCGGGGCGGAAGTCCAGGCGGGTCTTGCCGAACCAGTGCGGCCGTACGTCGACGGCGGGCTTCGCGGTGACGCTGATGGCGCGCTGGACGGCCTGTAGGTTCTCGATCTCCTGGTTGAACTCCAGGGAGACGATCATTCCGGTGCCGACGGTGGAACGGTTCTCCGGCGACACGTAGCCGATGAACCGCTCGTCGGGGACCTGCGTCGTGAACGTCGTGTGCCGGGCCGAGCGGCGGCCGTGCCCGTCCAGGGCTACGGCGTCCACGGAGTACTTCGCGGCGAGCGCGAGACCACCGTCGTCCAGCGGCCTCCACGTCATGCCGTCCTCGTCGATGCGGCCGGGCACGTTCTGCTCCCGTGCGTCCTGCACCCGGACGACCTTCACCGATTCGAGGCGTCCGTCGGGGACCTCGACCTGGAGCTGTTCCTCTCCCTTGACCCCCTTGCTGCCGTCGTCGGGCGTCACCCGGATCGCGTCGGCGGGCGACCGCGGCTTGCCCATGATGCGGTCGATGCCACCGCCGTCACCGCTGCATCCCGCGGCTCCGGCCAGCAGTCCTGCCCATGTCACTACGGCGGCCAGCGCGGCCCCTGCGCGCCGAGCGCGCCTCGCTACCTGTCTCACGTCCGTCCCAACGACCGTCCCCCTCCTGGGGAAACGTGAGTGCGACGCACACGCTGGGCAGAACAGTGGGGAGGGCGGCACGGGCCCTCGGGTCCGCACGTGCCGTCCGGTCGGGTACGCCCACGCCGCCGGGACGCGGCAGGGGTCGAGCCGCAGGAGGCGAATGGGTGTCCAGCGCAGCCGAACAGGAAGCACTCCGGGGTGGGCGGCGCGGGACGGACGCGGCCGCGGGGAACGGGAAGGCCGCCGTGAACGGGACGTCGACGCGGCCGGAGGCGCGCGCCGCGCCGCGGGCCGCTTCGGTCGCGCGCGCCCGGCCCGCCTGGCCGGGGGCACCGACGCCGCTCGGCGCCCGGTTCAGGGTGGGTCCCGACGGGGTCGCGGGCACCAACTTCGCGCTGTGGGCGGGGGGTGCGGAGGCCGTCGAGCTCTGCCTGTTCGACGAGCGGGGCGTGGAGACGCGGACGTCGCTGACGGAACTGACCCACGAGATATGGCACGGCTTCCTGCCGGGCGTCCGTCCCGGGCAGCGCTACGGCTACCGCGTGCACGGCCGCTGGGACCCATGGACGGGCGCGCGCTGGAACCCGGCGAAACTGCTCCTCGATCCGTACGCGCGTGCGGTGGACGGCGACTTCGCCGAACACGGTCTGCCGCCCGAGGTGTACGGACACGTGCGGGACTGGCCCCAGCAGCAGGTGGCCGACACGGTGCGGGACGACCGGGACTCGGCGCCGTACGTGCCCAAGGGGGTGGTCGTGCACGACGACGCCCCGGACGACGAGTGGGCCGACGACCGGCGCCCGAAGACGCCGTGGGCGGACTCCGTCATCTACGAGGTCCACGTACGCGGCTTCACCAAGCTGCACCCGGGGATTCCGGAGAACCTGCGGGGGACGTACGCGGGTCTGGCGCATCCGGCGGCGATCGGCCATCTCGTGCGGCTCGGGGTGACGGCGGTGGAGCTGCTGCCCGTGCACCAGTTCGCCCATGAGGACCATCTCCTGCAGCGAGGCCTGCGCAACTACTGGGGCTACAACTCGATCGGCTATTTCGCACCGCACGCGGCGTACGCGGCGTCGGGGACGCGGGGCGAGCAGGTCGGCGAGTTCAAGCGGATGGTGCGGGCGCTGCACGAGGCCGGGATCGAGGTGATCCTTGACGTCGTCTACAACCACACGGCGGAGGCGGGCGAACTGGGCCCGGTGTTCTCGCTCAAGGGCATCGACAACCGCGGCTACTACCGGCTTCAGCCGTCCGACGCGCGGCGGTACGCGGACTACACGGGCTGCGGGAACACGCTCCAGGTGGTGCAGCCGCACGTGCTCCGACTGATCACGGACTCCTTGCGCTACTGGGTGACCGAGATGGGCGTGGACGGGTTCCGCTTCGATCTGGCGGCGGCGCTCGCGCGTTCGTTCCACGACGTCGACATGCTCTCCCCCTTCCTCGCGGTGATCGCGCAGGACCCGGTGCTGCGGCGCGTGAAGCTGATCGCCGAGCCGTGGGACGTGGGGTCCGGCGGCTATCAGGTGGGGGCGTTTCCTCCGCTGTGGACGGAGTGGAACGACCGCTACCGGGGTGCGGTGCGGGACTTCTGGCGGGGCGCGCTGCCCGATGTGCGGGATCTGGGGTACCGGCTCTCCGGGTCGAGCGACCTGTACGCGTGGGGCGGGCGCCGTCCGTACGCGTCGGTGAACTTCGTGACGGCGCACGACGGGTTCACGCTGCGGGACCTGGTGAGTTACGAGCGCAAGCACAACGAGTCCAACGGCGAGGGGAACAGGGACGGTTCGGACGACAACAGGGCCTGGAACTGCGGCGTGGAGGGCGAGACGGCGGACGAGCGGGTGACGGAGCTGCGGCGGCGCCAGCTGCGCAATCTCCTGACGACGCTGCTGCTCTCGACGGGGGTGCCGATGCTCGTGGCCGGGGACGAGATGGGGCGTACGCAGGGGGGCTCCAACAACGCGTACTGCCAGGACAACCAGGTCAGCTGGGTGGACTGGGGTCTGCTCGACAAGCCCGGGTGGGGTGCGCTCTTCGACCTGACGTCCCGTCTGATCGCGTTGCGCCACCGGCATCCCGTGCTGCGGCGGCGGGCCTTCTTCTCCGGCCGTGCGCATTCGGCGGACGGGCTGCGGGACCTGGCGTGGTTCACCGCGCGCGGGACGGAGATGACGGAGGGCGACTGGTACGCGCCGGCCGCGACGCTCGGCATGTATCTGTCCGGCCGCGACATACCGGGCCGGGACGCCCGGGGCGCACCGGTCGTCGACGACAGTTTCCTCGCGATCCTGCACGCGGCGGAGGGTGCGAGCGGGTTCGTGCTGCCGGGAGCGCCGTGGGCGCAGGCGTACGAGGTGGTGGTGGACACCTCCCTGGAGGAGCAGGGCGCCGCCCCCGGTACGGTCCTGCGCGCCGACACGACGGTCATGGTGGCGGGGCGGTCGGTGCTGTTGCTGCGGGTGCGGGAGGGGGTGGCGGGGACGGGCGGATGACGTGAGCACCGCACGGCGGCCCTATTGGTCCGAACCTGCCCATTGCCGCGCTTCCCCGTGCCGGTCAAGCTCGGGTGATGGACCTGGAGTTGAGGCACCTGAGGACGATCCGGGCGATCGCCGACGCGGGCAGCCTGACCAAGGCCGCCACCGCGCTCGGGCTCGCGCAGCCCGCCCTGAGCGCACAGCTCAAGCGGATCGAGCGCGCCTTGGGAGGGGAGCTCTTCGAGCGGGGGCGGCACGGGGTGCGGGCCACCGCGCTCGGGGAGTTCGTGCTGGCCCGCGCCCGGGTCGTGCTTCCGGCGGTCAGCGGCCTGCGGGAGGAGGCGCTGCGGTTCGGCCGGGCCTGGGAGGGCGGCGTCGGTTTCCGGCTCGGCGCGACGCACGGGCCGCTGCTCGGCGCCCTGGTGGACCGGCTCGCCGCCGCGCACCCGGGGGCGCGGGTGACCACCCACACCTCCTGGTCGGAGCGGGAGATCGCGTCCCGCACGGCCGACGGGCGCCTCGACTTCGCGCTGGTGGGGGCTTGCGGGGCGAGTCCGCCGCCGGAGAGCGAGCTGCTCGTGTGGCGGGAGGTCGCCCGTGACCCGGTCTTCGTCATGCTGCCCACCGGGCACCGGTTGGCGGCCCGCGGTGAGATCGGCCTGGCCGAGCTCGCGGACGAGGCGTGGACCGACGTGCCGGGCGACGGCTGCTTCGCGGACTGCTTCACCGCGGCGTGCGCCCGCGCGGGGTTCACGCCTTCCTCCGTGTACGAGACGGACGTGGCGTCCTGTGTCCATCTGGTCCAGGTGGGGCGGGCGGTAGGGCTCTGCCGGGCGACGTTCCCGCCGACGCCGGGCCTGGTGACCCGGCCGCTCTCCGGGGCGCCGCTGTACTGGCGGCATCTGCTCGGCTGGCATCCGGCGGCCCCGGCCCACGACACCGCGCCCGCCGTGTTCGCACAGGCCCGCGCGGCCCACGCCGAGGCCGCGGCCCGCAGCGAAAGCTACACGGCCTGGCTGGCGGCCCCCTCACCACAGCTTCCGTGAGCGCCGACCTGCGGCTCCACGAACGACGATCCACGCTCCCGTGAGCTCCGCCCCGCGCCCTTCATGAGCGCCGATCGGCGGCTTCGGTGACCGTCGGGCGGCGGCTTCCATGAGCGTAGGGCGGCGACTCCGTGAGCGTAGGCCCGCAGCCTGCGCCAGCATCGCCCCCCGCCCTCATCACCAACGCGACCGGCCTCCCATGCCGCGGCGGGCGGCGAGAGCTGCACGGTGTGGCGCGCGGCGGCCTCGCCGCGGCCTCCGCGAGCCCCGATCCGCGGCATCCGCAAGCGCCGGGCGGCGACGCCGTGAGCGTAGACCCCCAGCCTGCGCCAGCATCGCCCGCGCCCTCATGACCATCGCGACCGGCCTCCCATGCCGCGACGCGCGGCGAGAGCTGCACGGTGTGGCGCGCGGCGGCCTCGCCACAGCCTCCGCGAGCCCCGGTCCGCGGCTTCCCTGGGCGTCGCGGCGGGCGTTCCATAACGTCGGGGGCGGGGGTCGGATGACAGCTTCTGGGGGGCAGTTGAGGGTTTTACGGTGTGGGCGATCCGCTGGCCGTCCCCCTCACCGGTCCGCTCGCCCCTCGTACCGAGGAGATGCCCCATGCCCCCCATCCACCACAGACGCGCCGCCGCCGCGTGCGCCGCGCTCGCCGCGGCCGGCGCCCTGGTCCTCGCGGGTCTGCCCGGCACCGCGAACGCCCAGGCCGATCCCGCCGCGTCCACTCTGCCCTCCCCCGCCGAGACCGCCGCCGTCGACAGGACATCGCCCGAGGTCCTGAAGGCCATGCGGCGGGACCTCGGCCTCACGTCGGCGCAGGCCGAGGCCCGTCTGGTCAACGAGGCCGAGGCCGGCGCCGTCGCGGGAGCCCTGCGGGCCGCGCTCGGCCGTGACTTCGCGGGCGCCTGGGTGCACGGCGCCACGTCGGCGCGGCTCACCGTGGCGACCACCGATGCCTCGGACGTCCCCGCGATCGAGGCCCGGGGTGCGCGGGCCGAGGTGGTGCGGCACTCCGCAGCTCAACTGGACGCGGCAAAGGCCAGGTTGGACCGCGCCGCGAAGACGGCGGCGACGCGCGACGCTCCCGTCTGGTACGTCGACGTACGCTCCAACGCGGTCGTGGTGCGTGCCGTGCGGCCCGCCGCCGCGAAGTCCCTCGTCTCCGCCGCGGGGCTCGGCTCCTCCCTCGTACGCGTCGAGAAGACCAAGGAACGGCCGCACCCGCTCTACGACCTCGTGGGCGGCGAGGCGTACTACATGGGCGGCCGGTGCTCCATCGGCTTCCCGATCACCAAGGGCACGCAGCAGGGCTTCGCCACGGCGGGCCACTGCGGGCGGGCCGGCACCGCGACCAGCGGCTACAACCAGGTGGCCCAGGGCACGTTCCAGGCCTCGATCTTTCCCGGCAGGGACATGGCCTGGGTCGCCGTCAACTCCCAGTGGACCGCCACCCCGTACGTGAAGGGCCAGGGCGGGCAACGGGTCGGCGTCGGGGGCTCCACGCAGTCCCCGGTGGGTGCGTCGATCTGCCGTTCCGGCTCCACTACGGGGTGGCACTGCGGCACGATCCAGCAGCACAACACCAGCGTCACCTACCCCGAGGGCACCATCAGCGGCGTGACGCGGACGACGGTCTGCGCGGAGCCCGGCGACTCGGGCGGCTCCTTCATATCCGGCAGCCAGGCGCAGGGCGTCACCTCGGGCGGCTCGGGCAACTGCTCCAGCGGAGGGACGACGTTCCACCAGCCCATCAACCCGCTGCTCCAGCAGTTCGGCTTGACGCTGAAGACGACGGGTGGCGGCGACCCAGGCCCCGGTGACCCTGAGCCGGGCGGCACTTGGGCGGCGGGCAAGGTCTACGCCCCGGGTGACTCGGTCACGTACGGCGGTACGACCTACCGCTGCCTGCAGGGGCACCAGGCGCAGGTTGGCTGGGAGCCGCCGAACACTCCCGCGCTGTGGCAGGCCGGCTAGCAAGCATGGTCCTCAGCCGAGGATCCCCCGGCTGTACGCCGTGGCCACCGCCGCCGCGCGGTCCTTGACTCCCAACTTGCCGTAGATGTGGGTGAGATGCGTCTTGACCGTGGCCTCGCTGATGAAGAGTTCGACGGCGATCGCACGGTTCGACGTGCCCTTGGCGACGAGCGCGAGCACCTCCCGTTCGCGGGTGCTCAGCGGTTCGTTTCCGGGGGCACGCACGCGTGAGACGAGCCGGGATGCGACGGCGGGCGAGAGGACCGTGCGGCCCTGGGCCGCCGCCCGGACCGCGGTGAACAGCTCGTCGCGCGGCGCGTCCTTGAGGAGGTAGCCCGTCGCGCCCGCCTCGATCGCGGGGATCGTGTCCGAGTCCGTGTCGTACGTGGTGAGGACCAGGACGCGGGATCGGGAACCGCGCCGGGCGAGCTCGGCGATCGCGTCGACGCCGTTGCCGCCCGGCATGCGCAGGTCCATCAGGACGACATCGGGGTCGAGGCGCTCCACCAGGGCGACGGCCTCGACGCCGTCGGCGGCCTCGCCGAGCACCTCGAAGCCGGGGGCCGACTGGAACATGCCGCGCAGGCCGTCGCGTACGACGGGGTGGTCGTCGACGACGAGCAGAGTGATCAGGTCATCCATGGCGGACCAACGGTACGCGAGCCGAGAGAGCGGTGCCGTGACCCGGCTCCGATTCCACGGTGAACGAGCCCGCGACGCGTTCGGCGCGGGCCCGCATGCCGTCGAGGCCGAAGCCGCCGGAGCCGCTGCGCCGCACCAGGGCCAGCGGGTCGAAGCCGCAGCCGTCGTCGCGCACGTCCAGGGCGACCTCGCCGTCCATGTACGAGAGGGTGACGCCGAGGCGGGTGGCCGCCGCGTGCCGGGAGGCGTTGGACAGGGCCTCCTGGACGATGCGCAGGAGCGTCGCCTCGATCTCCTCGTGGAGCGGCTCGGCGGTCCCGGTGACCGTGAACTCGGCGCGGACGCCGGTGCGTTCGGACCACTCCGTGACCGTCTTCTTCAGCGCTTCGGGGAGCGCGTCGTGCTCCAGGGCCGTCGGGGAGAGGTTGTGGACGGAGCGGCGGGCCTCGCCGAGGCTGTGCCGGGCGAGGTCGGCGGCGCGTCCCAGGTGCTCGCGCGCCAGTCCCTCGTCGCCCGCGTTCGCGACGACCTGGAGCTGGGCGATGATGCCGGTCAGGCCCTGCGCGATGGTGTCGTGGATCTCGGCGGCGAGCCGCCGCCGTTCGTCGGCGACGCCCGCTTCCCGCGCCTGGACGAGGAGTTGGGCGTGCAGGGCGGCGTTCTCGTCCATGGCCTGCTGGAGGGCGTTGTTCGTGCGCTCCAGCTCCAGGATGGTGGCGGCGGCGTCGAGGGCGCGCTGCTCCTCCTGAGCCGCGAGGTGGGCGAAGACCATGAGCAGCGCGACGTTCACCGCGAACAGCCCGCCGAAGACGACCCAGCCGAGCTCGCCGTCCGGCGGGAGGCCGCCGGACTGGGAGCCGGACATGGTGACGGCGGTGAGGAGCAGACCGGGCTTGACCAGACGCGGGGGCAGCAGCCGCTCGGCGCCGAAGTAGCCGACGACGGCGTAGAACGCGAAGAACGGGTTGAGCCAGGTGAGGACGAAGGCGATCGCCCAGCGCAGGAGGTAGTAGACGACGGACGCGGGCGTGGGTTCCGGCCGTGCGGGGGCCAGCGCGCCCCACCCGAGCTGGAGCGCGAGGCCCGCGGCGACCAGCGTCCCGGCCAGGTACCAGTCGCCCCGGTCCATGCCGACCACGTCGCCCGTGGCGACCGCCATGAGCAGCCCGAAGGCAAGGAGGACGTAGGGGCCCCAGCGGTGGAACAGGCCCCACCGCTGTTCGATCATCTTCGTGGCGTCCGCCGTGCTCGTACTCACCGCCCCAGTGTCGTCGACGAGCCACGTCACGTGCGGATCACTCCCACCTGAACCAGCGCGATGCCCCGGCCGTCAGGGCCACGGTCCACAACGCGAGGACGCCCAGGTGGACCGGGCCGGGCCAGTCACCGGCGGCGGCGTCGCCGAGCGCCTGGGACGCGGCGCCGAGCGGGGTGGCCTCCACGATGTGGGCCAGCGTGTCCGGCATGGCCTGCACGGGCAGCCAGACGCCCGCGCTGAACATCGTCGGGAAGAAGACGGCGGAACCGATGGCGGTCGCGGCCTTCGTGGTGCGGGCGAGCGCCGACACCAGGGCGCCCAGGGCGAGCCCGCACAGGATCGCGAGGAGCAGCGCGACGACGTATCCGAAGGCCTGGCGTGGCAGCGGCACGTCGAAGACGGCGCGGCCCACGGTCAGCGAGAGCAGTGCGGAGACGAGGGCGGCCGCGCCGTGGATGCCCATCTGCGCGCCGAGCACGGCGGCGGGGCGTACGGGCGTGGCGGACATGCGGCGCAGGATGCCGCGTTCGCGGTAGCCGGTGATGAGCGGCGGCATGGCCTGCAGGCCCGCCATGATCAGCGAGAGCAGCACCGTCACGGGCACGTACGCGTCGATCATCCTGAGCCCGCCGAGCGAGTCCGACGGCTCCCGGAAGTCGGGGATGGAGCCGAGGACCACCAGCAGGATCGTGGGAAAGGCCATGATCCAGAAGAGGGCGCCCGGCTCGCGGCGGAAGAGGCGGAACTCCGTCCTGAGGACGGCGGCGGCCCCGTTGGTCCGGCCGGGGTGAAGGACCGTGGCGGTGGTCATGCCGATGCTCCCGTCAGGTCGAGGAACGCGTCGTCCAACGTGGCGTCGGAGACCCGGAGCTGGTGGGCGGTGATGTGGTGCCGGGCGAGCAGCGTGATGGCGGCGTTGACGGTCTCGTCGGTGCCGTTCAGGGTGTAGCGGCCGTCTCGCTGGTCGACGGAGATCACCCGGGGCAGCGCGGCGAGCTCGCGCTCGTCGAGCGGCGCGGACGGCGTGAAGGACATGACGGTCGATCCCGCGGCCCGGCTGATGAGGCCCGCCGGGCTGTCCAGGGCGGCGATCCGCCCGTGGTCGATGACCGCGATGCGGTCGCAGAGGCGCTGGGCCTCCTCCATGAAGTGCGTGACCAGGAGGACGGTGACGCCGCTGTCCCGTACGTCCTCGATGAGCTGCCAGGTGTCGCGGCGGGCGCGCGGGTCGAGCCCGGTGGTCAGCTCGTCGAGCACGACGACCTTCGGGTTCCCGATCAGGGCGAGCGCGATGAACAGGCGCTGCTTCTGGCCTCCGGAGAGCTTGCCGAAGCGGCTGTCCAGCTTGTCGGTCAGGCGCAGGCGTTCGGCGAGGGGGCGCCAGTCCGCGGGGTCCGGGTAGAACGCGGCGTACAGCTCCAGCGCCTCGCGCACCGTGAGCTTCGGCTGCAGCTCGCTCTCCTGGAGCTGGGCGCCGAGGATCCGGGTGACGCGGTCGTGGTCGGCGACGGGGTCGAGCCCGGCGACGCGGACGGTTCCGGTGTCGGGGACGCGCAGGCCCTCGACGCATTCCACGGTGGTGGTCTTGCCGGCGCCGTTCGGTCCGAGGACGCCGAAGATCTCGCCCTCCTCGACGGCGAAGGAGACCCCGTCGACGACGGTCCGTCCGCCGTAGGCCTTGCGCAGGTCGTGCACTTCGATGATGGGCATGGGTCGAGACTCGCCGGTGGGCGGGGGTCCGGGCATCGCCCATCGCGCTCGAAGGGGCATCAGCCGATCGGTTGATGGAGGGGTACGACTTCGCCGGTGCGGGCCGGCCCTGGGGGCTGCCGGCCTGGTCTTAGGACCAGGGGACGAGCGGGGACGGGCCAAAACTCGGTGGGCTCTGTCAGTCGCCATCCGTAGGCTCGCTCCTGATGCCGAAACCAGATGCACCGACCAAGGAACCCGCCCGGGAAGGCTCCGCGGCACGGACGCTGCTGCGACTGTGGCCATACGTCCGACCCGTCCGAACCCGCCTGTTCGGCGCGGCATTTGTCGCCATCCTCGCCTCCTGTACGGGGCTGGTCTTCCCCCTCGTGCTGAAGTGGCTCGTGGACGGCCCGGTGGCGGACCGGGAGCTCGGCGGGGTGTGGCTCGGGGCGTTGCTCCTGCTTCTGCTCGGCGTCGCGGAGGCGCTGCTCTTCGGTCTGCGGCGATGGCTGGTGGCACGGCCGCTGGCCTCCGTCGAGGCGGCGATGCGGGCGGATCTCTACCGCCATCTCCAGCGGCTTCCGGTGGCCTTCCACGACCGCTGGGCCTCGGGCCAGCTGCTGTCGCGCGGCACGACGGACCTGATGCTGCTGCGGATGTTCCTCGCCTTCCCGCTGACGTTCCTGATCGTGAACGGGACGACGATCGTGGTCGGCATGGCCATCCTCGTCGCGCAGGACTGGGCGCTCGGTCTGGTGCTGCTCACTCCCCTGGTGCCGCTGGTGATCGTCTGCGCGTACTACGAGGGCCGGTACATGGCCGTGGCGCGGCGGGCGCAGGACCAGGTCGGCGATCTGACGACGGTCGTCGAGGAGAGCGTGCTCGGCATCCGCATCATCAAGGGCTTCGGCCGCCACCGCAGTCAGGCGCGCGCGTTCCACGAGCTCTCGCACACGCTGCGGGGCACGGAGCTGGCCAAGGCGCGGCTGCTCGCCGCGATCTACGCGGTGATCATGACGCTGCCGGAGGTCGCGATCGGTGCGGCGCTCGTCCTGGGGACGGTCCAGGTCGCGGACGGGGACCTGTCGACGGGCACACTGGTCGCTTTCCTCTCCACTGCGCTGGCGCTGCGCTGGCCGGTGGAGTCGATCGGGTTCCTGCTCGCGATGAGCCAGGAGTCGGCGACGGCCACGGAGCGGTACTTCGAGGTGATGGACGCGGAGCCGGAGTCCTCGGCTGCCGTCACCTCGCCCGGGGGCGACTCAGGGCCCGGCTCCGGCCCGATGGAAGCCGGGCTCCGCTTCCACGGTGTGGAGTTCCGTTACCCGGACGCTCCGGCCGACGCGCCGCCCGCGCTCGACCGGATCGACCTGCACATACGGCCGGGCGAGACCCTCGCCCTCGTCGGCGCCACGGGCAGCGGCAAGACGACCCTGACGGCGCTGGTGCCCCGGCTGCACGAGGTGAGCGGGGGCCGCATCACGCTGGACGGCGAGGACATCGCGGAGATGGACCGTGAGCGGCTGCGCACGCTGGTGGCGGTCGCCTTCGAGGAGCCGACGCTGTTCTCCGCGACGGTGGGCGAGAACGTCCTGATGGGCGCCGAAGAGGCCGCGGGCCAGGCGGAGTTGGAGCGCGCCCTCGACATCGCCCAGGCCGACTTCGCGCACGCGCTGCCGCAGGGCACGGACACGCAGGTCGGCGAGCAGGGCCTGAGCCTCTCCGGCGGGCAGCGCCAGCGTCTGGCGCTGGCCCGCGCGGTGGTCGGCACCCCCCGTTTCCTGGTCCTCGACGACCCGCTCTCGGCGCTGGACGTCCACACGGAGGCCCTGGTCGAGGCCGCTCTGCGCCGCGTCCTGAAGGACACGACGGCCCTGGTGGTGGCCCACCGCCCGTCCACGATCCTGCTCGCCGACCGCGTCGCCCTGCTCTCCGACGGCCGCATCACCGCAATCGGCACACACCAGGAACTGCTGCGGGGGAACGGCGAATACGCGTGGCTGATGTCGGGAGCGGGTGCCGCTCCCGCGACGGGGGAAACGGGCCCGGCACCCGAGGCGGAGCAATGGGACCCCGCGTCCACGCCAAGCCAAGCGGACTCGGTGTCCGCGTCAGAGGAAGCAGGCCAGACGGCCGCCGACGGGCAGACGGAGGCGGGCGTCGCGTCCGCGGAAGGGGAGGGCGCACGATGACCGCGTCGACACCGGCGTCACGAACCTCGGGGCCCGACGAGGAGGAACGCCTCTCACCGCCGGACGGCGAGACGGACAGTGGAGCAGCCGGGAAGGCGGCCCGCGGGGCAGCCGGTGAGACGGACGGTGCGGCAGGCGGTGAGTGTGTTGCCTCCGGTGGGGGGCCTGACGCGGGGGGCGAACCCCTGGACCCCGTCGATCACTTCGACAAGGACAGTCTTCCCGCTGCCCCCGGGGCCACCTCCGCCCTCCTCCGTTCCTTGCTCTCGCCGCTTCGGGGGCGGGTCGTCCTTGCCACCGTGCTGCTGCTCCTGCAGCAGGCCGCCGTGCAGGGCGGCCCGCTGCTCGTCGCGTACGCCATCGACCGCGGCGTGCCCGCGGTCCGGGTCGGCGACTACGGGCCCCTCGTCGTCATCGGCATCGGATACCTGCTCTGCGCGGGGGCGTCCGGCGCGTTCCAGTACGCGTTCATCGTGGCCTCCGCCCGCGTCAACCAGGACGTACTGCTCGATCTGCGCGGGCGCATCTTCCGGCACGCGCAGGCCCTCAGCGTGGACTTCCACGAGCGGTACACCTCGGGGCGGCTCATCTCCCGGTCCACCACCGACGTGGAATCCCTGCGGGAACTCCTCAGCGAGGGGCTGCAGGAGCTGATCACCGTCATCCTGTCCTTCGTCTACATCTCGGCGATGCTGCTCTGGCTCGACCTGAGCCTCGGCGCGGTGGCGGTCGCGTCGTTCGTGCCGCTCTACCTCCTCGTACGCCGGTACCAGCGCCGCGCGGGCCCCCTCTTCGGGAAGCGGTCCACGGCGATCGCCGCCGTCATCGTGAAGTTCGCCGAGACGATGAACGGCATCCGCCCGGTCCGCGCGTTCCGCCGCGAGCGCGCCAACGAGGCGGAGTTCGCCGTGCTCAACCACCACCACGAGCGGTCGAACGGCGACGCGATGCTGGAGATGGCCCGCTACGTGGTCGGCTCCCGGCTCGTCGCCAACACCGCCGTCGCCGGCATCGTCCTGTGGGGCGCCTACCGCGTCACCGACGACACCCTCGCGCTCGGCGTCCTCGCCGCGGCGGTGCTGTATCTGCGACGCCTGTACGACCCGATCGACCGGCTCGGAATGTTCCTGAACTCCTACCAGTCGGCCGCCGCGTCCCTGGAGAAGGTCGCCGGACTGCTCGCCCAGACCCCCTCCGTGCCCGAGCCGCACCCCGACCGCGCGGTGCCGCTGCCCGCCCTCGCCTCCGAACACCCGGGCCGCGAGGTCGACTTCGACGGTGTGCGTTTCGCCTACCGGACCGGCGGCGAGGTCCTGCCCCGCTTCGACCTGACACTGCCCGCCGGCCAGACCGTCGCCGTCGTCGGCTCCACCGGCGCGGGCAAGTCGACGCTCGCCAAGCTGCTCGCCCGCTTCTACGACCCGACGGAGGGCCGGGTCCTGCTCGACGGGGTCGACCTGCGGGATCTCGCCAACGCGGAGCTCCGGCGCGGCGTCGTCATGGTCACCCAGGAGGCCTTCCTCTTCTCCGGCACCGTCGCCGAGAACATCGCCATCGGCCGCCCGGACGCCACCCGCGAGGAGATCGAGCAGGCGGCGAAGGCCATCGGGGCGCATGACTTCATCGCGTCCCTGCCCGACGGCTACGACACCGACGTACGGAAGCGGGGTGGCCGTATCTCCGCCGGCCAGCGGCAGTTGGTCGCCTTCGCGCGGGCGCTGCTCGCCGACCCGGCGGTACTGATCCTCGACGAGGCGACCAGCTCGCTCGACATCCCGGGCGAGCGGGCCGTGCAGCGCGCCATGCACACGGTGCTGCGCGGGCGCACCGCCGTGGTGATCGCCCACCGGCTCTCCACGGTGGAGATCGCCGACCGGGTGCTCGTGATGGAGCACGGGCGGGTGGTCGAGGACGGCACTCCGGCCGAACTCATCTCCGGGAGCGGCTCGTTCGCCGATCTGCACCGGGCTTGGCGGGACAGCGTGGTGGGTTAGTCGCCGTCCCGCCGACGCGACAACGACGCGCCACGACACGACGTGAGCGTTAGCGGGACGTCAGCAGGGCGTGAGCGGAACGCCAGTGGGGACGGCCACATTGGTGTCCACAGCGGGAACGACCAGCGGGCCCCGCACCCACCACCACCGCACGGGGGAACCTCAGCATGCCTACGAACCGGATCCGGGCCGCCGTCCTCGCCGGCACCACTGCCGCTCTCGCCCTGTCCCTGATCGCCTGCGGTGGCTCCGACGACTCGGGCGACAACGCCTCGACCGGCGGTGCGAGCAAGACCGTCGCCACCGCCGACGGCTCGAAGAGCTCCGAGGGGACGGTGACCGAGACGACGGACGGGTCCGGGAAGAACGGCGGGGCGGGCAACGCCAAGCGGACCAAGCCGTGCAAGGGCGACGAGATGTCGTACTCCGTGGTGCACCGCTTCCCCTCGGAGCAGGGCGAGCACCTCCTGGTCACCGCGACGAACGCCGACTCGAAGTCCTGCTGGATCACTTCGATGCCGTCGGTGATGCTCGGCAACACCTCGAAGGTCGTGCCGCACTCCGCCAAGGACGCCCCCGGCGGCTCCTCGCAGATCACGGTCAAGCCCGGCGGCAAGGTCTACTCCGCCATCGCGCTCTTCACCGTCGGCGGGAGGACCCACTCGTCGACGGACCTCTCCATCGCCCTGAGCGACCGGACCGGCTACACCGGGCCCGGCACCGAGACGAGCGCCCTCGACGGCAAGGGCGCACAGTCCGAGTTCACCTGGTCCGACGCCGAGGTCACCAACTGGAACACCGAGAAGCCCTACAACTTCTGAGCGCGACTTCGAGCCCTCCCCCGAGCACCGGCCTGGCGCGACGCAGCGCTCCAGGCCGGTTTTCCGTGCGTCCCCACCTGCCGCAACCCATCGGGGTCCGGCGGGAGTCGGGGTGCGGAATCAGCCACGCCGCTCCGGGCGCCGGTGACCGGCTCTCGTCGAACAATGCGAAGCTCTTGACCTTGAGCGTCCCCTCCGTATATCGAACGTGCCCCACCGGGCAGCGGACCATTTCCGGCCAACTCTTGACGCACCCCTGACAAACAGAGCGCGCCGGTGCCACTCTTCCCCTCGATTCCCAGCACCACCTGGATGCACCTCGCTCCACCCTTCGTAACCCCAGCTCCACGTTCTGCCTTGTTCTGCCCGGACGGCACGACCGCGCCGACCGGTCCCCCTGGCCGCGTAACCCACGGCCACGCAGAAGGAGTCCGTGTTGAGAAGCACCTCTCACAGACCTGCCTCCCACAGACGCGCCACCGCCGCTGGCGCCCTGACCGCCGTCGCCGCCCTCGTTGCGGTGGCCTTCCAGACGGGCCCGGCATCGGCCGACGGCCCCGCGATATCACCGGCCAAGACCTCGGCCGCCGGAAAAATAGGCAAGGCCGACCCCGGTTCCCTGCCCGTGAAGCTCAGTCCCGCCCAGCGTGCGGCGCTCCTCAAGGACGCCAACGCCACCAAGGCGGACACGGCCAAGGACCTGGGGCTCGGCTCCAAGGAGAAGCTCGTCGTCCGTGACGTCACCAAGGACGGCGACGGCACGACCCACACCCGCTACGAGCGCACCTACGAGGGCCTGCCGGTCCTCGGCGGTGACCTGGTGGTCGACGAGGCGAAGTCCGGGAAGACCGAGGGCGTCACCAAGGCCGCGAAGGCGCAGCTCAAGGGCGTCGACACCACGGCCGACGTGAAGGCGTCGACCGCCGAGAAGCAGGCGCTCGGCGCGGCGAAGGCCGCGGGGTCGAAGAAGACCGACGCGGACCGCGCGCCGCGCAAGGTCGTCTGGATGGCCAAGGGCGAGCCGACTCTCGCGTACGAGACGGTGGTCGGCGGGCTGCAGCACGACGGCTCCCCGAACGAGCTGCACGTCATCACGGACGCGGCCACGGGCAAGAAGCTCTTCCAGTGGCAGGGCGTCGAGAACGGCACGGGCAACACGCAGTACAGCGGTCAGGTCACCGTGGGCAGCGCTCAGTCGGGGTCGAACTACACCCTGACCGACACCGGCCGAGGCAGCCACAAGACGTACAACCTCAACCACGCCACGTCCGGCTCCGGCACGCTCTTCTCGGGCCCGGACGACGTGTGGGGCAACGGCCAGGCCTCCAACCTGGAGACCGCGGGAGCGGACGCCGCCTACGGCGCCCAGCTCACCTGGGACTACTACAAGAACGTGCACGGCCGCACCGGTATCCGCGGTGACGGCGTCGGCGCGACCTCGCGGGTGCACTACGGCAACAACTACGTCAACGCGTTCTGGCAGGACTCCTGCTTCTGCATGACGTACGGCGACGGCTCCGGCAACGCCAAGCCGCTGACGTCCATCGACGTGGCGGCCCACGAGATGACGCACGGCGTCACGGCCGCGACCGGCAACATGACCTACAGCGGTGAGTCCGGTGGCCTGAACGAGGCCACGTCGGACATCTTCGCGGCGGCCGTGGAGTTCAACGCCAACAACGCGCAGGACAAGGGCGACTACCTCGTCGGCGAGAAGATCGACATCAACGGCGACGGCACGCCGCTGCGCTACATGGACAAGCCCTCCAAGGACGGCGGGTCCAAGGACTCCTGGTACTCGGGCATCGGCAACATCGACGTCCACTACTCGTCCGGTGTCGCCAACCACTTCTACTACATGCTGAGCGAGGGCAGCGGCGCCAAGGTGATCAACGGCGTCTCGTACGACTCGCCGACTTCGGACGGCCTGCCTGTGGCCGGAATTGGTCGTGACAAGGCGTCGCTCATCTGGTTCAAGGCGCTGACGACGAAGTTCACCACGACCACCAACTACGCGGCGGCCCGCACCGGGACCCTCGCGGTGGCCGGTGAGCTGTACGGCACCACCAGCGCCGAGTACAAGGCGGTGGGCGATGCCTGGGCCGCGGTCAACGTCGGCACGCGCGGCGGCCCCGGCGGCGGCACGGACTTCGAGAACACCGCGGACGTCTCCATCCCGGACAACGGGGCGGCAGTCACCTCGTCGGTCAACGTCACCGGCCGCACGGGCAACGCACCCTCGACCCTGAAGGTCGGCGTCGACATCGTCCACACCTGGCGCGGCGACCTGGTCGTCGACCTGGTGGCCCCGGACGGTTCCACGTACCGCCTGAAGAACTCGAGCGCGTCGGACTCGGCGGACAACATCCAGGCGACCTACACGGTCAACGCCTCGTCCGAGGTGGCCAACGGCACCTGGAAGCTGAAGGTCCAGGACGTGGCCGCGCAGGACACCGGCTACATCAACAGCTGGAAGCTGACGTTCCCGTAAGCCCTGACCGGGCTTGAAGAGGGCACATGCAGACTGCGCCGCTCCGGGTGGTTCAACTCCCCCGGGGCGGCGCACCCATGCGTGCCCATGTACGCCCGTGCGTCCTGCTGTTGGACTCCCCGGCCGCGTAACGCGCCGTTCGCATTGCGTACATGGACCATCGCTCAACGGACGATTTCTGGCCAACCTGCGGCTAGGGGACTGACATGCACCTGCCTCAACTGGCACTGTTCCCTCGCACGCCACAACTGAACATCAGTACACCCGCACCGCATCTTTCAGCCCGGACAGCTCCCCAACGCCGTCCGGGCCCCCCACAGAAGGAGCATGCGTGACCCCCCACATATCCCGGAAGCGCTCAACGCTGGCCATCGCCACCGCCGTTGCCGCCGGAGCACTTCTCGCAGGCGGTCTGGCCACCGGGGCCTCCGCGCAGCCCGACCAGGCCGCCGCGCCCGCCGGATCGCAGATCGCGCTCTCCTCCACCGCCCGCGCCGGCCTGTTGCAGGACGCGAACGCGGACAAGGCCGCCACCGCCGAGAAGATCGGCCTCGGCGCCAAGGAGAAGCTCGTCGTCCGTGACGTCGTCAAGGACCGCGACGGCACCACGCACACCCGCTACGAGCGCACCTACGACGGTCTGCCCGTCCTCGGCGGCGACCTCGTCGTCCACACCGCGAAGAGCGGCTCGGTCAAGAGCGTGACCAAGGCGGCCAAGGCCACCATCAAGGTCGCCTCCACCTCCGCGAAGGTCGGGGCCAAGTCGGCCGCGAAGTCCGCCGAGTCGACCGCCGCCAAGTCCGGCGACACCAAGAAGGCCGACGCGCAGACGACGCGCAAGGTCGTCTGGGCCGCGTCCGGCAAGCCGGTCCTCGCCCACGAGACCGTCGTCACCGGCGTCCAGAAGGACGGCACGCCCAGCAAGCTGCACGTCATCACCGACGCGGCCACGGGCAAGAAGCTCTTCCAGTACCAGGCCATCGAGAACGGCGCCGGCCACAGCCAGTACAGCGGCGACGTCGAGATCGGCTCCAAGAAGGGCACCAGCGGCTTCGACCTGACCGACGACGCGCGCGGCGGGCACTCGACGTTCAACCTGGACCACAGCGAGAGCGGCGAGGGCAAGCTCGTCACGGACGACGACGACACGTGGGGCAACGGCAAGGCGGACGACGCCCAGACCGCCGCCGTCGACGCCGCCTACGGCGCCCAGCTCACCTGGGACTACTACAAGAACGTGCACGGCCGTGAAGGCATCAAGGGCGACGGCAAGGGCGCGACCTCGCGCGTCCACTACGGCAAGGCCTACGTCAACGCCTTCTGGGACGACAGCTGCTTCTGCATGACGTACGGCGACGGCGAGGGCGACAAGAAGCCCCTGACGTCGATCGACGTCGCGGGCCACGAGATGTCGCACGGCGTCACCGCGGCCACCGCCAACCTGGAGTACAGCGGTGAGTCGGGCGGCCTGAACGAGGCGACCTCCGACATCTTCGGCACCTCGGTCGAGTTCAGCGCCAAGAACAAGGAAGACGTCGGCGACTACCTCATCGGCGAAAAGATCGACATCAACGGCGACGGATCGCCGCTGCGCTACATGGACAAGCCCTCCAAGGACGGCCAGTCCCTGGACAACTGGAGCGCGGACGCGGGCAACACCGACGTCCACTACTCCTCCGGCATCGCCAACCACTTCTTCTACCTGCTGTCCGAGGGCAGCGGCGCGAAGGAGATCAACGGCGTCAAGTACGACTCCCCGACCGCCGACGGCTCCAAGGTCGAGGGCATCGGCCGTGACAAGGCCGAGAAGATCTGGTTCAAGGCCCTGACGTCGTACTTCACGACGACGACGGACTACAAGGCGGCCCGTGAGGGCACGCTGAGCGCCGCGAAGGACCTGTTCGGCGCGGACTCGGCCGAGTACAAGGGCGTCGAGGCGGCCTGGACCGGCGTCAACGTCAAGTAGTTCCCCGCACCACCAGCGGTAGTTCACGCACGACCAGCACGACCAGGCGGCACCCGGGGTTCGCACTTCCCCCCGGGTGCCGCTCGTCGTCGTACCGCGGGCCGCCCTACCGCAGCAGCACCCCCGCGGCCTCCCCCGTCCCCTCCGAAGGCACCGCCACCAGGCCCAGCTCGGCGCCGCTCGCCAGGAGCCGGTGGGCCGGGAGGATGCGGACCGTGTAGCCGAAGGGTCCCGTGCGGTCCAGGGCCAGGGGGCCCTCGTAGAGGCGGCGGCCCTCCGCGTCGGGTCCGCCCACGGGCTTCAGCGGCACCGGGCTCGCGTCGGCGATGACGTCCTCGGGGTCGACGCGGCCCGCGATCGTCTGGACCTCCACGTCGTCCGGGGTCAGCTCGCCCAGATGTACGCGCACCCGCAGCGAGAGCGTGGCGCCCAGTTCGGCGGTGGCGCCGGTCGCCGACGCCTCGACGTGGTCGACGGCGACCCGCGGCCAGGCGGCGCGCACCCGCGCCTTCCAGGCGGCCAGCTCCCCCGCGGCGTCCACGCCCAGCGTGCGGTGCGCCCGCGCGGCGGGAACGTACAGCTGCTCCACGTAGTCACGCACCATCCGCCCCGCGAGCACCTTCGGGCCGAGCCGGGTCAGTGTCCTGCGCACCATCTCGATCCACCGGTCGGGAAGTCCTTCAGGGCCCCGCTCGTAGAAGCGGGGCGCGATCCTGCGCTCAAGGAGGTCGTACAGCGCCGCGGCCTCCAGGTCGTCCCGCCGGTCGTCGTCCGTCGCGGCCCCGTCCGCCGTGGGGATCGCCCATCCGAAGTCCGGCTCGAACCACTCGTCCCACCAGCCGTCGAGCACCGACAGGTTGAGGCAGCCGTTCAGGGCGGCCTTCATCCCGCTCGTGCCGCACGCCTCCAGCGGACGGAGGGGGTTGTTCAGCCACACGTCGCACCCCGGATACAGCTTCTGCGCCATCGCCATGCCGTAGTCCGGCAGGAACACGATCCGGTTGCGGACCCTCGGATCGTCGGTGAAGCGCACCAGCTCCTGGATGAGCCGCTTGCCGCCGTCGTCCGCCGGATGCGCCTTGCCCGCCACCACGATCTGCACGGGCCGCTCCGGATGGGTGAGCAGCTCCATCAGCCGGTCCCGGTCCCGCAGCATCAGCGTCAGGCGCTTGTACGAGGGGACCCGGCGCGCGAAGCCGATCGTCAGGACGTCGGGCCGCAGCACCTCGTCGATCCAGCCCAATTCGGCGCTCGCAGCGCCCCGTTGACGCCATGACGCGTAGAGCCGCTGCCTGACCTCCGTCACGAGCTGGCCGCGCAGTTCGCGCCGCAGCTCCCAGATGTCCGCGTCCTGGATCTCGGCGACCGCGTCCCACCGGTCGGAGCCGCCCACCGACAGCGCGTCCTCGGTCCGTTGCGCGCCGATCTGGCGGGCGCCGAGGCGGAAGACCTCGGGGGCCACCCAGGTCGGGGCGTGCACGCCGTTCGTGACGGAGGCGATCGGCACCTCCTCGGCGTCGAATCCCGGCCACAGGCCCGCGAACATCTCGCGGCTCACCTTGCCGTGCAGGGTGGAGACGCCGTTGGCGCGGCGCCCGAGCCGCAGGCCCATCACCGCCATGTTGAAGAGGTTGGGCTCCCCGCCGGGGTAGGTCTCCATGCCGAGCCGCAGTATGCGTTCGACGTCGATGCGGGGCAGTTCGGCCTCGGGACCGAAGTGCCGGGCGACGAGCTCACGGTCGAAGCGGTCGATCCCGGCGGGCACGGGGGTGTGGGTGGTGAAGACGGTCCCGGCCCGCACCGCTTCCAGCGAGGCGTCGAACTCGACGCCTTCCAGGGCCAGTTCGTGGATGCGCTCAAGGCCGAGGAAGCCCGCGTGACCTTCGTTCGTGTGGAAGACCTCGGGCTCGGCGTGCCCGCTCAGCCGGCAGTACGTCCTGATGGCGCGCACCCCGCCGATGCCGAGCAGCATCTCCTGGAGCAGCCGGTGCTCGCTGCCGCCGCCGTAGAGCCGGTCGGTCACCTCGCGGGCCGCGGGGTCGTTCTCCTCCACATCCGAGTCGAGCATGAGCAGCGGTACGCGCCCGACGCTGGCCTGCCAGACGTGCGCGCGCAGCGAACGGCGGCCGGGCAGCGCGATCGCCACCAGGCTCGGAGTGCCGTCGGCCTCGCGCAGGAGGGAGAGGGGCAGCTCGTTCGGGTCGAGCACCGGGTAGGTCTCCTGCTGCCAGCCGTCGCGGGACAGGGACTGGTGGAAGTAGCCGTGCCGGTAGAGCAGCCCGACCCCGATGAGCGGGAGCCCGAGGTCGCTCGCCGCCTTCAGGTGGTCGCCCGCGAGGATGCCGAGCCCGCCCGAGTACTGCGGGAGGGCGGCGGTGATGCCGAACTCGGGCGAGAAGTAGGCCACGGCACGGGGCAGTTCGCCGCCGCGCTCGGCGGACTGCGCCTGATACCAGCGGGCCCCGGTGACATACTCCCGGAGCCCGTCCGATGCCTCGGCGAGGCGCCGCAGGAAATCCCCGTCCCCGGCCAGCTCGGCGAGCCGTGCGGGCGGCACGTTCCCGAGCAGCCGCACGGGATCACAGCCCGAGGCGGTCCACTGCTCGGGGTCGACGGACTTGAACAGGTCACGGGTGTCCGGGTGCCAGGACCAGCGCAGGTTTCGCGCCAGCTCCGAAAGCGGAGTGAGAGGTTCGGGAAGGGCGGGACGTACGGTGAATCGACGGATGGCCTTCATCAAGGTGCACCTCTGCCGGAGCGTCTGACGGGGCGTGTGCCGGGCTTTCGTACCTCACGTATCGCCGTGCCGCATCGACGTTAGCGCCGCGCCGCTCCTGTCACCACGGCGCACAGGGCGCACGCTCCGTGGCGGGGGTAACGTGGCGTGGCGGGACAGAAGTTGGCAGGGGCACGCACAGGCATGCGGGTGCACGGGTACACAGGGGGACGGGGCGGATGATCGGCCAGTTGCGGGATACGTCGCCTCGGCGGATCGGACCGTATGTGACGCTCGCCCGGCTCGGGGCGGGCGGCATGGGCGAGGTCTTCCTCGCGCGCCCCGACGATGCCACCGGGTTCGGGCCCGGGGACCTCGTCGCCGTCAAGGCCATCCGGAACGAACTGGCTACGGACCCCGTGTTCCGGCGGCGCTTTCGGCGCGAGGCGGAGGTGGCGGCCTCCGTGGACAGCCCTTTCGTGGCGCGGCTCGTGGCGAGCGAGGCCGAGGGTGACGTGCCGTGGCTGGCCACCGAGTACGTTCCCGGGCCCACCCTTTCCGAGGCCGTTCGCCGGAGCGGGCCGCTGCCCGCGGGCGCGGTCGCCGTGCTCGGCGCGGGCGTGGCGCGGGCCCTGACGGTGGTGCACGCGGCGGGCGCCCTGCACCGTGACCTCAAGCCGGGCAACGTACTGCTCGGCCAGGACGGCCCCAAGCTGATCGACTTCGGCGTGGCCCGCGTGCAGTCCGCCACGACCATGACCGGCTCGGGCCTGCTCGTCGGCACGCCGGGCTTCATGTCGCCGGAGCATGTGGCGGGCGGCAGACACGTGGTGGCGGCGTCGGACGTCTTCTGCCTGGCCTCGGTGCTCGCCTACGCGGCGACGGGACAGGACCCCTTCGGCGACGGCCCGATGGCCGCGGTCCTGTACCGGGTCTCGCGTGCGGAGGCCGAACTGGGCGCCATTCCGACCGAGTTGCGGGACGTCCTTTCGGCGTGCCTCGCGCGGGACCCTGCCGAGCGGCCGAGCGCGGCGGAGATCGCCGACCGGTTCGTACGGCTGCGGGACGCGGCCACGGACGCCGAGTGGCCGCAGGCGGTGCGGGAGGCGGTGGCCGAGGCGCGGCGGGACGTGGAGCAGCTGTGCGCCTCGGGGCAGCCGCTGCTTCCGGTGCCGCTCTGGCCGGAGCCGGAGGCCGGGCGCCCGGTGACCGCCCAGGGCAGCCCCGCCACGGCGCCCGGCCATCCGGTCAGCGCTCCCGGGATATCCGCGTCGCCCGCCCTCATGGGCGTGCACCAGCTCCCGACGATGAGCGGATCGCCACCGCCCACCGCCGCACCCCGCCCCCGGCGCCGTCTCCCGCGCGCGCTCCTCGGCACGGTCGCCGTGGCCGTGGTGGTGGGCGCGCTCGGCGGCGCGCTCGCCGTGTGGGGCCCGTGGCGTGACGAGTCCGCGGGCGGCGGCTCGGCGGGGTCCGGGACGGTGGATCCGGGTCCGACCGACCCCGCCGCCGTCAAGAAGCTGGCCGGGCGGGCCGGCGTGGACGCGGAGGGCACGGCGGACCGCTCCGGTGTCGTGGCCCAGGTGGCCGCGCAGCGCCCCAAGGGCTGGAAGAAGTGGCAGGCCAAGCTGAGCCACTCGCCCATGAGCTGCGCCGCCGACACCCAGGCCATCGTCTGCCTGCTGACCAACGGCACGTACGAGGCGGTGAGCGCCAGCAGCGGGAAGCGGTTGTGGAGGTCCGGGAAGGTCGATCCGGAGGAGGGGGTGGGCGAGGCGTACTACGGTCCGGGCGGCGCGTTCTTCATGCCCGGTGACAGCCTCGAACCGCAGGTGCGCGGCGGCAAGGCGGTCATCGCCCACGACAACGTCCTGCAGGTGCGCGACTCCACGACGGGTGAGGTCCTCTGGGACGCCCCGAGCCCGGACGGGGCAGGCGCGTTCACGCTACGGCCGCTCCTGGACGACGACGTCCTCCTGGTCGGTGCCGAGGAAACGTACATGCACAGGGGCGCGAGGGCGTCCCTGCACGCGTACGACATCGACGGCGGAAAGCCCTTGTGGGACGAGGATCTGGGCAAGCCGCTGGTGGCCCAGGCCGACTTCCACCGGTACAGCATGCGGGCCCTGCGCGACGGCGTCGTCTACGTGGACGAGAAGGACGGCCTCGCGGCGTACGACGCACGGACCGGCGATCTTCTCGGGCAGTCCAGGAGCGAGTGCGGGGCGGTGCTCGCGGGCGAGAAGGACGTGCTGTGCACGGCCTCCCCCGGCGGCGGCTCCGATGACGGCACACCGTCGCCCCGCGTGCAGGTGCTGCGGCTCGACCCCCGCACGCTCGAAGAAGCCGGCAAACCCTTCCGCTACCCCACGCCCAAGGACTATGCGTCGGCCCCCGGCCCGACGGCCATGGACCGTGCCCTCGCCGTCGCCGTGGATCCCGCACGGCACAGCGTGATCGTCAACGACAAGAGCACCGGGCTCCTCCGGCGCTCGGCGAAGCTCCCCAAGGGGAACATCCCGTCCTCCGCACCGCTGGTCGTCGGCGGTCGCATCGTCTACGCGGACAGCGGCGCGCTCTACACCATGCCGCTCGGTACCGGTGGCGGAAAACCCGTGCGGCACCCCGTGCCGGGCGCGCCCGGTGACCGCGCGGAGGCGCCGCCGAACGTCAACGGCACCGTCGTCGCGGAGATGCTGCGCGCGCCGACCGTGCTGGCACTCGGAGGCGTCGCGCACGTCATCTACGACGAGGGCAAGATCTCATCGGTGGAGCTGCCCTGACGGTGCGTCACCATCCCTGTCCCTCCCTGAATCCCACTGAACCGACCAGTTGCCGTGCAGTCGAGTCGAGTCGAGGAATCGCATGCTCACGCCCCTGCCGACCGGCGCCGCCCGCCACATCGGCCCCTACCGTCTCCTCGCCCGGATCGGCGCGGGCGGCATGGGCGAGGTCTTCCTCGCCCGGCGGGGGCAGGGGCGGCTCGTCGCCGTGAAAGCGGTACGGCAGGGGCTCGACCTGGACCTCGACGACGCGTTCCGTGTCCGCTTCCGGCGGGAGATGGCGGCGGCCCGAGCGGTCACCGGCCCGTTCACGGCCGCCCTCCTGGACGGTGACGCGGATGCCCGGCTCCCCTGGCTCGCCACGGAGTACGTGCCGGGCCCGTCCCTCGCCGACACGGTCGCCCGCTGCGGTCCGCTCCCGGTGGCGGCGGTCCGCGCACTGGGCGCGGGGCTCGCCCGGGCGCTCGCGGCCGTGCACGCGGCGCGGGTCCTGCACCGTGACCTGAAGCCCGGCAACGTCCTCCTCACCCCCGACGGCCCCCGCCTGATCGACTTCGGCATCGCGCAGGCCTTCGAGGCCACGGCCCTGACGATGACGGGCGTGCTCGTGGGCACGCCGGGATTCATGGCTCCGGAGCAGATCGAGGGTTCGCACGCGGTCGTGCCCGCGTCGGACGTCTTCTCGCTCGGCGCGGTCCTGTGCCACGCGGCGACGGGCCGCGGCCCCTTCGACGACCCGGAGCTCGCCTCGGTCGTCTTCCGCATCGCGCAGGGCGACGCGGACCTCTCCCGGGTCCCGGACGAACTGCGGGGCCTCATCGCCGAGTGCCTCGCCCCCGACCCCGCCCGGCGCCCCGCTCCGGCGGCGCTCGCCGAGCGCCTGGAGACCCACGGCACCGCCCGCTTCCCCTGGCCGTCGGAGGTGCTTTCGCTGTTCGCCGAGTACCGCTCGGCCGCGGCGGAGTTCGAACCGGGCGCCCCGTACGTCCCCACCATGCCGGGCGAACCGCCGACGGCCCCAGCGGCTCCGACGGCCCCGGCGGCTCCCGGCCCGGCGCCCGCGCCCCGGCGGCGGCCCTGGCAGTGGATCGTGGCGGCGGGGGTGGCCACGGCGGCGGTGACCGCGGCGGCGCTCGTCCTGCCCGACGTACCCGCCGACCCCGCCGACCCCGCGGAGAACTCACCGGCAGCCACACCGGCGGCGAAGACTCCCGCCGGGGGCTCTGCCGCCTCCTCGCTCGTCAGGACGTACGGACGGGGCCACTCCGGAGAGTTGGGCGCATCCGCCGTCACGCCCTCCGCGCTCCCCGGCGGCTGGCAGCCCTGGTCGCGCAAGAAACCGGAGGGCGCGGACGGCAGGGGAACCGGCTGCGTCCTGGCCCGCTCGACGCTGGTGTGCCGTGACGGGCGGGGCGCGGCGACCGCACTGACCGCGGCGACCGGCGAGGTCCGCTGGACAGCACCCGGCTTCCAGGGAAAGCCGTCCGGCGTCCAGGAGAGCCCTCCCGAGACCGACGGTGAGCGCGTCTTCGTGCCCAGTGAACTGGGCGTGACCGGCCTGGACCTGGAGCATGGCGATGAGCTGTGGCGCCGCGCGGCGCCGAAGCACGCGCGGCTGATCTCCATGGCGTACGCCCGAGGCGTGCTCTTCACGGCCGAGGTCAAGTCCGCCGGGTCCTCCGGCCCCCGCGCGACCACGCTGCGCGCCCGCCGCGCGAAGACCGGCGGTCAGCTGTGGGAGACCGCCCTCGACGCCAAGGCCGTCGGCAGACTGCTCGTCCAGGGCGGCACGGTGTACACGGCGCTGGAGTCGGGCGGAGCCCTCGCGCTGTCCGCCGGGAACGGCGACGAGAAGGCCAAGGTGTCCGGGCCCCGGTGCGGAGATCTCATGGGCCACGACGGGGCGGTCCTGTGCTGGTCCGCGCGGCGGGGCGGGGTGAGCGACCTGGACCCCGAAACCCTCGCGGTCCGCCGCGTCGTGGGCGCCTCCAAGAAGCCCGACGTGGCGCCGGTCGTCGGCGCGGCGGGTGTCCTGGTCGTCGCCAACAGTTCGCACACCGACATCACCACCCCGCGCTTCACCGCGTACGCGTGGAAGTCCGGCAGGAAGCTATGGGACCTTCCGGCACGCGGCGTGCCCACCGCCCTCGCGCTCGCCGATGACCGGCTCCTGGCGGCGGGCACCTACGAGATCTACACCGTGCCCCTCGACGGTGACGCGGGGAACGTCACGCAACGGACGGTGCCGCTCACCGACACGACCAGGCTCGACGGCGTGGAGCTGAACACGCCGCTCTACCTCGGTGGCGCCGTCTTCGCCGAATCCTCCGAGGGCCGCTTCGTCTCCGGCCGTGCCCTCTGACCCTCAGGCCCCGGCCGTCGCCGTCGCCGTCGCCGCCACGATCGCCGCCGTGTCCCAGTAGAACGGCCGTACCTCCGTGATCCGCCCGTCCCGTACCGCGATCGTCTGCAGTACGGGGAAGGCCAGTTCGCGCCCCGTGGCACGGGCCCGCGCGTGGACCTGGGTGTGGACGACCGCCGTTTCGCCCGTGGCCAGGAACCGCTGCTCGCCGATCTCGAAAGTCTCCCAGGTCTCGGCCATGGCGAGGAAGAAGCGGGTCATGCCGTCGTGGCCGCGCCAGGTGCCGCCGTACGGGAGTGCCTCGGCCTGGTGCATCACGACGTCCGGGGAGAAGTAGGGGGCGAGCAGGTCGAACGTGGCCCTGCCGGGGCCGCCGGCCGCCAGGTAGCGGGACTCCGCCTCGTACATGCCGGTGAGGACGGACACGGAGTCCGGTGCGGCAGTTTCGCGCTGGGTGGTCATGCCGTCAGCGTGACGGCTCCGGCGCCGCCGGACCGGCGGAAAACGGACGTCGACGTACCGGCGGTCACCCCGTGGTCCCGCACCTAACGCAGGCATCCCGAATCCGTCCGGAAATCGGCGCAACCCTCACAGCACCCCCACGGGCGGTATGGCCGATTCCCTTACGCCGTGTGGTCTTGTAGGCCCTCACGCCGCACGAGAGGCTGCCAAGTGGCGCTCGTGGAGGACACGGGGAATCCGGGCACGGACCACTCCAACTCCGCGAGTCGCACGTCAAGTCGGGGAGGGAAACCAGCGTATGACTCTGTCGCGAACGAAGCGTCTGCGGTGGGCCGGGGCCGTTGCCGCCGCCACCACCGCGGTGGTGCTTTCGGCCACCACGCTGCCAGCACACGCCGCTCCCGCCCATGCCGCCGATGCCGATGCCCCCCTCGGGGAGATACTCGGCGCCGGCGAGCCCGGTTCCATCAGCGGGAGTTACATCGTCACGCTCAAGGGCGGAACACAGGCCCCGTCCGGTGCGGGCCAGGGCCTCGCCACGAAGTACGGGGCGGAAGTACGTCACACCTACAGCACCGCGCTCAACGGCTATGCGGTGAAGGCCGGTTCGGGCCAGGCCAAGAAACTCGCGGGTGATCCCAGAGTCGCCTCCGTCGTCCAGGACAGCACCGTGTCCCTGGACCGGACCCAGCAGGATCCGCCCTCCTGGGGCCTCGACCGGATCGACCAGAAGAGTCTGCCGCTCGACAAGTCCTACACCGCGCCCGAGTCGGCCGGGAAGGGCGTGACGGCGTACGTCATCGACACCGGCATCCGCACCTCGCACCAGGACTTCGGCGGACGTGCGAGCAGCGGCTGGGACTTCATCGACGACGACGCCACCGCGCAGGACGGCAACGGACACGGCACGCACGTCTCCGCGACCGTCGCCGGCGAGAACCACGGCGTCGCCAAGCAGACGGACGTGGTGGGCGTCCGGGTGCTCGACGACGCGGGGTCGGGGACGACCGCGCAGGTCATCGCGGGCATCGACTGGGTGACGAAACACGCGAAGAAGCCCGCCGTCGCCAACCTCAGCCTCGGTGGCACGGCCAACGCCCAGCTGGACGCGGCCGTACGCAACTCCATCGCGTCCGGGGTCACTTACACGGTCGCGGCGGGTAACGACGGGCTTCCCGCGTTCCTGTTCTCGCCGGCCCGCGTGAAGGAGGCGATCACGGTCGGCGCCACCGACGTCAAGGACGCCAAGGCGAGCTTCTCCAACTGGGGTGGCAGCGTAGACCTGTTCGCGCCGGGCGTCGGCATCACCTCCGCGTGGAACACCGAGGACACCGCCACGAACACCATCTCGGGCACGTCGATGGCCTCGCCGCACACGGCGGGCGCGGCGGCGCTCTACCTGGCCGATCATCCATCGGCCACACCGGCCGCGGTGAGCAAGGCACTGACCGACCGGGCAGTGCCGGGCAAGGTGACGGGCGCCGGTCTCGGCTCCCCGAACAAGTTGCTGCAGGTCAACAACCCGTAGAGCACGACACAGCACAGGACCGGCCCCGCCGCGCACGGCGGGGCCGGTCCTGTGTGTGCGGGCGCGGCCTTGCCTCTGGAGCCAACCCGAAGCACCCTCGATACGGAACCGGTCATGTATGGGGCCTTACGCACCAGTAGTTAACAAAGCGCCGGATTGCCCACCCGAAGTCGGTGGGAAGGCTCCCCCGGTACGCACCCGGCTCAGTACGGTCAGTCACGACTCGGCACGGCGGTCACGGCAGTCACGACAGTCACGGCTCAAGTACGGCTCCCCCAAGTGCGCCACGCAGTAGCTGAACCCCTCCACACCCCCGTATCCGCCCCACTCATGCAACGCGGACAGGAGCGGTAATGCCCTCAACACGCCCGTCGGCGACGCCCTCGGGAAAGGCCCCCACAAGGGTGCCCCAAACTCCGGCACCACAGCGGGAATCGCGGGACGCGCGCGAACCACAGGATCCACCCCCGCGCCCCGGCCGGCCGGACACCCTCACCGGCCGCATACCCATCCTCGACATCGCACCCCTCGTCCACGGCGGGCGGCGGCCCGCCAAGGCCGTGGCGGGCGAGACCTTCCAGGTCACCGCCACCGTCTTCCGCGAAGGGCACGAGGCGGTCGCCGCCAACGTCGTCCTGCGCGACCCGCAGGGGCGTCCCGGGCCATGGACGCCCATGCGCGAGCTGGCCCCCGGCACCGACCGATGGGGCGCGGACGTCACCCCGGACGCGGAGGGGAACTGGACGTACACCGTCGAGGCGTGGGGCGACCCCCTCACCCAGTGGCGGCACCACGCGCACATCAAGATCCCGGCGGGCATCGACACCGAACTCGTCCTGGAGGAAGGCGCCCGGCTCCACGAACGCGCCGCCACCGGAGCCCCGGCGGGTGAGGACGCCGTCCTGCGCGCCGCCGCCGACGCCCTGCGCGACATGGAACGCCCCGCCGCGGCCCGCCTCGCCGCCGCCCTCACCCCTGAGGTGGACGCGGTCCTCGCCCGGTATCCGCTGCGTGAACTCGTCACGGAGTCAGAGCACTTGCCGCTGCTGGTGGAGCGGGAGCGGGCGTTGTTCGGGTCGTGGTACGAGTTCTTCCCGCGTTCGGAAGGTGCCGTCGTCCGGGAGGGCGAGCCCCCGCGCTCGGGCACCTTCCGCACCGCCGCCGAACGGCTCCCGGCGATCGCCGCGATGGGCTTCGACGTGGTCTACCTGCCGCCGGTCCACCCCATCGGAACCACCTTCCGCAAGGGCCCCAACAACTCCCTGTCCCCCGGCCCGCACGACGTGGGCGTGCCCTGGGCCATCGGCTCCCCCGAGGGCGGCCACGACGCCATCCACCCCGACCTGGGCACCCTGGAGGACTTCGACGCCTTCGTGCGCCGCGCCGCCGACCTGCACCTGGAAGTCGCCCTGGACTTCGCCCTGCAGTGCTCGCCGGACCACCCCTGGGTCGACAAGCACCCCGAGTGGTTCCAGCACCGCGCCGACGGCAGCATCGCCTACGCGGAGAACCCGCCCAAGAAGTACCAGGACATCTACCCCCTGGCCTTCGACCGCGACATGCCGGGTCTGATCACCGAGACCGTACGCCTGCTGCGGTTCTGGATGGACCACGGCGTGCGTATCTTCCGCGTCGACAACCCGCACACCAAACCGGTCACCTTCTGGGAACAGGTCCTCGCCGACATCAACCGCACCGACCCCGACGTCATCTTCCTGGCGGAGGCCTTCACCCGCCCCGCCATGATGCGCACCCTCGCCGCGATCGGCTTCCAGCAGTCCTACACCTACTTCACCTGGCGCAACGCCAAGGGTGAACTGACCGACTATCTCCGCGAGTTGTCGGGTGAGACCGCGCACTACCTCCGGCCGAACTTCTTCGTCAACACCCCGGACATCCTGCACGCCTACCTCCAGAACGGCGGACGCCCGGCCTTCGAGGCCCGCGCGGTGCTCGCCGCAACCCTCTCGCCGACGTGGGGCGTCTACAGCGGGTACGAACTCTGCGAGAACGCCCCGGCGCGGGCCGACAGCGAGGAGTATCTGAACTCGGAGAAGTACGAACTGCGGCCGCGGGACTGGCAGTCCGCAGAGCGCACCGGCTCCACCATCGCACCCCTGATCACCACGCTGAACCGCGTACGGCGCACCAACACCGCCCTGCGGCAACTGCGTGACCTGCACTTCCATCCCACAGACCAAGAAGCGGTGATCGCGTACTCGAAGACGGCCCATGACAAGGACGGATCGAACACGGTTCTGGTGGTCGTGAACCTCGACGCCCACCACACCCAGGAGGCCACGGTCTCGTTGGACATGCCGGAACTCGGCCTTGACTGGCACGAGACCGTGCCGGTGCGCGACGAGCTCACCGGCAGTACCTATCACTGGGGCAGGGCCAACTATGTGCGCCTCGAGCCGGGCCGCACGCCCGCGCACATCTTTCGCGTCCTGCGACCGTCCTCACCGTTGATCGGAGGGTCACCCACACCATGATCATCAACGAGCCCGTCCAGGACACATTCGAGGACACGCCCGCCAAGGACCGAGACCCCGAGTGGTTCAAGCGCGCCGTCTTCTACGAGGTCCTGGTCCGCTCCTTCCAGGACAGCAACGGCGACGGCATCGGCGACCTCAAGGGGATCACCGCCAAGCTGGACTACCTGCAGTGGCTGGGCGTGGACTGCCTGTGGCTGCCGCCGTTCTTCAAGTCACCACTACGGGACGGCGGTTATGACGTCTCGGACTACACCGCCGTCCTCCCCGAGTTCGGCGATCTCGCCGACTTCGTGGAGTTCGTGGACTCCGCGCATCAGCGGGGCATGCGCGTGATCATCGACTTCGTGATGAACCACACCAGTGATCAGCACCCGTGGTTCCAGCAGTCCCGCAGCGACCCCGAAGGCCCCTACGGCGACTACTACGTCTGGGCCGACGACGACAAGCAGTACCAGGACGCGCGCATCATCTTCGTCGACACCGAAGCCTCCAACTGGACCTTCGACCCGGTGCGCAAACAGTACTTCTGGCACCGCTTCTTCTCCCACCAGCCCGACCTCAACTACGAGAACCCGGCCGTCCAGGAAGAGATCATCTCCGCCCTGCGCTTCTGGCTCGACCTGGGCATCGACGGCTTCCGCCTGGACGCCGTGCCCTACCTCTTCGCCGAAGAGGGCACCAACTGCGAAAACCTCCCCCGCTCCCACGCCCTGCTCAAACGCGTCCGCGCCGAAATCGACGCCCACTACCCCGACACCGTGCTCCTCGCCGAGGCCAACCAATGGCCCGAAGACGTCGTCGACTACTTCGGCGACTTCAAAGACGGCGGCGACGAATGCCACATGGCCTTCCACTTCCCCGTCATGCCCCGCATCTTCATGGCCGTACGCCGCGAATCGCGCTACCCCGTCTCCGAAATCCTCGCCAAGACCCCCGCCATCCCCTCCGGCTGCCAATGGGGCATCTTCCTGCGCAACCACGACGAGCTCACCCTCGAAATGGTCACCGACGAAGAACGCGACTACATGTACGCGGAATACGCCAAAGACCCCCGCATGCGCGCCAACATCGGCATCCGCCGCCGCCTGGCCCCCCTCCTGGACAACGACCGCAACCAGATCGAACTCTTCACCGCCCTGCTCCTCTCCCTGCCCGGCTCACCGATCCTCTACTACGGCGACGAGATCGGCATGGGCGACAACATCTGGCTCGGCGACCGCGACGCCGTCCGCACCCCCATGCAGTGGACCCCCGACCGCAACGCCGGCTTCTCCTCCTGCGACCCCGGACGCCTCTACCTCCCCACGATCATGGACCCGGTCTACGGCTACCAGGTCACCAACGTCGAAGCCTCCATGTCCTCCCCCTCCTCATTGCTGCACTGGACCCGCCGGATGATCGAGATCCGCAAACAGAACCCCGCCTTCGGACTCGGCTCATACACGGAACTTCCGTCGTCGAATCCGGCGGTGATCGCGTTCCTGCGCGAGTACAAGGACGATCTCGTGCTGTGCGTGCACAACTTCTCGCGGTTCGCGCAGCCGACGGAACTGGATCTGCAGACCTTCAACGGACGGCACCCGGTGGAGCTGATCGGCGGGGTGCGCTTCCCGGCCATCGGCGAGCTCCCCTACCTGCTGACTCTTGCCGGACATGGGTTCTACTGGTTCCGGCTGCGCAAGGACCCGGCGTAGTCTCCACCCCTGCGCCTCCGGTGCGGGGCGGTTTCCACCGCCCCGCCCTGGGAACTCTCCCCGCACAACCGGCACTCCCGCACTCCTCCCTTGTCCGCACCGCGGAAAGGACGCGACGCCATGTCGGAAGCCGTCACCCGCCCGGGCATCACCGCGGACGCGCTGCTCGCCTCGCTCGATCCGCTGCTGCGCGCGTGGCTGCCACGACAGCGCTGGTTCGCGGGCAAAGGCCGTCCCATCGCCGACCTCACCGTGCTCTCGGCGACCGAACTGCTGCCCCCCACCTCCGAGTCGGCCCTACTGCACCTGCTCGTACGGGTCCGGCAGCCGCAGGTGCCGGCGCAGGCGGGCGGCCCACCGCCGCATCCCGCCGACTGCTACCAACTCCTCCTCGGCGTGCGGCGCGAGCTGCCGCCGCGGCTCGCCCCCGCGCTGATCGGGCATGTGACGCGGGGGCCGCTCACCGGGTTCACGGTCTACGAAGCACTGCACGACTCCCGTATGTCCGGGTTCCTCCTTGAGGCGCTGCGGATGCGGGCACGCGTCGGCAAGCTCCGCTTCGAGCGCGACCCGCGCATGGAGATAGCCGCGGACCTCGCACCGCGCCTACTCGGCGTCGAGCAGTCCAACTCCTCGCTGGTGTACGGGGACACGTTCATCCTGAAGCTGTTCCGCCGCATCGTGCCCGGGGCCAATCCGGACCTGGAACTGCCGCTGGTGCTGGCCCGCGAGGACTGCACGCGGGTGCCCGCCCCCGCCGCCTGGTTCCTGGGGGCCGGAGAGGACGCGGCCGACGAAGTGAACGTCCTCGGCGTGCTCCAGCCCTATCTGAAGGGCACATCCGACGGCTGGGAGCTGGCCCTGCGGGAGCTCGCCGCGGGGCGGGACTTCAGCGGCGAGGCGCGGGCACTCGGCCGGGCGACCGCCGAGGTGCACCAGGCACTGGCCCACGCACTGCCCACCGTCACGCTGGGCCGCGCCCAGCTGCAGCTGATCGCCGAGGGCATGGCCGACCGCCTGGACACGGCGGCCAAGGCGGTGCCCGCCCTGCAGCCGTACGCCCCCGCCCTGCGCACCACCTTCGAGGCGCTCGCCGATCTGGGGCGGGGCGAGGAGACCTGGACGGCCCAGCGCATCCACGGTGACCTGCACCTGGGGCAGTGCCTGCGCTCCCCCGCCGGGGAATGGTCGCTCATCGACTTCGAGGGTGAGCCGTCGCGTCCGCTGGCCGAGCGCAGGATGCCGCAGCCGCCGGTGCGGGACGTGGCGGGCATGCTCCGGTCCTTCGACTACGCGGCGCGCTCCCACGAGCCATGGGCGCCCGAGTGGGCAGGCGACTGCCGGGCGGCGTACTGCACGGGGTACGCGGAGGTCACCGGCCTCGACCCGCGCATGGACCCGGTCCTGCTGCGCGCCTACGAAACGGACAAGGCGGTCTACGAGGTCTTCTACGAGGCCCGCCACCGCCCCGACTGGCTCCCCGTCCCCCTCTCCGCGATCAAGCGCCTCGCCACGAACGGCCCCGCCACCGAAGCAAGCTGACCCGCCATCGTCCTGGAGGCTTCCCCGTGACCCCCCGCCCGCAGCCGCGCAAACCGTCCGACGAGGCCAGCAAGAAGGGCAAGCGGAAGCCGGAGCCCGCCAGCCGGGCGCCCCGGCAGAAGCAGCCGAAGCCACCGAACCAGCCGAAGCAGCCCGACCAGTCGAAGCAGCCCAGCGCCGGGCGTCCCGAGTCGCCCGTCCCCCAGGACGACCGTGCCCGTCTCCTGGGCGGCACGCACCACGATCCGCACGGCGTGCTCGGCGCCCATGCCGTGCCCGAGGGCATCGCCTTCCGCGCGCTGCGGCCGTACGCACGCTCCGTCGCCGTCGTCGCCAAGGACCTGCGGGCGGAGCTGCGGGACGACGGGGACGGGTTCTTCTCCGGGGTGCTCCCGCTGCGCGAGGTCCCCGAGGACTACCGGCTCCACATCACGTACGAGGGCGCCGAGCTGGAGATCCACGACGCGTACCGCTTCCTCCCCGCGCTCGGTGAGCTCGACCTGCATCTGATCGGCGAGGGCCGCCACGAGCAGCTGTGGCACGCGCTCGGGTCGCGCCCGATGGTGCACGAGGGGGCGACCGGGACCCGCTTCACGGTGTGGGCGCCCAACGCCCTGGGCGTGCGCGTGGTGGGCAGCTTCAACTTCTGGGACGGCACCGGGTTCCCGATGCGCTCGCTGGGCGGCAGCGGCGTCTGGGAGCTGTTCGTGCCGTCCGTCGGCGAGGGCGAGCTGTACAAGTACGAGATCACCAGGCCCGACGGCTCGAAGACACTGCGCGCCGACCCGCTGGCCCGCCGCACGGAGACCCCGCCCGCGAACTCGTCGGTCGTGCACGAGTCGCACCACGAATGGCATGACGCGGAGTGGCTGGTGCGCCGGGCGGAAGTGCCCGTCCATCAGGCGCCGTTCTCCGTGTACGAGGTCCATCTGGCGTCCTGGCGACCCGGGCTGACGTACCGCCAGCTCGCCGAGCAGCTGCCCGCGTACGTGGCCGACCTGGGGTTCACGCACGTCGAGCTGATGCCGGTCGCCGAGCATCCCTTCGGCGGCTCGTGGGGCTATCAGGTCACCGGCTTCTACGCGCCGACGGCCCGCCTCGGCACGCCCGACGACTTCAAGTACCTCGTCGACGCGCTGCACCGGGCGGGCATCGGCGTCCTGATGGACTGGGTGCCCGCGCACTTCCCGCGCGACGACTGGGCGCTCGCGGAGTTCGACGGACGCACGCTGTACGAGCACGAGGATCCGGGCCGGGCCGCGCACCCCGACTGGGGCACCCTGGAGTTCGACTACGGCCGCAAGGAGGTCCGCAACTTCCTTGTGGCGAACGCCAGTTACTGGTGCGAGGAGTTCCACATCGACGGCCTGCGCGTCGACGCCGTCGCTTCCATGCTGTATCTGGACTACTCGCGTGAGAACGGCGAGTGGACGCCGAACGCGCACGGCGGGCGCGAGAACCTCGACGCCGTCGCCTTCCTCCAGGAGATGAACGCCACGGTCTACCGGCGCGCGCCCGGCGTCGTCACGATCGCCGAGGAGTCCACGGCCTGGGACGGCGTGACCCGCGCGACGCACCACCAGGGCCCCGGCGGCTTCGGCGGGCTCGGCTTCGGCCTGAAGTGGAACATGGGGTGGATGCACGACTCGCTCGACTACGTGTCGAAGGAGCCCGTGCACCGCAAGTTCCACCACAACGAGATGACGTTCTCGATGGTGTACGCGTACAGCGAGAACTACGTCCTGCCGATCTCGCACGACGAGGTCGTGCACGGCAAGAAGTCCCTGGTGTCGAAGATGCCCGGCGACTGGTGGCAGCAGCGCGCCAACCACCGCGCCTATCTGGCCTTCATGTGGGCCCACCCGGGCAAGCAACTGCTTTTCATGGGGCAGGAGTTCGCCCAGGGCGCCGAGTGGGCGGAGGGGCACGGCCCCGACTGGTGGCTGCTCGATCCGGCGTACGGGGCGGAGGCCGACCACCGGGGCGTACGCGATCTCGTGCGCGACCTGAACACCGTCTACCGCCGCGAGCCGGCCCTCTGGCAGCGCGACACCGACCCCGGCGGATTCGCCTGGGTCGAGGGCGACGCGGCCGAGGACAACGTCTTCGCGTTCCTGCGGTACGCCGACGAGGAGACGGACGAGGCACCGCTCCTGGCCATCTCGAACTTCTCGCCGGTGGTGCGGCACGAGTACCGCCTCGGCGTGCCCGGCGAGTTCACCGCCTGGCACGAGGTCCTGAACACGGACGCCGGGGCCTACGGCGGCGGCGACGTCACCAACCCGGACCCCGTCAAGCCCGAGCCGGTGGCGTCGCACGGCCGCCCCGCGTCCATCCGCCTCACCCTGCCACCGCTGGCTACGGTGTGGCTGCGACCTGCTTGAGCGCCACCGGCAGCTCATCGGCGTGCAGGATGCCGAGGCGCTGCGTGGCCCGGGTCAGGGCCACGTACAGGTCGCTCGTGCCGTAGCGGCCCGGCTCCACGACCAGGACCGTGTCGAACTCCAGGCCCTTCGCCTGACGCGGGTCGATCATGACGACCGGCCGCGTCAGGTCCGGGGCCTCCCCGGCCGTCACACCGGGGAGCTTTGCGGCGAGCTGCTCATGCAGCTCGCGCGGGGCGATCACCGCGAGGCGGCCGTCGTCCCGCGCCTCGGCCGCCACCGCGTCGGCCACGGCCGCGGCGAGGTCGTCGGCGCGGCGCGCCCAGGGGAGCACGCCCGTGGACCGCACCGAACTCGGCGGCTGGAACTCGGGGTACTCCATGCGGGGCACCTCGGCGGCCACGTCCATGATCTCCACCGGCGTGCGGTAGTTGACGCCGAGCCGGGTGTACTCCCAGCGGTCCTCGACGTACGGGGAGAGGATCGTCTCCCAGGAGCCGCAGCCGCCCGCCTCCGCGGTCTGCGCGGGGTCGCCGACCAGCGTCATCGAGCGGGTCGGGCAGCGTCGCATCAGCAGCCGCCAGGCCATGGCGGAGAGCTCCTGCGCCTCGTCCACGATGATGTGCCCGAAGGCCCAGGTCCGGTCCGCCGCCGCGCGCTCGGCGGCGCTGCGGTGGTCGGCCTCCTCCTGGCGCTCGGCCATCCGCTCGGCGTCGATGATGTCGTGCGCGAGCAGGACCTCGGACTCTTCGTCGTCCTTGTCCTCGAACTCGTAGGTACGGGACGCGTACGACACGTCGAGGACGCCCTGCGCGTAGGCGATCTGCTTGGCCCGTTCGGCCTCCGCCATCGCCCGCGCCGCGCTGTCGTCACTGCCGAGCAGCTCGGCGGCCTCGTCGAGCAGCGGGACGTCGGCGGCCGTCCAGGCTCCGCCGCGCGGGCGCCGGATCGTGCGTGCGTCCTCGTCCGACAGATGCGTCGGCTCCTGGAGGAAGTCCGCGAGGAAGCCCTCCGGGGTGAGCTGCGGCCACAACTCCTCGATGGCCGCGTGCACTTCGGGGCTCGCGGCGACCGCTTTGCCGAGCTGGGCGACGTCGTCGGGGCCGAGGAAGTTCGGGCCGCCGTACGGGTCGGCGCCGAGCCGTTCGGTGAGCTGCTCGGTGAGCATGTCGATGATGCGGAAGGCGAAGTGCGGCCGGCCGAGGTTGTGCGGGACATCCGCCTCCCGGGCCGCCTCGCGTGCCTCCTGGGCGATCGTCCAGTCCAGGACGAGGTCGCCGTCGTCGTGCTCGATGATGAGCGGGGCGCCGGGCTCGGGGGTCTGCTGCCGGTCGCGCAGGGCGGCGGCGAGCACGTCCGCCATCTCCGCGCGGCCCTTCACCTCCGTGGCCTCGGGGGTGTCGGTGCCGGTGGCGCTCACGCCGGGGAACAGCTCGCCGACCGTCGAGAGGAGCACGCCCGTCTCGCCGAGCGCGGGCAGGACCTCGCTGATGTAGCCGAGGAAGGCGGGGTTCGGGCCGACGATCAGGACCGCGCGCTTGGCGAGCAGCTGGCGGTGGGCGTAGAGGAGGAACGCGGCACGGTGCAGCGCCACGACGGTCTTTCCGGTGCCGGGGCCGCCCTCGACGACGAGGACGCCGTGGTGCGGGGCCCGGATGATGCGGTCCTGCTCGGCCTGGATGGTCTGCACGATGTCGTGCATGCGCCCGGTGCGGGCCGAGTCGAGCGCGGCGAGCAGCACCTCGTCGGCGTCCGCGCCCTCGTGCCCGGTGCGGGTGGTGTCGCCGAGATCGAGGATCTCGTCGTGCAGGGCCGTCACGTCGCGGCCCTCCGTGGTGATGTGCCTGCGGCGGCGGAGCCCCATCGGCGTATGACCGGTCGCGAGGTAGAAGGGGCGTGCGACTTCCGCGCGCCAATCGATCACGAGTGGGGTGCGTTCGATGTCGGACGCGCGGATTCCGATGCGCCCGATGTGGTGATCACGGCCGTCGCGGAATTCGAGCCTCCCGAAGCAGAGCCCGTTCTCTCCCGCGTTGAAGGCGGCCAGCAGTCCGGACCGCTCGGCCACCAGGACGTCACGCTCAAGCCTGGCCTGCAGACCATTGCCGACCTGCGTCAACGACGCATGCACGGCGGCTTCCGCCTCCTCGCGCAGCGCGTCGAGGCGCGCGTACAGTCCGGAGACGAATTGCTGCTCTTCCCGCAATTCCTCGGTTGACAATTCAGCCCCTCGCCAGTTACAGTGCTCTTATACAGATTCTCGCGATACCGGTATACCCAGATGGGTATGAGGTCGCGAAAGGATCTAATATACGCCAAGAAATGCCCCGGACGTCAATTCGTCCGGGGCATTTCTCTTTCCACCTGGGCGCGTGCCGTCAGAGCACCTCGGCCTCGGTGAGCTCGGCGAGCAGCTTGCGCTTGGGACGCGCGCCCACCATGGACTTCACCGGCTCACCGCCGCGGAACACCAGCAGGGACGGCACCGAGAGAATCCCGTACGCGATCGCCGTCTGCGGATTGTGGTCCACGTCCATCTGCACGATCTTCAGCCGGTCCGCCTCCTCGCGCGAGATCTCACTGAGCACCGGCGCGAGCTGCCGGCACGGACCGCACCACTCCGCCCCGAACTCCACGAGCACGGGCAGCTCCGCCTTGAGCACCTCCCCCTCGAAGTCCGCGTCCGTCACCTCGGCCACACCGTCCGCCTTGACCATCGCCATGCTTCCGTCCCCTGTCCGTCCCTGCGTACGTCAGTCCGTCAGCTCGCACCGAGGCTCCGGTCCCCCCGGAATCGCCGCCTCGGCCCGCACGAGCTGCGCACCGACCTGTTCGCGCACCGCCGTCAACTCCCCGATCAGGGAGTCGAGTTCACCGAGCTTGCGGCGGTACACGTCGAGGGAAGCGGGGCAGGAGTCGCCCGCCGGGTGCCCCGATCTCAGGCACTCCACGAACGGCCGCGTCTCCTCCAGATCGAACCCGAAGTCCTGCAGGGTCCTGATCTGCTCCAGGAGACGGACGTCGTCCTCGTCGTAGGTGCGGTAGCCGTTGCCACTGCGACGAGCGGGCAGCAGCCCCCGTGACTCGTAGTACCGAAGGGTCCGCGTGGTGGTGCCGGCCCGCTCCGCAAGTTCGCCGATGCGCATGCGTACGACCGTAATCCTTGACGCGGGCGTCAAGGCCAGCGCGACTCCGGGGTCAGCCCAGCTTCAGTACGCCGATGGCCTGGTCGGCCATCCCGGACTCGCCGAGGGCGTTCGGGTGGACGGGGACGAAGTTCGTGCCGAACAGCACGGGCTCGATCCAGCGCGTGCCCTGCGGCTTGCAGGCGTCGTGTCCCTCCGAGGCGGCGGCCATGTCGACGAAAGTGGCGCCCGTCTCGGAGGCGGCGCGCCGCACGGTCTTGTTCAGGTGGGCCTGCAGGTCCCGCAGGTAGGGCACGTCCCCGGTGGCGATCGGCATCTTGGCGAAGCAGCCGGGGTCGGCCTCGGCCGGCACGATCCACGGGTAGCCCAGGACGCCGACGCGCGCGTGCGGGGCCTTGGCCTTGACCGCTCGCAGGGCGGTCTTCAGCGCCGGGTAGGTGTTGGCGTCGATCTGCTTCGTGAAGCTGTCCCCGTTGGCGTCCTTGCAGGGGCTGCCCTTGCCGCCGGACAGCACCCCGGCGGAGCCGCAGGCGAGGATCGCGCTGATGAAGGTGTTGTTGTCGTTGCCGCCGATCGTCAGCGTCACGACATCGGTGTCGGCGTCGACCGCGTCGAGCTGCGGGGCGACACCGGGGTACTGCGACCCCGCGAAGTCCTTGGTCTGGGCTCCGCCGCAGGTCACGTCGGTGAGCCGGGCGCCGGTGCGCTTCGCCACGACGTGCGGGTAGTTGGCGGTCGAGCGCGCGCAGAGCAGGGGCGCGGTCGGGTCGAGCGGAAGGACGCCGGACCCGGCGCTGAAACTGTCGCCGAGGGCGACGTAGTCGAGTGGGTCGCCGCCGGTCGCCCGGGCGGGTGCGGCCAGGCCGAGGGTGGCGGTCCCGGCGGCGGCGAGTGCCGCCGCCAGGCGCAGGGCACGGGTGCGGGGCCCGGTCGTGCGGGAGAGGGAGTGGGCGCGTGCGCGGATCACCATCTGGAGTCTCCTTTGAATCCGATGGGGGGCGGTCCCGGAGAGGAGCGAGCAAGCCACGAGCGCCAACAACCATGCCGTGGGGGCGATTTGGGCAGGCTTCAGCAGCTTTCGGCGGTTCTCAGTGGTGCAACGCTGAAGTTACTGGCAGGTTTGAACAAGAGTCAACAGTTTGCGCACGCGCCCACCTAGATGGCGGAACCCTCACCCAGCACGCGCCGCACCCGCCCGCAGAATTCCTCCACCGCTTCCGGCTCCGGCTCCGCGCCCTCGGCGAACATCGCCACCTGGAGGCCGGGCCCGTACGCGGCGCCGTGCCGGTCGATGTCGGACGTACGGGCGGGCTGCACCACGAAGTGGATGTGACCGGGCACGCGTCCGTGGTGGGACCAGAGGCAGACGTAGACCTGCTCGCACTCCTCGCCGACCGCCGTGCGCAGGGCGGAGGTCACGCGGGCCAGCAGCGGCCCGAGCCCGGCGCTCTCGCCCGCGCTCATCTCGTGTACGCCGGTGATGTGCCGCAGCGGCTTCACGACGAGGGTGCCGACGCCCAGGGGCCCGACGCAGTGCTCGACGGTCCAGTGCGGTGTGCGCAGCAGGGTGCCGCCGGGAAGGGGGCGGGTGCCGTCGGCGAGGTCGCAGGCGACGCAGCCGCCGCCCTCCGCCGGGGTCACTTGTCCGCTCGGTACAACCGGAGTTCGCGGTTCACGAAGAGCTGGACGTAACCGCACCGCCAGCAGATGAGCCCGGTCGCCGACTCGTTCGCCCATGCCAGGTTCATCAGCTCCATGCCGGAGCTGTTGAGCTTGACCTCCCGGTCACGGAACAGATCCCCCTTGCAGATCTGGCAGTTGATCCACATGTCCCCGATGGCGGCTCGCCTCGGCTTGGACCCCATGAGCTCCGCCCCCTTTCCCCGTTCCCCGTTGGCCCGTTCCCCGTGTCCGGCTTCCCTTGAGGCTATCCGGCGGGCCACCGGACAGCCTCAAGCGTCGCTCCCCGACTACCGGCGACCGGCGGCCTCCGGGGCCTTCATGGCATCAGCGGCCTCGGTAGCCTCATTGGCCTCCGTGGCTTCCTCGGTCCCAGTCACCGCCGCCGCCTTCCGGCGGCCCGGCAGCAGCACCGCCACCACGACCGTACCGACGCCCAGGATCACCGCACCGACGAGGCTGGTGTGGGCCACCGCGTCGGAGAACGCCGAGCCCACCGCGTCGGCCATCTGGTGCGCGCCCCCGGCGAGTTCCTGCGCCTGCGACTTGAGCTGCGCCGCCTCCTGGGGCGACGAAGCTCCCGCCGCCTTCTCCGAGAGCTCACGCGCCTGCTCGGCGATGCCCTGCGCCACACCGTTGCCCGCGCCCACGGAGTCCTGGGCCGTGTCGAGCGCGGACGCGGGAAGCTTGCTGCCCGATGTCCCGTCGGCCAGCTTCGACGAGTACGACCCCGCGAGGACCGAGCCGAGGACCGCGATCCCGAGCGAGCCGCCGAGCTCCAGCGAGGTGTCGTTGACCGCGCCGCCCACGCCGAGCTCCGACTCGGGGAAAGCGCCCATGATGACGTCCGTGCACGGCGAGACCGCGAAGCCGAGCGACAGGCCGAGGATGATCAGCGGTGCCACGAAGTCCGCGTACGTGGAGCCCGCGTCGATCTGCGTCAGGAGCGCGAGCGCCACCGTGCCGCCGACCATGCCCGCCACGACCATGATCTTGCCGCCGATGCGCGGGGCGAGGATCCCGGTGACCGCCGAGCCCACGAACACCGCACCGGCCAGCGGCAGCATGCGGACGCCCGTCTCCAGCGGGTCGTATTCGAGGACGAACTGGAGGTGCTGGGTCAGGAAGTAGAAGGCGCCGAACACCGCGAGGAAGAAGAGCGCCACGGCCAGGTTCGAGCCCGCGAAGCCACGCTGCGTGAACTTGCGTACGTCGAGGACCGGGCGGGGGTGCTTCAACTCCCATACGACGAAAGCGATCAGGCCCAGACCGGCCACGACGGCGGCGGAAATCGCGCGGATGCCCCACCCGAAGTGCGGGCCGTCAATGATCATGAAGATCAGGGAGCCCACCCAGACGACCGAGAGCAGTCCGCCCACGTAGTCGATGCGGCCGTGCTGCGCCGCCTTCGACGGCGGCACGAGGACGAACGCGCCGATGATCGCGAGCACGGCCACCGGGATGTTGATCAGGAACGTCGCGTGCCAGCCGTTGTCACGGAGCAGCGCGCCCGCGATCAGCGGGCCCGCTGCGATCGCGATGCCGGACGTGGCCGCCCAGATGGTGATCGCCTTGGCCCGTTCCGCGCGCGGGAAGGTCGCCGCCAGCAGCGACAGCGTGGCGGGCATGATCAGTGCCGCGCCCACGCCCATCACCGCGCGGACCACGATGACCGCCGTCGAGCTGTCCACCACCGAACCCGCGGCGGCGCCGACGGACATGATCACCAGACCGAGCACCAGCGCGCCCCGGCGGCTGTACTTGTCGCCGATCGCGCCGAGCAGCAGCATCAGCGCGGCGTACGGGACGGTGTAGGCGTCGATGACCCACTGCAGATCGGCGCTGGACAGACCGAGGTCCATCGTCATGTCGGGCGCGGCCACCGTCAGGGCGGTGTTCGCCATCACGGCGATCAGCAGACTCAGACAGAGAACGCCCAGGGCCCACCAGCGGCGGGCGTACGGACGGTCCATCCGTTCGACCGGTTCCTTGATCAGCAGAGGCATCTCGATTCCACCCATCCCATCTTGCACAGTCATGTGCAACTACACACTGCTGTGCAAGATATCGATGTTGCACAGCTTTGTGCAAGTGGGGTGACCGGGAGACCGGTGGAGTGGGCAGAATGGGGCCATGAACCCCCGCCCAGCGAGCAGCGTCCGAGCTGATGCCAACCGCCGCCGCATCCTTGACGTCGCCGTCGCGGAGCTGCTGCGCGACCCCGACGCGTCCATGGACCAGATCGCGCGCGCCGCCGGCGTCGTGCGACGGACCGTGTACGGGCACTTCCCCAGCCGTGACGCGCTGATCGAGGCGATCGTGGAACGCGCCGTCGAGGCGGTGGAGAGTGCGCACGCGACGGGGCGCGAAGGCATCGACGATCCCGCGGAGGCCGTGGCGAGCTCCCTGCTCGCCGTCTATGACGTCGCCGACCGCTACCGCCTGCTGCTCTCCCTCGCCCAGCGGAGCGTGACGATGAGCGGCATCCGCGAACGGCTCGGCCGCGTCCACGACTCGGGCATGGAGATGTTCCGACGCGGCCTGGAGGACGGCACGTTCGTGTCGCCGCTGCCGACGCGGGCGCTCGGCTATGTGCTCGAAGGGATCCTGTTCGCCATGATGGAGGCCGTCAACGACGGTGTCGTACCAGCGGAAAAGGCGGGCAGGTCCACCGCGATCACGTTTCTGACCGCGGCGGGCCTGCCCGCCTCACAAGCCACCGAGCTGGTGACGAGGGTCGCCGACCGAAGGGCCGCGACCACCGACGGCTAAGCCATCAGGGACTTCTTCTCGCTGCTCGCCGGCTGCGACGGGACGCCGTCCGCCGTGTCCTGGCCCGCGCCCGCCGGCTCGGGCTCGGGAGCGTCCTCGTCGAGCAGCGTCTTCTCGTCGAACGGCAGCTTCCCGGCGAGCACCAGGTCGACGCGCTCCCGGTCGACCTCCTTGGTCCACGTACCGATCAGGAGCGTGGCGACCGCGTTGCCCGCGAAGTTGGTCAGGGCGCGCGCCTCGCTCATGAAGCGGTCGACGCCGATGATCAGGCCGACGCCGTCCACCAGGGCCGGCTTGTGCGACTGAAGGCCACTGGCGAGGACCGCGATGCCGGAACCGGAGACACCCGCCGCGCCCTTGGACGCGATCATCATGAAGAGGAGCAGAGAGATCTGCTCACCGAGGCCGAGCGGCTGGTCCATCGCCTCGGCGATGAAGAGCGACGACATGGTCAGGTAGATCATCGTGCCGTCGAGGTTGAACGAGTAGCCCGTGGGGACGGTGATGCCGACGACCGGGCGGCTGACGCCCAGGTGCTCCATCTTCGCGATGAGCCGCGGCAGCGCGGACTCCGAGGAGGAGGTGGAGAGGATCAGCAGGAACTCGCGGCCCAGGTATTTCAGGAGCTTGAAGAGGTTCACGCCGGTCACCAGGCGCAGCAGCGTGCCGAGCACGATCAGGATGAACAGCGCACAGGTGACGTAGAACCCGACCATGATCGTGGCGAGGGCCTTCAGGGCGTCCGTGCCGGTCTCGCCGACCACCGCCGCCATCGCGCCGAACGCGCCGACCGGGGCGGCCCACATGATCATGCCGAGCACGCGGAAGACCAGCTTCTGGATGTGCCCGATGCCGCGCAGGATCGGCTCCCCGGAGCGGCCCATGGCCTGCAGCGCGAAGCCCACGAGCAGCGCGACGAGCAGCGTCTGCAGCACCTCGCCCTGGGTGAAGGCGGAGACGAGCGTCTTCGGGATGATGCCGAGCGCGAAGTCGACGAGCCCCTTGTTCGCCTCTTCGGCCGCGTCGTGCCCCGCGCCCTTCTCGGAGTCGGAGATGTCCATGCCCGAGCCCGGGTGCAGGATGTTGCCGACGAGCAGGCCGATGGCGAGCGCGACGACCGACATCGCGACGAAGTAGCCGAGCGCGAGACCGCCGACCTTGCCGACCTTGGCGGCCTTGCGGACCGATCCGACGCCCAGGACGATCGTGCAGAAGATGATCGGCGAGATCATCATCTTGATCAGGTTCACGAAGCCGGTGCCGACCGGCTTGAGCTCCTTGGCGAAGTCGGGGAAGAGCAGACCGACACCGATACCGAGGACCACGGCGATGATGACGGCTATGTACAGATAGTGGGTTCGGTCCCGCTTGGCTGCGGGAGCCTTGGCCACCTGGCTGTCGGTGGTGTCGGCCACGAGGGCCCTCCTTGAACGACTACGTCGGCGTTTTCGGCCAGTGCGTGCGGCTCACGTCCTGGGCAGGCGAATCTCGGGTGACTATCTCTCGCCCTGTGAGGGCGGTCACCCTTACGTTCATTTAGTTCGCACTTATACGGCCAGGCAGACTGGCAGCATGTCCCTCGCCCGCCCGCCCCGGCCCCGCAGCCTCGCCGGGCAGCTCTTCGCGATGCAGATCGTCCTGGTCACCGTCGTGGTGGCCGGATGTGCACTGTTCACGTTCCTGAGCGACCGGCAGCAGGCCGAGGAGGGCGCGCGCCGGCAGGCGACGGCCGCGGCACGGGCGGTCGCGGACTCCCCTTCGGTACGTGAGGCCGCGCGCGGCAAGGATCCGACGAAGCTCCTCCAGCCGTACGCCACCGACGTACGACGCCACACCGGGGTCGACTTCGTCACGATCATGGACCCGGACGGCATCCGCTGGACGCACCCCGACGAGGAGCGGATCGGCGAGCGCTTCCTCGGCCACCGGGCGGACGCGCTGCGGGGCAGGACCTTCACCGAGACGTACACGGGGACGCTGGGCCCCTCGGTGCGCGTGGTCACGCCGATCCTGGCCGACGACGGCACGGACCGCATCACCGGCCTGGTCAGCGCGGGCATCACCATCGAGGAGATCAGCCAGAAGGCGCGCGGCCAGCTGCTCGCCCTGCTGGGCGTCGCGGCGGGCGCGCTCGCGCTCGGCGGACTCGGCACCTACGTCATCAACGCCCGCCTGCGCCGCCACACCCACGGCATGAACGCCGCCGAGCTGAGCCGCATGCACGACTACCACGAGGCCGCGCTGCACGCGGTGCGCGAGGGACTCCTGATGCTGGACGGGCAGCGGCGCATCGCCCTCATCAACGACGGGGGGCGCGAGCTGCTCGGCGTATCGGGCGACCTGGTCGGCCGGAACGTCGCCGAGCTCGGCCTGCCCGCGCCCCTGACGGGCGCGCTGCTCGCGGCCGAGCCGCGGGTGGACGAGCTGCACCTGACGGCGGACCGGGTGGTCGTCGTCAACACCTCACCGGTGTCGAGCGGCGAGCGACGCGGCACGGTGGTCACCTTGCGCGACCACACCGAGCTCCAGGCGCTGACCGGCGAGCTGGACTCGGAACGCGGCTTCACGCGGGCGCTGCGCTCGCAGGCCCACGAGGCGGCGAACCGCCTCCACACGGTGGTCTCCCTCATCGAGCTGGGCCGCGCCGACGAGGCCGTCGGCTTCGCCACCGCCGAGCTGGAGCTGGCCCAGACGCTGACGGACCAGGTGGTCGCGGCCGTGAGCGAGCCGGTCCTCGCGGCGCTCCTCCTGGGCAAGGCGGCCCAGGCCAACGAGCACGGCGTGGAGCTCGTCGTCTCCCCCGACAGCAGCATCGACGACGGGATGCTGCCCGCGGACCTGCCCGCGCGGGACCTGGTGACGGTCCTCGGCAACCTGATCGACAACGCGGTGGACGCGGCCCAGGGCTCCCCCGCGGCCCGCGTGACGGTGACGGCACGCGCGGACGGTGCCGGACTGACGCTGCGGGTGTCCGACACGGGCCCCGGCGTGGACCCCGCCCACACGGAGGCGGTCTTCCGGCGCGGCTGGTCGACGAAGGCCACGGCGGGCCGCGGCCTGGGCCTGGCCCTGGTCCACCAGACGGTGACGAAGCACGAGGGGACGCTTAAGGTGCGGGAGGCGGCCGGGGGTGGCGCGGAGTTCGAGGTCCGCCTCCGGACGGCGACCGCTCCGAGGATGCCGGGTGCCGGTGACGAGGTGTCCGGTACTGAGGCATCCAGTACGGAGGCATCCCGTACGGCGTCCGGCGCAGGGGACGCAGCAGACGGAGGCACCACATGACAGAGCCCATCCGCGTCCTGGTCGTGGAGGACGACCCCGTGGCGGCGGACGCCCACGTCCTCTACGTGAACCGCATCCCCGGATTCCACGCCGTGGGCAAGGCGCACAGCGCCGCCGAGGCGAAACGCGCCCTGGACCGCACCGAGGTGGACCTCCTCCTCCTGGACCTGCACCTCCCGGACGGCCACGGCCTCCAGCTGGCCCGCACCCTGCGCGCCGCGGGCCACCGCACGGACGTCATCGCCGTCACCTCGGCCCGCGATCTCACCGTCGTACGCGAGGGCGTCTCCCTCGGCGTGGTGCAGTACGTCCTGAAGCCCTTCACCTTCGCCACCCTCCGCGACCGCCTCACCCGCTACGCCGAGTTCCGCGCCGCCGCGGGCGAGGCCACCGGCCAGGACGAGGTGGACCGCGCCCTGGCCACCCTGCGCGCGCCCAGCCCCGCCGCTCTGCCCAAAGGGCTCAGCGGCCCCACCCTGGAGAGGGTGACCCGCACCCTGCGCGACGCGCCCGCCGAGGGCGTCACCGCCGCTGCCGCCGCCGAGACCGTGGGCATCTCCCGCATCACCGCGCGCCGCTACCTGGAGCACCTGGTCACCACGGGCCGCGCCGCCCGCACCCCGCAGTACGGCCACGTCGGCCGCCCCGAGTACGCGTACCGCTGGCTGACGTCGAACACCTGAGCCCTCAAGTCCCCGCCGGGGTACGCCGATTGTCACTGTGCGGGCACCCCGGTAACGCCCTGGCGCCGCCTCCAATAACAACGTTGTCACGTTGATGACAAGGGGCGACGCACGGGCATTGACCTTGCTCCGAGCCCGCCCTTACGTTCACCGGGCAGCCCCGCGTTGCGCCCTGCGTGGTAACCCGGCCGTGTCGGCCAGTAGGAGGTCGTGCCCGTGCGTCCCACCACCCCTCTGCTCCTCGCCACCGCCCTGGTCGCCGCCGCCACCCTCACCGCGTGCGGCGGGGACTCCGGCGACGATCCGGACACCGTGAAGGTCTCCTTCAAGCAGTCCACGGACAACCAGGTCAAGGTCATGGACACCTTCCTGGCGGACATCAAGAAGCAGTTCGAGAAGGCGAACCCCGGCAAGAAGGTGAAGCTGGTGCCGATCAAGGCGCCGGACTCCGAGTACTACACCAAGCTGCAGCAGATGATGCGCTCCTCGAAGACCGCGCCCGACCTGGTCTACGAGGACACCTTCCTCATCAACTCGGACATCACCAGCGGGTACTTGAAGCCGCTCGACCCGTATCTGAAGAAGTGGAAGGACTGGGACCAGTTCATCGGTACGTCCAAGTCGGCGGCGAAGGCGGCGGACGGGAAGACGTACGGCGTGCCGGACGGCACCGACACCCGCGGCCTCTGGTTCAGCAAGAGCATCTTCAAGAAGGCCGGGCTGCCCGCCGACTGGCAGCCGAAGTCGTGGGACGAGATCCTGCAGGCCGCGCGCACCATCAAGAAGAAGGTCCCCGGCGTCACGCCCATGAACGTCTACACGGGCAAGCCCGCGGGCGAGGCGGCCACCATGCAGGGCATGGAGATGCTCCTGTACGGCACGGGCGAGGACCCGATGTACGACCCGCAGTCGAAGAAGTGGGTCACCGGCAGCCAGGGTTTCAAGGACTCCCTGAAGTTCGTCGAAACGGTCTACAAGGAGAAGCTCGGCCCTGACGTCTCCGACGCCCTCGACCCGAACTTCGCGACCCGGGTACGCGGCGAGCTGCTCCCCGAGGACAAGCTCGGCATCAACCTCGACGGCTCCTGGCTGCCGCAGGACTGGGGCAAGGGCGCGGGCCACGAGTGGCCCGAGTGGTCGAAGAAGCTGGGCCTCGCCCACATGCCGACCCAGAACGGCCAGGCTCCCGGCAAGGTGAGCATGTCCGGCGGCTGGACCTGGGCGATCCCGTCCGAGGCGTCCAACCCCGGCCTGGCGTTCAAGTTCATCGAGCAGATGCAGACCAAGGCCAACGCCCAGAAGTGGTACGTGGCGAACTCGGGCATCGCGGTCCGCAAGGACGTCGCCGCCGACCCCGCGTACCTCAAGGCGCAGCCGGGCCTGAAGTTCTTCACCGACCTGGTGCCCACGACGCACTACCGGCCCGCGTACCCGGCGTACCCGAAGGTGTCCACGGCGGTGCAGGAGGCCATGGAGAAGGTCACGACGGGCGACGGGTCCGTGGACGAGGCGGCGAGCGGATACGACAGCGAGATCAAGGCGGCGACCAACGACAAGGTCATCGAGAAGTAGGCGGGGGTATGTCGCCATCGCATCCGTCACGTCCGTCGCATCCGTACGCAAGGGAAGTGAGTGCCCGAGGTGACCACCGCACCCCCCGCCGGGCCGGGCGACATCGCGAAGACCGCGCCGGGGCCTGGCGCCCCGCGCCCCGCGCGGCCCCCGTCCCGCCGCAAGCCGACGGGCCGGGCCCTGTCCCGCGCGCTGCCCGTCTCCCCCGCCGTCGTCCTGCTGCTGCTCTTCCTCGCGGGCCCCATCGGCTACTGCGCCTACATCGCCTTCACCGACCTCCAGCTCACCGGCCAGGCGGAGTCGAGCTTCGTCGGGTTCGACAACTTCCGTAAGGCCTTCGGCGACGAGGCGTTCCTCAACGCCGTCTGGCTGACGCTGGTCTTCACGGTCGTGTCCTCGCTCATCGGGCAGAACACCATCGGCCTCGCGCTCGCGTCCCTGATGCAGCGGGCGTCCAAGCCGATCCGTACGATCACGGGCGCGATCGTGATCACGGCGTGGGTGCTGCCGGAGGTCGTGGCGGCCTTCCTCCTGTACGCGTTCTTCCGCCGCGAAGGCACCCTCAACGCTGTCCTGGACTTCCTCCATCTCCCGCCCCAGAACTGGATGTACACGCTGCCGATCCTGGCGGTGTCGTTCGCCAACGTGTGGCGGGGGACGGCGTTCTCGATGCTGGTCTACTCCGCGGCCCTGAACGAGATCCCCAAGGAGATCACCGAGGCGGCCGAAGTGGACGGCGCGGGCGGCTGGCGCCGCATGTGGCACATCACGCTGCCGATGATCCGCCGCTCCATCGGCACGAACCTGATGCTGAACACCCTGCAGACCCTGTCGGTCTTCGGTCTGATCTGGGTGATGACGCGGGGCGGCCCGGGAAACCGCAGCCAGACCCTCCCCCTGTTCATGTACGAACAGGCCTTCCAGAAGAGCATGATCGGTTACGGCACGGCGGTGGCGCTTCTGCTCCTGGTCGTCGGCTCACTCTTCTCCCTCGTCTACATGCGCCTGCTCCGCACGGAGGTCTGAGTGCCGGCCAACACCGCAAGCACCGCAAGCACCGCCAAGTCGCCCACCCGGAGCCCGCGTTCACGCCGCACGGCGAGACGCCTGGCCGCGGACGGGGGCCTGCTGGTCGTGGCGGCGGCGTTCGTGCTGCCGCTGGCCTGGGTGATCCTGTCGTCGCTCGACACCAAGGCGGACCTCAAGGTGAAGGTCCCCGACGGCCTCACCCTGGACAACTACGACGCGGTCCTGACCCCGGAGATCACCTTCACACCCCTCCTCAACAGCCTGCTGCTGTGTGGCGGAGGCACTCTCCTGACGGTGGTCTGCGCGGCGCTCGCCGCCTACCCGCTCTCCCGCTTCAGGTCCCGCCTGAACCGCCCCTTCATGCTGACGATCCTCTTCGCGACGAGCCTGCCGATCACGGCGATCATGGTCCCGGTCTACGCACTGTTCGTCCAGGTCGACCTGATCGACACGATGCAGGGCACGATCTTCTTCTTCGCCGCGTCCCAACTCCCCTTCGCCATCTGGCTGATGAAGAACTTCATGGACGGCGTCCCGAAGGAACTGGAGGAGGCGGCCTGGACGGACGGCGCCTCGTCGTTCCAGTCCCTGCTGCGCATCGTGCTCCCCTTGATGGGGCCCGGCGTCGCCGTGGTGACGGTCTTCTCCTTCGTCATGATGTGGGGCAACTTCTTCGTCCCGTTCATGCTGCTCCTGACCCCGGAACAGATGCCGGCCTCGGTCAGCATCAACGACTTCTTCGGCAACAAGGGAACAGTGATCTACGGCCAACTGGCAGCGTTCTCGATCATCTACTCAACCCCGGTGATCCTCCTGTACGTCCTGATCTCACGCCGCCTTGGCGGGGGGTTCGCGTTGGGGGGTGCGGTGAAGGGATGACCGGCCCTGCTTCGGCCGTCCGACCCGCTGGCTAGGATCACCGGGTCTGAGGGAGGGCACATGCGGGGGCGTTTGCTGAACGGCCGGTACGAGCTGCTTGAGCGGCTCGGCGCGGGCGGCATGGGAGAGGTCTGGCGGGCACGGGACCGGAGTCTGGGGCGGGAGGTGGCCGTCAAGGTCTTCGTGCCGGCGGATTCCGCCGGTGCGGATGAGCTGGAGCAGCTCCTTGCGCGCTTCCGGCAGGAGGCGCGCGCCGCGGCCTCGCTGGACAGTCCGGACATCGTCGCCGTCCATGACCACGGCACGGACGAGAACACCCCGTACCTGGTGATGGCCATGGTGCAGGGGCGCTCGCTCGACCACGTGCTGCGCGAGAGCGTCCGCGTGCCCGTGGCGGACGCGCTGCGCTGGGCGGCGGACATCTGCCGTGCCCTGGACGCCGCGCACGCGGCGGGCATCGTGCACCGTGACATCAAGCCCGGCAACGTCATGATCGCGCCGGACGGCACCGCCAAGGTCGTCGACTTCGGCATCGCGACCTTCATGGAGCGCGCCGCGGGCGACTCCCGCCTGACGCAGACGGGGCAACTGCCGTTCGGCAGCGTGCCGTACCTGGCCCCCGAGCGGTTCCGCCAGGAGGCGGGCGACGGACGCACCGACCTGTACGCGCTCGGCTGCGTCCTCTACGAACTCCTCGTCGGCAGACCGCCGTTCACCGGCACGGCGGCCGGCGTCATGTACAACCACGTCAACGACGCGCCGCTGCGGCCCTCGCGGGCGCGGGCCGAGGTGACGGCGCCGGTCGAACGCCTCGTGCTCGACCTCCTCGCCAAGGACCCGGCCGACCGGCCCGCGGACGCGGCTACGACGCTCGAACGGATCCTGGGGATCGCGGAGGCGGAGGGGGCGCGGGGCGGCTCCTCCGCTTACGAGGCTTCGGCTTCGGCACCGGCCTCGGCGCCTGCTTCGGACGACGTGCAGGATGCCGTCCCGGGTGCGGACGGGCCGGCACACCCGCCGACGGTCCACGCCGAGGGCCGGCGCGAGCAGCCCGCGCCCGCGGCTGCCCGGGTCGCGAACGCGCGCACCGAGCCCGCCGCCCGCATCGAGGACGCCCGCCCCCACCCGACGGCCGTCCGCAAGGACGCCGCCGCTCCCGAGCCCCGCCGCCGCTCGCGCGGACGGCGTCTGCTGATCCCCGCCGCGCTCATCCTGGCGGTCAGCATCCCGACGGGCCTCGGCATACGTTCCCTCGCCGCATCCGACACCGGGTCCGCGTCCGCGTCCGGCGCCGGTGACGCCCCGGCCGTCTACACGATCGGCGTCGCCCACAGCTACCGGCACGTCGGCGCCGAACACTCCAGCGGTGGGGACACGTACGAGAAGTCGGAGTACGACCAGTTCACGACGCAGCAGCGGCGCACCGTCGCGTCCGCCTTCTCGGAGGCGCTCGGCACGAAGAGCCGCAGCCGCTTCCGGCTCGTCCCCGTGTCCGCCGACCCGGACACGACGGCCCGCGAGATGCTCGCCGAGCACCCGGACATGCTCGCCGTCATCGGTGACACCGCCGACTTCTCCTGGGTGCACGACACGGACGAGGCGTTCCTGCCGGAGATCAGCACGTGTTCCGAAGTCGCGCACGCCGAGGGCGCGTTCGCGATCCCCGCCGATGACGCGCGGCAGGGCGAGGCGATGGCCGAGTACCTCCGGTCGGAGACGACGGCCCGCCGGGTACTGGTGGCCGAGGACAGGCTCTGGGTGAACCGCGAGGACGGCATCGGCACCGCCCTGCGCAAGGGCGGCGTCACCACGGAGGCGCTGGACGTCGACCCCCACAAGGTGAAGACGTCGCGGATCCCCGCGCTGGTCGCCGGGGCACGCGCGGACGCGGTGGTGGTGCCCACGGGCACGTCCGCCGGTGTCTGGGCCAAGGCGCTGAAGGCGGACGGCTTCGACGGTCCCGTGCTGACCCAGAGCGGCCCGGAGGGCATCTGCGAGGACTCGGAGGAGCGGTCGGCGGCCGAGCAGCGGGACAAGAACGTCCCCGAAGGGGTGCTGCGCACCCGCAACTACGCGGGCGAGCCCGACGACAACCTCCCCGCACGCGGAAACCAGGAGCTGTACGACGGCGCACTGGCCCTGGCCACCGCGCTCAAGGAGCTCCCCGCCGGGGATGCGGCCACGTCGCTGCGGCACACCCTGGACCGCGGGATCCAGCGCGTCTCGGTCAACGGCGTACTCGCCGAGGTCTCCTTCGAGAAGCGCCGCTCGGCACGCGAACGGCCGGTGTGGTTCGACCGCCGGGGCGCGCACGCCTGGAGCGAGATCGGCAAGGTCGACAAGAAGTACAGGCCGACGAAGCAGTAGGGGCCGTGGCGGCTAGGAGGGCTCGACGGCGGCCCGGATCCGGGCGGCGAGGTCGGCCGTCTCCTCCGGCTCCACGTCCAGCACACCGTTCTCGGTCATGAGGACGTGGAACTGCTGCTCCTCGTACGGGACTCCGGGCGGCAGGGCGGCGATGTGCCAGTGGAGGTGGCTGTTCCCTTCCTGACTGCCGAGGGAGTAGAGGTAGGTCCGCTCGGCGTCGAGGACCCGCTCGACGGCGAGGGCGACCTTCCGCACGACGAGCATGACCCGCGTGTACGCCGCCTCGTCGAGATCGCGGACGACGTGCTCGACATGGGCTTTCGGCGCGACGAGGACCTTGCCGGGGAGGGTGGGCCACCGATCGAGGAACGCGACGTGGGTGTCGTCCTCGTAGACGGTGTGATGGGCGTAGTCAGGATCCCCGGCGACGAACGCACAGACAAAGCAGGGCCCGCTGCGCGCCCGCTCCATATATCCCTCAAGATCCATGGCTTTTCGGTCCATACCCATGAGCATGCACTCCCCACTCGGCTTCCGACATGCGTGTACCCCGGGATTAATACACCGCCCGGATTCACCGGGATACGCACCTCCCGCCCCATTGCGTAGCAGATATCTCTCTGGTGCCGCCGATCGGCGCCCACTAGCGTGCTTAGCTCGCGCCAACTCTCACCCTCACCAGGAGCCTTCAGTGAACCGCCCTATCCGTCTCGCGACGGTCGCCCTCACCGCGTCCGCAGCTCTGCTGCTGACCGCCTGTGGAAGCGGCGACGACGAGTCCAAGGAGAACGACAAGATCGCCGGGGCAGAGCAGGAGGGCGGCAAGAAGTCGGCATCACCGAGCGCGAGCCCGTCGGAGGATTCCGGCCGCCCCGAGATCAAGCTCCCGGACGACCTGACGATGACCTTCGAGGAGCCCCGCACCGGGGACGCCGCGAAGAAGGCGGTGCTCGCGGACAACGCCGAGCGCATGCGGGCCGTGAATGCCGCCATCACAGGAACGGACCCGAAGGGTGAGGCGGTCGGCTACTACAACACCGGCAAGGCCCTGGAAGCCGCGGTGACTTGGGTCGGGAAGTTCAAGGATGCCGGTCTCTCCCTCACGGGAGACGTGCGTTACTACGACCGTCAGGTGACGCTCAAGGACAAGAAGACCGCCACGCTCTCCTTCTGTGCGGACGAAGGAAAGGGCTACACGAAGAAAAAGAAGACCGGCAAGGTCGACAAGACCCCGGTCACCAAGAACAGTTACGTCTCCTACAACACGCAACTGGTCAAGAACGACAACGGCACGTGGCAGACATCGCAGATCATCTCCACAAGAGGGGCAGCTCAATGCCAACCGTAGGAAGGGCCACAGCCCTGACGGCATTCTTCGCGGGCCTGGCGGTCGCCTTGAGCAGCCCGCAGGCGTGGGCCGACATCGACCCCGGAGGCGGCTCCGAGACGCAGGTGGACGCGGACAGCGACGGCCAGAATCTGTCGGCCACCGCGGGACGCATCGTCTACGACCGCTCGAAGAACGGCAAGGGCGGCAAGGCGGGACCGGTGACCCCGGCCACCAACTGGACGCCCCCGCCCTGCTATTACGCTCCCGCGTTCTCCCCGGCTCAGCTCCAGAAGAAGCTCGAGCCGATCTGGGCCGCCGAGTCCACCGGGTCGGAGTGGGACCTGTCGCAGCGCAACCGCTACGTCGACGGGCAGCCCTACAAGGACTTCAACAAGGAGAAGGCCGGCAAGGGCTACTGGTGGGACAGCTTCATACCCGAGGGCGGGATAGGCGCCCCGGGTGCGCTCGACTGCACCAAGCCGTACTTCTGGGTCGACAAGGGTGACCCGCCCCCGGCGGACACCCCGGAGGCCGTCACTCCTGAGATCCTCGCGCAGCTCGCGTACGCGGAGATCCGCGTGCCCGACACCGAGGTCACGCTCGCCCCGGCGGAGACCACGAAGGTCAATCTCCCCACCTGGGCGTGGCTGGACAAGGCCGAGTTCAAGCCGGTCTCGGTGACAGCCTCGGTGCCGGTCCTCGACATCCAGGCGACGGTGACCGCCGAGCCGACCTCCCTCAAGATCGACCCCGGCACCAAGGACGCCCAGACCTACCCCGCCTCAGGCGTCTGCCCGATCGACGGCGGGAAGATCGGCGAGCCGTACGCCAAGGGCAAGTCCAAGGAGGACCCGCCCTGCGGCGTGAAGTACCTCCGCTCGTCCGGCGACGGCTCGTACCCGCTCAAGGCAACGGTCACGTGGAAGATCCACTGGACCGGAACGGGCGTGGACGGCGAAAAGGCGCTGCCCGACGGGGAGTTCGGCGCGGACCAGGACGTGGTGGTCGAGGAGATCCAGTCGATCAACCGATAGCCGACGGTCCGACATGAGTGAGCAATCGGGCCTGGACCCCCGCTCCTTGGGGTCCGGGCCAACTCACCTCACGACGCCGCGCGGCGGATGTGCCGCCTGGACGCGGACCTGCAGCTGACCCGGCTCCTCCAGGCGCTGGTCGGCGGCGCCTCGGCCGAAGGCCCCGACGGCACGGTCAACGACCCCGCCGCTCCCCCGGCCCCCCTGCCGCACGTCGGGCAGCGCGTCGCAGGCGTCGTCGGGCAGCACGGTGACCGGCAGATCAAGATCCGCGTCGGGCTGCCCTTCCGGGAAACACACGCGTCGGGAGGCTTGTCCGATGGAGGCACAAACGCCCCGTAGCTTCGCACCAATCCGCAACCTCGTATGAACGCACCGTAGTCGCCGGCGCCCCACACCCATACCGTGTGCCCGTGCAACCGAGCCGACCGCCGCACCAGCCCACGCCACCGTTCAACTTCCCCGCCGCCCGGCGCCTCCGTGAGGCTCTGGGGATGGCACACGGGCACGTCGCCTACGGGATGCGGGCGAGCTATGGGCTCACCTACATCACCCCGGAGACCATCGCCGCCTGGGAGCGCGGGCTCGCCGCGCCCACCTCCGCCGAGCTCACCGCCCTCGCCGGCACCCTGTGGTGCTCCCCCGGCGAGCTCATGGGCGCCGCGACCACCCTGCGCGAGCACCGCCTCGCCCGTGGGCTCGCGCCCGAGGACGTGGCGCGGGGGTCCGGCGTCGAGATCCAGGCCTATCTGCACATGGAGGAGACCAACACCTGGCGCGGCAACGACCGGCAGTCCGCCGCGCTCGCCGAGGTGCTCCAGCTCCCCCTGCCCGACTTCATCAACGTCATCGGGCGCGCCGACGACCTCGCCGAGCTGCTGCGCAGCGCCGTCACGAGCCGATGGCAGGGGTACGTGCGGCCCGTCAGCAAGATGCTGCCCGTGCAGAAGCGGCACGTCGAGGACGTGCTGCAGCAGCTCCACGCCGACTACCAGTCGCGCATGGTCCGGACGCTCAGCTGGGGCGGCGGGGCCGGGGCCGATGCCTCGGGGAGCGCCGGGAAGGACTTCCTGGACAAGATCCTGGAGCACTTCTGGGCGCAGGTACGGGGGGCGGGGCACTCCTAGCAGGACTCCTCCGGCTAGAACACCGACTCCGCCTCGTCCATCCGGTCCTTCGGCACCGTCTTCAGCTCGGTGACCGCCTCCGCCAGCGGCACCATCGTGATGTCCGTGCCCCGCAGCGCCGTCATCCGGCCGAACTCCTCGCGGTGCGCCGCCTCCACCGCGTGCCAGCCGAAGCGGGTGGCGAGGACGCGGTCGTACGCCGTCGGGGTGCCGCCGCGCTGGACGTGGCCGAGGATGACCGGCTTGGCCTCCTTGCCGAGGCGGGTCTCCAGTTCGTACGCGAGCGCCGTGCCGATGCCCTGGAAGCGCTCGTGGCCGAACTGGTCGATCGCGCCGACACCGTAATTCATGGTGCCCTCCTGCGGGTGCGCGCCCTCGGCCACGCAGATCACCGCGAACTTCTTGCCGCGCGAGAACCGCTCCTCGACCAGTTTGACCAGGTCAGCGGGGTCGAAGGGGCGCTCGGGGAGGCAGATGCCGTGGGCGCCGCCCGCCATGCCGGACTCCAGGGCGATCCAGCCCGCGTGGCGGCCCATGACCTCGACGACCATCACGCGCTGGTGGGACTCGGCCGTCGTCTTGAGGCGGTCCATCGCCTCCGTCGCGACACCCACCGCCGTGTCGAAGCCGAAGGTGCGGTCGGTGGAGGAGATGTCGTTGTCGATGGTCTTGGGGACGCCCACCACCGGGAGGCCCGCGTCCGACAGCATCTTCGCCGCCGTGAGCGTGCCCTCGCCGCCGATGGGGATCAGGACGTCGAAGCCGATCTCCTTGGCGAGCGCGGGCGCGTCCTCGCAGGCCGCACGGAAGCGGTCGCGCTCCAGGCGGGAGGAGCCAAGAATCGTTCCGCCACGGGCCAGGATGCCGCTGACCTCGTTCAGGCCGAGGGAGCGGTAGCGGCCGTCGAGCAGGCCCGCGTAACCGTCCTCGAAGCCGATGACCTCGTCGCCGTAGTGCGTGACGGCTCGGTGCACGACCGACCGGATCACTGCGTTGAGGCCGGGGCAGTCGCCGCCTGCGGTGAGAATTCCGATGCGCATCGTGCTGTGTCTCCTGCTCGCTGTTGATACTTGTGAGCCGGTCTGATTGTTCCATGGCCGCGCAGCGGTCGCTGCTCACACAACCACCACTCCCGCCCCACGCCTGCTCCGCCCGATCCTGGGGAGACCTGGGGAGAGGGCCTTTGTGCCCGCCCCCTGAGGCCTTTCGTCCGGCGGGCGACCTAGCCAGCCGCAGAGGTATTGTCAAGAAGGCACGGCAACCATATCGGGTCATTTGTCCGGCCTTGACGGAAGTCGCCCGGTCTCGCCGGGCGGCCAGGGAAAACCGCAGCGGAGCAGCGACGAAGGGGAGAGCACGCGTGACGCGCAGCGTGTACGTGACCGGGATCGACCGGGGCGACGGCCGCCAGGTCATCGAGCTGGGAGTCATGGAACTCCTGACCCGCCAGGTCGACCGGGTGGGGGTCTTCCGTCCACTCGTCCACGACGGGCCGGATCGTCTTTTCGATCTTCTACGGGCCCGCTACCGGCTGGCGCAGGACGCGGCATCCGGGTACGGGATGGATTACCACGAGGCCTCCGCGATCCAGGCCGAGCAGGGCACCGACGAGCTGGTCTCCCAGCTCGTCGACCGTTTTCACCGGGTGGCGCGGGACTACGAGATCGTTCTCGTGCTCGGCACGGACTTCGCCGACACCCAGCTCCCGGACGAGCTGTCGCTCAACGCGCGCCTCGCCAACGAGTTCGGCGCCTCCGTGATACCCGTCGTCGGCGGCAAGAACCAGACCGCCGAATCGGTCCGCTCCGAGACGCGCAACGCCTATCGCGCGTACGAGAGCCTGGGCTGCGACGTCCTGGCGATGGTCACCAACCGGGTGGCGCCCGCCGACCGCGACGAGATCCACGACAGCCTCGCGGCGGGCCTCCCCGTGCCCAGCTACGTCCTGCCGGACGAGCCCGCGCTCGCCGCCCCCACGGTCGCCCAGATCACCCACGCCCTCGGCGGGCGCGTCGTGCTCGGCGACGACGCGGGCCTGGCCCGTGACGCGCTCGACTTCGTCTTCGGCGGCGCGATGCTGCCGAACTTCCTGAACGCCCTGACCCCGGGCTGCCTCGTGGTCACCCCCGGCGACCGCGCCGACCTCGTCGTGGGCTCGCTCGCCGCGCACAGCGCCGGTACGCCGCCCATCGCGGGCGTCCTGCTCACCCTCAACGAACAGCCGGGCGAGGCGATCCTGAAGCTCGCCGACCGCCTCGCGCCCGGCACCCCGGTCATCGCGGTCTCCGGCGGCTCCTTCCCCACCGCGGGCGAACTCTTCGCTTTGGAGGGGAAGTTGAACGCCGCCACGCCCCGCAAGGCGGAGACGGCCCTCGGGCTCTTCGAGCGGTACGTCGACACGGCGGGGCTGCTCACCCGCGTACAGGCGCCCAGCAGCGACCGCGTCACGCCGATGATGTTCGAGCACAAGCTCCTGGAGCAGGCGCGCTCCGACAAGCGCCGCGTCGTCCTGCCCGAGGGCACCGAGGAGCGCGTCCTGCGCGCCGCCGACGTGCTGCTGCGCCGCGGTGTCTGCGACCTGACGCTGCTGGGCCCCGTCGAGCAGATCCGCAAGAAGGCCGCGGACCTCGGCGTCGACCTCGCCGACTCGCAGCTCATCGACCCGCAGACCTCCGAGCTGCGGGACGCGTTCGCCGCCAAGTACGCCGAGCTCCGTGCCCACAAGGGCGTCACCGTCGAGCTCGCGCACGATGTCGTCGCGGACGTGAACTACTTCGGCACCCTGATGGTGCAGGAAGGATTCGCCGACGGCATGGTGTCGGGGTCCGTGCACTCCACGGCCGCCACCATCCGGCCCGCCTTCGAGATCATCAAGACGAAGCCCGACGCCTCGATCGTCAGCTCCGTCTTCTTCATGTGCCTGGCCGACAAGGTGCTCGTCTACGGCGACTGCGCGGTCAATCCGGATCCGAACGCGGTGCAGCTCGCCGACATCGCCGTCCAGGCGGCGGCCACCGCCGAGCAGTTCGGCGTGGAGCCGCGGATCGCGATGCTCTCGTACTCGACGGGCACGTCAGGTTCGGGCGCCGACGTCGACAAGGTGCGCGAGGCGACCGAGCTGGTGCGGGAGAGCCGCAGCGACCTGAAGATCGAGGGCCCGATCCAGTACGACGCCGCCGTGGAGCCCTCGGTGGCGGCGACGAAGCTGCCGGACTCGGAGGTCGCGGGCCAGGCCAGCGTGCTGATCTTCCCGGACCTGAACACCGGCAACAACACGTACAAGGCCGTGCAGCGCTCGGCCGGCGCGATCGCCGTCGGCCCGGTCCTCCAGGGCCTGCGCAAGCCGGTCAACGACCTGTCCCGCGGCGCCCTCGTGCAGGACATCGTCAACACCGTCGTGATCACCGCGATCCAGGCCCAGGGCGCCCCGACCACCTCCGCGTAGCACCCGGCAGTCCCCGTATGACGTCTACAGAAAGCATTCCTCCTGTGAGCGCCACCCGTGTCCTCGTCCTCAACTCCGGCTCCTCGTCGGTGAAGTACCAGCTGCTCGACATGCGGGACAGCTCCCGTCTCGCGGTCGGCCTGGTCGAGCGCATCGGCGAGGCGACCTCGCGGCTCAAGCACACCCCGCTGACGGGCGGCGGCGAGGAGCGCGAGCGCGACGAGCCGATCGCCGACCACGAGGCGGCCCTGCGGGCGGTCGCCGCCGAGCTGGCCGCCGACGGGCTCGGCCTGGACTCCCCCGACCTGGCCGCGATCGGCCACCGCGTGGTGCACGGCGGTCTGAAGTTCACCGCGCCGACGGTCATCACGGACGAGGTGCTCGCGGAGATCCAGCGGCTCGTGCCGGTGGCGCCGCTGCACAACCCGGCCAACATCACCGGCATCCGCACGGCCCAGGCACTGCGCCCGGACCTCCCGCAGGTCGCCGTCTTCGACACGGCGTTCCACACGACGATGCCGGAGTCGGCAGCGCGCTACGCGATCGACGTGGCCACCGCCGACCAGCACCGCGTGCGGCGCTACGGCTTCCACGGGACGTCGCACGCGTACGTGTCCCGGGAGACCGCCAAGCTGCTCGGCAGGACGCCCGATGACGTGAACGTCATCGTGCTGCACCTGGGCAACGGCGCGTCCGCGAGCGCCGTGCGGGGCGGCAGGTGCGTGGAGACATCGATGGGGCTCACGCCGCTTGAGGGGCTCGTGATGGGTACCCGTTCCGGTGACGTGGATCCGGCGGTCGTCTTCCACCTGGCCCGCGTCGGCGGGATGTCGGTCGACGAGGTCGACACCCTGCTCAACAAGAAGAGCGGTCTGGTCGGACTCTGCGGCGACAACGACATGCGGGAGATCCGGCGCCGGATCGACGAGGGCGACGAGGCCGCCGCGCTCGCCTTCGACATCTACATCCACCGCCTGAAGAAGTACATCGGCGCCTACTACGCGGTACTCGGCCGGGTGGACGCCATCGCGTTCACGGCGGGGGTCGGTGAGAACGCGGCGCCGGTGCGGGAGGCTGCCGTCGCGGGTCTGGAGGAGCTGGGCCTCGTGGTCGACGGAGAGCTCAACGCTGTACGTTCCGACGAGGCCCGGCTGATCTCGCCGGAGTACGCGCGGGTCGCGGTCGCCGTCGTCCCCACCGACGAGGAGCTGGAGATCGCGCAGCAGACCTACGCGCTCGTGGCGTCGCTCGGCGACCCCTCGTGAAGGCCACGCCTGAGCGGCCTTACGCCCATTTGTAGATTCCACCAGACGGAATATTCCGAAGCGAAACAAACCGATAGGATCGCCCCTATGCGCCGTTCCAAAATCGTCTGCACGCTGGGCCCCGCCGTCGACTCCGAAGAGCAGCTCGTCTCGCTGATCGAAGCCGGCATGAACGTGGCCCGCTTCAACTTCAGCCACGGCACGCACGCCGAGCACCAGGGGCGGTACGACCGCGTCCGTGCGGCTGCCGACAAGACCGGACGTGCCGTCGGCGTCCTCGCCGACCTGCAGGGTCCGAAGATCCGCCTGGAGACCTTCGCCGAGGGCCCCGTCGAGCTGGTGCGCGGTGACGAGTTCACCATCACCACCGAGGACGTCCCCGGTGACAAGTCCATCTGTGGCACCACCTACAAGGGCCTGCCCGGTGACGTCTCCAAGGGCGACCAGGTCCTGATCAACGACGGCAACGTCGAGCTGCGCGTCGTCGAGGTGAGCGGCCCGCAGGTGAAGACGATCGTCGTCGAGGGCGGTGTCATCTCCGACCACAAGGGCATCAACCTGCCCGGCGCGGCCGTGAACGTGCCCGCGCTCTCCGAGAAGGACGTCGAGGACCTGCGCTTCGCCCTGAGGATGGGCTGCGACATGGTCGCCCTGTCCTTCGTGCGCGACGCCGGCGACGTCAAGGACGTCCACAAGGTGATGGACGAGGAGGGCCGCCGGGTCCCCGTCATCGCCAAGGTGGAGAAGCCGCAGGCCGTCGCCAACATGGAGGGCGTCGTCGCGGCCTTCGACGCCGTCATGGTCGCCCGTGGTGACCTGGCCGTCGAGTACCCGCTCGAGAAGGTCCCGATGGTGCAGAAGCGCCTCGTGGAGATGTGCCGCCGCAACGCCAAGCCGGTGATCGTCGCGACCCAGATGATGGAGTCGATGATCACCAACTCGCGCCCCACGCGCGCCGAGGCGTCCGACGTCGCCAACGCGATCCTGGACGGCGCGGACGCGGTCATGCTGTCCGCCGAGTCGTCCGTGGGCGCGTACCCGATCGAGACCGTCAAGACGATGTCGAAGATCGTCGTGGCGGCCGAGGAGGAGCTGCTCGCCAAGGGCCTGCAGCCGCTCGTGCCCGGCAAGAAGCCGCGTACGCAGGGTGGTTCGGTGGCCCGTGCCGCGTGCGAGATCGCGGACTTCCTGGGCGGCGAGGCACTGATCGCCTTCACGCAGTCCGGTGACACGGCCCGCCGTCTGTCCCGCTACCGCGCGGCCCAGCCGATCCTGGCCTTCACCACCGACGAGGCGACCCGCAACCAGCTCTCCCTGAGCTGGGGCGTGGACTCGTACGTCGTGCCGCACGTCGACAACACCGACGCGATGGTCGACCTCGTGGACGCCGAGCTGGTCAAGCTGAACCGCTTCAACGACGGCGACACCGTGATCATCACGGCCGGTTCGCCCCCCGGTGTCCCCGGCACCACCAACATGGTCCGGGTGCACCACCTGGGCGGCGTCGGCCGCGACTGACGCACCGCCTCCCCGTACGACACCGAGGGCGCCCCCTGATCCAGGGGGCGCCCTCGGCGCTTCGCGGCTCCCGGTGGTTCGTGGGACCGGGCGGTCCGAAGTCAGTCGGTGATCGACTGGTGCAGACCGGGTACGTGCAGTTCGCCGCCGAACTGGCCCGCCTGCTTGACCTTCACGTCCGTGAAGTAGATCAGCGGGATGTTCAGGGGCGGCGGGTGCTCCGGGTCGAACGTGATCGGGATGAGCCCGAAGAGCTTGCCCGAGATGCTCTCGGTGTACATCGTCGTCTTGCCGTTACGGATCGTGGACGTGGAACCCTTGGCGGCCTCGACGTGGTACTTCTTGCCGGCCGGGCCATCGACGATCTGGTGCAGGTCGCCGATGTCCGTGCTGTCGATGACGTACTTCAAGGACTGCTTGGTCTTGCCGTTGGGCATCGTCAGGTTCACGACCCCCTGGTAGTCGGCGCCCTTCAGCGTCAGCGAGCTGGCTTCCAGGTACCACGGCTGGTTCGGGATCGGCGAGGGCGTCTGCTCGGCGTCTCCGGCGACCTTCTTCTCGACCACGCACGGGAACGGCTTCTTGCCGTCCTCGTCCGGCGCCATCGGGTCCGCGGACTCCTCGGCCTTCGCCTTGGCGGCAGCCTCTTCGGCGGCCTTCTCGGCGTCCTCCTTGGCCTTGTCGACCGTGTCCCCGGCCTTGTCGGCACCGTCCTTGACGCCGTCCTTGACCCCGTCGAGGGTGTCGTCGACCGGCTTGGTGACGTCGTCGACCGTGTCCTTCGCCTTGTCCTCGGGGGACTCGGGGGACGTGGTCTCCTCCGAGGCGGAGGGGGTCGGCTCGGGGCTCTCGGACTTCTCCTCGTCGGGCGTGAAGAGGTCCTTGAGCGCGTCACCGACACCCAGCGGGTCCAGCGGGTTCTTGGTCTCGGAGGGCTCCGGAGCGGGCTCCTCGGTCTTCTCCTCCGAGGTCGACGGGGCCGGCTCGGCCTTGTCGGTGCCGTCGGCGCCATCGGAGTCCGAGCCCGCCTTGTCACCGGCGGAGGGCGAAGGCGTCGGCTCGGCGGTGGCCTTGCCGGAGTCGTCCTTGCCGCTCTTGTCGGCCTTCTCGGCGGCAGCCTTCTTCTCGGCCTCCGCCTGCTCGGCCTTCTCCTTCTCCGCCTTGTCCGCGGCAGCCTTGTCGGCTTCCTTGGAGGTGTCGTCCGGCGCCGTGACGCACGGGCCGTCCTGGAAGGGGTTCTTCGGCAGCGGCTTGGCCTGCGCGAGCTGGGGGGTCAGACCCATGCCCATGAGGACTGCGGTCGGCATGGCCGCGATGGCTATCGCCTTGCCCGCCGGAACGTGCAGGCGAGTGAGGAGCGGCTTTCTGGGTGCCGCGTGGCGCGGCCCGGATCTCGCGCGGGGCTCCCCCGCGGAGTCCGCATGGTGCACCTCGTCAGCCGGCACGGTGCCTCCCGTTCGTCCCGTTGTCCGGGCTCGTTCCTGACAGATCGTCCGTAGTGCCGCTCACCCCGTTCGCGGCCCCCGCGGCCGCGGGCTCCGGCGCCCCGTCGTCGGGGCCTTCGGTCCGCTTCCGCACGGACCCCTTCACGGGCTTGGCCGCCGCCCAGGAGATGCCGAGGGCACCGCCGAGCAGAGCGAGCAGGAAGCCGATGACGAAGCCACCGAAGTTGGAGACCACCAGAGAGACCAGGGCGAGCAGAATCGCCGCGACACCCGCGAAGATCCGCGAATGCGGCTGGAACCACATGGTCAGGCCGAGCACGACAAGCAGGACGCCGATGATCAGCGAGCCGGCACCGGCGGTCGTCGCCATCCGGATCGTCATCGTGCCGAGCGTGAGGTTCGCGTACGGGAAGTACATGATCGGGATGCCGCCGAGCAACGTCAGCAGACCACCCCAGAACGGGCGCTGACCGCGCCACCCTCGGAACGATTGGCGCATCCGGCCGAGCTTGTCTCCCAGCCCCACTTGCGCTTCGGCGCTCATGTCGTACAGCTCCTCGGGGAATGGCGTTGGTTCTGTGTCCTGCGGATTCGGGCACGGGGACGGTTGTCGAGTACCGTCGCGCCCCCGCGCCCGGCCGTGTTTCGCAACAAGTACCGCTGCTAAGGCATCAGCCTCAGTAGCACTCGTGCTTGCCCTTCTTGACCGACATGCCCAGACCAGAGAGCTTGAAGGTGCCGGCGGTGGTCGCCCACGCACGCTGCTTGACGCCGGTGAACCGCACCTTGTCAGCCTGCTGCGCGAACGAGTCGGGGGCGTACTTGTCGCCCTTCGACGGACCCGGGCCCTTGGTGGTCTGGTCGACCGAGACACCGATGTCGACGTTGGTGAACGTCGCGTCGGCCTTGAGGTCATCGGCGTCGATGTAGAGCTTCTTCGCCTCGACCCTCGGGCCGCCCTTGGCGCCGGCCTTGAGGGTCATCGACACATCGCCGAAGACGGGGACCGGAACGACGACGGACTGACACAGGTTGGTGATCTTGGCCGATTCGAGGCCGACGACGGCGACCGGGTGGTGACCCGACTTGCCGCTGTCAAGCGCCCCGTACTGGACGAAACCCGTACCGTCGAGCTGGTCGGCAGTCACCTTGAACTGCTGACCGGACACACTGAACGATGCCGCGAGTGCACCCTGCGAGAGGGCCACGCCTATCGCGGCAGTCGCCGCGACGCTCGGCACCATGACTACGGCGAACCGCTTCCATCTGGTTCCGCCACGAGCCACGGACTCCATGACTTTCCTCCTTCTCGGACGTACATCTCCGGCCCTGACTGGTCCCTTTCGGGCAGCTCAGCCGGGCAGGGATGGGAGAAGCGCTACGTCCTCGGGAAGGAGAGCGCCCGCATGGGAGGCGCGCAAACTGCGCCACTCAGCACCGGCGATCACCCCCGAGCGACAACCACTGGTCGCACGCGACACGCACAACCTGCCGGACAGGCCCTGCCGGACGGCAGAGACCCCCCTGTCCAAGACCGGCGACGGGGTGTCTCCGGCCTGCTCGGTGGGGACCCAGAAAGCCCGCTCCCGACTGGCTTTCGGGCTGCGGGTTATTGGACCGAGCGTCGCCGATCGTGGTGCATTCTCGGCCCCCGCACAAGGGGGTTCGTTACTCGCTAGTAACGGTGCGATAACCGAACCACGACCGCGCGGTATCGGTCGGCCACGGACGGTGCACCCATGGGCAGGAACAGAACGGGATGTTGAAGGGCACACCAGGACAGAAGACTGGCCTGGGCTTACTCCAAGTAACAGTGGCCGCGATTACCAAGTTTTGGTAAAGCGCGGCCACTGTGGCGCCTTGACGGCAAATTTTCACTCGGGCATCACAAGCCCCAGCGTTTAAGGACTGGTCAGCGAACGGCCCACGACAGGCCGAACGTCCAGGTCCGGGTCGAACGTCCGGACAGGGTCGGAAACCGGTCAGAAAAGCACCCGTGCGAGCTGTGTACGCGCGGTGGTCACCCGCGGGTCGTCCGAACCGACCACGTCGAGGAGTTCGAGCAGCCGCACGCGTGCGGCGTCCCGGTCCTCGCCCGCCGTGCGCCGGACCGCGTCGATGAGCCGCCCGAAGGCGTCCTCCACATGACCACCCACCAGATCCAGGTCGGCGGCGGCAATCTGCGCGGCCACGTCCGCGGGCCGGTCGGCGGCGTCCTTGCGGACCTGCTGCGGGTCCAGGCCCTGGACGCGCTGGAGCAGTTCGGCCTGGGCCAGGCCGAGCTTGGCCTCGGTGTTGCCCGGGTCGTCGTTCAGTACGTTGCGGTACGCCTGGACAGCGCCGCCCAAGTCGCCCGCGTCCAGCGCCTGGACGGCGGCTTCGAGCAGGGCGTCGTACGGGCCCGCGGGCACCTCGGCGACCGGGGCCTCCTGCTGGTCCCCGCCCTCGGCGCCCGGGTCGACGACGATGCCGGTCAGACCGAAGCGCTCCTCGCCGACCTGGATCAGCTGGTCCAGGGTCTGGCGGATCTGCTCCACCGGGGCCGCGCCCTGGAAGAGCGGCAGGGCCTGCCCGGCCACCACCGCGAAGACGGCCGGGATCCCCTGGACCCCGAACTGCTGCATCAGCATCTGATTGGCGTCCACGTCGATCTTGGCGAGGACGAAACGGCCGTTGTACTCCCGCGCGAGGCCTTCGAGCAGCGGGCTCAGCTGCTTGCACGGCTCGCACCACTCGGCCCAGAAGTCGATGACGACGGGCACTTCGGTGGAGCGCTGGAGGACGTCGCGCTCGAAACCGGCCTCGTCGACGTCGATGACGAGACTCGACGGCGAGACGCCCGGTACGGCGCCCCCGCCCTGCCTGGCCGCTTCGGCGCGCGCCTGCTCCGCCTTCGCCTTGGCCTCCTGGGCCGCCTTCACGGCGGCGAGGTCGACGACTCCGCTCATGGACATGTTCCGTGGCTGCATGAGTACATCCTCCCCCAAGCCGTGCGGGAACCGCGCCCGTCCGAGGCCCCCCGCCGGATTGCGGGGCCGCGGGCGGTCGTGGCGCCAAGGTCCCGAGGAGGACCGATGGTTGTGGCGCAGGGTCCCCACCCTGTGCCGGTGCTCACTGCTGTGGTTGCCGCTCTGGTTGTCTCTGTTCGTCCGCCGCGAAAGAACGTGGGCGCCGAGGAGTTGCCGTTCGTCCCGCCCACGACTCTTTCGCTACGGGTCGTAGCGTAACTGCCAGGCGTACACGTGTGGGCGGCGGGCCTGCGCGAATCAGCGTGATCTGCCTCACTCGCCGCGTCTCCGGCCCCTTTCGTACTGGCCGGTATGGTCGCGGGATGCAGAGCCGCACCCCGCCTCCCGCCCGCACCGGTGGCCGCCCCCGCAGCGCCGCGGCGGACACCGCGATCCTGGAGTCGACCCGCCAGGCCCTGGTCGAGCTCGGCTGGTCCAAGCTGACCCTCGGCGACGTGGCCACCCGTGCGGGCGTGGCCAAGACGACCCTCTACCGGCGCTGGGCGGGCAAGAGCGAGCTGGTCGTGGACGCGGTGGCGGAGCTGTTCGACCAGCTGGAGCTGCCGGACCGGGGCAGCCTTTCGGCGGACATCGAGGGTGTGGTCCTGCAGTTCGCGGCGCTGCTGTGCCGCCCCGAGACGAAGACGGCGCTGATGGCCGTGGTCGCCGAGTCCACCTCGGACGAGCCGCTGCGGGAGCGGATCCGTACGTCGATCGTGGACCGCCAGAAACGTTTGGTCCTCGCGGGGCGGAAGCGGGCTCAGGAGCGGGGCGAACTGCCCCCGGAACCCGACCCCTACGCCGCGGGCCGCACGGCCGACCTCATCTTCGACGTGATCGCCGGCGCGGTGGTCCACCGCGCCCTGGTCAGCGGCGAACCGGTGGACGAGGACTGGGCCCGCCGCTTCACGCTGCTCCTGCTGGGCGGCCTCGCGGCAGCAGCGTCCCAGCAGTAACGGGCCCCGGGGCCTCAACCACCACGCCTCTCCGGGCCCCCGGCGGAAGCCTCAGACCTGGTAGCGGTCCGCCGCGAAGAGGTGGAGGTTTTCGGCGACCCAGGAGGACGTCCGCTTCAGGCCCTCCGCCAAGGACACCGCCGGAGTCCAGCCCGCCCACTCCCTCGCCCGGGAGTTGTCCGACAGGAGCCGCTGGACCTCGCTGCCCGAAGGGCGCAGCCGGGACGGGTCGACGACCACCTTCGCGTCCCGCCCGGACGCCTCGATCAGCGCCTGGGCCAGCTCGCCGATCGAAATCTCCTGGCCCACCCCGAGGTTGACCGCGTGGCCGAGCGCCGCCTCGCACTCCGCGAGCGCGATGAAGCCCCGCGCGGTGTCCGTCACGTAGGTGAAGTCACGGGTGGGCGTGAGCGAGCCCAGCTTGATCTCCCGTGCGCCGGAGTGCAGTTGGGCCAGGATCGTGGGGATCACCGCTCGGGCGGACTGCCGCGGGCCGTAGGTGTTGAAGGGGCGGACGACCGTCACCGGCAGCTCGAAGGCGTGCCAGTGCGAGAGCGCCATCATGTCGGCGCCGATCTTCGAGGCGGAGTAGGGGGACTGCGGCTGGAGCGGGTGCTCCTCGGAGATGGGGGCGGTCAGCGCCGTCCCGTACACCTCGCTCGTGGAGGTGTGGACCAGCCGCCGCACGGAGTGCCGCCGGCACGCCTCGGCCACGTTCTCCGTGCCGACGACGTTCGTCTGGACGTACGCCCCCGGGGAGTCGTACGAGTACGGGATGCCGATCAGCGCGGCCAGGTGGAAGACCGTGTCGCAGCCCTCCACGGCGTCCGTCACGCGCCCCGCGTCCCGGACGTCGCCCGCGAGCATCTCGACCCGCGGGTCCCCCATCAGATGCGCGAGGTGGCCCTTGTCGGCGTACGGCTTGTAGTGCACGAAGGCGCGGACCTTCGCCCCCTGCTCCAGGAGCAGGTCGACGAGCGTCGAGCCGATGAAGCCCTCCGCCCCGGTGACGAGGACCGTGCGGCCCGCCCAGCTGAACGTGGTGCCGTTGTTGCTCATGCGTACTCCAAGTGGGGTGTGTGGTGCGTCAGTTGGATGACCCGCTCGGCGAGCAGGTCGGCGGCCCGTGCGTGCGGGCCCGGATCCGCCGCCCCGCTCATCGCGGCGAGCCGCGCCGGATCGGCGAGCAGCGGACCGACCAGCTCCGCGAGCCGCGCGGCCGTCGTCTCGCCGTCGGGAAGGAGCAGACCCGCGCCCGCGTCGGAGAGGACCCGCGCGTTGTGGGTCTGGTGGTCGCCGGGCGCGTGCGGATAGGGGACGAGGACGGCGGGCACCCCGGTGGCGGCGAGCTCGGCGACGGTCGCCGACCCGGCGCGGCAGACCACCAGGTCGGCGGCGGCGTACGCGAGGTCCATCCGGTCGAGGTAGGGCACGGCGCGGGCGATCCCCTCCACGCCCGCCTGAGTCAGCCGCCGCCGCGTCTCGTCGAGCGCGGCGGGCCCGGTCTTGATCAGGAGCTGTACGTCGTCGCGGTGCCGCCAGCGCGCCGCGAGCCCCACGGCCGCCTCGGTGAGCCGGGCGGCGCCCAGGCTGCCGCCGTTGAAGAGCAGCAGCCGGGCCTCGTCCGGTATCCCGTACTCCCGCCGGGCCTCGGCCCGCAGCGCCGCACGGTCGAGCGCGGCGAGCGGCGCCGCGATGGGCATCCCCGTGGTGTACGCGCGCTCACCGCCCGGCAGATGCTCCCGGCTGCGGTCGAAGGCGACGGCGATGTTCGGGGTGAGGCGGGCCGCGAACCGGTTGGCCCGGCCCGGCACCGCGTTGGACTCGTGGATCAGGCTCGGCAGGCCCGCCATCCGGGCGCCGACGATGACGGGAGCGCTGGGGTAGCCGCCCATCCCGACCGCGACCTGCGCGCCCTGGTCCCGCAGGATCGCCCGGCACTGGGCGCCGGACTTCACCAGGGCGGCGGGGAGGAGGAACCGCCTGGCGCCGAGCGAGGGGTCGAAGGGGATCATGTCGACGGTGTGCAGGCGGTATCCGGCGTCCGGTATCAGCCGGGTCTCCAGGCCTCGTTCCGTGCCGACGAAGGAGACGACGGCGCCCGGCACGGCGCGGCGCAGGGCGTCGGCGAGGGCAAGACCGGGATAGATGTGTCCCCCGGTGCCGCCCGCGCCGATGACGACGGAGAGAGAGGCACGGACCCCTGTCCCGGAAGCTCGCATATCGGGTGTTCGCATGGCAACGGAGCATTACGAGCAGGTCTAAGAGGGTTTTAAGAGCCGCGTTTGGCACCTTTGACCCATGAGTCACACGAGCAGGCCGGGCCCACCCGTGACCGGCGGCGGCCCACCGCCGGCCAAGATCCTCGTGGTCGACGACGATCCGGAGGTCCGCGCGGCGGTCGAGGACGGCCTCACGATCGAGGGCCACCTGGTCCGCGGCGCCCCGGACGGGCAGCGCGCGCTCAGCGCCATCGCCCGGTGGGAGCCGGACCTCGTGGTCCTGGACGTGATGATGCCCGTCATGGACGGTCTCGCCGTCTGCCGTCAGATGCGCGCACTCGGCGACCGCACCCCGGTCCTCGTCCTCACCGCCCTCGGCTCCGTCAGCGAACGCGTGGACGGCCTCGACGCGGGTGCCGACGACTATCTGGTGAAGCCCTTCGCCCTCGACGAGCTCGTCGCCCGCGTCCGTGCCCTCCTGCGCCGCGCGGCCCCGGAGCAGCACTCCACCGCCGACGGCGACGACCTCGCGTACGGGGATCTCGTCCTCGATCCGTCGACCCGCACCGGCCGCCGCGGCCACCGCACGGTCGAGTTCAGCCGCACCGAGGCCGCGCTGCTCGAACTGCTGCTGCGGAACGCGGGGCAGGTCCTTCCGCGCGACCTCATCCAGGAGTCGGTCTGGGGGCGCGACTTCGGACCCGACTCCAACTCCCTCGCCGTGTACGTCGGTTATCTGCGCCGCAAGCTGGAGTCGGGCGGCGAGCCACGCCTGGTGCACACCGTGCACGGTGTCGGCTACCGGCTGGGCAGCCCGTGAGCGCCCGGCGCAGGCTCGGCGCGCGGTGGCGGCGCAGGCGTCCGCTGCGCACCCGGCTCGCGCTCGCCGCGGCGGCGGCCGTGGCGCTGGTCGCGGTCGGGGTGTGCGTGGCCGCGTTCCTCGTCATCCGCTACAAGCTCTACCAGCAGCTCGACCAGAACCTCGCCCAGTCGGCGACCCTCATCGCCCAGCAGCGGGAGTACGACGCCGAGCCTGGCGTCGTCACGGACGAGTGCCGCTACCCCGGCACCCCGGCCTGCTCCCAGGTCGTCCCCGCCGACGCCGCGAAGGACCCGTCGAAGCCGTATCTGCTCCCGGTCACTCCCTCCACCCGGCAGGTCGCGAGCGGCCGGGCGAAGCCGTACTACACGAGCCTGACGCTGTACGGGAAGCCGACCCGGATGTACACCACCAACTACGGCACGGGAAACGCCGTCCAGGTCGCCCTGCGCGCCGACATCGCCGAGCGCGGGGTACAGCAGGCCGCCGTGCTGCTCTCCGCGGTGGGCGGCGCCGGAGTGCTCCTGTCCGGGCTCGGCGGCTACTGGGTCTCGCGCACCGGCCTCGCACCGGTCGCCCGCCTCACCGCCACGGCGGAGCGCATCGCGGCGACCCGTGACGCCCGCCACCGCATCGAGCTGCCGCCGGGGCCGCCGGGCCGCGAGGACGAGGTGACACGCCTGGCCGCCTCGTTCAACGCGATGCTGGCCGAGCTGGAGGAGTCGGTCGCCGCACGCCGCCGCCTGGTCGCCGACGCCTCGCACGAACTGCGTACCCCGCTGACCGCGCTGCGGACGAACGCCGAACTCCTGGCCCGCGCCGACCGGTTGACCGACGCGCAGCGCGAGCGGGCGTCCGGCGCGCTCGGCCGTCAGCTGCGCGAGGTCACCGGCATGGTCAACGACCTGATCGAGTTGGCGCGCGACGAGGAGCCGCAGCCCCTCCTGGAGGAGGTGCGGCTCGCTCCCCTGGTCACCCATGTCGTGGACGCGGCGCGCGGCCACTGGCCGCAGGTGCCCTTCACGCTCCACGTGGCGCCGGACGCCGTCGGCGCGAGCCTTCCCGGCGTGCCCGCGCGCCTGTCCCGCCTCGTCACCAACCTCCTGGACAACGCGGCCAAGTTCAGCCCGCCGGGCACTCCCGTGGAGGTTGCGCTCACGCCCGGCACCCTGACGGTCCGCGACCACGGTCCCGGCATCGCCCAGGAGGATCTGCCGTACGTCTTCGACCGCTTCTACCGCGCGGAGAAGGCCCGCGCCCTGCCGGGCTCGGGCCTTGGTCTCGCGATGGCCCGCCAGATCGCCCACGCGCACGGGGCGGAGCTGACGGCGGAGGGTGCGCCGGGCGGGGGCGCGCTGTTCAGACTGACACTCGGTGACCGCTAGTTCTTCCAGGCGCAACTGCCGAGATCAGCGCGCCCCTTCGCGACGAGGCGGTCCGCTTCCCCCGCGGGCAGGACACGCGTGTGCTTGCCGCGGCAGACGACCGTCCGGTCACCGTGTCCCGCCAGGTCGACCAGGATCTGGTCCCAGTGGCGGTACTGCACGTCGTGCCCGGAGTCGGCGTACGTACGCACCGTCGCCTTGCCCGGCAGCGCCTCCTGCCAGGTCTTGAGGGTCTCCGGCGGCACGGTCGTGTCCTTCTTGCCGCCGTAGAGGTAGACGGGGGCGTCGAGCTTCGAGAGATCGGGGCCCGGCCGTCCGCAGTACAGCTTCTGCTCGTGCACCTGCGGCGCGGGGTCGGCCTGCTGGCCACGCTGGTTGTAGGTGCGCGCGCCTTCCTCGTACGCCGTGTCGGCGAAGCCCGGTATCGACTTCACGGGGCTGTCGTCGGGGAACGCCCACCACTTGCGCGGGTCCTTGATGGACTCCTTCACCGTGCCGGCGAGCTCGTCGTCGGACATCGCGCAGTACGCGGGCTTCGTGCCATAGGGCGGCAGGGCCGCCGCGAGGTGCAGGGCCGAGATCCGGTCGGGGGCACGCCCGGCGAGCTCCGCCGCGTACGGGCCGCCGCCGGAGATCGCGATCACGCTGACGTCGTCCACACCGAGCTGGTCGAGGACCTCAAGGGTGTCAGCGGCGAAGTCGGCCTTGCCGAGCTTCTTGTCGAACTCCGTGTCACCGAAGCCGTTGCGCTCGACGGATATGAGGCGCAGGCCCAGGTCCTCACGGGTCGTCCGGAAGAAGTCCGTCATGTGCGCGGCGCGGGCGCTCGTGCCGGTACCGCCGATGAACAGGACGGGCTTGCCCTTCTTGTTCCCGGTGTCGGAGTAGTGAGCCGTCCGGCCGTTCGAGAGCTTCGCCGCGTGCACCTCGGGGCCGAGCGAGTCGAAGGAGTCCTGCACCTTCGGCTCGGCCGGCGGGCTCGCGCTGACCTCGCCGGATCCGTACACCGTCAGGGCACCGAGGAGAGTGAGCGTGGCGGCTCCGATGGCGATCACGGCGGTACGGGTGGGGCCGGGCAGGCTCACGGGTGACACAGGGTGACTCCAGGGGCAGGGCGGTGGGACGGGCGGCGCCTACCCAGCCCCCTGCATCTGACACCCACATTTTTCGGCCGGGTTCCAAGAGGGCCCCGAGGAGGCCCCGCAGGGGCCTTCCAGGGGGCTCCGCAGGGGCCCACACCCAAAGAACCCGGACTAGAACCCGGGCGGCTCGGTGTAGACCCCCCACTCGTCCCGCAGGACCCCGCAGATCTCCCCCAGCGTCGCCTCGGCCCGCACCGCCTCCAGCATGGGGGCGATCATGTTCGCCCCGTCACGGGCAGCCGCCAGCATGGCGTCGAGCGCGGCACGAACCCGGGCGTCGTCCCGGGCCGCACGGCGCGCGCCGAGGACCTTGACCTGCTCCCGCTCCACCTCGTGAGAGACCCGCAGGATCTCCAGGTCACCGGTGACGGACCCGTGGTGGACGTTCACGCCCACGACGCGCTTGTCGCCCTTCTCCAGGGACTGCTGGTACTGGAACGCCGACTCGGCGATCTCACCGGTGAACCAGCCGTCCTCGATGCCGCGCAGGATCCCGGAGGTGATGGGCCCGATGGGGTGCTCCCCGTTCGGGTGCGCCCGGCGTCCCCGCTCCTTGATCTGCTCGAAGATCTTCTCGGCGTCGGCCTCGATGCGGTCGGTGAGCTGCTCGACGTACCAGGAGCCGCCCAGCGGGTCCGCCACGTTGGCGACGCCCGTCTCCTCCATGAGTACCTGCTGCGTGCGCAGCGCGATCTCGGCGGCCTGCTCGCTCGGCAGCGCGAGGGTCTCGTCGAGGGCGTTCGTGTGCAGGGAGTTCGTGCCGCCGAGGACCGCGGAGAGGGCCTCGACAGCGGTGCGCACGACGTTGTTGTAGGGCTGCTGCGCGGTGAGCGAGACGCCCGCGGTCTGCGTGTGGAAGCGCAGCCACTGGGCCTTGTCGGTCTGCGCGCCGTACACGTCCCGCATCCAGCGGGCCCAGATGCGGCGGGCGGCGCGGAACTTGGCGATCTCCTCGAAGAAGTCCAGGTGGGCGTCGAAGAAGAAGCTCAGTCCGGGCGCGAAGACGTCCACGTCCATGCCGCGGCTGAGCCCCAGCTCCACGTACCCGAAGCCGTCCGCGAGGGTGTACGCGAGCTCCTGCGCGGCCGTCGCCCCGGCCTCGCGGATGTGATAGCCGGAGACCGACAGGGGCTTGTACGCGGGGATGTCGCGCGCGCAGTGCTCCATCAGGTCGCCGATGAGGCGCAGGTGCGGCTCGGGCTGGAAGAGCCACTCCTTCTGCGCGATGTACTCCTTGAAGATGTCCGTCTGGAGCGTGCCGTTCAGGACGCCCGGGTCGATGCCCTGGCGCTCGGCGGCGACCAGGTACATGCAGAAGACGGGGACGGCGGGTCCGGAGATCGTCATCGACGTCGTGACGTCACCGAGCGGGATGTCCTGGAACAGGACCTCCATGTCGGCGGCCGAGTCGATGGCGACCCCGCAGTGCCCGACCTCGCCGAGGGACTGCGGCTCGTCGGAGTCGCGGCCCATCAGGGTCGGCATGTCGAAGGCCACGGAGAGTCCGCCGCCGCCGGCGGCCAGGATCATCTTGTAGCGCTCGTTCGTCTGCTCGGCGTTGCCGAAGCCCGCGAACTGGCGGATGGTCCAGGTCCGGCCGCGGTAGCCGGTGGGGTGGAGTCCGCGGGTGAAGGGGTATTCGCCGGGCCATCCGATCCGCTCGAATCCCTCGTAGGCGTCCCCTGGCCGTGGCCCGTAGACGGGCTCGACCGGGTCACCGGAGAGCGTGGTGAAATCCGCGTCGCGCTTCTTCGCGGTGTCGTACCGGGCCTGCCAGCGACGGCGGCCCTCCTCGATGGCGTCAGCGTCCATACCCTCGAATTTACTTGGACGTCCTAGTAAATGTCGATGGCTGACCGCCACGGGTATGTCCGTGGCGGTGTTCCCGGGTGGGGCGCTACGCCTTCGCGGTGGCCGGGGAGCCGTCGACGATCAGCGGCTCGACCTCGCGGACGACCTTGCGCTCGACGAAGAACGCGGCCGTCGGGATGGTGCCGGAGATCAGCACCCACAGCAGCTTGCCGAAGGGCCACTTCGCCTTGGAGCCCAGGTCGAAGGCGAAGATCAGGTAGATGATGTAGAGGACGCCGTGGACCTGGGAGACGACCAGCGTCAGGCCCTCACCCTTCTCGAAGCCGTACTTGAACACCATGCAGGTGCACAGGATGAGCAGCATGACGGCGGTGACGTAGGCCATCACCCGGTAACGGGTCAGCACGGATCGCTTCATGCCTACGAGCGTATCGGCCCGATTTGCGCGATCTTCCGGCGGCCCCGGCACGACCGGAACGGTCGGTTCTACCGCCCCACCGGGTTCCCCATCGGGTTCCCCTCCGGGTGCTCCTACTGCTCCTCGAAGTCCTCCGCCGCCACCCGCAGCGGCCGCAGCATCGCGAAGATCTCCGCGCACTCCTCGGCGTCGTACACCCCGAGCCCGAAGTCCATCGCCATCAGCTCGCGGGTGGCGGACTCGACGACCTCGCGACCCTTCTCCGTGATGGAGGCCAGCGTGCCGCGCCCGTCGTTCGGATTGGGGCGCTTGTCGACGAGACCGGACTTGACCAGGCGGTCGACGGTGTTGGTGACGGACGTGGGGTGGACCATGAGCCGCTCGCCGATCTTGGACATCGGGAGCTCGCCCGCCTGCGAGAACGTGAGCAGGACCAGCGCCTCGTACCGCGCGAAGGTCAGTCCGTACGGCTTGACGACCGCGTCGACCTCGCCGAGCAGGATCTGCTGCGCCCGCATGATCGAGGTGATCGCGCCCATGGCCGGTACGGATCCCCAGCGCTGCTTCCAGAGCTCGTCGGCGCGGGCGATGGGATCGAAGGGAAGGCTGAGCGGCTTCGGCACGCCAAAGACCTTACCCGCCGGTCACATGGTGGTCAGCCCCGTCTCGCGATTCGGTCGCCTGTTCCCGGGGTTCGGCGGGTTCACCGGCGGCCGTACGGCCCGTGGCGCGGACCTCGGCCGCGAGCACGAGGCAGCAGACCGTGCCGAGCACACCCGACGCCGTGACGACGGTGCTCACCGCGAAGAACTCCGCCGCGAGCCCGGCGAGCGCCATCCCCACCCCCTGGATCGTCATGAGCCCGGCCGTGTGCACGGTCATGGCCCGCCCGCGCAGCTCCGCCGGAACCGCGTCGACGAACCACCGGTCGACGCCCAGCGTGTACGCGGATCCGGCGCCGGCCAGCGCGAGGGCGAGCATCGCCCACAGGAGGCCGGGGGTGAGCGCGTACACGGTGAGCGGCAGCAGCGTGAACGAGGCGAGCGGCAGGGCGATGCGGGCCCGGGCGGAGACGGAGAGCACGGACCCCGCGTACAGCTCCGCCGCGATCGTGCCGACCGGCAGGGCGCACATCAGCAGTCCGACGCCCGCGACGCCGGCCCCGATCTGGTCGGCGTACGGAGCGGCGAGCGCCTCCGGGGCGACCATGAACATGGGCGGCGCCCACAGGAGGAGCAGCAGCGCCCTGGTCCGCCGGTCGCCGAGCACCTGCCTGGCACCGCTGAGCGAGTACTTCAGCAGGGCGGGACCGACGCCCCCGCGTGCGGGCCTGCGCCGCGTCCCGCACCGCAGGAGCAGCGCCGACGCGGCGAACGTAGAGACGGTGATGAGGAGCGCCCCGCGCGGCGGCACGAGGGTGAGCAGGACGCCGCCGAGCCCGAAGCCGACGAGTACGGAGCTCTGCGAGACGATCCTGAGCAGGGAGCGCCCGAGGACGAACAGGTCGCCGTCCCCCAGGATGTCGGTGAGGGTGGCCATCCGCGTCCCGTTGAAGACGGGCGACACGAGAGCGATGACGCACCGCAGCGCGAGCAGCCCGAAGACGGGCGTGGCGGGCAGCGCCATGAGCACCGCGCAGCCGGCACACACCACGTCGCACAGCACGAGCACGCGCCGCGGCGGATACCGGTCGGCGATCCCGGAGAGGAGGGTCCCGCCGATCAGGTACGGCAGCATCCCCAGGGCGAAGGTGAGCGCACTGAGCAGCGGCGACCCGGTGAGGCCGTACACGAGGACGGTGAGCGCGACCTCGCTGATGACGACGCCGAGCAGCGAGAGGGCGTGGGCGAGGAAGACGGCGCGGAACTCGCGGACGGTGAAGAGGCGGAGGTAGCCGGCGGGTTCGGGGGCGCACGCCTCGGGGTTGGCATCGTCAGACATGACCGCACCCTGCACGCGTGCGTGCCCGTCGCCCTAGAGTTTCGGTTCCAGGCGAATCTTGGGGGGGGTACGCGTGCCGAACCGGCTGCATTTCGGTCCCGACGATCTCTTGCGGTGCCGGTTCGCCGTGTCGCCGCTGTGGGAGACGCAGGAAGCCGTGCGGACCCTGAAGCGGCCGGACCGGCACGGCTACCACCCGCAGTGGCTGCGGCGGATCCGCGGGGCGAGCGCCGGGCTCGAACTCGGGCTGCTGTGGCTGCTGATGCCGCAGCGCGGCTACACCCCGGACTTCCTCGGCCCTCCGCCCATCGGCCCCGCCGCCACCTTCGACGAGGAGATCGCGGCGGTGCGCGCGGCCGACCCCGAGGCCGCGCGTGAGGAGCTGGCGCGGGCGCTCGCCTGCACCCCGGGGGCCACCGAGTCCCCTCGGGGGCGCGCGCTGCTCGCCGATCCCGTACGCGCGGTGCGGGACCTCGCGGATGCCGTGGAGGCCGCCTGGCACACCCTCGTCGAGCCGGACTGGCCCCGGCTCCGCGCGCTGCTCGACGCGGATGTCGCCTTCCACTCGCGGCGGCTCGCGGAGGTCGGCCTCGGTGCGCTGATCGCCGAGCTCGACCCCCGGTTCACCTGGGAGTCGAAGACGCTGACCGTCGCGCGGTCGGCCGATCATGTGCGGCATCTGGCGGGCGAGGGCCTCGTGCTGCTGCCCAGTGTCTTCGCCTGGCCCGACGTGGTGGGCGGCCACGAGCCGCCCTGGCAGCCGACCCTGGCCTATCCCGCCCGTGGCCTCGCCGGACTCTGGGCCGAGCCGAGCGACCGTACGTCCGAGGCGCTCGTACGGCTGCTCGGGCGGGGCAGAGCCACTGTCCTTGCCTCGCTGACCGACCCCGCCACCACCTCGGCCCTGGCGCACCGCCTGGGGCTCGCCCCCTCGTCCGTCTCCGCGCACCTCGGCGCCCTGCGCGACGCGGGGCTGCTGATCTCGCGGCGATACAGACACCAGGTGCTCTACGAACGCACTCCGCTCGGCATCGCGCTGGCGAGCGGCGGCGGCATCTGAGGGGCACGCCCGGTGTCGTAACCGAGGCCGATTGGACCGTTATGTAACGATTGCCCGGTCACCGTCGCCCAAGGGGGCTGGATGCACCGGCTGCTCCGCACGTTCACCGCACTCACGGCCCTCACGGCCCTCGGGCTCACGACGGGGTGCTCCGCCGAATCCGGCGCGGGCAAGGAGCGGACGGCCACCGAGGCCGGACCCTCCACCGACGCCACCGGGAAGGCATCGCGGAACGCCTTCTGGGTCGACCCGGAGAGCGCCGCCGCCCGGCAGGTCAGGCAGTGGGAGCAGGAGGGCCGCACCCAGGACGCCGCCGCGCTCAAGCGGATCTCCGAGCAGCCCATGGCCGTGTGGCCCGCGGGCGACGACCCCGCCCCGGACATCAAGGCCGCCGTGGACGGCGCCGCGCAGGGCGACCGCACCGCCGTGCTCGTCGCGTACAACATCCCGCACCGCGACTGCGGCCAGCACTCGGCGGGCGGCGCGCACAGCTCGGACTTCTACCGGCAGTGGATCGACACGTTCGCGGGCGCCATCGGCGACCGGTCGGCCGTCGTCATCCTGGAGCCTGACGCGGTCGCGCACATCGTGGACGGCTGCACCCCCGCCGAGTACCACGCGGAGCGCTACCAGCTGCTCTCCGAAGCCATCCAACGGCTCAAGAAGCAGCCCCGGGTGAAGGTCTATCTGGACGCGGGCAACCCGGGCTGGATCAGCCAGGCGGACAAGCTCGCCGAACCGCTCAAGCAGGCGGGCATCGACCAGGCGGACGGCTTCTCGCTGAACGTCTCGAACTTCCAGGGCGACGACACCATCAAGGCGTACGGCCGCAGCCTCTCCGAGGTCGTCGGCGGCAAGCACTTCGTGATGGACACCAGCCGCAACGGCAAGGGCCCGCTCGCCGGTGACCGCGCGGACGCCTGGTGCAATCCGCCGGGACGGGGCCTCGGCACCCCGCCCACGGACCGGACCGGTGACGCGCTGCTCGACGCGGTCCTGTGGATCAAGCGGCCCGGCGACTCGGACGGACCGTGCCGCGGCGGCCCGGCGGCGGGCCAGTGGTGGCCCGACTACGCGCTGGGGCTCGCGCGCAACGCCAAGGCCACCTGACCGCGGCGGATCCGGCTACTTCCCGTTCACGTGGATCCACTTCGCCTCCGACGAGGCGCCGTCCTGGTCCGTCACGAACAGCATGTACCAGCCCGGCGGCACCAGGGCGGTGTCGCCCTTGGGCACGTCCACCGTCACCTCGCCCTTGCCCTTGGTGAGGCCGAGCGCGATCGACCGCTGCTCGACGTCCGTCGTGTGCGTCACCGCGCTGGGGCGCATCAGACGGGCCGAGGCGATCTTCCCGGGATTCTTCGTACGGAAGGTCGCACGGCCGTCGGCCGCCAGCTGCTCCGGTCCCTCGCCCAGGACCGGACGGTTGTCGCCCGCCTTGTGCAGCGTGGGCGGCGTGAAGACCTCCATGCGCTGCTCGAAGTGTCCGAGCTTGGTGTTGTCCTGGTTGTCGTAGAGCGGGTCCGAACCGAAGGTGACGACCCGTCCGTCGGGCAGGAGCAGCGCCTCGGAGTGGTAGTTGCGGCCCACCTTGGGGGACGCCGCCGACCGGAAGCTGTTCGTCTTGGGGTCGTAGAACTGCGCCTTGAGGATGTTGCTCGCGCCGCGGCCCCGGTAGTCCTTGGAGCCGTTGGACGTGAACACCGAGTCGTCCGGCAGGATCACGCTGTTCAGGTAGCGGGTGCCCTGCGGGAGTTCGGGACCCGTCCTGAAGGCGGGGCTCTTCTCCTTGAGGTCCACCACGGCCGTGCGCCGGGTCGCCTTCTCGGACTCGCCGACACCACCGCCACCCATGATCATCACTTTCTGGTCCTGCGCCGGGGGCAGCAGGAGGGACGCGGACGTCTCGGTCTGGTCGAGGTCGACGAGGCCGGGGATCTTGTCGAACTTGTTCGTCTTCAGGTCCCAGAGGCCGGGCTGACGGCCCTTGTCGGCGGGTCCGTAGCCCGCGTTCGACGCGGGGTAGAAGAGCTTGCCGCCCTTGGTGAGGAAGAGCGCCGGGTAGGTCGGGAAGTAGCGCTTGGGACCGTCGGTCCACTTCTTCGTCTTCGGGTCGTAGATCTCGTTGTCGCCCGGGTCGATCATGCCCACGTCGTCCAGGCCGGAGACCGCGAGCACCTTGCCGTCGTCGAGACCGACGAGCGTGGGGTACCAGCGGGCCTTCTTCATCGGGTCCACGGCGATGTACTTCTCGGCCGTCGGGTCGAACTCGTACGCCGCCTTGATCCCCTGGAAGTCCTGCTTGTCCATGGTGATCTTCTCGGCGATCCCGTACGCGTTGTCCGCGTCCTTGCCGGTGAGGCCCTCGATCTCGTACTGCGCGGACTTCCGCGTGACGAACTCGTCGCCCTCCTGGGCGGCCTCGACGAAGACGCGTGCCTCGCTCGCCTTGACCGTCGTCTTCCAGGGCTGCATCACACCGCTCTTGGAGTACGTGATCTTGTAGTCCCGCTTGGCCTTGGGGACCTTCACGTCGAACTTACTCACGTACTCGACGCCCGACGGCGAGCGGAAACGGGTGCCCTTCTTAAGGACGATGGCCTTGTCGGGGTTCTCGTTCTTGACGCGCATGCCGCCGCCGGCCCGGTTGATCTCGCCGTCGAGGAGTTCGTAGCGCGCCGTGCCGCCCGCCACCAGGAGGCGCCCGTCGGGGAGCTGGGCGTGACCCGAGCAGAAGAAGTCCTCCGGGGTCCTGACCTTCTTGAAGGTGTCCGTCTTCGGGTCCCAGAGGATCGTGTCGAACGACCCCGCGTCGAACTTCTTCTGCTCGTTCCCGGAGCCCGCGACGATCAGGACCTTGCCGGTGTGCAGGAGCGCGGCGTGGATGGCATTGGTGCGGAACTCCTCGGGGATGCCGATCTGCTTCCAGGAGCCGTACTTGGCCTTGTAGCCGGGCTGGGCGATCTTGTACTCGTAGTACTGCTCCTCCGCGAAGGAGACTGCCGCCGGTGCGTTGAGTCCTACGAGCAGCGCGCCCGCCCCGACGCCGAGAAGCGTCTTCTTGGTGCGCTGCGAGGGCCGGTAAGCCATGGGTCAGTTCCCTCCTGTCGTCGTACCGGTGGCGAACGCCGGCTCCGGCTCGCCCTCCGCGCCGGTGGCGGCCCTGCTGTCCGCGTCTTCCCTGCCGAGCCGACGCGCCTTCTGGCGGGCCGCTCCGCGGGCCCTGCGCTCCTTGAGGAGCGTGCAGCTCCAGATCGCCACCGGGGCGAGCGAGATGGCCATCGCCAGTACGGCCCAGGTGCGCATCGCCACATGGGTGTGGTCGAGCACGAACGAGGCGACCAGTGAGCTGGAGAGGACCGCCGCCCAGAAGAGATGGATGCGGAAGGTCAGCACCCGGTCCGGGCTCGCGTCACCGCCCTTGGGCGTGACCACGAAGCGGCTCGGGCGGCGCACGACGGCGGCGCCGAGCGACTTGGCGTAGATGGGTGCGGAGAGCGCGGACATCGCCATGCCCGCGAGGCCTCCGGAGCCCTCCGGTTCGTGCGGGGAGACGTTGTGGCGGCGGTTCCAGAGGTAGAGGCCGATCTGGAGCGCTGCCGCGTCGCTGTAGAGCATCAGCCAGACGGAGGCGGCGACCTGCGTGCCGGAGGCGCCGAACCAGAGGAAGAGCACGCAGCTCAGCACGCCGAGCAGCCAGTTGACAGCTGTCATGGGGTAGTAGACGAGCATCATCGTGTACGAGAAGAGCCGGCCGGGCGGCATCGTGAACGGTGCCTTCCAGTACTGCTTGAACAGCGTCTCGTACGTCCCGCGCGACCAGCGCATCTGCTGGGTGAAGAAGTCCGTCCAGGAGGCGGGGCCCTCACCGACGGCGAGCACGTCCGGGGTGTAGACCGACCGCCAGTGGCGCTTGGTGCCGGGGTTCTTGTGGCGGTGCAGCTCGAAGCCGGTCGCCATGTCCTCGGTGATGGAGTCGTACAGGCCGCCGACCTGACGGAGCGCCGCGATGCGTACGACGTTGTTGGTGCCGACGAACATGGGGGCGCGGTAGCGGTTGCCCGCGCGCTGGATCAGGGCGTGGAAGAGGAACTGCTGGGATTCGGCGGCCTTGGTGACGGCGCTGTCGTAGTTCCCGTAGACCTGCGGCCCCACGACGAACGCGACGTCCTCGTCCCGGAAGTAACCCATCATCCGCTCCAGGAAGTTGGGGAGCGGGACGTGGTCGGTGTCCACGGAGGCGAAGAACTCGTACGCGTCGCCGTGCATCGCGAGCCAGGCGTTGTAGTTGCCGTGCTTGGTGCGGGCCTTGTGGACACCCTTCTTGCGGTTCCACTCGGGCACTCCGTTGCGGGTGAAGTGACGTACGCCGAGTTCGGCGCAGAGCGCCTTGGCGTCCTCGTTGTCGCCCTCGTCCAGGAGCCAGACGTCGAGGGGGCCGGTGTGGTGTATCCGCTTGGCCCCTTCGAGGGTCGCGCGCACCATGCCGAGAGGTTCCTTGCCCGGTACGTACGTCGTGAGGAACGCGACGCGGGTGCCGGGTTCGGGGGTGACCGGGACCGGGTCCCTCGCCACCATCGTCGCGTGGGCGATCGAGATGACGTTGACGAGCATGAAGAGCTCGATCAGGCCGATGGCCACGAGCATCGTGATGTCGAGCCCGATGAGCCAGCGGTCGGCGCCCTCGCGTTCCGTCCAGTGCGTCGGCCACACGAGGTAGACGAGGAGGAGGCCGGTGAGAACGGGGGCGAGCGTCATGAGGATGACGGCTCGTATTCGGTGGGGCTCGCTGGCGAGGAGCTTGTTGTACTGCACCCGATAGCGGCCACCTTCACCGTCCGGCTCCGTGAGCGGTCCGGCGAGTGTGCTGTGGGTTTCGTAGTCGTAGCCCTCCGGCCGCACAGCGCCCTCCAGGTCTTGAGTGATCTGGCTCTGGCAGGTTCGGGTCCGAACGAGCCGATACCCACACAAAAGTGGAGTTTTCTCGGCGTGTCGAACCGGATGCGTCCGTGCGGGCGGTCTTAGGGTGAGCGGTTCGGCCGTGGTTGCGGGGCGGGGTGCCCCGGGGCGCGTGTCCCGCGGCGTTGCTCCGTCAGTGGACGGGCTCGCCGATCTCCCGCGCCGGACGCACGGCACTTCGGCGCCGACGACGTCGGCCCCCGTACGTGAAGAAGCCCCCACCGAGCTGTCGGCAGGGGCTTCTTCACACGTACGTGGCGGCTACTCGGAGAGGTGCCGCTCCACCGTCTCGACCTTCGACGTCATCCCGTCCGTCACCCCGGGGCGGATGTCCGCCTTCATGACGACGGATACGCGCGGCGCCCTGGCCTCGACCGCGGCGACGGCGCGCTTCACGACGTCCATCACCTCGTCCCACTCGCCCTCGACGGACGTGAACATCGCGTCGGTCCGGTTGGGCAGGCCCGACTCGCGGACCACGCGGACCGCGTCGGCGACGTACTCCCCCACGTCCTCGCCGACGCCCAGCGGGGTCACGGAGAAGGCGACGATCATGCGCTGACCACCCCTTCGCGGCGGGCGCGCGACGCGATCACGGCGGCCTCGGCCTCACGCTTCAGCTTCCGCTCGGCGAAGAAGCCGCCGGTCGGCAGGACGGAGAGGATGAAGTAGAGGGCGGCCGTCTTCACGTCCCACTTCGTGCGGTTCCAGGCGTCGAGCCAGAACAGCACGTACAGGACGAAGAGCACGCCGTGGACCATGCCCATCACCGGCACGGCGTTGAACTCCGTGGTCCGCTTCAGCACCGAGCAGACGATCAGCAGCAGGAAGGAGACGGCCTCGGGGGCCGAGACCAGACGGAGGCGGCGGAGTGCGGAAGCGGTCTTGATGTCCACGGAACACCTTCGGTGGGAGGCGGGAGCGAGGGGCGGGGCCGCTCGACGGCATTGCTGGCATTGATCTTGTGAATGCGCGCACAAGCGACCCCCATTGTGACATCGGGGTGTTCTCGGGGTTCGCTCAGGGGCCGTTGCCCTGTTCCGACCCCATATCCGACGGCTACCGTCGATACGTGGCAACGTTCCGACTGCAAGGCAGCAGGGTGCTCGCCGTGGACATGTCCGGCGACGCCGTCAAGGCGAAGAACGGCTCGATGGTCGCGTACGACGGCCAGATGGCCTTCAAGAAGATGACCGGCGGAGGCGAGGGCATACGGGGCATGGTGACCCGCCGACTCACCGGCGAGCAGATGACGGTGATGGAGGTGAAGGGGCACGGCACGTGCTGGTTCGCGGACCGCGCCACCGAGATCAACCTGGTGCAGCTGCGCGGCGAGACGCTCTTCGTCGAGGCGGGCAATCTCCTGTGCACGGACGGGGGCCTGCGCACCGGCACCCACTTCACCGGCGTCCGCGGCGCCTCGCAGGGCAACGGTCTGTTCACCACGACCGTCGAGGGCTCGGGCCAGGCGGCGATCATGTCCGACGGCCCCGCGGTGGTGCTGCGCGTCAGCCGCCAGTATCCCCTCACGGTCGATCCGGGGGCCTATGTCGCGCACCAGGGAGACCTCCGGCAGAACCTCCAGTCGGGGGTCACTTTCCGTACGCTGCTCGGCGAGGGCGGCGGCGAGGCCTTCCAGATCCGCTTCGAGGGCGACGGACTGGTCTACGTCCAGCCCAGCGAGCGGAACACGATCGCGGGGGACGTCTGACATGCCCTTCCGAGAGATCAACTCGAAGATGGTCGAGGCGACCATCCTTCCGGGCCAGCGGCTGTTCAGCCAGCGCGGCGCCATGCTCGCCTACAAGGGAGACGTGGTCTTCACGCCCAACATGCAGGGCGGACAGGGCGGCCTGGCCTCCATGATCGGCCGCCGCGTCGCCAACGAGGCGACACCCCTGATGACCGTCGAAGTCCCCCAAGGTCTTAATGACCAGGGAGGTACCCCCGTCGGCACCGTCCTCTTCGGGCACGGCGGTCACCACATCCAGGTGATCGACCTCACCGGAGACACCCTCTACGTGGAGGCGGACCGGCTGCTCGCCTTCGACGGGACGCTCCAGCAGGGCACGATGTTCATGGGCTCGCAGGGCGGCGTCATGGGCATGGTCCGCGGACAGGTCACCGGCCAGGGCCTCTTCACGACCACCCTCAAGGGACAGGGCTCGGTCGCCGTCATGGCGCACGGCGGTGTCATCGAGGTGCCGATCACCCCACAGCGCCCGGTCCATGTCGACCCGCAGGCGTATGTGGCGCACCACGGCGACGTGCGCAACAAACTCTCCACGGCGCTCGGCTGGCGCGACATGGTGGGGCGGGGCTCGGGCGAGGCGTTCCAGCTGGAGCTGTCCGGGAGCGGTGCGGTGTACGTCCAGGCATCGGAGGAGAAGCTGTGAACCCCTCAATGCCCGCGGGCGGGCCCACGGTCTTCGACCCGATGACGCTGCCGAGCGACGACAGCGTGAACGCGTACACCTTCTGCGTGGAGCTCAAGGGGAGCCAGTGGTTCCTGCAGAAGGGGAAGATGATCGCCTATTACGGGTCGATCGAGTTCAACGGCATCGGGCACGGCCGCCTGGACCGTCTGGTGCGCACGAGTTTTCATTCGCCCCTGCACGCGAGCGACTGGGTGGTGGCCGACGGCCAGGGCAAGATGCTCCTCGCCGACCGGGCCTTCGACGTGAATTCGTACGACCTGGAAGACGGCAACCTGACCATTCGCTCCGGCAACCTCCTCGCTTTTCAGCCAACTCTCGCGCTGAAGCAGTCCATCGTTCCGGGCTTTCTGACCTTGATCGGGACGGGCAAGTTCGTGGCCGCGTCGAACGGGCCGGTCGTCTTCATGGAGCCGCCGATCCGGGTCGATCCGCAGGCCCTGGTGGGCTGGGCCGACTGCCCTTCGCCCTGCCATCACTACGACCACGGATACCTGACCGGAGTCATCGGTGGCGTGCGGGCACTGACCGGGATCGGCGGAACCTCAGGTGAGGAGCACCAGTTCGAGTTCGTGGGCGCCGGCACGGTCCTTCTGCAGTCCTCGGAGGCCCTCATGGCCGAGCAGGCGACGGGTGCGGTGCCGCAGCAGGCGGGCGTGCCGGGCGGCCAGGGTGCACCGGGCAGCCAAGGCCAACACGGACAACACGGTCAGCAGCCGGGGCAACCGCGCCTTCCCGGACAACTGGGGGACCTCCAGCGTCGCTTCGGCCTGTGAGCGGTAGTCTGCGGAGTGTGACGGCGAACGCCTGTGCCCCTCTTTCACCTGGAGGGTGAGAGGCGCGTGTCACACACCGACATTCGTTCACCTTTCAACTTCTTAGGTAGAATCGATTCCATGGAGACCGAGACGGCCCCGCAGTGGCTGACCAACGAGGAACAGTGCGCCTGGCGCACCCACGTGGAGGTCAACAGGATGCTGACATATCAGCTCGAGAAAGACCTCCAGCCGTTCAACCTGACCATGAACGACTACGACATCCTCGTGCATCTCTCCGAATCGGAAGAGAAGCGGATGCGCATGAGCGATCTGGCGGCCGCCACACTGCAGTCCAAGAGCCGCCTGTCCCACCAGATCACCCGCATGGAGAACGCGGGCCTGGTCCGCCGGGAGAACTGCGAGTCCGACCGGCGCGGGCTCTACACCGTCCTCACGGACGAGGGCATGGAGACCATGCAGCGGGTCGCCCCGCACCACGTGGACTCCGTCCGCCGGCACTTCGTCGACCTGATCTCACCCGAGGCGCTCGGCGAACTCCACAAGGCCCTGAGCCCGATCGCGGAACACCTCCGCGCCCAGCGGGGCAAGCCCTGACCCTCACCGGGTGACGGCAGGGACCCTGAGCTCGAAGAGCGCTCCCCCACCTGGGGCCTCCGAGACCGTGAGGGTCCCGCCGTGGCGTGCGGCGACGTCGCGTGCGATGGCAAGGCCCAGACCCGCCCCACCGTCATCCCTGGTGCGGGCGTCGTCGAGGCGGACGAAGCGCTCGAAGATCCGGTCGCGTTCGCCCTCCGGCACACCGTCCCCGTCGTCGGAGACCTCGATGACCGCCCACGCGCCGTCGGCGCGGGTGGCGACCGTGACGTGCGAGCGCGCGTGGCGCTGTGCGTTGTTCACGAGATTGCCGAGCACCCGCGCCAACTGGCCGCGGGAGCCGGTGACTTCGACGCTCTCCAGATCCATGCGGACGTCGGCGCGGTCCCGTGTGCGCTGCGAGAGCTCCTCGCGGGCCAGGGCCGCCAGATCCACATGTCCGCCGCCCGGCTTCTCGCCCGCGTCGAGACGGGCCAGGAGCAGCAGATCGGCGGCCAGTTCCTGCAGTCGTACGGTGTCCTCGACCGCACCGTCCACATCCAGCAACTCCGGGTGGGCCACGCCCACTTCGAGCTGGGTGCGCAAGGAGGCGATGGGGCTGCGCAGTTCGTGCGAGGCGTCGGCCACGAAGCGGCGCTGACGTTCCACCGAGCTCTGCAGGGCGGCGAGCGTCTCGTTCGTGGTCGTGGCCAGGCGGGCGATCTCGTCGTGCGTGTCCGGCTCGGGCACGCGGCGCGCGAGGTCCTCCGACGCGGTGATCGCGGCCATCTCGGAGCGGATCGCGTCCACCGGGCGCAGGGCGCGGCGCGTCACCAGCCAGGTCACCAGGGCGATGACGGCGAGGAGCAGCGGGAAACCGATGAGCATGGACGTCAGCGCCGTGGAGACCGCGCTCTGCCGGGCGGCGAGCGAGGCGCCCGCGTAGACGGTGAGGTCGCCCTTCTTCTCGACGTTCACCTCGACCGCGGCGAAACGGTAGTCCTGCGTCTCGCCGTCGACGGTGGCGGAGCCGGAGGTGACCTTCGCCGGATCCTCGGAGATCTCCCCCGCTTCGAGCGCGTCCCCCTCACTCTCGTCGTCGTCATCGCCCTCGCTCTTGGGGGGCGCGGACGCTGCCGGCCGGGGCTTCACTGCGTCGACCCCGGTGCCGCTGATGCTCTCCAGGTCGTCGCCGGCGGCGACGAGCCGTCCGTCGCCGTCCACGACCTGGACCGGATGGTCCTCCCCGTCCAGGTCCAGATCGCCGTACGGCACGTTCGCGGCGAGCTGCGAGGCCACCCCGCGGGCGGCGGACTCGGCCTGGCCGCTCGCCTGGTCGGTCAGGTTCGCGCGCAGCGAGAGCAGGACGGCGGCACCGGCGGCGACCAGCGCCACGGCCACGACGAGGCTGGCGCCGAGGGTGGCGCGGGCCCGGACGGAACTGAAGAATCTCTTCATCGGGGGGTCTCCAGGCGGTATCCGGCGCCGCGCACCGTCTTGATCAGCGACGCCCCGAGCTTGCGCCGCAGCGCGCTGATGTACACCTCGACGATGTTCGGGTCCCCCTCGTAGGCGAAGTCCCAGACGTGCTCCAGGATGTCGCCCTTGGAGACCACCTCGCCCGCGCGCAGGACGAGCTGCTCCAGGACCGCGAACTCCTTCGCGGTGAGCGTCACTTCGTCGTCGCCGCGGAAGACGCGGCGCGCCGCGGTGTCGACCTTGAGGTCGCCGAGGGTGTGGACGGGGGAAGGGCCGGCGTTGCCGCGGCGGCGCAGGAGCGCCTTCACCCGGGCAACGAGCACGACGTACGAGAAGGGCTTGGTCAGATAGTCGTCGGCGCCCGTGTCGAGCCCCTCGGCCTCGTCGTACTCGCCGTCCTTGGCGGTGAGCATCAGGATCGGCACGTCGTGACCGGCGGCGCGCAGGGTGGAGCAGACGCGGTAGCCGTTCATGCCGGGCAGCATGATGTCGAGGATGACGAGGTCGTACGTCCCCTCGCTCGCCCGGTGCAGGCCGTCGATGCCGTCGTGCACGACGTCCACGGCGTACCCCTCGGCCGTCAGGCCCTTGGCCAGGGACAACGCGAGGCGCTTTTCGTCTTCCACGATCAACAGGCGCATGCGTTCAGGGTCCCAGAGCGAACCTGAAGAGTTCTTCAGGCGGCTTCAGCCTGGCTTCAGGGTCGCTCAGCCAGATTGGTTCTTGTCGAAAGCGAACGGCAGCGGCCCACCGGCCGCACAGCCACCGACTCGGGAGGACCCCCTCATGAAGCGCAACATCGTCATCGCCACCGTCGCCGCCATCGCACTGGTCGGGGGCGGCACGGCGTCGGCTCTCGCCGTCACCGGCGACGACGACTCGTCGGCCGCCGCGAAGAAGTCGAGCGTTCAGCTGAAGGACGACGACCGCGGCGACGACCGGGACGACAGCGACGACGCCAAGGAGAACACCGCCGAGGTGAAGGCCGCCAAGGTGACGGCCGCCGACGCGATCAAGGCGGCGCTGGCGGACCAGGCCGGCACCGCGGTCTCCGCCGAGCTCGACGACGAGGACAACGGCGGCCTGGTCTGGGACGTCGACCTGCTCAAGGGCGACACGTGGCACAGCGTCCAGGTCGACCCCGGCACCGGCAAGGTGCTCGGCTCGCACACCGAGAAGGACGACGACGGCGACGCGGGCCGCGTGGCCGCCGCCCTGAAGGGTGCCTCCGTCAACGCGGAGGACGCGGCGAAGGCCGCGGGCTCGAAGGGTGCGGTGACTTCCGTGGACCTGGACGACGACGGCACGGCCAAGGCCTGGGAGGCGGAGACCTCCGGTCCGAAGGGCGCGGAGTCCGACTGGAAGGTGGACCTGCAGTCCGGCAAGGTCACCGCGGACCACTCTGACAGCCACGACGACGACTCGGACGACGACGGCTCCGACGACTAATCCCCCGTCCCCCCGGAGAGCCGGTCCCGCAGGGTGTGCCCCTGCGGGGCCTGCTCGCGTCGCGGGGCGCCCTGCGGGACCGGGCTCGCGTCGCGCTACGACCTGGACCGTCGCTTCCCGACGGGTGTCTCCCGCCCACCCACCCGATTACCCCGGGTAGTGGGTGGGCGGGAAACATCGCCGCGAAGCGGCGGCTAGTGCGCCCGCAGGGCCACCCGGACCAGCACAGCCGCACAGCCGCAGGGCCACGCAGACCGCAGAGCCGCACAGCCACCGAGCGGCCCAGCGGCCCAGCAGCTAAGCCCCCAGTCACCGCAGGGCCCCGCAGGAGCCCCGCACGGCTCCGCAAGGCCCCGCCGGGCCGGCCCCGCTCAACCCGAGGTCAAGCTCGCCACCAGTTCGTCGGCCGCCGCGTACGGGTCGAGCTCCCCCGCCACGATCCGTTCCGCCAACGCCGAGAGCCTCGCATCTCCATGGAGATCCGCGATTCGCTCCCGCAAAGCGGTGACCGCGATGGTCTCCACCTCACGCGCGGCCCGAGCGGCGCGCCGCTCGGCGAGTACGCCCCGCTCCTCCATCCACGCCCGGTGCTTCTCCAGGGCCTCGACGACCTCGTCGATGCCCTCGCCCCGGGCGGCCACCGTCTTCACGATGGGCGGACGCCAGTCCCCGGCGCCCCGCGACTCCCCGAGCCCCAGCATGTGGTTCAGCTCTCGCGCGGTCGCGTCCGCGCCGTCCCGGTCCGCCTTGTTGACGACGTACACGTCACCGATCTCCAGGATTCCGGCCTTCGCCGCCTGGATTCCGTCGCCCATGCCGGGGGCGAGCAGCACCACCGACGTGTCCGCCTGCGAGGCGATCTCCACCTCGGACTGGCCCACGCCGACCGTCTCGACCAGGATCACGTCGCAGCCCGCCGCGTCCAGGACACGGATCGCCTGCGGCGCCGACCACGCGAGGCCGCCCAGGTGGCCGCGCGTCGCCATCGAGCGGATGTAGACCCCGGGGTCGGACGCGTGCTCCGACATCCGGACCCGGTCACCGAGCAGCGCGCCCCCGGAGAAGGGGGACGACGGGTCGACGGCAAGGACGCCGACCCGCTTCCCCGCCCGCCGGTACGCCGACACCAGCGCCGACGTCGAAGTCGACTTGCCGACACCGGGCGATCCCGTGAGGCCCACCACGTACGCGTGGCCCGCCAGCGGAGCCAGCGCCGCCATGACCTCGCGGAGCTGCGGTGACGCCCCCTCGACCAGTGAGATCAGCCGGGCCACGGCCCGTGGCCTGCCCTCGCGGGCCTGCGCCACCAGGGAGGGGACGTCCTGCATGTCAGACAGCTCCGTTCCAAGACGTGTCCAAGACGGGGGAGAAGGTTCGGACGCGCAACGGCGTCAGGCCTTCGCCACCTTCACGATCAGTGCGTCACCCTGCCCGCCGCCACCGCACAGCGCGGCCGCGCCCACGCCGCCGCCCCGCCGCTTCAGCTCAAGGGCGAGGTGCAGCACGACGCGTGCGCCGGACATGCCGATCGGGTGGCCCAGGGCGATGGCACCGCCGTTGACGTTCACCTTTTCCGAGGACACCCCGAGGTCCTTCATTGACTGCACCGCGACCGCGGCGAAGGCCTCGTTGATCTCGATGAGGTCGAGGTCGGCGACGTCCAGGCCCTCCTTCTTCAGGGCGTGCTGGATGGCGTTCGACGGCTGGGACTGGAGCGAGTTGTCCGGGCCCGCGACGTTGCCGTGCGCGCCGATCTCCGCGATCCAGTCCAGGCCGAGCTCCTCGGCCTTGGCCTTCGACATCACGACGACCGCCGCGGCGCCGTCGGAGATCTGCGAGGACGTGCCGGCCGTGATCGTGCCGTCCTTGGTGAAGGCGGGGCGCAGCTTGCCGAGCGACTCGGCGGTCGTCTCGGCGCGGATGCCCTCGTCCTTGGAGAAGAGGACCGGGTCGCCCTTGCGCTGCGGGATCTCGACCGGGGTGATCTCGGCCTCGAAGATGCCGTTCTTCTGGGCTGCCGCGGCGCGCTGGTGCGAGGCGGCGGCGATCTCGTCCTGCTCGGGGCGGGCGATGCCCAGGCGGGTGTTGTGCTTCTCCGTGGACTCACCCATGGCGATGTTCTCGAAGGAGTCGGTCAGGCCGTCGTACGCCATGGAGTCGAGCATCTCGATGGCGCCGTACTTGTAGCCCTCGCGGGACTTGGGGAGGAGGTGCGGCGCGTTCGTCATCGACTCCTGGCCGCCGGCGACGACGACGTCGAACTCGCCCGCGCGGATCAGCTGGTCGGCGAGCGCGATCGCGTCGAGCCCGGAGAGACACACCTTGTTGACGGTGAGCGCGGGGACGTTCATGGGGATGCCCGCCTTGACGGCGGCCTGACGCGCCGGGATCTGCCCTGCCCCGGCCGTCAACACCTGCCCCATGATCACGTACTGCACCTGGTCGCCGCCGATGCCGGCCCGGTCGAGCGCGGCCTTGATCGCGAAACCGCCCAGGTCGGCGCCGGAGAAGGACTTCAGGGAGCCGAGCAGGCGGCCCATGGGCGTTCGCGCGCCCGCGACGATCACTGAGGTGGTACCGGTCGTTCCAGACATGTGCCACGGCCCCTTGGGAGGAGGAGTTAATGAGGGTTTACTTGAATGTACTGAGCGGTACGCCGTGCGTCATCGGGCGCTAGGTGTGATCGCGCGCACGTTGTGTAATCACTGCCGGAGAGGCTGCACTTAAAACATGCTGACGCGAATCGATCACATCGGGATCGCCTGTTTCGACCTCGACAAGACCGTCGAGTTCTACCGGGAGACGTACGGCTTCACGGTGTTCCACACCGAAGTCAATGAAGAGCAGGGCGTGCGCGAGGCCATGCTCAAGATCAATGAGACGAGCGACGGAGGGGCCTCCTACCTGCAGCTCCTCGAACCCACTCGCGATGATTCCGCGGTGGGCAAGTGGCTGGCGAAGAACGGTGAGGGTGTGCACCACATCGCCTTCGGCACCGCGGACGTGGACGGCGACGCCGCGGCCATCAAGGACAAGGGCGTACGCGTCCTTTACGAGGAGCCCCGAATCGGGTCCATGGGATCCCGCATCACCTTCCTGCACCCCAAGGACTGTCACGGTGTGCTGACCGAACTCGTCACCTCGGCAGCTCAGGAGTCACCGGAGCACTGACCTCCGCATACTTGGGCCGGTAGGGTTGGGGTCGGCCGTCCGAAGTTCGGGCGGCCGGTCGTCCGTACGCTGGGCGGCCGCTTGCCGGGGTCCGGGTTTCGGGGGACGAGCGTCAGGGCAGCAGCCCAAGCTCTGCTGTTGATCTGACACCATTCCCCGTGGGCCCCGTTCGGCGGATGGACAGGGCTCGTACGAAGAGACTTGCGACCAGGGGACGGATGGGACCGCGCAGTGCGGGGCTACGAACGCCAAGAGAGCTCGCGGGCTGAGACGGACCATCTTTCGCGGTTCGAGGCCGAGATGGACCGGCTGAAGACCGAACGAGAGAAGGCTGTTCAGCACGCCGAGGACCTCGGCTATCAGGTCGAGGTGTTGCGCGCCAAGCTGCACGAGGCGCGCCGCAACCTCGCGTCCCGCCCTGCCTATGACGGCGCGGACATCGGCTATCAGGCCGAGCAGTTGCTGCGTAATGCCCAGATCCAGGCCGACCAGCTGCGCCAGGACGCCGAGCGGGAGCTGCGCGACGCACGTGCGCAGACCCAGCGCATCCTCCAGGAGCACGCCGAGCAGCAGGCCAGGCTCCAGTCCGAACTGCACGCCGAGGCGGTGTCGCGCCGTCAGCAGCTCGACCAGGAGCTGTCCGAGCGCCGCCAGACCGTCGAGTCGCACGTCAACGAGAACGTGGCGTGGGCCGAGCAACTGCGGGCGCGCACCGAACAGCAGGCGCGCCGCCTGCTCGACGAGTCGCGCGCCGAGGCCGACCAGGCCCTGGCCGCCGCCCGCGCCGAGGCCGAGCGCGTGGCCGAAGAAGCCCGCCAGCGGATGTCGAGCGACGCCGAGTCGGCCCGCGCCGAGGCCGAAGCGATCCTGCGCCGGGCCCGCTCGGACGCCGAGCGCCTCCTGAACGCCGCGTCCACGCAGGCGCAGGAGGCCACCGACCACGCGGAGCAGCTGCGCTCCACCACGGCCACCGAGTCCGAGCAGGCGCGCCGCCAGGCCACCGAGGCGAGCCGGGCCGCCGAGCAGCGCATGGCGGAGGCAGAGACGGCTCTGCGCGAGGCGCGCGCGGAGGCCGACAAGGTCGTCGCCGAGGCCAAGGAACTGGCGTCCAAGCAGCTCTCGGCCGCCGAGGGTGCCAACGAACAGCGCACGCGCACCGCCAAGGAGCAGGTCGCCCGGCTGGTCGGCGAGGCCACGAAGGAAGCCGAGGCCACCAGGACCGAGGCCGAGCAGCTCGTCGCCGACGCCCGTGCCGAGGCCGAGAAGCTGATCAAGGAAGCCGCCGAGAAGGCGCGCACGATCACCGCCGAGGAGACCGCGGGCCAGCTCGCCAAGGCCGCCCGCACCGCGGAGGACGTACTCGACAAGGCGTCCAAGGACGCCAAGGAGACGACGAAGGCCGCCACGGAGGAGGCCGAGCGGATCCGCACCGACGCCGAGACCGAGGCGGACCGGCTGCGCGCCGAGGCGCACGACATCGCCGAGCAGCTCAAGGGCACGGCGAAGGACGACACCAAGGAGTACCGCGCCAAGACCGTCGAGCTGCAGGAGGAGGCGCGCAGGCTGCGCGGCGAGGCCGAGCAGCTGCGGGCCGACGCGGTCACCGAGGGCGAGCGGATCCGCAGCGAGGCCCGGCGCGAGGCCGTCCAGCAGATCGAGGAAGCCGCCAGGTCCGCCGAGGAGCTGCTCGCCAAGGCGAAGGCCGACGCGGAGGAGCTGAAGTCGGCCGCGGCCACCGAGAGCGACCGGGTCCGCACCGAGGCCATCGAGCGCGCCACGACCCTGCGCAAGCAGGCCGAGGAGACCCTGGAGCGCACCCGCGCCGAGGCCGACCGGCACCGCGAGGAGGCCGCCGAGCAGGCCGAGGCCACGAAGTCCGAGGCCGAGGAAGCGGCGCGGGCCCTGCACGAGGAGACCGAGCGGGCGATAGCGGCACGTCAGGCCGAGGCCGCCGACGAGCTGGCGCGCCTGCACTCGGAGGCCGAGGAGCGTCTCGCCTCCGCCGAGCAGGCGCTGACCGACGCCCGCGCCGAGGCCGAGCGCATCCGCAAGGAGGCGTCGGACGAGACGGACCGCCTGCGTGCGGAGTCCGCCGAGCGGATCCGCACCCTTCAGTCGCAGGCCGAGACCGAGGCCGAGCGGCTGCGCACCGAGGCCGCCGCCGACGCGTCGCAGGCGCGCGCCGAGGGCGAGAACGTCGCCGTGCGGCTGCGTTCGGACGCCGCCAACGAAGCCGAGCGGCTCAAGACCGAGGCCCAGGAGTCGGCCGACCGGCTGCGCTCGGAGGCGGCCGCCGCCGCCGAGCGCGTGGGCGCGGAGGCCGCCGAGGCGCTGTCCGCCGCCCAGGAGGAGGCCGCGAGGCGCCGCAGGGAGGCCGAGGAGACCCTCAGCTCCGCGCGGGGCGAGGCCGACCAGGAGCGCGAGCGGGCCCGCGAGCAGAGCGAGGAGCTCCTCGCCTCCGCCCGCAACCGCGTCGAGGAGGCCCAGGCCGAGGCCGTCCGCCTCGTCGAGGAGGCCGACCGCCGGGCGACCGAGATGGTCTCCAGCGCCGAGCAGACCGCCCAGTCCGTACGGGACTCGGTGGCGGGCCTGCAGGAATCCGCGCAGGAGGAGATCGCGGGCCTGCGCAGCGCCGCCGAGCACGCGGCGGAGCGCACCAGGACCGAGGCGCAGGAGGAGGCGGACCGGGTCCGCTCCGACGCGTACGCCGAGCGGGAGCGTGCCGCCGAGGACGCCAACCGCACCCGGCGCGAGGCGACCGAGGAGAGCGAGGCCGCCAAGTCGCTTGCCGAGCGCACCGTGTCGGAGGCGATCGCGGAGGCCGAGCGGCTGCGTTCGGACGCCTCCGAGTACGCCCAGCGTTCGCGCACGGAAGCCTCGGACGCGATCGCGTCGGCCGAGCAGGACGCGTCCCGTACGCGTGCCGACGCCCGCGAGGACGCCAACCGCATCCGCAGCGACGCGGCGAGCCAGGCCGACCAGCTGATCGGCGAGGCGCGCAGCGAGGCGGAGCGGCTGCAGAACGAGACGGTCGCGGAGGCCGAGCGGCTGCGGACCGAGACCGCGGCGGAGGCCGAGCGGCTGCGCGGCGAGGCGGCATCGGAGGCCGAGCGGGTGCGCTCGGAGTCGGTGGCCAAGGCCGAGAAGCTCATCTCGGACGCGACGGGCGACGCCGAGCGGCTTCGCGCGGACGCCGCCGAGACGGTCGGCTCCGCCCAGCAGCACGCCGAGCGCATCCGGTCCGAGGCCGAGCGCGTCAAGGCGGAGGCGGCGGCCGAGGCCGAGCGGCTCACCTCGCAGGCGCGGGAGGAGGCCGAACGGACCCTGGACGAGGCGCGCCAGGCGGCCAACAAGCGCCGCTCCGAGGCGGCCGAGCAGGTGGACACGCTCATCACGGAGGCGGCGGCCGAGGCCGACAAGCTGACGGCGGACTCCCAGGAGAAGGCCCTCAAGGCGACCACGGACGCGGAGGCGCAGGCCGACACGATGGTCGGCGCCGCCCGCACGGAGGCCGACCGGCTGGTGGCCGAGGCGCGCGTCGAGGGCAACTCCCTGGTGGAGAAGGCCCGTACGGACGCGGACGAACTGCTCGTCGGCGCCCGCAGGGACGCGACGGCCATAAGGGAGCGCTCCGAGGAGCAGCGCGACCGCCTCAGCGCGGAGATCGAGGAGCTGCACGAGCGTGCGCGCCGCGAGTCCGCCGAGGCGATGAAGTCCGCGGGCGAGCGCTGTGACGCGTTGGTGAAGGCCGCGGAGGAGCAGCTCGCCGAGGCCGAGGCGAAGGCCAAGGAGCTGGTGTCGGACGCGAGTTCCGAGGCCGGCAAGGTCCGCATCTCCGCCGTGAAGCGGGCCGAGGCGCTGCTCAAGGAGGCCGAGACGAAGGTCGCCGAGCTGGTGCGCGACGCCGAGCGCGTCAAGGCGGAGGCGCAGGCCGAGGCGGAGCGTACGGTTGACGAGGGCAAGCGCGAGCTGGAGGTCCTCGTCCGGCGCCGGGAGGACATCAACGCGGAGATTTCCCGTGTCCAGGACGTGCTGGAGGCGTTGGAGTCTTTTGAGGCCCCACCGATCCCCGGCGCGAAGGACGGTGGCGTCAAGGCCGGTGCAGCCGCGGGGTCAACTCGATCGGGTGGCAAGCCGTCTGAGGGCTAGCCAAAGAACATCTCGCGTGCTTTGTAAGGACCTTCGGCACTGTCGCTGGCAAGTGCTCCGGCGGTTAGCCACTCAAAAGGGGTGTCATTCTCCAGATCAAACGGGCATCTGCTCGATGACACGCCGCTTGGACCCCTAGGATTCCCTCTATCACCTCACCGGTCTCATTCGACAGGAACCCCATGAGCGACACTTCCCCCTACGGCTTCGAGCTTGTGCGGCGTGGGTACGACCGCGCTCAGGTGGACGAACGTATCTCCAAGCTCGTCTCCGACCGTGACAGCGCTCTTGCTCGTATCACTGCTCTGGAAAAGCGCATTGAGGAACTGCACCTCGAGACGCAGAACGCGCAGGCGCAGGTAGCCGACGCCGAACCGTCGTACGCGGGCCTCGGTGCCCGTGTCGAGAAGATCCTCCGCCTCGCCGAGGAGGAGGCGAAGGACCTGCGCGAGGAGGCTCGTCGCGCAGCCGAGCAGCACCGCGAGCTCGCCGAGTCGGCGGCCCAGCAGGTGCGCAACGACGCCGAGTCGTTCGCGGCCGAGCGCAAGGCCAAGGCGGAGGACGAGGGCGTCCGGATCGTCGAGAAGGCCAAGGGCGAGGCGGGCACGCTGCGCAGCGAGGCGCAGAAGGACGCCCAGCAGAAGCGCGAGGAGGCGGACGCCCTCTTCGAGGAGACCCGCGCCAAGGCCGCCCAGGCCGCGGCCGACTTCGAGACGAACCTCGCCAAGCGCCGGGAGCAGTCGGAGCGTGACCTGGCCTCGCGTCAGGCCAAGGCCGAGAAGCGTCTCGCGGAGATCGAGCACCGTGCGGAGCAGCTCCGTCTTGAGGCGGAGAAGCTGCGTACGGACGCCGAGCGTCGCGCGCGTCAGACCGTCGAGACCGCTCAGCGGCAGGCCGAGGACATCGTCGCGGACGCGAACGCCAAGGCCGACCGGATCCGTTCGGAGTCCGAGCGGGAGCTCGCGGCTCTGACGAACCGTCGCGACAGCATCAACGCGCAGCTCACCAACGTGCGCGAGATGCTGGCCACCCTCACGGGTGCGGCCGTCGCCGCCGCGGGTACGCCCGCCGACGACGAGCCCGTCTCGCGTGGGGTTCCGGCGCAGCAGACCCGCTGACGTCCGGGACGCTTTCAGAGCCCTCTGCCCAAGTGGCAGGGGGCTCTGTCCCGTCTTAGCGTGGCCGCATGATCGAGCTCGAGGGGCTGACCAAGCGGTACGGCGAGAAGCTGGCCGTCAACGACCTCACCTTCACCGTGCATCCGGGCATCGTCACCGGCTTCCTCGGACCGAACGGCGCCGGCAAGTCCACGACGATGCGGATGATGCTCGGGCTCGACAACCCCACGGCGGGCGCCGCGCGCATCGACGGCAAGCGGTACGCCCAGCTGAAGGAACCGCTCAAGTACATCGGCGCCCTGCTCGACGCCAAGGCCATGCACGGCGGGCGCAGCGCCTTCAACCATCTCCTCTGCCTCGCGCAGAGCAACGGCATCCCGCGCGCCCGCGTCCACGAGGTCCTCGACACGGTGGGCCTGACACAGGTCGCCAAGAAGAAGGCCAAGGGCTTCTCGCTCGGCATGGGCCAGCGGCTCGGCATCGCGGGCGCGCTGCTCGGCGACCCCGAGATCCTGATGTTCGACGAGCCGGTCAACGGACTCGACCCCGAGGGCATCCACTGGATCCGGAACCTGATGAAGTCCCTCGCCGCACAGGGCCGTACGGTCTTCGTCTCCTCCCACCTGATGAGTGAAATGGCGCTGACCGCCGACCACCTCGTCGTCATCGGGCAGGGGCGGCTCCTCGCGGACACCTCCATGGCGGACTTCATCCAGCAGAACTCACGCTCGTACGTCCGGCTGCGTTCCCCGCAGCGCGAACGGCTCCTCGATGTGCTGCACCAGGAGGGCGTCACCGCCGTCGAGGCGGGCAACGGCACCCTGGAGGTGGATGGGACCGAAGCCGCGGATCTCGGTGAGCTCGCCGCCCGCCATCAGCTCGTGCTCCATGAACTGAGCCCCCAGCGGGCCTCGCTCGAAGAGGCCTTCATGCAGCTCACCGCGGAGTCGGTGGAGTATCACGCGCACGCCGACCACACGGGCCCCGGCGCCGCCCCGCCACCCCCCGCGCGGGCCGCGGGCTGGGGCGAGAGCTGGCAGCAGCAGCCCAAGAAGGGGTCCTGAACGATGGCCGCGGCACAAGTACTGAAGTCGGAGTGGACCAAGATCCGCTCGGTCTCGTCGACCGTGTGGACGCTGGGTCTCGCGGTGGTCGTCACGGTCGGGCTCGGCCTGCTCATCAGCATTCTGGCGAAGAACGACTACGACAGCCTCAACGCCCAGGACCGCCGGGTCTTCGACCCGACCTTCACCAGCTTCGCCGGCATGAGCCTCGGCCAGCTCGCGATGATCGTCTTCGGTGTGCTCGTCGTCTCGAACGAGTACAGCACCGGCATGATCCGCACCTCGCTCTCCGCGGTCCCGCAGCGCGCCACCTTCATGGCGAGCAAGGTCGCGGTCGCCACCCTGCTCTGTCTGGTGGTGGGCCTGGTCACGAGCTTCATCGCGTTCTTCGTGGGACAGGCGGTGCTCGGCGAGCACAAGGCCGTGATCGGCGACCCGGGAGTGCTGCGTGCGGTGATCGGCGGCGGGCTCTACATGACGCTCATCGCGATGTTCTCGATGGGCGTCGCGACGATGCTGCGCAGTCCGATGCTGTCCCTCGGCATCCTGATGCCGTTCTTCTTCCTCATCTCCAGCATCCTGGGCAACGTCTCCGCGACGAAGAAGATCGGCCGCTTCCTCCCCGACCAGGCGGGGAACAGGATCATGCAGGTGAAGACACCGCTGGACGACGACGTCCCGTACGGTCCCTGGGGCGGGCTCGCGATCATGGTGGTGTGGGTCGCGGTGGCACTGATCGGCGGATACGCGCTGCTGAAGAAGCGCGACGCCTAGTCCCGCTCCGGGGGGGGAATGTGATGGCGGTGGATCCGAGCCTGGCCGCGCTCGGTCTCGATGTCGTGCCCGCCCTGCAGCCGCTGGCCTACCCGGGGCGGCCGGTCCGGCAGCCGTCCCTCCTGACCGGCGGCGAGCTCCTCCCCCTCGGTGTACGTCCGCTCCCGCTCGGTCAGTGGCTCGTGGCGGGGCAGCCGCTCGACGAGGCGCTTGCCGAGCGGGGCGCGGTCCCCGTCAGCGGCAGGCACCCCGTCATCGCCGTCGGGTCGAACGCCTCGCCCGCGCAGGTCGCGTACAAACTCCTGGGACGTTCCCTCTCCGCCGCCGTGCCGATGGTCCCGGTCCGGGTGCGTGGCATCGCCGTCGGCTGCTCGGCGCACATCGGGCGGGCCGGTTACGTGGCGGCGGCCCCCTACATCGACCCGGCGGCCGAGACCTCCCTCGTGGTGAGCTGGCTCGACCGGGACCAGTTCAGGGCGGTCGACGAGACGGAGTTCCCCAACTACCGGCGCTCGCTCGTCCCGGGCGACGGCTTCGGGCTCACCCTGCCGTCCGGGGAGAAGCTCGGCAGCGCCTCGCTCTACGTCAGCTCGTACGGCGTCCTCGTCGATCCGGGGACCGGGCTGCCGCGCCCCGGCGGCGGCGACCAGGCGGCGCTGCTCGCCTCGCTCATCGGGGATTCGGCGGCGCTGCGCGGACTGCTCGGGCCCGGTCCCGCCGACTGGGTGCGCAAGGCCGCCGCCGACCGTAGGCTGCGTGAGCTCGGCACCCGTGCCTTCGCCGACGCGGGCTGGGCGCTGCCGCAGCCGGGCTTCCCCTGACCGAGAGTTTTACCCGCTCTTGGCTGGAACCGTCAGCTCCCCGATATCCTCCTAACCCTTACGGGGGCGTGTGCCCCGACGTCCTGAACCATTCGATGGGTGCGGAGAATGATCGAGGCAGTCGGCCTGACGAAGCGCTACGGCGCCAAGACAGCCGTGTACAACCTTTCCTTTCAGGTGCGACCCGGCACGGTCACCGGCTTCCTGGGCCCGAACGGCTCCGGCAAGTCGACGACCATGCGCATGATCCTCGGGCTCGACCAACCCACCACGGGCCAGGTGACGATCGGCGGCTACCCGTACCGCAAGCTCCCCAACGCCCCCCGCCAGGTCGGCGCGCTGCTCGACGCCAAGGCGGTGCACGGCGGGCGGCACGCCCGCAACCACCTCCTGTGCCTCGCGCAGCTCTCCGGCATCCCGGCCCGCCGGGTCGACGAGGTGCTCGGCGTCGTGGGCCTCCAGGACGTGGCGAAGAAGCGCTCCAAGGGCTTCTCGCTCGGCATGGGCCAGCGCCTGGGCATCGCCGCGGCGCTGCTCGGCGACCCGCAGGTGCTGCTCTTCGACGAGCCGGTCAACGGCCTCGACCCCGAGGGCATCCTCTGGGTGAGGAACCTGATGAAGTCCCTCGCCGCCGAGGGCCGCACGGTCTTCGTCTCCTCGCACCTGATGAGCGAGATGGCGCTGACCGCCGAGCACCTGATCGTGATCGGCCGCGGGCAGATGCTCGCGGACATGAGCGTCAAGGACTTCATCTCGCACAACTCCGCCGACTTCGCCCGGGTGCGGGTGCCGGAAGGCGACGTGCAGCAGCGCGAGAAGCTGTCGGCCGCGCTGAGCGAGGCGGGCGGCCAGGTCATGCCCGAGCAGGACGGCGCGCTGCGCGTGACCGGCCTTCCGCTCCCCCGCATCAGCGACCTCGCACACGGCGCGGACGTCCGCGTGTGGGAGCTCTCGCCGCACCAGGCCTCGCTGGAAGAGGCGTACATGCGGATGACGCAGGGCGCCGTCGACTACCGCTCGACGGTCGACCAGCGGGCGGGCCTCCAGCAGCAGCTGCCGCCGGGTGCGATGCCGCAGCCGCAGATGCCGGTGCCCGGCCAGGGCCAGCCCGGGTGGTACGCACCGCCGCCGCCCCAGCAGGGCGGCCAGCCGTTCGCGATGCCGCAGGGCGCACCTGGCGCCCCCGGCGCACCGCAGGGCACTCCCAACCCGTACGCGGCCGCCGCCCCTCAGGCGCCCGCCGCTGCTCCTGCCCCCGCCCCCGCCCCCGACATGACCAAGCGCGACAGCGAGGACCCGCGATGACCACGCCTCCGACTCCGCAGCCGCAGGCGCAGCCCCAGCAGGCACCCCAGCAGGCGTACGCCCAGGCCGGCGCTCCCGTGCCGCAAGGTGCCCCGATGGCGCCCCCGCCGGCCGCACCCGCGCCGCCCTCCGCCTGGCAGCAGGCGATGAACAACGCCTACACCTCGCCGATCCCGGTCAAGAAGACCCACCTCGGCAACGCCCTGGCGTCCGAGTGGACGAAGATCAAGTCGGTCCGCTCGACGATGTGGACCCTCGGCGTCTTCTTCCTCCTGGTCGTGGGCATCGGCCTGCTCGTGGGCGTGAACACGCAGGACCGGGACTACGCGGACGTGCCGTTCACGATCCCGGCGTTCTTCGGTCTCGTGCTCGGCCAGATCTGCCTGATCACACTCGGCGTCCTGGTGACGTCGTCCGAGTACGGCACCGGCATGATCCGTACGACGTTCACGGCGTCGCCGCAGCGCTACCGTGTGCTCGCCGCCAAGATCCTGATCTTCTTCGTGATCGCCTTCGTCGTCTCGGCGGGTTCCATCCTGCTGGTGGGCCTGATGACGTCGGGGATGCACAGCGGCCCCGAGGCCGGTGACGTCGACTGGGCGGGCACGGTCCTCAAGGGCGGGCTCTACGTCTCGCTCCTGGGCGTCCTCGCGCTCGCCGCAGGATCGATGCTGCGCCACTCGGCGGGTGCGATCACCGCGATGCTCGGCGTCGTCCTGGTGCCCGCGATCCTGCCCGTGTTCCTGATGATCTCCGAGGGCACGCGCCCGCTGGGCGAGAAGATGATGGACTACAACGCCATCAACTCGCTCGCCAAGATCTTCGAGATGGACGGCGAGGGCGGCGGCACCTCGCAGCTCCTGCTGCTCGTCGGCGTGACCGCGGCCGCGATCGTCGGCGCCTTCGCCCTCCTGGAGAAGCGCGACGTGTAGCCGTCAGTACCTAGGCGCGTTACGGGACCGCTGCACCCGCGTGGTGCGGCGGTCCTTCGCGTTCCAGCAGGCCTTGTGCCAGTGCCTGCGCTCGTCCACGCCCGAGTGCTCGGGCCAGGCCACCACGTGCGCGACCCCGGAGGGGATCTCCTGGTCGCAGCCGGGGCAGCGGTAGCTCTTGCCCGCCGCACTGGCCCCCGCCACGTGGCGCAGGCTCCACTGCTCGCCCTGCCAGGACTCGGTGGACTGGAAGCCGCCGTAGCGGCCCGTCGGTTCCCCGTCCGTGCGCGGGCTGGCTTCTCCGGCGCCCTTCGGGCGGTTGCGACGCGGGGACACGGAACACCTCACGGGATGTACGGGGGCCAGGGGTACGTCCAGCCTACGCGGCGCGGACACGGGTAGACGTCCGTCATCAACCCCCACAGATCCCCCCTGCATTTCGCAGAAAATCCGTCAATCTTCATGCCAAGCCGTGCCTTTGGCACGTGTCATGCGTTGTTGCCCGTAGGGGGAGTGCCTGCGTCGGCGCCAAGGAGGCAGGAGTGCGATGCGTGTAGGTAGTTTTGTTCTGGCCGCCCAGTTCCCGGGACAGGGGCAGGGGGAGGCACTGCACCGCGCGGTGCGGTCCGCCGAGGTGGCCGAGGAGGCGGGCCTTGACTCGGTCTGGCTCGCCGAGCACCACTTCGTGCCGTACGGCACGTGTCCGTCCGCCGTGACCCTCGCCGCGCTCCTTCTCGGGCGTACGCGGCGCATCCGGGTCGGCACCGCCGTGAGCGTCCTGCCGACCGTCCACCCCGTGGCCCTTGGCGAGCAGGCGGCGCTGCTGCACCTGACGTCCGGCGGGCGCTTCTCGCTGGGCGTGGGGCGCGGCGGACCGTGGGTGGACCTGGAGGTCTTCGGGTCCGGCCTGGACGCGTACGAGAAGGGCTTCCCGGACTCGCTCGACCTGCTGCTGCGGTGGCTGAGCGAGCCGCGCGTCGCGAGCGAGGCGGGCCGTTTCCCCTTCCGCGAGGTGGCCGTGGTGCCACGGCCGCAGGAGGCGCTGGCCGGCTCGGGCGCGGACGCCGGGGAGGCGTCCGGCGGCCCCGAGGTGATCGTCGCCTGCACCTCGCCGGCCAGCGTGCGGCTCACGGCGGAACGCGGTCTGCCGATGCTGCTCGGCATGCATGTCGGGGACGAGGAGAAGGCCGAAATGGTGGCGTTGTGGCAGCGGCACGCGCGCGCCGCGGGGCGCACGCCGGAAGAGGTCCACCGCGCCGCGCACGTCTCGGCCGGGGTCGCGCAGATCGCGGACCGGCGCCTGGACGCGGCGGAGACGCTGCAGAAGGCGATGCCGGGGTGGCTCAAGCAGGGGCTCGACGCACACGTCACGGTCGACGGCCGCCCCCGGGCCATGCGGGACCCGCTCGCGTACACGGAACTGCTCTGCGGACTGCACCCGGTGGGCACCCCGCAGCTGTGCGCCGACCGGATCGCGGCAACCTCGGAGCGCACGGGGATCACACGCTTCGCGCTGCTGGTCGAGGGTTCGGGCGATCTGGCGACGACCGAGGAGAACGTCCGCAGGCTCGGTGCCGAAGTGCTGCCCCAGCTCGGCTGAGCGTGGGGCGGGGGAGCTGCCGCTCCGGTACTAGAACACCTCCCGCGTACGGAGCGGCAGCAAAAGGCTTCAGCAGTCCCGCAGTTCGGGCGACTGGTTGAGCAGCTGGCCCCGGATCGATGTGAACCGGGCGAGCCTGTCGTCCACGGACGCGTCCAGCGGGAAAACCGCCACACGGTGGCAGTTCTGGAATGCGAGCCGCACTCCGAAGTGGCGCTGCAGAGCGCCGCGAATCGCGTCACTCGCCAGCGCCCGCAGGAGCTGGCCGCGCGCCTGCTCGGTGGGCGGCGGCGTCTGGTTGTCGGCGAACTCTCCGCCGTCAACCTTCAGCTGGGCCACCAGGGAGCTGATCATCTCCCATGCGTAAGGCAGGGAGGTCCGGACGCAGTCGACGAATTCCGCTTCATCGACCTCGCCTCGCTCGGCCTGTTCCAACAGCGCCGGTGAGACGTCGAGCGACATGGGTTCTCCTCTCGCACCCCCGGGGAGCGGGGGCTTCCGGACAGGGCGGGGAGTTCGCACACGCAGCGTGCACGCACGGCGACCTCCTGCTTATACGTTAAGCACCGGACCCGCGCTGCACCAGGAGATTGGGAACATAACCGGCCAGGATCGAACAGGTCCATCGATGGAGGAATCGCGCGGACCACCCGGGGTCGAGTAGCGTTGCGCACCATGCGTCTCGTCATTGCCCGTTGCTCCGTGGATTACGCGGGCCGGCTCACCGCCCATCTCCCGTCGGCCCCCCGCCTGATCCTCGTGAAGGCGGACGGCAGTGTCTCGATCCACGCGGACGACCGGGCCTACAAACCTCTCAACTGGATGTCCCCGCCCTGCACCTTGAAGGAGGGGACGGGGGACGACGCGGGCGTCTGGACCGTCGTGAACAAGGCGGGCGAGAAACTCATCATCACGATGGAAGAGATCCTGCACGACTCCTCGCACGAGCTGGGCGTCGATCCCGGCCTCATCAAGGACGGCGTGGAGGCACATCTCCAGGAGCTGCTCGCCGACCGGATCGAGACGCTCGGTGAGGGCTACTCGCTGATCCGCCGCGAGTACATGACGGCGATCGGCCCGGTGGACATCCTCTGCCGTGACGCCGACGGGCAGACCGTCGCCGTGGAGATCAAGCGGCGCGGCGAGATCGACGGTGTCGAGCAACTCACCCGCTATCTGGAGCTGTTGAACCGCGACCCGCACCTGGCCCCCGTCAAGGGCATCTTCGCCGCCCAGGAGATCAAGCCGCAGGCCCGCGTGCTCGCCACGGACCGCGGCATCGGCTGCGCCGTCCTCGACTACAACGCGATGCGCGGCATCGAGGACGACAAGCTGCGGCTGTTCTAGGAAGTTCTCCGTACCGCTTCCCCCTACGCGAGAGGGCCGGGTCCACCAGGACCCGGCCCTCTCTTGCGTACGTGCGCGTACGTGCGTCAGTCCGTCACGTGCCTCAGATCGTCGACTCCGCGTCCGACGCGGAGTCGCTCGTCGCCGGGCTGCTCGCGGGGCCGCTGGCCGAATTCGAGGTGACCGGGGACGACGGCGGGTCCGGCGTCGGCGTGGTCGGCGGCGGGGTCGTCGGAGGCTTCGTCGTGGGCGGCTTCGTGGTCGGCGGCTTCGTGGTCGGGGGCTTGGTCGTCGGGGGCTTCGTCGTGGGCGGCTTCGTGGTGGGCTTGTCCGTCGGCTTCGTCGTCGGCTTGCCCGAGGTGTCGTCGGAGGGCTTGCCGCTGTCGCTCGGCTCGTCCGACGGTCCGCCGCTCTCACTGGCCCCGCCGTCGTCCGCGGTGCCGGGGACGTTGTCCGCGCCGTCGTCGTCCGGGCGGCTCGTCGAGTCCTTCGCGGGCTTGTCGGCGGTCAGGCCGTCGTCGCCCTGGTCCTCGGTCGCCGACTGCTCCGTCTTGACCTTGTCGGGCGGGTTATCGTTCTTGTCCGACGTGGCCCCGAGGGTCACCACGGTGCCGAGCACGGCCGCGAGCAGGGCGCCCGCGCCCGCCGCGACGAGGTTGCGCCGGGTGCCGCTGACGATGGAGCGGCGGGTCGGTGCCGGGCCGACGCCCACCGCGGGCGGCGCCTTGCGGGTGACCAGGGTCTCGGGCTCCGGGGGCGGTGTGGGCAGCGCGAACGCCGCCGGTACGCCGCCCGGGGGCGATGCCGACTCCTCGTGGCGCGCGTCGGGCATCTCCTCGCCCGCGGCTGCCGTGCTTCCGCCGGGCATCACGCCGCCCGAGCGGTCGGCGACCAGGGCGAGAGCCCTGCGCCCCGCGATCATGCCCCGCTTGTCGGCGAGCGCGCCGCGCAGGCCGATGGAGGCCTCCAGCTCGACGCGGGCCCGGTCGAGCTGTCCGCCGCAGAGCGCGAGGACGCCGAGTTCATGGTGGAAGTACGCCTCTTCGGCGACCTCTCCCGCGGTCCGTGCCGCCTCCTGGCCCGACCGCAGGGCACGCTCCCAGGCGCCCCAGTCGAGCCCTCCCGCGAAGGCGGGCGCGACGGTGCGGGCGAGCAGCACGGCGGCGCTCTCCTCGCTGCCCATGGACCCGCCGCCGGCCGGTGCCCCCGAAGCGGACTGTCCCGCGACCAGGACGCCCAGCGCCGCGAGCACGGCGTCCGCCTCGGCCACGACCCGCTCCGGGCCGACCGAGGGGTGCCCCGCCCACCAGGCGTAGTGCCGGGCGGCGCTCTGGGCGTGCTCCGCGGTGTCGTCCCCGTACCCGGACACCTCCAGCTGTGTACGCACCCCGGCGGCGAGCCGGTAGTGCGAGCCGACGGCCGTGACGAGCGCGGTGGAGACCAGCTCGGCGAGGGCCGCGTCCGCGTGGGTGTCCCCCACGAGGGCGGGCAGATGGGCCTGGTGCGGCAGTTCCCCGCCGAGTGCGACGGCGAACCGCAGCGTGGTGCGTGCCGACGGGCTCAGCCGTGAGGCGAGCAGCGCCGCGGGCGCCGCGCCGTCGGCGAGCGAGGGCAGCGGGACGTCGTGGCCCTCGGCGTCGAAGGGCGCGTCGACCGGCCCCTCGGCGAAGTAGCCGTACTCGTCGAAGGCGTTCGGGTCGGCGCGCAGCTGGTCGCGCTGGCGCAGCAGGGCGCCCGCCTGGACGAAGCGCAGGGGCAGCCCCTCCGACTCGAACCAGAGGTCGCCCGCCCAGCCCGCCTCGTCGTCCGTCAGGACGCGGCCGACGGCGCGCTCCAGGAGTTCGAGGCCGCCGCTGCGGCCGAGCCCGCCGAGGAAGACCTCTTCGAGGTGCGAGTCCGGGGACGGCGCCGCGACCTCGGGGGTGGCGGAGATGAGGAAGGCGCACTCGGGTGTGGCGTCGAGCAGCTCTTCCAGGGCGGCCGCGCCGAACTCCAGGTCGTCCAGGACGACGACCGCGCCGATGTCGTGGACCAGTTCGAGCAGCAGTGCGCGGTCGGGGCGGTGCAGCGGGGCGTTGTAGACCGCGCCGAAGAGATCCTGGAGCAGGTCGCCGGGCGACTTGTGGTACCCGGAGAGCCGGATGACGCCGTCCGGTGCGAGGTCCGCGCAGTCCTCGGCGACGGCGTTCAGGAGCGAGGTTCGCCCCGAGCCCGCGGGACCCGTGAGCCGCACCGAGCGCCCGCGTGCGAGCAGGCGCACGAGCCGCTCACGCTCCTCCTGACGCTCCAGGAGCGGCATCCGGGGCAGTGCGGGACCCGGCGGCACGGGCGGCGCCGATGAGCGGCGCAGCTCGGCACGCTCGGCGGCGGTGCGCTTGACGGGCCGTGCGGGACGTTCGCCGGGCGGGCAGGGTTCGATCTCGCTGCCGTCGACGGGGTTAACGGTGAGCAGGAAGTCACCCGAGACGAGCTGGACGGTGCGGGCGAGCGTGGGCGCGGGCTGACCGAAGTCCGGTGTGTTGGGGTCTCCCCTGCTCGAACGGAGTTGAGAGCTTGGGGAAGGATCGCGCGGTGGCCGCACGGAACGCGCCGAATCGTCGTCGTTGATGCCGTCATGGCCGTACTCTTCCGGTCCCCGGTTCATCGGGTCCATGGTCAAAGCCCCCCAGATGCGTCGTGTACACAGCCCCCTCCGGCCTTGTGCACACTGCGCTGTCGCTTCTGGTCCGGTGCCCCCGCTCGGGCGTCTGTCTTCGTCATGACGGTGGGCGACCGAACCCTAGACCTTCGCTCAGTATCTCCGAACGGGCGGGGTACCGCTCCGTCCGAGACGTCACAGTCTCGTGAGGATTGCGCGCGAAATGCGTTTCACACCCGCGGAAGCGATTCCACCCCGATGCCGCCCTCGATGGCGAGGATGCGATGGAGCCGGGTGGCCACCAGCAGGCGCTGCATCTGGGGCGGCACACTGCGCAGCACGAGACGGCGTCCGCACCGTCCCGCGCGCCGGTGCGCACCCATGATGACGCCGAGTCCCGTGGCGTCCCACGAGTCGAGTTCGGAGAGGTCGAGCACCAGGTCACCGGCTCCGTCGTCGACGGCCGAGTGCAGGACCGTTCGGGCGTCCGCCGCGCTGCGTACGTCGAGGCGTCCCCCGACGACCAGCTGGGCCTGGTCGCCCCTGATGTGCATATGCGCTCCCCGAGAGTGCTGAGTTTCCTGTGACGTCTGTTCCGTATGGCGTCTGCGTATGTCACTGCAACTGACTGCCGCATGGGCAAGGAAGTTGCCGTCTGTAAGCGAACCGATACCGAATTCACTCCGAGGGGTGACCCCGCACGGGTGGAAGCAGACGTCAGTGCTTGTAGAAGCCCTGCCCGCTCTTGCGGCCGATGTCACCGGCGTCAACCATCCGGCGCATCAGCTCGGGCGCGGCGAACTTCTCGTCCTGGGACTCCGTGTAGATGTTGTCCGTGGCGTGCAGCAGGATGTCGACGCCCGTCAGGTCGGCGGTCGCGAGCGGTCCCATGGCGTGCCCGAAGCCGAGCTTGCAGGCGATGTCGATGTCCTCGGCGGTGGCGACGCCCGACTCGTGGAGCTTCGCGGCCTCGACGACGAGCGCCGAGATCAGACGGGTCGTCACGAACCCGGCGACGTCGCGGTTCACGACGATGCAGGTCTTGCCGACGGACTCGGCGAACTCACGCGTGCGGGCGAGGGTTTCGTCGCTGGTCTTGTAGCCGCGCACCAGTTCGCACAGCTGCATCATCGGCACCGGCGAGAAGAAGTGCGCGCCCACGACCCGCTCCGGACGCTCCGTCACGGCCGCGATCTTCGTGATCGGGATGGCCGAGGTGTTGGAGGCGAGCACCGCGTCCTCGCGCACGATCTTGTCGAGCGTACGGAAGATCTCGTGCTTGACCTCGAGCTTCTCGAAGACGGCCTCGACGACGATGTCCGCGTCGGCGACGGCGTCCATGTCGGTGCTCGTCGTGATGCGCCCGAGCGCCGCCTCGGCGTCCTCGGCGGCGAGCTTGCCCTTGCTCACGAACTTGTCGTACGACGCCTTGATCCCGTCGGTGCCACGGGTCAGGGCCTCATCGGTGACGTCGCGCAGGACGACGTCCCAGCCCGCCTGGGCGGAGACCTGAGCGATGCCGGACCCCATGAGTCCGGCTCCGATGACGGCGAGCTTCCGTGCCACTGTTACGACTCCCCTACCGCTTATCACGCCTGGCTTACACGCTGTTTACGTAAGCCCTTCCGGCGGACATTAGCGGTCGTGAGCACGGCTGTGGCCGTGAAGAGATGCGCGTCACGTCTCAGATGACGGACATCACACTGGTACGGGTCATTCGGCGCCGCGCACCGCGTAGTTGAGGACCTTTTCGCCGAGCAGGTCCTCCATCTCGTCGAGCAGCACGAGGGCATCCCGGGACACTTCGGCGGGCTTGCGGCACTTGACCATCTCGTCGCCGATCCACGCCATGAGCGTGCTGTGGACCCAGGAGAGCTGACCCGCGATCAGGCCGGGCATGGGGTCGCCGTCGGCGGCCCCCGTCTCGTCGGCGAGGGTCTTCGTGAGGTGGCCGAGCGCCTCCTGCTGGATCTCCCAGAGCCGGGAGCGCAGGGCGTGGGCGTCGGTGATGACCTTCATGAAGTCGGCCCAGCCGGTGAAGAGACCGATGGAGGGCGACACGCCCTCCACGTCCGCGCGCAGTTGGCGCAGGACCGCGGCGGCGGCGGACTCCCCCGCGCGCCGGCCGCGCACATAACCGGAGAGCCGGTCGACGACGGCCTCGCCCCGGTCGAGGAAGAGGTCCTCCTTGGCCGGGAAATAGTTGTAGACGGTGTTCACGGAGACGTCGGCGGCCTCCGCGACGTCCGCGACGGTCACCGTGACGAAGCCGTGCTCCAGGAAGAGCCCGGTCGCGATGTCCGAGATCCGCTGCTTCGTCTGCCGCTTCTTGCGCTCCCTGAGCCCTTCAGCCATGCCCCCACCCTACGACCACTGGCTAGGGCGACTGAAAACTTGCCCCCATGTAAAACTTGCCCCCACATAAAACTTGGGGCGATTGCAAAATTTAAGAGACTCTGTTTTTGTGGTCGCCATGGCAATCATCAGCACGGCAGGCCTCACCCGGACCTTCCGGACCAAGCGCGCCACCGTCGAAGCCGTGCGCGGCATCGACCTCACCGTCACCCCCGGCGAGATCCTGGGCTTCCTCGGACCGAACGGCGCGGGCAAGACGACGACGCTGCGCATGCTCACCACCCTCCTGCCGCCCACCGGCGGCGCCGCCACCGTCGCGGGCATCGACCTGGCCCGCGACCCGGCGGCCGTACGGCGCAGGATCGGGTACGTGGCCCAGTCAGGCGGCGTCGACCTCACCGTCTCCGTACGCGAGGAGTTGGTCACCCAGGGGCGGCTCTACCGCCTGACCAAGCCCCAAGCCGCCACTCGCGCCGCGGAGTTGGCCGCCGACCTGGGCCTCACCGAGTTCCTCGACCGCAAGTGCGCGAGCCTCTCCGGCGGCCAGCGGCGGCGCCTCGACATCGCCATGGGCCTGATGCACAGGCCCGAGGTGCTCTTCCTCGACGAGCCGACCACGGGGCTCGACCCGGGCAGCAGGGCCGACCTGTGGGCGCTCGTGCGGCGGCTGCGCGACGACCACGGCACCACCGTCGTCCTGACCACCCACTACCTCGACGAGGCCGACGCGCTCTGCGACCGCCTCGTCGTCATCGACAAGGGCGTCGTGGTCGCCGAGGGCACCCCGAGCGCGCTCAAGCTCCGGTACGGCGGCTCCATCGACGCCTCGCTCCAGGACACGTTCCTGGCCGTCACCGGGCGCGACCTCACCCCCAAGGACACGGCGCCCGTCGCCGTCTGAAGCGTCTGAACCCCCAGGACCTCGACCCCCAGGACCCGACATGTCTGCGTTCCTCTCCGACACCGCGCTGATCTTCGGGCGGTACGCCCGCCAGACCCTGCGCTCCAAGTTCCAGATCCTCTTCGGCGTCCTGATGCCGCTGCTCTATCTGCTCTTCTTCGGCCCGCTCCTGACCGACCTGCCGCTCGGCTCGCGCGGTGACTCCTGGCAGGTGCTCGTGCCGGGCCTGCTGCTCCAACTCGGCCTCTTCGGCGCCTCGTACAGCGGATTCGCGATCATCATCGAGAAGCAGTTCGGCGTGGTGGAGCGGATGCGGGTGACGCCGGTCAGCCGGCTCGCGCTCCTTCTCGGGCGGGTCCTCCGCGACGCCGCGCTCTTCGTCTTCCAGGCGGTGCTGCTGGTCCTCGCGGCCGTGGTGATGGGGCTGCGGGCGCCGCTCGCGGGCATCCTCATCGGCTTCGCGTTCGTGGGGGTCCTCACCGTCGTCCTCGCGTCCCTCTCGTACGCGCTCGCGCTGCTCGTCTCCAAGCCGCACGAGTTCGGGCCCGTCATCAACGCGGTCAGCATGCCCTCGATGCTGCTCTCCGGCCTGATGCTGCCGATGGCGCTCGCGCCGGGCTGGCTGGACGTGCTCTCGCACTTCATGCCGTTCCGCTATCTCGTGGACGCGGTGCGGGCCGCCTACGTGGGCGAGTACGCGAGCACGGCGATGCTGTACGGCGTCCTGATGGCCGCCGCGCTCGCCCTCGGGTCCGTGACGGTCGGCACACGTGTCTTCCGGAAGGCGGGCGCGTAACTAGGCTGGCCTCATGGTCAATCTGACGCGCATCTACACCAGGACCGGCGACAAGGGCACGACGGCCCTCGGCGACATGAGCCGCACCGCCAAGACCGATCCGCGGATCTCGGCGTACGCCGACACGAACGAGGCCAACGCCGCGATCGGCACGGCGATCGCGCTCGGTCAGCTCGACGAAGAGGTCGTGAAGGTCCTGTTCCGGGTCCAGAACGACCTCTTCGACGTGGGCGCCGACCTGTCCACGCCGGTCGTGGAGGACCCCGAGTACCCGCCGCTGCGCGTCGAGCAGTCCTACATCGACAAGCTGGAGAAGGACTGCGACCGCTTCCTCGACGAACTGGAGAAGCTGCGCAGCTTCATCCTGCCGGGCGGCACGCCGGGTGCGGCACTGCTGCACCAGGCGTGCACGGTCGTGCGGCGGGCCGAGCGGTCCACCTGGGCGGCGTTCGAGGCGCACGGCGAGGTCATGAACCCGCTGACGGCCACCTACCTCAACCGCCTCTCCGACCTGCTGTTCATCCTGGCCCGTACGGCGAACAAGGCGGTCGGCGACGTCCTGTGGGTACCGGGCGGCGAGCGCTAGAGCCTGCTCAGGAAGCTCGGCTTCTCCTCGTCGTCCCGCACGGCCGGCGCCTTCTTCGGGAAGACCGTGTAGGTCGCCGCGATGATCACGTTGATGCCGATGAGCCACAGCATCCTCTGCTGCCACATCCGCAGGGAGTCGGCGTCCCCGTCGCCCCCGACGTACCAGACCGCTCCCTGCAGCAGCCCCATGGCGATCAGCGCCGCAAGGACCCAGCGGGCGGCGATCTTCCACTCGTGGACGGCGCGGGGCGTGCCGTACTTGGGGGTCGAGGGCGGCGGGCCGCCCGCGAAGCGGTGGGCGACGCGGACGTCCACCCACTTGATCGTGTAGTGCCCGAGCGCGATGGAGTAGCCGATGTAGACGGCGGCGAGGCCGTGCTTCCAGTCCGGCTCCGCGCCGTTCTTCAGGTCGATCGCGGTGACGACGAAGAGGATGACCTCCAGGACCGGCTCGCACAGCAGCACGGCGACACTCGTGCGCGGCATCTTCGCCGCGTAGCGCAGGGCCAGGCCGCCGGCCAGCAGCACCCAGAATCCGACCTCGCAGATGATGATCAGTGTGACGATCACGGTTCGCTCCTCTCGGTCACCTCTCCAGGCTCCCGTCGGACCGGCCGCGGATCATCGTCGCCAGTGACGAAGTGGCACTGCATCCTTCGATGTAGCGCGCGGTTCCTCCCTCAGGATCAGGCACGGCCCCCGCGCGCCGTGTTGGATGGAGACATGGCCCCGTCCCTCCCCCGCCCGCACCGCGTCGACGTGCAGATCTCCGTGGGCAGCACGCTCGCCGGGCTCGCGTTCTGGGGGCTCGGACTGCACATGCAGACCGACCGGCTGCTCGGCGCCGCCTGGGCGCTGATCCCGCTCTTCGTCCTGGCGGGCCTCGAACTGCTGCGCAGGAGCAGGCCGCAGACGGCCCTGGTCATCGGCACCCTCGCGCTGGTCGCCGACCAGTTCACCGCGGGCAATCTCGTCTCGGTCATGATGTTCACGGACATCATGTACGCGGCCGTCGTCTACGGGACTCCGTCCGCCGCCCGGCGTATCCCGGTCACCACGGGCATGATCACGGTGGCGGTGACGATCGGCTTCCTGGCCTGGTTCCGCGACCCCGAGGCGATCCTCGTCGGTGTCGTCACCGGCCTGGTGTCCTTCGCCCCCGCGACCACCGGCGTCCTCGTACGCACCCACCGCGAGGCCGCCGGCGCCGCGCGCCTGCGGGCCGAACAGACCGCGCTGCTGGCCGAGATGGACCGCGTACAGGCCATCACGGCGGAACGCGCCCGGATGGCCCGCGAGCTGCACGACATGGTCGCCAACCACCTCTCGGCGATCGCCATCCACTCCACGGCCGCGCTCTCCCTGGACGACCCGAAGACCACCCGCGACGCCCTCGCCGTCATCCGCGAGAACAGCGTCGAGGGCCTGGCCGAGATGCGCCGCCTCATCGGCATCCTGCGGGACTCCAGCGACGACCGGGAGCCCACGGCCTCACCCACCCTGGACGGCCTCACCGCCCTCGTCGGCAACGCCCGCACCAATGGTCTGGACGTCACCCTCGACGACACCCGCACCCCGGACGACTCCAAGCTCCCCGCCCCGGTCGAGCTCGCGGCGTACCGCATCATCCAGGAGTCCCTGACCAACGCCCTGAAGCACGCGTCCCCCGGCCCGGTGACGGTGACGCTCACCCAGCGGCGGCTCGCTCTCGAAGTCGGCGTGACCAGCCCTTACGGCTCCCCCTCCGGGCCACGCGCCCCGGGCTCGGGAGCCGGCCTCGTCGGCATGCGGGAGCGCGTCGAACTCCTGGGCGGCGCCTTCGAGTCGGGGCCCGAGAGCAACGCTTCCCCCCGTGGCGGCGGCAGTGACGGGAAGGTCTGGGTCGTGCGCGCGACCCTGCCCGTCGACCCCTTGGACCTCGACCCCTCAGATGAAGGAGTGACCGAATGATCCGCGTGCTCGTCGCCGAGGACCAGTCCGCCGTACGGGCGGGGCTCGTCCTGATCCTGCGCAGCGCGCCGGACATCGAGGTGGTCGGTGAGGCCTCCGACGGCGAGGAGGCGGTGGCGCTCGCCCGTGAACTGCGGCCCGATCTGGTGCTCATGGACATCCAGATGCCGCGCCTCGACGGGGTCTCCGCGACCCGTCAGGTCGTCGCCGAGGGGCTCTCGGACGTGCTCGTCCTGACCACCTTCGACCTCGACGAATACGTGTTCGGGGCACTGCGCGCGGGCGCCTCCGGGTTCCTCCTGAAGAACACCGAGGCCAAGGATCTCCTGGAAGCGGTCCGTACGGTCGGTCGCGGCGAGGGCCTCATCGCCCCGGCCGTCACCCGGCGGCTGATCGCCGAGTTCGCGGCCCCCAGGACCACGCGGGCCGCCCGCCGGGCGAACGGACCCGATCCCGCCATCCTCGACACCCTCACCCGCCGCGAGCGCGAGGTGCTCGCGTGCCTCGGCGAGGGACTTTCGAACGCGGAGATCGCGGGCCGCCTCGACATGGCGGAGGCGACGGTGAAGACCCACGTCAGCCGCCTGCTCGGCAAGCTTGAGCTGCGCAGCAGGGTGCAAGCGGCCGTCCTCGCACAGGAGTTGGGTGTATGAGCCCGGCCCCGGTGTGCCCGACCGGCACAATCCGGCCAATGGTTCAGACCTCTTGACCGCTGGTCCAGACCTTTCTATTCTCACCGGCACTGCGGTGAGCACTCCCCCACGTGTTCCACGTGCTCACGGGCGGCGCAGGGATCCACCCCCTCTGACCCCCCGGATCTCACCCGAGGAGCACACCTTGCGCACCTTGCGCTTCAGACACCGAGCTGTGGCAGGCCTCACCACCCTGCTGCTCCCGCTCGCCACCCTGGTCGCACTCGGCGGTCCCGCCGAGGCCGCACCGGAAGCCGCCCCCGCGGCCACCGCCACGTACGCCAAGACCCAGGACTGGGGCAGCGGCTTCGAAGGCAAGTGGACCGTCAAGAACACCGGAACCACCACCATCAGCTCCTGGGCCGTCGCCTGGGACTTCCCCACCGGCACGAAGGTGTCCTCCGCCTGGGACGCCACCGTCACCAACTCCGGCAACCGCTGGACCGCCAAGAACCTCGGCTGGAACGGGACGCTCGCCCCCGGCGCCTCGGTCTCCTTCGGGTTCAACGGCGCCGGGTCCGGTTCCCCCTCCAACTGCACGCTGAACGGCGCCAGTTGTGACGGCGGCAGCGTCCCCGGCGACAACCCTCCCTCGGCACCCGGCACCCCCACCGCGTCCGACATCACCAACACCTCGGTGAAGCTGGCCTGGAAGGCGGCCACCGACGACAAGGGCGTCAAGAACTACGACGTCCTGCGCGACGGCTCCAAGGTCGCCACGGTGACCGGCACCTCGTACGCCGACAGCGGCCTCACCGCGGGCACCGACTACTCGTACACCGTCCAGGCCCGCGACACCGCGGACCAGACGGGACCGGCCTCCGGCGCCGTCAAGGTGCACACCACGGGCGGCGGCGACCCGGGCCCCGGCCCGGGTGACAAGGTCAAGCTCGGCTACTTCGCCCAGTGGGGCGTCTACGGACGCAACTACCACGTGAAGAACATCGACACCTCGGCCTCCGCCTCCAAGATCACCCACATCAACTACGCCTTCGGCAACGTACAGGGCGGCAAGTGCACCATCGGTGACGCCTACGCCGACTACGACAAGGCCTACACCGCCGACCAGTCCGTCGACGGCGTCGCCGACACCTGGGACCAGCCCCTGCGCGGCAACTTCAACCAGCTGCGCAAGCTCAAGGCCAAGCACCCCAACCTCAAGGTCCTCTGGTCCTTCGGCGGCTGGACCTGGTCCGGCGGCTTCACCGACGCGATGAAGAACCCGGCGGCCTTCGCCAAGTCCTGCCACGACCTGGTGGAGGACCCGCGCTGGGCCGACGTCTTCGACGGCATCGACCTGGACTGGGAGTACCCCAACGCCTGCGGCCTGACCTGCGACACCAGCGGCCCGGCCTCGATGAAGAACATGATGCAGGCCTTCCGCACCGAGTTCGGCAAGGACGCCCTGGTCACCGCGGCGATCACCGCCGACGGCTCCAGCGGCGGCAAGATCGACGCGGCCGACTACGGCGGCGCCTCGCAGTACGCCGACTGGTTCAACGTCATGACGTACGACTTCTTCGGCGCCTGGGCGGCCAAGGGCCCGACGGCCCCGCACTCCCCGCTCACCTCCTACCCCGGCATCCCGCAGGACGGCTTCAACACCGCCGACGCGATCACGAAGCTCAAGGCGAAGGGCGTCCCCGCCGCGAAGCTCCTGCTCGGCATCGGCTTCTACGGCCGCGGCTGGACGGGCGTCACCCAGAAGGAGCCGGGCGGCACGGCCACCGGCGCGGCGCCCGGCACGTACGAAGCGGGCATCGAGGACTACAAGGTCCTCAAGAACAGCTGCCCCTCGAACGGCACCATCGCCGGCACGGCCTACGCCCACTGCGGCACCAACTGGTGGTCGTACGACACCCCGGCGACGGTCAAGAGCAAGATGGCCTGGTCGAAGCAGCAGGGCCTGGGAGGCGCCTTCTTCTGGGAGTTCAGCGGTGACACCGCCAACGGCGAGTTGGTGAGCGCCATCAATGACGGCCTGAAGTAGCGGGGGCCGTCCCTCCATGGACGAAGCCGGGAAGACAAGAACGCCCCTTGTCTTCCCGGCTTCTCATTGTCTTGGTCCGCGGGCCGTATGTGGCTGAGCGCGCCCACGCGGCGGAGCCGCACATGTCACAGCCCCGCGCCCCCTACGGGGCGCTCAAGCCACGTTCACCCGCTGGCCGGGAGGCGCCGCCTCAAGCCACGCCAGGAAACCGGTGAGCGCGTCCTCGCCCATCGCGAGCTCAAGACGGACGCCGCGGTGCAGACAGCCGAGCACGATCGCGTCGGAGAGCAGCGCGAGCTCCTCCTCGCCGTCCGGAGCACGCCGGTCGACCACCTCGATGGCCGAACGCTCCAGGACCCGGCGCGGACGGGGAGCGTACGAGAAGACGCGGTACCACTCGATCCGGTCGCCGTTGTAGCGGGCGACACCGTACCCCCAGCCCTTGCCGGAGGTGTCGCCCTTCTCCGGGGCGTTCCAGCGCAGGCTGCAGTCGAAAGTGCCGCCGGACCGCTGGATGAGCCGGCGCCGCAGCCCGAAGACGAAGAGCCCCACCAACACCAGAACGACCAACACGAGTCCGCACACGAGCAGAGTGAGGATCATCGGCACCGACCTCCTCGCCTCTTCGAAACGGACCAACAGAATTGCACCCGCATTGCCTCAGCCGCGACCCGGTCCGGATTGCTCCGGACCTGGCCGCGGCTGAGTCACGTCAACGCCGTCGCGCAGGTTTCAGCGCGACGAAACCGCCCGCAGTCGGACGTCCGCGCGACGCTCGGCGGAGGCGTCGGCCTCCGACTTCGCGCGCTCGAGCGCCCGCTCCGCACGCTGTACATCGATCTCGTCCGACAGCTCGACGATCTCAGCAAGCAGTGACAGCTTGTTGTCCGCGAAGGAGATGAATCCTCCGTGGACGGCGGCGACGACGGTGTCGCCGCCGCTCGTACGAATGGTCACCGGGCCCGATTCCAGCACACCGAGCAGCGGCTGGTGACCGGGCATGACGCCGATGTCGCCGGACGTGGTGCGCGCGACGACCAGGGTGGCCTCGCCGGACCAGACACTGCGGTCCGCGGCGACCAGCTCGACATGCAGCTCAGCAGCCAAGGGTGGCTCCTCGGGTCACCACCCGGCGGCTTCGCCGGGTGTTGGGTCAAATTCTAGTGGGCGTATCGGGAGGGGCGGGACTCGCCCACCCCTCCCGGGAGAATCGGGGTCAGGAGACGCCGAGCTCCTTGGCCTTCGCCTTCAGGTCCTCGATGCCACCGCACATGAAGAACGCCTGCTCGGGGAAGTGGTCGTACTCACCGTCGATGATCGAGTTGAACGCGGCGATCGACTCGTCGAGCGGCACGTCCGAACCGTCCAGGCCGGTGAACTGCTTGGCGGCGTGGGTGTTCTGCGACAGGAAGCGCTCGACGCGACGGGCGCGCTGAACGACCAGCTTGTCCTCTTCGCTGAGCTCGTCGATGCCGAGGATCGCGATGATGTCCTGGAGGTCCTTGTACTTCTGCAGGATTCCCTTGACGCGCATGGCGGCGTCGTAGTGGTCCTGCGCGATGTAGCGCGGGTCCAGGATGCGGGACGTCGAGTCCAGCGGGTCGACCGCCGGGTAGATGCCCTTCTCCGAGATCGGACGCGACAGCACGGTCGTCGCGTCGAGGTGCGCGAAGGTCGTGGCCGGGGCCGGGTCGGTGAGGTCGTCCGCGGGGACGTAGATCGCCTGCATCGAGGTGATCGAGTGACCACGCGTCGAGGTGATGCGCTCCTGGAGGAGGCCCATCTCGTCGGCCAGGTTCGGCTGGTAGCCCACCGCGGACGGCATGCGGCCGAGCAGGGTCGAGACCTCGGAACCGGCCTGCGTGAAGCGGAAGATGTTGTCGATGAAGAACAGCACGTCCTGCTTCTGCACATCGCGGAAGTACTCCGCCATGGTCAGACCGGCCAGGGCGACGCGCAGACGCGTGCCCGGCGGCTCATCCATCTGGCCGAAGACCAGGGCGGTCTTGTCCAGAACGCCCGACTCTTCCATCTCGTCGATGAGGTCGTTGCCCTCACGCGTGCGCTCGCCGACGCCGGCGAACACGGAAACGCCCTCGTGCAGCTTGGCCACACGCATGATCATTTCCTGGATGAGGACGGTCTTGCCGACGCCCGCTCCACCGAACAGACCGATCTTTCCACCCTTGACGTACGGGGTGAGAAGGTCGACGACCTTCAGGCCGGTCTCGAACATCTCGGTCTTGGACTCGAGCTGGTCGAAGGCCGGGGCCTTGCGGTGGATCGGCCAGCGCTCGGTGACCTGAGCCTCCGCCTCCGGCTCGTTCAGGATCGCGCCGAGGGTGTTGAACACCTTGCCCTTGGTGATGTCACCGACGGGGACGGTGATGCCCTCGCCCGTGTCGGTCACCGCGGCCTGGCGGACCAGACCGTCGGTGGGCTGCATCGAGATGGCGCGGATGATGCCGTCGCCGAGGTGCTGGGCAACCTCGAGCGTCAGCGTCTTCTTCTCGCCGTCCTTGGCCGGGTCGGCCACCTCGACGTGAAGGGCGTTGTAGATCTCCGGCATCGCGTCGACGGGGAACTCCACGTCGACGACCGGGCCGATCACCCGGGCGACGCGGCCCGTGGCAACGGCCGTATCAACAGTGGTCGTCATTACTTGTCACTCCCCGCGGAAGCGTCGGCCAGGGCACTGGAGCCACCGACGATCTCGCTGATTTCCTGGGTGATTTCGGCCTGGCGGGCCGCGTTGGCAGAACGGGTGAGAGCGTTGATCAGGTCACCCGCGTTGTCGGTCGCCGACTTCATCGCGCGGCGCGTGGCGGCGTGCTTGGAAGCAGCCGACTGGAGCAGCGCGTTGTAGATACGGCTCTCGACGTAGCGCGGCAGCAGGGCGTCGAGGACGTCCTCCGCCGACGGCTCGAAGTCGTACAGCGGACGGGCCTCGTCACTCTGGCCCGCCTCCTCCGCGACCTTGTCGAGGCTGAGCGGGAGCAACCGGTCACCGGTTGCTTCCTGCGTCATCATCGAGATGAACTCGGTGTAGACGATGTGGAGTTCATCCACGCCGCCGTCGGCCGTGTCCGTCTCGATGGCTTCGATCAGGGGTGCGGCGATCGCCTTGGCGTCCGCGTAGGAAGGGGCATCGGTGAAGCCCGTCCACTGCCCGGCGATCTTCCGCTCACGGAAGTTGTAGTGCGCGATGCCACGGCGGCCGACGATGTACGTGTCGACCTCCTTGCCCTCGCGCCGCAACTTCTCCGTGAGCTTCTCCGCACCCTTGATGGCGTTGGAGTTGAAGGCACCGGCCAGACCGCGGTCGCTCGAGAGGAGCAGAACAGCGGCCCGGGTCGGCGCCTCGGCCTCGGTGGTCAGCGGGTGCTTGTTGTTGGCACCCGTGGCCACCGCGGTGACCGCGCGCGTGAGCTCGGTCGCGTACGGAGTGGAGGCGGTCACCTTGCGCTGTGCCTTGACGACACGCGAGGCGGCGATCATCTCCATCGCCTTGGTGATCTTCTTGGTCGCTGTGACGGATTTGATGCGACGCTTGTAGACCCGGAGCTGGGCTCCCATGAGTCAGGTCCCTTCCGTCGTCACTTGGACGCGTCGACGGCAGCCGGAGCGTCCTCGCCGAGCAGCTTGCCGTCCGAGGTCTCGAACTGCTTCTTGAACTCGGCGACGGCGTCGGCGATGGCCGTGATCGTGTCGTCGGTCATCTTGCCGCCCTCCTTGATGGAGGTCATCAGGCCCTGCTCCTTGCGGTGCAGGTAGTCGAGCAGCTCGCGCTCGAAACGCCGGATGTCGTTGACCGGTACCTCGTCCATGCGGCCCGTGGTGCCGGCCCAGATGGAGATGACCTGGTCCTCGGTGGCCATCGGCTGGTACTGAGCCTGCTTGAGCAGCTCGACCATCCGCTGACCGCGCTCGAGGGAGGCCTTCGAGGCGGCGTCCAGGTCGGAACCGAAGGCGGCGAACGCCTCCAGCTCGCGGTACTGGGCGAGGTCCACGCGGAGGCGGCCGGACACCTGGCGGATCGCCTTGTGCTGGGCGGAGCCACCGACACGGGAGACCGAGATACCGACGTTCAGGGCCGGACGCTGGCCGGCGTTGAACAGGTCGGACTCCAGGAAGCACTGGCCGTCGGTGATGGAGATGACGTTGGTCGGAATGAACGCCGACACGTCGTTCGCCTTGGTCTCGACGATCGGGAGACCCGTCATCGAGCCCTTGCCCATCTCGTCCGACAGCTTCGCGCAGCGCTCGAGCAGACGCGAGTGCAGGTAGAAGACGTCACCCGGGTAGGCCTCGCGCCCCGGCGGGCGGCGGAGCAGCAGGGACACGGCGCGGTAGGCGTCGGCCTGCTTCGAGAGGTCGTCGAAGATGATGAGGACGTGCTTGCCCTCGTACATCCACTGCTGGCCGATGGCCGAACCGGTGTAGGGCGCCAGGTACTTGAAGCCCGCCGGGTCGGACGCCGGGGCGGCGACGATGGTCGTGTACTCAAGCGCGCCGGCCTCTTCGAGGGCACCGCGCACGGAGGCGATGGTGGAGCCCTTCTGACCGACGGCGACGTAGATGCAGCGCACCTGCTTGTTCACGTCGCCCGAGCGCCAGTTGTCGCGCTGGTTGATGATCGTGTCGACGGCCAGGGCGGTCTTGCCCGTCTGGCGGTCGCCGATGATCAGCTGACGCTGGCCACGGCCGATCGGGGTCATGGCGTCGACTGCCTTGTAGCCGGTCTCCATCGGCTCGTGGACCGACTTGCGGTCCATGACCGTGGGGGCCTGCAGCTCGAGGGCGCGGCGTCCGGACGTCTCGATCTCGCCGAGGCCGTCGATCGGGGCGCCGAGCGGGTCGACGACGCGGCCGAGGTAGCCCTCGCCCACCGCGACGGACAGGACCTCGCCGGTACGGGTGACCGGCTGGCCCTCTTCGATGCCGCTGAACTCGCCGAGTACGACGGCGCCGATCTCGCGCTCCTCAAGGTTGAGGGCGAGACCGAGGGTGCCGTCCTCGAACTTCAGCAGCTCGTTGGCCATGGCCGAGGGGAGGCCCTCGACCTTCGCGATGCCGTCACCGGCAACGGTGACCGAACCGACCTCCTCGCGCGAGGCCGCGTCCGGCTTGTACGCCTGGACAAAGTTCTCCAGTGCGTCCCGGATCTCCTCCGGCCGGATCGTGAGCTCCGCCATCTGGGTTCCCTGCTCTCCTTGTTGGGCCCGAAGTTTCACTTTGGGGGTCTGGGGACTCCCCCCAAGTAAGGGTGAATCCTCTGCACGGCCCAACTAGGGCCGTCATTCCTACGTTTTGAGTTACTGCTAGCGCGCCATGCGGCGGTGCGCGTCCTCGAGGCGGTCCGCGATGCTGCCGTTGATGATCTCGTCGCCGACCTGCACCGTGATCCCGCCGAGGACCTCGGGGTCCACGTCGAGGTTCAGGTGCATCTGTCGGCCGTAGACCTTCGCGAGGGCGGCACCGAGGCGCTGCTTCTGCCGGTCCGAAAGCGGAACGGCGGAAGTGACGACGGCGACCATCCGGTCCCGGCGGTCCGCGGCCAGCTTGGAGAGGGACTCGAGTCCCGCTTCCAGGCTACGTCCACGGGGCGCGGTCACGAGGCGCTCGACGAGCCGCTCCGTGACCTCGTTGGCCCGGCCGCCGAGCAGGCTGCGCAGCAGCTCGCTCTTGGCCGCACCCGTGGCGGCGCGGTCGGTCAGCGCGGACCGGAGGCCGGTGTTCGAGCCGACGATCCGGCCGAACCGGAACAGCTCGTCCTCGACGTCGTCCAGCGCGCCGGACTTCTGCGCGCCGGTCAGGTCGGCGAGGTTGGTGAGCTCCTCGAGGGCGTCCACCAGGTCACGCGACTGCGACCAGCGCGAGCGGACCATGCCGGCCACCAGGTCGGCACTCTCGCCGCTCACCTGCCCGCCGAGCAGCCGCCCGGCGAGCTCCGCCTTGGCCTCACCGGACTGCGACGGGTCGGTCAGGACCCGGCGCAGGGAGACCTCACGGCTGAACAGCGCGGTGACCGAGGCCAGCTCGTCAGCGAGCCGCTTCGCGTCCACCGAGGTGTTGTCCGTCAGCGCGTCGAGACGCTCGCGCGCGGCCGCGAGGGCCTCGCGGCTGGCTCCGTGCGCTGTCATCGAGCCGCCTCGGCCTTCTCCTCGAGCTCGTCGAGGAAACGGTCGATGGTGCGGCTCTGCCGTGCGGAGTCCTCGAGGGACTCACCGACGAGCTTGCCGGCCAGGTCGGTGGCCAGCTGGCCCACGTCCTGACGCAGCGACTGCGCGGCGGCCTTGCGGTCGGCAGCGAGCTGCGCGTGACCCGCGGCGACGATCTCCTCGCGCTGCCGCTGGCCTTCGGCACGCATCTCAGCGATGAGCTGGGCGCCCTGCTCCTGCGCCTCCTGGCGCAGACGCGCGGCCTCGTGCCGTGCCTCGGCGAGCTGAGCCTTGTACTGCTCAAGCACGCTCTGGGCCTCGGTCTGAGCGGCCTCGGCCTTCTCAATACCGCCTTCGATCGCCTCCCGGCGCTCTTCCAGAACCTTGTTGATGTTCGGGAGGAGCTTCTTCCAGAAGAAGAAGAAGACGATGGCGAAGGCGATGGCGCCGACGAGCAGCTCAGGACCCGGCGGGACGAGCGGGTTCTGCTCTTCCTCGGCCGCCAGCTGAACCAGGTTGGCGATCACATCAATGCCTTTCGTCGAAAAGTGTCAGTAAGCAGTGACTACTTACCGAACACGAACGGCATAACGATGCCGATGAGGGCGAGCGCCTCACAGAAGGCGAAGCCGAGGATCTGGTTCGAGCGGATCAGGCCGGCAGCTTCGGGCTGACGGGCCAGGGCCTCGGTGCCCTTACCGAAGACGATGCCAACACCGATGCCGGGGCCGATCGCAGCGAGGCCGTAACCGATGGAGCCGGTGGAACCGTGGAGGCCTTCGGCGGCGAGGGTCTGGAGAGCGGACATGCCGGTTCTTCCTTCTCTTTCAAGGACCGGTGGGGGTTGGCCACCGGGCGATCTGGGGGTTAGGGGGTCAGGGAGCTCAGTGATGCTCGGCGACAGCGCCCTGGATGTACGAGCAGGCGAGGAGCACGAAGACGTACGCCTGGACGGCCTGCACGAAAAGCTCGAAGAGGATCATGACCATCGTCATGACGAACGAGACGCCCGCAGCCGGGATCATGACGCTGTTCAGCAGGTACCAGGAGGCGACGGTGAACATCACCAGCATCAGGTGACCCGCGAACATGTTGGCGAAGAGTCGCACCGCGTGCGTGAAGGGACGCACGAGCAGGTTCGAGAAGAGCTCGATGAACGAGACGAGCCACTTGATCGGACCGAGCGAGTTGTCGTAGCCGGTGATGTTCTTCCAGCCGCCGACAAAGCCGTGGCGCTTGAACGTCAGGGGCACCCAGATCAGATATACGACGAGTGCCAGCACGGCCGGGTACGCGATGACCGACGAGACCGGGAACTGGGTCAGCGGGATCACGGACCAGATATTCATGATCCAGATGAAGAAGAACATCGAGACCATCAGGGGGACGTACTTCTCGCCCTCCTTCTTGCCCATCGTCTCGTAGACGATGCCGCGGCGTACGAAGTCGTAGCCGGCCTCGGCTGCCATCTGCAGCTTGCCCGGGACGACCTTCGCCTTGCCGAAGGCGGCGTAGAAGAAGCTGACGACGACGAGCGTGGTCAGAAGGGCGAGCAGCATGACCTTGTTGAACTCGAACCCGCCGACTTCGAACATCGGCTTGAAGAGGAACGAGTGCAGGCCCGGAGCCGGGAAGCCGCATCCGTCGGACATGATCCGACAGCTCCAGTCAAAGGCGAGCTCAGTTTGGTCAGCACTCACCGCGGGCTCCTTCGGCGTGACGCATAGGTACGGCAACCTCGTTGTCGTGTCGGCGCGGCGCGCAGCCGCGGTTCGGCACCAGACTGGTGTTTCGGATGTGGGCGCGGCGTTCAGGCATCGAGCCTCGCGATCGTGCAGGCGTCAGCTCGGATGCCCGCGCCAGCAGTGCCGCAGTTGGCACCGGACGATAGCAGCATCTCGAACGCGCATTTATCCCGGCCCTACCCATCACGTCGAAGACCCCGACTTCTCCGGCTTGTCCTTCTGCTCGGAGTCGGGTTCGACGTAGAGGATCTTGGCTTTCATGTGCGCGCGGGCCTGCGTGGCCATCCAGACGACGGTCGCCAGCACAAGCCCGACGGCGAATGCCTTCGGGTTGAACAGGGTGGTGTCCTTGAACAGGCCCACGAAGATGAGAAGCAGCAGGAGTTGGGCGACGTAGAGCAGCAGGCCCATCATCTGGAACAGATGAGGGAGCGCCTTCGCCGTGCGCTGCAGCACGAACATCCCGACGCCCATGAAAGCGATGACCACCAGGGTGCCGACGACAGCACCGATAGCCCCCTTGCCACCCGCGACCACACCACTGACCACTGCGGCGATCGCGCCGACGGCAGCGGTGGGTACGGCGGACTGAAGAAGGGTTCGGGTGTCTTGAGACGGCATGGCGGCGCTCCGCTTACTGAAGGGGGCAGGGTGTCGTCATGGACGAGCGTAGTCCGGGGTCGAGAGTGTCCCTCGGGCCAATGGACCGTCGCACTACGGTCCTTCGGCTCTATCCCCTGGTTTCGTGAACGGTATCACAAACTATTTGATGAGGTCTTTACCTGCTAGGTGTGCTCGCTGTCACACATGAGAGTGAACCTGCGCGTCTGTGCACGCAGCGCGGCAACTTGTCTGGTATTGGGAGAGTTTGACGGTGGCCGTCAGCTCGACGAGCCGGCCTTGCGCCGATCCTCGAAGCGCGAGCGGGTGCCAACGGCCGTCGCCCCGTTGACGCCTGACCCGACCGGAGGACGGTCGTCAGCTTCCGCGTCCGCCTCATCCGTCACGGCGGCCCCGTCGCTCGCGGACTCCTCCGCGGCGGCCTGCTTGCGCCGCCGGTAGCGCGGCGGCACGAAGGACTCCGCCCAGCGCGGGATGTGCGGCCGGAACCGCGGCAGCATGAGCAGCACCAGACCCACCGCGCTCAGGGCGACGATGGCGAACAGGATCCACATGCTCGCGGAGTGCACCGAGTAGGCGACCGTGCCGAAGCCGATCAGCGCCGACCAGAAGTACATGATCAGCACCGCGCGGCTGTGGGAGTGGCCGATCTCCAGGAGGCGGTGGTGGAGGTGGCCGCGGTCGGCGGCGAACGGCGACTTGCCGTTCCACGTACGCCGGACGATCGCGAGGACCAGGTCGGCGAACGGGATGGCGATGATCGTCAGCGGCATCAGGAGCGGGATGAAGACCGGGAGCATCGCGTGGGTGGCATCGCGGCTGCCCCCGAAGTTCAGGCTCAGGGCGTCGCCGTCGATCTGTCCCGTGGCGGAGATCGCACCCGCCGCGAGGACCAGGCCGATCAGCATCGAGCCCGAGTCCCCCATGAAGATCCGGGCGGGATGGATGTTGTGCGGCAGGAAGCCCAGGCACATGCCCATCAGGATCGCGGCGAAGAGCGTGGCGGGGGCCGCCGCCTCGATGCCGTAGCCGTACCAGATGCGGTAGGCGTAGAGGAAGAACGCCGTCGCCGCGATGCACACCATGCCCGCGGCGAGGCCGTCGAGGCCGTCCACGAAGTTCACCGCGTTGATGGTGATCACGACGAGCGCGACCGTCAGGAGCGTGCCCTGGCCCTGGTCCAGGAGGACCATGCCGTAGCCGGGAACCGGGATCCACAGGATCGTCAGGCCCTGGAGGACCATGACACCGGCGGCGATCATCTGGCCGCCCAGCTTGATCAGGGCGTCGATCTCGAACTTGTCGTCCAGGACGCCGATGATCCAGATCAGGGCGGCGCCGGAGAGCAGCGCGCGGGGTTCGTTGGACCGCTCGAAGACGTCGTTCAGGTTCGGCAGGTGGTCGGCGACAAGGAGACCGGCGCACAGCCCGAAGAACATCGCGATACCGCCGAGCCGGGGCGTGGGCTCCCGGTGTACGTCGCGGGCGCGGATCTCCGGCATGGCGCCGGCCACGATCGCGAACTTCCGCACCGGGCCGGTCAGCAAGTAAGTCACCGCGGCCGTGATGCAGAGCGTAAGGAGGTATTCACGCACGGGCTTCCCCACAGGTATCGCTGGCCATCTCAGCCCCACACCCTAGCTCTGCGTGCATATGGTTGGGGACTTCCGGGTAGCGACGATGGTTGCACGAGTACGCGCCTTCCCCTGACGCACCTACCCCGACCTAGGCCGTATACGGCGGAAATCTGCCCACCAGTTCACGCACTTCCTCTCGTACTTTCGAGTTGTCCGCCTCCTTGGACTCGTCGCGCACCGCGTCGGCGAAGAGGCCTGCGATGCGCACCATCTCCGCGTCGCCCATGCCCTGTGTGCTGACGGCCGCGGTGCCGAGGCGCAGTCCCCGCCCGTCGGCGTAGGGCAGGGCGCAGGTGTCGAGGACGATTCCGCGGGCGGCGAGTCTGCCGCGGGCGGTGTGCGCGTCGATGCCGAGGGGCGTGGGGTCGGCCAGGATCAGGTGCGTGTCGGTGCCGCCGGTGGTGATCGCGCAGCCCGCGGCGCCGAGGGCCTGGGCGAGGATGCGGGCGTTGGCGACGACCCGGTGGGCGTAGGCCGTGAAGGCCGGGGTTTCCGCCTCGCCGAACGCGACGGCCTTGGCGGCGATCGTGTGCATCTGCGCGCCGCCCTGCGTGAAGGGGAACACGGCCCGGTCGATGCGGGAGGCGAGCTCGGACCCGCACAGGATCAGGCCGCCGCGCGGGCCGCGGAGCACCTTGTGGGTCGTGGCGCACACGACGTCGGCGTACGGCACGGGGCTGGGGGCCGCTCCCCCGGCGATCAGGCCCATCGGGTGGGCGGCGTCCGCGATGAGGTACGCGCCCACGTCGTCGGCGATGTCGCGGAAGGCCGCGTAGTCGATGTGCCGGGGGTAGGCGATGGAGCCGCAGACGATCGCCTTCGGCCGGTGCGCGCGGGCCAGGGCACGGACCTCGTCGTAGTCGATGAGGCCGGTCTCCGGGTCGACGCCGTAGCCGACGAAGTCGAACCAGCGCCCCGAGAAGTTCGCGGGCGAACCGTGCGTGAGGTGCCCTCCGTAGGGCAGGCCCATGGCCAGGACGGTGTCGCCGGGGCGCAGCAGCGCGGCGTACGCGGCGAGGACGGCGGAGGAACCGGAGTGCGGCTGCACGTTCGCGTGCTCGGCGCCGAAGAGTGCCTTGGCACGGTCGATGGCGATGCGCTCGGCGACGTCCACCAGCTCGCAGCCGCCGTGGTGGCGGGCTCCGGGATAGCCCTCGGCGTACTTGTTGGCCAGGGGCGATCCCAGCGCGGCGAGCACGGCCGGCGAGGTGAAGTTCTCCGCGGCGATGAGCTGCAGGCCGGACGCCTGCCGGTCCTGCTCGGCGAGGAGGATCTCCGCCATCTGGGGGTCCGCACGGCGGAGCGCGCCGAAGTCAGCGGGCGCCGTCGGGGCGGCGGTGGGTGCGGTGCTGACCGGCATCTTGGGCTCCGGGCCTCGCGAGGGGTGAGGGTCCCTCCAATGTAGGCCTGCCACACGGTGCACGCGCGGTGTCAGCTCGCCTTTCGAAGAGAAAGGTTTAAGCCTTGGCCCGCACGCCCGTCAGCGCCGTCACGACAGGGTCGAGCGCCTCATGGATCTCGTCGCCCACCGAGCGGAAGAACGGCAGCGGCGCACCGTAGGGGTCGTACACCTCGTCCGCCTCCGCCGTGGGCGCCAGGAGCCAGCCCCGCAGCGCCGCGGCGGCCCTCACCAGGGCCCTGGCGCGCTCGATCACGCCGCCCTCGGGATCAGGCAGCGTCGCCGGGTCTATGGCCCGTACGAGACGCGTGAACTCCTTGAGCGTGAACGTGCGCAGCCCGGCCGAGTGCCCCATCGAGATGACCTGCGCCCGGTGGTCCCGGGTCGCCGTCAGGACGAGGTCGGCGCGGATGACGTGCTCGTCGAGGAGCTCGCGTCCTTTGAAGCCGGACGCGTCCGCGCCGAAGTCCGCGAGCACCGCCTCGGCATTGGTCTCCATGGGGGCGCCTTCGTGCCCCCACGTGCCCGCGCTCTCCACGATCAGACCGCCGGTGAAGGGATCACCCAGGCGGTCGGCCAGGGCATGCCTGGTGAGCCGCTCAGTGATCGGCGAGCGGCATACGTTGCCGGTGCTGACGTGGAGGATGCGGAACGAGTCGGGATAAGCCGCTATGCCACGCCCCGTCTCAGGGGCTGTCAATTCGCCACCTCGAGGTCGGGTACCACCTTGCGGAGCTCCTCCGCGTCGAGGGCACCCGCGCGCAGCAGGACCGGCACCTTCCCGGTGACGTCCACGATCGACGACGGGACGATGCCCGGCGTCGGACCGCCGTCGAGGTACACGGAGACGGAGTCGCCGAGCATCTCCTGCGCGGCGTCGCAGTCCTCGGGGGCCGGGTGGCCCGTGAGGTTCGCCGAGGAGACGGCCATGGGGCCGACCTCGGTGAGCAGTTCGATGGCGACGGGGTGCAGCGGCATCCGGATCGCGACGGTCCCACGGGTGTCCCCGAGGTCCCACTGGAGCGACGGCTGCTGCTTGGCGACCAGGGTCAGCGCACCGGGCCAGAAGGCGTCGACGAGCTCCCAGGCCGACTCGGAGAAGTCGGTGACCAGGCCGTGCAGCGTGTTCGGGGAGCCGATGAGGACAGGCGTGGGCATGTTGCGGCCACGGCCCTTGGCGTCGAGCAGGTCGGCGCACGCCTCCGGCGAGAAGGCGTCGGCACCGATCCCGTAGACGGTGTCGGTGGGCAGCACGACCAGCTCGCCACGACGGACGGCCGACGCGGCCTCGCGCAGACCGGTCGTACGGTCGGTCGCGTCGTTGGTGTCGTATCGCCGTGCCATTTAGCTGGCCTCCTCGTACACGTACAGCTGACTTGAAGTGGATGTGCTCACGGCATTGCCTTGCGGGCCGTCGCGAACCTCGGCCGGTTGTTCAGGTCGGGGTGGTCGGCCGCGTCCGCCCAGCCCCGCTCCTCGGTGAAGATCCACGGCACCTGGCCGCCCTGCGTGTCCGCGTGCTCGATGACGACGACGCCGCCGGGCCGCAGGAGACGGTGGGCGGTGCGCTCGATTCCGCGGATCAGGTCGAGGCCGTCCTCGCCGGAGAAGAGCGAGAGCTCCGGGTCGTAGTCGCGGGCTTCCGGAGCGACGTACTCCCACTCGGTGAGCGGGATGTACGGCGGGTTCGAGATCAGCAGGTCGACCTGGCCGTCGAGCTCCGGAAGGGCGTCACGCGCGTCGCCCTGGGAGAGCTTGACCCTGGACCCCTCGACGTTCTTCCGCGTCCACTTCAGGGCGTCCTCGGAGAGCTCCACGGCGTGCACACGCGAGCGCGGGACCTCCTGGGCCATGGCCAGGGCGATGGCACCGGAACCCGTGCAGAGATCGACGATGAGCGGCTCGACGACGTCCATCGCGCGCACGGCGTCTATGGCCCACCCGACGACCGACTCGGTCTCGGGGCGCGGCACGAAGACACCGGGGCCGACCTGCAGTTCGAGGTAACGGAAGAAGGCGCGCCCGGTGATGTGCTGGAGCGGTTCGCGGGCCTCACGGCGCGCGATCGTCTCCCAGTACCGGGCGTCGAAGTCCGTGTCCTTGACGGAGTGCAGCTCGCCCCGCTTCACGCCGTGCACGAAGGCGGCGAGCTCCTCCGCGTCGTTGCGCGGCGAGGGCACGCCGGCGTCGGCCAGCCGCTGGGTGGCCTGGGCCACTTCCGCGAGCAGCAGGTTCACGCTGGTCCTCCGGGGCTGAGCTGAGCGATGGGCGGGTGCGGTCGGGGCTCAGGCCGCGGCGAGCTTGGCCGCGGAGTCCGCGTCGACACAGGCCTGGATGACCGCGTCGAGGTCGCCGTCGAGCACCTGGTCCAAGTTGTACGCCTTGAAGCCGACGCGGTGGTCCGAGATCCGGTTTTCCGGGAAGTTGTACGTCCGGATCTTCTCGGAGCGGTCGACGGTGCGGACCTGGCTGCGACGGGCGTCCGCCGCCTCCTTCTCCGCTTCCTCCTGAGCCGCGGCAAGGAGCCTGGAGCGCAGGATACGCATCGCCTGCTCCTTGTTCTGCAGCTGGCTCTTCTCGTTCTGGCAGGAGGCCACGACGCCGGTCGGCAGGTGCGTGATGCGCACCGCGGAGTCGGTCGTGTTGACGGACTGGCCGCCGGGGCCCGACGAGCGGTACACGTCGATGCGCAGGTCGTTGGCGTGGATCTCCACGTCGACCTCCTCGGCCTCGGGCGTCACCAGGACGCCGGCCGCGGAGGTGTGGATCCGGCCCTGCGACTCGGTGGAGGGCACGCGCTGCACGCGGTGCACGCCGCCCTCGTACTTCATCCGCGCCCAGACGCCCTGGCCGGGCTCGGTCGCGCCGTTGCCGCCCTTGGTCTTCACGGCGACCTGGACGTCCTTGTAGCCGCCGAGCTCGGACTCGGTGGCGTCGATGATCTCGGTCTTCCAGCCGACGCGCTCCGCGTACCGCAGGTACATGCGAAGCAGGTCGCCGGCGAAGAGCGCCGACTCGTCGCCGCCCGCGCCCGCCTTGACCTCGAGGATGACGTCCTTGTCGTCGTTGGGGTCCCGGGGCACCAGGAGGAGCCGCAGCTTCTCGGTGATGTCCTCGCGCTGCTTCTCCATGTCCTTGACCTCGGCGGCGAACTCGGGGTCCTCGGCGGCCAGTTCGCGGGCCGTCGCGATGTCCTCGCCGGTCTGCTTCCAGGCGCGGTACGTCGAGACGATCGGGGTCAGCTCGGCGTAGCGCTTGTTGAGCTTGCGCGCGTTGGCCTGGTCGGCGTGGACCGAGGGGTCCGCGAGCTTCGTCTCCAGATCGGCGTGCTCGCCGATCAGTTCCTCGACCGCCTCGAACATCGGGGTCTCCTGAGTTTTCTACGCGAAGGTGGCTGCTGCGTCAGACGGCAAAGCGCCGGTCCCAACCGCTCCCTCCCGGGGGCGGCCGAAGACCGGCGCAGTGGCTCGCTACTTGTTGGCTGCAGCCTTGCCGAAGCGGGCCTCGAAGCGGGCCACACGGCCACCGGTGTCGAGGATCTTCTGCTTGCCCGTGTAGAACGGGTGGCACTCGGAGCAGACCTCGGCACGGACGGTGCCGCTGGCGATCGTGCTGCGGGTGGTGAACTCCGCGCCACAGGTGCAGCTGACCTGGGTCTCGAAGTACTCGGGGTGGATGTCGCGCTTCAAGGTGTCTCCTAGTTTCGGGAGGGCGCCGGGTCGTACGCGCGGATTGCTCGTACGTGAACCGGGGCCGACGAACCAGTCTGCCAGGACTGGTCGCATCTGCCCAAACCGGGGTGGGTCCCGTTCTATTCCCGGCGGGACCGAGAACGGCCTCAGCCGCTGGTCACGACGTCGCGCGCGTCACCCTTGTCGCCCGCGGACTTCTCCGTGGCGGACTTGGGGATGGGCTTGTCGGCCTTGAGCGCGTCCCAGACCTGCTGGTCGGCCTTCTCCAGGGGCAGGACGCGGTTGGGGTCCGCCGGGTCGTACTGGATGGGCAGCGTGACCATCTTCATGTCGCCCGCGCCGATGCCCTTGAGGCCGCCCGCGAAGCCCGCCAGGCTCTTGACGTCGTTCAGGTCGGAGTCGGTGGTGATGGCGCTGGTGGCATCGTTCGCCAGGTCGTAGAGCTTCTTCGGGTTGCTGAAGACGCCGACGTCCTTGACCTGGTTGATCAGGGCCTTGATGAAGGCCTGCTGGAGCTGGATGCGGCCGAGGTCGCTGCCGTCGCCGACGGCGTGCCGGGTGCGGACCAGGCCCAGGGCCTGCTCGCCGGTGAGCTGGTGCGTGCCTGCCTTGAGGTTGAGGTGGCTGTCCTTGTCGTTGATCGCCTTCTTGGTGGTGATCTCGACGCCGCCGAGGGTGTTGATGAGCTTCTTGAAGCCCGTGAAGTCCACTTCCACGTAGTGGTCCATCCGGATGCCGGACATCTTCTCCACGGTCTTGACGGCGCAGGCGGGGCCGCCGACCTCGTACGCCGTGTTGAACATCTGCCGCTGGCCGCCCGGGTCCGTCTCGCCGTCGTCCGTCTTGCACTCGGGGCGGGATATGAGGGTGTCGCGGGGTATGGAGACGACGCTGGCCGACTTGTGGCCCTTGTTCACGTGCACGATCATCGCCGTGTCCGAGCGGGCGGCGCCCTCGTCCTTGCCGTACTTGGCGTTGTCGCCGGAGCGGGAGTCGGAGCCGAGGACGAGGATGTCCTGCGAGCCGTTGTCGACGTCCTCGGGACGGTCCGTGCCGAGGGCAGCGTTGATGTCGACGCCCTTGATGTTGCCGTTGAGCTTGAAGTACACGAAGCCGAGACCGGCACCGCCCAGGACGACCACCGACGCGGCGGTCCACGCGGTGACGACGAGGACCTTGCTGCGCTTTTCGCGCGGCTTGCGACGCCGACCGCCACCGCCCCGGGAGCGTTTCGGTGCCGTATCCGCCGCAGGTGCGCTCTCGTCGCTCATGTGCTCCTCGGTCCTCGTCTGGGGTCGGGTACCCCCTGCTTTCAGGGTCAGGCGCGGTTTGTCGTCACTTGTCAGACGTGGAAACCGAAAGAAGGGTTGCACGACGCTTTGTGAGCGCCCCGGCGCGCGCTCGTGACACTTCGTGCACTCCTTCCCCGCTCTTCTAGCTTCTCACCTGCGGTTTTTACCGCCATTGGGCTACTGCCCGTGACCGTAAGAATCTCTTAGGTGTGTGGCCAAGGTCATTCACCGCCCCCTTCACGCCCCCGTCCACGCAAAGGGCCGCCCCCGTCGGATGACGGGGGCGGCCCTTTGCGGCGCGGTGACTAGTCGTTGCCGTTGCCCGGCGTCGGGGTCGTCTTCGCGATCTGCATGAGGAACTCTGCGTTCGACTTCGTCTGCTTCATCTTGTCGAGAAGCAGCTCGATGGCCTGCTGCGAGTCGAGCGCGTGCAGCACCCGGCGCAGCTTCCAGACGATCGCGAGCTCTTCGGCGTTCAGCAGGATCTCTTCCTTGCGGGTGGAGGACGCGTCGACGTCCACCGCCGGGAAGATGCGCTTGTCGGAGAGCTTCCGGTCGAGCTTGAGCTCCATGTTGCCGGTGCCCTTGAACTCCTCGAAGATCACCTCGTCCATGCGCGAGCCGGTGTCGACGAGCGCGGTGGCCAGGATGGTCAGCGAGCCGCCGTCCTCGATGTTGCGCGCCGCACCGAAGAAGCGCTTCGGCGGGTAGAGCGCGGTCGAGTCGACACCACCGGACAGGATGCGGCCGGAGGCCGGGGCCGCCAGGTTGTACGCACGGCCCAGACGGGTGATCGAGTCGAGGAGCACGACCACGTCGTGACCCAGCTCGACGAGACGCTTGGCGCGCTCGATGGCCAGCTCGGCGACCGTGGTGTGGTCCTCGGCCGGACGGTCGAAGGTCGAGGAGATGACCTCGCCCTTCACCGACCGCTGCATGTCGGTGACCTCTTCCGGACGCTCGTCGACCAGGACGACCATCAGGTGGCACTCGGGGCTGTTGACGGTGATCGCGTTCGCGACCGCCTGCAGGATCATGGTCTTGCCGGTCTTCGGCGGGGCCACGATCAGGCCTCGCTGGCCCTTACCGATCGGCGCGACGAGGTCGATGATGCGGGTCGTGAGGACGCCCGGGTCGGTCTCCAGACGGAGCCGGTCCTGCGGGTAAAGGGGCGTCAGCTTGTTGAACTCCGGTCGCCCGCGCCCGGATTCGGCCGCCATGCCGTTCGCCGAGTCGAGGCGGACGAGCGCGTTGAACTTCTCGCGGCGCTCGCCGTCCTTGGGCTGGCGGACGGCGCCGGTGACGTGGTCACCCTTGCGCAGACCGTTCTTGCGGACCTGGGCCAGCGACACGTACACGTCGTTCGGGCCGGGGAGGTAGCCCGACGTACGGATGAACGCGTAGTTGTCGAGGATGTCGAGGATGCCCGCGACGGGGATCAGCACGTCGTCGTCGGCGACCTGCGGCTCGTTGGCGCCGCCGAACTCGTCGCGGCCACGACGGCCACGGCGGTCGCGGTAACGGCCGCGGCGGCCGCGACGGCCACCCGCCTCGTCGTCGAAGTCGTCCTGCGGGCCGTTGTCGCGCTGGTCCCGCTGCTGGCGGTCGCCGCGGTCCTGACGGTCGCCCCGCTCCTGGCGGTCCTGACGGCCTCCGCCCTGCTGGCGGTTGCCGCCCTGCTGCTCGTCGCCCTTGTTGCCACGGCGGTCGCGGTCGCGGCCACGGCCCTGGCGGTCACGGCGCTCACGACGGCCGTCGGCGCTGTTGTCACCGGAGCCGTCGCCCTTGGCCTCGGACGACGCGTCCGTCCTGGCGTCGTTCTTGTCGTTCTTGGCGTCGCTCTTCGGCTCGCTCTTGGCCTCGGCGGTGACCGTCTCCGGGCTGCCCGCGTCGGCGGTGGCACGGCGACGGCCGCGGCGCTCGCCCTTGTCGGCACCCGCGGGCTGACCCGGGATGTCGATCTGCTGCTGGGCGGCCTCTTCGGCCTTGGCGCTCGCCGGCTGCTCGGCCTTGTCGGCCTTGCTCGCCTTGGCGGCCTTGTCCGTACCGGTCGAGCTTGCTGCGGTGTCCTCACCCGTCCGGGCCTTCGAGGTCGCGCGGCGCTTGGGCTTCGTCTCGGTCTCGGCCGACGAAGCGGAGGGCGTGGCAGCCTTCGCGGGGGCGCCCCCGCCGCCCTGCGCCTCCTTGATGACCTCGATCAGCTGGCTCTTGCGCATCCGCGCGGTGCCCTTGATACCGAGGCCGGATGCGACCTGCTGCAGTTCCGCCAGCACCATGCCATCGAGGCCGGTGCCGCGGCGCCGCCGGGACCCGGCCGAAGCACCGGTGGCAGGCGCCGCAGAGGCGTCCGTGGCGGGCGTGTCGGCAGTCACGCCCATCAGATCGGTGGTGTCGCTCACGAAGGGTCCTTCCCTGGAGCGGACGTCGGCCTGTCTGGCTCGGCGACCGGTTGTGCTGTCCGGAGGTCCTTTGGTGTGTGGACCGTGCCGGGGCGGTGGTCCGCCAACGCGCGGCGGAAGAATTCACTGGTGATGACGATTCCCGGTGCGGTGCCACTGAGGTGCGGTGTCACTCGGCTCGGTCACGCCGGTTCCGGAGCGTGCTCGGCACCGCTCAGTGCGGGGCACAGAGCAGTTTGGGAGGCTCCCGGAAGGATGGATGTCCCGGACGGGGACACAAAGCACCTCGCCATGGTGGGGTCGGGTGCAGACTTGAGGTTAACACTACCGGATCCAACAAACATTCCCCCTCTCTCATCCGGCTACCAGCTGTTCAAGGCGCAAGCGGCAGCACGCTCGCGCCGGTCGCGTCGAGTGCCAGACGGTTGGCCGCCCAGCCCTCTCCCGCGAGGCGTGCGACCTTGTCCGCCGCACTCTCGTCGGCCAGCGCGAGGACCGTGGGTCCCGCGCCGGAGATCATCGCCGGGACACCGTCCGCGCGCAGGCGTTCCACCAATGCGGCGCTCTCGGGCATGGCGGGTGCGCGGTACTCCTGGTGGAGCCGGTCCTCGGTCGCGGGGAGCAGCAGCTCGGGGCGCCTGGTCAGGGCCTCGACGAGCAGTGCGGCCCGGCCCGCGTTGGCGGCCGCGTCGACATGCGGGACGGTGCGCGGGAGCAGTCCGCGCGCGGTCTCGGTGAGGACGGGCTTTCCCGGTACGAAAACCACCGGAACGATGGAATCAGCGGGCTCCATCCTGATCGCCCGCGCCGCTCCCCCGTCCATCCAGGAGAGCGTGAAGCCGCCGAGCAGACAGGCGGCGACGTTGTCGGGGTGGCCCTCGATCTCGGTGGCGAGCTCGAGCAGGGCGTTGTCGTCGAGCCGGGCGTCACCGCCTATCGTCACGGCGCGCGCGGCGACGATGCCCGCGCAGATGGCGGCGGACGAGGAGCCGAGGCCCCGGCCGTGCGGAATGCGGTTGGCACAGACGATTTCAAGCCCGCGCGGCTGTCCGCCGAGCAGGTCGAAAGCGGTGCGCAGGGAACGGACCAGCAGATGCGACTCGTCGCGCGGGAGCGTCTCGCTGCCCTCACCTGCGATGTCGATGTTCAGTCCGGTGTCGGCCACCCGCACGACGACGTCGTCGTACAGACCCAGCGACAGGCCGAGGGCGTCGAAGCCCGGGCCGAGGTTGGCGCTGGTGGCGGGGACGCGCACCCGGACGGCGGCGGCGCGGAACGCGGGACCGGCCATCGCTCGATGACTCTCCTTGAGCTGCGATCTTTTGAGGACTTGCCACGTGATGAGGCACTACCCGAAGGCCGCTCTGCGGCAGCACCGCGGCATATGCGGCGGGGCGGGTTCGGTACAGCCTATCGAAGGAAGGTTCTGTGGCGACATAGGGCGCACAGGAGGCGCACGATGCGTGTCGTAAGCCCCCTGTGCACCCCCTATGCGGAGTTGCGGGTTTTCCAGGCGGTTATGCCCGCCGTCCGGTAGCGGTTATCCCCGACCGGGACGGTTATGCCAGATCCGGCGGAGTTCCACCAGGCCGGACCCGGCCAGTCCGGCTAGGCCAGACCCAGCCGCTCGGCCGCGGCGGCCGAGTCGACGGGGACCGTGACCGGCTGCGGTGCGCCCGCGACGGCCCAGTCCGGGTCCTTGAGACCGTTTCCGGTGACGGTGCAGACGATCTTCTGCCCCTTGTCGACCTTGCCCTGCTCGGCCGCCTTCAGCAGACCGGCGACGGAAGCCGCCGACGCCGGCTCGACGAAGACACCCTCCTGGGAGGCCAACAGCTTGTAGGCGCGCAGGATCTCACGGTCCGTCACCTCGTCGATGAAGCCGTCCGACTCGTCGCGCGCGTCGAGGGCGTACTGCCACGACGCGGGGTTGCCGATGCGAATCGCGGTGGCGATGGTCGACGGGTCCTTGACGATCTCGCCGCGCACGATGGGCGCGGAACCGGAAGCCTGGAAGCCCCACATACGAGGAGTGCGCGTCGAGACCTTGTCGGCAGCGTACTCCTTGTAGCCCTTCCAATAGGCCGTGATGTTGCCCGCGTTGCCCACCGGGAGCACGTGGATGTCGGGGGCGTCACCGAGCGCGTCGACGATCTCGAAGGCGCCGGTCTTCTGGCCCTCGATGCGGAACGGGTTGACCGAATTGACCAGCGCCACCGGGTAGTTCTCGGAGAGGGCGCGGGCCAGGTTCAGGCAGTCGTCGAAGTTGCCGTCGACCTGGAGGATCTTCGAGCCGTAGACGAGCGCCTGGCCCATCTTGCCGAGCGCGATCTTGCCCTGCGGCACGAGGACCGCGCAGACCATCCCGGCGCGTACGGCATAGGCGGCGGCCGAGGCCGACGTATTGCCGGTGGAGGCGCAGATGACGGCCTTGGCGCCCTCCTCCTTGGCCTTCGTGATCGCCATCGTCATGCCGCGGTCCTTGAAGGACCCGGTCGGGTTGGCACCCTCGACCTTGAGATGGACCTCGCAGCCCGTGCGCTCGGAGAGCACCTGCGCGGGGACGAGCGGCGTGCCGCCCTCGCGGAGCGTCACGACCGGAGTCGTGGCGGAGACGGGGAGACGATCCCGGTACTCCTCGATGATTCCGCGCCATTGGTGGGTCATTGCTGACTACTCCCCTTCAACCCGCATGATGCTGGCGACACCACGCACGGTGTCGAGATTCCGCAGTGCCTCGACGGTGCCGGTGAGGGCGGCGTCGGGCGCGCGGTGGGTGACGACGACGAGAGAGGCCTCGCCGTCCTTGCCCGTCTGACGGACCGTATCGATCGATACGCCGTGCTCGGCGAAGACCGTCGCGACCTGGGCGAGAACACCCGGCTTGTCGGCTACGTCGAGGCTGATGTGATAGCGCGTGACGACCTCGCCCATGGAGCTCACGGGCAGCTGGGTGTACGCGGATTCGCCGGGCCCGGTGGCTTCGCCGAGCTTGTTCCGGCAGACGGCGACGAGGTCGCCGAGAACGGCCGACGCGGTGGGGGCGCCGCCCGCACCGGGACCGTAGAACATGAGCTGGCCCGCGGCCTCCGCCTCGACGAAGACGGCGTTGTACGCCTCGCGGACCGACGCCAGCGGATGGCTGAGCGGAATCATCGCGGGGTGCACGCGCGCGGTGACGGACCCGCCGTCGGCGGCCCGCTCACAGATGGCGAGCAGCTTGATGGTGCAGCCCATGCGCTTCGCGGACGCGAAGTCGGCGGCCGTCACCTCGCTCATTCCCTCGCGGTAGACGTCGTCGAGACGCACGCGCGTGTGGAAGGCGATGCCGGCGAGGATCGCGGCCTTGGCCGCGGCGTCGAAGCCTTCGACGTCGGCGGTCGGGTCGGCCTCGGCATACCCGAGGGCGGTGGCCTCGTCGAGGGCTTCCTGATAGCCGGCACCGGTGGTGTCCATGGCGTCGAGGATGAAGTTGGTCGTGCCGTTCACGATCCCGAGAACGCGGTTCACCTTGTCACCGACGAGGGACTCGCGCAGCGGCCGGATCAGCGGAATGGCACCGGCGACGGCGGCCTCGTAGTAAAGATCCCGCCCGTGCTCCTCGGCGGCGGCGTGCAGCGCGGCGCCGTCCTGCGCGATGAGCGCCTTGTTGGCGGAGACGACGGAGGCGCCGTGCGCGAAGGCGGTGGTGATGAGGGTCTTCGCGGGCTCGATCCCGCCGATGACCTCCACGACGACATCAATGTCACCGCGTTTGACCAGGGCGGTCGCGTCGGTGGTGATGAGGGAGGGATCGATTCCCTCGCGCACCTTCGACGGGCGCCGGACAGCGACCCCGGCGAGCTCTACCGGGGCGCCGATCCTGGCCGTGAGGTCGTCGGCGTGCGTCGTCATGATGCGCGCCACCTCTGAGCCGACAACCCCACAGCCCAGCAGCGCCACCTTCAGCGGACGCGTACGCATCATCCGACCTCACTTCTCATACATCTACAGTGGGACCAGTCTCACCCACCGGATCGCAGTTTCCGTCCACGGTCCGGATGATGAGACATCTATTTCACTGGCCGATACTCTGCCAGACGCCGTCGACGGCGTTCTCGCGGCCGATTATTTCCTCGGCCGACGGCCATTTCCTCAGCCGACGTCGAGACGCAGGAGATCTTCCTCCGTCTCGCGCCGGACGATGACCCGCGCCTCACCATCCCGCACGGCGACGACCGGCGGCCGGAGGGCGTGGTTGTAGTTGCTCGCCATGGAACGGCAGTACGCGCCGGTCGCGGGCACGGCGATCAGGTCACCGGGCGCCAGGTCGGCGGGCAGGAAGGCGTCCTTGACGACGATGTCCCCGCTCTCGCAGTGCTTGCCGACGACGCGGACGAGCATCGGCTCGGCGTCGGACGTCCGCGAGACCAGCGCGACGCTGTACTCGGCGTCGTAGAGAGCCGTACGAATGTTGTCGGACATGCCGCCGTCGACGGAGACGTACGTACGCAGTCCTTCGAGCGGCTTGACGGTGCCGACCTCGTACAGGGTGAAGGCGGTCGGCCCGACGATGGCGCGCCCCGGCTCGACGGAGATACGAGGAGTGCGGAGGTTGGCGGCCTCGCACTCCCGCGTCACGATCTCGCCGAGCGCCTTGGCGATCTCGTGCGGCTCTCGGGGGTCGTCGTCGGAGGTGTAGGCGATGCCGAGGCCGCCACCGAGGTCGATCTCGGGCAGCTCGACGCCGTGCTCGTCCCGGATCTCGGCGAGCAGCTGGACGACGCGCCGCGCGGAGACCTCGAACCCGGCCATGTCGAAGATCTGCGACCCGATGTGCGAGTGCACGCCGATGAGCTCGAGCCCGTCGAGCTGCAGGGCCCTGCGCACGGCCTCGGCGGCCTGTCCCCCGGCGAGCGCGATGCCGAACTTCTGGTCCTCGTGGGCGGTGGCGATGAACTCGTGGGTGTGCGCCTCGACGCCGACGGTCACGCGGATCTGCACGCGCTGCCGGACGCCGAGCCGGTCGGCGATGTGCGCGACGCGCACGATCTCCTGGAAGGAGTCGAGCACGATGCGCCCGACACCGGCCTCGACGGCCCGCTCGATCTCGTCCTCGGTCTTGTTGTTGCCGTGGAAGGCGATGCGGTCGGCGGGCATCCCGGCGGCGAGGGCGGTGGCGAGCTCACCACCGCTGCACACGTCGAGGTTGAGCCCCTCTTCGTGCAGCCACCGGACGACGGCACGCGAGAGGAAGGCCTTCCCGGCGTAGAAGACGTCGGCGTCGGTCCCGAAGGCGCCGCGCCAGGCGTGGCAGCGGGCGCGGAAGTCGGCCTCGTCGAGGAAGTAGGCGGGGGTGCCGAACTCCTCGGCGAGCCGGGTCACCGGGATCCCGCCGACGGTGACGACACCGTCGGCGTCGCGGCCCACGGTCTGCGCCCAGACCTTCGGGTCGAGGGAGTTCAGGTCGTCGGCCGGGGCGGTGTAGTGCCCTTCGGGCAGTACGTCGGCGTGGCGGGGCCCGGCGGGGTGTGCGGAACGGCTCATGTCGCGGTCGTCTCTCTCACTTCGTTCACGTCATGCACGTCAGTCACGTCTGGGGCGTGTGGCACGGCTGGGACGTGCGTTGTGTCTGTCACGGCTGGCACGTCTGTTGTGTCTGGCACGTCAGTCGCTTCTTCACGTGTCACAAGTACTCGGGGGCGCTGATGCCGAGCAGGGACAGGCCGCCTGCGAGCACCGTCCCGGCGGCTTCGGCGAGGGCGAGCCGGGCACGGTGGGCGGCCGAGGGTTTCTCGTCACCGAGCGGAAGAACGGCGGGCTGAAAGGCGAGGAAGGCATCAGCGACGACGACGAGATGCCGGGCAAGCCGGTCGGGCGCACGATGACGGGCGGCTGCGGCGAGGATGCGGGGGTGGTCGGCCAGGGCGTCGAGGAGGGGCCGACCGGTCGGGGGTATGGGGCCGGCGAGGCCGGCTACGTCACCGGGGGCGCTGGTGAAACCGAGGGCTGCGGCGTTGCGGGTGAGGGCGCGGGTGCGGGAGTAGGCGTACCGCACCCGGAAGAGGGGGTTGCTCGCGCGCTGGACCAGGTGCTCGTCGCTGATGCGGGGCCGGTCGTGGGCAGCGGGGTACAGCAGGGCCCAGCGGGCGGCGTCGGGGCCGAGGGGGAGGAGGGGGTCGGGGGCGGCGGCTGGGACGGGGACGGGGACGGGCCGGATGATCTCCACGTCCACGTCCACGTCCACGTCCACGTCTGCGTCTGCGTCTGCGTCCGCGTCCGCGTCCTCTGGTGGGGTCCCGTAGCTGTCGACGTGTACGTCGAGGCCGGCTGCCGCCCAGCGGGGGTCCGGGGCTTCGTCGCAGGTGAGGCGGACGAGGGTGCCCTGGGAGCGGAGGATGCGGCGGAGGGAGTCGGCGAGGACGGCGGCGCGGGGCTCGCGCGGGAAGCGGAGGGTGTGGAGTGCGAGGGGCGCGCGGGGGGCGTCCGCGGTCTCGGGGCCAACGTGCCCGTAACGGGCGCCGCGCTCCAGTACGTCACGCACGAGGGCGGCACTGCCGCTGCTCCCGAGGTGGCTGGCGGTGTCGGTGCCGCGGTCCAGGGTGATGTTGAGGAAACCGGGCCCCGTGATGTCGATGGCCGCGATGCCGGGCTCCCCGGCGAGTCGCGGGGAGAGCACTTCGGCCACCTGCCGGGGCGACCGCCCGGCGGCGCGGGCGACCTGCAGGGCGACGTTGGTGGCGTAGTCCCCACACCCACCGGGCCGAGGCCGCTCGACGACGACCCGCCAGGGGGTACGGCCAGCGCCAGCCCTCTCGCCACCGCCGAGCTCGCCGAGATCACTCAGCTCGCCGAGGCCGCTGAGCTCGCCGTCATCGACGGCACGACGCATGGCGCGCAGCACGGTGCGGGAGAGCTCGACGGGGGTCACGGGTCAAGCGTATGGGAGGAGGGGGGTGGGGACGCGACCTGGTTTCCCCGATGGTCCGGGATGTGGACGGTGGGGGGAGCCGGAGGCAGCCACGGGGGTCAAGGGTGAGGCTCAGCCGCCGGGGCGACCGGCGCGCTCGGCTTCTCCGGCGGCACCGGCGGCTCCACGCTCACCACTGAGCGCACCCCCGCCACTACCACTCTCCATCAACTGCCGTACGATTCCCAGCAGTTCGGAGGGTTCAAAGGGCTTGGCAAGGAAGGCGTCCACCCCGACCTCAAGCCCGCTCTCCACCTCGTACTGGGTGCAGGCACTGACGATGACGAGGGGCAGATGCCGGGTCCTCGGATCGGAGCGCAGCCGAGCGGCGGTACGCAGCCCGTCGAGGCGGGGCATCACCACGTCGAGCGTGACGACATCGGGTCTGACCTGGTTCACCACATCCAGGCATTCGGCACCATCGGCCGCGGTCACGACCTCGAAGCCCTCCAGCTCGAGGTTGACCCTGATCAGCTGCCGGATGACCTTGTTGTCGTCCACAACAAGCACGCGGCCTGACACGCCTGACACAACTCGAGAGTAGGTCCGCGCCCGCCGCCGCGTCCGGGTTTTCCCCACTTCCGCCCCGTGCGGGGTAGCGCCCGACGGAACAGGCGGCGAAGCCGAGGGTGACCCCTGGGACGCAGGGTGCGGATGCGGCGGCCCCCACAGCCATGGAGTGCGGAAATACCTGTTCATGGGGAGCCGTTCGGAGCTGGTAGGGTTCTACACGTCGCCGCGCAAGCCGCGCCGATACGCCCCCGTAGCTCAGGGGATAGAGCAACGGCCTCCGGAGCCGTGTGCGCAGGTTCGAATCCTGCCGGGGGCACCTCGCTTCAACCAGCACGATGATGCGGTTGACCAGCGCAGATGCCAAGCATGGAGAGCGGGATCCAGTCTCACTGGGTCCCGCTCTTTGTCGTTGTTGCGCGCTGATCGCGATAGACCTGCGATAGGGCATGTCCAGCGGGTCAGCCAAGCTGCGGGGCAGTGCGAGCACCTGGACCGGGCGCCATCACCAGAGTCCTCCTTCGCGCTTCGTGCGCGCCAGGCGTGGAGTCAATCGGCAAGAAGCGCCAGCATCGATCCCCACGCTGCGGCAGGATTGACCGGTGGATAATTCCCGTGGAGCTATACGTACTTCAGTCATCAAAGCTGCGTTCGGGCTCACCGGAGGTAGGTGTGCCTTCCCTGGTTGCCATACGCCCGCTCTCGACGACGGAGTGCCGCTTCTAGAGCTTGCCCACATCTCATCCGTGGCACCAGGCAGTCAGCGCTATTCCAGCACCAAGCCCATCTCCGAAGTTTACAGTCTGAACAACATTATCGTCCTTTGCCCAACCCATCACGAACACGTCGACATGGAGCCCGAGACATACTCCGTTGAAGTCCTTACCAAGATGCGCGATGCGCATCTAGCGAGGGTAAAAAATGCCCTCACTCAACCAGAATCACAACTGACCCAATCGCGCCGTAATACTGGAGGCCCGGAAACACCTAAGAAATCAGCGTCAAACCGCTTAACCAACCTTGTCGAAATCTGGGAAGAAAGCCGAGAGAACGGAAGCGAAGAATACTGGCAGCAGCTATTCATCGATCATCCGGAGGCGTTCTGTCTGACTCTCGAAGGCAAAGCCTACAACCTTCGCAGCAAGTGCTACGTTGGAGGAAAGTCGGTCGATAACACAGGCGGCAATGTGCTGGACTTCCTTGCTCAGCATGGCGGGAATGTCGCCCTAGTTGAAATCAAGACACCAAAGACGAAGCTTCTCGGCTCGCAAAGATACAGGGGTAACGTCTACGCGCCATCCGGGGAACTAGCAGGATCAACCGTTCAGGTTTTGGAGTACCGACATAGCCTGGTTTCCAACCTACCGGGGTTAACTTTTGAAACTCCGGGCCTTCGAGCGACGCACCCTATGAGCGTAATAGTCATCGGTAACTTGACAGAAGAATGCACTAACGAAAACCAGCGCAGGTCATTTGAACTTTACCGCTCCTCCTTCAGGGACCTAAAAATTCTCACCTATGATGAACTATTCGAAGGGATACGAAATCTAGCCGAATCCCTTGGCTGAGGATGCAGCCCAGACAACTCGCTGTCCAGGCCGCATCGCCAGGCTAGTTCAGGTATCCCATCCCAGTTCCTTATCTATCTTCTTATTCATGGCCTCTTCCTGACCGTAAATACATCCCTCGTACACCCGATGGATCACCTCAGGCGAGTTGCCGACGCGGCGGGCGACCTCAGCCACTGGCACGCCAGCGTTTAACCACGTCGTGATGCAAGTGTGTCGCAGGTCGTAAGGCCGCCCGCCGAGGATTGACGCCTGAAGGTCCGGCGATAGCGCGTACTCACGAGCGTCCCGCCACACGCGCCAATAGGTACTGCTGCCCACCAGACCGCCCCGCTCATTCGTGAAGAGTCGCCCGTCCTGGGCCGTACCGAACTCCTTCAGATGGGCGCGGAGCATCACCACGAGCGGTGGGGGGATTGGGACCGGCCGATCTTCCTTGGCCTCCCTCGACTTCAGGCCGCGTTTGTCGTGGCGCTCTCCGCTATCGGTCCATTGCTTGCCTGACACGGGATGTGTGTCCCGGAGTGTCAGGACACCCCACCCCGCCTCCGGGAGGAAGCAGTCAGCCTTGTTGAGGCCCACGGCCTCGCTCGGCCGTAGCCCCGCGAAGTACATAACCGCGTAGAAGCCCACCAGGCGCCGGCCCTTCTTGCGATCCCACGTTCCGACGTACGAGACCCCAGCGAGAAGCTGGGCAGCCTGGGTCTTGTTCACGAGAACCCGAGGATCGACACGATCGGATGCCGCGCTCTTCACCTTCTTAATCATGGCGAGAGGGTTCCTCGTGAGGAGCTTGCGTTCGATGGCGTACTCCACCGCGGTATTGAGCGCGCGCCGGCGGCGGCGGGAGGTCTCCCCCGCTGCTGGGCTGCCGTCCAGCTTGAAGGAAATGCGGTACTGGACATCGCGCAGGATCTTCGGGTCTTCGAGTGAGGAGACGAGAAGCGACTTCCCACGAATCCACTCGTAGGCGTCTTCGAGCTCCTGCGGCGGGTCGAGTTCGGCATTCTTGGGGATGACCGACCACCGGAAGGCGAGGCGCAGCTCTTCCGGCGATGGCGTCTCTTGCTCTTGCTCCACCAGAGCCAGCGTTACCGCGGCGAGGCCGTCGGCGATTCCCTCACGGGTCTTAGCTGCGGCAGTCGGCCAGCGCATCGCCATGTACTCGCGGCAGAACGCGAACCAGGGCAGTTCCTCACGGGCCTCCTCCGCGGCAGACGCTGCCCGCACCTCGGATTCGGGTAGACCGTCTGTGATGCGGAATGCCTCGCCACGGCGCATGGCCTGCCACAGTTCGGACCTGCGGCTCTCCGCGAGGGCCATCGTGGCGAAGGTGGCGCTGCTGACCTTCCCTCCGACTTTCCAACGGAGCTGATACGGACGGCTCTTGCTCTGCGCCTTGCTGACCTTCCACAGGCGCACGTTGAGCGAGAACCCCTGCGGGGCCGGCCGGTTGTTCCGTCCGGCCCCGCTGTCGGTGCCCTGGGTCACGCGCTCTCCTCCAGCGTCTGGAGCCACCGACTCAGTTCGGACCGGCGGATTCGCACCGCGCCGTTCGGGAGCTTGATGGACTTCGGGCCCTTCTTGTACTGCCGCCAGCGGTAGAAGGTCGCTCGCGGTACGCCGATTTCTTCGATGACGTCAGGGATGGTCAGCATCTCGTCTCTGGGCTTGGCCACAGCTTCTCCTGGGCTGAAGAGCGGGGAACCGGAAGAGCGCCAGCCCGGCCGCAACCGTGGGCCGGGCTGGAGCGACACGGGCCTGACCGTGTTGAGCCCGCATTGCTCTGTGTCGCGACTCAAGCGACTCAGGAAAGATCCATACGGGTGGGCTGCCGGTTGATCCGCGCCCCGGCGGACTGGGGGTCGGACAGGTTGAGCGTGATCCCGGTGTAGGTGGGGACCTGCCGGCCGTACTGGTCTCGGGGGCGGGCTCGGTGGAGCTGGGGAACGACGGATTGCAGGTTGCGGCCGAACATCTGCTTGGTGCCGACGGCGCGTACGCCGTTGTCCTCGGCCCACTCCCGCCAGACCGCCCACAGGGTGTCGACCGGCACCGTGGCGTCGGCCCCGGTCGTGCAGCACTCGCGGACGAACGCGCTGGTCGGTGAGGCGGTGTCCTGCATGATGACGACCGATTCGCGCGAGGACGCCGGTTCGGTGATGCGTCCGCCCCGTTCGAGGCGGGCGAGGCCGTCCAGGGCCCAGTTGAGGATGCCGGGCATCTCCTCGGCGAGCTTGTCGGTCAGGGCGGTGTCTTCCTTGCCGAGCCAGGAGAGGGTCATGCTCAGCACGACGAAGCGGCGGGCGATGACCCCGGAGGAGTCCCCGAAGTTCGGCAGCTCGTTGGTCAGCACCATCAGCCGGGTGGGCAGCTTTCCGGTCCATGGCTCGCGGAACTTCCGGTCGATGTCGATGGTGTCTTCCCCGGAGATGGTCAGCAGTCGTTCGACGACCTGCCCGCCGTCCTTGCCGGACAGGCGGGCATCGGAGATGACCGCGAGCGGTTTGCCGATCAGGGACGACAGGCCGAAGTTGCTGCCCAGCCCCGCGAGGGTCGGTCCGGCGAGGTTCTCCCGTCCGACCAGCTCTTTGAGGACACGGGCGATGGTGCCCTTCCCGGAGCGTGACGGACCTTTGATCAGGAGGATCTTTTGCTGGTCGGTGCGGCCGGACAGGATGTAGCCGAACCACTCCTGCAGAGCTTCGATGGCGGCCGGATCCTGCGGCCAGATCTGTCGCAGGAACTGTTCCCAGTGCGGGGCCTTCGCCTGCGGGTCGTAGGCGAAGGGGACCGAGACCAGGTTGAAGAAGCCCGGTGTGTGCGGCAGCAGCGCCCGGTCCCGGATGCGCAGCAACCCGTTCTGGAAGGCCACGATCGGGCTGCGGTCGCCGCTGTGCGCGTTCCTCTCGATCCAGGACGGTGCGTCCGCCTCGGTGGGCAGCAGCGTGATGGCTCCGAGTGCATCGAGAAGATTGCTGATCTTCTGTTTGGTGGGTGCCCAGTCGCGGATTTCCGGCTGTCCCTCGCGGTCTGCGCCGCCCTTGAACGTGGCGTGCTCCAGCCGCTTGTACATGGACGCGCGCATCTGGTGCTCATCCAGCTCGCGCCAGTTCGTACCGGTCCAGCGCATCCAGGAGCCGCGCCAGCGCCGGCACAACAGGTTGCCATTCTGGTCCTGCCAGTCGGGGATGATCCGGCGGGCGACGGCCATCGGGTTGGAGGGGGCGGGGAGTTCTTCGGCGGTCATGCGGCCGTCCTCCCTTCCTGGGAAGTGCGGAGCGGGCAGTGGTCGCGATGAGCGGCGTGGTCCTCGATCAGGGCCAGGACGCGCGCCTTGCCGACGGCGCTGCGGTCCCTGCCGCAATGGCATTTCGAGGTGGCGGTGGGCACGGCACCGCGCGGCGCGACGATGTGGAGCCACGCCACGGGATACCGTCCGTCGCCGCGTGGGGGGTCAGAGCGAACGGCAATGGGGACGCCTTCGGCGACGCCCTTCGGCTCGCCCTCGGCCGCCGCATCCACAGCCTGTGGAGCGGCGAGCGGGCCCGCGGTCGGCTCGGAAAGGCTCTTAGAGCGGGAGGGGGTGGTCATGCGGCCCTGCCCCGAGCCGAGTTGTGCGTGATGGACCAGTCCAGCGCGCGACGGATCACGTCGTCGTAGTAGCGCTGTGACTGCGTGGCGTTGGCCCCCGCCGCCCCTCTAAGAGCCTCCTCGACCCCGATGCGGGTGAGGTCGCCGGACGCGATGAACCTCCCCAGAGCGCGGGCGGCTCGCAGCAGCGTCGCGTTACGGGTCCCGTCGGCGGCAGTGGCGACGTTCTGTACCTCAGCGGCGAATGCCACGGCAGCATATCGGCTGGTTTGCCCCGCTACGGGCCTTGGAGGCGCCTGTGCGGGCTTGGGTGTCGGCTTCAGGATGCTCAGCAGCCATCGGGGCAGCGGGAGCACCTCAGAGCCGCACAGCGCCTCGTACGGTCCCGTCGGGGTGATGCTGCCCGCAGCGACGACGTATCCGCCCCAGGCTCGGGTGTCGACCAACGGGGCGATGCTTCCTGCGGTGTTGGGCAGCCGCACGTCCGCCGGTGCACGGAAGTACAGATGCTGTCCGCCGCTCGCGGTCCGCGTCCGGCAGGTGTCAGGGACGGGGTGACCGGTGCGCTCGCAGAGCGCCGTGAAGGTCGTCACGCCGCAAGGCGTGTCCCCATTGCTGTTGGTCTTGGGCATGTCGAGGTCGACGACCAGCAGCCCGGAGGGGCCGGTGGCGATTCCGACGTTGAACGTGCCGTGCGACCAGGTGGCGCGGATGCGGTCGGCGTCGGTGGTGGCACGCTGCTCCCACTTCTGGTGTCCGCCGGTGCACGGTCCGGTGCGGGGGCAGGAGGCTTCGCCGTGCAGGGCGGGGCGCTTGGTGCCGGGGCGGAGCGGGAAGACGTGCCAGCCGCGCACAGCTGCTTCCAGGGCTGCGTTCAGCAGGATCTCGCTCACGCCGCCACCCCCAGCACGCGGGTGGCAAGGAACTCGCGGCCGATGTACTCGCTGTAGGGCGGCGGGATGGCCTCAGTCAGCTCCTCGCGGACGTTGGTCCAGTCGATGCCCATCGCGGCCTGAAGCTCCGAGACTGAGGGTTTGCCGTTGCCGTAGGCGGCCACGTACGGGCCGTCGTAGAAGCGGCCGTGCCGGTAGCCGCGCACCCGCCCCCGGTGCGGGACGTGCGCGGGCTGCGCGATGCTCCAGCCGCCCAACTCGAAGTTGCGGTGACGGATCACCCCGAGGCCGAACATCTCCCCGCACAGCGTGAGATCTTTGCGGATCTTCGCGCGCCCGTTGGGCTGCTCGATCACGTAGGGCAGGCCGGTCTGGTCGAGCAGTTCACGGGTGGGCGCCACCAGATCGGCATGCGTGCCACCCCAGCCCTGCGACTGGTTGGTGCCCACGGTCAGCGCGCATCCTGCCTGGCAGGGGCAGGAGGCGTGCACGAACGCGTACTGCTCGATTTGCCCGGAGGAGATCAGCGCGGCGAGTCGTTCGAGCGCGTCGCCCCGGTGGAGCGGGAAGGGGTAGTTGGGCCGGTCGACGATGTCGACACCATCGACGGCGAACCCGGCACGGGCGTAGCCCATGCCGGCGCCGCCGGCGCAGGCATACAGGTCCAACAGGCGCCGTCGCGGGCGCTCTCGCCGGATGAGAGTCGTTTGAGTCATGCTGGGGGTCTCCTGTTTCTCTCGAAGGGACGGAGAGCCGGGGCGGTCGCGGTCTTTGGCGAGAGGGCGACCGCCTCGGGCGTATTCATGCCTCGGTGTGCGGCTCTTCCTTGGCGGTGTCGTAGCCGAGCGGGGCGAGCGCGGTGTGCGCGCGTTCGAGGTGTTCGGCGAGGGTCTGCGCGATCAGGGCGCAGGAGGCGAGGGCGGATCGGGCCTCGCCGATGTGGTCCTCGGCCGTGCCGTGGTCGGCGGTGACGGCGCTGGTCTCGGCGAGGGCGTCGAGGAATTCGGAGATCTGATCGAAGCTCTGCGGCAGGCGGTCGGCGAGGCGGTTGAGCGGGCCGACGATCTCGTGCGCGTCGCTGGGGTAGGTCAGCTCACCCTTGCTGCTCTGGGTGGCGTGGTTGAGGTTGCGGATGGCTTCGGCGGCCTGGTCCGCGAGGTGGGCGGGCGTGATGGCGCTCATGACGCGTGTCTCCGTTCCGGGGTCAGTGATCGTGCTCGGTGGCGGTGGGCAGTTCGGGCAGTCCCGCGCGGGTGAGTGCGGCGGGGTCGTAGCCGGGCAGGGCGGCGCGGGTGAGCAGCGCGGTGGCCAGCTGCTCGGCGTACTGGGCGCCGGCGCGGGCGGATTCGATCTGCGCCCCCGCTCGCAGGGCTTCGACGCGTTCCACGTGGGCGTGCTCCTCGCGGCGCCCGCTGGTGTGCCGCTCGAAGGTGAGGCGGTCGCGGCGGTCGGTGCGCCAGTAGCGGACGGCGAGCCCGTAGGCGGCGGTCGTGGCCAGCACCCACAGCAGGAGCGGCAGAGACAGGCCGTCGGCGTATCCGGCGATGCCGGTGAAGGCGAGCGCTCCGGAGGCGGCGAATGCGGTTCCGGCAATGACGCGGTCGCCGGCGGCGCCGACGGAGGCGCACGCGCCGGCCGCGGCGGCGGCGAGGGCGAGCGCGGCCATCAGGACCGCGTTGCCGATGGAGTGCTGCGCGCCGTTGGCGTTCCAGATGCGGGCCAGGATCAGCACGGTGGAGGTGGCCAGCACTGGCGCGGCCTTGGGGGCGATGACGGCCAGCCAGTGGCGGGCGATTATCTGTTCGTTCACGGCCGTTCCTCCTACTTGCTACTTGCCGCTGTCCTGCACGACGTTGGCGACGGCGGACACGAGCGTGTTGATGGTGGTGCGGGCGCCGGTGTCGGCGAGGTAGAAGCCGAAGAGCACGGCGATGACGGCGGCACCGATGCCCAGCGCCTTGAAGCGCAGGAGCAGCAGGAGCAGGACACCGAAGAGCAGCACCAGGGAGATGGTCAGGGCCATGGCGGGCCCCCTTCCGGGAGTCGGATAGTGGGCATCGGTCGTCAGCGGGTGTGGCGCTTCTTGCGGGCTTCGGCGCGGGCGGCGGCCTTGGCGTCCTCGCGTTCCTGGGCGAGTTCGCGGATGCGGGCGGCCTGCTGCAGGACGCGCTTGGGTGACTTGCCGCGGGATTCCTTGTGGGCCGCGCGGGCGGCGAGCAGGACGATGCGGGCGGCCTCGCGGGCGTTGTAGGGGTCCTTGTCGGTGAGCGCCATCAGGCGAACTCCTTGGCTGAGTCGGGGCAGAGCAGGGCGGGGGTGGGTCAGCGGGTGCCGGCGCGGTGGGTGCGGCGGGCGAGGTTGTACCAGTGGCGTCCGCGGCGTATCCGAATGCCGTGGCCGTGGCAGCGGCGGCAGACGCGGGCCTTCTTGGCCTTGCCGCGGCGGTTGAACTTGATGAGGTGGCCGAGGCCGTCGCACTTGCGGCAGCGGCCGAACGGCTTCACCCAGCACACCAGGCTGTAACTGAGGGTGAGGAGCAGGAGGCAGGCGCTAGCGAGCAGGCTGAGGGTCATCACAGGGCCTCTCGGGCGGGTTTCAGGGATTTGTGCAGGTGGGCCGCTAGGTGCTAGCGACCTGATCAGGTGCGGTTTGGGTCGCTAGCGAGGTCGCTAGGTCTAGCGACGGGGCTTGCTAGACCTAGCGACCGTGACGGGTCAGCCGTCGGCCCGCTTCTTATTACGGTGTGTGACGGCGTCGATGATGTGCTGACGCTCGATGCCGCGCCGGTTGGCGCCCTTGCCGGACTCGGTCTTGCCCCACACCTGGTCCGTCTTGATGCCATACGGCTTGAGCGCGGCCGCCAGCTGGTCGGCCTTGGCGCGGCCCTCCAGGCCGGCCCACTCGCCGTAGACGTCGGGGCTGTACTGGGCGAGGCGGTCGACGATGGTCTCCGACCACACCTTGTCCTCGCTGCGACCCAGGACCGCGGCCGTGTCGTCGAGGATCGCGTCCGCGCTGCGGGTGGTGCGCTGTTCGCCGGCTGCGTCGCCGGACAGGGTGCCCTGGTCCTCACGCAGCGCGCGGGCACGATCCAGCACCGTTTCCGCGTCACGGCCGTTGGCCAGGTAGGTGCGCACGATCCCCGAATCGTCGGACATGCCCTTGAGCAGGCCCACACCCTTGTGGGACTTCAGGAGCTTGGAGGCGTCCAGGCCCTCGGAGTAGGACCCGGCACCGAGCACCACGTCGGAGACCTGCCAAGAGCCGACCCGCAGGGAGAAGCGGGCCTGGTGCTGGTCGCGCAGCACGGAGGGGCAGGCGGTGTCGTCGGGCTTCTGGGTGGAGTTCATGACCGAGACGCCGACCGCCGGCGCAACCCGGGCGAGGTAGACCAGCAGGTCAAGGATGGTCTTGCCGTGGGTGGGGTGCTGCAAGTACTCCTGCACCTCGTCCACCACCACCAGCGTCAGGGGCATGTTCAGCTTCTTGTCCCGGCTGATCTCGGGGGTGAGCTTGCCCTCCGGGCAGATGTGCAGGGGCAGTTCGGAGAGCCGGTGGTAGCGGTCCTCCACATCCGCTTTCAGCTCCATCAACGCGCTGACCAGGTGCTCGACCGGATCGAAGCCGTCGCGGGGCACGATGCCGAACCCGATCCGGTGGGCGACCTTGGTGAAGGAACGCCAGTCCGGCGACGCCTTCCCGTCGAACACGATGAGGCGCACGTGCGGATCGAGCGCCGCGGCGAGCGCGATGGTGCGGGCGGAGAACGTCTTGCCCTGCCGCGGCACCGCGCCCACCAGCAGCGACAGCCACAGCATGGACGCCATCACCGGGTTGCCGCGCTCGTCCACACCCCACGGGAACGGCTTCCAGAAGTCCACCCGAGTCGCCCCCAGCAGCGGCGACTTGCCCGAGGGGACGGCGAGCGGGTCGCGGTCGGCGATCCAGTAGGACACCCGCCGTGCGCTGGTCTCGTCCTTGTCCAGGAAGAGCTGGGTGGGGGCGATGTCCATGCCTGATGCCAGGCGGGCGTGGGCCTTGACCGCGTCCTCGAACGTCTTGCCGTAGGGGAGGTCGACGACGACGCGCCAGCCGTCGCCGTCGCGGCCGATGGGCCGGGGGAAGGCGATGTTCTGGTCCTTGCCGGTCAGCTTGGCCGCTTCGTGGGCGCGGATGACGATGTCCGAGGACAGCCGGCGCTTGCGGAAGGTCACCTTGGCCCGGTCGATGAGCGGCCGGTCCGCCGGCGCCCCCACCGCAGCCAGCGCCGTGGTCAGCGAGGCGACCGACAGCAGGAGCAGCCAGGAGGGCGCCATCACGTACAGGACCAGGGCCGCGGTCAGCCCGATGACCGTGCCGAGCGCGGCCGTGATGCTCCGCAGCCGCACGCGGTCGTTGCGCTGGTGGGACAGGCGCAGGTACTCCCCGGCGTCCTCGTTGGCGACCGAGGCCAGCCGCAGCGGCTTGCCCTCGGCGTCGAACACCCAGCGGCCGATGGCCGTTGACCAGCGCCAGGCGCCGCGCGGCGAGTACCACAGGATCTTGGGGGTGTAGATGGTCGGCAGGCGCACCGCGTGGTAGCCGAGCAGCGTGGAGTAGTGCCGCACCGCCCACTTGCGCACGGCGGTGCGCTGGTCGGGCAACTTGACCCAGTCCGGCAGGACAGGCAGACGCGCCTTGTCCTTGGCCTCCATCCACTCCGCCGCGGTCGGCGGGTAGACCTCGCGCGGCGGGTCGACCGCCGCGCCGTCGGTCAGGCCCTCGGCCTCGGGGTCGTCGGTGTCGGGGAGTTCGGCCTCCCACTCACCCGGCTTCACCTCGCCCGGAGCGAGCACGGTCGCTGCTTCCGGGGCGGGGGCGTTTCCCTTGCGCAGGAACGGCAGCACCCGCGCGGTGTTCTCGGTCTCCTGGTCCGGCGCCTCTACGGGAGGCCCGGACACGTTGACGTCGGTCACGATGGATCTGCTCCCTCATGTCGAGCGGGTTGGAAGGGGCTCGGACGGCGCTTTGGCAGGCGAGCCGTCCGGACCCCGCTGAGCAAAGTCGGTGCAGGTCAGGCGGTGTTCCAGGGCTGTGCGTCGTGGCACACCAGGCACATGCCGAGCGAGGTGGGCAGGCAGTAGCTGTAGGTCACCTGGCAGATCGGGCAGGTGCGGCGGGCGAGCATCGCCAGCGCGAGCGCGCCCCACTTGCGCGAGGTCATCGGCCGCACCGGCAGCGCCTTGTCCAGGCGGTAGAGGTAGGCGACCTTCGCGCCGGACTTCCGGCCGCGCTGGCGGATCATCACCTGCGCCGCTATCGGCTGACCGCCCGGACGCAGCCCCTGCGCCCGCAACTGCCGGCGGGTGGCCAGGTCGTCCGGGGCGTAGCGCCACGGGTAGGTGGGGATGCCGTAGCGGGCGCCGCTGGGGTCGTAGCACTTGGCGTAGGCGGTGCCCATCACGCCGCCGCCTGACCGTCGTCACGGAGGTCCTGCATCCGGGCGTTGACCCAGCCGACCGACCAGCCGGTGCGATCCGCGATGGTGCGCACGGAGTCGCCCGCGCCGTGCCCGGCACGGACAGCGGCGAGCGCGTCGGCCTCGTTCATCTTCGCCACCGCGGCGGTGTTCACCGCCCGCGCCTGCACGGTGGCCTTGGGCCGCGCGGCGCGTTCACGAGCGGCAGCCTCTGCCCGTTCACGGCTCTGACGTTCACGCTGTTCACGGGCGGCCCGCTCTTGCTGTTCACGCCGCTCGCGCTCGGCCTGCTCGCGGTCCTCGCGTTCTTGTTCGTACTGGCGCTGCTCGCGCCGCTCCCGTTCCTGCCGCTCGGCTTCCTCGTGGCGTAGGCGTTCCTCGTGTTCGCGCTGCTCACGGCGCTCTGCGGCAACTCGCTCGGCTCGTTGCGCTTCGAGCCGTTCAGCGTGCTCGCGTGCCTCGCGCTCACGGCGTTCACGGGCCTCGCGTTCGCGTTCACGCTCCTCGCGGGCGACCCGTTCACGGGCCTGCCGCTCCAGGCGTTCACGCTCGGACTGCTCGGCCCGTTCACGGTCGATGCGTTCCAGTGCTGCGGAGATCGCGCGCCGGTAGGCGAGGCCGGCTTCCGCCGTGACGATGAGCAGTGTCGGCGCGACCGCGTGAACGGCCACGCCGACCAAGTTGCCGTGCAGGGCGGAGTCGCCGACGTTGAGGGCGAGGGTCATGATTCCGGTCAGCCAGCGCAGCGCCGTCGGCCACCGTCCGGCACTGCCACCCAGGCGGGCGACGGTCGAGTCCAGACGGACCACGATGACCACGGCCGCATCGACGACCAGAGGCAGGATCGGGGCCGTCCAGTCCCAGCCCTCGGGGGTCACCGCCCGCACGAGCGGCGTCACGGTCAGGACCGAGAAGAGCACCGCGCCGAAGGTGATGGACCAGGTGCCGACGGCCAACGTCCGCTCCGCACCATGGATCTGCTGCGGCGTCATGGTCGCGAACCTCATCGGGCACCGCCCCGCTGGCGGTGCATCCGCCGGCCGAGCAGCACCCAGCCGGTGAACTGCACGACGCTGCCGCCCACGGTCACCCAGCGCCATCCGTGCCCGCCGGTCACCGGCGACATCGTCGTGGCGAGGATGAGCGCCACCATGCCGATGGCGATCAGGACCAGCGGGAGGCCGCTGAGGGGAGTCGGGTTGGCGGGACGCGTGCTCATGCCGTCACCTCCGGGACGCGGGCGTTGGCCAGTCCGGTGATGTCGGCGATCTGGTCGCCGGTCAGGACGGTGTTTTCGTCCATGGCGTGCGCCACGGTGCGGATCTCGCGCCACAGATGGGTGGCCTTGCGGCGGGCGAGGCCGCGCACCATCGCCCAAGACTTCCCGCCGGCCGGAACGTGGCCGCGTCCGATGCGCACGCCGTGTGCGGCGAGCACGTCGATGGCCTGCTCCCGGTCGTGCAACGCGGCGCAGCCCAAGGCCCGCTCCGGGGTCCACAGCCCATAAGTCATCAGGTAGTTGACCTGGGTGACCTGGCCGGCCGCGCACATCGCGCCGAAGTGCCACGGCGAGGTGTCGCAGCCCTGCCAGGCGGTGTTGCCCGTCACCGCCCAGCCGCCCTCGTCGGGCTCCCAGGCAATGACCTCGCTGCTGTGCACGCGCATCCCGTAGGCCAGGGCGAGCACCGCGTGCCCTGCCTCGTGAAAGGCCATGCCCAACCGGGCCTGCTCGTAGGTGAGCGGCATGTGCACGAACGGCCGCGGATTGCCCTGATGGTCCAACAGGGCCTCAGGCGCAGGAGAGTTGTTCGTCATGCCGCCGCCCCCTTCCGGGCGTGCGGGTGGCGGACGGTCGGGCGCGTGAGGGGGATGACGTTGAACAGCTCCGGGGCGTGGGTCTCGATCGCCTGAGCGGCGATGCGGGCCACGTCGTCGGGCAGGTCCCGGTAGTCGGGGTGGGCGAGGATGTCGCGGGCCGCGTCCAGGCGGGCCGCGCGCTCCTCCTCGCTCTCGTCCTCGATGCCGAGCCACAGCTCAAGGGGGGTGCCGAGGGCCAGTTCGAGGTAGTCGTCAGCCGTGACGACCTGGTGAGTGCCGATGTAGCTACGCATGGGTGACTCCTGGTTCGAAGGAACGGGGAAGTGGGGTGGCCTCGGTCTTTGGCGAGAGGGCGGCCACCCCGGCGAAGAATGGGGTCAGACGGTGGCGATGATGAGCGCGGTGATGAGCAGCCACAGGTGGTGGAAGGACTGGTCAAGGGCGTAGGCGCCGGTCCCCAGGCTCGGGTTGTCGCCCATGCCGGGGCGCGGGGAACCGAGCCGGTAGAACTCGGCCTTGCCGGTCACCTTCGCCAGCCACGCCAGAGTGCTGCGGCGATCGGCCCACCAGTGCGTGACGGCGTCGATGCCCAGACCCAGGACCAGGCCGGGCACGCTCACGGAAAGATCCAGCAGCCACAGGACCGGCAGTAACAGCACGAGCTTGGTGGCGGTCAGGGTGGCGACGTGGCGGGCGCCGGCGAGGCGGCCGACCCATCCGGGGCGGCCCTTGTGGGCGGACTGGCAGGAGGTCTGCACCCAGTGATCGCCCACGCTGTGGGCGACGTACAGGGCGGCGAACACAGCAGCGAAAACAGCAGCCATCGGGCAACTCCTCGAAGGAAAGGGGGAGCCGGGGCGGTCTCGGTCCGTTGGCGAGAGGCGACCGCCCCGGCGGGGAGGGAAGGGGGCGCGGGCTTCAGTGCGGTGCGTCGCGGTGCTGCACAAGCTGGATGGCCATGCGGGGAAAGTCGGCGACGGCGTCGAAGTCGGCGAACGTTACGCCGTAGGTCTCGGTCCCCCGGAGCATGCCGTGCAGGACCGCTGCGGCGTCCGCCTTCTGCGCCGGCGTCGGCTTGTGGGTCGGGGCGAACTGCGCCGCGGCCGTAGTGATGCGGGCGGCGATGTCGTCGATCTGGTGCTGGTCCATGGTGAGCGTCCTCTCAGAGAAGGGCTCGGGGCTGTCCCCGGCTCTCCGCGGCCCCGGCAGCAGGCCGGGACCACAGACAACCGGTCAGCGCCACCAGCTCTTCTTGGGCACGCGGTTGGGGCAGCCGTTGACCATGTGGCTGATGCACGGCGCGCAGTCCTCGCCAGGAGCAAGGGCGCGATGGATGCTCTTGTCATAGGCGTGCTGCCAGCACTGCGGGCACTCACCCGGAGGCGTCTCCCTGTTCGGCATCACGGACTCCTTCGTGGGCTCGGGACTCTCCCGGCTCCCCTCAGCCCCGCCCGTACGAGCCGCCCCGTAGGGCGCCCGGACGGGCGGAGGAGGCAACCGGCGCGGCCAGCAGGCCGCGAGGAAGTTGAAATGCGCTGTTCCACGCACGGAGACAGAACCCGTGCGCATCCGCTCTCTTGCAGAGGTGGAGCGGACTGACCTCCTCAACCCATCGACCACCCGTGTACAGGCGGCTGGGTCGGCACACTGTTCAGTTCTCAAGGCGGTTCCGCTCCCAGCCCGTCAGCGAGCGACTGAAGTCGCTCCCCCAGGTCTTCCGGCTGGTGCGGGTACTGCGATTCGTTCGGCTCCACCGCTTCAGGCGGGCACTGTCGAGATGAGGAACATGTATTACGTGTTCCTCATCATGCAGAGGGAGGTTCGCGCCGTCAAGCCCTTCGGCTGTTGGGAGTTCCGCGAGTCCTTCGCGTCGATGTACCTACAGATTGGCCTGGCAACCGAAGACGATCGACCTCGCACATGTACGACTTGTGGACGACTTCGCTACGGTGAAGTCGTCCCAAGTCGTCCCAGTCAGGGGAGCGTGCGCTACATGCCGAACGAGAGGCTCCGAGGCGCGATCGTCGAGAGCGGGATGACGCTCGACAAAGTGGCCGCGAGGTTAGGCGTCTCAGCAAAAACGGTTGAGCGTTGGATTGGCGAGCCCAACCGCAAGCCGTACCGACGCTTCCAGTACGCGACTGCCTCGCTCCTGCAATGCGAGGTTTCCTACCTGTGGCCGGAAGAGCGGACGTCCGCTGAGGTCACCGAAGCCGGAAACGCTGAGCTAATCAAGCTCTACCCGCACCGATCGGTCGTACCGAATCGCTTGTGGCCACAGCTCTACGCACAGGCAACGCAGTCCTTCGACGTGCTCGTCTACTCAGGATTCTGGCTCACTGAGGACGCCACGTTCCACCGGGTCGTCAAGGAGAAGTCGGCGGCCGGCGTCTCGGTGCGCTTCATGCTCGGGGACCCAGACTGTTCGGCCGTCGCCGCGCGTGGCGAGGATGAAGGGATCGGCCCCGCCATGGCAGGCAAGATTCGAAACGCGCTCATCAACTACAGCCCGCTCTTTGGGCTGCCAGGAGTTGAGTTCCGCCTCCACAGCACGACGCTCTACAACTCGCTCTACCGAGCCGATGACGAGATGCTCGCGAACGGCCACCTCTACGGGGTCGGCGCGTACATGGCTCCCGTGCTGCACCTCCAACGCGTGCCTGGCGGCGAACTGTTCGATGCCTACGCTGAGAGCATCGAGCGGGTCTGGGAGTCAGCTAGGCCCATCACCTCACCTGCTGATCGCGGAGGTCTTCACGCATGAGCCGAATCGACTACTTCCGCGACCCCAACGCGCCCAAGGCCAACTCCGTGGTCCCTTCGGTTACAGCAGTCGTCCTGAACGATGCCGGGCAACTCCTACTCATCCACAAGACCGATAACGACCTGTGGGCGCTGCCCGGCGGCGGTCACGACATCGGCGAGCGAATCGGTGACACCGTCGTGCGAGAAGTCGTAGAAGAGACGGGGATCAACGTCGAGATTGCCAGCATCGTGGGTCTCTACACCGACCCTCAGCACGTGCTCGCGTACGACGACGGCGAGGTACGGCAGCAGTTCTCGATCTGCTTCCGTGCCGACCCAACGGGCGGTTCACTGCGGACAAGTAGCGAATCCAAAGAGGTTCGCTGGGTCGACCCAGCGAACCTCGATGATCTAGATATTCACCCGTCCATGCGGCTGCGTATCCAGCATGGACTGGACGGCTCTCGCCAGAAGCCTTACATCGGCTGATCTCCAGCGGGGGCCTGAGCAAGGCGCCCCTTCACTCGTTCCACGGCTCCGTGGATCTCGGGCGCCGCACGTTGAATGAAGCGGCCGACGATGGTGTCTGGGCCGTACCTCTGCACGATCTCGTCAAGCCGCTTGGTCGATGTGGTGTGCGTGCCGTCCGGAGTGGTCGTCATGTCGCAGAAGAGGAGTGCGTCAACGAGGTCGGGCCGCTCTAGCTCGAACTCGGTCTCCAGCTCTTGCCTGAGCCCCCGCTCCTCTGCCTCCAGGAGAGCACAGGAGTGATGCGCCACGAGCCGGATCACCCGCTCGCTTGCCCGCTCCTCGTCCCGGAGGAACCGAGCCCCATCAAGCGGGTGGAAGCCAGTAACAGCGATTTGCGGCGAGTATCCGATGTCGTGCAGCACAGCAGCCGCTTCCAGCAGCTCCGCATCGTCTCCCAGGATCGAGCCCAAGGAACGGGCTCGTTCAGCGACCCCCAGGGAGTGTGCCCACCTGCGCGGCAACGGATCGGACAGCAGCGATTCGGAGAGCGAGTACGCCCACTCAGTCAGTCCCATGGCGGCCAAGGCTACGGCCGCCCCTTGGAAGACGGGAGAGCGCGAACGGTGCGCCCCTTACCGTGGACAGTAGCTAGCAAGCCGGTTCCCTCCATCTGGGCAAGACCACGGCGCACGGCAGTGCGGGACATCCCGAATCGCTCGCAGAGTTTGGCCTCGGACGGGTACCTATCCCCGATCACGAGCGAGTCCTCTTCGATTACCGCGATCATGCGTTCCACGAGGGGGCGCCGGTCAGCTCCCCGAGAAACTCGCCACCCCACCCCAGGCGCGGACTCCAGGACACCCTCGCCTTCCAGGGTCTTGAGAGCCCTGCGAATCGTGTTGCGCCCGACCCCGTGCGTACGTACTAGGTCAGCCTCGGACGGCAAGTCATCGACGATCTCGCCCTCCTCGATTCCCTTTCGAAGGGTCTCCGAGATCACCAGGTAGGTTCCGCGCGGACTGGCCTCCGGCACTGGGGCTCCTCTCGTGTCTCTCCGTTGCTCACTGCCAAGAATCGCACGATCGCGCGGAACGTATCAGGGCAGCTCAGCAGGGAAGCGCCGAGCCGCCCAAAGGGCCGGCACCGGGCTACGACCGCCGGTTCTGGTGACCAGTAGCCTCACTCATCGTCTAGAGCCACGCGTGCAATTTCCATGAAGCGGTTCAATTCAATACCGAGAGCGTCGGTGGCATCAAAAGACAGGCGAAAAGCCTCTGCCTGCTCCCGACTCCCGTCACCGGCTGTCGCGGCGAGGATTACATCAGTTGCGGCGCGCAGAGCCGTCTTCCCCTGCGTCAACACCACTTGAGCCTGTTCGGCTGCAGCGGCTGGGCCCTCCACAGCCACGCGGGCACATAGGTCAGCCAGTTTGTCGAACTCCAGCGGGAGCGATTCAGCAGCTTCGATCTGAGCCCCACAGGAGTAGTTGACCAGGTCAAGCTGCCTACCCAGGCGCTGGACCTGTGCGACAACCTCTGCATACGCCCTGCTGCGAGGCTCACGCCTACTCTGCAGATGCTCGAAGCGAATCTGGTGATGCATCTGTCTGGCCTGTGCGCCAGCGGACCACACCGACGTGAACACCGCCGCTGCACCTGTGCCGAGAGCCCCTACCGCCGCACCCAGCACTGCTGCTAACCCTGCATCCATGGCTGCAAGTGTCGCCGAATCGACCACTCTGAGCGCCCCTTCCCGCAGGAACACCAGGTAGCCGCTTTGCTCTCTCGGCGCTTCAGCCCGTGGTCAGGGAGCCCGTGATCCCGGAGCCTAGCCGCACCGGAGGTGCATAACGAGCGCACAACAGCTTCAGTCGGGTTCAACGACAACCGGCGCAAGCAAACGTCGTGTAGCCAGCTCAGCGGCATGACTTGACAGTCTCCGCTGGCAATGCCCGAAGGGGCAGATCCCCCGCGCAGGATTGCTGCCCCTGCACGGCGCTTTGGACCGAGGTCGGTATCGGGCCGGCCGCACGGGCACGCGTGTCCAGTGTGCAGCGCGGAGGAACTACGGTCAGCGCTCTTCGCGTCACGGCAGCCTGCTCAGCACTGCAATCGGTTCCCTCTCACCAAGTCCGCGAAAAAGATGCTACGGAAATAGCTGAACACACAGCCCCAAACTGTGTTTGATTCTTCAGTAAAGGGTGGGTTGATCAAAAGGTTCTCGCCTGTCGGGAACCTTCCCAGCAGATCCCCTGAAAGGGAGGTCATGAATACCACGCAGGGGATTAGCTACCGACTTTCCGGCAATGTTTTCCAAACATTGCAAGGCAACCAACAGGAGGCCCTTATGCTCCGTGGTGAACAAGTGAGAGAAGGAATCGGATTTCCAGGCGACATCCCCCAGCAAAGCGTCGAAGCAAGTAAGTTCCGCGGTCTGCAGCAACCCACTCGCAACTTGAGGATTCTCCCTCAGTCGCTCAACGAAAGTGAGGTAATAGTCGAGGTAGGAAGGGGGTGAAGCTATCGCATCCCTCAAAGAAGGAACGTCCACCCTGATCGGCTCCGCCCCCGCGTCAACGTAGGCCTTGTGGGTGCGATCTTGGATGAACCGGAAGAACGCATCAGCTTTCTCCAGCATGGGCAGAACGTAAGCATCACTAGGGTCGCCTACTGTAAGCGCGCTCGCGAGGCGACGGCGAAGAGAGCTTACGGGGAAAGTATCCAGGCGCCCGGCGTCCTGAATTCCTGCCAGCAGGACCGCAATCAGCGCATGCCCCGAAAGGACTCCAGCGGCCGGTTCAGGTAGAACTCCCTGCTTTCCAACGGCCACACCCAGCGACTGAACTGCAGCAAGCAAATTCGGTGACTCCGCTAGCAGCGAGTCGCCTCGGAGGAATCTGGCCAACCCGGCAGGGATATCCGGCAATCCCTTGAGCTGGCCGGTGGTCCGCAACTCCGCAGACAGACAAGCCGGGCCGTCGAGGTGCGCAAACCTTGCGGGCAACCAAGCGTGGGCCTTCTCGCGGCGCGCGACCATCGCTTCGTCCATAACAGTGACGTCCAGCTTACGCGCCAGGCTTTGACCACGCGGACTTACGATCTGCCGAACGAGCGTAACGCGGTCCAAATCTAGGAGCTGCTTGAACCCAACGAGCCAGAGAATGGTATCCGGCTCGCCACTCTGCCCTCTCCCACTCTTACATTCGAGGCTGGACCGTGAAAGACGCAAGCGCGAATCGACATCCAAGGAAAGGATATCTATGTCAGTAAGTACCGAACGGCCAGCGTCTGCTTCCTCTGCAGGCACTGGAACGCGCAGGCGCGCGTGAGCCCCCTCAGCGAACTCCAACCTTGCTACACGGCGCTCAAGCTCGCCTCCGACAGTCTCGGAAGGCGTCGTCCCCGGCGCGGTTCGCCCTCGCGCGGGACGGCCAGACCTGCGACGGGGCTCATTTCCCCCGCCCGACGATCTGGGCGACGCACTCTTAGGTGAGTCTTCAGAAGTCACCCTTGACCACCAAACATACGCTTCACGGGCACCTCTCGAAGGGCCGCGATAAGCCTTGCCTGTTCCACCTCGTCTACACCCGCCGTTAGGGCCAAGCGGGCACGCTCTTTCTCAACGTGCACATACGCCCGCTGAGCCCGCAATGCCGCGATGTCCGAACTCTCAGCTCCAGTTCCCTCACGAGCGTCGAGCATTTTCAGTGCATCGTGGGCAACTTCGGGCTGCAACAGCTGAAGGCTATATCTCCCCGCACCATACCCATCGACAACTCGCACCACACCAGCCTTCTCCAGCATTGGATAATCGGTCCCGATGGGAGAGGCGTTACCCGCCACTCCTCGATTAATCAGAGAACGCAAGAACTGCTCTGGGGCGGTGAGTTTGTACTCAGCATAAGTAGCCGCATACATCATCGATCCAACTAGCTGACGAACATGTCCAGATACGTCCGCGATCGTCCCACCGAAAGGGTCTCGCCCAAGGTGCGGAGTAAAAAGGAACCCTCTCTCCACTCCACCATCCGACGTCTGAACCACCGACCGCTGCACCAGGTTTTGCGATACTGCAAAGTCGACCCACTTTCGTTCAGTCGAGGTGACGTGCTCTTCAGGCATTCCAGGGCTCTCAGCCAGCTCCTGGAGAAGTGCTGTCACCTCTGGAGTCGCTCTGGCGTCAGCAGCTCGAAGGGCAGACTGCGCGATCGAATCTCCCTGAACCCAAATGTTTGGGTTGTAGAGGACTTCGCGCCCGTCGGCAGCCACGACGCGCCGGACCAGGCCGGTATGAGTCAGGTGCCGCAAAGCGGATTCCACGCACTCATCGCTACCGTCAACGCTGTCCGCGCCTGCGGCTGCCTGGAGTGCATCCTCAATCAGGAGCGGCTGCAGTGCCGTGGCTCTGAGCAAAGCTAGAGCTGCACTCTCCACGGGAGTCACCATGACGGCCTGAAGCAGTGCTGGCGCGGCCAAGATTAGATCACCACGGGTGGGTATTCGTTCCGTGATCGACACCGGCTTCTGAGTGTCGTCACGCTCGATGGATATCCACCCGAGGCCTTCCATCGTGGCAAGCACAGCCTTGAGGTTGCGAGCCCCGACGCCGACGTCCAATCCGATCGCCTGAACTCGTCGGGCGCTACTTGTCGTGCTGCCTTCTAGCCTGAACGCCATATCCAACGTCCAGCCCGCGTACTCAAGCTGCTCGAGGGCAGCCTTCTCCGGACTCACTTGATAGGCGGAGAGGTGCCGCGAAAGGCCTAGGCACAGCTCAGCATCGGTCATAAAGGACAAAACTTCACCCACCAGAAGAATTCCCTCTGCTGACCCCACGCAGCAGTACTTTTCACTCTACGCTCACCTGCCGTCCGCCATCTCATGATTTGACGGACGGACTTGAACTCACCCACGGGTTGGGCTGCCCCTCCACGGATGGAGCTGCACTGACCGCTGGCGAGCAGCTACGGGACAGGATCCTCCGTGGAGTGCCGGGCAGCCTTCTTCACGACCTGCTCAATCTCGTGCCGCGGCTGCCCCGTCGCCTCAGCGTGGGCCGTCACGGCCGCCTGGAAGTCGGCAGCAGCGTCATACCACCGCTGCCACTGCGCCGCGCGTTCCTCCTCATCGAGGCCGGCGAGCTTCGCACGCTCCTCCTCGGCGGAACGTTCCAGCTTGATCAGGTCGTCTGTGATCTCTGCCACGAGCGAATCTTAGATACTGAGTCGCGATGCGCAGCTCAGCCACGCACCCCTGACCTGCGTTGAGACGCTTGAGTCGCGACAGCCGACATTGCGGGCCCAACTGCTACTGCCCGCCAGCGGCGGGAGCGCACTCGACCCGCAGCTTCGCGGGCGTGCGCACGGTATGCGATAGAGATCGGCGCACGAGCGGACTCCTTGCAGAGAACTTGCAGGTCAACCGGGCTTCTCCACCGACTTGAGGCATGCCCTCCGGAGCCGTGTGCGCAGGTTCGAATCCTGCCGGGGGCACCTTGTATGAGGTGCCCAAAGACCCCGTCACCAGCGGAAACGCTGAGGCCGGGGTCTTCGCGTATCTACAGGCGTATGCAGCCGTATGCCGCCCTGAGCGGCCCTATGTCAGAGTCTGTGGACTATTCGTGGACATGATCTTGGAGCGTTTCCCCAGATCAGTCCCCACAAAACGACGAAGACCCCCGGACAGGTCCGGGGGCCCAGCGTAGCGACGCGCGCGGTCGATCAGTCAGTCGTACTCGCGCAACAGATCCTCGATACGGCGGTTGGCCACCTCCTGACGACCATCGAGGCACTTCGCGTAGCGACCGAGCAGGACCTCAACACTGTTGCCCGCGCGCTCGGCCACCTCAGTCGGATCGACGCCAGCGTTGAGCCACGTCGACAGTGCGGAGTGCCGCAGGTCGTATGGACGTCGAGCCAGCGGCGAGGCGGCCACTGCCGGCGGGAGGGCGAGCAGCCGGGCTTCCTGCCATGCCCGCCAATAGGTCGAGGAGGCCACCACTCCCCCACGCTCGCTGTAAAACAGGCGTCCGTCCTCGGCAGTACCGAAGGTGTCGAGGTGTTCGCGAAGCACCACCACGAGCTGCGGCGGGATCGGCACGCGACGGACGTCCTCAGCGGCACGGTTCTTGAGCCCGCGGTCATCGTGGGTCTCGCCGGAATCGGTCCACTGTCGGCCGACGCTCGGGCGTGTGCGATGCAGGAGAGCAGAGCCCCAGCCCCGCCCAGGCAGAACAAGATCAGGCTCCGCGAGGCCGACAGCTTCCGCGGGGCGGAGGCCGGCGAAGTACATGCAGGCAAAGAGTCCGACCAGGCGCCGCCCGCGCGCACGACGAAAGCCGCCGACGTAGGACACAGCGTGGAGCAAAGCGCGCGCTTGTTGCGGATTGGCCACCACGCGAGGATCTACCTCACTGGACACCTTGGGCTTCTGCCAGCGCACCGCGGCCAAGGGGTTTTCCCGGAACTCGCCCAAGTCAACGGCGTAGTGCAAGGAATTGACGAACGTGCGCCTTTTCCGACGCACCGTCTCCGCGGCAGCGGTTTTGCCATCAAGGCGAATCTTGAACGAATCAAGAACCTCACGGGCGGTCACCGGATCGGCGAGGCAGTCCAGGGGGCGGGAGGCTTTGGCGACCCAGTGCAGTGCATTGGCGACATCAACAGGCACTTCCCGATCTTGAGGGCCGGGCAGGACGAATGCCCAGTTGCGTAGAGCCCTTCTCAGCACGTCATCGGCTGGGCGCCCCGGTCGGTCATCCAGCATTGCCAAGGTCACGGACGTCAGAGCCTCATTCATCCCATCGCGCGTGTTGGGGGCAGCATGCGGCCATTTCATCGCCAGATACCTCAAACCGAAGGCGTACCAGGTCACGACGGCCCGCTTCGCAGCCATCGACGCAGGAAGACCGGTCTCCCCGTCGAACTCTTCGCCCTCTCGTGCAGCACGCAGGAGCTTGGCTCGATAGTGGTCAGCCAACGCCTTTGTGCGGAACGATTCCGAGAAAACATTGCCGGCGACAGACCAACGGACGTCGTAGGAGGGCCGCTTCGAGGGTCGCTTACGGACACCCCAGATCTTCACGTCGAGGGATTTCACGCCGCCTCTTCCAGCTCACGCAGCCACGCGTTGTAGTCGCTCCGCCATATCCGGAGTTCGCCGTTCGGCAGCTTGAATGCGTTCGGCGCCTGCCCAAGTTCCCGCCACCGGTAGAAGGTTCGTCGGGAGACATGCCGGGGGTGTGTCAATTTAACGGTTGATCTTGCCCGTTCGGATGGTTACTTCACGGCCGGGGTGAGTCGGCCTTCGAAGGCGATCTGGAAGGCATTCAAGGGTGCCTTCCAGCGCATGGTCCAGCGTTTGCGGCCCTTGCCGGTCGGGTCGAGTGACATCAACGCCATGTAAACGCACTTGAGGGCCGCGGACTCGTTCGGGAAGTGCCCGCGGGCGCGAACGGCCTTGCGGATCCGAGCGTTCACGCTCTCGATGGCATTCGTGCTGCAGATCACCTTCCTGATTTCGACGTCGAAGGAGAGGAAGGGAACGAACTCGGCCCAGGCGTCGGACCACAGCTTCACGACTGCCGGGCACTTGGTGCCCCAGGCGTCGCTGAACTCGAGGAACCTCTCGGTGGCTGCGGCTTCGTTCGGCGCCGTATATACGGGCTTGAGGGCCTTGGCGACCTTGTCCCAGTCCTGCCTGGCCACGTATCGGAAACTGTTGCGCAAAAGGTGAACGATGCAGGTCTGAACTACCGTGCGGGGCCAGACCGTCTCGACGGCGTCCGGCAGGCCCTTGAGCCCGTCGCAGACGAGCATCAGCACATCCTGCACTCCGCGGTTCTTGAGTTCCGTGAAGACGGAAAGCCAGTGCTTGGCACCCTCTCCTCCGTCGCCGGCCCAGATCCCGAGAATGTCGCGGGTCCCTTCGGCGGTCACCGCCAAGGCCACATAAATGGGCCTGTTGGCCACATGGCCATCGCGGATTTTCACGTTGATAGCGTCCACGAACACCACGGGATAGACGGGGTCGAGCGGACGAGACTGCCATTCGGCCATGCCGTCCATCACCTTGTCGGTGATGGTGGTGATGGTCTGCTTCGACACATTCGCGCCGTACACCTCGGCCAGGTGAGCCGAAATCTCGCCGTGCGTCAGCCCTTTTGCGGAGAGCGACAAGACCATCTCGTCGACGCCGGTGAGCCGTCGCTGCCGCTTCTTGACGATCTGCGGCTCGAAGCTGCCCTCGACGTCACGCGGCACGGATATCTCGACCGGGCCGACGTCGGTGAGCACAGTCTTGGAGCGAGTTCCGTTGCGGGAGTTGCCGCTGTCACGGCCGGCCGGATCGTGCTTCTCATAGCCGAGGTGGCCGGTGATCTCGCCCTCCAGGGCGGACTCCAGCACCCGCTTGGTGAGTTGCTGCAGCAGCCCGCCCTCGCCGGTCAACTGCAGACCCTCGAACCGGGCCCGGTCCACCAGCATCCCGATCAGCTGATCGTCGACCGTGTCCACGGCCTCGACCGCAGGCATCTCAGGGGCCTCTGTTGTTGCGTCAGTCACTTGGTGGTTCCACTTCTCCAGGCCAGCGATCAAGCCAACCTGACATAGATGGGCGATCCACCGTTAATCAGACACTCCCCATGCCGGAGCTCGCTCAGGATCTCGGGAACCGTCATCAGTTCGTCTTTCACGGGTGCACTCCTTCCGGAACAGGTTGGTCTTGTAGGGCTTCGCGTGCGGTTTCGCGGTTGAGCTGGAGATCGCGGGCGATGGTGGCTGCGAGGGCGGATTCGCCGGGGGTGTGGCCGTGGCCGGCGTATTGCCAGGAGGCGAGGACGAGCACGGTGTCGGGTTCGCGTCCGTCGAGGCCGTGGGCTTCGCGTTCTTGGGCTGCGCGGTAGTCGGCTCGGATCTGTCGCAGGGTGCCGAGGGTGGTGGAGTAGCGGCGGGATTTTGAGCTGAAATGGCCGCGGAAGCCGAGCATGTGCGCCCAGGCGATCAGGCGGCGTTCGGGGTAGATGGGGGCGAGGTCGAAGCAGGCTTCGATGAGCCGGCGGGGATGTTCGGGCAGGCCGAGGAAGGTGGCAGCTTCGCGGTTGCCGATGCGCCGGTCGACGGTGCCGGTGTTTTCGGCTGCTTTGGTGGCGTACTTGGCGACGTAGGAGGCCACAGCCTGCTCGGTGATCTCGGAGCCGTCTCCGAATGCCTTGATCGGCCGTACGTCGAGCTGTCGGCCCCAGCGCAGTTGCCAGCCGTCGAGGTATCCAGCGTCCGGGGCGGGCGGGACGGACACGGTGACGTACGGGTGTGCGGCAGCGGACTGGATCGCGTGGGTGAGCAGTTCAGTGCTTGCCCAAGATGGCGGCGGGGTGTCGGGCCCGTCGGGTCCGTCGATGCGGATCACAGCGTGGAAGTGGACTGCACCGCGCTTCTGGAACTCCGCGACCTTGCCGTAGGAGAGGCGGGCGGTTTCCTTGAATGCCTTCTGGGTGATGCCGACTCGGGCGGCGAGTTCGCGGCGTAGCCGGTTGATGAAGCGGTGCCATAGGTCGCCGGCGTGGTTGTTGAAGAGCACGGCAGCGGCGTAGTCGTACGCGTAGGGGTCGAGTGGAGTGCCGAGCGTCGGGTCGTCGTCACGGTGAGCCGTACCGCAGCGGCAGGCACCGTGAGTCGGCTGATTGTGGACGGCTCCGAACGAGGGGGCGGTGAGGGTGGCAAAGACGCGGGGCCGGTGGCGGATGGTGGCGGGGATCTCGTGCCGGGTGTCGCCGACGAGTCCGGCGCGGATGAGATGGTAGGTGTCTCCGGCGTAGGTCCAGGCACAGGCCGGGCAGCGCGAGGCACGACGGTTGCCGCACGCGATGCGGAGCCGCCCGCCGGGCTCGGTGTCAGTCGAGTACTGCCGCAGCGTCTTGCCGGTAGCGCGGTCCTGGGTAATGGACCAGCCGGTGAGGTGAATGGGGTCGGCGCAGCCGCCTGTGCGGTGGATCTGGTCTTGCCAGCGGTCGAAGCGGTCGGAGCCGGCCACCTTCAGCATGTCGCCGAGGGTGGCCGTATCCAGGCCCGCGACGGTGACAGTGTCACTCATGCAGCCACCTCCAGGCGGGAGGCGAGGAATGCGGTGGCGATGTGCTGGGTGTAGGCCGGGGGGATGCATTCGCGGATGCCGTCGCGGTTCATCCACTGCACGCCCATCACGGTGCGCGCGAGAGGGACGCCGGAGAAGTTGCCGATGAACTGGCCGAAGTGTCCGGGCGGGACGGGGCGGCCCATCTTGGCCTGCGGAGCGGCGTGCCGGGGGTGGCGGGGCTGCACGATGTGAAAACCGCCGCCGGTTTCAAAGTAGCGGTGCCGGTAGGTGGCCAGGCCGAACATCGGGCCGCACAGCAGGACCGGGGTGCGGAGCTTAGGCAGGGCACCCCGCACGTTCTCGATCACCCAGGGGCGGCCGGTGGCTTCGAGCGCGGTACGGGTCGGGCCGATCAGATCGGGGTGGACGTTGCCCTGGATGCGCTGGCAGTCGCTGTCGAACTGGCAGGGCGGGGAAGCATGGATGAAGTCGAACTCGTCACCGTGCTCGCGCACGAAGGCGACGGCATCGGCCTGGATGAACGGGTACGGGTACCGGGGCTGGGGGGCGATGTCGACGCCGGTCACTTCGCATCCAGCGTCGGCGTATCCCTTGGCCGCGCCGCCCTGGCAGCAGAACAGATCCAGAACTCGCAGAGGCATCGTCATCACCAACCTTCTTCGGTGTGTGCGCGGCCGTGGAAGTAGGTGAAGTCCTGGATGAGGGCCCAGACGTGTTCGTCCCCCTGGGCGCAGGCAGTGTCCTTGCAGCTTCCGCAGATGTAGGAGCCGACGGCGTGCATGCGCGGGTGGGGCTTGACGACGTGCAGGCCAGGGCTCTCCGGGGTGGGAGTCAGATCAGTTTTGGCGCTCATGCCGCACCCCCGACGGTGATCAGGGCTGCGAGGATGATGAGTGCGCCGCCGATGCGGACGAGGTCGATGGCCCGCTTCAGCCTGGTGAACTTGGCGACTGCGATGCGGGACAGCGCCTCAATGTGCTGTGCGCTGCGGTCGCCGGCCAGCTCGGTCTTGATCTCTTCGGCTGTCAGCGTCGCCCAGTGTGGAAAGCCGACACGGTGGCCGGTGCCCAGGTTCGGTCGAACCGAGCCCAGTAGCAGGCCGGCCGCCGTAATCAGCAGCCCCACGCCGATTCCGCCGACGAGGATGGCGGCAGCATTCAGGGGAGCGTCCTTGGCGATGCTCCAGCCGCCGGCCAGCACGGCACCGACGAATGCCAGGAGCAGGGAGGCTTTGTTGTCGGTCCGGGCTATCTCTGTCTTGACGTCGGCCAGAGCGGCGGCGTGATTGGCCGGGGTGCTCATGCGGCCACCGCCCACACACGGGCCGGGCGGTCGATTGTGCCGGTGCCCTGGCACGTGCGGCAGTGGGTTGTGATCGTGCGCAGGTGGCCGTGCCGATCGCGTCCGCCCAGGGTGATCTTGGCGGAGGCGAAGCCGTCACAGTCCCGGCAGATACGGACCGGGGCGGGGAGGGGCTGGGTCATGATGGTGTCTTCCTTCCGGATCGGTTGGTTCGGACGGGAGGTGGCACCGGAGCGGACTGGACTTGGCGGTTGAGACCGCTCCGGAGCCGGTCAACGGCTGCGCTTGGCCTCGCCGTTCATCAGCGAGCGGATGACAAGCGCCACGATGGCGAGCGAGCCGGCGGTGATGGCGACCGCCAGGAGCATGGAGACCAGTACGGCGCCGACCACGAGCACGGCCGCGGTGCCGCCGACGACCACGGTCACCAGGGCGCCGGGGGTGAGCTGCACGGCCGGCCGGGCGGACGCCTGCGGGGCGGGGGCATGCTGGGCGCAGGCGCACGGGGCACTGATGTGGTGCTGCGGAGAGGCGGCGGCGATGGTGGTGATGACCGGGATGATTTCGCCGGTCGGGGTCTCGTTTACCGGCACGTGGGGTTTGAGCATGGGCTGAACTCCCTTCACGAGTGGCTACTTGATGGCGGTGTCGAGGGCCGGGGCGAGCAGGCTGTCGGCGAGGAGGTAGCCGCCGAGCAGCAGGACGATGACGAGCCAGAGCGGCGGGCGGGCGAGCTTGATGCCGAGGTAGCCGATGATCGCCAGGGCGAACCAGAGCGGGACGGACATGATCGGGTCTCCCTTGTCTGTGCGGCGGGTCAGTTCTTGATGCGGCAGCGGTGGCCCTTGGCCGCCATGCACACCGCGGAGTAGGTGACGAAGTCGGCCGACCAGCCGCACCGGTCGGCGGTGCAGGAGGCGATGTACGCCTTGTCGCCATCCCGGCCAAGGCCGCGGCCGATCTCTACGGGGCCGTAGGCCATGAGGCGCTGGAACAGGAATCCGTGCGGCATGACGTGGTCTTCCCTTCTGGTCAGCGGAGTTGGGCAGCGATTGCGTCCGCCATCGGGGCGGGGACGCCAAGGCGGGCGCGCAGGGTGTCGAGGTCGATCGGGGTTCCGGTGCGGGCCTGGTGGTCGTCGGCGAGCTGGCGGGCGTGCGCGACCAATGCGGCCGGTGCCTCCACAGCGGGTGCGGGAGGGACTTCGGGCAGAGCGGCGGGAGGTTCGGCGATGGGGAGCGCTTCCGGCTGCGGAGCGGGCTTGGGGTCGCGAGTCGCGGTGACCGGCTCTGGCTCGGGGGTGCGGTCGCCGGGTGCCGGGGTGGGGCTGTGAGCGAGGAGGGTGCCGCCGAGGAAGGCGAGTGCGGGCCAGCCGGCCACGCCGAAGCGCAGCCAGCCCGGAGGGTGGGCCAGGTCGAGGAAACCGGCGGTGGCGACGTTGGCGCCAAGCGAGGCCACCAGGGCGATCAGAAACCAGCACCAGGCCAGCCGCGAGGGTCCGTCACTGCGCAGCCGGCGCCAAGCGGCGACGAGCAGCAGGTCGACGGAGATCGGGTAGGCCCAGGCCTTCCAGCCGTCTTGTCCGGCAGCGGCAGCGAGGTCGTGCAGGTGGGCGAAGGACAGCGCTCCGGCGATCACGGCCTGTACGAGCACGGCATCCGGGCGGATTGGGGTGTTCACGTCGCTTCACCTCCTTCAAGGGGAGTTGGGCCGGGGCGGGGCGGGGATCAGGTCCGGCCGCCCAGCCCCGGTAGTGATCAGTTGGTGGGGGCTTCGCCAGATCCCAGGCAGCCCAGGCACAAGCCGTTCTGCTCTCCGACGACACGGCGCTTGCGGCCGACTCGGACGGGCCGGGTGACCTCCCCGGAGCCCTTGCAGGTCTGGCACTTCTTCGCGGCTGGCTGGGCGGGGGGCGACTTCTTCTCGGGCCGCGCGCTCACCGCTCCTCACCGGGGTGCTGAGGTCCGGCGGTGGGGTCGTAGCCGGGCGGGAAGGAGAAGGGCTCCGGGAGGGAGGCGGCGAGCGCGGTGCTCACCTCGGATGCAAAGTTCTTGTCAGCACCGGGGCGCTTGGCGTATCGGAGGAGATCCACGAAGAGCAGCACCGTGCGGCTGAAGTCGTCGCAGCGCTCACACATCGCGCTCACCAGTCCTTTCAGTTGCCTTTAGGCATGGCTGGGGTAGGGACCTGGCGCGATGCGGTCGCGCCGACCGGTGGAGCGAGGGAAGGTTCAGGCGGCTTCGGCGACGGGTTCGAGCGTCGCGGGCGCCTTGACGGTGTCGAGGTCGACGACCGGGCGGAAGCGGGCGAGTTCCGGGATCTCTGGGGTGAGAGCGGCGTGCTTGTTGCAGGCGCTCACGGCTTCGCGCATGGAGGTGTGCGGGGTGCGGATGCGTGTCCAGTCGCCGTTGGAGTGGCCGATCACGGCCATGCCGGGGCGATCGTTGCGGATCTGTGTGGCGGCGAACACCGCATGTGGGGAGACGTCTCCGAAGGCCATCTTCGCCGACGATTCGTCGTTGACCCGGTGGGCCATCCGACCGGTGAGCTGGGCGCGCAGCATGGTGATGCCGTCGCCGAGTTCGGAGCCGAAGCGCTGGCCGTAGATGTCGAGGAAGATGCCGGCGGCGCGGCCGAGCTGGGCCAGGCGGACCAGGGCGACGATGATGCGCTCACGGCGCTTCTTCTCCGCCGACGTGGTGAACAGGGCGAGTTCGGCGATCTCATCGATCGTGACCACCACCGGCACCGGGCGCAGCTTCTCGGGCAGGCCCCAAATGTTGGCGGTGATCTCACCGTCCGGGGTATCCGCACTGACCCGCTGCTCACGCCGGATCACCTGGTAGATCGCATCCATGCGGGAGACGAGAGCTTCCAGGAGATCGGCCGCATCGTCCGGGTTGTCCGCCAACGCGGTGAACCGGCGCGCCAGTGGAGCGATCTCGACGCCTTGCTTGCAGTCGATCCCGACCAACGCCACGCGCTGCGGGGCGAGTTCCTTGATGACCTTGCGTTGGGTGACGGACTTGCCCGAGCCGACCGCGCCCAGGGTGACCGAGTGCGGTACCTGTTTGTAGTCCCGGTAGTGCACCGAGCCGTTCTCACACAGCGCCACCGGAACCCGCAGCTCGGCTCGGTTGGTCTTGGCCGGCATCTGCACCAGCCTGAGCACGTCATAGCCGGTCGTCGCGACTTCCATGACACCGGGCTTGATCTCGCGTGAGGTGACCTGATGGACGCCGAAGGCGTGCCGCAGGCGGTCGACCGCGGCCGAGTAGTCGAAGGCGTCCTGCCCCGGAAGCATCCGAATCCGCAACCGCAGCCCGGTCCGTGTCGGCTTGATCCACAGCAGGCGCGGGACGCGTTGGCGGGGCGTCTGCCAGTTGAACATGCGGGCCAGCGCCAGCCGCAGCCGCGAAGCCGGCTCGGTCAAGTCGCAGGCGTCCATCACGGACGCGTACCGAATGCGGACCTTGACCGCGGCGAAGAGGATGCCAAAGGTCATCCAGTACCAGGCGGGGCGGCGCCACCGAAGCAGCAGCGCCAGCCCGGCAACGACCACGAGCGCGATCGTTAACCACACCATGATCAGGCCGCCTTCACGCTCTTGGGTGCCCCGACCGTCTGAGCGGTGACCGCGACCGCACGGAAGCTGATGCCGTGCCGCTTCTGGCCGTTGAACTCGTTCTCCCACGGTCGGGCGATCAGCCCGGTGAGTGCGACCGGCGTACCCATCGTCAGCTCACCGGAGATAGCTGACTCACCGACGGTGACCTTCACGACCTCTGCATTACCGTTCATCACGAACAGCACGTCCAGGGTCATTAGGAACTCGCCGGTCTGCCGGTCAGCCGCACGCTCCTGCGTCTTCTGGTTCGCGTACTTCGGCTGCGGAGGCTGAGCCACCATCAGAGTCGCGCCGACGGTGTCCACGGGGATCTGCTGCATCATGGAACTCCCTTGATTGAGGGGCAGGAGCGGCGGGCTGCTTGGCGGTAGGGCGCCGCTCCTGCGTGGTGTGGCGGAGCTTTCGACAGCTCCGGGCTCTCGTGTTCCCAACTGGTGCGCACCAGTAGATTGCATCTGGTGCGCACCAGTTGTCAACCACTCTCGCTATCTGGCTTCTGAACTCGCCTTCTGGCGACACCTAAAGAGAACCGCCAACCTCAACTCGCCGGTAGCCAACAGGGGTTAACCGGGTCTCTGTTAACCCCTGCCGACCTGCACCGATGTGCGGCATGCTTCTGTTAACAGGTGACGACGCCAAGTTGAGGGCGGTACAGGTGTCCAACCGGCTACGCGAGATCCGAAAAGCACGAGGCTGGTCACAAGATCGACTAATCCGCGAGATCGAGCGATTCGCACATCAGCACATGCTCGATGTGGCATCAACGGCGAGCCTGCGCGTCTACGTCTCCGAATGGGAGAATGGAAAGCGCCAGGTCAGCGAGCGATACGCACACATCCTGCGCCCGCTATTCGGGGTCACAGATGCGGAGCTCTTCGACCGCAACGACGGGCACGCTCCTGCTGTCGAGCCCGGCGGATACACCGAGTTGATGAGCCGGATCGACTCGGCCCGAAGTGTCAGTACCGCCATGGTGAAGACGTTCATGGATCAAACCGAGCTCCTACGCACCCTTGATCGTCAGATGGGCGCTGCAAGCCTCGTTGACCAGATGACGGGTCACCTAACGGCACTCGAAGAGGCCCTGACCTTCGCCGTATTGCCTGACGCTCGACGCCCCGTTGCACGAGCGCTTGCCGGGGCCGCAACCCTGGCAGCTTGGCAAGCTCTCAGCGCCGGCTCTGTCGAGCGGGCTTGGCGAAACTACGAGTTGGGGAAGCGTGCAGCGCAAGAGGCTGAAGAACCCATGTATTTAGCCCACGCCACGGCGGAGCAAGCGTACGTACTGAATGAGGGCGGCCGTCCTGAGATGGCGGTCCAACTGGTACGGGAAGCGCAGCGCCTAGGCGGGGAGCAGACCTCACCACGTCTCCGGGCATGGCTGTTCGCTGCCGAAGCCGAGCTGTGCGCCAAGGCCAACATGCCGGACGACTGCAACCGAGCTCTGGACAAGGCCATCGTCTCCCTTCCACCTGGAGACGAAGACCGAGATCCGGACATGCTTAGCATCTTCCTGAACAGCAGCCACCTTGCCCGTTGGCGAGGCAACGCACTCGCCATGATCGGCGACGCCAACGCTCTTGACAGCCTCTACACCGGGCTCCGGACAACCGATCCCACATTCGTCCGCGCGACATCCGGTCTGCGTTGCGATCTCGCTCAAGCACACCTTGCCCGCGGCGAGTTCAGCCAAGCACAGGAGCATCTACAACAGGCCCGCTTGCTGGCTAACCGCACTGGGTCAGTCCGACACCGCCGGCGAATCGAGCAGCTCACGCAGAAGCTCTAGACGACCCTCCGGCGCGCGAAGCCAGGACGTGCAGTAGAGCGACAAGTGTTCCCGAACCCATCAGCTCATCCCGAGCCATCAGCGCGGGAACGTCCGAGAGGGGCACCCAGGCGACGTGCCCCGCTTCCTCGATATCCGTGGGGTCACCGACGTGCGTGGCGCCCCGTCCGACGTAGATCTCGTGCGGGGAATCGACCATGCCCACCATGGGCTGATAGGTGACCACGTGTTCCAAGGATTTCGGGCGCCAGCCCGTCTCTTCCTCGAACTCTCGCAGGGCGGTCGCTTGCGGTTCCTCGCCATCGTCCACGATGCCGCCGGGTAGCTCCCATCCCCACTTACCCGGCACGAAGCGATAACGCCAGAGCATGAGTACACGGTCCTGATCATCGATCACAGCAGTGATTGCGACGTGGTGCAGCCGGACCACGTGATGTTCGAAGCGCTCAACGCCGGGCGGCTCGACGTCCACGAGATCCAGCTTCACCCAACGGTTGTCGTAGATCCGACGCTCACCATGGATCTGCCAGGGTTCGAGGTCTTCTGGTCGTTCGACGCTCACGGCGTGGACAGGAACCCGGTAGGAGCTTCGGACGTGCGACTCGATCACGCCTTCCGCGACGAGCTTCGCGAGTACGACGCGAAGCTGAGTCCGACCGATCTCCAGTTCCTTCTCAAGAGTGCGTTCAGAGGGAAGCTTCGCACCGGGCTCATACTTCCCCGACGCGACCCACTCGCGAATCGTCCGGTAGGCCCGCGCCGACTTCGGCCCCATGCAAGCAGCAACTCCTCAGATTCTCTGTCCGACTGCCAACCAGCACCAGCGTAGCCGCCCGATCTGACAGCGCACAGGGCTGATGGCAACGGTCGCGGCCCATCCTGCACCGGGGGTCACCTCATGCCGACAGCCAAGCGAGTCGATGCCGCGCGACGGAATGCACCATCTCGACCTGCCCAGGATCTAGTACCCCGCTGAGCGGTCCGAGCGCGGACACCTCCCGTTCGCGGTACACACGCACGGTGAGCTGAGTCGCTGCCTTGGCGAGATCTGTCACCCCAACGAACACGATGACGGGCTCGACCCGAAGAGGAAAGCTGACGTAGCGCTCCAGCACCTTCTGTGCCCGATGAGCCTCCGCCTTGCTCTTACGCGCGTATGGCTGGGGGCTGCCATGGTTCACACGCGCCATCTCGTCGCCGATCCACACAGCCTTGCCGTGGTGGTGCTTGGTATTGATGCTGAACACACCACCGGGGCCGATCAACAGATGGTCAATGTCCACGTCTCGGGGTAACGGCACCGAGTGCAGAACACGCCAGCCGCTTCGAGAGAGCCTCTGTAACTCGCCACCAACCCGCCGCTCACCGGCGAGTCCCTTGCGCCATGAATCCCACTCAGACTGACGCCTCAACAACCAGTCGAGGGCACGCTGCCCGAGGGTCTGGCCGCTCTCGTCAAGCAGCTTCCTGAGCGCAGCACCAGGAGGGTTCAACGCAAGGTCATCTGCCGGTGTCAGCTCAGGCAGCCTTGTTACCTCTTCTTGCCTGGGCCGTGTGCGCGGTGGTGCTGGCACTTCCGTCGGCTGTACCTCCGCGCGCACAAGTCGAGGCCGCAACATCTGCAGCGCCTCGCGGCGGTGGAGCTCAAGCAGGATCGTGACCTTGCCCGTGCGGCGATCAGCCCAAGCGACGGCAGTACCGTCCGGAAGATTCACATAGAGCCGATCGTGTCCATGCCGCTTCCAGTGAACGACCTTGAGATCACTCATGTCCGCCCCCACGCCAGTAGCTTCCCCACCGACATGGCAGCAGCGGACCACCCCCGCGGCAAGAGCGCCGAGCAGTCGCGGACAGAGTTTCCCTACTTAATCAAGGCTCGCTGCGCTCGCGGCCGCCAGAGTCAGCCGCGAGCTTCAACTACCCCTGGCCTGGGTCTTCCGTCCCCGGTGACGCGGGAGAAGCCCGCCGGGTACCGCCGCCGCGATCCGACCTAGGGAGGGGAAAAGAACCAGCAGCATCCGTAGGCCCGAGAAGCGCACGCCGAAGAACACCCCCATCAAGACCACCAGGCACGCGCCACCCAACGAAGTCGGGATCGATCCAAGGACCGAGGGGCCGCGCACAGCGCGGGGGCGCCGGCCGGCCGCCGCCCGCCGCTTCCATGTCTCCGCCACCAGCTGCGCGCGCCGTCCGTCCGTCGCCCCGGCAGCGGCCAAAACCAAGCACGGAGCCACAGGGCACAGGGGATTGCCGCACAGCAGGCCAGGGACAGCTTTGTGTTACCGATAAGGCCGGATCGCGGCGGCGGTACCCGGCGGGCAAACCCGCTACCTGGGCCGTTGCCCCGCGGCTGGGGCGGTCGGCTCCACGGCTTTAGGCAGCCACCATGGGGCGAGCCTCGAAGATCATGGCCCCAACGTCGTGCTTTAACGGGCAGGTCCACAGACTGCCCGACTCGCCATGAGCTTACGGGGCCATGATCACTCGCCCCATGGCAGCTCCCGCCCAAAGCCGCTCCACCGACCGCGCGGCAAGGAGTTGGGTGGTCGACTGGAGGTTTCCCGGGGGACGTTAGAGACCACCGGGCTCAAGTGGGCATTCGAGCTGAGAAGAAGGACACTGATCTCAGAAGGTCCTACTGAGGTGATCGTATGGACTACACCCTTCTCGGCGCGATTATCGCGTTCGTGGTCTTTATCGGGGGGATACTGCACCGTAGCGTTGAGGGGCGCCGCGAGGCCGTTCGCCAATCTGAGCAGTTCTACCTTCAGCACTATTGGGAAGTCCTCAAGAGCCTTCCTCCCGCCGCGTTGCTTGACACACCCAACGAGGAAAAGCCTCCAGTAGATCCAGACGATTCTAATCAAGTCGATCTCTACCGTGCGTGCGCCCTGTATCTGCGGCTGAGTGAGGACGAGTGCGAACTACGTAGACGGAGCGGCGTGTCTGATCAAACCTGGAAAAAGTGGGTCCTCGGCATGCGGCACCAGCTCGCCAGATGGCCGGTTCGTGACGTGTGGTGGCAGGTGCGTGACTCCTCCCACCCCGACATACCGTTGAAGCCCCAATTCGAGTACCTCAGGCAGGTTGAGGCACACAATGGCCGCTACGACTTCTGCGAGATGAATGTCCTCCGGCGGGCCTGGCACGGTCTAAGGCCCGGCTGGTGGTGGCGGTGGTGGCGACACAGTGTGCGCTGGGACGGCTCCGAGCGATAGACGCCGCTACGCCGATGGGCCTACGGAGCCGTTGCAGCACAGCGGCGGAGTGCAGCAACCTCTGCGTCAGACCACAGCAGGAGCCACCCGAGGGGAGAGCCGCTGAATTGGCGCGACCATTGAGCTCCACCGACCGTGTGGTGAATCTTGAATGTAAAGTCAATCACCCGATCGATAGCCAGAAAAATCTGTCAATATATCAGGCTAGCCCCTTGGACCGGGCCTGCTCTACGTAGTCAGTGACACTGACATGCATTACCTTCTCAGATTCGGACCGGAAAATTCTATAGAACCAGTCGGGGATCGCTGCGTTGACTTGCCGGATAGCGCATAGACGATCTTGAACTTCTCGACACTTTGCAGCAGAGGGTGACCGACGAGCATTCAATGCAGATTGCCAGATATCAGAGATCTTCGATTCGGCCTTCTCTTTAGCTCGAACGCTCTCCATATTGGACTTCCACATTTCGATGTACTCGCGAAAAGTAGGCAGAAGTGGCGTAACGACAGCGAAGATAGAGCTAGCGAAAGACAAGTCAAGAAAATAACAAACAAGAACAATGCCAGCGATCCAAGTAATAATCGCCGCCATGACGACTGCAGCCCAGCGGCGATGAGTGGAAACACCCCAAGCTAGGTTGCTGCGCTGGCACACAAGCACATCGAGCGGACGAGCCAGCGACCCGGTGTTGCCGTACCAGTCTTCAAGGTCTCCCCCCTTGTGTCGGTGTGCAGCTTCTACGACAAGCCCACTCGTAGGGCGGTCAGATAGGACACTATTCCAGGGCAGTTGGAAGATTGTGGTATCGAACTCCTCTTGTACGCTGGCAGCTTCCTTACTCTTCCTCTTCTCTCTCGCGCTTCCCACGATGCTGATCAGAAGGAGAACAACTGCTGAGCCAAAACCAATTGGAGCGCGAGCAGACGGGTAGCAAAGGGCCAACACCACACCCAACATCCCTGCCCCCACAACAGTGATTACTCTGGCATTATGGATCGCCTTGGCATCCGCATAAAGCCTGCGTTGCGCGGCCAGCAGACGTACGGATCTCTCCGAGTTCTGAGCCTCGGAGATAGGGGGATTTGTTGGCGCATAGGACATGTAAAGTATCCGCTCATCCGTAGGTAGGGAACCTGTTACCAAAGATGGAGCGCCAAATTCTGATGGCCTCACGATTATCTTCGATGGATGCTTTATACCAGGCCGTGAAAGCCTTGTTCTTGGTATCAGCAATCTGATTCTTTACCCTCAACGCCCGTGGAGCGCTTAGATACTCAGAAACGTCCTTACCCTCATGCCACAGCCAGTCCAGGGAAGATTCTGCCGTGACGAACCACTGATAGATAGCCCACCCAGTGTCATCCCAGTCGACGGCATCCATTTTTAGCGCAATCACTTCAAGGTGATAGCTCTGAATGCTTACATCTTGACGCCTATTCCAGTCTTTCATCATCTTCACGACTCGCCTGAAATTTGCACCACGTTCTGACGCCGCATCTATCATATGGCGAGTGTGAAGATTTGGCTTTGTCTCGATCCATTCTTCCCGGTTCATATCCGGGATGTTGTAGTGAGAAATGGATCCGTCGTCGTTGGTAACCCGAGATGCAGGAACGACGTCCACGTCTGGCCAGGACTCGAACCTCATGGTCACGGCTTGGCCGTTACGCCGCACACTGCCAGCTCCTGAGCCCAAGGCCGCCTTCACAGTCGACAGGACAGCGGAAGGTTTTTCATCTTTGATGTGCTTCCCAAAGTGCAGAACGAGAATTACATCGAGATCAGCATGCGCTTCCAAGGCCGTGAACCTTGGAATTGAACCCATTGGGAAACTGTTCAGAACATCCAAAGAGGTACCGATTCGACGGATGATCCAGTCTTTCCTGGTGTTTGCCAGAGCTCGATGATCGCCCGGGAGATTGATGGCAGCGTAGAACTGGTCAAAGGCGTAAGGCACTGTCCATACCACTACATCAGTCTACCCACGAGAGTCCTGCGACAGGAGGTGTTTCGGGAAGTAGCGGCCCTGACTGCAGGGGCAACGCATGCGTGTGATGCCCCTGCAACCCCGACGAACCGAGCTTGACTCAGTCTGAGTCTTCGTCCTTGCGACGCTTGCGATCGCGCTCGTACTTCTTGACCGCCTCAGGTGCGCCCTCTGACGGCCAGGGCTTACAGCCGCGGAGCTCGTAGGTCACCGTCGTGACGCCGTTCTCCTTGGTCCGATGAGGGACGATGTCCCATCCAAGGACGAACCGCAGTTCACGCAATCGCTTCTTGGGGTCTCCCTTGTGCGTGTCCCGCGCCACGATCTGGATCAGTTCGGCAGGCGTGAACTCCCCCTTTTCGGCGAAAGCCTTGAGCAGCTCTCCGATCCGCTCCCAGGGGTTGGGCCGGTGGATCGCCCGCGCCAGAGCATCGCCGTAGGGGTCCAGGCTCTTGAAGAATGCCTTCTTGCCGTTGTTGTGCGACTGACAGAGCGGTTCCAGGTTGTCCAGCTCCGTCTTGCCGCCCCAAGAGCGGGGCACGATGTGGTCGATCTGGAGCTTGGTGTCCTTCGGCCCCAGACCACACATCGCACAGAAGCGGCCCTTGATGGTGAAGACTTCGGCCTGGAGCTTGGGGGAAATCTTCGCGTTGTCGCCGGCAGGCGTCTCGCTCCAACCATCAAGCTTGTAAGCCCACTTGCCATCGCCTTCGCGACGGTAGGACTCGACCTTGAAGTGGTCACGCACTTCACGGAGCCGACGCTGGGTGTGCACGTTGCCCTTGCCGAAGACCTCGCGGGACCGCTCAATCCACTCATCCATGGTCGGCGGGTCGCTGCGCCGCTTCAGCAGGAAGCGAGCAGCCTCGGCCGTCTCCCGGCTCGTGAACAGGGTGTCGATCTCTGCACTGTCCCACTCGGGCAGCGGGCGTTCGGTCGGTTCGTTCTCGTCCGTCATCAAGGACCCCCTCCTCGCCGTCAGCCCCTGCGGCCAACAACGAGGAAGGTACAGGGCGGCATGTCAGCACGACAAGGCGTTTATCCATGCCGCACACCCCTAAAGTATCCCGTTTGGCGCTATGACCTGCGTGTTTCCTGAACCTGTGCCGCCGGAAAATTCGTCTTCGCCAGAAGATTCCGGCGGCGAGATTCTGCCTGGATAGATGCCGCCCGCACGACCAGACGACTAGCTGTCGCTCTAACGGAAGGCCGTCCTCGAAGGTGTCGAGCGCTGCGTGGTCGAGCTCAACGCCCGTCCGATCGGGCCAAGTTGTCAGTGGGTGCTGGTAGATCATGGAGCATGACTCTTCCTGTCACCTCGAAGCCGCACGTGGCGTTCTCTGACCTGGAAACCGCAGACCTGATCGTCGATGCCCTCTACGCGGGCGGCACGAGTGGCAACACGGGCGATGAGCCGATCTCCAAACTCATAAAGGGGGTTGGCAACCAGGGTGGATTTCGCTATGTCGGCTGGCCGACCAAAAGCAACGTAAAGCTGGCCGTGCTCTACACAAGCGGGGGCGAGGTGGACTGGCCAGACCATCTGGACGTAGAGACCGGCACCTTCACGTACTACGGCGACAACAAGAAGGCCGGCCAGAGCCTCCACGGCACGCCCCGAGCAGGAAACGTTCTCCTCCGAGACGTATTCACCGCCTCCCACGGAACCGCAGCCGACCGCGCCATGGTTCCTCCGTTCTTCCTGTTCGAGAAGGCTGGACCGGGGCGTTCGGTTCTCTTCCGCGGGTTGTTGGCCCCGGGCAGCCCCACCCTCACGTCAGACGATGAACTGACCGCCATCTGGCGAGCCACTGCTGGTCTGCGCTTCCAGAACTACCGGTCCCACTTCACCGTCCTCGATCACAGCCTGATCCCCCGCAGCTGGATTCAGCACCTTCTCGCCGGAGGGGATCCCATCGGCGATGGGTGCCCGGACGTATGGCGCACCTGGGTCGAGGGCCGGGTGTACCGCCCAATGCTGGCTCCGGCAACGACTGTCATCCGTTCCAAAGCTGATCAGCTCCCGAACGACTCCGCCGGAACAGCCATGCTGGAAGAAATCAGGGAGTACTTCCGCGGCCGCGAGCACGACTTCGAAAGTTGCGCTGTGGCCATCTGGCGACTGATCGCTCCAAACACAGGACCGGTCGACGTCACGCGCCCCAGCCGGGATGGAGGACGAGATGCCATTGGAACGTACGGGCTTGGGCCGTCCTCTAGCCGAATTGCGATCGACTTTGCCCTCGAAGCCAAGTGCTACGGGACTGCTAGCTCAGTTGGGGTCCGGGAAGTCTCGCGTCTGATCTCCAGGATCAGGCACCGGAACTTCGGCGTCCTGGTGACAACGTCTTACTTCCACAAGCAGGTCCAAGAAGAGGTCCACGAGGACGGCCACCCGATCGTTCTCGTGGCCGGCCGGGACATCGTCGACGCCCTGCGGCAGGACGGTCGTACTACCGTCGCTGCTGTCCGTCAGTGGCTGGATCAGAGCTTTCCGAAGCCGTAACTGCCTGACGTGGCACGCGGACTATTTGTGGACGGACGCGGCTGGGCAGACTACTCCTAGACTCCTGACCTGCTTAAACGCGTGTGTCGCAAGGGCCCTCCGGAGCCGTGTGCGCAGGTTCGAATCCTGCCGGGGGCACCCCTTATGAGGTGCCCAAAGACCCCGTCACCAGCGGAAACGCTGAGGCCGGGGTCTTCGCGTATGTGTGGGTCGTGCTTACAGCAGTGACTTGGACCTTGACGTCACCTGCGCCACCTGCGCCACCTGGAACGGTGTCGAGGTGGACGTGGCGACGAAGCTCCTGAACGGCACCGTGCGGCTGTCATGGACAGCGTCAGCGCGCCCGCCCGTGGGTGACTGACTGAGTGAGTTGCAGGTTTTTCTCGTGTCGGTTCGCGTGCTGCTTCTGCTGTGCTGGTCATGGGCTTCAGTGGGGGTGGATCCTGGGAAAGGCTTGTAGTTGATCAAGGCGTTCGGGGGATCCGAATCCAGGGGCGTGTGGGCGATGAGTCTCGGTGGGGTTGTCGGTCTGTATTTACGACATGCCATCAATCGCGAGGAGAGCGTCATGACCGCCACCTACACCTTCGACGTCTTTTCCAGCCTTGACGGCTTTGGGGGCGCCAGCGGAAATTGGACCGGCTACTGGGGCAAGCAAGGGCCGGAGCTCCTCGACCACCGTCTCGACCTGTACCGCGAGGAGCAGCGGATGGTTTTTGGGGCCAATACGTATCGGGCGTTCGCGCAGATGCTGGCGTCGAGCACCGAGGAGTCCGATGTGCGTGACCCGTGGGTCACGCGGATGACGAGCCTCCCGGCAATCGTTGTGTCGACGACGCTGGAGGGTCCCCTCGACTGGCCTGATGCGAGCGTCGCGAGTGGGGATGCCGTCGACGTCGTCGCTCGGCTCAAGAAGGAGTCCGACGTGCCGCTGCGCTCGCACGGCAGCCTGTCGATGAACCGGGCGCTGATGGCCGCCGGTCTGGTCGACCGCGTACAGGTGACGGTCTTCCCTGTGATCACCGGTCGGACCGGGCTGGACCCGATCTTCCGGGGTGCGGCCGACTTCGACCTCGAGCTGATCGAGCAGAGGACGCTCGACGGCCGCACCCAGGAGCTCATCTACCGGCCCACCCTGCATGGCTGAGTCCAGCCGTGCGTCCCGAACGGCCCCTCTTGGTGCGGTTGTTCAACTCTATGGCCAGGGGTGCGGCCGTGAACATGGAGGAGTACGTGCCGACCGCCAGGCCGATCAGGAGAGCCAGGGCGAAGTCGGTCAAGGAGGCGCCTCCCAGGGTTGCCAAGGCCGTGAGGATGAATGCCGCGCCCATTCCTGTGTTGATGGTGCGGGGCAGGGTTTGTAGGAGTGCCTGGTTGGTGGATTGGGAGAAGGCGCGCCGGGGGGTGGGGGTGCCCTTTGTGGGGGTGGGGGTCGGGGTGGGCTTTGTTAGTTCTCTGATTCTGTCGAATACGACCACCGAGTCGTTCACCGAATAGCCGATCACCGTCAGGAGCGCTGCCAGGAAGACGCCGTCTATCGGTTTGCCCAGCCAGGCGAAGATGCCGATGAGGATGACGACGTCGTGGGCCAGGGCGGCGACCGCGGCTGTCCCGAGCAGGAAGCGGAATCGGGCTGCCAGATAAGCGAGTTGGGCTGCCAGCGCTATTGCGAGGGCTGTGAGGGCGCCTTGGCGTAGTTCCTTGCCGAGGCTGGGGCCGATCGCTTCGTCGCGGAGCTTTTTCGGGCGTTCGTCTGTCAGGTTGGTGATTGTTGTGGTGAGTTTGCCCGCCTGAGGGTTCGTCAGGGGTTGGGTGCGGACCGTTAGGTGGTGGAGGTTGTTGTCGTCGCCGCTGCCTCTGCTGCTGCCGGTTTTCTGCACCACTGCCTCGGGGAAACCGGCTTCCGCCAGGGCCGTTCGGGCTCTTTCGGGGGCGATGGGGGTCTCGGTGACGTACTCGATGAGGCGGCCGCCCGTGAATTCGATGCCGAAGTCGAGGCCTCGTAGGGCGATACCGGAAGTGGCCAGGACCAGCGCGGCCGCGGAGGCAGCCAGCCATCTCCGGGGGTGGCGCATCAAGTTGGGGTTCGCGCGCGTGAGCCGGGCTCGGACGGTGCCGATGCCTGCGATGCCTGTCAGGGCGGGGCGGCGGCGTATGGCTGGGCGGGCCGCTGCGTAGTCGGCGAGGGCGCGGGTGATGACCAGGGCGCTGAACATCGAGGCCAGGACGCCGATGCCCAGGGTGACGCCGAAGCCTCGTACGGGGCCTGATGCGAAGAGGAACAGCAGGCCCGCGGCGATGAGCGTGGTGATGTTGGAGTCCGCGATCGCGCTGAAGGCGCTGCGGAATCCTGCGGCGAGGGACGACCGTGGCGTCGGGCGGTGCCGGGCCGCGTACTCCTCGCGGGCGCGTTCGAAGACGAGGACGTTCGCGTCTACCGCCATGCCGATGGCCAGCACGAAGCCGGCGAGGCCGGGCAGTGTGAGGGTGGCGCCGATGGCGGCCAGGGCGGCGTAGGAGATGAGGCCGTAGGCGGCCAGGGCCACGGTGGCCAGGACGCCCATGAGGCGGTAGACGGCGATGATGAAGAGTGAGGTCAGCGCGGCGCCGATGGCTGCGGCCCAGATGCTGGCCGTGATGGCCTGCTCGCCCAGGCTGGCTCCGACCGTGCGCTGCTCGATGATCTCCACTGGTACGGGGAGGGCGCCGCCGCTGATGAGCAGGGCCAGTTCGCGGGCCTCGGTGTCGCTGAAGTTGCCGGTGATCTGTGTCGAGCCGCCGCTGATTCCGGTGCGGCACGGGACCGAGGGGTCTACCTGCGGCGAGGAGATGATCTTGCCGTCCAGGACGATGGCCACCCGGCGGGCCGGGTCTCCTGCTTGATGGCAGGCGGCCTCGCCGGTCAGGCGGGCCCAGCCGTCACCGTTGTCGCCGTCGTCGCCGCCCGGGTCCCTGAAATCGACGGTGACATGCCAGCCGGCGCCGGCCTGCTGGTCGAAGCGGTTGGTTGCCCCCTCGACGTCTTTGCCCGTCAGCGAGGCCGGCTTGAGGTGCAGGAGTTGGCCGGACTCGTCGGGGAGTTCTAGGGGGGTGGGGGTGGGGGTTGGAGTGGGGGTGGGGGGCTCGTCTGCGGGGCTCTTCGCTGGGCCCAGCACCTGGTGGAACGTGAGTTCGGCGGTGCGGCCGAGCATGTCCGCCGCCTTGCTGGGGTCCTGTGCGCCGGGCAGCTCGACAACGATCCGGTTGTCGCCGGAGCGGGCGATGGTGGGTTCGGCGACACCTAGCGCGTCGATACGGCCGCGCAGCACCTCCATGGTGCGGTCGGTGGCCTCTTTTCCTGTCTCGCCCGCCTTGCCCGCCTCGCCGGCCTCGCCGGCCTCGCCTGTGCCGCTTGTGCCGCTTGCGTCTGAGGTGGCGGGGCGGGTTTCCAGCACTAGTTGCGTGCCGCCGCGTAGGTCGAGTCCCAGTTGGACGGGCACGGTCAGGGCGACGTAGAGGGACAGGACTACTGCGGCCAGGGCCAGTAGGGCTCTGATGTACGAGGGGCGGGTCGCGGCTCGGCGTGGGGGGCGGGTGACGGCTCGGGGTGGCGGGCGGTTGGTGGTTGGGCGCCGGAGTGGGTGGGTGGCTGGGCGATGCGGGCGTTTCGCGTCGGGGTTCAGGGAGCGGTTCGCGTTCGCGTTCGCAGAGCGACTCGCGTCGGGACTTGAGGAGCGGCGGTTCTCGTCCGCTTCCGGGTTCGGAGAGCGGTCCGCGGCCGGGCTCGGGGAACGGCTCGTCTCAGGGCGCGGGAATCGGTTCGCCTCCGGACTCGGGGAACGGTGCACCTCCCGGTTCGAGGAGCAATTCGCCTCTGGGCTCGGGGAAGGATTCACCTCCGGGCTCGGAGAAGGATTCGCCTCTGGGCTCGGGGTGGGGTTCACCTCCGGGTTCGGGGAAGGTTTCGCCTCTGGGCTCGGAGAAGGATTCACCTCCGGGCTCGGAGAAGGATTCACCTCCGGGCTCGGAGAAGGATTCACCTCCGGGCTCGGAGAAGGATTCACCTCCGGGCTCGGAGAAGGATTCACCTCCGGGCTCGGAGAAGGATTCACCTCCGGGCTCGGAGAAGGATTCACCTCCGGGCTCGGGGAAGGATTCGCCTCTGGGCTCGGGGTGGGGTTCATCTCCGGGTTCGAGCAATGGTTCGCGTCCGCGTTCGGGGAAGGGTTTCCGTCGGGATTCGGGGGGTTCGCGTCAGGGCGCGAGGGTCGGTGCACGGCGGGCCTCCGGCAGGCATGCCTCGGCCAGGACAGTGGCCGCGGTCAGCGGATGGAAAGGGAGATTTCAGATGCCGGGAGGGGTGGGTGGCGCGCGTACACCGGGAGAGCCCGCTGCCTCTGGGGAGGCGGGTGGGCGTATCGCTGACGGTGGCGTCCATGCGGGCCGGGAGGGTCGACCGGCGGCCGTGCTGGATCGGGCCGGCGCGGCAGAAGGTAGCGGCGACGGGCGCTCGCCGGTGGTGTCGCGAGGGCCTCGGGTCGCGGCGCTTGAGACCGCGGAGTCCCCGTCGTCTGCGTGCGGCGCGCTGTGCATGGGCGCGGCGTCGGCGGTTGACCCTGCGTCGGGGGTAGGCGTCGTGTGGGGCTCGGTGCGTGGGTGGGCGGATGCGGCAGTCGCTGCCGGAGCCCGCCCGCCAAGTTCCTTTACAGGAGGGGTAGTTGGCCCTGTAGGGAGCTTGCCGCATTCCTGTGCCGTTGCGGCCGTCAGGGTCGCGAAGACTCCGCTGCACGCCTGCGCGGAAGCAGCGGGGACGCGCGGTACGGGTGAGTGTGCGTCGCTGTGTGCCGAGGGGCCCAGCAGCGTCGTGAGTACGGCAAGCAGGACAGCCAACACCGCTGCCGGGATCGGGCCGATCGCACTCAAGGCGGTGCGCGGGACGGTGCGCGAGGAGCGTGCCACGTTCCGTCCCCTTTTCCTGTCTATATCCGTGTTCGTGCTGGTGTCCGTGTTGGTGCTGGCCGTCGGCCCCTTCGGAGCCGTTCAGGGCCTCAAAGCCCGGCTGGGGAGTGGCAGCCAGGGCCTTGAGGCGGTCGGGAGGGGCAGGCCGAGGCCGGGTTCGGTCGGGCTGGGCCAGCCGTTGGGGCAGGGCAGCCGAGAGTGGCCGACCAACGGAGCAGGGAGACAGGGCAGGTGGGTCAGGTAGGGGCCGCCGGGCTACCGGGCAGGGCCGGCGTACCGATCGAGTGGGACAGAGTGGACGAGCCAGATGGACCGGACGCCTCCGGCGGCCAAGGTCGGTGGGTGACCGAGCGCGTAAGGCAGCGGGCAGGGGTGACGAGTGTCCTGCGGCAGAGGGGGGAGGTCAGGGTTCGATCAGGCCTGCTCTGATTGCGTAGCGCGTCAGTTCCAGGCGGTTGCGCAGGCCCAGTTTGTGCAGCAGGTTCGCTCGGTGCCTGTGGACCGTCTTGATGCTGATGAACAGCATTTCCGCGATCTCCTTGGACGAGTGGCCCTCCGCCACCAGCTTGAGGACCTCCTCCTCCCTCGCCGTCAGCACCTGGTCCGGCGGTTCCTCGCCCTGGCGTACTCGGTCGAGGTAGTTGCGGATCAGCGCGGTGACCGCTCCCGGGTACAGGAACGGCTCGTCCCGCATTGCCGCCCGGCACGCCGCGACCAGGTCCCGGTCGGCCACCGACTTCAGTACGTATCCGCTCGCGCCCGCCTTCAGCGCCTGGAAGAAGTACTGCTCGTTGTCGTGCATCGTCAGCATCAGCACGCGTACGCCGGGCTTCAGCGCGGCCAGTTCGCGGGCGGCCTGCAGGCCGGTCATCCGGGGCATCGCGATGTCCAGGACCGCCAGGTCGACCTCGTTCGTGCGGGCCAGGGCGATGGCCTCCGCCCCGTCCCCGGCCTCGGCGACGACCTCGAGGTCCGGCTCACCGTCGAGGATCAGCCGCACCCCTCGACGCACCAGCGCGTGGTCGTCCGCCAGGAGGATTCGGATCCTCGGTGACGTGGTGTCGGTTGTGGTGTCGGTCGTGCTCATTACTGCTTCCCGGGGGTGGGCGGGGTCGGCGACGTGGGCGGGGTCGAGGGAGTGGGCGTGGGCTGTGCCCGCGTTGGCACCTTCAGTCTGGCCCTCGTTCCTGCCCCCGGTCGTGACGTGACGTCCAGTGCCGCCCCGATGAACAAGGCCCGTTCGCGCATCCCGCGGATCCCCGCCCCCTCGTGGGCGATCCCGGTCCCCCGGCCGTCGTCCTCGACGGACAGCACGACCGCGCCGTCGGACCGGGACAGGCTCACCTCGACCCGGCCCGCGTCGGCATGCCGGGCCGCGTTGGTCAGGGCCTCCTGGGCCACCCGGTACAGGACCAGTTCCGCCTGCTGATCAAGCGGCGGCAGATCGGAGTCGAAGCGGCGTACCACCCGCAGTCCCGCGTGCGTGGCGAACTCCGTGGTCAGCGAGGTCAGGGCGCTGATCAGACCGAGGTCGTCCAGTACGCCCGGCCGCAGCCTGCGCACCAGGCGGCGTACTTCGTCCAGGCTCCCCCGGGTGATCTCCTGCGCCTGCTGCAGCTCGCCGCGCAGGGGTTCGTCCGCCCCGTCCGACGCCCGTTTGAGGGACAACAGGACCGCGGTCATGGTCTGGCCGACCTCGTCGTGGAGCTCCTGGGCGATACGGCGCCGTTCGGATTCCTGCGCGAGCAGCACGCGGGCGCTGCTGGCGGCCCGTTCCTGCTCCAGCCGTTCGAGCATGGCGTTGAAGGTGCGGATCAACTCGGCTGTCTCACCGCCGCCCTGCTCCGGCAGCCTGTGCCCGGGGCGCAACAGGTCGACCGTCGTCATCAGCCGGGTGAGCCGCTCCAGCGGGGCCAGGCCTATCCGCAGCAGGGCCGCGTTGGCGACCAGCATGACGGCCAGGCCTCCCACGAGGATGACCGCCTCGGTCAGTACCACCGGTACGGAGACGGTCACCGGCGCCCACAGCAGCAGGGCGGTGGCGCTCCCGAGCACCACCGCGTTGAGCGCGAAGATCCGCCAGAACAGGGACAACGGGGTGGCGCCTTTCTCTCGTAATCACTCGTGCTCGCTCGTAATCACTCGTGCTCGCTCGTGCTCGGGGGCTCGGGGGCTCGGTCTTGATCGGCTGCCGCCCAGCCTGCCCGTTTCCGTTCCGTCCGTCGATGGGGTCCAATGCCCATTTCCTGACCTCGGCCTGCCCACGCCCGGGTGGGCCACCGGCCCCGCAACAGATGGGTATCGCGCCCGATGGGTTTTACGTCGCGTACCGGCGACGGTGGGGGCATCCACGCCCCGCCACCCCTGGCGGCGGCCTCCTCGCCGGAAGAAGGACCCGCCATGTCGCTCGACACTCCCGCGATCGAAGCCCGCACCGAGCGTCTGACCCCGCACGACGCGCGCCGGCGCCTGGAACACGAACGTGCCTCCCGGCTGACCCAGTTGCGGGCCATCGACGAGGCGGGGCACGAGGCCGGGCACGAAGCGGAGGAACAGGTGATGTCGGCGCAGAAAGACACCATCGAGCGGGTGCTCGGAGAGATCGAGGCCGCTCTCGCCCGCGTCCGGGACGGCAGTTACGGAACCTGCCCCGGCTGCTCCAAGTCCATCCCGGTCGAGCGCCTGGAGATCCTGCCCTACACGCGGTTCTGCGTCCCCTGCCAGCACAGGGCCGACTGACCGGTCGGCCCTGTGACCGACTGTCGCTCGCTCTCCGTCTCCCGCCCTGCCGAGCCCTGCCAGGACCTGCCCGAGGGGTGAAGTGGTGAACCAACAGACCAGCCAGATCGTCGACGACCGAAGTACGCAGCCCTCCCGCCTGTCCCGCCCATCCCGTCTGTCCCGCCCATCCCGCCTGTCGCCCGAGGACCTCGCCTCCCTGAGCGAGAACCTGCGCGAGCAGGCCCTGTTCCGCCGCGAACAACTGCAGCAGCTCTCCGCCTCCGCGCTGACCCGTACGGACGCGCTCCTCGACCGCCAGAGCCCGTCCCGGACCGAGGTCCGTGTGAAACTCGCCGCGTCCGCCCGCATGGTCCTCGCCGACGTCGAGGCGGCCCTCGGACGCATGGACCGCGGCGACTACGGTGCCTGCCACCTGTGCCGGCACCCCATCGACCGCGAGCGCCTGCTGATCGTGCCGCAGGCCCGCTACTGCGCTCGTTGCGCCCGCTGCCAGCAGGCCCGAGGAGCCGACCGATGACCTCGGCACCCTCGACGCCCTCGACGCCCGTGCCAGGGCGGCACCGCTCCTGGCCCTGGTGCCGCCAGTGCTCCGGCATCGCCCTCGACCTCGGCAGTGCCCGGACCCGCGCCTGGACGTCCGGACGGCGGATGATCCTCGACGTCCCCACGGTGACCTTTCACGGCGGTGGTGCCGTGTATCCCATCCGGCGCGGCGCCATCGTCGACACCCCCGGGACCGCCCTGATGCTCGACCGGCTGCTCGGCCACCGGCTGCCCCGCTTCGGACGCCCGTTGCTCATCCTGACCGCCCCCGTGCTGGGCGGAGTCGCCTACCGGGCCGAAGCCCGCGTCGCCGTCGAGGTCCTCCGCCCGCGCGCCGTCCTGACCATTCCCACCGCGCGCGCCGTGGCCTCGGCCGTCGACGCCGATCTGTCCCGGCCCCTGCTCGTCGTGGACATCGGCGCCCACCTCACCGAGGTCGCCCTCCTCTGCGACGGCGATGTGATCGACGCACGGCACACCGCCCTGGGCACCAGCGACGGAGACGGACCGGCTCCGTCCACGCCCACCCGGATCACCGACTCCGTCCTCGCGATGGTGAGCGCGATGCTCGAACAGGACCGCACCTCCCGGACCATGGAAGCCCTCCGGCGGGGTGCGCTGCTGGCCGGGGGCGGCGCGCTGCTTCCCGGCATCAGCCGCGGTCTCGCCGGTGCGCTGCACGCTCCCGTCCAGCCCGTGCCCGCCCCGCACACCGCCGCGGTCCGCGGAGCCTCGAAACTCCTCCGGGCCGCCCACGCCCACCCCTCCGCGACCGACAACCGCACTGCCGCCCACACCGACGCCGACACCACCCGTCCCCGTTAGTCCCGGCAGCCCGACCAACCAACCTCCCCATATCTAAATATCTAAGGAGCCTCCCGTGGCCGGCCACATCCCCCCGGCACAGCCGCCCCCTGAAGAACACCAAAACCCCCGGACTCCCCACCCCCTCCTCTGGCGCTGGCGGCGCAATCCCCTGCGCCGCCGCAACGACCTCGTCCAGGGGTGGATCGCCGTCGGCCTCTTCCTGGCCGTCGTGACCGCCACCCCGGCCACCGTCGTCCTGGTCGGTGACACGGCCCGCCGCCACATCGAACAGACCGCCCGGCACCAGGCCGACACCCGGCACCGCACCACCGCCGTCCTCGTCCACGACGCGCCCCGCCACCCCGAACCCGGTTCGGCCGAGGCGAAGAAGGTCCGGTACCCGGTCACGGTCCGCTTCACCGACCGCCACGGGCACAGCCACACCGCGCGGACGGACGTCGAACCCGCCCTGTCCGCCGGGAACTCCGTCCGCGTATGGGTGAGCGACGACGGGAAGGTCACCGAGCCGCCCCTCACCGAGGACGAGGTCCGTGACCACACCATGGGTTACGTCGTCCTGGCCGCCCTCGCCGTCCCGATCCTGGGCGCCGCCGCATACGCCTGCGCCCACCGCAGGCTGGAGCGGCACAACCTCGCCCGCTGGGAGGCGGCCTGGGCCCGTACCGCCCCTCGGTGGACCACCACTCCCCCTTGACCAGGCGCCGGGCCGGGGGCCTCAACTCCGTTGGATCGGCGGCAACTCGTACGTCCCGTCGAAGACCGCCGCGCGGGGCGTGTACATCCGCAGGACCGGGCGGAAGCGGCCCTCCGGTGTGGGCAGCCAGTTCGCCGCCGTCTTGTCGTCGGCGGGGCGCTGCGCCTGGAGGCGAAGGGTGAGGGAGCCGTCGTCGTCGTAGCTCAGGCCCGGGGTGCGGTCCCCGATGGAGTAACGGTCCACGGGGTTGTCGACCAGGTTCCGCTCCGGCAGGCCGTACATCGTCACCGACCAGAACGCGTCCACGGGCGGCGGCTTCTCGAAGCGCAGGGTGTAGGAGTGCTCGCCCTCCAGGGGCCGGCCGTCGGCGTCGTCCCACGCCATCGCGTGCGCCGCTTCGTAGCCGTGTCTGCCCCAGAGCGCGGTGTGCGCCGAGGTGGCGCGCAGCATGCGGCCCAACTCCCGGTCGGCGCAGATCCATTGGGGATCCTTGAGCGTACCGACCTCGAAGTGATCGGCGTTGTAGTCGAAGGCGTGGTACGTGCGCTGCCAGCCGTTCTGCCGCTGCGCGCCGTCCCCGCGGGTGGCCTCCTGCTCGACCTGCTCCTTGCCCGCGGCGAACCCCGCACGGAGCGCTTCGGCGAGCTCCGGTTCGGGGCGGGCGTAAGGGCTCTCGGCGTCCAGCAGACCCAGCGGCGCGAACCTCTTCTGGTACGTGCCGTCGGCCGGCGCGGGCGGGAAGGCGGCCATGCGGGCCCGCAGCTTCTCGTAGAAGAGGGTCTCCGGTTCCTCGTCGGGGATGTACGTGTGGGTCGGCAGCCCGCGGAGCTCTCCGGTCGCCGTCCAGTACGGCTCCAGGTGCGTGTCCTCCTGGAGCGCCCGCACCGCCGCCGCGTCGTCCGGGCCCGCGCAGGCCCACCGTCCGACGATCGTCGCCATCTCGGTCGGCGCGGCGATCCGGGTGGCGCCCGGCGGGACCTCCTCGTCCCAGCCGGGGGGTGTGAGCAGGTAGCTGGCCGCGCCGGTGCCGGTGGCGCGGCGGCCCACGTAGGCGAAGTTGTTGGTCCATGCGTCCACGAACTGCAGGACGTAGTAGCGACCGCCGGTGTCCGGCACGGTCAGGAGCAGGGCTCCGCCCGATAGGTCGAGCTGTGCCACCGAGTAGATGACGTCGTTGTTGGCGTCGGCCGTGGGCGCCGCGGGGCCGTCGGGGCTTGCGGGCTTGCTGCCGTGGCTGAACTCGTTGAACGGCGCGGGGGCCACCGAGCCCATGCCCTTGCGGGAGACGTGGTCGACTTCGTCGAGGTTGCGCACCATCGGGTAGCCGTAGATGTACGCCTCGGCCGCCAGCGCCTGGAGATCGGTCGTGCCGTCGGTCATGCCCGCCGCCTTCTCGTGATCAAGCTCGCTCGTCGTTCTTCGTTCGTTGCTCGTCGTGCGCAGTTCGTGATCAAGGTTCTAGGGCCATGGTCGGGCCGCCGTGCCCCTCCTGCCACTCCTGCCGCTCACGCGGCGTGGCGTGGGCGGGGTGTGGGCCGGGGGGGCTGTCGGCTGGTCGGTCACTCCTGCGTGTCCGGGGGTGCCTGATCGCCGTAGCGGCGCTCGAACTTGGCCACCTGACCCTCGGAGTCCACGACGCGGGCGCGGCCCGTGTAGAAGGGGTGGCTCTCGGAGGAGATCTCCACCTCCACCAGCGGGTACGTCTCTCCGTCGTCCCACTCGATGGTCTGGTCGCTCTCCGCGGTGGAGCGGGTGAGGAAGGCGTAGCCCGCCGAGCGGTCCCGGAAGACGACGGGCCGGTAGTTGCTGTCCTTGTCCTGGGTCATGCCTCCAGGTTGCTCGCGTACGGGCGCTGCGGCGAGCCTGGACGGCCACGCGGGCTACGGGCCGCGGGCCCCGTAGCCCGCGGCCCGAACAGCCCTCCCCATCCACCCACCCGATTGCCCCGCCCCAGCCCCGCCCCAGCCCCGCGCCCTATGCCGGAGCCCGCTTCTTGGCCGAGGGCTTCTTCGCCGCCGTGTTCTTCGCAGTCGTCTTCTTCGCCGCCGTCTTCTTCGCAGTGGACTTCTTGCCCCCCACCTCCTTCGGCGTCGTCCTCGTCCGCGTCGCCGCCGTCTTCTTCGCCGCGGCCCGCTTCCGCTGGCCGCCGCCCGCCAGCGGTGTCACCTCCGCCACCGACCCGTCACCCCGGTCCTTCTTCTTCGCCGCGCGCACGCTCTTCTCCAGCGCCGCCATGAGGTCGATCACCTTGCCCTCGCCCGAGTCCCCCTCAGCGGCCAGCTCCGTGGGAGCTGCGCCGGACGCCTTTGCGGTGATCAGTTCCTCCACCGCCGCCCGGTAGTCGTCATGGAGAGTGGACACGTCGACCTCCCCCAACGTGTCCATCAGCGCGTCCGCCAGGTCCAGCTCCGCGTCCCGCACCTTGACCCGGGCGTCCGGAGCAACGCCCTCCGGTTCCCGGATCTCGTCCGGCCACAGCAGTCCGTGCATCGCGATGACGTCGTCCACCACCCGCAGCATCCCCAGCCGCTCCCGCCCCCGCAGCGCGTACCTGGCGATCGCCACCTTCTCGCTCCGCTTCAGCGCCTCCCGCAGCAGCGTGTACGGCTTCGCCGCGGGCACCCCGTTGGCCGACAAGTAGTACGCCGTGTCCATCTGCATCGGATCGACCCCGTCCGCCGGTACGAAGGCGACGATCTCGATCGTCTTGGCCGTCGGGAGCGGCAGGGCCGCCAGATCCCCGTCCGTGATCGGGATGATCGAGCCGTCCGCGTCCTCGTACCCCTTGCCGATCTCGGCGGACGTCACCTCCCGCTCCTCCAGCTCGCACACCTTGCGGTAGCGGACCCGGCCCCCGTCCTCCGTGTGGATCTGCCGGAAGGAGACCGAGTGGTTCTCGGTGGCGTTCATGAGCTTGATCGGGATGCTGACCAAGCCGAAGGAGATCGCACCGTTCCATATGGATCGCACGTCAGGCACCTCTCAGCAGCCGAGCATCGATTTAGTCCATATTCGACACATTCGTGGGATTCTCATCGTATGACGCCGATCACCGAGGTGGAGGGGCGGCGGCTGGCCCTCAGCAATCTCGACAAGGTCCTCTACTCCGCGTCCGGCTTCACCAAGGGCGAGCTGCTGCACTACTACGCCAGCACGGCGGAGGCCCTCCTCCCGCACCTCCGCAACCGGCCCGTCTCCTTCCTCCGTTTCCCGGACGGGCCGGACGGCCAGCGCTTCTTCTCCAAGAACGTTCCCCCGGGCACCCCCGACTGGGTGCACACCGCCGACGTACCGCGCTCGGACGGGAACACCCGGCAGGTCGTCGTGGACGACCTGGCCACCCTGATGTGGGCGGGCAACCTCGTCACCGAGTTCCACACCCACCAGTGGCAGGCCGACGCCCCCGCCATGGCCGACCGGCTCGTGCTCGACCTGGACCCCGGCGAGCCCGCCAGCGTCGTCGAATGCTGCCGGGCGGCCCTCTGGCTGCGCGAGCGCCTCCGGGCGGACGGCCTGGGGGTCTACGCGAAGACCTCGGGCTCCAAGGGGCTGCATCTGCTCTGCCCCCTGGAGCCGACGCCCTCCGAGCAGGTGACCGCGTACGCGAAGAAGCTCGCCCAGGAAGCCGAGGCCGAACTGCCCGACCTGGTCGTCCACCGGATGACCCGCAGCCTGCGCCCCGGCAAGGTCTTCGTCGACTTCAGCCAGAACGCCGCCGCGAAGACGACCGCCACCCCCTACACCCTCCGCGCCCGCCCGGACCCCACCGTCTCCACCCCCGTGACCTGGGAGGAAGTCGAGGAGGCGGGCTCCCGCGCAGGCACCCCCACAGGCACGCGCACAGCCCACCGGGCAGGCGACACCACAGGCACCCCGCCACCGCTCGTCTTCCTCGCCTCCGACATCGCACCCCGCCTCGCCCGCCACGGAGACCTCCTGGCCCCCCTCACCGATCCGGCCCAGGCCCGCCCCCTCCCCGGCAAGGCCGCCCCATGATCACTCCGCCCCTCCGGGTCGCCCTCGCCGATTCCGTGACCGCCCTGCCGCAGGGTGGCGGCTGGGCCTACGAGCCGAAGTTCGACGGTCACCGTCTGGTCGTCTTCGCCGACGGCCACCGCGTACGACTACAGGCCCGCTCCGGACGGTTCGTCACCACCGCGTTCCCCGATCTCGCCGAGGCCGCGGCACGGCTGCCCGCCGGGACCGTGCTCGACGGCGAAGTGGTCGTCTGGGCCGACGGGCGCATCGATTTCGGTGCCGTCCAGCAGCGCGCCGCCGCCACCCGCGCCCGCTCCACGCACCTCGCGCGCACGCTCCCCGCTTCGTACGCCGCCTTCGATCTGCTCGCCGACGGGGGCGAGGACTGCCGCGCGCTGCCGTACGAGGAACGGCGCGCACGCCTCGTACGGGTCCTCGAACCGCTCGGCCCGCCGCTCCAGCCCGTGCCGATGACGACCGACCGCGAACTGGCCCTGACCTGGTACGAGACCCTGCCCGCCACCGGCATCGAGGGGCTCGTGCTCAAGCGGCTCGACGGGGCCTACCGGGGCGGCACGCGCGCGTGGCTGAAACTGCGGCACAGCGACACGCGGGACGCGGTGGTCGTCGGGTTCACCGGGAGCGGCGCACGGCCGCAGGCCCTCGTGCTCGTCCTGCCGGGGGACGGCACGCCCGTGGTGTCGTCACCGCTCCCCCCCGCGCTGCGGACGGCGGCCGGAGCGGCGTTGCCGACGGCCAGGGGCGAGGGGACCGCGATCGCCGTCGGGATCGGCGAGGTCACGTATGCCGCCCTGCCGTCCGAGCCGCCCGTCACGGTAGAGGTGCGGCAGAACACGACCCGGCACGCGACAGCGGTGGTCGTCCGCTTCCGCTGAGCCCCCCCCGAACCCAACCAGGCCACAGATCAAGCGTGACCGGCGTCACATCTAATCAAGTTTGACTAGCCAGTCGATGGAGCATAACTTTCCTTACGCACCCCGTAGTCAAACTTGACCAGGAGACCGCATGACCGTTCTGCCCGAGACCGGATACGTCCCGACCGACGACGACCGCGCGAGCCTGGCCGCCTGGTTCGCCGAGTACGACGCACACAGCGCGAAGCGCGATGTGGAGCGCATGGCCGACCTGGCCGTCTTCCCGCTCAACCTGGTCAGCGACGACTCCGCGGGCGACGGGCGCTCCGCGCAGTGGGACCGGGAACAGTTCGTCGCGACCATGACGCACGTGATGGGGGACGGCAGCGAGGAGATCACCTTCGAGTCCACGCGCACGCCCGTGTTCCTCTCCCCCGCCATGGCCGTGGTCTTCACCGACTCGGTGATGACGGCGAACGGCGAGACACAGCAGCTGCGGTACGCCGACATCCTGCTGAAGCGGGGCGGGGCCTGGGCGTTCCAGACCATGATCCAGGGCGGCTGGGGCGACAACCTCTAGACCCGCGGTCGCGACCTACAGCCGCAGCCGCAACGCCTAGACCCGCAGCCACGTACGCCGGTCGCGGGCCATCGCGTGCAGCGCCTCCACATCGGCCGGTTTCAGTACGCCGCCGATCCGCGCGAGGGCCGACACCTCCCCGTCGCGCACGATCCGCACCTCGCGCGGCGGGGACGTGACGTCCAGGTCCGTCGCCCCGGAGAGGGCGAGGACCGGGCGGATCTCGGCGGTCAGCGCGAAGGACGCCCGGTCGGCGTCGGCGCGGAGCTCCCGCAGAAGTGGACGCGGGTCCGCGCGGCCGACCGTGACCATCGGGTCGGCGACGCGCACCCGCTGCTTACGGGCGGGGAGCGTGTGGACGCTGAACAGGCCGCCGGGCCCGATCAGGAGGTGGTGGAGGCGGGCGCCGCCCGGCAGCGGCACCGAGTGCAGGGTGTGCCAGCCCGCGCCTTCGAGGCCGTCGAGCACCTCACCGATGGACTGCTCGGCGGTGAGCGCCCGCTGCCGCGGGTCGGCGCGCAGCCTGCGGGCGGGGGCCGGGTCGCGGTCCAGGGCGATCAGGAGGGCCTCGCCGGGGCGGTTCGGGGCCAGGTCGTCGTCCGGGTGGAGGGCGAGGCGGGCCAGCTCGGCGGGGGTGGGGACGGGCGGTGGGCCGACCGAGAAACCGCCGGTCAGGAAGGGGGCGAGGGCGCGCAGGACGGCTTCCCTGTGCTCCTCGCCGAGCAGGTTCACGCGGGACGACTCCCTCTCGTACCACGCCACGTTCCTGCCGTCCGCGAGGCAGACGTACAGCCGCTCCTGTCCGTGCCGCCAGGCCGGTATGACGCGCAGTCCGCTCATGCACCATCACCCCATGGACCATGGGAGCAGCAAGGACATGCCTTGGGCAAGAACCTGGGCGACGCGGAAGGAAGTTGAGCCATTCGCCGCCGGGCGAAGTCGAGCCACTCGTCACAGCACCGCCCCCGCAGTTATGGCCCGCTGTTACATAGCCGACTAAAGGCCGCAATAGCGGACACCTACCTTCGGAGGCGTCCTCTTCGCTCCCTCACAGCGATCCGCCTCCGTCAGGCTCCGTCAGCCTCCAGCCGTAAGGAACGACCGCTCATGAGCAGCCACCGCCGTCGCACCCTCCTCCGTTCCGCCGCCGTGACCACCGTCGTCGGGGGCGCGCTCCTCATGCCGGCCGTGGCCGCCGTCGCGGACGCGCCGGAGCACTCCGAGGGCACGCGGACGGTGGCGCCACTCGCCCCCGGCACCCCGGAGGGCGGGGTCAAGGCCGGTACCGAGGGGTTCCACAGCGGCGACCCGGTATTCATCGCCGCCGGTGGTGCCATGGCGGCGGCCGGTGCGGCCGGTCTCGGGTACGCGATGCTGCGCCGCGGCCGCACCGACGCCTGAGCCCGCCCCTCCGCGACCAGACGCGACCAGACGCAACCAGGCGCGCGACCAAGGCCACCCCAGGAGCCCCCATGAGCACCCCCACCGAAGAAACCCCCGCCCCCGCACCCACCCCCGCAAAGCCCCGCCACACCGCCCGCATAGCAGCAGCCGCCACGCTGACCGTCGCCCTCGGCATCGGGCTCATCGCCTGCGGTCAGGGCTCCGGCGGCCCCGCGCCCGACGTCAAGGTCGACAACGCCACCGCCGCACCGGCGGCCGACCCGCACGCCCCGCTGGGCAAGTCCCGGCCGACGGGCCTGCGCATTCCGGCGGCCGATGTCGACGCGAAGTCGATGCTCGACCTCGGCGTGGGCGCGGACGACGCGCTGGAGGTGCCGCCCGTGGACAAGGCGGACGAGCCCGGCTGGTGGACCGGGGGTGTCACTCCCGGGCAGAAGGGGGCGGCCGTCCTGGTCGCGCACTACGACACGGCGCGGGGGCCCGCGCTGATGAAGAACGTGGCGAAGGTGAGAATGGGGGACGAGATCGAGGTGCCGCGAGCGGACGGGAGTACCGCGACGTTCAAGGTGCGCGAGATTGAACAGGTGGACAAAAAGAACTTCCCCACCCATAAGGTGTATGGGGCGACCGATCGTCCCGAGCTGCGCCTGCTGACCTGTGGCGGGCCCATCAAGGACGGTCACCGCACCGACAACATCATTCTCTACGCCGACCTCGCGCCGTAGCCGGACCCGGGCAACGGGACCCGGACCCTGCGGCGCCGCAACCGAACCTCGCGCCGCAGCCGAGCAGCCACCCGGGCCGCTCCACCGGCAGGCAGGAGTGCAGTGCACCGGAGCCGTCTCGCGCTCGCCGCGGTCGTCGTGCTGCCCGCCGTCCTGCTGGCGGGCGGCTGTGGCGACCCGGGCGGCCTGCGCGGCGCGGGATCCACTCCCCCCGCCGAGGCCCCCACGCGCCTGTGGCCGAAGCTGCCGCCCCCGTCGGCGCCCGCCGAGGACTACGGCACGATAGAGAGCGTGCCGGTCAAGGGCGTGGACGTACCGGGCGGAGACCTGCACAAGGTGAATCCGGTGACCGTCGTCAAGACCGACTTCGACAAGAACCCGGGGATGTACGACCGTTCGGACGCGGTCTACAAGCAGACGGCCGCGCAGCTGGCCAAGTGCGGCACCGCGCACGCCGACGACGAGTGCCCCGTCCTGAACGCCTACTACCGCGACCTCACCGGCGACGGCGAGGACGACCTCATCGTCGGCATCCGGCTGGCCAAGGGGCACGCCGAGAATCTCGACATACGCGCCTACGCCGTGGAGAAGCGGCAGCTGACGCAGATCATGGAGATGGGGGACGCGGTGCTCGGTGTCGAGCTGGCCGGTCATGAGGTGATCGTCCGCGCCGTGTCCGGCATGGCGGGGTACGAGTACCGCACCGTCTGGTCCTGGGACTCCCACCAGAAGTCCATGCTGCCGACGACCGACGAGATCGTGCGCTCCCCGAACGCGCCCAAGAGGAAGCCGTCCCGCAAGCCCGAGCCGGCCGCGAGCGCCCGCCCGCTGCCCTCCGCGAGCTCCGGCCGATGAGCCACCGGCTGCCGCGCGGGCCGCGGCTCCCCGCCTGGACGGCGACGCTGACCTGGAAGGCCGCGGTCTTCATCACCGTCATGTGCTGCGCGCTCGCCGCGCTGCTCGGCGCGCTCGTGCATGTCTCGGTGACCAACCAGACCGTGGGCCAGGCCCGCGAGCATGCCCTCGCCCGGCTGGACGACGCGACCGAGGCGTTCGAGGCGGGCGACGACCTCGGTCCCGGCGCGGGCGTCGATCCGCCGGGCCTCCCCGCGCAGCTGCGGAAGCTCGCCACGGGCGGGGAGCGCGGGACGATGGTCGACGCGCGGGACTCCCGGCCGACGATGTGGGCCGCGGGGCCCGCCACGGACCGGCGTGCCGTCGCCGTGCAGGTCGATTACGCCCAGGGGGCCCGCACCATCGACGGGCTCGACCGCGCGATCCTCGGCTCGTCGGCGCTCGCGATCGGGGCGACGCTGCTGGTCGGGGCGTTCGCCGTGACGCGCGTGACACGGCGCCTGCACCAGACGGCGACGGTGGCCCGCCGGATCAGCGCGGGTGACCTCGACGCCCGTGTGAACGACCCGCGCACCCGCGAGCCGTCGCGCCGCCAGGACGAGGTGGCGGCGGTCTCCGGAGCGCTCGACACGATGGCGTCCTCGATGCAGGGCAAGCTGCAGAGCGAGCAGCGGTTCACCGCGGACGTGGCGCACGAGCTGCGCACGCCGCTGACCGGTCTGCACGCGGCGGCCGAGCTGCTGCCGCCGGGCCGCCCCACGGAGCTGGTGCGCGACCGGGTGGCCGCGCTGCGGACCCTCACCGAGGACCTCCTGGAGATCTCCCGGCTCGACGCGAAGAGCGAGCGCGTGGACCTGGACGACCACCATCTCGCCCCACTGGCCGAGCGTGCCGTGCGGGGTTCGGCGGTCGCCGCCGAGCTGGTCGTCGTACGCGATGTCTGCGTGGTGACCGACCGGCGGCGCCTGGAGCGGGTGCTCGGGAACCTCATCGCCAACGCGGCCAAGCACGGCAGGCCGCCGATCGTGGTGACCGTCGACGGGCCGGTGGTCTCGGTGCGCGACCACGGCGACGGATACCCGGATTACCTGGTGGAACACGGCCCGCAGCGGTTCCGCACGGAGGGGACGTCGCGGGGCCACGGGCTCGGCCTGACCATCGCGTTGGGCCAGACGGCGGTGCTCGGCGCGCGGCTCACGTTCGCGAACGCGGCGGGCGGCGGGGCGGTCGCGACGCTGGCGCTGCCGTACGAGGAGTCCGCGGACGACTGCGCCAGGGGCGCCGACGGGGCGGCTTGACGGGCGGTTTGACGCCGCGTGACCTTTTGCGCGCTCAGCATGCCGATTTTACTGTGAATCGCGGCCTATGACCCGAATTCCAGGGGGTCGAGGGCTGCGTCGCATCCGCCCTTTCCCCAGAGGAGACCCCATGTCCCTTCGGCCCACCGCTCTCAGCACCCGGCTCGGCATACTCGCCGCAGGCGGTGCGCTCGCCGCCCTCACCCTCAGCGGCCCCGCCTTCGCGGCCGACGACGCCAACAGCGTGAACCCGCGCATCTACAAGGGCCGCGTGACCGCCAAGAGCGGGCTGCTGCTGCGCACCGCCCCCACCCGGGGCAGCAGGGTGATCCGCAGCGTGCCGTACGGCAGGGTCGTCTCCATCTACTGCAAGACGACGGGCGACCACGTGGCGGGCAACAACCGCTGGTACCTGCTCACCAACGGCACCTGGGCGTGGGGTGCCGCGCACTACATCTCCAACATCGGGCCCGCCCCGCGCTGGTGCTGACGCACCACCACCGCACGGTGACATAAGCGGACATCGACGCCTATCGCTTGCTACGTTCCGGGCATGACCGGAACAGCAGCGGCGCCCCCGTCCGTACCCGCTGTTCGCGTGCCCCGGCGCCGTGGCACCGAAGCCGCCCTGATCGTCGTGGCCGTCCTGCTCTCGGTCTACGGCTACTGCGACGTCGGCCTCGCCAAGAACGGCACCGTCCCGCCCGGCGCCGCCGGTTACGGCGCCGGGCTCGGCGTGCTCGCGCTCCTGGCCCATCTCGCGGTCCGCTTCCGCGCGCCCTACGCCGATCCGCTGCTCCTGCCGATCGCCGTGCTCCTCAACGGCCTGGGCCTCGTCCTGATCTACCGGCTCGACCTGGAGACCCCGGGCGACGAGGCGGCGCCCACACAACTCGTCTGGTCCACCGTCGGCGTGGCTCTCTTCATCGCCGTCGTGGTCCTCCTGCGCGACCACCGGGTGCTCCAGCGGTACGCGTACATCTGTGTCGTCGCGGCGCTGGTCCTGATGATCGTGCCGATCTTCTTCCCCGCCGTGAACGGCGCCCGGATCTGGATCAGGGTCGGCGGATTCTCCATCCAGCCCGGCGAGTTCGCGAAGATCCTGCTCGCGATCTTCTTCGCCAGCTATCTCTCCGCCAACCGCAACGCCCTCGCCTACACCGGCCGTACGGTATGGAAGCTGACGAAGCTCCAGCTGCCGACCGGCCGTGTGCTCGGCCCGATCGTCGCGATCTGGCTCCTGAGCGTCGGGGTCCTCGTCCTGGAACGGGACCTCGGCACCTCGCTGCTCTTCTTCGGCCTCTTCGTGGTCCTGCTGTACGTCGCCACCGGACGCACCGGCTGGATCGCGGTCGGCCTGGTGCTGGCCGGGGTCGGGGCGTTCGTGGTCGGCTCGCTCGAACCCCATGTGCACGGCCGGGTCGAGGACTGGCTGCACCCCTTCGCCTCCATCGACGCGGGCGACGGGCCGAACCAACTGGCCCAGTCCCTCTTCGCGTTCGCGGCGGGCGGGATGCTCGGCACCGGGCTCGGGCTCGGGCACTCCATCCTCATCGGCTTCGCCGCCAAGTCCGACTTCATCCTGGCCACGGCGGGCGAGGAGCTGGGCCTGGCCGGGCTCGCCGCGATCTTCCTGCTGTACGCGCTCCTGGTGGAGCGCGGCTACCGGGCAGGGCTCGCGCTGCGGGACTCCTTCGGGCGGCTCCTCGCGGTGGGGCTCGCCTCGATCGTCGCGCTGCAGGTGTTCGTGATCGCGGGCGGGGTGACCGGGCTGATTCCGCTGACCGGCATGGCGATGCCTTTCCTGGCGCAGGGCGGATCGTCCGTCGTCACCAACTGGATCATCGTGGCGCTGCTCATCCGGGTCAGCGACTCGGCGCGCAGCCAGCCGGTGGGGCCCGTCGGGGAGGACGCGTGACCAGGTACATCCGGCATGCCGCCGCGTTCTGCGCGCTGCTCCTGATCGCCCTGCTGGTGAACGCGACCCGCGTCCAGGTCGTCCAGTCCGAGTCCTTCGACAAGAACTCCGCCAACCGCCGCCAGGCCATCGCCCGCTTCGGCCAGCCGCGCGGCGACATCATGGTCGACGGCCGCGCGGTCACCGGCTCCAAGGACACCGGGGAGCAGCTCCGCTACGAACGGACGTACCTGCACGGCCCGTTGTACGCCCCGGTGACCGGGTACGCCTCGCAGGTCTACGGCACGACCCTCCTGGAGAGCGCCGAGGACGACATCCTCTCCGGCACCGATCCGATGCTCGCGCCGCTCCCCCTGTGGAACGACATCAGCCGGGCGCAGAACCCCGGCGGCATGGTGCGCACCACCGTGAGGGCGGCGGCGCAGCAGGCCGCGTACGCCGGGCTCGGCGGCAAGAAGGGCGCGGTGGCCGCGATCGAGCCGTCCACCGGGAAGGTCCTCGCCCTGGTCAGCACGCCCTCGTACGATCCCGAGCGGCTCTCCGGTACCAATGGGTCGGTGGCCAGGTCCTGGGCGGCGCTGAACGGCGACCCCGACAAGCCGATGCTGAACCGGGCGATCCGCCAGACGTACCCGCCCGGTTCGACGTTCAAGGTGGTGACGGCGGCCGCCGCGCTGGACGCCGGCACGGTCACCGACCTGGACGCGGCCACCAAGTCACCCAACCCCTACACGCTGCCCGGCACGAGCACGGAGCTGACGAACGAGGTCGACGGCTGTACGAACGCGACCCTCCGCTACGCCTTCGAGTGGTCCTGCAACACGGTCTTCGCCAAGCTGGGCGCGGACACCGGTCTGAACGACATGCTGGGCACGGCACGGAACTTCGGCTTCAACGACGGCGGCCTGAAGATCCCGTCGTCGGTGGCGGCGAGCAACTTCGACACGTCGATGGACAAGGCACAGCTCGCGCTCTCCTCCATCGGGCAGTTCAACACCCGGGCGACACCCCTGCAGATGGCGATGGTCTCGGCGGCGGTGGCCAACGGCGGCTCCGTGGAGGCACCGCACCTGGTGGACGAGACCACCACCGACGACGGCGACGTGGTGCGGAACACCGGCAACGAGTCCCTCCACCAGGCGATGAACCCGGCCACGGCGATGCAGCTGCGGGAGATGATGACCGACGTCGTCGAGGAGGGCACCGGCTCCAACGCGGCGATCCCCGGCGCGACGGTGGGCGGCAAGACGGGCACGGCCCAGCACGGCATCGACAACTCCGGAACGCCGTACGCCTGGTTCATCTCCTGGGCCCAGAAGTCCGGCGAGGCACAGCCCTCGGTCGCGGTGGCGGTGGTGGTCGAGGACGCGTCGGCGGACCGGGGGGACATCAGCGGCGGCGGCAGCGCGGCGCCGATCGCGAAGGCGGTGATGGAGGCGGTGCTCGCCGGCCCCTGAGCCCGATGAGCGGCCCGGCGGCGTCACCGGGCCCCCGGCAGCGCCTCCCTGCGCAGCAGCCAGGCCTCCGGCACCGCACCGACCCCCGTGCGGGCCCGAGGTCATGGGGTCATGCTGCCGCCCCGGGCCGGGACGTGCGGCCCTAATTTCCGTCGGCTGTCCGGCCACCCGCGGCGATCATGTCCTCGACCTCCGCCACGCGCTCGTACTCCTCGGCCGCGAAGCGTTCCGCGTCCAGCTTCTCGGCGATCTCCTCGTCCTGCGCCATCAGCTGGTCGAGGTTGGCGTTGCCCATCTCGAAGACGCCCATGTCGACGTACGCCTCCTGCAGGCGCTTGCCCCACAGGCCGATGTCCTTGACGCACGGCACGATGCGACTGAAGAGCAGCTGCCGGAAGAGGGCGAGGAACTCGGAGTTCTCGGTGTACTCCTCGGCCTCCGCCTTCGGGATCCCGAAGTTCTCCAGGACCTCGACGCCGCGCAGCCGGTCGCGCATCAAGTAGCAGCCCTCGATGACGAATTCCTCGCGCTCGCGCAGTTCCGCGTCGGAGAGCTGTTTGTAGTAGTCGCGCAGGGCCATGCGGCCGAAGGCCACGTGCCGGGCCTCGTCCTGCATGACGTACGCGAGGATCTGCTTCGGCAGCGGCTTGTCCGTCGTGTCGCGGATCATGCCGAACGCGGCGAGCGCGAGGCCCTCGATGAGGACCTGCATGCCGAGATAGGGCATGTCCCAGCGGGAGTCGCGCAGGGTGTCGCCGAGCAGGGACCGAAGGTTGTCGTTGATCGGGTAGAGCATGCCGATCTTGTCGTGCAGGAAGCGGCCGTAGACCTCCGCGTGCCGCGCCTCGTCCATGGTCTGGGTCGCCGAGTAGAACTTCGCGTCCAGGTCGGGGACGGATTCCACGATGCGTGCCGCACACACCATCGCGCCCTGCTCGCCGTGCAGGAACTGGCTGAACTGCCAGGAGGCATAGTGCTTGCGCAGCTCGCCCTTGTCCCGGTCGGTCATCTTCGCCCAGTGCCGGGTGCCGTAGAGCGACATGGACTCGTCGGGGGTGCCCAGGGGGTCGTACGGATCGACCTCCAGATCCCAGGCGATGCGCTTGGCGCCGTCCCACTGCTTGTCCTTGCCCTTCTGGTAGAGGGCGAGCAGCCGGGCGCGGCCCTCGTCGTACTCCCAGCTGAAGCGGGCCGCGCCGTTCGCCGGTATCTGCCAGATGTTTCCGTCCGGTGCGTGGGTGTACAGCTCATGCGTGGACACTGACGGCTCCTAAGAATTGGCCTAGGTCTCTCCGTAATCGCCTCGAACTGCCGGTAGTTGGCAGGCTCACACGTTCGTAGACGCGGGGTCAACAAGTCGTGCGCAAGGGATTGACGCCCTTGCTGACAGGCAGTCTCATAAGTCGTGACCGCCGGTAACTCTGACGACGAGGCAGGGGCAGAGTCATGACGACCATCACGGAGGACGCGGCGATCGAAGGGCTGCGGGACGCCCTCGGGCTGCTGAAGGACCGGGAGCAGGTGGCCGAGCGGCTGCTCGATTCCTCCGCCAAGCACTCCTTCGATCCCGACAAGGAGCTGGACTGGGAGGCACCCTTCGAGGAGGGCAAGTGGTTCTGGCCCCCGGAGCTGGTCTCCCTGTACGGCACGCCGATGTGGCGGCGGATGAGCGAGGAGCAGCGCATCGCGCTCTCCCAGCACGAGGCCGCCGCGCTCGCGTCGCTGGGCATCTGGTTCGAACTGATCCTGATGCAGCTGCTCGTACGGCACATCTATGACAAGCCGGCGACGAGCGCGCATGTGCGCTATGCCCTCACCGAGATCGAGGACGAGTGCCGGCACTCGAAGATGTTCGCGCGCCTCATCTCGCGCGGTGACACCCCGTACTACCCGGTCAGCGCCGTGCACCGGAACCTGGGCCGCCTCTTCAAGACCATCTCGACGACGCCCGGTTCGTTCACGGCGACGCTGCTCGGCGAGGAGATCCTCGACTGGATGCAGCGCCTGACGTTCCCGGACGAGCGGGTCCAGACCCTCGTGCGCGGCGTCACGCGGATCCACGTCGTGGAGGAGGCGCGCCATGTGCGGTACGCCCGTGAGGAGCTGCGCCGCCAGATGGTGACCGCCCCGCGCTGGTCCCAGGAGTTCACCCGCCTCACCTCGGGTGAGTTCGCCCGCGTCTTCTCCATCGCCTTCATCAACCCCGACGTCTACACGAACGTCGGCCTGGACAAGCGCGAGGCCATGGCGCAGGTCAGGGCGAGCGCCCACCGCCGCGAGATCATGCAGACGGGAGCCAAGCGCCTGACGGACTTCCTGGACGACATCGGGGTGCTGCGGGGTGCCGGACGGCGGCTGTGGAAGAGCTCGGGTCTGCTGGCGTAGCGAAGAGGGTACGCGGGGTTCCGGGGCGCTTGTTCGAAAGGGCGGTTACGCTGCGAGGCATGACCTCGCCTGCTCCCACCCGCGCGTACCGGCGCCTCAGTGTCGAAGAGCGGCAGCGGCAGCTCAAAGAGGCCGCCCTGTCCCTCTTCGCGGTGCGCGCACCCGACGAGGTCTCCCTCGACGACGTCGCGGAGGCGGCCGGGGTCTCCCGGCCGCTCGTCTACCGCTACTTCCCGGGCGGCAAGCAGCAGTTGTACGAGGCCGCACTGCGGTCCGCCGCCGACGAGCTGGAGCAGTGCTTCGCCGAGCCGCCCGAGGGTCCGCTCACCCAGCGTCTCGCCAACGCCCTCGACCGCTACCTCGCCTTCGTCGACCAGCACGACGCGGGGTTCAGCGCGCTGCTCCAGGGCGGCAGCGTCGTGGAGACCTCACGCACCACCGCCATAGTGGACGAGGTGCGCAGGACGGCCGCCGAGCACATACTCGCCCACCTGGAGGTCGCGGGCGCCACGGGCCCACGGCTGCGGATGACCGTGCGGATGTGGATCACCTCCGTCGAGGCGGCGTCCCTGATCTGGCTGGACGAGGAGAAGCAGCCGCCGCTTGACGAGCTGCGGGACTGGCTGGTCGAGCAGTTCATGGCGGTCCTGGTGGCCTCGGCGGGCCGCGACCCGCAGTCCGCGGAGGCGGTACGGGGCGCGCTGGCCATGGAGACGCCCGACGGCCCCGCGGGCTCGCTCGCCCGGCGGGTGCTGCCCGTGGTGAGCGACGCGGCGCACCTCCTGTGACACTGGCCGGGTGAAGAGCGAAGAGACCCCCTTCGTGGGTGGCCCCCTGGACGGCCGCGTACTGCCCATCCTGCTGGGCCCGACCGGCCACCCCCCGAAGGTGTACCGGGTCCCGGTGCCGGACGAGGCGGGCGGCCCGCCGACCGTGCTCGTGTACCGCAGGGTGGCCAGGGCCGCGGGGAAGCGGTTCGGGCTGCATCCGGGCTGGAAGTTCGAGTACGACCCCGAGGGCGACAAGGCCGGGTCCGGCCTGAAGTGGCCGTGGTCGAAGCCGGGCGGGGCGGGCTGAGGGCCGCCTCGGCAAGGGCGACGCGCCGTGGGGCCCTGGACGAGTGACCGCATTGCGCCAACCCGCGCACCTTCCGGAGGCGGGCCGCGCCGGGGCGGCCGATGCTCGCGGTGCGGGGCGGAGCCGCCGCCGCGCGCCGGAGGTGATGGCATGTCAGGCAGGCTGCTGCGATGGGTGTGTACGGGTGCGGTGGTCGGCGCGTTGCTCGCGCCCGCTTCCCCCGCGTACGCCGTCCCGGGGCCCGACGGCACCGGGGAGCGCCCGGTCTCCGAGCTCCTGACGGACCTCCAGGAGCTGTACCGGAAGGCCGAGGAGTCGACGGAGACATACAACGCGACCGCGGAGAAGCTGAAGGACCAGCGCGCCGAGGTCACCCGGCTGAACGCCGGCCTGGCCCGCGCCCGGACCTCGCTGCGCGACAGCCGGGGCGCGGCGGGCCGCTTCGTCCGCCAGCAGTACCAGGGCACGTCCCAGATCTCCCCCTACGTACGCCTCCTCCTCGCCCGCAACGCGCAGCAGGCCCTCGACCAGGGGCATGTGATCGGGCGGGCGGCGGCGGAGCGGGCCGCGACGGTGAAGCGGCTCGTCGGCGGCGAGAAGACGGCGTCCGAGCTGGCGGCCAGGGCGAAGAGTGCCCTGGAGACCCAACTGGCGCTCGCCGCGCGGCAGAAGGAGGCGCGGGACACGGTCAAGGGGCAGCTCAAGGAGGTCGAGGAGCTGCTCGCCGGGCTGAGCACGGAGCAGCTGGCGGAGCTGGCACGGGCCGAGGAGGAGGGGATGGCGGCTGCGCAGCGGAAGTTCCTGGCGTCGGGCTCGCTGAGCGGCTCCGCGGGCTCCGCCGGGTCCGCGCCGTCACGGCCGCCGTCCCGGCGGGGGGACGAGGCCCTCGACTACGCCGTGCGGCAGATCGGGAAGCCGTACAAGTGGGGCGCCGAGGGGCCCAAGGCCTTCGACTGCTCGGGGCTCACCTCGCGGGCGTGGGCGGCGGCGGGCAAGGAGATTCCCCGTACGTCGCAGGAGCAGTGGGCGAAGCTGCGGCGGGTCTCGCTGCGGAAGCTGCGGCCGGGCGACCTGATCGTCTACTTCCCCAAGGCCACACATGTGGCGCTGTACCTGGGTGACGGCATGGTGATCCAGGCACCCCGCCCCGGAGCCCGCGTCAAGGTCTCCCCCATCGCGGCAAACCCCCTCCTGGGAGCAGTACGCCCCGACCCGTCGGCAAAGCCCATGAAGAACTACACCCCGCCAAAGCTGCCCCGCGGGGCACGAAAGGGCGGCGACACGGGCAACAACCGGGCGGCGGCACCCCGGCGCTAACGCCGGCGGCCGTCCCGACTCTCCTGCCGGTGGGATCTCAGGTCACGGTAGAACCGGGTGCTCCGCCTGACACCCTTGACGACGGCCATCGCGTGCCCACCGATCGAAATGATCATCCTGATCATGGGCACCGACATGACCCAGGCGAATCCCAGCACCAGCGCCGCGAGGCAGAAGGCGGCCTGGAGAGGGACAGGGCCCTCCTGGGGAATGGCGAGCCAACGCAGCACCAGCACTTCCGCGCCGAGCAGGAGGCAGCCCACACCGACGGCAGAGGCGACGTAAAGCATCACGAAGACGTCCGCGACCGCGTGTCGCCCCGACTGGCTGATCGCCACGCCAACCGCTTCCACCTGAGGCCCGGTCGGGGGCTGCTCAGTGGAGTACAGATCGTCGATCAGCCCCTGCTGCCGACCCAGCCGCTCAAAGACGGAGCGGACTGTCCCAGTCCGGCTGCCTATCTCCAGTACGGCGACCAGCAGGATGACAGGCGCCTCCCCAGCCACAGTGGCCGCGAACGTCTCACTCATCCTCATTCGACAAGTGTGTCGCAACCCTTGCGCCGCCCAAGGGAGTTCAGCGCAAGGGGATCAGCTGCGGGCCGTCAGCTGCCGGAGATGGAGGCCAGGTACGCGCCCGTCTTCTCCGGGTCAGAGAAAACGGCCCCCAACCCGTCAGGCTCCCTACCAGCAGGTTTCCCCTAACTGGCAGGCCCATGACGGGCCGTGGGCCGTCTGTGGGCCGTCAAAGCGATCGAGAGGCACTGTCGTAGACGGTCGCGATGGCCTTCCGAGTCCGCTCCCGGCTACTCGGCATGAGGTGGGCGTAGATCCTCAGCGTCAGGGCCGCGTTGCTGTGTCCAAGGTACTCACTGACGGCCTTGATGTTCTCCCCACCATCTAGGAGCGCCGAGGCGTAGAAGTGCCTCAGTGCGTGCATGCCGTGCTCGCGTGCCGCCGCGTAGTCGTCGCCCTTCGTCTCTGGCTCGGGAATGACTCCTGCCTTGACGAGAGCAGGCTTCCACGCGGTCTCGTTCAGGGTGGTGCGCCACACGTGGTTGCCGATGGGCGCCGTGAAGAGGATCTGACGGGTCGTCTTAGGCCCGTCAGACGTCTTCCAGGGCAGGGTGATTTCGACCGGCGGGAATTGCTTCATGTGGGCCCTGAGCGCGTCGGCCACGGGCCCTGGTAGGGGAACGTCCCGTGTCTTGCCGCCCTTGGGGAGAGCGAAGACAGGCTTACTTCCGCTGAGCTTGAGCTGTTGCACCACGTGCAGCGTGTCCGCTTCGAAGTCGATTGCGTCCACCGCGATGCCCAAGATCTCGCCCTGCCGCATCCCGCATCCCGCCCCCAGGTCGGCCATTGCCTGATAGCGATCCGGCAGCGCCTCCTGCACAGCGAATACCCGCTCAACGGACCATGGCACGACGCGCTTGGCGTCAACGGCCGGCGGTTTCACGGAGCGAGCGGAGACGGGATTGCGGCTCAGATATCCGTCGTCGACAGCCGCGCTCAGGGCGGAGCGAACGTTCGCGTAGATGATCCGGCCGTACGAGCCAGGCACGCTCGCTTCAAGTTCCGCCACCCACTCACGAATGTGCTCCGGCTTGAACGACCCGAGCGGGCGCGACCCGATGTACGGGAAGGCGTGCAGCCTGAGTTGGGAATTCATGGACTCGATGGTGTTCGGGTCCGCCCCAAGCGTGCTCAGCCACTTCTCCGTGTACTGCTGAAAGGTCTTCTTGGCCGCGCGCGGGTCGACGTACTGCCCGCTGCCCATGTCGGCCTCGGTGTTGCTCAGCCACTTCTCGGCGAGGCGCTTCTGACCGTCACGGAAGCTCTTGGACTTCTCGGTGCCGTCGGGGCCTACGTAGCGCGCCCGATAGCGCAGCCCCTTGCCGTGTCGGTCGGTCTTGACGCGGGTTGTCTTGCCGTCGGCGTCGGTCTCGTTCTCGGTCTTGAACCAGCGGTCTTGGATGTGGCCAGCCACGGGCGGGGTTCCCTTCTCAAAACGAGGAAGGGAGGGCCACGGTGTGGCCCTCCCTGGGGTGTTGAGTCGCGCTCAGGAGTACGTAGTCAGGCGGCGTCCTCATCCGCCATGCGTTCCCTGGCCCAGTCGTGGACGGCGGCGGGGTCGTAGCGGATGTACTTGCCGACGCGGAAGCCGGGCGGGCCTGTGCGCTTCTTGCGCCACTGGTAGACGGTCTCCTTGGGCACCTTGAATATCTCGGCGATGTCGTCGGGGGTGAGATAGCGGTCCGGGAGCCCGGCCCGGAGCGTCGCGCGGGGGTCGTTCGTCGTGGACGTGGCCACGGGTCCTCCTCGGCTAGCTACCGATTGCGGGGTGGTGAGCCGCCGCAGAAACCGCATAAACCCTGGCGGTCGTCCTGACCAGCGCGTTCATGCTGCGTGTTTGTGCGGTGGGGGGTCCCGCAGAAACCCGCGAAATTCCGCAATATTCAGCGGCCCGCTCGGGTGGCCGGGTGAGGGCGCAGAAGGGCCGGGATTTTTGCGGAATTACCTGGGGTTTGTGCGGCGGGACCCCACCGGGCGTGGGCACAGAGAGTTGCCGCAGGTCAGCGGCGGGGCCCGGGTATTTCTGCGTTTCTGCGGTTTGTGCGGGCGGGGTCGGACACCTGCGGGCGCTCACGCCTCGGTCTCCCGCAGGGCGGGGTGGAGGCGGTAGCGGGGTGCGGGTGGTCGCCCACGTGCCCCGGTGCGCTCGGGCTGGTAGCTGCGGAGATAGCCGTGCTCTTCGAGCAGCGCGGTCGCCGGTTCGAGATCGGCGACGTTGGGGAACTCGCTGCGGGACAGCTTGGTGAACAGATCCCGGCGGCTGACGTCCTCCCAGCCGCCCGCCCGCAGCGCTTCGAGTACGGCGCGGGCGCGGCCCACGGTGGGATCGGCGCCCATGACGTCGAAGACAGCGAGCGCGTGAGCGGTGAAGTACTCCCCCAGCGTGATCGCGTTGCTCATGGTGGCCTCGGTGACCGGCGTGGTGTGGCCACGATCGAGGTGCTCTGCCAGGTGCAGGAGAGCGGCCATGCGGGCAACGGCTCCGGCGAGTTTGCCCGCCCAGTTGGAAATGTGCCCCAACGCACCGCCACGCGCCCTGAGTTGGGGCTCTACGCGCTTCTGGTAGCCGATGAGGGCTTGATCTGCCTCGGGGCTGAGCTGAATGACCGCCGGGTCGGTCCACTCCGCCAGAGACAGCGTGAGGGCGACGACGTTGCGCTCATAGGTCGCGCGGGTCTCCTCCGGGATCGGATCAGTGATGATCTCCCGCTCTCCCACCAGGGAGGTGGGCAGCGAGTACAGGAAGCGGGCCAGCAGCCCGCGTCCATCGAACCCCTTCACCTTGGCAATGTCGCGCAACACGTCGGGCTGCACGGCCAGGCCGATGGTGAGCGCGGGGTGGTCGATGTACTCGCGGCGGGTCTGCCGGTTGACCCGCAGCCGGTCCCCGGCATGGCCTTTGAGGAAGACCTCCATGTTCGGGGCGCCGGAGTAGCGTCCGGCGATGATGTCGAAGATCCCGCCCTCGGCCGACATCACCGCGAGGCGACCACCCTGCTCGGCAATGAGCGAGGTGACCGTCTCAGAGGTGGAGTCGTCGGCCAGGAGCAGCGGTTCGACCGGAACGGCTACCGATTCGGCGGTCTGCGCGAGCCCGATGGCCTCGGCTACCAGCTCCTCGCGCTTGCCGCCCTCGGCATTCACGGCTTTGGCTGCGGCCTTGTCAGCTGCTTCCTTGGCCAGGCGGGCGGTCAGGGCCGCTTCGACGATGGCGGGCGCCATGGTCGCCTTGAGCTGCTTCTCGGCCTCGTACAGCGGGTCGGTGAGCAGGGCGAAGACGGCTGACTTGCGGTTGGCCGGGGGCAGTGCGCAGACCACGAACAGGTTCGTGGGCTCACGCCAGTTGCCCCGCACGTGAACGACCGCACGTCCGCCGGACGCAGTGGCCAGGGTGGACAGGGCCACGGAGCCCGCAAGGTCGATGGGCGTCTGGGTCTCCTCCGCGACGGCTGTCACGAACTCCCGCAGCCAGGCGGGGAAGACGTGCGCGGGGAAGACGGGAAGCTCACGTCGCCCGGTGAGCGGGATGGGTTCTTCCCACGGGGTTTCGGTGGGCGCCGGTTCGTCAGTGAGGTCCTGTCCGGCCCACAGGTCGGTGTCCACAGGCTGTGCGCTCATGAGGTCCTCCCCTCCTGCGGGTCAGAGCGAAGAGCTGAAAGGGCGCCCTTGCGGGCGGCGACCTTCGCCACGCCAGCGGCCGTCGGGGGAACGGCCGGTGGGGCGGCGCAGGGTGAACGGGTGGTGAGGGGAGGGCTTTTCAGGGGTTCGGGGGTGGGGGTGGTGCTCATGCCGTCCTCCGGGGCTGGCACGTGCGGATGGCCCAGTTCAGAGCGCTGCGCAGAGTGGCGCGGCACTGGGAGGCCGGGAGTCCGGTGGACTCGCCCGAGAGCTGAAAAGCCTGCTCCACCTCGTGGCGGGGGATGTCGCCCCAGGCCACGAAGCGGCCCATGGCGCGGGCGGCCTTGAACAGGGTCTCCTCGCGCTTGCCTTCCGGCGCGGCCTCGATGGCGGCGCGTTCGCGGTCCAAGGCGACCTGCGCACAGCGGGTTCCGTGCCGGGGCACGTTCAGCGGGAGGGGGCCTGCGGGCCGCTGGCGGGGCGTGAGAGCGTCCCGGAGCCAGCCTGGCAAGGCAAGTACCGGGGCGTCATCGAGGACCGTGTACGAGCCGTACGGCGTGGTGCTGCCGGGAGCGACCACGTACCCGCCCCACGCACGGGTGTCGACCTTGGGCGCCAAGGTCTCCTTCGTGTTGTGCAGGCGCACCCCGTCGGGGGCGGTGAAGTACAGGTGCTCCCCGCCGCTCGCGGTCCGCACCCGGTAGGTAGCAGGGACAGCCTGTCCGGAGCGCTCGCAGAGCGCCGCAAAGGTCGTCACGCCGCTAGGCGTGCCCTTCGGGTCCTTGGCCTTGGGCATGTCGAGATCGACGACGACCAGACCGGAGGGGCCGGTGGCGATGCCGATGTTGAACGGGCGCGTGGCCCATGCGGTGTGGATGCGGGCGGGGTCGCGGGTGGCGCGCTGCTCGAACTTACGGTGCCCGTCGGCGCACTCGCCGGTACCGGGGCAACGGGTCTCGCCGTGCAGGGCGGGCGGCTTGTCGCCGACGCGCAGGGGGAAGACGTGCCAGCCGCGTGCTGCGGCATGGAGCGCTGCGGAGAGCAGCGCGGGAGGGCAGGCAGGTGTCATGCTGGGGTTTCTCCTGTTTCTCTCGAAGGGACGGAGAGCCGAGGCGGTCGCGGTCTTTTGGTGAGAGGCGACCGCCTCGGGCGTAGCTACTGGCCTTCGGTGCAGGCGGGGTAGGGATCGCCGACAGCGCACTTGTCGTAGTCGCTGATCAGGACCTGGAAGGGCTTGCGTTCGCCCTCGGCGGTTCGCACGGTCAGGAAGTAGGGGCGGCTCTTGGAAGCCGGGGGCGTCTTGTTGTCCTTGGCGACGACGACGCCGGGCGGCCCATCGGGCAGGGAGCATCCAGCGAGCGCAGTTACGGCGCTCACGGCCACGGCAACGGCGGCGATACGGGTTCGGCAGATCATGCGGCGTCCTCCTTGGTGATCTCGGCGGCGGGGAGTTCGGGCAGTCCCGCACGGCTGAGCGCGGCGGGGTCGTAGCCGGGCAGGGCGGCTCGGGTGAGCAGCGCGGTGGCGAGCTGCTCGGCATACGCCGCTCCGGCGCGGGCGGATTCGATCTGTGCTCCGGCCCGCAGCGCTTCGACGCGTTCCACGTGGGCGTGCTCCTCGCGGCGCCCGCTCGTGTGCCGCTCGTGCGCGAGGCGCTCGCGGCGGTCGGTGCGCCAGTAGCGGGCCGCGAGCCCGTAGGCGACGGCGGTGGCCAGCACCCACAGCAGGAGCGGCAGGGACAGACCGTCGGAGTACCCGGCGACCCCGGCGAAGGCCAGGGCGCCGGAGGTGGCGAACGCGGTCCCGGCGATGACGCGGTCACCGGCGAAGCCGACCGAAGCGAAAGTGCCGGCCGCTCCGGCGGCGAGGGCGAGAACGGTCATCAAGGCGGCGTTACCGATGCTGTGTTCGGCGCCGTCGGCGTTCCAGATGCGGGCCAGGATCAGCACGGTCGAGGTGGCCAGTGCGGGCGCGGCTTTGGGGGCGATGATGGCCAGCCAGTGCCGGGCGATGATCTGTTCGTTCATGGCCGTGCCTCCGCTCACAGGTCGGGGATGGCGCTGATGACGGCGGTGGTGAGTTCGTTGACGGGTCCGGCCGCGCCGGTGGAGGCGAGGAAGAACCCGAACATCACGGCGATGAACGCGGAGCCGTAGCCCAGGGTCTTGCCCCGCAGGAGGAAGAACAGGATCAGTCCGTAGAGCAGGACCAGGGAGACGGTGACGGCCATCGGGCTATCCCTTCGAGGCAGGAGTGCGGGCGGGCTTGGGGGCGGGTGTGTCGGTGCCTGCGCGGTAGGTGCGGGCCCACAGGTTGTAGAGGTGGCGCCCGACGCGTATGCGCTTGCCGGTGGCGTGGCAGCGGCGGCAGTCCTTGCCGCGCTTCATGCGGCCCTTGCGGTCGGTCTTCATCGCGAAGCCCCAACCACGGCACTTGCGGCAGTTGCCGAACGGCGAGGCGGCGCACACGGAGACGTAACACAGCGTCACGCCGAGAATCAGGGTGATAGCGAGCAGGGCAGGGGTCATCACGGCCCTCCCGGGCGGGTTTCAGGGGTTTCCGCAGGTGGGCCGCTATCCGCTAGCGGCCTGATCAGAGCAGGTTTGGGGCGCTAGCGGGGTCGCTAACGTTAGCGGGGCGTGCCGCTAGCGCTAGCGACCCCGGATCCTCAGCCCGCGTCCCGCTTTCCGTCACGCTCCGCAATCGCGGTGGTGATGTGGGACCGGTCGACGCCCCGGCGGTTGACGACCTTGCCGTCCACCCGGCGGCCCACCTGGACGGTGGCGATGCCGTGCGGCTTGAGCGCCGCGTTCAGCGCTTCGGGGCCCCATCCCTCGTAGACCTCGGGCCGCAGTTCGGCGAGGCGGGTCACGATCGTCTCGGACCACAGCTTGGGTTCCTTGGCCGTGACCACGGCGAGGATGTCGGCGAGCAAGTCGTACGCGCTCGCGGTGACTTCCGGCTCCTCGCCCAGCGCGTGCCCGGAAAGCCTGCCCGCGTCTTCGCGGAGCTTGCGGGCCCGTGCGGCGATGCGGTCGGCTCCGGGGCCATCCACGTAGGCCGAGGAGACGATGCGGGCATCGGAGCCTTCGCCGACGAAGTAGTGGATGCCCTTGTCACCCCAGGCGAACATGGTCGCCCGCACCCCGCGCTTGTAGGCGGAGGTGCCCAGGACCATGTCGTTTTCGAGCTGGCCCATGACTTTCAGGCACCAGCGGGCCGAGGCGTTCGCGGAGATCCCGGTGGGCAGCGCCTTCGCGTCGGGGCGCTGGGTGGCGAGCAGGAGCACGATGCCGGTGGCCGGACCGCGCTTGACCAGGTCGGTGGCGATCTCCTCGAACTCGTCCTTGTGCTTGGGGTGCTCGAACAGCACCTGGCACTCATCCACCCCGATCACGATGGGGTGCAGCCCAAGGGAGGGCTTGTCGGCGAGTTGGCTGGTCACCTTCGACTCCGGGCAGATGTCCCGCGGGAGCGAGCGGATCACCTTGGTCCGGCGCCGCAGCTCCTCGCGCAGCGCGCGGAAGTCGTTCAGCGCGTAGGTGATGGCCTCATCATCGTCCCCGGCGGCGTGCCGATGGGAGACCGCGTTGCCCACCGGATCGAGGTCGCCGGTGCCCTTCATGTCGTAGGTGTGCAGCTCAGCCCGCGAATCCAGCGCCGCAATCAGCAGCAGGAGACGCAGGAGGAAGGTCTTGCCCATGCGCGGGATGGCGCCGATGATCCCCGCGATGTACATGAGCGTGACTTCGACCCAGCGTCCTCGCTGGTCAGTGCCGTAGGCGACCGGCTTGAACAGGTTCACCGAACCACTGGTGAGCAGAGGCCACTTGGGCTTCTTGGCGGTCGACATGTCCTGATCGCCGACCCACAGCACCAGGCGCCCGGTGTGCTCATCCGGCACGGCTTCGGGCCACACGCAGCCCAGCGGACGGCGCAGACCCGAAGCGAGCCGGTCACGGCGCTCGATCACGTCAGTGACCGTCACGCCGAAGGGCAAGTTGCCCTCCGCGCGCCATCCCGGACCATCCCGGGTGATCGGGGCAGTGAACTCGAACCCGTCCCGGCCCTTGCCCTGCGCCTGATTGATCGCCGGAATGCCCAGCGCCCCGAGTGCGCGCAGCACGATATCGCTGGTCAGCTTGGTTGCCTTGGGCAGTTCCACGGCCTTGTGGATGACCGGGTCATCCGCGCGGCGTCCGGCGAAGCCGAGCGCCATCGTGACCGCGCTGACCGAGATCGCCTGCAACCAAGTCGGGGCGAGCACGTAAATGGCGAGCGCTGCCCCCAGCCCGACGAACATCGACAGCACCGCGACCAGCGTGCGCAGCCGCACCCGGCCATCGCGCTGCCGCGAGAGCTTGAGGTACTCGGCCGCGTCCTCGCGACGCACGGCAGCCAGGCGCACCGGCTCACCCTCGCGGTCGGCGACCCAACGCAGCGTCCCGCCCACGAACTTCGCCGCCCCGGCCGGTGCCTGGAGAGTGAGGCGGGCGGCGTAGATCGGGGAGCGCAGCGCGTGATAGCCGGTGGCGTGCGCATAGTGGCTGGCCACCCACGCGGTGGCCGTCTTCAGCTCCGCCATCGACCGCAGCCACTCCGGGACGACCGCGCGACGGCGGGCACCCCGCAGTCGACCCAGGTAGCCCGGACCAGCAGCCTTCGCGGTCGGCTGGTCAACCATGACCGGACGCTCCGGACTGCCCGACTCAACGCCCGGACCATCCGGAACGGGGTCGGGGGTGGCCGATTCGGCACGGGCGGTGCGGGCTGCGTCGAGGTCGACCACGTCGCCGCCAGCCTCGGTGGCCATCTCGGCTTCGAGCCGGTTGAACAGGTTGTTTTCGTCGTCGTGATTCACTGAACGTTCCTCCCGTACAGCGGGGTTGGAAGGGGTCCGGGCGGCGCTTTGGTAGGCCGACCGTCCGGGCCCCGATGAGCGAAGTCGTGCCAGGTCAGGCGGTGCACTGTTCTTCGGGGTAGGCGCAGGGCACGCACATGCCGAGCGAGGCCGGGATGCAGTACCCGGCGTCCAGGTGGCAGACCGGGCAGGTGCGGCGGGCGAGCATCGCCAGCGCGAGCGCGCCCCACTTGCGCGAGGTCATCGGCCGCACTGGAAGCGCCTTGTCGAGGCGGTAGAGGTAGGCGACCTTCGCGCCGGACTTCCGGCCGCGCTGGCGGATCATCACCTGAGCCGCTATCGGCTGACCGCCCGGACGCAGCCCCTTCGCACGGAGCTGCCTGCGGGTGGCCAGGCCGTCCGGGGCGAGGCGCCAGGGGAACGTGGGCACGCCGTAGCGGGCGCCGCTGGGGTCGTAGCACTTGGCGTATGCGGTGCCCATCACGCGGCCACTTGGTCGTCGCGGAGGTCCTGCACGCGGGCGTTGACCCAGCCGACCGACCAGCCCGTGCGATCGGCGATGGTGCGCACGGAGTCGCCCGCGGCATGCCCGGCACGGACGGCGGCGAGGGCGTCGGTCTCGTTCATCTTCGTGACCGACGCGGTGTTCACCGCTCGCGTCTGCGGGGTTGTCTTGGGCCGCGCGGCGCGTTCACGAGCGGCAGCCTCGGCCCGTTCACGGCTCTCGCGTTCGCGCTGTTCACGGGCGGCCCGCTCTTGCTGTTCACGCCGCTCGCGTTCGGCCCGCTCGCGGTCCTCGCGCTCCTGCTCGTACTGCCGCTGCTCGCGCCGGGCCCGTTCCTGCCGCTCGGCTTCCTCGCGACGGAGGCGTTCCTCATGTTCGCGCTGTTCACGGCGTTCTACGGCTTCCCGTTCGGCCCGCTGTGCTTCGAGCCGCTCAGCGTGTTCGCGAGCCTCGCGCTCCCGGCGTTCACGCATCTCGCGTTCGCGTTCACGCTCCTCGCGGGCGGCCCGTTCACGGGCCTGCCGTTCGCAGCGTTCACGCTCGGACTGCTCGGACTGTTCACGGGCGAGTTCATCCAGGCGCCGGGAGATCGCGCGACGGTAAGCGAGTCCGGCCTCTCCGGTCGCAATCAGCAGGGCGGGGGCAACGAGGTGAACACCCACGCCGACGAGATCACCCTTGAGCGCCGATTCGCCGATGTTGAGCGCGACCGTCATCAATCCGGTGAGCCAACGCAGGATGCCCGGCCACGTACCGGCCTCGCCCCCCAGACGGGCCACCGTGGAATCCAGGCGGATCACGATGACGACCGCGGAGTCGACCACGAGCGGCAGGATCGGTGCCGTCCAGTCCCACTCGGCAGCCGTGGTGCGCTGCACGAGCGGGGTAACCGTCAGGACGCTGAAGAGGATCGCGCCGAACGTGATCGTCCAGGTGCCTACGCTCAAGGTCCGTTCCGCGCCCGCGAGTTGCTTGGGCGTCATGGCGGCGGTCCTCATGCCGCACCGCCGATCCGCCGCAGCCGACGCCCGTGCAGGAGCCACCCGGCGAATTGCACCAGGCCCCCGCCCGCAACGCCGAACCGCCAGGCGGGCTCATGCAGCACGAGCAGGCAGACGGTCGCGGCCACCATGGTCAGCGCGCCCACCACGATCAGGGCCAGCGCCCCGCCGCTGGGGGAAGGCTTCGTGTTCTCGCTCATGCCGCTTCCCCCGCCCCGGAGAACGTGCCGGCAGAGTGGGCAGCAACGCGCAGGAGCGGCACGGTGCGGGTGAGCGCGTCGGCATACAGCGCGTCCCACGCGGCCACTTCGTCGCCGCTCTCGCCCGCCTCCCGCAGCTCCGCGAGCATCTCGCGGGCCACGTCCAGACGGGCCGCGCGCTCCGCGCGGGACTCGGGCCTGAGCGGGCCACGAAACAGCTCCTGGAAGGCGTCCGTGTCGCTGTCCGCGGGCAGGTCGTCGAAGCCGAGCGCGAGCTCTTCGAACTCGGTCGTGTTCAGGGCCTCGTGGGTGCCGATGTAGCTACGCATGGAGTGACTCCTGGATTCGAAGGAACGGAGATGCCGGGGTGGCCTCGGTCTTTGGTGAGAGGCGGCCACCCCGGCGAGAATGGGGGTCAGACGGTGGCGATGATGAGCGCGGCGACCAGCAGCCACAGGTGGTGGAAGGACTGGTCAAGGGCGTAGGCGCCGGTCCCGATGTGCGGGTTGTCGTCGCGCTCAGGGCGCGGGGCCCCGAGCCGGTAGAACTCGCCCTTGCCGGTCACCTTGGCCAGCCACGCGAGGGTGCTGCGGCGGTCGGCCCACCAGTGGGTGACGGCGTCGATGCCAAGGCCCAGCACCAGGCCGGGCACGCTCACGGAGAGGTTCAGCAGCCACAGGACCGGCAGCAACAGCACGAGCTTGGTGGCGGTCAGGGTGGCGACGTGCCGGGCGCCCGCGAGGCGGCCGACCCAGCCGGGGCGGCCCTTGTGCGCGGACTGACACGAGGTCTGCACCCAGTGATCGCCCACGCTGTGGGCGACGTACAGGGCGACGAACACAGCAGCGAAGACGGCGGCAGCCATCGGGTAACTCCTTGCCAGAAGGGAGGAACGAGGGCTGATCAGCCGTTCCGGACGCGGCCAGAGACACTGTCGGCCGACACGCTCAGGTGACGGGCGCCAGAGACCCGGACGTCACCGGAGATGCTGCGGGCGCTCAGGTGCCCGGACGCGACGGCCGTGGCCTGCACGCGGATGTCGCCCGAGGTGGCCGCGAGCTGGGCATGACTCCCGCCGTACAGGGCCACCTCGATGTCACCGGAGACCGACTGCGCGGTGACCCGCTCGGTGACCCGGTTGACCCGGACGTCACCGGAGGTGCTGTTCACCGTGAGGTCGCGGACGTCGCAGGCGTCCAGGTCACCGGAGACGGAGCGGATCTCCATCCGGTCGATGTCGCCCCACACCACAGTGTCCGCCGACGTGGTGGACAGAGCGAAGGACGACCCGGCGGGCACGTGCACGGTGGCCTCGATCTGGCTCACGGTCTGCATGCCGCCCGAACCGCCGGTGACGACACGGCCGTTGATGATGGTCATGCCGGTCACCGAGCCGTACACGGTGCCCATGGTCTGCGTGACGCGGTTGCCGCGCACGCTGGTCACCATCACATTGCCCGGCATCTCCGGAACCTCGATGCCGAGCGCCTGCCCGTTCTGCTCGCTGCGAGCCCGGTTGACCGCGTCGGCGGCAGGCCCCGTGCTGTCCTCGGTGTGCAGCACCACACGAGCGGTGGTGAGGTCCTGACTGACCTTCACGTGCACGCGGCCCATCTGGAGGGACAGGCCAAGCACGATCGGGCCGGGGGTCTGGGAAACGAAGGTGCGCTCGGTCATGGCGGATCTCCTGTTTCGCGGGAAGGGGCGAGGCGGTCGCGGTCTTTCTTGGTGAGAGGCGACCGCCCCGGAGAAGCCCCACGCCGTGAGCACGGCGGGAGCGAGCGCCCCGGCGCGGGAGTCGAACCCGGCCTTCGACCATCGGGGCTGTTCGGACGGCTTGTCAGCCGACCTCGTTCGGTACAGGGCTGGTCCGGCGGCGAGCGCTCAGAACCAGCGGGATTTCTTCTTCGGCGTGATGTTGGGGCAGCCGTTGACCATGTGGTTCACGCACTGCGGGCAGTCCTCGCGAGGACCAAGGGCGCGGTGTATCCGCTTGTTGTGGGCGTGCTCCCAGCACTGCGGGCACTCGCCCGGAGGCGTCTGCGTCGCCATGGCGGGCTCCTTTGTGATCGGGAATCGGATCGTTGCGCGCCCCGGACCGCATCCGATGCGGCGCCCTCGCGGCTGAATGCCGGGGCAGTGCGAAGCGAGGGCGAGCCCTCGCGAAGGTGCTGCGGATTTCAGATCACGCAATGCCGGTCACGCCCTGGAGGGCGGAACCGGGCAGGCCACCCGGCCCGACATGGTCGGTCGGGATGGTGACCCGCACCCATCGACCACCCGTGTTCAGGCGGCTGGGTCGGCACGCTGTTCAGTTTTCAAGGCGGTTCCGCTCCCAGCCCGTCGGTGAGCGACTGAAGTCGCTCCCCCAGGTCTTCCTGCTGGTGCGCGTACTGCGGTTCGTGCGGCTCCGCCGGTTCAGACGGGCACTGACATGCAGGTCAAGTGGTTTCCCCTTGGATCGGGGCGACCACTTGCTAACTAGCTTGCACTAGTCTGCTGTGGTCCACAACCCTCGCGAGGTGATGCGCGCTAGTTCGCTGTGGTGGGTACCCTCAAGGAATGACTGTCACAGGAGGGCCAAAGCCAAAGGCGGTGCAGGTCGCGGACGCACTCCGCGACGACATCAAGAAGATGAAGCCGGGGGAGAAACTCGCGTCTCAGCGAGAGCTGATGGACCGCTTCGGGTACGCAAGCCAGACCATCCAGAACGGGCTAGCCGCGCTCCGAGCCGAGGGACTGGTCGTGTCGGCGGGGAACTTGGGCAACTTCGTCAGCGACGGGTCTGCCCCAAGTGGCGACGTACGTGATGACATCAAGGAAATCCGCTCCCAACTCCAGGCGTTGACTGCACGGCTCGAAGCACTGGAAAACCGCTCCGCACCAGGTGGCGCTTGATCTGCAATCAGCATGGGAGTAACGGAGCGTGTGGGGTAAGTGACAGCCCTGGGGACGATGGGAGGAGCTGGGGACATGTCCAGTGACACCCCCCTGTCCCCTTCCCTGTCCCCCCGGCTCGGGCGCGAGACTCGGAGTAGGCATTCGGAGGAGGGCGCATGACTGACGACAGGCCCGCATGGGCACGACGCATCGCCGCCGAACGGCAGGCGCGCGACTGGTCACAGCGGGACGCGGTCAGGGCCCTGCGCTCGCACGCCCCCACGGAGCTACCGGCGGAGGACAGCATGATTCGCCAGTGGAAGCGCTGGGAGTCCGGCCAGGCACCGAACGACTTCTATCAACCGATCATCGCCGCCGTGTTCGGCACGGTGACGCGCGCGCTCTTCCCCGCTCCGTCGCGACGGGACGGAGACAGGGAAATCTTGGCAGTGAGCGGTATGGAGACTCTGGAGATCGTGAGTCGTCTGAACCGGTCCGACGTCAGCAGCGGGACGCTCGATGCTCTTCGGATCACCACGGACCGCCTCTGCTCTGAGTACCCCTTCATGCCGAGTGCCCAGCTCCTCATCGAGGGGCGGCAGTGGCTGCGCCGAGTCGTTGAGCTGCACACCAAGAGCCTCACGCTTGCCCAGCATCGCGAAGTGCTCGCGCTGTCGGGTTGGCTCGCCTTGCTGGTCGGCTGCGTCGAGTACGACACGGGAGATCGCCACGCAGCCGAGTCAACGCGTCGCGCCGCTCTGTCGCTGGCCACTGAGGCAGACCACCCCGAGGTAGCGGGGTGGGCACACGAGATGCGGGCATGGTTCGCCCTCACGACCGGCGACTATCGCGGGGTCATCGCCGCAGCGCAGGCTGGAGCAGAGACCGCACCGCAGCACGGCGTCGCCGTGCAGCTCGCCGGTCAGGAGGCCAAGGCGTGGGCGCGGCTCGGGGACCGTCGGCAGGTTGAGGTGGCTCTCGACAAGGGGCGCCGCCTGCTGGAGGGGATGCCGTACCCCGAGAACCTGGACAACCACTTTGTCGTCGACCCCGCCAAGTTCGACTTCTACGCGATGGATTGCTACCGACTGGTCGGGGAAGACCGACTCGCTCGGACACTCGCGGACGAGGTCCTGCGCGCCGGAACCGACTTCGACGGCACGGAGCGGTCACCCATGCGGAACTCCGAAGCGCGGGTAACCCTGGGGGTCGCCGCAGCGCGGGAGGGCAACCTCGATGAGGCGCTTATTCATGGTGAGCGGGCCCTACAGGGCGAGCGGCAGTCCGTTCCCTCTCTCATCATGACCAGTCGAGAACTCGCGGCGGTAATGAGGCAGCGCTATGGCACCGAACCCGCAGCTCAGGACTACCTATCCCACCTGCAAGAATTGGGCAAGGAGAAGCCGGGGTTCCTCCCCTCCTGACAGATGGCATACGTGTGGCCCACCTCCTATAAGGATGAGGTGGGCCACACGTATGCCATTTGCCCCTTGACCTGCGTCAGTTTCCGTCTCATTCAGCCCCGTACGCCGACGTTCCTGACCGTACGCACTGCGATTTCAGGGGTTCGCCCGGACGGGGCCGAGAGGGCGAATTTCGGACAACCTCCGAATACTCTCTTGGTCGCTTCCCGTCACTTCCCGTCGCTTCCCGTCGCTTCCCGTCAATCAACCTTGATTCCCTGGATTCCCTTTGGCGGCGGCTTGGATGGCGTCCGCAATCAAGAGTGCGTGGCCAAGACAGTTCGCACGCCCACTGCATCACCGCGCCTTGGCCCTAGAGTCGAAATCAGCGTCACGCGGGCTACCACCTAAGAGTGTGAGGCATCCCATATGACCGCTTTCTGGGGCGGCCCTAGTTACCCCGCAGTTACACCCTAGTTAGACAATGGCCCGTCACTGAACCAAGTAGATGTGATCAAATACCCCGTCCAGAAACGGGGTTCGTCGACAGCTGCCCTAGAATCAGGTCAGGTCTACCAACGCAAAAGGAGCCCGCGATCCGACATCGGTTCCTAGGCCACTAGTCGGGGGCTCCTTATGCGGCATTCCAGTCCACCACTCACGGGAAGAAAGGAAGCGTATGGACGATGGTAAGCCCCGCACCAATGGGGCGCCTACGCGACTGCAAAAATTGGCACGCAGGATCAGGCTGCTCGGCCACCGAGACCTGATGGGGGAGGCGCTTCGGGGCGCCGCATACAAAGCAGGCAGCAGCGCAGTGACGGTCCTGATCCTCTGGATCCAGAGTCGACGCTGACGACGCACAGCCCCTCCCTAGGGAGGGGCCTAGCCCGACCCCGAGCAGTTGAGCCGCAACCACATCTTGAGGCGCGGCATGGTTCGGCGAATCATGCGGTGACAGTTCGAGCAGATCAGCGAGAGGTCGGCCAGCTTCGTGGTGCCCTATCCGGCTACGCGGAGCGATACCACGTGGTGAAGCTCGGGGAGCAGGAGCGCAGCTCAGCCGAGGGAGAGCCGGGCCGTCTGTGGGCCGTGAAAGGGCGGCCCACAACGGCCAACGACAACCAATGACGACGGCTACTCTGCAGGTCGGACGCCCTTCAGGCGCCGGAGAGCGAGGCCAGGTACGCGTCCGTCTTCTCCGGGTCATAGAAGAAGTTCTCGAAGTCCGAGGGGTCGTTGAAGCCGTTGGCGAAGCGGTTGGCCGCCGGCTGGAGCTGGCCTGCCGCGCCGATCAGGTTCAGGACGTGCTCCGGCGGCGGCGACAGCATGGCGTTCGTCCACTTGGTGACGTGCTGAGCCGTCTCCCAGTACCGGTCGAACGTGGCCTGCATCCACTCCTCGTCGAACGGCTTGTCGCCGTGCGCGACGATCGAGGAGAGGTACGCCGCGGCGCACTTCGACGCCGAGTTGGAGCCCTGCCCCGTGATCGGGTCGTTGGCCACGACCACGTCGGCGACGCCCAGGACGAGTCCGCCGCCCGGCAGCCGGCCCACGGGCTTGCGCACGGTCGGGGCGTACCGCCCGGACAGTGTGCCGCCCGCGTCCGTCAGTTCGACCTTGGTCGCCCGCGCGTACTCCCACGGCGTGAACTTCTCCAGGAGTTCGAGCGTCAGCGCCAGGTGCTCCGAGGGGTCCTTGACGCCCTGGAAGACGTCCAGCGGGCCGCCCGGTACGCCCTCCCAGAAGAGGATGTCCGCACGCCCGGACGTCGTCAGCGTCGGCATGACGAAGAGCTCGCCCACACCCGGCACGAGATTGCACCGCACCGCGTCGAACTCGGGGTGCTCGGGCCGCGGCCCCATCCCGTGGACGTACGCGACGGCCAGCGCGCGCTGCGGGGTGTCGTACGGGGAGCGCGAGGCGTCGCGCTCGAACATCGAGACCAGCTCGCCCTTGCCCGCGGCGACGAGCACGAGGTCGTACGTACGGGAGAAGTAGTCGAGGTCGGAGACCGCCGCGCCGTGGATGACCAGCTGGCCGCCCCGCTGCGCGAACGTCTCCATCCAGCCCGCCATCTTCACGCGCTGGTCAACGGACTGGGCGAAGCCGTCCAGCTTGCCGACCCAGTCGATGACGCGGGAGGAGTCGGGCCCGGCGACCGAGACGCCGAGGCCCTCGATCTTCGGGGCCTGGGACTCCCAGAAGTTCAGCTGCAACTCACGCTCGTGCTCCAGCGCCGTGTCGAACATGCACTGCGTGGACATCACACGGCCGGACCGGACCTCGTCCGCCGTGCGGTTGGACATCAGGGTGACCTCGTACCCCTGTGACTGGAGTCCGAGAGCGATCTGGAGCCCGGCCTGACCGGCTCCGACGACGAGTATCTTCCGCATGCGGCGCTTCTCCTACGTACTAAAAAGCTTAAGGCTAAAGCTATTCGGGGGTTGCTGCGAGGGCGTGGCCGACCAGCGAGAGCAGGGACTCGATCACCGAGATCCGCTGCCTCGCGTCCATGATCAGCACCGGTATGTGCGACGGGATCGTCAGCGCCTCACGGACGTCCGCGGGCTCGAACTCCTCGGTGCCGTCGAAGTGGTTGACGGCCACGATGTACGGCAGCCCGCAGCTCTCGAAGTAGTCGAGCGCGGGGAAGCAGTCGGGGAGCCTGCGCGTGTCGGCGAGGACGACGGCGCCGATCGCGCCGCGCACCAGGTCGTCCCACATGAACCAGAAGCGCTGCTGCCCCGGCGTACCGAAGAGGTAGAGCACGAGGTCGTCGTCGAGCGTGATCCGGCCGAAGTCCATGGCGACCGTGGTCGTGGTCTTGTCCGGGGTCGACGTGAGGTCGTCCGTGTCCTCGCTCGCCTGCGTCATCAGCGCCTCCGTCTGGAGGGGCGTGATCTCGGAGACCGCGGAGACCAGGGTCGTCTTGCCGACACCGAAGCCGCCCGCCACCACGATCTTCGTCGCGATCGGGGCCCGGGTGCGGTCCGTCTGCCAGGCTTGGAGGTTCTCGTCCGGGTCGGGGCCCGGGTGGCGGAGTTCAGAGACGGCGGAGTCCACTCAGCACCCTTTCGAGCAGTGCGCGGTCCGGCTGTCCCGGGCCGTGGCCCGTTCCGTACACGCGGATCTTTCCCTGGTCTGCGAGGTCGCTGAGCAGTACGCGGACCACGCCGAGCGGCATCTTCAGGAGCGCGGCGATCTCCGCGACCGTACGCATGCGGCGGCAGATCTCGACGATGGCCCGCATCTCCGGCATGACGCGGGCGATGGCGTTGCCCTGCGGCAGCTCGCGGCGCTCCTCGGGGGCGTCGAGCGCCGCCACGAAGGTCTCCACGAGCAGGACGTGGCCGAAGCGGGTGCGCCCGCCGGTGAGCGAGTACGGACGCACTCGGGCGGGTTTGCGCGCGCCACCCCGCTGGGGCAGCTTGCCGGGCTTACTGCTCATCGGACGCTCTCCATCGACTGGCGCAGCTCACTGCGGAGTTCGGGGGTGAGGACATGCCCGGCGCGGCCGACGAAGAGCGCCATGTGGTACGCGACGACGCTCATGTCGCAGTCCGGGGTGGCGTGCACGCCGAGCAGCGAGCCGTCGCTGATCGACATGACGAAGAGGCTGCCCTCCTCCATCGCGACGACGGTCTGCTTGACGGACCCCGCGTCCATCAGCTTGCCCGCGCCGATGCAGAGGGAGCCGAGGCCGGACACGATGGTGGCGAGGTCCGCGCTGGAACCCTTGGGGCCCGAACTGTTGTCGACCGCCTGCTCGCTGTTGCGCGCGGGGTCGGAGGAGAGCAGGAGCAGCCCGTCGGAGGAGACCACCGCGACCGACAGGAGACCTGGCACCTCCTCGACGAGATTCGTCAGCAGCCAGTGCAGGTTGCGGGCTTCGCTGCTCAGTCCGAACCCGGCCGGTCTGCTGTCGGCGGTGGAGCTGCCGGTGGGAGAACTGCCGGTGGAAGAACTGGGCGAGCGCATGGGCGCAGTCAACTGCTTGCCTCCTCGACTGTGTCCCCCATGGTTTCGGTACGTTCGTTCTGCTCGTTCTGCTCGTTCTGTTCGGTACGTTCGGTCAGCTCGGCCTCTACGTCGCGACGGCCGCTGATGGCTCCCTGGTGGAAGCCCCCGAGCCGCTTGCGCAGCGCTTCGGCGTCGACGGAGCCGCTGCGCGCCTTGGGCACGGCGGGCTCGGGCGCGGTGATCTTGGGCGTGCGCTTGGGCAGCCCCTTGTCGGTGACGCGCTCCCACTTGGGGGCGGGGGCGGGGGCGGCTTCGGGGGCCACCGCTTCCGGCTCCTCGGGAGCCTTCGGCTCCTCCGGGGCGGGCGGAATGGCGAGTTCCATGGTCGTCTCGGGCGAAACCTCGGGCTCCGGCTCGGGCGCGCGCCCGGGCTCAGGCGCGGGCTCCGGCTCGCTCGCGGCTTCCGGTGCGGCCGTGGGCTCCGCCTCCGCCTCCGCGTCACGCACCGTCTGCTCGGCGGCCGCGATCAGCGGATCAGCGCCGACCGTCACGTCCGGCGCGTCCGTCGCTTCCGTCGCTTCCGGCGCGGTCGGCACCGCGGTGGTCACCGCCGCACGCCCCGGCAGCACGTTGGAGTTCGCCTCGGCCTCCGAGCCGGGCAGGTGCACTGCGGGCGCTGCCCCGGCCACCGGAACACCGGCCGGCGGCGCACCCACCGCGGGCGCCGCGGCGAGGATCGACTTCGGCAGGACCACGACGGCCGCGACACCGCCCTGCTTCTGCTCGCGCAGCCGGACCCGTGCACCGTGCCGCGCGGCGAGCCGGGCCACGACGTAGAGGCCGAGCCCGAGCCCGTCCCCGCTCTCCTGGTCGTACGCGTCGTCCGGACGGAATTCCGCGAGGCGGGAGTTGAGCTCCTCCATGCGGTCCTCGGTCACCCCTATGCCCTCGTCCTGCACGGAGAGCATGACCTCGCCGCTCTCCAGGAGCCATCCGGAGACCTCCACGGAGGCGTCCGGCGGCGAGAACGAGGTCGCGTTCTCCAGGAGCTCGGCGACCAGGTGGCTGATGTCGTCCGCGGCGAAGCCCGCGACGTGCGCGTGCGGCGGCAGTGTGGCGATGCGCACGCGCTCGTACCGCTCGATCTCGCTGACGGCGGCGCGCACGACGTCGACCAGCGGGACCGGTCCGGGGTGCTGGTGGCCGTGCTCGGCGCCCGCGAGGACCAGGAGGTTCTCGCTGTGGCGGCGCATGACCGTGGCGAAGTGGTCGAGCTTGAAGAGCGTGGCGAGGCGGTCGGGGTCCTGCTCGCGGTCCTCCAGGTTCTCGATGACGGCGAGCTGCCGCTCGACCAGGCCCAGGGTGCGCAGCGCCAGATTGACGAACGTGCCGTGGATGGACTGCCGCACCCGCTCCAGGTGGGCGGAGGCCTCGGCCAGTTCGGCGCGCAGCGTCTCGCGCTCGTCGGCCATGGACTGCCGCTTGCCGATGAGGTGCTTGCGGTCGGCCTCAAGCGTGGTGAGGCGCTCGGTGAGGGCTGCCGCATGCTCGTGCAGCGCGTTGACGGACCGTACGACCTGGGCGAACTCGTCGTCGCGGCCCGTGAAGCGGATCGGCTCCTGGGGCGCGGGCTCGGTGGCGAGGCGGGCCGAGCCGATGCGCAGGACGGCGAGCGGGCGGGTCAGGCTGCGGGCCATCGCCATGGAGACGCCGACCGCGACGAGCAGCGTGACGCCGATGAGCGCGACGCGGGCCTCCAGCGCCGTCACGTCGTCGTCGCGCAGCTGCGCGAGGTCCTTGGTGCGCTGCACGGTGAGCGCGGACTCGGCGCCGCGCATCATCTCGATGCGGGCGGAGAGCGCGGTGTCGAGCTTCTTGCGGTCGTAGCCGAGCTCGGCGACGGAGAGCGAGGGCTGGTCGGTTAGGCGGGCGAGGTACTTCTCGGCCGTGGTCACCTCACTGCCCGTGACCGTCGAGTCGTACGTGGAGCGGGCGCCGTCCGTGGCCGCGTCCCGGAAGTCGGCGAGGGCCGCCTGTGCGCGGACGTGGGCCTCCTGGCCCGCGGCGCTGAGGGCGTCACGGCTCTTGCTGCCCGCGGGGGACTCCTCGACCACCGTGGTGGGCAGTCCGGTGACGGGGTCGACGCCGGTACTCGTCTCCGTGGAGCGCGGGACGGCGAGGGTGGCGAGGAGCAGGCCGCGGGCGCTCGCGGCCTGTTCGACGGCGTGGTCCAGGTCGGCGAGGGCGTCGGCGCCCGAGCCCGCGCGGGGCGGGGTCTTCTCGGCGAGTTCGCGGGTGAGGCCGTGCAGTTCGGTGATGACGTTCGAGTACGCCGTGTGGGCTTCCAGAGCAGTGCTCTTGCCGGTGAGCGCCGCTCTGCGCACGGCGCCGATGTCGGCGAGGTCCGCGCGCAGGCCGGCCGGGGCGTCGGCGGTGCGCAGCTCCTCGATCTGGCGGTCCACGCGGGCGCTGCGGTTCTCGGAGAGGCCCTTGCCCTGCGGGCGGCCCGCCGCGATGAACGAGGTGACCTCGTCGCGCTCGTCGGCCAGCGAGTGGCCGAGGGACACGGCCTCCTGGGTGTGCTCGGCGAGGGTCACGAGCTGCTGCGCGTCGCTCAGTTGCCCGGAGGCTGCGATGATCGCGGGCGCTCCGGCCCCGGCGATCGCGGCGGCCACGACGGCGACGGCGACGATCAGCCGATTGCGCACGCGTGCGGTGGGCTTGGAATGGACGGACTTCTGGGGCTGCACGGGCTTCGAGCCGTCAGGAGCCGTCACGGCGGAGGCGGTCCGCCCTTCCGCCGCGGTCTCGGGGGCCTCTCCCGCTGTGGGCTCGGGCGAGCGCTCCGTAGGGGTGGTCGCGCCCGGCGTGGCTCCTTCGGGAGCCGTCTGCTTGCCCTTGCGCCCAGGCCGCATCTTCTGCACCGGTGCTCGCATTCTTGTTTTTCGTCTGCCCAGGGGCCCGGGTGACGATCCGTCAACACACGCGCCCCCAGGTACGGCTCCAGACCCTTCCAGTGCCGATGGGTGGCAGTCGTGCATCACATGCCTGGCCACCCGAAGGAGTGAACATCGGCGGGGAGTTGGCGAGCAAGTCCCGCCCCGGGCCGAAAGTCTCGGCCACGGTGCGCCGGTTGGACGTCGACCGCAGGCTTTGGCAGGATTCGCCGCCACACGCCGACGGAAGCGATCATTCCGACTGAATTCCGGCGTCTGACCTGCCGGTCCTGGCCGCCCCTCGCGTTTGCCACCTCCGGATGACCTTGTGAAGGCCTCGTGCAGACTGGCTGAATGCGCATCGAACTCGCCACCGAGCCCGGCGACCCCGCACGCCCCAACGAGGACTATGCCTCGGTGATCCTTCCCGCGGCCGGACAGGGCGGTTCGCTCGTCCTCCTGGATGGGGTGACTCCGCCTGCCGGAGATGACGGCTGCCTGCATTCCGTCCCTTGGTTCACGGCGCGACTCGGGGGCGCACTGGGGGAACTGTCCGTTTCGCGACGGGATATGACGCTCTCCGAGATCCTCGCGGCGGCGATCGTGCGCACCGCGGAGGCCCATTGTGAAACTTGTGACCTTTCTCACCCGCGTACGCCTCAGGCCACCGTGATTCTGGTGCGTTGGGACGAGGAGCAGGTCGAACACCTCGTCCTGTCCGACTCCGCGCTCCTGATGGCGGGCCCGGACGGCCGGGTCACGCCGGTCCTCGACGAGCGTCTCGCCGAACTGCCCCCGAGGATCCGCGCGATGCGCGACGCGGTCCGCGCGATGCCGCGCGGCTCGGCCGAGCGTGAGGTGGCGGGCCGCGCGTACGGGGCCGCCGTGGAGGCCCTGCGCAACGCGGAGGACGGCTTCTTCACCGCGGCGGCGGATCCCTCGGCGGCATCCCGCGCGGTCACGGGCACCTGGCCCCGCTCCGAGGTGACGGCGGTGGCGGCCCTGACGGACGGGGTGGGCCGCTGGGTCGAGACGTTCCGCCAGGGCGACTGGGCGGAATGCTTCACGCTCCTGCGCAAGGACGGCCCGCAACGCCTGGTGGACCGGGTCCGGGAACTGGAACGAGCGGACCCCGAGGGCACGGCGTACCCCCGGGGGAAGCGGCACGACGACGCGGCGGTGGTGTACGCGGAGCTGTGAAAGCCCCTCTGGGGGCGCGAGGAACGGCGCGGGCAGCCCCGTAAGGGGCGCGAGGAACGGCGCGAGCAACCGCAACGGGCCCGCAGGCGACAGGGCACGGACGCCCTCCAAGGGGCGCGGGGAACTGAGCGAGCAACCACGACCGGCCCGCAGGCGACACCCGGCGGACGACCCCCAAGGGGCGCGGGGAACTGCGCGACAAGCCACAGCCCACCCGCAGACAGAATCGCGCCCCGACTACGCCCCGCCCCTCAGGACTCCGGGGACTCGTTCAGCTGCCGCAGCAAGCGGGCCAGCTCCGCCACCTCCACCCGGTCCCACCCGGCCAGCTTCCGCACGTACTGCTCCCGCCGCCCCGCCCGCACCGTACGGAACCGCGTACCGCCCTCCTCGGTGAGGTGCACCAGCCACGCCCGCCCGTCGGCGGGGTCGGGCTCGCGGGCGACGAGCCCGAGCTCCTCTAGGGCCCGCAGCTGACGACTCATCGTCGCCTTGCCGACGCCGATGTACGCGGCGAGATCCGTGGCCCGCTGCGGACCCGAGTCGTCGAGGCAGACCAGGAGTCCGTACGCGGCCGGCTCCAGATCGGGGTGGACCTGGCGCGCCATCTCTCCGGAGGAGGCCCGCGCCCGGCGCAGCAGCAGCGTCAACTCCCGCTCCAGGGAGAGGAACTCGCGGTCGACCCCCCTGTTCACGTCGGCCCCACCGTCGTTCTCGCCCTCGTGCACTTCAGCACCCATGGCACGCTTTCTTTCCGGATCAGAGAAGTTTTCCGCCCCGCACGGCGGCAGACACCCGCGTCGGCCCATCGCCGCAGCTCGACCAGTATTTCGTAACGCCCCCGGGGGCCATGCCGCGGACACCGCCGCAGGAGTAGACCAACGGCAGACACCGGACCCCCTTCCCAGCCACAGGTCTACGTGCGTAGCGTCGTACGTGACATGTTCACACCACGTCATGTCGACAGGTCCCCCCACGAGCTCCATCGAGCTCAATCGAGGCCTACGGAGGCACGCACATGCCCGTGCACAGACCCGGAACCCCCCGCCGCTCGCACCGGTCAGCGGCCGGAATCCTGCTCTCAGTCCTCTCCGCGCTCTCCCTCCTCCTCACGCTGCCGGGCGCCGCACAGGCCAGCGGCGGCGATGACACCCCGCCCCGCGGCTCCGCCCGCATGGGACAGGGCGTCATCGAGCACGACGGGCAGGGCAGTCTGCCGCCCGGCGGCGACGCCGTACAGACCGAAGGCGTCGACGTCAGCAGCCACCAGGGCAACGTCGCGTGGTCGACGCTCTGGAACAGCGGTGTGAAGTGGGCCTACGTGAAGGCCACCGAGGGGACGTACTACAAGAACCCCTACTTCGCCCAGCAGTACAACGGTTCGTACAACGTGGGCATGATCCGCGGCTCCTACCACTTCGCGACCCCCGACACCACGAGCGGCGCCACCCAGGCCAACTACTTCGTGGACAACGGCGGCGGCTGGTCGCGCGACGGCAGGACGCTGCCGGGCGCGCTCGACATCGAGTGGAACCCGTACGGGGCGGCCTGCTTCGGCAAGTCCCAGTCCGCGATGGTCACCTGGATCCGTGACTTCCTGAACCAGTACAAGGCACGCACCGGGCGTGACGCCGTGATCTACACGGCCACCAGCTGGTGGAAGCAGTGCACCGGCAACTACGGGGGCTTCGCCGCCAACAACCCGCTCTGGATCGCCCGTTACAACACCTCTCCGGGTGAGCTCCCGGCCGGCTGGGGCGTGCAGACGATGTGGCAGTACACCTCGACCGGTCCGACGGTCGGTGACCACAACAAGTTCAACGGCGCACTGGACAGGGTGCAGGCACTCGCCAACGGCTGAGCCAACGGCTGAGTCCGCCCCCCGGCGCACAAGGGCCCGGAACCCCTCTCGGGGTCCCGGGTCCTCACGCACCGGCCTCCGCGGGCGGAGCCCGCTGATGGGCCCAGCCGTCACGCGGCGGCCGGGACCCTCACCTCGGCCTCCGTCAGGGCCAGTTCGAGCACCTGGCGGACATCCGTCACCGGGTGGACGTCCAGCTTCTCCAGGATCTCCGCCGGGACGTCGTCCAGGTCGGCCTCGTTCCGCTTCGGGATGATCACCGTGGTGATCCCCGCGCGGTGCGCGGCCAGCAGCTTCTGCTTGACGCCGCCGATCGGCAGGACGCGCCCGGTCAGCGAGACCTCACCGGTCATGGCCACATCCGTACGGACGAGCCGGCCGCTGAGCAGCGAGGCGAGGGCGGTCGTCATGGTGACGCCCGCGCTCGGCCCGTCCTTGGGGACCGCGCCCGCCGGGAAGTGGATGTGCACGCCGCGTTCCTTCAGGTCCGCGACGGGCAGCTCCAGTTCGGCGCCGCGCGAGCGCAGGAAGGAGAGCGCGATCTGCGCGGACTCCTTCATCACGTCGCCGAGCTGACCGGTCAGGGTCAGTCCCGCCGCGCCGGTCTCGGGATCCGCGAGCGACGCCTCGACGAAGAGCACGTCGCCTCCCGCGCCGGTGACCGCGAGCCCGGTGGCCACGCCCGGCACCGCCGTGCGCCGCTCGGCCGGGTCCTGCGCCGACTCGGGCACGTGGTGCGGGCGCCCGATGAGACCGCGCAGATCCTCGTCGCCGACGGTGAACGGAAGCTCCCTCTCACCCAGTTCGTGCTGCGCCGCGACCTTGCGGAGCAGCCGCGCCACGGACCGCTCCAGGTTCCGTACACCGGCTTCCCGGGTGTACTCCCCCGCGAGCTTGCGCAGCGCGCTCTCGTCCAGGGTCACCTCGTCCGACTGCAGACCGGCCCGCTCCAGCTGGCGCGGGAGCAGGTGGTCGCGGGCGATGACGACCTTCTCGTCCTCGGTGTAGCCGTCGAGCCTGACCAGCTCCATGCGGTCGAGCAGCGCCTCGGGGATGGCCTCGATGACGTTCGCCGTGGCCAGGAAGACCACGTCACTGAGGTCGAGCTCGACCTCCAGGTAGTGGTCGCGGAAGGTGTGGTTCTGCGCCGGGTCGAGGACTTCGAGGAGGGCGGCGGCCGGGTCGCCCCGGAAGTCGGAGCCCACCTTGTCGATCTCGTCGAGGAGCACGACCGGGTTCATGGACCCGGCCTCCTTGATGGCCCGCACGATCCGGCCGGGCAGCGCCCCGACGTACGTACGACGGTGGCCGCGGATCTCCGCCTCGTCGCGTACGCCGCCGAGCGCGACCCGCACGAACTTGCGGCCCATGGCGTGCGCCACGGACTCGCCGAGCGAGGTCTTGCCGACGCCGGGCGGGCCGACGAGGGCCAGCACCGCGCCGCCGCGACGGCCGCCGACGACCCCGAGACCGCGGTCGCTGCGGCGCTTGCGCACCGCGAGGTACTCGGTGATGCGCTCCTTCACGTCCTGCAGGCCCGCGTGCTCGGCATCGAGGATGTTCTGGGCGCCCTTGATGTCGTACTCGTCCTCGGTCCGCTCGTTCCAGGGCAGTTCGAGGACGGTGTCGAGCCAGGTCCTGATCCAGGAGCCCTCGGGCGACTGGTCGCTGGACCGCTCCAGCTTGTCGACTTCCTTGAGGGCGGCCTCGCGGACGTTCTCGGGGAGGTCGGCGGCCTCTACGCGAGTGCGGTAGTCGTCGGACTCCTCGGCCGAGTCCTTGCTGTCGCCGTTGATCTCGCGCAGCTCCTTGCGCACGGCGTCCAGCTGGCGCCGCAGCAGGAACTCGCGCTGCTGCTTGTCGACGCCTTCCTGGACGTCCTTGGCGATGGACTCGGCGACATCCTGCTCGGCGAGGTGCTCGCGCAGCTGCTCGGTGGCCAGCTTCAGGCGGGCGGCCGGGTCGTCGGTCTCCAGGAGCGCGACCTTCTGCTGGGTGGAGAGGAAGGGGGAGTATCCGGAGTTGTCGGCAAGGGCGGAGACGTCGTCGATCTGGGTGACACGGTCGACGACCTGCCAGGCCCCGCGCTTCTTCAGCCAGCTGGTGGCGAGCGCCTTGTACTCCTTGACCAGCTCGGTGACGGCACCCGGCAGCGGATCGGGCACGGTCTCGTCGACCTTGACCCCTTCCACCCAGAGCGCGGCACCCGGCCCGGTCGTCCCGGCACCGATCCGCACCCGGGAACGGCCGCGGATGAGCGCGCCGGGGTCGCCGTCGGAGAGCCGGCCGACCTGCTCCACGGTGCCGAGGACGCCGGTCGCGGCGTACGTCCCGTCGATGCGCGGAACAAGAAGGACCTGCGGCTTGCTGCTCCCGGTGGAGCGGGCCGCCGCCTGGGCGGCCTCCACCGCGGCGCGCACGTCGGCATCGGACAGGTCGAACGGAACCACCATGCCGGGCAGGACAACCTCGTCGTCGAGCGGCAGCACGGGCAGTGTGAGAGGCGTGGACGCCTTCGGCTCAGTGGACTCAGCAGACATGATCTCCCCTTCGGCATTCAAGTTGAGCTATGTGGACTCAATGCTCGTGAGTCCATGAATGTTCCCCAAGAGGTGTTCGCTGTGAGCGATCACGTCGGTACGTGCGGAAACGCCGCACGGCGAAGGGTGACGCCGCACGGCGGAGGGTGAAGGGAAGGTCAGGCGGGCGGGCGCCACCGGCGCACCAGCGGCCACGTGGCGACACCGAGCGACAGGGCGAGCAGATGACCCCAGTTGGTCATCGGGTCCGCGAAGGCGATGAGGTCGTCGATGAGCATCCCGCCGAACCCGGCGAGCACCAGCCACCGCAGCCACGGCCTGAAGAGCCCCGCGAGGGCGCCGACGCTCGCCGCGACGCCGAAGCTGATGCCGTAGTCGAGGCGGTGCAGGGAGCTGTGGGGCAGGTGGCCCGCGAGGACGGAGAGCCCGACCGGGACCTCGGTCGCGAGGGTGGCCACGACATGGCCGAGCAGAAAGACGCCCGCCGCGCGGAGCGCGCCTATGCGGCGCTCCAGGGCGGTGAGGACCAGCAGGAAGCCGATCGCGTACGGCGACGCGATGCCACCGGCGATCCACAGGGCGCTGGCCACCAGGACGAGCAGCGGCTCCTGCGCCAGATGCGCGACGTCCGTGCTGGAGTGCCGGTGCAGCGCCGAGATCAGGGACGGGGCCGCGTACGAGGTCAGGAGGGACGTCACGGCGAGGATCGCCGCGAAGCCGAACGTGAAGGGCGTGCCCGTGGGAGTCGGCAGCAGCCGCCAGGGGCGCAGACGGCGCAGGTGTGCGGCGACCCCGCCGGGCGCGGTTACGGCACCGGGGGCGGCACTCGCCTCATGGACCGGTTCCGGGACGACCACCCCGGGCACTGGCCCCCGCTGACACGGAATGCCGTCGAGGCCGGGCTCGGCGATCCCCTCGGGTGCCGTGGTGGCAGCCGACGCACTCCGGTTCACGGTGAGGCGCTCCTTCCGTCACGTCCACCCTTTGATGATTTTTCCGGTGCTGTCTATGACCGGCGCCACGTGAGACGCGAATCACATCAACCTCACAGGTCAAAAGCGCGTCCGCGCCGGCCCGCGCTTCTTGAGTCTCCCCCGATCCCGCGCCCCTACGCTGGCCGCCATGCACACCCACACCACCCCCGTCGTGATCGACCGGCGTGAGGGGCCGTACGGCGAGGTCGTACTGCGGCGCCACGGTGCGCTTCTGCAGATCATCGCCAACGGCTGTTTCCTCATGGACACTTCGGACGGCCGCTCGGAGCGGCTGCTCGTCGACGCGGCGTACGACGCCCTCGAAGACCCCCGGGAGCCCGCGCTGCTCATCGGCGGCCTGGGCGTGGGCTTCTCCCTCGCCCACGCGGCGGCCGACCCGCGCTGGGGCCGCATCACGGTCGTCGAGCGCGAGCGGGCCGTCATCGACTGGCACTGCTCGGGCGCGGACGCCCCGCTGGCCGCGCTCTCCGGGGCAGCGCTCGCCGATCCGCGCACCGAGATCCTGCACACAGACCTCGTGGCACACCTCGGCGGCGCCGACGCCTGTGACGGCACCCCGAAAACGTACGACGCGCTCTGTCTCGACATCGACAACGGCCCCGACTGGACGGTGACCGAGGACAACAACTCCCTCTATTCACCGGCCGGTCTGGCCGTCTGCCGGTCCCGGCTGAACCCGGGCGGGGTGCTGGCCGTGTGGTCCGCCCAGGCCTCGTCCGCTTTCGACTTCGCTCTACGGAATGCCGGGTTCCAGTCGGTACGGACGGAAGAGATCCCCGTTGCCCGAGGCGTACCCGACGTGGTGCACCTCGGCGTAAGGGCTGCGTAGCCGAGGTGCCTTCGCGACCCGTACCCTGCTGACCGAACACAAGCGATCAGTGTCAGGGGCGGGGCGATGGAGCAGACACACACCTCCCACAACGGTGCGACGGCGGCGATGCCAGGCGCCCAGCGCCGGGTTCTGGTGGTCGAGGACGACCCGACGATCGTCGACGCCATCGCCGCCCGGCTACGCGCCGAGGGTTTCGTAGTGCAAACGGCGATGGACGGTCCTTCGGCCGTCGACACCGCACAGGCTTGGCAGCCCGATCTGCTGATCCTGGACATCATGCTGCCGGGCTTCGACGGGCTTGAAGTGTGCCGTCGGGTGCAGGCCCAGCGGCCGGTACCGGTCCTCATGCTGACGGCCCGCGACGACGAGACGGACATGCTGGTCGGGCTCGGCGTCGGCGCCGACGACTACATGACCAAGCCGTTCTCCATGCGGGAGCTCGCGGCCCGCGTGCACGTCCTGCTGCGCAGGGTCGAGCGGGCCGCGCTGGCCGCGACCACCCCGCGCAGCGGGATCCTGCGGCTCGGCGAGCTGGAGATCGACCACGCACAGCGGCGGGTCAGGGTCCGCAGCGAGGACGTCCATCTGACGCCGACGGAGTTCGACCTGCTCGTCTGCCTGGCCAACACCCCGCGTGCGGTGCTCTCGCGCGAGCAGCTGCTCGCCGAGGTGTGGGACTGGGCGGACGCGTCGGGCACCCGTACCGTCGACAGCCACATCAAGGCACTGCGCCGGAAGATCGGCGCCGAGCGGATCCGTACGGTGCACGGCGTGGGATACGCCCTGGAGACCCCGACCCCGTGAGGTGGGCCGTCCGATGAGTGGTCCCTTCGGGGGGCTGCGGCCCTTCTCCATCAAGACCAAGCTGGGCACCCTCGTGGTCGTCTCGGTCTTCATCACCACGGGTCTGCTCATGGTGGCGATGAAGACGGAGACGGAGCTGCGCTTCATCACCGTCTTCTCGGTGATCGCCACCCTGCTCATCACGCAGTTCGTGGCCCACAGCCTCACCGCGCCCCTGGACGAGATGAACTCCGTGGCGCGCGCCGTCTCGCACGGCGACTACACGCGCCGGGTGCGCGGCGCCGACCGCCGTGACGAGCTGGGCGACGTGGCCACCACGATCAACCGCATGGCGGACGACCTGGAGGCCCAGGACCAGCAGCGCAAGGAACTGGTCGCCAACGTCTCGCACGAGCTGCGCACCCCCATCGCGGGCCTTCGCGCGGTCCTGGAGAACGTCGTCGACGGAGTCTCCGCCGCCGACCCGGAGACCATGCGCACGGCCCTGAAGCAGACGGAGCGGCTCGGGCGCCTCGTGGAGACCCTGCTCGACCTCTCCCGCCTGGACAACGGCGTCGTACCGCTGCGGGCCCGCCGCTTCGAGGTGTGGCCGTATCTGTCGGGCGTCCTGAAGGAGGCCAACATGGTCGCCTCGGCGCGCGCGGGGATCGCTTCGGGCTCCGGCAGCCACACGCGTACGGACGTGCATCTGCACCTGGACGTCACGCCGCCCGAGCTGACCGCGCACGCGGACGCCGAGCGGCTGCACCAGGTCGTGGCCAACCTCATCGACAACGCGGTCAAGCACAGCCCGCCGCACGGCCGCGTCACCGTGCGCGCCCGGCGCGGCCTCTACCCCGAGTCCCTGGACCTGGAGGTCCTCGACGAGGGCCCCGGCATCCCGGAGTCGGAGTGGCACCGCGTCTTCGAGCGCTTCAACCGGGGCAGCCACGCCAACGCCGCCCCGCAGGCGGGCCCCGGCAGCGATGGCGGCACCGGTCTCGGGCTCGCCATCGCGCGCTGGGCGGTCGATCTGCACGGCGGGCACATCGGTGTGGCCGAATCCCCTCGTGGCTGCCGCATCCAGGTCACCCTTCCGGGCCTGCCCGAAGTGCGAAGTTGACGTAGGGTTCGAAAAGGAAGCGATTCGCGGGCGCATCGGAAGCGCGCTCGGGTGAAGCCGCCGCGCAGGGCAAGGCCCGCGCGGCCATCCTGCGTTGCGGAACCTCGCTTGTTTCCCGCCAATAATGCCGCCGAAACCTTCGCTCCAATGTGACTTACGCGACGGATGACGGGGCCGGTCTGCACCTGGCGGCAATGGAGGCGTAGCCTTAATTCCCGCTGTCCATCACCTTGTGAAGCGGAAGAGGGCGGTTACCGCCGTGTCGTCACAGTCCCCCAGTAGCTCGAGCATCTCGACCGACCAAGACGGGCAAGGCAAGAGCCCTGCTGCTGCCTTCGGTCCCAATGAGTGGCTCGTCGACGAGATCTATCAGCAGTACCTCCAGGACCCGAATTCGGTCGACCGAGCCTGGTGGGACTTCTTCGCCGACTACAAGCCGGGAGCGGGCGCATCACCTGCGGCCACCCCGGCCAAGCCGGCGGGTGACGCAGCCGCGGGGGCTGCGGCCACCACGTCCCCCGCAGCTCCTGCCGCACCCGCGGCCGCTCCGGCCGCACCCGCCGCCCCGGCCGCACCCGCCGCGCCCGCAGCCCCGGCTGCGAAGCCCGCGGCCGCGGCACCGGCCCCCGCCGCGAAGCCCGCAGCCGCGAAGCCCGCCGCCAAGGCGGAGCCCGCGGCCCCTGCTGAAACGGCCCCTGCCGGGCCCGAGTACGTGACGCTGCGCGGCCCCGCCGCCGCGGTCGCGAAGAACATGAACGCCTCCGTGGAGGTCCCGACGGCGACGTCGGTCCGCGCGGTCCCGGTGAAGCTGCTCTTCGACAACCGCATCGTCATCAACAACCACCTCAAGCGCGCCCGCGGCGGGAAGATCTCCTTCACGCACCTCATCGGGTACGCGATGGTGCAGGCCATCAAGGCCATGCCGTCGATGAACTACTCCTTCGTGCAGAAGGACGGCAAGCCGACGCTGGTCAAGCCGGAGCACATCAACTTCGGCCTCGCCATCGACCTCGTGAAGCCCAACGGCGACCGCCAGCTCGTCGTCGCGGGCATCAAGAAGGCCGAGACGCTGAACTTCTTCGAGTTCTGGCAGGCCTACGAGGACATCGTCCGCCGCGCTCGCGACGGCAAGCTCGGCATGGACGACTTCACCGGCGTCACGGTCTCGCTGACCAACCCCGGCGGCCTCGGCACGGTCCACTCGGTCCCCCGCCTGATGCCCGGACAGTCGGTCATCATGGGCGTCGGCTCGATGGACTACCCGGCGGAGTTCCAGGGCACGTCCCAGGACACCCTGAACAAGCTCGGCATCTCGAAGGTCATGACGCTCACGTCGACCTACGACCACCGGGTGATCCAGGGCGCCGCCTCGGGCGAGTTCCTGCGGATCGTCGCGAACCTGCTGCTCGGCGAGAACGACTTCTACGACGAGATCTTCAAGGCGCTGCGCATCCCCTACGAGCCGGTCCGCTGGCTCAAGGACATCGACGCCTCGCACGACGACGACGTCACGAAGGCCGCCCGCGTCTTCGAGCTGATCCACTCCTACCGCGTCCGCGGCCACGTCATGGCCGACACGGACCCGCTGGAGTACAAGCAGCGCAAGCACCCCGACCTGGACATCACCGAGCACGGCCTCACCCTGTGGGACCTGGAGCGTGAGTTCGCGGTCGGCGGCTTCGCCGGCAAGTCGATGATGAAGCTGCGCGACGTCCTCGGCGTGCTGCGCGACTCGTACTGCCGCACCACCGGCATCGAGTTCATGCACATCCAGGACCCGAAGCAGCGCAAGTGGCTGCAGGACCGCATCGAGCGCACCCACGCCACGAAGCCCGAGCGCGAGGAGCAGCTGCGCATCCTGCGCAGGCTGAACGCCGCCGAGGCCTTCGAGACGTTCCTGCAGACGAAGTACGTCGGCCAGAAGCGCTTCTCCCTGGAGGGCGGCGAGTCCGTCATCCCGCTGCTCGACGCCGTCATCGACAGCGCCGCGGAGTCCCGCCTGGACGAGGTCGTCATCGGCATGGCCCACCGTGGCCGCCTGAACGTCCTCGCGAACATCGTGGGCAAGTCGTACGCCCAGATCTTCCGCGAGTTCGAGGGCAACATGGACCCCAAGTCCATGCACGGCTCCGGCGACGTCAAGTACCACCTGGGCGCCGAGGGCACCTTCACCGGTCTGGACGGCGAGCAGATCAAGGTCTCGCTCGCCGCGAACCCGTCCCACCTGGAGACGGTCGACCCGATCATCGAGGGCATCACCCGCGCCAAGCAGGACGTCATCAACAAGGGCGGCACCGACTTCACGGTCCTGCCCGTCGCCCTGCACGGTGACGCGGCCTTCGCGGGCCAGGGTGTGGTCGCCGAGACCCTGAACATGTCGCAGCTGCGGGGCTACCGCACCGGCGGCACGGTCCACATCGTCATCAACAACCAGGTCGGCTTCACCGCCGCCCCGGAGTCGTCGCGCTCCTCCATGTACGCCACGGACGTGGCCCGCATGATCGAGGCGCCGATCTTCCACGTGAACGGCGACGACCCCGAGGCCGTCGTCCGCATCGCGCGGCTCGCCTTCGAGTTCCGTCAGGCGTTCAACAAGGACGTCGTGATCGACCTCATCTGCTACCGCCGCCGCGGTCACAACGAGTCGGACAACCCGGCGTTCACGCAGCCGCTGATGTACGACCTGATCGACAAGAAGCGCTCGGTGCGCAAGCTCTACACCGAGTCCCTCATCGGTCGCGGCGACATCACCCTGGAAGAGGCCGAGCAGGCCCTGCAGGACTTCCAGGGGCAGCTGGAGAAGGTCTTCACGGAGGTCCGCGAGGCCATCTCGCAGCCCGCCGAGGCCGAGGTCCCGGCCCCGGAGGCCGAGTTCCCGGTGAACGTCCACACGTCGATCACCCAGGAAGTCGTCAAGCGGATCGCCGAGTCCCAGGTCAACATCCCCGACCGGGTCACCGTCCACCCGCGTCTGCTGCCGCAGCTGCAGCGCCGCGCGTCGATGGTCGAGGAAGACACGATCGACTGGGGCATGGGCGAGACCCTCGCCATCGGCTCGCTCCTCCTGGAGGGCACGCCGGTCCGTCTGTCGGGCCAGGACTCGCGTCGTGGCACGTTCGGTCAGCGCCACGCGGTCCTCATCGACCGTGAGACGGGCGAGGACTTCACGCCGCTCCTGTACCTCTCCGAGGACCAGGCGCGCTACAACGTCTACGACTCGCTGCTCTCCGAGTACGCGGTGATGGGCTTCGAGTACGGCTACTCGCTGGCCCGTCCCGAGTCCCTCGTCATGTGGGAAGCGCAGTTCGGTGACTTCGTCAACGGCGCGCAGACGGTGGTGGACGAGTACATCTCGGCCGCCGAGCAGAAGTGGAACCAGCACTCCGGCGTCACGCTGCTGCTGCCCCACGGCTACGAGGGCCAGGGACCGGACCACTCGTCCGCCCGCATCGAGCGCTTCCTCCAGCTGTGCGCGCAGAACAACATGACGGTCGCGATGCCGACCCTCCCGTCGAACTACTTCCACCTCCTGCGGTGGCAGGTGCACAACCCGCACCACAAGCCGCTGGTGGTCTTCACCCCGAAGTCGATGCTGCGCCTCAAGGCGGCGGCCTCGAAGACGGAGGAGTTCACGTCGGGCGGCTTCCGCCCGGTCATCGGCGACGACTCGGTCGAGGCGTCGGCGGTCCGCAAGGTCGTCTTCTGCTCCGGCAAGCTGTACTACGACCTGGAGGCCGAGCGGAAGAAGCGCGAGGTCAAGGACACCGCGATCATCCGCATCGAGCGTCTGTACCCGCTGCCGGGTGCCGAGCTCCAGGCGGAGATCGCGAAGTACCCGAACGCCGAGAAGTACCTGTGGGCGCAGGAGGAGCCGGCGAACCAGGGCGCATGGCCCTTCATCGCCCTCAACCTCATCGACCACCTGGACCTGGCGGTCGGCGCGGACATCCCGCACGGCGAGCGCCTGCGCCGCATCTCGCGGCCGCACGGCTCGTCCCCGGCGGTCGGCTCGAAGAAGCGCCACGAGCAGGAGCAGGAAGCTCTCCTGCGCGAGGTCTTCGAGGCGTAAGCCTGAGGGTTCGTACGTTGGTGGGCCCGGTCCCGAGTGCTTGTCACCCGGGGCCGGGCCCACCGGCGTACCGGCTTATCCTGGAGGTCCGTCCGGAACACATCCCAGAACACATCGTTCGTCAGCAACGTTCTTGAATCGCGGAGCCTGTCTTGTACTTCACCGACCGTGGCATCGAGGAGCTGGAGAAGCGGCGCGGCGAGGAGGAAGTCTCCTTCGAGTGGCTCGCCGAGCAGCTCCGCACCTTCGTGGACCTCAACCCCGACTTCGAGGTCCCGGTCGAACGCCTGGCGACGTGGCTGGCCCGTCTGGACGACGAGGACGAGGACGAGTAGGGCGCTCAACCGCTGGTTCCGGGCCCGTGAGGACCGGCATCAGCCGCTCGCAGGACCCGTGTCGGCCGCCCGCACCCTGTCGTACGCCAGTCCCAGGGAGCCGTGGACCAGCAGGAGTGCCCCGGTAGCGGCCCATCCGCCGCTGCGCCGCCGCAGGGCCCAGGCCGCGAGCGGCAGCCCCACGGCCATCTGGGCCACGGCCAGCGCGCGCGCCTTCGGGCCCCGTAGCCAGGGCCCGAAGGGGCCCCGCTCGACCACGTCGAGTTCCGCGCGCACCGCGTCGCGCCACCCGGCCCACTCGATCTCCCGCACTCCCGGCACCACGCGCGCCACCGCCCGCAGCCTGTCCGCGGGTTCGCCGGGGCCGAGGCCGGCCGGGAGTGCCACTCCTGCCCGTGCGAGGACGGCCAGCAGCCCCAGGAGCCGGGCGCGGGCGTCGGACTCCGTGTCGGGGCGTCCCAGGGCCTCCAGGGACTGCACGTCCAGGACGGGGTCGAGGCCGAGCCGCGCGGCGAAGGTCCGCAGCGCCTCGTCCTCGCCGACGGGCGTCCCGTTCGCCAGCCACACGTACTCGACGGTGCGCCGGAAGCCCGCGGCGAGGGTGCAGCCGGAGCGGTCCGAGTCCCACCACAGCGCGAGCACGGGCCAGGACGCCCCGACCGCGAGCGCGGTGGCCCAGCCCGTGAGCACCCGGTCCACCGGTTCGTCACCGTGCACCCAGGGCTTGCCCTCGGGCACGAGCACGCTCCACTCGGGACCCGTCGGGGCGAGCAGCATCTGTTCGCGCAACAGCCGGGCGGCGGGCTCGACCGCGTGGGGTTCGGCCCGGCAGAGCAGCAGCGCACCGGCGGCGGGGTGTTCGGGGGCCGCTGCGGCGTGCTCGAAAGCTTCGGACGACATGGCCCCACGCTAGGCCAAATCGCCATATTTAGCGCAGAGAAGGACGGGTGTCTTGACTTTCCGCAACCGCGATATATCGTGTATCTCAGAGACGCGATATGGCGCGTTGCCGTCCAGCTCGCCCGAGGAGGTCAGCCCGATGTCAGAGTGGTCCGTCGCCGAGCCCCAGAAGCTCACGTTCGACGCCCCCGTGGAGAACCTCCGTGTGCGCGTCGTCAACGGAACGGTGAACGTCGTGGGCACCGACGAAGTTTCCGCCCGGCTTGAGGTCTCCGAGATCGAGGGGCCGCCACTGGCCGTCACCCAGGAGGCCGGCACCCTGACCGTCGCCTATGACGACCTGCCCTGGAAGGGCTTCCTGAAGTGGCTCGACCGCAAGGGCTGGCGGCGCAGTGCCGTGGTCTCCCTGGCCGTCCCCGCGGGCACCCGCGTCGAGGTGGGCGTGGTCGGAGCGGGCGCCGTGGTCTCGGGGATCGAGGGGAGCACGGAGGTCAGGGGCGTCACCGGCGACACCACCCTCGTCGGCCTCTCCGGCCGGGTCAGCGCCGACACGGTCTCGGGCAGCCTGGAGGCGCAGGGCATCACGGGCGACCTGCGGTTCAATTCCGTCTCCGGCGATCTGACCGTCTTCGGGGGCGCGGGCTCCTCCGTTCGGGCCGATTCGGTGAGCGGCTCGATGATCGTGGACCTGGACCCGGCGGGCACCCTGGCCGACATCGGTCTGACGAGCGTCTCGGGCGAGATGGCGATCCGGCTGCCTCATCCGACGGACGCGGACGTCGAGGTGAACACCACGAGCGGTGCGGTGTCAAACGCCTTCGAGGATCTGCGGGTCAGCGGCCAGTGGGGGGCGAAGAAGATCACCGGCCGTCTGGGGTCGGGCAGCGGAAAGCTCAGGGCGACGACGGTCTCGGGGTCCATCGCGCTGCTGCGCAGGCCACCGACGGAGGAAGAGCCGACGGACACTCCCCTGACGGACACTCCCCCGACCGACGCCGCCCCGACCGACAAGAAGGTGCTCTGAGATGGCCCCCGTGTTCGCCCACGGCCGACTGCGCCTGTACCTGCTCAAGCTCCTCGACGAGGCGCCGCGCCACGGCTATGAGGTGATCCGCCTCCTGGAGGAGCGCTTCCAGGGGTTGTACGCGCCTTCGGCCGGGACGGTCTACCCGCGCCTGGCGAAGCTGGAGGCCGAGGGCCTGGTCACGCACACCACGGAGGGCGGCCGGAAGGTGTACGCCATCACGGACGCGGGCCGCGCCGAACTGGCCGACCGCAGCGGTGAGCTGGCCGACCTGGAGCTGGAGATCCGCGATTCCGTCGCCGAGCTCGCCGCGGAGATCCGGGACGGTGTGCGGGGCGCGGCAGGTGAGCTCCGCCGTGAGATGCGGGAGGCCGCCAACGAGGCTCGCGCGTCCGGCGGGATGCCCGAGGGCAAGAGCGGCGCCGGCGCCGGATCCAGCACCGGTACGGGCGCGGGTACGGGTGCCGGTACGGGTGCCGGTACGGGCAAGCCCTTCCCCGATCCCTCGGACTTCTTCGACAGCTCCTGGGGCGACAAGGAGGGCTGGCGCCAGGCCAAGGAGGAGTTCAAGCGCGCCAAGCAGGAGTGGAAGGAGCAGGCCAGGCGGGCGAAGGACGAGACCCGCAGGGCACGCGAGGAGGCCCAGCGCGCCCGCCGCCAGGCCCAGGACGCGCAGGACACCGCGCGCGCCCAGGCCCAGGAGGAGGTGCAGCGCATCGCACGGCGCGTCCAGGACCAGGTGCAGGACCACTTCACGCGGGGTGACTGGCCGACGGGGGTCCGCGAGGGTCTGACGGAACTGGCCAAGGAGTTCGGCGACTTCGGGAAGGACCTGGGCAAGGACTTCGGCAAGGACTTCGGCAAGGACTTCGGCCGCAAGGGCTCGCGGTCCACCGCCGAGGAGCCCAGGTTCACGTCCGCCCCGGAGGACGGGGTCCCCACGGAGTACGTCCCGGAGTGGGCCCAGGAGGACACCACCGGCAACCCGGCACGTGACCTGGACCGCCTCCTGGACCGCTTCCGGGACGACATCCGTGACGTGGCCCGGGACCACGGCGTGACGGAGGATCAGCTCCGCGACGCCCGCCGTCACTTGTCGTCGGCGGCGGCCCACATCGCCGCGACACTGCGCACACCGGAGGGGTGACGGAGGACTGACCCGGGGCCGCCGGCACCCACGGCCTACTCGGTGTCGGCGCCGCTTCCGGTGCCGGTGCCGTACAGCACCCTCTCCACCGACTCGTGGGTCACGCCGTGGTCCGCGAGGACCTCGCCGACGGGGCCGGGGCGGACGGTCAGGGCGAACAGGATGTGCTCGTCGCCGATGTGCCGGTCCCGGCGCGCGGTGGCGATGCGCAGGGACTTCTCCAGGGTGTCCTTGGCTTCGCGGGTGAAGGGCCGGTGGCCGCTCCAGCCTCGGCCGGACCGGCGCCCGGCCGCCTTGCCGCCGCCCGACCTGCCGCCGCCCGCCAACGCGCCCACGCCATGGGCCTCTTCGACCCGGGTAACGATCTCGGAGACGTCGATGCCGAGTCCGGCCAGTGCCTCCGTGTCGGCCTGCGAGAGGCCCCCTCGGCGCCGCGCCTCGCCCAGTGCGTCCTCGATCGAGCCCCGGCGGCGCGTGGCCCCGAGCGAGGCCAGGGCGAAGGACGCCCGGCTCGCCTCGCGGTCGAGCAGCGCGAGGAGCATGTGCCCGTCGTCGACGGATGCGGCGCCCTCGCCCTCGGCATGCTCGACCGCGCCTTTGACCACGGCGCGGGCGTCCTTCGTGAACCGCTCGAACATCACTGCCTCCCGTACTTCTTGTGCACGGCCTGCCTGCTCACTCCGAGCTCCGCGGCGATCCCCTGCCACGACCAGCCCTGCCGACGCGCGCTGCGCACCTGCACGGCCTCCAACTGCTCCACCAGCCTCCGCAGCGCGGAGACGGCTCGCAGTCCGACTCGTGGGTCACGGTCACCCGCACGCTCGGCGAGATCCGTAGCTTCGGTCATGCATGTCAACTTACGTTGACAAGGAGAGAGTGTCAACCACAGTTGACGTCAGGAGCGGTAGCGATAGCGGTGGCGGTGGCGGGGTCAGACCTCCAGCACGACCTTTCCGAACACGTCGCCGGACTCGATGCGCTCGAAGCCCTCGCGTGCCCGGTCCAGGGGGAGGACCTCGTCGATGACGGGGCGCACACCCGTGGCGGCGCAGAAGGAGAGCAGGTCCTCCAGTTCGTCCTTGGATCCCATCGTCGAACCGACGATCTTCAGCTCCAGAAAGAAGACCCTGGTCAGCTCCGCATGCGAGGGCCGGTCGCCGCTCGTCGCGCCGGAGATCACCAGAGTGCCGCCCGGCTTCAGGGACTTGATGGAGTGCGACCACGTCGCCGCCCCCACCGTCTCGATGACGGCGTCCACCCGCTGCGGCAGCCGCGCGCCGGACTCGACGGCCTCCACCGCACCCAGCTCAAGGGCCCGCTTCCGCTTGGCCTCGTCACGGCTCGTGGCGAAGACCCGCAGGCCCGCCGCCTTGCCGAGCACGATCGCTGCGGTGGCGACGCCGCCGCCCGCGCCCTGGACGAGCACCGAATCCCCGGGACGTACACCGGCGTTGGTGAAGAGCATGCGGTAGGCGGTGAGCCACGCGGTCGGCAGGCAGGCCGCCTCGGCGAACGACAGCTCCTTCGGCTTCGGCAGCACGTTCCAGGTGGGGACGGAGACCTGCTCGGCGAACGTCCCCTGGTACTTCTCGGTGAGGATGGAGCGGCCCTCACGGTGGCCGACCCCGTATCCGCTCTGGCCGATGACGGAGTGCAGGACGACCTCGTTGCCGTCCTCGTCGATCCCCGCGGCGTCACAGCCGAGGATCATCGGCAGCTTGTCCTCGGCGAGGCCGACCCCGCGCAGGGACCAGAGGTCGTGGTGGTTGAGGGAGGCGGCCCGGACGTTCACGGTCGACCAGCCGGTGCGGGCCTCGGGGGCGGGGCGCTCCCCCAACTCAAGGCCGCTGAGCGGCTGGTCACGGTCGATGCGGGCGGCGTAGGCGGCGAACATGAAGCAGACGATAGGCGCGCGCCCTACCCGCACGTAACCAGCAGCCCCTGTGACACGCGTCCCGCTCCAGGAGCACGCCCACCCGTTCAAGCGACAGAACGGGTGGGCGGGTGGGAAAGCGGTGGGCCCCGCCACAGCAGTGACGGGGCCCAAGGCCCAGGGGCCAGAAAAAATCAGCGGCGAGCCACACCTTCGGCACGAGCGGCCGCCGCAACAGCCGCGGTGACCGCCGGGGCGACCCGCTCGTCGAACGGCGAGGGGATCACGTAGTCGGCGGAGAGCTCGTCGCCCACCACGCCGGCCAGCGCCTCGGCGGCGGCGATCTTCATCGTCTCGGTGATGCGGGAGGCCCGCACCTGCAGCGCGCCCGCGAAGATGCCGGGGAAGGCGAGCACGTTGTTGATCTGGTTCGGGTAGTCCGAACGGCCCGTCGCGACGACCGCCGCGTACTTGTGGGCGATGTCCGGGTGCACCTCGGGGTTCGGGTTGGCCATGGCGAACACGAACGAGTTCGGCGCCATGGAGGCGACCGCGGGCTCGGGGACGGTGCCGCCCGAGACGCCGATGAACACGTCGGCACCCGCGAGGGCGCTCTCCAGCGAACCGCTGAGCCCGGCCTTGTTGGTGATCTCCGCGAGCTCACGCTTGACCGGCGTGAGGTCGTCGCGGTCCCGGCTCACGACGCCCTTGCGGTCCGCGACCGCCACATCGCCCAGGCCCGCCTCGAGCAGGAACTTGGCGATGGCGACCCCGGCCGCACCGGCACCGGAGATCACGGCACGCAGCTCGCCGAGCGTGCGCCCGGTCAGCCGTGCCGCGTTCCGCAGCGCGGCGAGCGTCACGACCGCCGTGCCGTGCTGGTCGTCGTGGAAGACGGGAATGTCGAGCCGCTCCTGGAGCTTGCGCTCGATCTCGAAGCAGCGCGGGGCCGAGATGTCCTCGAGGTTCACACCACCGAAGGACGGCGCGAGCCGCACCACGGTCTCGACGATCTCGTCCGCGTCCGTCGTCGCGAGCGCGATCGGAACCGCGTCCACGCCGCCGAACTGCTTGAACAGAATGGCCTTGCCCTCCATCACGGGGAGGGAGGCCTCGGGACCGATGTCACCGAGACCGAGCACGGCCGTGCCGTCGGTGACCACGGCCACGACGTTCGACTTCCATGTGTAGTCGTTCACCAGCTCCGGCTGCTCGGCGATCGCGGTGCACACTTTCGCGACGCCGGGCGTGTACGCCAGGGACAGGTCGTCCTTGTCCCGCACGGGCACGGTGGCCTGCACGGCCATCTTGCCGCCACGGTGCAGCGCGAACGCCGGATCGAAGGGCTCTTCCGCGCCTTCGTGACCCGTATTGCTGTCGCTGCGAGGATTGACGATCTCCGCTGCCACTTGTCTGACCCCTTAAGTCTTAAATCATCAGTTGAGGGTGTCCACTCCTGGTTGAGAAGTGGGCGGGCACCGCGTCTGTTCCCCGCCTGTCGGCGGAGGGAGGTACAGACACGCGAGCGCGCCGCACACGCGCTCTGGGCCCCGGATGAGGGGTGTAACGCACCTTTCTACCTGACGGTGCTCGGCATGGGCGAGTGGGATTGGTTACCTGAGGTGCCCGTGGCCGTTGTAGTGGTCCGACAAGAACGGATGGCGGGCCGTGCCCGAATTTTCCGTGGAGCGCCCGCCACCGGTCCACATCGCGAGATTCATCCGAGATTCACGGAAGATCTCAAATAGCGGTACTTCGTTCCGGGCCGGTACGGCCCTGTTGTCCCGGCCTGTCTGGGTACCGGGATCACCCGTTATCCGATTTTGACATCTCTGGCACCCAGAATCGGACGGTCCGAATGGCAAGATGCCGTCATCACACGAGGTCGCGACACCCGAAGGTGTGTGCACGACCGCTCGGCAACTCCCTCATCCGCCGGAGGACCCTCATGACCGCACGCTCCATCTGTCGTACCACCGCCGGTAAGTCCGCGAAGTCCCGGATGGCCACGGTCGGCGCGATCGCGGTCGCCGGCGCGCTGCTGCTGACCGGTTGCGGTGACCAGACCAAGAGCAAGGACGAGGGCGGCGAGAAGGTGAGCAACGCTCCGCTCGCCGACAAGCTCCCCAAGGAAATCCGGGACGCCGGTGTCATCAAGGTCGGTTCGGACATCGCGTACCCGCCCGTCGAGTTCAAGGACAAGTCCGGCAAGACGGTCGGCATCGACCCCGACCTCGGCGACGCCCTGGGCAAGCAGCTCGGCGTGGAGTTCCAGTTCGACAACGGCACCTTCGACACCCTGCTCGGCGGTCTCCGCTCCAAGCGCTACGACCTGGCGATGTCGGCCATGACCGACACCAAGAACCGCCAGGAAGGCGTCGACGAGGAGACCGGCAAGAAGATCGGCACCGGCGTCGACTTCGTCGACTACTTCACGGCGGGCGTCTCGATCTACACCAAGAAGGGCGACGACCAGGGCATCAAGACCTGGGCCGACCTCTGCGGCAAGAAGATCGTCGTCCAGCGCGGCACCGTCTCGCACGACCTGGCCAAGGCCGAGTCGAAGAAGTGCAAGGGCGGCAAGAAGATCGCCATCGAGTCCTTCGACAACGACCAGCAGGCCCAGACCCGACTGCGCTCCGGCGGCGCGGACGCGGGCTCGTCCGACTTCCCGGTCGCCGCGTACGCGGTGAAGACCTCGGGCGGCGGCAAGGACTTCGAGCTCGTCGGCGAGCAGGTCGAGGCCGCTCCGTACGGCATCGCGATCTCCAAGAAGAACCCCGAGCTGCGTGACGCGATCAAGGCCGCACTCGACGCGATCATCAAGAGCGGCGACTACGACAAGATCATCTCGAAGTGGGGCGTCGAGGACGGCGCGGTCAAGGAAGCCAAGATCAACGGCGGCAAGTGACCGCGCACCCGTCTCGCCGCTGAAAGGCCACTCCCGTGACTACCGACATCTCCAAGAAGGGCCCGGAGGACACACCCCCGTCCTCCCACCCTGAGGCCATCAAGGCCATCCCCGTCCGGCACTACGGCCGGTACGTCGCCGCGGTCGTCGCCATCGCCGCTTTCGCCGCGATCGTCTACGCGTTCTCCCAGGGCGACATCAACTGGAACGCGATCCCCGACAACTTCTTCGACGACCGCATCCTGCGGGGCGTCCGCGAGACCCTGATCCTGACCGCCCTGTCGATGCTCATCGGCGTGGTCGGCGGCGTCATCCTCTCCGTGATGCGCATGTCGAGGAACCCGGTGACCTCGTCGATCGCCTGGTTCTACATCTGGTTCTTCCGGGGCACGCCGGTCCTGGTCCAGCTCTTCGTCTGGTTCAACCTCGGTTTCGTCTTCGACTACGTGAACCTCGGCCCCGTCTACAAGGACGAGTGGTCGGACTTCATGACGCCGTTCCTGACGGCGCTGCTCGGCCTGGGTCTCAACGAGGCCGCGTACATGGCGGAGATCTGCCGCGCCGGTCTGCTCTCGGTCGACGAGGGCCAGACCGAGGCGTCCCAGGCGCTCGGCATGAGCCACGGCAAGACACTGCGCCGGGTCGTGCTCCCTCAGGCGATGCGCGTGGTCGTGCCGCCGACGGGCAACGAAGTCATCAACATGCTGAAGACGACCTCGCTGGTCGCGGCCGTCCAGTACTACGAACTCCTGCGGTACGCGCAGGACATCGGTACGTCGTCCGGCGCGACGGTGGAGACCCTGCTGCTCGCGGCGTGCTGGTACCTGATCATGACGTCGATCCTCAGCGTCGGCCAGTTCTACCTGGAGCGTTACTACGCACGCGGTTCGTCGCGCTCCCTGCCGACCACGCCGTTCCAGAAGATCAAGGCCAATATGTTGTCCCTTGGCAACCGCTCGGGAGTTGGTCACTGATGACGACCGCCATGGTGAAGTCCGAAGGCGTCCACAAGTCGTTCGGCAACGTCGAGGTCCTCAAGGGCATCGACCTGGAGGTCAAGTCGGGCGAGGTCTTCTGCCTCATCGGCCCGTCCGGCTCCGGCAAGTCGACGTTCCTGCGCTGCATCAACCACCTGGAGAAGATCAACGCCGGGCGGCTGTACGTGGACGGCGAGCTGGTCGGCTACCGGCAGAAGGGCGACAAGCTGTACGAGCTCAAGGACAGCGAGGTAGCCCTCAAGCGCCGGGACATCGGCATGGTCTTCCAGCGCTTCAACCTGTTCCCGCACATGACGGCGCTCGAAAACGTCATGGAGGCGCCGGTCCAGGTCAAGGGCGAGACGAAGTCGGCGGCGCGGGACCGCGCCGGGCAGCTCCTGGAGCGGGTGGGCCTCGCCGACAAGGCGAAGAACTACCCCTCGCAGCTCTCGGGCGGACAGCAGCAGCGCGTGGCCATCGCCCGCGCGCTCGCGATGGAACCGAAGCTGATGCTCTTCGACGAGCCGACGTCGGCGCTCGACCCGGAGCTGGTCGGTGACGTCCTCGACGTCATGCGCGACCTCGCCGAGTCCGGCATGACGATGATCGTCGTGACGCACGAGATGGGCTTCGCGCGCGAGGTCGGCGACAGCCTCGTCTTCATGGACGAGGGCGTGGTGGTCGAGTCCGGCCACCCGCGTGACGTCCTGACGAACCCGCAGCACGAGCGGACGCAGTCGTTCCTCTCGAAGGTGCTGTAACTCTGTCGCGCGAACCCTGCTTACGCGCGAAGGGCGGTACGGATCCCGGATCCGTACCGCCCTTCGCGTATGCGCTGCTCGCCGCGTCACTTCAGGCCGAGCACCATCGCGTCCGACGGCGAGGACCACACCGTCCGGGCCTCGCCGAAGCCCGCGTCGCGCAGGGTCCGTGCGTGCCACTCGGGCGAGGGGGTGTCGCCGTCCGCGTGCTCGCCGTAGATCTCGAAGCGCTTGGCGGTGGGCCCGGCGAGGACCGGGTCCTTGGCGGCCAGCTCCCACCAGTCACGCCAGTCCAGGGCACCCTCGGCCTTCGCCCGGTCCATGCGGGCATGCCGCTGGGCCCGGTCGGCGTCGTTCAGGCGGGGCGTCGCGGGGTCGGGCATGTGGTCGGCGTTCATGAAGACGCCGCCGTCCCTGACGAGCCCCGCGATCTGGCCGTAGAGGGTGGTGAGGGGCTCGCTGTGCAGCCAGTGCAGGGCGGTGGCGGTGAGGACGGCGTCATAGGAGTCGTACGGGAGCTGCGCCGTCCACCCGGGGTCCTTGAGGTCGGCGGTCACGAACGTGACGCGGTCGTCCCCGGCGAAGGTGCCCTCGGCAATGGCGAGGAGCGCGGGGTCGAGGTCGACGCCCGTGCTGACCGCGTCCGGGAACCTCTTGAGCAGCCGGTCCGTAATACTCCCCGTACCGCACGCGAGGTCGAGGACGCGCGGCTCGGTGCCGACGACGGCCTCGACCATGTCCAGCATGACCCGGAACCGCTCCTCGCGGTCGGGCAGGTACCACTCCTGCTGCCGGTCCCAGCTGTCCTGCCAGCCACGCCAGTCGGTCCCGGACACCGTTTCCGTCATGAGAAGCCCTCCCGTACGTAATACGCTCTCGTAATACCCTAGAAGCACGCGCAACTGTTACTCACGCACCTGACGAAGATAGCCCGCCCCGGTAAGGACTACAAGTGGAACTGGCCTATTACTCGGACTACGCCGTACGTCTGGTCAACAGCGAGGAGCCGGGTCGCAACAAGGACACGCTGACGTCGGTCGAGGCGGTCCGTCAGCTGTTCGGAGGCAGTTCGCAGGCGGCTCGTCGCGCCACGGACTCCGACGTCACCCGCTTCCGCTCGGTGCGGGCGAGGCTCAGGTCGGTCTTCGAGGCGGCCGACGGCGGCGACGAGACCCTCGCGGTCGACCTGCTGAACTCACTCCTGATGGAGTTCCCGGTCAGCCCGCAGATCTCGGGCCACGACGACCGGGACGACGAGGGCAACCCGCTGTGGCACATGCACCTGGCGGACCACCCGTCGAACGCGACCTCGGGGTACGCCGCGATCGCCGCGATGGGCCTCGCCTTCCACCTCACCGAGCACGGGGTGGACCGTCTCGGCCTGTGCGAGGCAGCGCCCTGCCGCAACGCCTATCTCGACACGTCGACGAACCGCTCCCGACGTTACTGCTCGGACCGCTGTGCGACCCGCGCCAATGTCGCCGCCTACCGCGCCCGCAAACGCCTGGAGACGGAGCGGTCGGGCAGCACCGGCCGCGCGGCCGACACGGCCCAGCGCAGCAGGCTGAACGGCGAGCGCTGACCGGACCTGAACCGGGGCGGGCGGTAGCGGAACCACACCTTCCCCAGGACGAGTTCCTCGGGCACCGTGCCGTAGTCCGTGCTGTCCCCGCCCGCGTACGTGTTGTCCCCGAGCACCCACCAGCCACCGTCGCGCCGCCCGGCGGCGCGCTTGACGACCAACAGGTCCTGCTGGAACGGATGGCGGAGCACCACCACGTCACCCGCTCGGACGCGTGCGCCCCACTGCACCACCAGACGGTCCCCGTGGTACAGCGTGGGCACCATCGAAGGGCCGGTCACCTCGGCCGCGCCCAACGGCAAGATGGCCCTTCTCCGTTCGCTCTCCTGCGACAGCTCCGGCATCACCGCACCTCCCCGGTCCTATCCTCCACGAGTCCCAGTCTGACCCTGGACTTTTGTCCTAAGCCCATGGGGGCACTCGCGAAAAGCCGCCTCTCACGGAGTAATGTCCCACCTGAGAAGACGATCACGAGGAAGGACCGCTGCATGCTTTCCCGCCTGTTTGCCCCCAAGGTAAAGGTCAGCGCCCACTGCGACCTCCCCTGCGGCGTGTACGACCCGGCCCAGGCCCGCATCGAGGCGGAGTCGGTCAAGGCCGTCCAGGAGAAGATGGCCGCCAACGACGACGCGCAGTTCCAGACGCGCGCCATCGGCATCAAGGAGCAGCGCGCGGAGCTCGCCAAGCACCACGTGTCGGTGCTCTGGAGCGACTACTTCAAGCCCCCGCACTTCGAGAAGTACCCGGAGCTGCACCAGCTGGTCAACGACACCCTGAAGGCCCTCTCGGCCGCCAAGGGCTCGTCGGACCCGGCCACGGGCCAGAAGGCGCTGGACTACATCGCCCAGATCGACAAGATCTTCTGGGAGACCAAGAAGGCCTGACCCACCGGTCAGCCTCTGTCGCAGAGCGCACACGAGAGCACCCGGCATCCGCGCGGAGCCGGGTGCTCTCTGCGTTGCGTCGCGTCAGCCCTGCAGGGCCGCGAGGCCCTTGTGCAGGTCCTCCGCGTTCATCACCGGGGAGATCTCGATCTCCGCGCCGAGCTCCAGGAAGAACGGCTCGGCGATGGACGGCATCTGCGAGCTGTCCTCCATGTCGAAGACGAAGGTGGCGGTCCGGCCGCCGTCGCCGGGCCCGAAGTACGCGGCTTCCGGTTTGAGCTGTTCCGTCACCGACTGCATGATCTTCGGCAGTGTGCCGTTCTTGATCGCCTCGTTCGAGATCTGTGTGTCCAGACGCGCTCTCAACATGACCCTCATGGCTCTCACTTCCTCCCTTCAAGAATCCCGCATCAGGCCCGATCGTGCAGCGCCAGGTTCGCGGCGAAGCCCAGGAACGCCACCCCGCTGAACTGCTCCAGGCGGCGCCGGAACGCCGGCCGGCGGATGCGCTCGCCCAGCGCGGAAGCCGCGTGGGTGACGAGCCAGTACCAGAGCGCGAGCTCGGCCACGTCGATGGCCGTGAGCAGCAGAGTCGCGCTGAAGACGGGGGCGCCCGCCGGGATGAACTGCGGGATCAGGCTCATGTAGAACAGCCCGGCCTTGGGGTTGAGCAGATTCGTGCCGAGGCCGGCGCGGAAGGCGGCCCAGCGGTTGCGGGGAGTGACGGGCGAGGCCGCTTCCCCGTCCTGCGCCTCCGCCGCCCCCTCCCCCGCCCGGCGGCGGGCCCGCCACAGCGCCGTGCCTCCCAGCCACGCCAGGTAGACGGCGCCCCCGATGCGCAGGGCGTCGTACGCGAAACGGGACGCCGTCAGGAGTGCCGTCAGGCCGATCGCCGTCGCCGCACCCCAGGCCAGGCAGCCGGTGAGGATGCCGAGCGCGGCGGCGAGACCACCGTCACGGCCGTGCGCCACGGAGGTGCGCAGGACCAGGAGCGTGTCCAGGCCCGGCGTGACGTTGATGATCGCGGCGACGCCCGCGAACGCGAGTGCGGAGGTGAGCATGGCAGGAGGCTAGGGCCCGCCGTGCCGTCCCGCCGCCCGATAAATCAGTTGCCGCCGCACACCGTCCCCTGTTGCACTCTGCCTACACCCAGACCCGTCAAGGAGACGCAATGCGCCGTTGGTTCATGTCCAGCCAGAAGGGAATCGCCATCAACCCAGAGGACATGACACTCAGTGCATACGTCGAGCACGTCCACCACCCTGAACCTGGGGATCCTGGCGCATGTTGACGCCGGCAAGACCAGCCTGACCGAGCGGCTGCTGCACGCCGCCGGTGTCATCGACGAGATCGGTCGCGTCGATGCGGGCAACACCCAGACCGATTCACTGGCCCTGGAACGGCAGCGCGGGATCACGATCAAATCCGCCGTCGTCTCCTTCGCCGTCGACGACGTCACCGTCAATCTCATCGACACCCCCGGCCACCCGGACTTCATCGCCGAGGTCGAACGGGTGCTGAGCGTGCTCGACGGCGCCGTACTCGTCGTCTCCGCGGTCGAGGGCGTCCAGGCGCAGACCCGTGTGCTCATGCGGACACTGCGGCGGCTCCGCATCCCCACGCTCGTCTTCGTGAACAAGATCGACCGCCGCGGCGCACGCCACGAGGATCTGCTGCGCGACATCTCCGAGCGGCTCGTCCCGGACATCGTGCCCATGGGGGCGGCCCGCGGCCTCGGCGGTCGCGACGCGGCCTTCGTGCCCTTCGACAGCGGTGATCCCTCCTACACCGCCCGCCTCGTCGACGTACTGGCCGCGCACGACGACGCGCTGCTCTCCGCGTACGTCGACGACGAGACGGAGCTCCCCTACCGGCGGCTCCGCGCCGAACTCGCGACGCAGACCCAGCAGGCGCTGGTACACCCGGTGTACTTCGGTTCGGCCGCCACCGGCGCGGGCGTCACGGAACTCATCGCGGGCATCCGGGAGTTGCTGCCCTCCGAGGACGGCGCCCCGCTCGCCGGCGAACCGGCGTCCGGCACCGTCTTCAAGGTCGAGCGCGGGGACGCCGGGGAGAAGATCGCCTACGTACGGATGTTCGCGGGGACGGTCCGCACGCGCGACCGGCTGCCTTTCGGCGGCGGGCGCGAGGGCAAGGTCACCGCGGTGAGCGTCTTCGACCGCGGGTCCGCAACCCCGCGCGAGGGAGTCACCGCGGGGCAGATCGGGAAACTGTGGGGGCTCGGCGACATCCGGATCGGCGATGTCGTCGGCGTACCGCACGAGGACGGGGTGGGCGGCGCCGGCCGGCACCACTTCGCGCCGCCCACCCTGGAGACCGTCGTCGTCCCCACCCGCCCCGGCGACAAGGGCGTGCTGCATCTCGCGCTCGCCCAGCTCGCCGAGCAGGACCCGCTGATCGACCTGCGGCAGGACGACCTCCGCCAGGAGGTGTACGTGTCGCTGTACGGCGAGGTCCAGAAGGAGGTCATCCAGGCGACCCTCCTCGACGAGTACGGAATCGACGTCGATTTCCGCGAGACCACGACCATCTGCGTGGAGCGCGTGACCGGCAGCGGGTCCGCCTTCGAGATCATCGACAAGGACGACAACCCCTTCCTGGCCACCGTCGGGCTGCGCGTCGATCCCGGCCCGCCCGGTTCCGGCGTGGAGTTCCGCCTGGAGATCGAGCTCGGTTCGATGCCGTACGCGTTCTTCCGCGCCGTCGAGGAGACCGTGCGCGAGGCCCTCCACCAGGGGGTGCACGGGTGGGAGGTCAGCGACTGCGTCGTCACCATGACGCACTCCGGGTACTGGCCCCGGCAGAGCCACGCGCACGGCACCTTCGACAAGAGCATGTCGAGCACGGCCGGGGACTTCCGGCAGCTGACCCCGCTGGTCCTCCTGAGCGCGCTGCGGCGGGCGGGCACCCAGGTGCACGAGCCGCTGCACCGCTTCCGGCTCAGCGTGCCGGACGACGTGTTCGGGCAGCTCCTGCCCGCGCTCTCACGGCTGCGGGCGGTCCCGCACACCCAGACGGCGCGCGGGGCCTCGTACGTCGTCGAGGGCGAGATCCCCGCGGCCCGCGTGCACGAGCTTGAGCAGCTGCTGCCCTCGCTGACGCGCGGCGAGGGCGAGCTGGAGTCCGCCTTCGAGCGGTACCAGCCGGTCCGGGGCGAGGCCCCCGACCGGCCGCGGACCGACCGCAATCCGCTCTGCCGCAAGGAGTACCTGCGGGAGGTGGCGGGTGTCCGGCGCTGATTCCCGGTCCGGCGCCGGGACCTTGTCCGGCGCCGGATCCCGGTCAGCGCCGGAACGCGGGCAGGTTGAGTGCGCGCACGCGGGCGGGGTCGACGAGGATGTTGAGTTCGACGATCCTGCCGCCCGCGATCGTGAACTCCATGACCGAGACGACCTCGCCGTCCGGCACTCCGACCGCGCCGACACGGCCGTTGATGAACGCCAGCTCGGTGGTCGGCGCCCCCTTCGAGAACATCGCCGCCTGCCCGGCCACCACCGACGCGCCCCGCACCAACTTCGAGAGCCCGGAGGCGAGTTCGCCGGTGTCGGCCCGCAACACCACATCCGGGTCGAGCAGTTCGAGCAGCGCGTCGAAGTCGCCGCCCCGCGCCGCCGCGAGGAACGCGCCGACGACCTCGCGCTGACGTACGGGGTCGTTGTCGGGCGTGGGCGCGGAGTCCTGCACCCGGCGGCGGGCCCGGCTCGCGAGCTGCCGGGTCGCGGCAGGGGTGCGCTCCACGATCGGGGCGACCTCGTCGAAGGGCACGGCGAACATGTCGTGCAGCACGAAGGCAAGGCGTTCGGCGGGCGCCAGCGTCTCAAGGACGACGAGCAGCGCGAGGCCGACCGAGTCGGCGAGCAGCACCTCCTGCTCGGGGTCGACCACGTCTCCCCAGCTCACCACCGGGTCCGGCACATGCGTGTCGAGGGCGAGCGACAGGGAGTCCTCGCGCCGCGACTGCCGCGTACGCAGCATGTCGAGGCAGATCCGGCCGACGACCGTGGTCAGCCAGCCCCCCAGGTTCGCCACCTCGCTGATGTCGGAGCGGCTGAGCCGGATCCAGGACTCCTGGACGGCGTCCTCGGTCTCGTTGAGCGAACCGAGCATGCGATAGGCGACAGCCTTGAGATGCGGCCGGTGCTCCTCGAAGCGGGCGGCCAGCGCCTCACCCTGCTCCACGGCCACTTTCCCGCTTATGGCTGCTTTCCGGTCGACCGCTGCTTCATTCTGGTCCATCTGTCACATTCCCTCGTCGCGATACGTCATGGAAGTGACGCACCGTGCCAGCGCACTTGGAGGAAACAGTAATGAACGCGGAGACGGCAGGCCCCCGCACGCCCGAGCAGCGCAAGCGCGACACCCTGCACCGCCTCACCCACGACGTCGACGCCTGGGTGGCCACGGCCGACGCGGACAGCGGAACCCCGTATCTGATCCCCCTGTCCTTCCTCTGGGACGGCGAGAGCCTGCTCGTGGCCACACCGGACGCCAGCGTCACCGGCCGCAACCTCCGGGCGGCCGGCAAGGCGCGGGTCGGCGTCGGTCCGACCCGCGACGTCGTGCTCATCGAAGGGGCCGTACGCGCCCTGGGCGAGGACGAGTTGACCCGCGAGGTCGCTGACGCCTTCGCCGAGAAGACGGGCTTCGACCCGACCAAGCTCACCACCCTGTACACCTACTTCCGCATCACTCCGCAGCGGCTCCAGGCCTGGCGCGAGGCCGATGAGCTGGAGGGCCGGGAGCTGATGCTGGGCGGGCGGTGGACGGTGCGGTGAGCCCCGTCGGGACCCCCGGGGCGCCGGGGGTCCGGGGTCAGTCCCGGCCGAGCAGCGGGGCCAGCGCCGCACGGAGGTCGTCGGGCCCGGTGTAGTGCAGCCCCGCCATGCCGAGCGCGACGGCGGCGTCCACGTTCTCCTTGCGGTCGTCCACGAACAGGCAGCGCTCGGCGGGGACCCCCGTGCGCTCCACGGCGATCTCGTAGATCCGGCGGTCGGGCTTGACGATGCCGACGTCCGCGCTGCTGACCACGGTGTGCGCCAGGTCGGCGATGCCGAGCTCGGCCAGGTCCTGGTCGAGCCAGGGGGTCGCGTTCGTCACGAGCGCCACATGCAGGTGCGCGCGGGCCCGCCTGAGCAGGTCCACCACGGTGGCGTCGGCGGAGAAACCGGCCTCGGCGAGGGCGGTACCCAGGGCGTGCCCGCGCTCGTGGGGCACCCGGTCCGCGAGGCCGTGCGCGATGGCCTCCACCCACTCCTTCTTGCCGCTGTGCCCGAGCATCAGTGGCATGTCGGTCTCGGGCGCGAAGGCGATCTCGGTGGTGCTGCCGTGGGGAAGACCGGCGGCGCGCTCCATCTCCTCAAGACCCGACATGTCGTAGAAGCGGATCACGCCGTCGAGGTCGCAGAGCACGGCGTCGAACGGAAGCGGCTCCGGCTGTGCGGGCGTCACGGGCGTCACCGGCGTCACCGGCGTCACCGGCGTCACCGGCCAGGCGAAACGCAGCTTCTCCTTGGCTTCGGCGCCGATGCGGCCGTAGAAGCGGATCGCGCCCTCGTTCCACGCGGGCGTCTGCCACTGGACCTCGGTGAGGCCCAGGGCACGGGCCTGTTCCGCCACCGCGTCCGTCAGGCGCTCGCCGAGGCCGAGGCCCCGGTGACCGTCCCGCAGGAAGAGGCAGTCCATGTGGAGGTACTCGGCGCCGTCCCAGGTGGAGATCTCCGGCGCGCAGGTGGCGTAGCCGACGACCTCGCCGCCGGGCAGCTCGGCCACCAAGCAGCGCAGACGCGGGTCCGGCACCTCGAAGAGGAGGGCGTGCAGACGCTGTTCCAGACCGGGGGCGGGCGGGGTGCCCTTCTCGTACGCGGCGTGCTCGGCGACGAGTTCCACGATGCGGGGGAGGTCGGCGGGGCGGGCGTGGCGCACGAGGGGCGCGTCGTACGTCATCGCAGGTCCCCCTCGATGACGTCCTGGCCCCACGCGGTGAGCCGCTCGGGGAGGGTCCCGCTCCCGTCGAGCACGTGCCGGACGTAGGCGTCCCGCTCATGCGCGAGCACGGCGGCCTCCCACACGCAGGGCGCGAGCCCCGCTCGGCCCGGCCGCAGCTCACCGGGGTCGTCGACGGGTCCGACGAAGACGGCGAGGTCGGACATGTAGCCCTCGATCCAGCTGTGCACGAGGACGTAGTCCCCGTCACCGCCCGCGTGCACGATCAGCACGGCGAGCCCTGCCGACCCACGGGCGCCACCGAGGCCCAAGTACGCCCCTGCGATCGCGAGCGCGGACTCCTCGGCCCGCGCGGTCACCTTCCGTCCGGGCGCCTCGACGGCGTACGTCTTCACGAGGTGCCCGCCGGCCTCCCGGACCCCCAGAGGCCGTGCGGTGCGTGCGTGATGGCCGTCGGCGAGGGCGAGCAGCCGCCCGGTGTCGACAGCCGGAGGAAGCTGATCCAGCTCGGTCATGTCCATGAGCCCATGATGCAGATGTCCCCTGTTTCGCGTGAGTCGGGTGTGGGCTGTCCATGGGCCACTCCTCAAGCGGCGGCTGCCCCGCCGGTCCCCGCTACTTCTCGGCGAGCACTTGCTTCACGTTGGCCCGCAACCGTTCCTGGTCCGCGCGCACCGCGTCGTACACGTCCTTGTGGCGGGCCACATCCGCGCGCTGCTTCTCCTCGCGCACCGCCCACCACACACCGGCCGTGTTGTGCTCGCGCTTGCACTCGACGTCGGCGGTTGCCGTGGCCCGCTCCTTCTCCGTCCGGCCGGTGTTGCCGCCGTGGTCGTTCCCCCGGCTCCACGCCTTGTCCCGGAACGCGTCCTCCGGGGTCTTGTAGTGCTTGATCCCTTTGCTCTCCAGGCACGCGGACCAAGTGGCGAGGGCCTTGCGCACCTGCTCGTCCTTGATCACCGCCTTGTCCACGGCCTGGCTCCGCTCGGACGCGTACGTCCACATGCGCGTCTTGTTCCGCACGCCTTCGCTGAGACGATCGGCGCCGCTGCTCACGCACCCGCCTCTCTCTCCGGGCTTCCGGCTCATTTCGTGCATCGCCTCGTACTCGTCATCCGTCATGGCGCGGCCCTTCGGTCGCGCGGGATCGGTGAAGGACCGCTTCGGGTCCCAGCCGTAGCCCCAGCGGCGGGCGCTGTCGAGGTCGAGCTGCCCGTACGGATACGACGTCATCGCCACGGCGATCAGCGAGTACGACGAAGCCATCTTCTGCTGCCCGGGATAGAGGGGGAAGTCCTCGAAGCCGAGCTTCCGCATGCAGCGCTGCGTCATGCGCGCCTGCGCCTCGGTATGGCGGCGGCTGTCGCGATGGCTGAACTCGTAGCGGTCGAGGGGCAGTTCAGGTATGTCCTTGGCCTCCTTCACGGAGGGGATGCCGGGATCTCCCGAGCCTCCCCCTGTCGCCCCGGACCCGCATCCCGCGAGCCCCACGACCACCAGCCCCGCGACAGTCCACCGGGTCATCGCACTCCGCGTCGGCCCCCACAGCCCCATCGGTCCGTCCCCTCCCCAGGTGACTCACGTACCGGAACCGTCGGACCATACATCCCGTCTCGCGTCGGACCCTCAACACCCCGCGTCAGTCAGTCCGGTTGAGGGGCCGCTCGGTCGTCACGCCCTCAGTGCCGTGTCCACCAGGGAACGCACCTCGTCCTCCGAGAGGCCGAGCTCCAGCGCGTCGGCGACGAACGCCCGCACCCGCTGGCCGAGTTGGGCGCGGGCCTGCGCCGCGGCGCCGTCCACGACGATCGCCCCGCGGCCCCGCCGGAGCTCGATCAGGCCCTCATCACGCAACTGCTGGTAACCGCGCAGCACCGTATGGACGTTGACCCCGAGGGAGTCGGCGAGCGTGCGTGCGGCGGGCAGCCGTTCATCCGGCCGCGCGGAGCCGTCGACGACCGCGCGGCGCGCGCACGCGGCGATCTGGTCGGCGAGAGGCACCGACGATGTCGCATCGATCCGGAACAGCATGCTGTCAACGCCGCCCGTCGTCCGTGCGGTTCATGCGGTCCGCCTGGCCGGTGTGGTCCGCGTGGCCCGCCCGCTCCACCAGGGTGTTGAGGAGCGCGGCGGCCGTCGCGGAGTCCTCGACCGTGACGGCGAAGTCCTTGCCGTTCGCCCGCCGGACCACCAGCGCCTCGCCCGACCGCATGATGACACCGGAGCGCCCGGGGACGATCCGGTAGCCCCAGCCCCCGTAATCCGCGAAGGCGTTGATCTGCCGCGCGTCCGCACGCTCGATGCGGTCCAGGGGCAGCCGGATGCGCGGCCACGGCACCATCCCCGGCGAGACCGTGAGGCCCCGCCGGTCCACGGTGACGCAGGCCCGCGCGAAGGCGGCGATCAGGAGCCCGGGGACGAACAGGGACAGCGGCGTCAGCCAGCCGTCGTCCAGCAGCCACAGGGTGACGATGCCCGCCACCGCCAGCGCGATGCCCGTCCCGCTCAGCACCCAGGAGCCCGTCCGCCGCACCCACCCGGCGACCTCGTCCCGCCCCAGGTCGAGCCGGTCGGCGGCTCCCTGCCCCGCCGTGCCGAGCGGCGCCCGCACATCGGGCAGCGGCACGAACCGCGCGAGTCCGGCGCCCGCGCCCGCCGCGAGCCCGGCGACGGCGACCGCGACGGCGAGGTGCCACAGGGGGAACACCGCCGTGGCGCCGTCGGCGGTGCCACGGTTGGCGACGAGGCTCGCGCCCATCGGCCAGGCCAGGAACGCGGCGGTCGCGAACGCGCCGGCGAGCAGCCCTCGGAACCCGCGCCGGTAGGCAGCGAGGTCGCTGCGCAGGACGAACAGGACGCCCGCCGCGCCGAGCACGACGAACACCCCGACCAGCATCACGAGGAACCCACCGTGCCCGACATAACCGTCCGCCTCGCCGTCGGCACCGAAGTGCCGGGCCAGCCGGTCGGGCAGTTGATCACGGACGGTCGCGTACACCGCCAGGTCGGCGACGAGCCCGAGCACGAAGGGCAGCGCGATGAGCAGCGCGACGCGGGCGCCACCGGCACCACGGGCCTCACGCGCGCCACGGGAGTCACGACGGGATGAGCGAGCAGCCATTGCCATGAAAACCTCCATTGTTCGCATCCTAATAGAACAATGGAGGCGCACGAAAGGGCGCCCACTCGATCCTCGGGTTCAGGCTCGGGCTCGTCCACGCACGCGTCGCACCCCGGGTTGTGGCATGGCCCGGGGCCCCACACAGGGACGTACGCGCCGAGGATCTTGCGTCGCTTGATGGCCGTACCGACAGGCCGTCCGCAGCTCGCGCACACCGGCTCGCTCCGCGGGCGGGGGCCGGAACGGCTCCCATCGCTGCCCATACGTCCAAGGTAGGACGGGTCGCCCCGCCCGGAAAGCCCGGCCGTCAGCGCTTCCTGCGGTACGTCCGTACGACGATGCCGTTCCCGAAGGCCCGGGACGCGTCGAACGCGAACTCACTGACCACCGGCTCCGCCTCCGCGCCCGCACCCACGCCCGCCCCCAGGTCGAACATCGGCATGCCGGTCCCGAGGAGCAGCGGGTACGTCTTGATGACCAGCTCGTCGATCTCGTCCCGCAGCTCCCCCGCGATCCTCGCGCCGCCGCACAGCCAGATGTCGAACTCGCTGACCTCCCGCTTGAGTTCGCGGATCCTCCCGATCACGTCGTCGGAGATGATCTCGACATTCGGGTCGGGCGACTTTTCGAGGGTGGCGGACGCCACGTACTCCCGCAGATGCCCGTACGGACTCGTGACGCCGGCGTCCAGGGCGAGGCGGTAGCTGCCCCTGCCCTGGACGACCGTGTCGAAATGCTTGTTCTCCACGTCTGCGAGACCCAGGGCCCGGCGAACTCCGGTCGGCAGCGTCTCCGGGTATTCCGTCCCGAGGAACGTCAGGAACTCCTCGTCCACATGCGACATGAGGGATTCCATGCCGCCACTCCGGTCGCTGATGAAGCCGTCGATCGACACGGCGACGAGATACACGAGCTTTCGCAAGGGGGGCTCCTGACTCGGAATTACTTCTTCTTGAATCCGGCGGGCCCCAGACTTCGCAGGGAGAAGACCGAGCGCCGAGGGGCGGGAACCGCCACGTCACCCCCGGCGGATTCCCTCCGTGTCGAGCTCCCCCGCCACCACCTGCCGCGCGCACTCCGCGAGCCGCAGGCGGTTCGCGCGCGCGTGGCGCCGCAGCGCCCCGAACGCCTCGTCGACCGTGCACTTCCAGCGCTCGGCGAGCACGCCTTTTGCCTGCTCGATGTCGATCCGGCTGGTGAGCGCCTCCTGCAGCTGGCCGCGCTCCACCTCACTCTGCTCCAGGGAACGCCGCTGCAGTATCGCGATCGTGGCGACGTCCGCGAGGGCCTGGGCGAGCGCGATCTCGTCGGGGCCCATCACCTGCGGCTTCGCCTGGAAGAGATTCAGCGTGCCGAGCGTCTGATCTCCCTGGCGCAGGGGCAGTACCTGCGTCATCGCGTAACCGGCATCCCTGGCGCACGTCGCGAACCGCGGCCAGGTGGTGGTCGCCTCAAGGCCGTTGAGCGCGATGTTCACGTGTGCGACACCGGAGCGGTAGCAGTCCAGGCACGGTCCCTGTTCCCGCTGCAGTGCGAACAGATCGAGCACCCATGCGTGCTCGCCGGACGCCGCGACGAGCTGCAACTCGTCCTCGGGATCCGCCAGCAGGACGCCCGCGACCGAGACGCCGAGGAGTTCCACGCAGCGCACGGCCAGGCTCTGCAAGAACTCGGCTACATCGAAATCCTCGGTCAACGAATCAGCCACCCCCACGAATGCCTCCGCCAGAAGTCGCTCGCGGGACGTGGCGCCGGACACCTGACGGGTCACTTCGTGGGACATGGAGCTCGTCCCCCCCTTCGTTGTGTCCATGGACAACACAGCGGTGCTTGGACGACTTTATGCGAATCGGCCGGTGTCGCCACCGTCCGTGCCGGAAGGTTCGGGCTCCCGCCACATCGGCCACAACTGCGGGCCGTCCGGAAGGTTTATGGCGTTACCGATGAACCGGAATCCGAGCCGCGAGTAGAGCGCGCGACTGCGGCTGCTGCTCGCCTCCAGATAGGCGTGCAGCCCTTCCCGGTCACAGCGTTCGAGTACGGCGCCGATCAGCGCCGAGCCGAGCCCCTCGCCCTGCCGCTCCGGGCTCACGCCGATCATGTGCAGGTACTGGTGGGGCCGTTCGGTCGGGTGCGCCTCGCCGGTCAGCCGGGCGATCTCCTCGATCCGCGCGTTGCCCGGGTCCACGGCCTCGCGCAACTGCGCTGGCCCTTCCTCCGCGTCCTCGTCCGCGCCGGCGGGGACGGACCACCACAGGGCGACGGCCGAGCCGTCCTCCGTGATGTCGACGTAGCCCTCGCTCAGCGCGAGGTCGAGGAAACCGTCCATCAGCGCGCCGTGCCTGCGGCGGCGGTACTCCGCGTCGGGGAAGACCCAGCTGCTCACCGGGTCGTCCCGGAACGCCTCGTCGAGCAGCCGGACCAGGTCCGCCCTGTCGCTCTCCCCGGCCCTCCGGATGACTACGCCCACAGCCCGCCCCTTTGCCCCTCGCCCACGCTCAACTGCGTGTAACGCCCCACCGGTTGCTTCGGTTGCAGCCTAGGCGATCGGGCCCCGGCACACCGGCGAGCCCCGCACCCTGACCGGATCTCGGCAGGATGCGGGGCTCACCGCTCGTGTTCGACGTCTTGTCCGGCCCGTCCGGCCCGTCCGGCCCGTCTTGCCGGGCTGGTCCCTTCTCCGCGGGCAGCCGTACGCCACCGTGTGCTGACGTACACCGCCGTACGGCAGATGCGTGTGCCTCCCTACGCTCAGTGCGTGCGCCGCGTGACGAACTCCGCGAGCGTCAGCAGACTCCCCGCGGCCTCCGGCACCGGCACCGCGCCGGCGAGCTGGTTGATCGCGCGGGACATCCGGTCGCCCGCGTGCAGCAGCGCCCAGTCCCGGCCGCCCGCCGCCTCGACGGCCTGCGCCATGCGGTCCAGGTCGCCGTCGGCCGACGGGCGTCCGTACAGCTCGGCCAGTTCGGCGGCGGCCGGGGTGCCGGAGGCCAGGGCCGCGACCACCGGCAGGGACTTCTTGCGGGCCACGAGATCGGCACGGGCCGGTTTGCCCGTGTGCCCCGGGTCGCCCCAGATGCCGATCAGGTCGTCGATGAGCTGGAAGGCGAGCCCCGCCTCACGGCCGAACCCGTCGAGCGCCTCCACCTCCCTCCGCCCCGCCCCCGCGTACAGCGCCCCCAGCGCGCAGGCACAGCCCAGCAGCGCCCCCGTCTTGGCCTCGGCCATGGCGAGGCACTCGTCGAGCGTGACCTCGTCGGGGCCGCGCCTCTCCAGCGCGGCGTCGGCGTGCTGGCCCGCGCAGAGCTCCACCACGCAGGAGGCCAGCCGGGCGGCCGCCGCCGGGGCCCCGGGGTGCGGGTCCTCGGCGAGCAGCCGCTGCGCCAGCGCCTGGAGCGCGTCACCGGCCAGGATGGCGTCGGCTTCGCCGAACACGGTCCATGCGGTGGGCCGGTGCCTGCGGGTGGTGTCCCCGTCGATGACGTCGTCGTGCAGCAGGGTGAAGTTGTGGGTCAGCTCGACCGCTGTCGCGGCCCGGACGGCCAGGGCCTCGTCCCCGCCGAGCGCCCGCACCGCGGCGAGCACGAGCGCGGGCCTGATCGCCTTGCCCGCGTGCCCGGCCGCCGGTGTGCCGTCCGCGTGTTCCCAGCCGAAGTGGTAGAGCGCGATGCGGCGCATCGCTCCGGGCAGCGAGTCGATCGCCCGGCGCAGCTCCGGGTCGACGCGCAGCCGCGCCGCCGCCAGGATCTCCGCCGCTTCGGGCGCATCGTGCCCCGCGTGCCCTTCGCGCTCTTCGTACTCTTCGGGCTTCTCCGTCATGTCCGTCGTCGTGTCCGTCATGGACTCACCCCGGGGAGGATGCGGACGGTGGCGGTTCCTGGGCCTGCGGGCGCGTACGGAAGGGGTGTACCCGGCGGCGCGCCCGCAGACACGGCCTCATCGCCAGCGGCCGATCTCGACGTTCTCCAGCACGCCCAGCGCGTCCGGCACCAGGACCGCCGCGGAGTAGTAGGTCGACACCAGGTACGAGATGATCGCCTGCTCGCTGATCCCCATGAAGCGCACGGACAGGCTCGGCTCGATCTCGTCCGGGATACCGGTCTGGTGCAGGCCGACGACGCCCTGCTCCTCCTCGCCCGTACGCATGCAGATGATCGAGGTGGTGCGGGCCTCGGTGACCGGGATCTTGTTGCACGGGTAGATCGGCACCCCGCGCCAGGTGGGGATGCGGTGGCCGCCCATATCGATGGTCTCCGGCACGAGGCCGCGCTTGTTGAGCTCACGGCCGAACGCGGAGATGGCGCGCGGGTGGGCCAGGAAGAGCTTCGAACCCCGCCTGCGGCTGAGCAGTTCGTCCATGTCGTCCGGGCTCGGCACGCCGTCGTGCGGCTGCAGCCGCTGCTCGTACTCGCAGTTGTTGAGCAGGCCGAACTCGCGGTTGTTGATCAGCTCGTGTTCCTGGCGCTCCTTGAGCGCCTCGACCGTGAGCCGCAGCTGCTGCTCGGTCTGGTTCATCGGCTGATTGTAGAGATCGGCCACGCGCGTGTGGACGCGCAGCACGGTCTGGGCGACGCTCAGTTCGTACTCTCGCGGCGCCGATTCGTAGTCCACGTACGTGCCCGGGAGCACGGCCTCGCCGATGTGTCCCGAGGAGAGGTCGATGGGCGCCTCGCCGAACTTGTTGGTCCGCTGGGCCGGGATGGACCGCAGCCGCCGCAGATGCTCACGCAGCGAGTCCGTGCGCTCGGCCACCTGCTCCAGGTCCTGGCGGGGCAGGGTGAGCACGGTGCACGCGGTCACCGCGCGCGTCGTGTACTCCCAGATGGCCTCCGGGTCGAGCAGTGCCTGCTCGCCGAAGTACGCACCGTCGGCGAGCGACCCGAGGACCGTGTCGTCGCCGTACGGACCGGTGCCGATCTTCTCGACCCTGCCGTGCGCGAGCAGGAACACCTCGTCGGCCTGGCTGCCGAAGGAAGTGATGACCGACCCCGCGGCGAACTCCCGCTGCTGGCAGCGTCCGGCCAGCTCCCCCAACACCTCGATGTCCTCGTAGTCCCGCAGGACCGGCAGCTCACCGAGCTCCGCCGGGATGACCTGCACCCGGTCCCCGGTCTTCACGAACGTCACCCGGCCGTCGCCGACCGAGTAACTCAGCCTCCGGTTCACCCGGTACGTACCGCCCTGCACCTGCACCCACGGCAGCGTCCGCAGGAGCCAGCGCGAGCTGATCTCCTGCATCTGCGGCGCGGACTTGGTGGTGGTGGCCAGATTCCGCGCGGCCGATGTACCCAAGCTCTGCTGCGGCTCGGACCGTTCCGCACGGACCTCTTCGCCTACCGACATTGGCAATGCCCTCCCGATCAAGCGCTGATCTGCGCCGACAACCCTTCCAGCACGGCGAGTGCGGGCGCCATTACACAAACGAGCGGGAATAGATCGGGCGATACGGGGCACTCACCCGCGTACCAGGAACGGGGCCGCCGGGGGCGGGGAACTCCAAGATCCGTGCATCCGTTGAACAGGACACAACGGCCGATACTCTTCGTACAGATTTGCACCGATCAGCACCATTCCGCACCAATTCGTAGGAGACGGCAATGGCAGGCTTCCTGGATCGCGCCAAGGAACAGGCGCAGCGCGGACTCACTCAGGGCAAGCAGAAGATCGACGAGGTCCAGGCGCAGCGCACAGGCGGCGACCTCCTGAAAAAGCTGGGCGCCGCGTATTACGCGCAGCAGCACGGCACGGGAACCCCTCAGGCCACACAGCAGGCCCTGCAGGCAGTGGAGGCACACATCGCGACGAACGGCGACGCGTTCCCGCACAGCGGCGACCACCGCGGCTGACCAAATCGGCTCGCACGGTGCCCGAACAGCAACGGAATACGTCCGAACAGCTGGTCCGGGCACCGTGGTTCCGGTAAAAGCGGACATACAAGGCGGTCCGCGATCGGCGGCCGTCGTGCTCCGCAAAGGAGTCCGCCATGGCCCCACCCATGTCCGCGAGCAGGTTCCTCGACGTACTCAGGGACGAAGGGGCGACGGTCGTCGAAGTCGGTGACTGGACCCACCACAACCGCAACCACAAGGGGCCGTGGGGGCCCGTGCACGGCGTGGTGATCCACCACACGGTCACGTCGGGCAGCGAGCGCACGGTGGAGATCTGCCGGGACGGGTACGCCTCGCTGCCCGGCCCGCTCTGCCACGGTGTCATCACCAAGGACGGCCGCGTCCACCTCGTCGGGTACGGCCGCGCCAACCACGCGGGCCTGGGCGACGACGACGTCCTGCGCGCGGTCATCGCCGAGAAGAGGCTCCCGCCGGACAACGAGGCGAACACCGACGGAAACCGCCACTTCTACGGCTTCGAGTGCGAGAACCTCGGCGACGGCGAGGACCCGTGGCCCGATGAGCAGCTGGCGGCCATCGAGAGGGTTTCCGCGGCCATCTGCCGTCACCACGGCTGGACGGAGCGCTCGGTGATCGGCCACCTCGAATGGCAGCCGGGCAAGACCGACCCCAAGGGCTTCACCATGGACTGGATGCGGGACCGCATCGGGGAACGCCTCAAGTAGGTCCAACGCCCGGGAGCGACGCCTTCGGCACCAGGAGCATCTCACGTCGGCGGACCAGGGCCATGGCCGTGGCCGTGCCCGCCGGCCCGGTGCCGGGCAGAATGGCGGGGTGAGCACCACCCCGCCGACCACCCCGCGCCCCCGGCTCCCGTCCCCGCTCCAGGAGCTCAGGGACGACCGGTTCGCGCGGCACGGCGTCACCCTCACGCTCAAGCGGGACGACCTGATCCACCCGGACCTCCCCGGCAACAAGTACCGCAAGCTCTTCCTGAACCTGGACGCCGCCGTCGCGGCGGGGCACACGGCCCTGCTGACCTTCGGCGGCGCCTACTCCAACCACCTCAGGGCGACCGCCGCGGCGGGCCGCCTCCTTGGCCTGCGCACCATCGGCATCGTCCGCGGCGACGAACTCGCAGGCCGCCCCCTGAACCCGTCGCTGACGCGATGCGCGGCCGACGGGATGCGCCTGCACTTCGTCGACCGGACGACGTACCGCAGGAAGACCGACCCCGAGGTCCTTGCCGCTCTCCTGCGCACGGCAGGCGCCGAGGACCCCTACGTCATCCCCGAAGGGGGCAGCAACTCCCTGGCCGTGCGGGGCTGCACGGCCCTGGGCGAGGAACTGCGCGGGCGCACCCACACGGCGGCCGTGGCCTGCGGCACCGGCGGCACCCTGGCCGGCATGGCCGCGGGCCTCGCCCCGGACCAGCGCGCGCTCGGCATACCGGTGCTCAAGGGCGGCTTCCTCGGCCCGGAGATACGGGCGCTGCAGGAGCGGACCTTCGGCGCCCCCACCGCCAACTGGCACCTGGACGAGCGCTTCCACTGCGGCGGCTACGCCCGCGCCTCCCCCGAACTGACCGCGTTCGCGGACGACTTCGAGGACCGGCACGGCCTCCCCGTGGAGCGCGTCTACGTGGCCAAGCTCCTCTACGCGCTGACGGCTCTCTCAGAAGAGGGCGCTTTCCCTCCCGGCTCCGTGGTCACGGCAGTGATCACCGCGACGGAGCCGGCGACCGCCGCGGATCAGTCCTCGACCTCGCGATAGGCCGCCGCCTCCTCCAGGTCCAGCTTCCGCAGCAGCGTCCGCATCATCTCGTCGTCGATGCGCCGCTCGTCCCGCATCTTCACGAACACCTCGCGCTCCGCGGCGATCGCTTCCCTGGTGAGTCGGCGGTAGGTGTCGTCGGCCGACTCCCCCGTCACGGGGTTGGGCTGCCCGAGCCGCTCCCACACGGAGTTGCGGCGCCGCTCCAGGACGGTGCGCAGACGGTCCTGAAGGGGCTGTGGGAGGCAGTTGCGCTCGTCCTGCATGAGTTCGTCCACCCGCTGCTCCGCGGCCTGCGAGGCGGCGTTCTGCGCCTGCGCCTCCGCGAGTGTCTCCGCCTGCGCGTCACGCCCCGGCAGCTTCAGGACCCGGATCAGCCACGGCAGCGAGAGCCCCTGCACGACCAGTGTGCCGATCACCGTGGTGAAGGTCAGGAACAGGACGAGGTTGCGCGCGGGGAACGGCTCCCCGTCGTCCATGACGAGCGGGATCGAGAAGGCGATCGCCAGCGACACCACTCCGCGCATCCCGGCCCAGCTGACGATCAGCGGACGCCGCCAGTCCATGTCGCTCTCCCGCTCCTTGATGCGCTTCGACAGCATCCGCGGCAGATAGGTCGCCGGATACGACCACACGAAGCGCGCGAGGACGACCAGGAAGAAGACCCCCAGGGCGTACCAGGCCGCCTGGATGCCGCTGTACTCGCCGAGCCCCTTGAGCACGACCGGCAGTTGCAGGCCGATGAGCGCGAAAACCGCCGACTCCAGGATGAACGCGACCACCTTCCACACTGCGGCCTCCTGGAGCCGCGTCTCGAAGTCGACCTCCCAGGAGCGGTGCCCGAGGAACAGGGCGACGACGACCACGGCGAGCACTCCGGAGGCACCGACCTGCTCGGCGGCGGCGTACGCGACGAAGGGGATCAACAAGGAGAGGGTGTTCTGCAGCATCGCCTCCTTCATGTGCCTGCGCAGCCAGTGGAGCGGCACCATGAGGACGAGCCCGACGCCGACCCCGCCGACCGAGGCGACCAGGAACTCCTGGATCCCGCCCGCCCAGCTCGCGCCCTCGCCGACCGCCGCCGCGAGGGCGACCTTGTAGGCGGTGATCGCCGTCGCGTCGTTCACCAGCGACTCGCCCTGCAGGATCGTGGTGATCCGTGACGGCAGCCCCACCTTCCGCGCGACGGCCGTCGCCGCCACCGCGTCCGGCGGCGCGATCACCGCACCGAGGACCAGTGCGGCGGTCAGCGGCAGATCGGGGATCAGCAGATACGCGAGATAGCCGACGGCGAGGGTCGCGAACAGCGTGTACCCGACCGAGAGCAGCGCCACGGGTCTGATGTTGGCGCGCAGATCGAGGTACGAACTCTCCAGGGCCGCGGTGTGCAGCAAGGGCGGCAGGATCAGCGGCAGCACGATGTGCGGGTCCAGGTGGTAGTCCGGGACCCCGGGCACATACGCGGCCACGAGACCCACCGCGACGAGCAGCAGCGGCGCGGGCACCGGCGTCCAGCGCGCGGCTCCGGCCACCGCGGCGCTCGCCGCGATCAGTGCCACCAGGGGCAGTACGTCCATCGGTCAGGCCTCCGCGACACGTGTTCCCGTCGTAACCTGGCAATCATGAACGAGTGCCCGCACGTCGCAACGCTGCCGCACCCTGAGCCCGCACCCCTGAGCGAGACCTGCCTGGAGTGCCTCGCGGTCGGCAGTCACCCGGTGCAACTGCGGCTCTGTCTGGACTGCGGCCATGTGGGCTGCTGCGACTCCTCGCCCTTCCGGCACGCGACGGAGCACTTCAAGGACACCGGACACACGGTGATGAGAACGTTCGAACCGGGCGAGAGCTGGCGTTGGTGCTTCGTCGACGGTTCGATCGTCTGAGGCCTGGGTACGTCAACCCGACGCCCGTACTCTCCAATTGGGACCGCGAGACCCCTAGCCACTCTCCGTACCCTTAGGCTTACTATGAGTGACAGCAACGGAGCGGGGTCCCCGGGACACGGAACTGGGGAGCGCGGTAGCGTCACCGCAGAACTACGTGGTGCGTTACCCGTGTGACGCAGTCCGGACCGCCGCTGACGGCGGACCTGGAGCCCCGAAAGTGCTTGTACCACCTTGGAGGTGAGGGTGTCCCAGATCGCAGGCGAGCCCGGGAATCAGGACTTCGTCGAGGTCCGCCTTCCGGCTGCGGGTGCCTACCTGTCGGTGCTGCGTACGGCCACGGCCGGTCTCGCGGCGCGTTTGGACTTCACTCTCGACGAGATCGAGGACCTGCGCATCGCGGTCGACGAGGCCTGCGCGATCCTGCTCCAGCAGGCCGTGCCCGGTTCGGTGCTCAGCTGCGTCTTCCGGCTCGTCGACGACTCCCTGGAGGTGACCGTCTCGGCGCCGACCACCGACGGCCGGGCCCCTGAACGGGACACCTTCGCCTGGACTGTGCTGTCCGCCCTCGCGGGTCAGGTCGACTCCTCCGTGGCCGAGGACAACACCGTCTCGATCAGTCTCTACAAGAAGCGCGGCGCGGGACCCGGGCCGGCGTGAGGGGCGGGGAGGGGCCGGTGCGGGACGAAGAGCGCGGCACACGGGGTCTGTCCGGTGGCAGGAGAGGGACGCCGACGAGGGGGCGCGAGGCTCCGGTGGAGCCGGCGCTCACGGGCATCCCCGAGCAGCAGGCCAGGCCGCACCCGGAGGACCCGGAGGAGCCGGGTCCGTCGACTGTGGCTGATGCGTCGGAGCAGGCAGAGCCGACCGCCCAGGAGGAGAGCGCAAAGCCCTCCGTCCGGGGCGGCGCGCAACGGGCGGGATACATGAGCGAACACGGTGAGCAGCAGCACACCCGGCACAATCCGCAGGACCGCAGCGGCGCACGCGCGATGTTCATCGAGCTGCGCGAGCTGAAGGACGGCAGCCCTGAGTACGCGGAGCTGCGCAACAAGCTGGTCCGCATGCACCTGCCGCTCGTCGAGCACCTGGCCCGCCGCTTCCGCAACCGCGGCGAGCCCCTTGACGACCTGACGCAGGTCGCCACCATCGGCCTGATCAAGTCCGTCGACCGCTTCGACCCGGAGCGCGGCGTGGAGTTCTCCACGTACGCGACACCCACGGTCGTCGGCGAGATCAAGCGTCACTTCCGCGACAAGGGCTGGGCGGTCCGGGTCCCGCGGCGTCTCCAGGAGCTCAGGCTCGCCCTGACCACGGCGACCGCCGAGCTGTCCCAGCTGCACGGCCGCTCCCCCACGGTGCACGAGCTCGCCGAGAAACTGGGCATCTCCGAGGAGGAGGTCCTGGAGGGCCTGGAGTCGGCCAACGCGTACTCCACGCTGTCCCTGGACGTCCCGGACACGGACGACGAGTCCCCGGCGGTCGCGGACACCCTGGGCGCGGAGGACGAGGCCCTGGAGGGCGTCGAGTACAGGGAGTCCCTCAAACCGCTTTTGGAAGACCTTCCACCGCGCGAGAAGCGCATCCTGCTGCTGCGGTTCTTCGGCAACATGACGCAGTCGCAGATCGCCCAGGAAGTCGGCATCTCCCAGATGCACGTCTCCCGGCTCCTCGCCCGCACACTCGCGCAGCTGCGCGAGAAGCTCCTCGTCGAGGAGTGACGAAGGAGCAGACCGCCCCTCCTGGTCTGCTCCTTCGGTACGTCTGCCCCGCGTTCGGTACGTCTGCTCCGCGCGCGGCGGCGGGAAAGCTACTTCACGTCGTCCGGTGCGTTCCCCGGGCCCCGGATGCCGAGGGCCTCGGTCGTGGCGGGATTGACCAGCAGGACGAGCGCGGTCACCGCGACGGCGGCGAGCGCGATGCCGCCCGGGATGGCCATGCTGTCGGCCTGCAACAGCTGCCAGGCCACCGGAAGCGCCATGATCTGCGTGATGATGGCGGGCCCCCGGCTCCAGCTGCGGCGGCGCAGGAGACCACGGGCGGCCAGCAGGGGCAGCAGCGCGAGGACGATCAGCGTGATGCCGCCCGTCGTGGCCTGTTCCGGGTTGTCGGGGTCACCCGCGAGGCCCATCAGGAGCATGTAGACACCGCCGGCGATGAGTGCGACGCCCTCCAGCGCGGCAAGGGCCGCGGCGGCCGTCAGACGTCCGGGACGAGGGCCGGGCTCCGGGGCTTCAGGGGTGGGATTCCGCTCAGTGCTCACCCTTGCAGGGTAGCTGTGCGTATCCGTGCTCCGGCCCCCGGTCCGCCCCCTCGGTCTGTGCCGGTCAAAGAGCTCTAGGTACTCTGCTTCGCATGCGTGCACTCCTTGTGGTCAACCCGGCGGCAACCACCACCAGCGCGCGCACGCGTGACGTACTGATCCACGCGCTGGCGAGCGAGATGAAACTCGAGGCGGTCACCACGGAGTACCGCGGTCACGCCCGGGACCTCGGCAGACAGGCCGCGGAGAGCAGGGACATCGAGCTGGTCGTCGCCCTCGGCGGGGACGGCACGGTCAACGAGGTCGTCAACGGTCTGCTGCACAACGGCCCCGACCCGGCCCGGCTGCCGCGCCTCGCGGTCGTCCCCGGCGGCTCCACCAACGTCTTCGCGCGCGCCCTCGGTCTGCCCAACGACGCCGTGGAGGCGACCGGCGCCCTGCTCGACGCGCTGCGTGAGGGAAGCGAACGGACAGTGAGCCTGGGGCAGGTGTCGGGCACCCCCGGCACGGAGGACGAAGCCGTCCCCGCGCGCTGGTTCACCTTTGCCGCCGGATTCGGATTCGACGCCGGAGTGGTGGGACGGGTCGAACAACAGAGGGAACGCGGCAAGCGGTCCACGCATGCGCTCTATTTGCGCCAGGTGTTCCGTCAGTTCCTCGACGAGCCGCACCGCAGACACGGAATGATCACGCTGGAACGGGCCGGCGAGGACCCGGTGACCGACCTCGTGCTCTCCATAGTCTGCAACACCTCTCCGTACACCTACCTGGGCAATCGCCCGATGTACGCCTCCCCGCAGGCCTCCTTCGACACCGGCCTCGACGTGCTCGGTCTGAGCAAGCTCTCGACCACCGCGGTGGCCCGGTACGGGACGCAGCTGCTGACCTCGACGCCCGATCGGGGACCCCACGGCAAGCACGCGGTTACGCTCCATGACCTCACCGACTTCACCTTGCATTCGAAGGTGCCGCTCCCCCTTCAGATGGACGGTGACCACCTGGGGCTGCGCACCAGCGTGACGTTCACAGGCGTACGCCGTGCACTGCGTGTGATTGTGTGAGTAGAAGGGCCCAAAGTCCTTTCACTCGAACGTTTAGGCCAGGGTCCACCCCATGGAAGTACGGCTGTGACCCAGTCGACACTGAGGAATCAAAAAAAACTTGCCGGAAGGGGTTGTATCCGCCGCCGAGGTTTGCGAATCTCTACATGGCGATCGGGACGGCCCGCAACATCGGCCCCACAGAAAGCCAGAACCCCCTCCTCAACACATAGGACATCGTCGCGTTATGTGACGTACGTCCCTTCCGTTGTCGGGGGATTCGTGAAAGCGTTCACATTCACAAGCAACCTTGCATGTAATACCAAGGAGAGGTAGCAGCCATGGACTGGCGTCACAACGCCGTTTGCCGCGAGGAAGACCCCGAGCTCTTCTTCCCCATCGGCAACACCGGTCCTGCGCTGCTGCAGATCGAGGAAGCCAAGGCCGTCTGCCGCCGCTGCCCCGTCATGGAGCAGTGCCTGCAGTGGGCGCTCGAGTCCGGCCAGGACTCCGGCGTCTGGGGTGGCCTCAGCGAGGACGAGCGCCGCGCAATGAAGCGCCGCGCCGCTCGCAACCGTGCACGCCAGGCAAGCGCCTGACGCTCACGCCCCCTACGAGCCTGAGCCCGGCGGCGCGTACAGCGAGTACGCATCTCCCGCCCCCGAGCCGCAGCCGCGCAGTACCCCCGATGCGCAACGCAACGTGAGCAGTGAGCCCCGGACCATTTCGGTCCGGGGCTCACTGCTTTCTGTTTGCATGTGCGGCGAACTGCCGTGCTACGGCGCTACTTGTCGGCGCGCACCGGGATGTCGAGGACGACCTGCGTGCCGCGCTCCGGCGCCCGCACCATGTCGAACGTGCCACCCATCTCGCCCTCGACCAGGGTGCGGACGATCTGCAGGCCGAGGTTGCCCGAGCGGTGCGGATCGAAGCCGTCGGGCAGACCGACGCCGTCGTCCTGGACGGTGATGAGGAGCCGGGCGTCCTTGCTGGTGCCGCCGCGCACCGCGGAGACCTCGACCGTGCCGGTGTCGCCTTCCTGGAAGCCGTGTTCCAGGGCGTTCTGCAGCACTTCCGTAAGGACCATCGACAGCGGGGTCGCGACCTCGGCGTCCAGGATGCCGAAGCGTCCGGTGCGCCGGCCGGTGACCTTGCCCGGCGAGATCTCCGCCACCATCGCGAGGACACGGTCGGCGATCTCGTCGAACTCCACGCGCTCGTCCAGGTTCTGGGACAGCGTCTCGTGCACGATGGCGATGGAGCCCACGCGGCGTACGGCCTCTTCGAGGGCTTCGCGGCCGGTGGCGGAGTCGATGCGGCGCGCCTGCAGGCGAAGGAGTGCGGCGACCGTCTGGAGGTTGTTCTTCACCCGGTGGTGGATCTCCCGGATGGTCGCGTCCTTGGTGATCAACTCCCGCTCGCGACGGCGCAGTTCGGTGACGTCCCGGAGCAGGACGAGCGAGCCGATGCGCGGGCCCTTGGGCTTGAGCGGGATCGCGCGGAGCTGGATCACGCCGTCGCCGCCCTCGATCTCGAACTCGCGGGGCGCCCAGCCGCTGGCGACCTTGGCGAGCGCCTCGTCCACCGGGCCGCGGGACGGGGCGAGTTCGGCGGTCGCCGTGCCGAGGTGATGGCCGACCAGGTCGGCGGCGAGGCCGAGACGGTGGTAGGCGGAGAGCGCGTTCGGCGACGCGTACTGGACGATGCCGTCGGCGTCGAGCCGGAGCAGACCGTCGCCCACACGCGGGGACGCGTCCATGTCGACCTGCTGGCCGGGGAACGGGAAGGACCCGGCGGCGATCATCTGGGCCAGGTCGGACGCCGACTGGAGATAGGTCAGTTCCAGGCGGGAGGGGGTGCGCACCGTGAGCAGGTTCGTGTTGCGGGCGATGACCCCCAGGACACGGCCCTCCCTGCGTACGGGGATGGATTCGACCCGCACCGGGACCTCTTCGCGCCACTCGGGGTCGCCCTCGCGCACGATGCGGCCCTCGTCCAGGGCGGCGTCGAGCAGCGGGCGGCGGCCGCGCGGGACGAGGTGGCCGACCATGTCGTCCTGGTAGGAGGTGGGCCCGGTGTTGGGCCGCATCTGCGCCACGGAGACATAGCGGGTGCCGTCGCGCGTGGGGACCCACAGCACGAGGTCGGCGAAGGAGAGGTCGGAGAGCAGCTGCCACTCCGAGACCAGCAGATGCAGCCACTCGAGATCGGAGTCACCGAGAGCGGTGTGCTGGCGTACGAGGTCGTTCATGGAGGGCACGTGTGCGAGCGTACCTGGCACGTCCGGCGGGCCCGCTCCGGGAGATTCCCGACGAGCCGCGGCGCCAGGGCGGGACCCTCAACCCACCCACGGCACCGCAGCCCTTCAGGAACACCGACCACCGGAATGTGCGGTACCGGACGGTCGATCGGAGGATCCGACACGGTCAGGGCAGAGAGTGCCGGTTCCTCGGTCCGCCCTCCTGTGCGGGAAGGACGGATGCTTTACCAACGCATTGTGGACTAGACCATTCTCCTGTGTCTACGCGTCGGCAGATGTTTGTTGTTGTCTCTTTCTCTCACTCGCCGCCCGGCGGACTCCTGCCGCCCAGCGGACTTATACACCGGGCCAGACCCGCATGGCCAGCTCGGCGACCGCCTCCAGCTGCTGCCGGCTCGCGCCGTCGCGGGACTGCTGGGACATGCCCTGCAGAACGGCTCCGGTGTAGTGGGCCAGGGCGGGGGCGTCGGTCTCCGGGGGGAGCTCGCCGGTGGCGACGGCGGCCCTTATGCGGGACTCGATGGCGCTGACATTGGCGTTGCGCCGGTCGCGCAGGGCGGCCTCGATCTCCGGCGTCGCGCAGTTCGTCGCGGCGCAGATGATCAGGCAGCCGTGGGGGTGACCGGCTTCCGTGTATTTGTCGGCGGCCTCGAACAGCATCCGCTCGACCCCGCCGCGGACGGTCGGCTCCTCCGCGAAGGCGCGCTCACCGAAGGAGCCGTGCGTCTGCCCGTACAGCAGGACGACCTCCTCGAACAGTGACTTCTTGTCACCGAAGGCCGCGTACATGCTCGGGGCGCCGATACCCATCGCGCGGGTGAGGTCCGTGACCGATGTCGCCTCGTACCCCTGGTCCCAGAAGGTGCGAAGCGCCTGCTCCAGCGCGGTCTCGCGGTCGAAGGAGCGGGGGCGCCCGCGCTGTTTCGTCGCCATGGAGTGAATTGTATAGCGGCCGCTAGAAAAACGGCCGGGAGTCCGCTACGGTTCTTTCTGTAGCGACCACTAGAGAAATAGGGGGCGGCTCTCATGAGCGCACTTGCGGGAAAGCTTGCGGGGAAGACTGCACTGGTCACGGGCGGCAGCCGCGGCATCGGGCGGGGCATCGCCGAGCGGCTGGGACGGGACGGCGCGCGGGTCGCGGTGCATTACGGCAGCAACGAGACGGCGGCGAAGGAGACGGTCGCCGCCATCGAGGAGGCGGGCGGCTCCGCCTTCGCGTTCGGCACGGAGCTGGGCGTCCCCGGCGACGCCGAGGCGCTCTGGGCCGAGTTCGACCGGCATGCCGACGGGCTGGACATCCTGGTGAACAACGCCGGGATCGGGTTGTACAGCCTGGTGGGCGAGGTCCAGGAGGCGGATTACGACCGGGTGTTCGCGGTCAATGTGAAGGCGCCGTTCTTCATCATCCAAAAGGGACTCGACCGGCTGCGCGACGGCGGCCGGATCATCAACATCTCCTCGGGCGTCACCCGCATCGCCTTCCCGATCACGATCGGTTACTCGATGACGAAGGGCGCGCTGAACGTCCTGACGCACACCCTGGCGCAGGACCTGGGCCCCCGCGGGATCACGGTCAACTCGGTGGCGCCGGGGATCATCGAGACCGAGATGATGGACGGGCTTCCCGAGGAGCAGCGCGCCGATATGGCCGGTTACTCGACCTTCGACCGCATAGGCCAGCCCCGGGACGTGGCGGACATCGTCGCCTTTGTCGCCTCGGACGACGCGCGATGGATCACCGGCCAGCTGATCGACGCGACGGGAGGGTCGGTCCTGGGGGTGTGAGGAGCTTCGGGGCATCCGTGCCGACGGGCGGGGGCGGGCCGGAGAGCCGAGCATGGAAGGCGGGAACTTGAAGCCGGGGAACCTGGGGCCCGGACGGGCCAGCTCTGCTAGATTGGTCTATACCACATAGTCCCCCGTGGGTTCTCTCTCCAGACCCGTGAGCCCCCTCCAGATCGGCAGGCCCAGCGTGGAAGTTGTCATCGTCCCGGACGCCAAGGCAGGCGGCGAGCTCATCGCGGAGGCCATGGCCGCCCTGGTGCGCCGTAAGCCTGACGCCCTGCTCGGTGTCGCCACCGGATCCACCCCGCTGCCCATCTACGAAGCCCTGGCCGCCAAGGTCGGCTCCGGTGCCGTGGATGCCTCGCGGGCGCGGATCTGCCAGCTCGACGAGTACGTGGGGCTGCCCGCCGGGCACCCCGAGTCCTACCGCTCCGTGGTGCTGCGTGAGGTCGTCGAGCCGCTGGGGCTCAGCGAGAAGTCCTTCATGGGGCCCGACGGCAGCGCGCAGGACGTGCAGGCGGCGTGCGAGGCGTACGACCAGGCGCTCGCCGATGCCGGAGGTGTGGATCTCCAGCTGCTCGGGATCGGCACGGACGGGCACATCGGGTTCAACGAACCGTGCTCCTCGCTCGCCTCGCGCACGCGGATCAAGACGCTGACGAACCAGACGCGGGTGGACAACGCGCGGTTCTTCGACGGCGACATCGAACAGGTGCCGCACCACGTGATCACGCAGGGGATCGGGACGATCCTCGAGGCGCGGCATCTGGTGCTCCTCGCCACCGGTGAGGGCAAGGCGGACGCGGTCGCCGCGACGGTGGAGGGGCCGGTGGCCGCGGTGGTGCCGGCTTCGGCTCTGCAGTTGCACCGGCACGCGACCGTGGTCGTGGACGAGGCCGCCGCCTCCAAGCTGAAGCTTGGGGAGTACTTCCGGGCGACGTATGCGGCGAAGCCTGCCTGGCAGGGGATTTAGGCGCGCTTCTGGGCCGTAGCCAAAGGTGCCGGGGCGCCCCCTGCTGGGGGTGTCCCGGCACCTTTTTGTTCGTAGCCACACCTGCTGGTGCGTGGGGGCGGAGCGCGCAGTTCCCCGCGCCCCTGCGGGACGCTTGCTAGGCCCCGGTGATGACCTCTGCCGCCGCCAGGCCGCAGACCCTTGCCGCGCCGTGTGTGGCGATGTGGAGGGAGCCCGTCGGGGCGGACTGCGGGACGCCCATCTCGACCACGATCGTGTCCGGGCGTGCGGTCAGCAGGGTGTTCAGGGACTCCGCCATCCACGCGTGGCGGTGGGCGTCGCGGACGACGGCCACGATCCGCCGCTCCCCCGCCTCCGCGAGGGCCAGCGCACCCGCGTCCGCGCCCGTGAAGCTGCCCGTCTCGGTGCCCGGGAGCAGCCGTTCCAGCTCCGCGGCCACGCCCCACGGGGTCTCGTCGCCCACCGCGATGTTGGCCAGCGGGGTGAAGGCGGCGACGAACGGAGCCTCGCTGAGCGGGGCCGCGTAGGACTCGCCCCGGGTGACCGTCAGGGCGCGGCGGGCCGCGACCAGGCCGATCTCGGTGCCGGGCGCGCCCCCCGAACGCTCGGTCGCGCCCGACACCGAAGTCCAGTGGGCAAGCGCCCGCACCCGGGTCGCCGCGTCGGCGAGGCGTTCCTCGGAGAGCTCGCCCGTGCGGACGGCACCGACCAGCGCGTCGCGAAGCCGCAGGACCGTCTCGTCGTCCGCGAGGCCGCCGCCCACGCAGATCGCGTCGGCGCCCGCCGCGATGGCGAGGACGCTGCCCCGCTCGATGCCGTACGTCGCGGAGATGGCCTGCATCTCCATGCCGTCGGTGACGATCAGGCCGTCGAAGCCGAGTTCCTCACGGAGGACGCCGGTCAGGATGCGGCGGGACAGCGTCGCCGGGTACTCCGCGTCCAGGGACGGCACGAGGATGTGCGCGCTCATCACGGCCCGCGTGCCCGCGGCGATCGCGGCCCGGAACGGCGCCAGGTCACGCGCCCGGAGCACCTCCGGGTCCACCCCGATGCGCGGCACGTCGTGGTGCGAGTCGACCGCGGTGTCGCCGTGCCCGGGGAAGTGCTTGGTGCAGGCGGCGACGCCGGCGGACTGCAGGCCCTCGACGTACGCGGCGGTGTGCCGGGCCACCAGGAGCGGGTCGGCGCCGAAGGACCGTACGCCGATCACGGGGTTGTCGGGGTTGGAGTTGACGTCGGCCGACGGAGCCCAGTTGAGGTTGACGCCGCACGCGGCGAGCCGGCGGCCCAGCTCGGCGGCCACGTCACGGGTGAGCGCCGTGTCGTCGACCGCGCCGAGGGCGTGGTTGCCGGGGAAGGAGGAGCCGGAGCGGACCTCCAGGCGGGTCACGTCACCGCCCTCCTCGTCGATGGCGACCAGGACGTCGTCGCGCTCGGCACGCAACTGTGCCGTCAGTGCGGCCAGTTGTTCGGGCGAGGCGATGTTGCGGCCGAAGAGCCCGACCGAGGCGAGGCCTTCACCGATCCTGCGGAGCAGCCAGTCCGGCGCGCTGGTCCCGACGAAGCCGGGCTGCAGGACGGTCAGGGCATCCCGGGTGAGGGTGTCGGTGGGGCTGGTGAGTGTCGTCATATGGCGGTTATCCCTTCACGGCGCCGTCGGTCAGACCGCTGACGGCCCTGCGCTGCAGGAAGACGAAGAGGACGAGGATCGGGATGGCGAAGAGCGAGGCGGCGGCCATGGTGGCACCCCAGTCGTCACCGAAGGCGGTCTGGAAGCCGGAGAGCCACACCGGGAGTGTCTTGGACTCCGCCTCCTTGTTGAGGACAAGCACGAGCGGGAATTCGTTCCAGGCCGTGATGAATCCGAAGAGCGAGGTCGACATCAGGCCCGGTGCGAGCAGCGGCAGGATCACCCGGCGGAACGCCTGCATCCGTGAGCAGCCGTCCACCATCGCCGACTCCTCCAGCTCACGCGGCACCGCGGCGACGAAGCCGCGCAGCGTCAGGAGCGTGAAGGGCAGGATCATCACCATGTAGAAGAGGGTGAGCGGGATCAGGCTGTTCAGCATGTCGGCGTCACGCACGATGATGTAGATCGCGATGACCATGACTTCCCAGGGCGCCATCTGGGCCAGCATGAAGCCGATGATGAAGCCCCTGCGGCCCTTGAACCGCATCCGGGCGAGTGCGAACGCCGACGCGAGGCCGATGATCAGCGAGAAGACCACGGCGAGCACCGTGACGGTGATGGAGTTGCCGACCATCGTCCAGAAGTGGTCGGCGTTGACGGCCGTCTTGAAGTGCTCGAACGTCGCGTCGGCCGGGAACCACACCGGGTCCTCGCTGATGATGTCGCCGGTCGGCTTGAAGGCCGTGGAGAACATCCAGTAGACCGGGAAGACGAAGCCGATGAAGAGTACGACGGCCACGGCGTTGGGCCAGATGCGGCGCCCCATTGACGAACGCGACGAACGCGACGACCTCGACGAAGCGGTGCGGGTCACAGCTCGTCCTCCTCTTGCTTGAGCACGATCCGCAGATAGAAGGCGGTCAGGGCCAGCAGGATGACGATGGTGAGCATCGCGATCGCCGCACCCATGCCGAAGTGCTGGTTGCCCATGCCCTCGATGTAGGCGTAGACGGGCAGGATCTCGGTGAGCCGGTCGGGGCCGCCCTCGTTGAGCGCGAAGACCTGCGCGAACGCCTTGAAGACCCAGATGATCTCCAGGAACGTCGTCGCGTAGAGGAAGGGCTTCAGATACGGCAGCGTGACGTTCGTGAACCGCTTCCACGCGCCGGCGCCGTCCAGCGACGCGGCTTCGTAGAGCTCCTTGGGGATCGTCGTCGTGGCGGCGTAGAGGTTGATCGCCACGAAGGGGATCGACTGCCAGACGATCAGGACGAGGACCACGAAGAACGTGGAGTACTGGCTGCCCATCCAGTCGTAGTCGGCCATCGAGTGCCAGCCGGCCTTGTCCAGGACCCAGTTGACGACACCGAAGCGTGTCGCGAACAGCCACTGGTAGACCGTCGTCGACGCGATGATCGGCATGGCCCAGGCGAGCACGAGGCCGACCAGGAGGAGCGTCCGCATCCGCCTGCCGAGCCGTGCGAGCAGCAGGCCCACCAGCGTGCCGAGCAGCATGATCAGTACGACGTTGACCGCGGTGAACGTGATCGAGCGGCCTGTGACCCGCCAGAAGTCCTCGCCGCTGAGGACCTCCTTGTAGTTGTCGATCCCGTTCCACTCCGTGAGGTGGAGGATGAACTGCCTCATGTTGAGGTTCTGGAACGACAGGATCCCGTTGTTGACCAGCGGCCAGCCGAGGAACACCAGGGTGACCGCGACCGCGGGAAGCAGTAGCAGGTAGGGCCCAAGCGACCGGGCCCGTGTGCGGGGCTCGCCCGGATCCTTCGGCCTACTGTCCGATTTCAGATCCTCCGTCGGGCCGGAGGGCGGCCGTTCGGTCTGCACGGTCATGCTTGCCATCTCTTTCGTGGGCATCGCGGAACGCAGCGCTGAGCCGGGGCAGCGGGCCCGGGGGCGGATGACACCCCGGGCCCGAAGTCCCCGGCGAAAGCGCGTCCTTACTGCTTCTGCGACAGGCGCTTGTTGAGCTCGCCCTCGACCTGCTTGGCGGCGTCGGCGTTCGACTTACCGTTCAGCACCGCGGTCATGTAGTTCTTGATCGGGTTCGGCGGGTTCTCCACCGCGGCCCACTCCGGGATCAGCGGGGTCGTGCCGCCGCCGGAGGTGGCGGGGGCCATGGCCTCGGCGGCCGGGTTGCCCTTGAGCTGGGCCTCCAGGGCCTGCTTGTTCGGGATGACGCCGCCTTCCTTGGCGAGCGAACCCTCGAACTTGTCGTTCAGCGCGATCTTCAGGAACTCCTTGGCGAGCTCCTGCTTCTTGCTGGTCGCGGCGACGGCGAGGTTCGAGCCGCCGAGGAAGACACCCTCGGGCTTGGCGGCGGTGGCGCCGGGGATCGTGAAGTAGCCGATGTCCTTCTCGATCTTCGGGTTGGCCTTGATCGCGGTCGCGGCCTCCCAGCTCATGCCGATGAAGGCGCCGGTCTTGCCCTTGGCGAAGACCTCGGCCTGCTGCGGGGTGGCCTCGTCCTTGTTCTTGGGAGCCTTGGAGAGGTCCGCGAACTGCTTGTACGTCTTCATGGCCTTGGCGACCTTGGGGTCGGACAGGTTGGAGACGTACTTGTCGCCGTCCTTCTTGACCAGCTCGGCGCCCTCACCGATGGTCAGGCCGACGAAGTGGTACCAGTTCTGGCCCGGCAGGTAGATCGGCTCGGCCTCGGTCTTGGAGCCGATCGTCTTGAGGTCCTTGAGGAACTCGGCGCGGGTCTTGGGGGTCTCCTTGATGCCGGCGTCGGCCCAGACCTTCTTGTTGTAGATCACGACGCGGTTCAGGACGAACCACGGGGCGGCGTACTGCTTGCCGTCCACGACCGAGGACTTGTTGATCGACTCGGTCCAGTCGGCGCCGAGCCCTTCCTTGAGGTCACCGAGCTCGGCGAGGCCACCGGTCTTGGCGTACGCCGCGGTCTGCGTGTTGCCGATCTCGAAGACGTCGGGCGGATTCTCCTCGGAGAGGGCCGTGGTCAGCTTCTGCTGGATGCCGTTCCACTGCTGGACCTCGAGCTTCAGCTTCGCGCCCGTCTTCTTCTCGAAGGCGGCCTTGACGTCCTTGGTCCAGCCTTCGGGCGTGGAGCCGTCCATCGCCCAGAGCGTCAGGGTCTCCCCCTTGAAGCCGTCCGCTCCGGCCTTCTTGTCGTCACTGTCGTCGCTGCCACAGGCCGCGATCGAGACCAACATGCCCGCGACACCGATGGCCGCTATGAGCTTGCGCTTCACGTCACCCTCCTCAAGGGATGCCAGTCAACCCCCCACCCGCAGCGACCAAATGGACCGAGATCTGCCCGTGGGACTGGAACCTGGTCTTTAATGGTGTAGACCAGTACGGGGAGCTTGGCCTAGACCTTTAGGGGTGTCAAGGGTGTATAAGAAGGGCTGTCAGGTCCGTTATCGGACCGACACCTGAGCGGGCACGGTCTGCTCAGCCCGGTACGTGCCACGATGTGAGCCGCGACAGACGGAGGAGCCGGTGACGGCAGCAGCACAGGAGCCGGGAAGGCAGCGCATGGGCACCGAGGCAAGCAGTACAGAGACCGACGCGGGCGCGGCCCCGAGCGTCGGCCGCACCGCGCGCGTGCCCAAGTACTACCGCCTGAAGCGGCACTTGCTCGACATGACGGAGACGTTGCCGCCCGGTACCCCGGTACCGCCGGAGCGCACGCTCGCCGCCGAGTTCGACACCTCGCGCACGACGGTGCGCCAGGCCCTGCAGGAGCTGGTCGTCGAGGGCCGCCTGGAGCGGATCCAGGGCAAGGGCACCTTCGTGGCCAAGCCGAAGGTCTCCCAGGCGCTCCAACTCACCTCGTACACCGAGGACATGAGGGCCCAGGGTCTGGAGCCGACCTCACAGCTCCTGGACATCGGCTACATCACCGCCGACGACACCCTCGCCGGGCTCCTCGACATCAGTACGGGCGGCCGGGTGCTCAGGATCGAGCGCCTGAGGCTCGCCAACGGCGAGGCGATGGCCATCGAGACGACGCACCTGTCGGCCAAGCGCTTCCCGGCCCTGCGCCGCTCCCTGGTGAAGTACACCTCGCTCTACACCGCACTCGCCGAGGTGTACGACGTCCATCTCGCGGAGGCCGAGGAGACCATCGAGACCTCCCTGGCGACCCCGCGCGAGGCGGGCCTGCTCGGCACGGACGTGGGCCTGCCGATGCTGCTCCTGTCGCGGCACTCCCTGGACGGCGGCGGCCAGCCCGTGGAGTGGGTGCGTTCGGTGTACCGCGGCGACCGCTACAAGTTCGTGGCCCGCCTCAAGCGCCCCACGGAGTGATCCGGCACCCGGCGGCCTGATCCTTTTCCGGGGGTCTGGCGCCGGGAACCGTGCTGCTCTACGTTCCTCCCGTCATCGCATGATGAACGGGAGGACGACCCGGTGCGCACAGCGAACCCCCGATCCATCGTCATCTGGTCCCTCGTCGCGCTGGTGGGCGCCGCGGGGTGGACCGTGCTCGCGCTCGCGCGGGACGAGGAGGTGTCGGCGGCCTGGATGGTGGCCGCGGCCCTCGGCTCGTACGCCATCGCCTATCGCTTCTACTCCAAGTTCATCGTCGAACGCGTCCTGAAGGTCGACAAGAAACGGGCCACCCCGGCCGAGCGCCTGGACAACGGCATCGACTTCCACCCGACCGACCGCCGCGTCCTGCTCGGACACCACTTCGCGGCGATCGCGGGCGCGGGCCCACTGGTGGGGCCCGTACTTGCCGCGCAGATGGGGTATCTGCCGGGCACGATCTGGATCATCGTCGGGGTGATCTTCGCGGGTGCCGTGCAGGACATGGTGGTCCTCTTCTTCTCCACCCGGCGCGACGGCAAGTCGCTCGGCCAGATGGCGCGCGAGGAGATCGGCCCCTTCGGCGGGGCCGCCGCGCTGCTCGCCGCGTTCGCCATCATGATCATCCTGCTCGGGGTGCTCGCCCTCGTCATCGTCAACGCGCTCGCGGACTCGCCCTGGGGCACCTTCTCCATCGCGATGACCATTCCGATCGCCCTGCTCATGGGCTTCTACCTGCGGGTCCTGCGGCCGGGGCGGGTCAGCGAGGTCTCCCTCATCGGGATCGCGCTGCTGCTCCTCGCGCTCGTCGCCGGGCGCTGGGTCGCCGAGTCGTCCCTCGCGGACACCTTCACGCTCGCGCCGTCGACGCTGGTCATCTGGCTGGTGGCGTACGGATTCATCGCCTCGATCCTGCCGGTGTGGATGCTGCTCGCGCCGCGCGACTACCTCTCCACGTTCATGAAGATCGGCACGATCCTGCTGCTCGCGCTCGGCGTCGTCATCACGCTGCCGACGCTGAAGATGGACCCGGTGACCGACTTCGCCTCGCGCGGCGACGGGCCCGTCTTCGCGGGATCGCTCTTCCCGTTCGTCTTCATCACCATCGCCTGCGGGGCCCTGTCCGGCTTCCACGCGCTGATCTCGTCGGGCACGACCCCGAAGATGATCCAGAAGGAGACGCAGGTCCGGATGATCGGCTACGGCTCCATGCTGATGGAGTCGGCGGTCGCGGTCATGGCGCTCGTCGCGGCCAGCATCATCGACCCGGGGCTCTACTTCGCGATGAACGCGCCCGCGGGCGTCATCGGGGACAACGTCCAGGCCGCGAGCCAAGCGGTCGCCGGCTTCGGGTACTCCATCTCCCCCGCCGATCTCGCGCAGGCCGCCAAGAACGTCGAGGAGTCCTCGCTGCTCTCGCGGACCGGTGGCGCGCCCACCCTCGCGGTCGGCGTCTCCGAGATCTTCTCGAAGGTCACCGGCGGCTCCATGCGGGCCTTCTGGTACCACTTCGCGATCATGTTTGAGGCGCTGTTCATCCTGACCGCGCTCGACGCGGGAACGCGCGTGGGCCGCTTCATGCTCCAGGACATGCTCGGGAACGTCTACAAGCCCTTCAAGAAGGTCAGTTGGAAGCCCGGACTCGTCATCACCAGCGCGGTGGTAACAGGTCTGTGGGGTTACTTCCTGTGGGTCGGCGTGCACGAGCCGCTCGGCGGGATCAACCAGCTCTTCCCGATCTTCGGCATCTCCAACCAGCTCCTCGCCGCGGTCGCCCTCGCCGTCTGCACGACGCTCCTGGTGAAGTCCGGGCGTCTCAAGTGGGCCTGGATCACCGGGATTCCGCTCGCCTGGGACGCCACGGTGACGCTCACCGCGAGCTGGCAGAAGGTGTTCTCCAGCGACCCGCGCGTGGGCTTCTTCCAGCAGCGCGCCAACTACCAGGACGCCATCGACGCGGGCAAGATCCTGCCGCCCGCCAAGACCATGGACGACATGCATACCGTTGTCACCAACTCCACCGTGGACGGCGTCCTTTCGGCCGTGCTCGCGCTGCTCATCGTCATCGTGATCGCGGACGCCGCCCGGATCTGCGTGAAGCACGTCCGCAACCCGCAGTCGACGCCGCTGAGCGAGGCCGAGTACGTGGAGTCCGGACTGACCGCTCCGGCCGGGCTCATCCCGACCCAGGAGGAGAAGGCGGAGCTCACGAAATGACCTGGGTGCTGCGGGGGCTGCGCTGGGTCCGTTGGTACGCGCGGGAGTTGACCGACGAGTCCGCGTACGACCGGTATGTGGAGCACGCGCACAAGACGCATCCGGGGGCATCCGTGCCCTCCCGGAGGGAGTTCGAGCGAATGCGGACGGACCGGCAGGAGTCAGACCCGCGGCAGGGGTTCCGCTGCTGCTGAGCAGGCGCGTTGACCCATCCGGCACCCGTCCGGTATCCGGACGGGGGTTCCATAGATCAATCCTCTCGCTTAGATTTCCCGCACGTTAAAGGTGGGATAAGCGAGGGAGCGGAGCCGCGAAGTGTCAGATGCGCCTGAAGTGAGCAGACCGGTGGTCACGCCGGTCCGCGTGGTCATTGCCCTCTGTCTCGTCGCGCCGTTCGTGGCGATGCTCTGGGTGAGCTCCTACGCGAAGGTCGACCCGACCTTCATCGGCATCCCGTTCTTCTACTGGTACCAGATGCTGTGGGTCCTCATCTCCACCGCGCTGACGATGATCGCCTACAAGCTGTGGCAGCGTGACCAGCGCGCCCGCAAGGCCGAGCAGGCCCAGGGGGGTGCGACCCGATGAACGTGCTCGCAGCGGACACGGGCGGCGTCAACGGCATCGCCCTCGCCGTCTTCATCTTCTTCTTCGCCGCCGTCACCGCGATGGGCTTCCTGGCCGCGCGCTGGCGCAAGGCCGAGACCGAGAGCCTGGACGAATGGGGCCTGGGCGGCCGCTCGTTCGGCACCTGGGTCACGTGGTTCCTGCTCGGCGGCGACCTGTACACGGCGTACACCTTCGTGGCCGTCCCGGCGGCGATCTACGCGGCGGGCGCGGCCGGCTTCTTCGCGGTGCCGTACACGATCCTCGTCTACCCGCTGATCTTCACCTTCCTGCCGCGTCTGTGGTCCGTCTCGCACAAGCACGGATACGTGACCACGTCCGACTTCGTGCGCGGGCGCTTCGGCTCGAAGGGGCTCTCGCTGGCCGTCGCGGTCACCGGCATCCTCGCCACGATGCCGTACATCGCGCTCCAGCTGGTCGGCATCCAGGCCGTGCTCGACGTCATGGGCGTCGGCGGCGGTCCGGACACCAACTGGTTCATCAAGGACCTGCCGCTCCTGATCGCGTTCGCGGTGCTCGCCGCGTACACGTACTCGTCCGGTCTGCGCGCTCCCGCGCTGATCGCGTTCGTGAAGGACGGTCTGATCTATCTGGTCATCGCCGTCGCGATCATCTACATCCCGATCAAGCTCGGCGGGTTCGACGAGATCTTCCGGGCGGCGAGCGACAAGTTCTCGGCGACGAACGAGGCGGCGGGCAAGCCCGTCGCGGGCCTCGCGCCGGGCGAGGCCGGGCAGTGGACGTACGCCACGCTCGCGCTCGGCTCCGCGCTCGCGCTGTTCATGTATCCCCACTCGATCACGGCGACGCTCTCCTCCAAGAGCCGCGACGTGATCCGCCGCAACACCACGATCCTGCCGCTCTATTCGCTGATGCTGGGCCTGCTCGCGCTGCTCGGCTTCATGGCGATCGCGGCCGGGGTGAAGGTGGAGAACGGGCAGCTGGCGATTCCGCAGCTGTTCGAGAACATGTTCCCCGACTGGTTCACGGGCGTCGCGTTCGCGGCGATCGGCATCGGCGCGCTCGTGCCGGCGGCCATCATGTCGATCGCGGCCGCGAATCTCTTCACGAGGAACATCTACAAGGACTTCCTCAAGCCGGACGCGACTCCGCAGCAGGAGATGAAGATCTCCAAGCTGGTCTCGCTCCTGGTGAAGGTCGGCGCGCTCGCCTTCGTCCTCACCATGGACAAGACGGTCGCGATCAACTTCCAGCTCCTGGGCGGCATCTGGATCCTGCAGACGATGCCCGCGCTGGTCGGCGGCCTGTTCACGCGGTGGTTCCACCGCTGGGCGCTGCTCGCCGGCTGGGCGATCGGCATGATCTACGGAACGGTCGCCGCGTACGGTGTCGCGTCACCGACGCAGAAGCACTTCGGCGGCTCGTCCGACGAGATCCCCGGCATCGGCGAGATCGGCTACATCGGCCTCACGGCGTTCGTCCTGAACGTGGTGGTCACCGTGGTCATGACCTTCGTCCTGCGCGCCATGAAGGCCCCTGACGGCATCGACGAGACGTCTCCCGGGGACTACACGGCGGACGCGGGCGACCCGGGTGTCGTGGAGGAGCTGCCGCCGGCCACGGCGGGAGCGCCGGGCGGGCACTGAGGTTCCTCGTACGTGTGTGACACGGGCCGCCGGAGCAATCCGGCGGCCCGTTGCCGTGCGTGCGCCCTCATGGGGCCTTGTAGAGCTCCGTCCGGACCCGTGCCGCGGCCTTGGCCGCCGAGGAGATCGCCAGATCCTTGTGGGGGCCCGCGTCCACGAGCACGAGCACGCCGCCGACCCGCACCTCGACCTTGTAGTACGGGGTTTCGCCGTCGTGTTCGTCGTCGCCCTCGGTCCTCGTGGTCTCCAGGATCGCCTCGTCGCCGAGACCGGGCAGCTTCTCGGCCGTGTGGTGCTCCACCACCGGGGCCGCGTCGGTGTCGACGGTGACACTGGGGCACGCCTGGTGGAGCTGCCGGCGCAGTTCGACGTGACGCCCTGCCCGCCCGGCCCGCATCGAGACCAGACTCTGGGAGACGACGGGGTCGCCCTCGTCGGCCATCGCCCCGGGGAAGGGGCGGATGGTGTGGCCGGCACTGGCTCCGCGCAGGGAGAACAGTTCCCTGCTCGCCTTCGCGCCGGGAGCACAGGTGCCCCAGTCACCGCCTCCGTAATGCTGGTTGTAGAGCCCCGTGGTGGCGTTGAGCGTGTCGGCCCGCACCCCGACCGCCTTCGCGGGCAGCAGGGCGGCCTTCAGCTCGGCGTCCGTGAAGAGCTTGCGGGGGTCGGCTTCGCCGTCGACACCGGCGGCCGTGGTCGGCTTCGGGGTCCGTGTGTGCTCCGCCGTCGTCGCCCGACCGCCGTCCCCGCACCCGGTGAGCGCCAGCAGCAGTACGGCCGCACAACCCGCACCCAGCCCTCGCACGGCACCGCCCCCTGTTCGGCCTTCAGTTCGGCCGCCACCCTAGAGGACCGGAGGGGACAGCCGCTCCGACACAAGATGTGGGGCTGCCGCCCAGGGCCAGCACAAGATGTATGCTCGTGCTCGCTGTCGCCGCAGGGGAATCCGGTGCAAGTCCGGAACTGTCCCGCAACGGTGTACGAGTACGCATTTGTCGTGCTCTCAAGTCCGAAGACCTGTCGGCAGCGCGCCCGTTCCGACCGGTCCGGGTGCCAACGTCGTCCGGGCCTCGTGGAATGGGCTGGTGGACGCGGAGCGCAGCCCTGCCCAGGGGCGGGCGCCCGTGTGTCACTCATCCCTCCGCGGGCCCAGAGCCGAGCGAGGGAGTGCTCCACGTGACCATCGCGCCAGCCGAACCTGCGTCAGCGCAGACCACCGACGGTCAGCAGACCGCCGACGGCCCAGGAACCGCGCTGCTGCGTACCCTGACCGACCTCACCGCCGACCTCCCCGACGCCGACCCCGGCAGAGTCGCCGCCGCCGCGCTCCGCGGCCGCTCGGCCCGCGCGGACCTGGCTGAGCTGCGGGAGCTGGCGACCGAGGCGGCCGCGGGGCTCATCTCCGAGGACCCGACGTATTCGCAGCTCGCGGCCAGGCTGCTCAGTCTCAGCATCCGTGACGAGGCGGCGTCGCAGGGCGTGCGCTCCTTCTCCGATTCGGTCGCCGTGGGTCACCGCGAGGGCCTGATCGCGGACCGCACCGCCGCGTTCGTCACCGACCACGCGGAGCGCCTCGACGGTCTCGTGGAGGCCGCCCTGGAGGACGGCGCCGACTTCCGGTTCGGCTACTTCGGCCTGCGCACCCTGCACAGCCGCTATCTGCTCCGGCACCCGATCACCCGGCACGTCATCGAGACCCCGCAGCACTTCATGCTGCGCGTCGCGAGCGGCCTCGCCGAGGACGGCAGCGTCCGCGCCCTGGACGAGGTCGCCTCCCTGTACCGCCTGATGAGCCGCCTGGACTACCTGCCGTCCTCGCCGACACTCTTCAACTCCGGCACCCGGCACCCGCAGATGTCCTCCTGCTACCTCCTCGACTCGCCGCTGGACGAGCTGGACTCCATCTACGACCGCTACCACCAGGTCGCGCGCCTCTCCAAGCACGCGGGCGGCATCGGCCTCTCGTACTCCCGCGTCCGCGCCCGCGGTTCGCTGATCCGCGGCACGAACGGCCACTCCAACGGCATCGTGCCGTTCCTGAAGACGCTGGACGCCTCCGTCGCCGCCGTGAACCAGGGCGGGCGGCGCAAGGGCGCCGCCGCGGTCTACCTGGAGACCTGGCACTCCGACATCGAGGAGTTCCTGGAGCTGCGCGACAACACGGGTGAGGACCAGCGGCGCACGCACAACCTCAACCTCGCGCACTGGATCCCGGACGAGTTCATGCGCCGGGTCGCCGCCGACCAGGACTGGTCGCTGTTCTCGCCGGCCGACGTGCCCGAGTTCGTCGACCTGTGGGGCGACGAGTTCGACGCCGCCTACCGCAAGGCCGAGGCCGCCGGGCTCGCCCGCAAGACCATTCCGGCCCGCGATCTGTACGGCCGCATGATGCGCACCCTCGCGCAGACCGGCAACGGCTGGATGACGTTCAAGGACGCCGCCAACCGCACCGCCAACCAGACGGCGGAGCCCGGCCACACGGTCCACTCCTCCAACCTCTGCACGGAGATCCTGGAGGTGACGGACGACGGGGAGACGGCCGTCTGCAACCTGGGCTCGGTGAACCTCGGCGCGTTCGTGGACACGGACGCCGGTGACATCGACTGGCAGCGGCTCGACGAGACCGTCCGCACCGCCGTCACCTTCCTCGACCGCGTGGTCGACATCAACTTCTACCCGACCGAGCAGGCCGGGCGCTCCAACGCCAGGTGGCGTCCGGTGGGCCTGGGCGCCATGGGTCTGCAGGACGTCTTCTTCCAGCTGAAGCTGCCGTTCGACTCCCCCGCCGCGCGCGCCCTCTCCACCCGCATCGCCGAGCGGATCATGCTCGCCGCGTACGAGGCGTCCGCCGACCTCGCGGAGCGCAATGGCCCGCTGCCCGCCTGGGAGAAGACCCGCACCGCGCGCGGCGTCCTGCACCCCGACCACTACGGCGTCGAGCTGACCTGGCCGGAGCGCTGGGCCGCGCTGCGGGAACGTATCGCCGCGACCGGCATGCGCAACTCGCTGCTTCTCGCCATCGCGCCGACCGCCACCATCGCGTCCATCGCGGGCGTCTACGAGTGCATCGAGCCGCAGGTCTCCAACCTCTTCAAGCGCGAGACGCTGAGCGGTGAGTTCCTCCAGGTCAACTCCTACCTGGTGCAGGAGCTGAAACGGCTCGGCGTCTGGGACGCCCAGACCCGCGAGGCGCTGCGCGAGGCCAACGGCTCCGTGCAGGGCTTCAGCTGGATCCCGGCCGAGGTGCGCGACCTCTACCGCACCGCGTGGGAGATCCCGCAGCGCGGCCTGATCGACATGGCCGCCGCGCGCACGCCGTTCCTGGACCAGGCGCAGTCCCTGAACCTGTTCCTGGAGACGCCGACCATCGGCAAGCTCTCCTCGATGTACGCGTACGCCTGGCAGCAGGGTCTGAAGACCACGTACTACCTGCGTTCGCGCCCGGCTACCCGGATCGCCCGCGCGGCGGCGGGCAAAACCGAAGCCGCCGCCCCCGTGCCCCCGCAGGCAACCGCCGAAGAGGCTGTCGCCTGCTCCCTGGAAAACCCCGAGTCCTGCGAGGCCTGCCAGTAATGCCCACCCGTCACCCGACCACCACCCCCGATGGACAGCGCTTCGCGCCGGAAGCCGCCCCCACCAACGCCGACAAGAACCTCCTGGACCCGGGCTTCGAGCTGACCCTGCGTCCCATGCGCTACCCGGACTTCTACGAGCGCTACCGGGACGCGATCAAGAACACCTGGACCGTCGAGGAGGTCGACCTCCACTCGGACGTCGCCGACCTCGCCAAGCTCTCGCCGGGCGAGCAGCACATGATCGGCCGCCTTGTCGCGTTCTTCGCGACCGGCGACTCGATCGTCTCCAACAACCTGGTGCTCACGCTCTACAAGCACATCAACTCCCCCGAGGCGCGGCTCTACTTGAGCCGTCAGCTCTTCGAGGAGGCCGTGCACGTCCAGTTCTATCTGACGCTGCTCGACACCTATCTCCCCGACCCGGAGGACCGCGCCGCGGCCTTCGACGCGGTGGAGGAGATCCCCTCCATCCGCGAGAAGGCCGAGTTCTGCTTCCGGTGGATGGACTCCGTCGAGAAGATGGACCGCCTGGAGTCGAAGGCCGACCGGCGCCGCTTCCTGCTGAACCTGATCTGCTTCGCCGCGTGCATCGAGGGGCTCTTCTTCTACGGTGCCTTCGCGTACGTCTACTGGTTCCGCTCGCGCGGTCTGCTGCACGGCCTGGCCACCGGCACCAACTGGGTGTTCCGCGACGAGACGATGCACATGAGCTTCGCCTTCGACGTCGTCGACACCGTCCGCAAGGAGGAGCCCGAGCTCTTCGACGACGCGCTGCAGACGCAGGTCACGGACATGCTCAAGGAAGCCGTGGAGGCCGAGCTGCAGTTCGCGCGCGACCTGTGCGGCGAGGGCCTGCCGGGCATGAACACCGACTCGATGCGTGAGTACCTGCAGTGCGTCGCCGACCAGCGGCTCCAGCGGCTCGGCTTCGCGCCGGTCTACGGCTCCTCAAACCCGTTCTCCTTCATGGAGCTTCAGGGAGTCCAGGAGCTGACCAACTTCTTCGAGCGGCGTCCTTCGGCCTACCAGGTCGCGGTCGAGGGTTCGGTCTCCTTCGACGACGAGTTCTAGGGCCGCCTGCCCCTCCGGGCTGCGCGGGGCGCGTTCCGCCTCGCGCAGCTCGCGGTCGATCCGGCGGTCGTGGACGTACCCGACGAGCGAGGGTGCGGCCAGCAGGAGGAGGACGGTCAGGACGGTCGCGTAATCGGTGATTGCGTTCATGTCCTCACTGTCCTGCGGGCCGGACGGAAGCGTCAGTGGCAGGACTGCCACACAGCATCGACTTACTGCCAACCCTGCGGCAGACTGGCAGGCATGCTGAGGACCGGCGCTCTGAAGAACGTGGCCGTCGTGCTGCTCGACGGCGTGAATCCCTTCGAACTCGGCGTTGTCTGCGAGGTGTTCGGCCTCGATCGCAGCGACGAGGACCTGCCCGTGTACGACTTCGCGGTGGTCGCCGCGGAGAGCGGGCCGCTGCGCAACCACGCCGGGTTCACGATCTCCACCCCGTACGGCCTCGACCGGCTCGAAGAGGCCGATCTCATCGCTGTTCCGGCAGGTCAGTCGTTCGTGGACCGCGACTTCCCGGAGGAGCTGCTCGACGCCCTGCGCCGCGCGGTGGACCGCGGGGCGCGCGTCCTCTCGGTCTGCTCCGGCGTCTTCGTGCTCGGCGCGGCGGGCCTGCTCGAGGGCCGCCGCTGCGCCGTGCACTGGCGGCATGCCACGGAGCTCGCGGTGCGCCATCCACGCGCCGAGGTCGAGCCCGACGTCCTGTACGTCGACGAGGGCCCGGTCATCACGTCGGCGGGCACCGCGGCCGGGATCGACGCCTGTCTGCACATCGTGCGCCAGGAGCACGGCACCGAGGTCGCCAACGCCATCGCCCGGCGCATGGTCGTGCCGCCCCATCGCGACGGCGGCCAGGCCCAGTTCGTGGAGCGTCCGCTGCCGCGCACGGCGTGCGACACCGTGGGCGGGGTGCTGGCCTGGATGGAGCGCCATCTGGACGCGGACATCACCATCGAGCAGCTCGCCGACCGCGCCCACATGTCGCCGCGCACCTTCGCGCGCCGTTTCCAGCAGGAGACGGGCACCACGCCCTACCGCTGGCTCCTGCGCCAACGCGTGCTCCTGGCACAGGAGTTGCTGGAAGGCTCGGACGAGACAGTGGAGGCGATCGCCGGGCGTGCCGGTTTCGGCAACGCGGCGGCGATGCGCCACCAGTTCCTGCGGGCGCTCGGCACCACGCCGAACGCCTACCGCCGCACCTTCCGCGGACCGGCCGTCAGCGCCTCTCGGCCCGGAGAACGGCCCTCTTCGGCTGTAGCGTGATGCCGATCCTCGCGTCGGCGTCGGTCTCCGCGACCGGCGTCAGGTGCCACTTCGGGGCCACCGTCGCCAGGATGATGGCGAGTTCCGCCAGGCTGAAATGGTCTCCCGGGCACTTGCGGTTACCGGTGCCGAACGGCATCATCGCGAACTCCGGTACGTCACCCGCGCGTTCGGGATTCCAGCGGTCCGGGTCGAACTCCAGGTGCTGCTCGAAGGAACGCGGATCGCGTTGCATCGCGTAGACGCTGTAGACGATGTCGGCCCCGGCCGGAATGCGGTAGCCACCCAGGTTGGTTTCTCCCACCGACCTGCGGGTGAATATCCAGGCGGCCGGTTGTATGCGCATGGCCTCGGTGACGACATTCCGTGTGTGCGGAAGGTCGCCGAGGTCGGCGAATGTGATCTCCCGGTCCGGCGCGACGGCATTTACTTCTTCAACCAATCGCCTTTCCTGCTCGGGGTGTTCGGCCAGCAGGTGGAACGTCCACGCCAAGGTCGACGCGATATTCTCGGCGCCCGCCACGACAAGCGAGATCACATGGTCGTGAACCTCCTGATCGCTGAGCGGCTGCCCTGATTCATCGTGCGCCCGCAGCATTTCGGCCAACAGATCGTCCTGGCCATCGCCCGCCGCCCTGCCTTCGGCGATGATCTCGTCGACCAGGGTGTGCAGATCGGCCAGCGCGCTCTGGAAGCGGCGGTTCCCCTGGGTCGGCACGCGGTACAGCGGCCCGACCGAGAGGACCATCCTGCGGTAGAGCCCCTCGAAGACGGTGTGCAGTGATTCGGCGATGCGGTCCGCCTTCTCACTGATCGCGTCGACCTCAAGGAGCGAGCGGGACACGATGCGCACGGCGGTGCGGAACATCTCCGCGTTGATGTCGACCGTGTCGCCCGGCCGCCACCGCGCGGCCGTCATACGGGCCTCCTCCTCCATCACCGTGGCGTAGCCGGCGATCCGCTCGGGCCTGAACGCGGGCTGCATCATGCGCCGCTGCCGCCGGTGGGTCTTGCCGTTGCTGGTTGCCACGCCCTTGCCGAGGAGCACCTCCAGGGTCTCCCAGAGCGGCCCTCCGACGATGTAGTCGGGGCTCCGCAGCAGCTGCCCGACCAGCTCCGGGTCGCAGACCGCGTACGCCGTCTTGGGTCCCAGCCTGATGCGTACGAGATCACCATGGTCCCGTAGCGCGGCGAGGAAGCCGAGGGGGTCGCGCACCAGGTTCCAGGCGTGGCCGATGAGCGGGGCACCGCCGCTGACGAGCGGTGGAGTCATTGTCGCGGGTATGGCGGATTCGACGCTCATTCCTCACCTACCAATTCAGTTTCGGCCAAGTCGCTGATTGCCGCGTCGCTCACATACGGAGGAATGGACCGGTCGTCCCAGGAGTCCACCCGATAGCGGCCGGATTCGTGATGGAACCAGTACACGGAAGAGAACCAGTTCCGCATGTTGGCGATGCACGATTCCACCGCGTCCGCGAGTTCCCTGCCCTGCGCACTCCCGTCGGCCAATTGCTCGGCGAGACGGATCACTTCCTTTTCCGCGACGAGGAAATCCGAAATGCATCGGGTCACTCGCCGGTGGACCTCGGCCACGGCTTCTTCGAGGGAAAGCCCCTCGTGCTGGATGAGACTGATCCCGAGATTGTGCAGTTCATCTCCCGCGAGTTCTTTGGGGAGTGAACACAGGTCGTTGTACCAGGCGGAGAAATCCTGGGTGGCGAGCGCCGCCCGCCGGTATGCGGGATGCTTCCGCACCGCCGTCGGCAGCTCGTGGCGCGCCGTAGGCTCCAGCAGGTCGATCCACGTCCAGTGGGCGAACGTCAGCCTGCGCAGCTCGATGTAGGCCTCGACCGTCGGGACCGTGCCGGTCCTGCGGTTCCTGAACTCCAGGTCGTACGCCTCGATCACGCTGTGGAAATGCCGGGCGAACCGGGCGTTCCAGCTGGCCCCGAGGTACGAGTACAGCCGTAGGACGCAGTCCGCGAACCCCGCGACCAGAGGGTCACGGTGGCGCAGTTGTTGCCGGGGGGACCGGAGCGTCTCGTGGAGCCCGCGGCACAGTCTGCGCCACTGCGCCGCCCTGCCGTGCACCGAGTCGCGGTCGTGCCGGTCGTCCCACGCGAAGAACCAACTGCTGAGGTCGGCTATCGCGCTGAGCAACTCGTCGGGGGCGCCAATGTAGTAGCCGGCCACCAGGTCCGTGTAGCAGAGGCTGTCCGCGTACCGCTCCACCTTGTCCGCGGGCATGAGGCGCATTTCGCGCAGCCACGTCCTGGACTTCTCCTGGAGCTGCGGCCAATACGGATGCAGTCGGCGAGGAAACTCCGACTCGATCACCGGAAGTACCAACGCCGGTGGCACAGATACCGCCCGTGCATGTGTCTGTGTCGGTGAAATGCCATGTGAATATGCAGGCACGGACAAACCCCTCTCAGCCGCGTGAGGACGTACGCCCCTCCCGCCGTACCGGGCGCGCGCCGTTGTGTATCCCCGCGCTTTCCATTCAGCACCACAACTGACCGTTCAGGGAACAGATTTGCGCCATTCACTACCCCCCAGTGCCGAGAAAATCCCTGTACGTGACTGATTCTGGATCATCACACGCCTGTTTCGATCGCACAGCTGACCGGTTCCGGCCGGTTCATGCGAACGGCCCCTGGACGGGAAGGAGTTCCCGACCAGGGGCCGCAGGTGACTCGCGGGGCGCGCGAGTGAGGAGTCGACTAGGCGTTCGGCACCACGGGGTAGCGCGGAGTGCCTTCCTCCATCTGCCGCAGCGCGTCCTTGCGGTCGCGCTTGGAGAGGCGGTCGATGTAGAGGTAGCCGTACAGGTGGTCCGTCTCGTGCTGGAGGCAGCGGGAGAAGTAGCCGGTGCCCCGCACCTTGACGGGGTTGCCCTTCTCGTCCTGCCCGGTGACCTCGGCGTAGTCCGGGCGGGCCAGGTCGGCGTAGGCCGTCGGCACGGAGAGGCAGCCCTCGCCCGCCTCGTCCAGACGGCGCCTGTCGGCGGGGAGCTCGCGCACCACGGGGTTGCAGACCACGCCGACGTGGCGCACGCCCTCGTCGTCCATGCAGTCGTAGACGAAGACCTTCAGGTCGACGCCGATCTGGTTGGCCGCGAGGCCCACGCCCTGGGCGGTCCGCTGGCTGGCGAACATGTCGTCGACGAGCTTCGCGAGCTCGTCGTCGAAGGCGGTGACGTCCTTGCACTCCTTGTGCAGCACAGGGTTGCCGACGACCGTGATGGGCCGGGACGTGCCGCGCTCGCGGTAGGCCGTCTCACGCTCCTCGCAGTCCTCGGTGTCGATGACGAAGCCCTCGTCGTCGACGGGGAGCACCCCGTCCGAGTACTGCTGCTCAGTGTCCTGCGCCATTGTCCGACGTACGCCTTCCTGGGAACCCACAAGAGATGGTGCCGGTACAGCCTACGGCCAGGAGTCAGCAGACCTCTTCCAGATCCCGCCAGTCACGGGAGTCCGGGCTGTCCGCGACCCAGCCGTCGAGCAGCCCGCGCACCAGGGCGGCGGGCGCCGCGATGCCGCACTCGCGCTCGGGCACCCACAGGGCGCCGGGGCTGCGGTGGCCGAGCGGTCCGGGGTGACCCGGTTCGCTGTGGTCGTGCGGGTCCAGGTGCTCGCCGTCGCCCTCGTCGCTCGGCATGCGGCTCTCGGAGCACATGCGGCAGAGCAGCCGTACGGACGACGACCAGTCCTCGGCGGCGAAGCCCGCGTCCGCCGCGAGCTTCTCCAGGGCGTCACGGTCGTCCTCGGTGGCGGCCTCCAGAAGGACCACCCAGGTCGGGACGGGTGAGGGAGCCCACAGCTCGATTTCGTCGAAGACGGGATACGAGTCCCCCGCCCCCGTCGTCCGCTCGCCGTGCGGAACGCCGTCGTGCAGCACGACCTCGCCCCAGCGCCGCCCGGAGGAGGGCAGCGGGATGGAGAGCACCTCGATCCGGGCGGGGTCGAGCCTGCGCCCCCACACGACCTCGGCCTCGCCCTCGGGCGAAAGCCGCACGGCCGCGCTGCCCAGGTCCATACCGGTGGGCTCCCCGGAGGCGGCCACGCCACCGGGCACCTTCAGGCCGTACGCCTGCCAGGCGCGCCGGGCCAGCGGCCAGTCCTGGAGGGCGGTGGCGGCGATCCCCACGTTCCACCAGTCGGGGGCGCCCGCCGACCGGTCGAGCAGCGCGACGGCCCGCAGGCCCGCGGCGCGCGCCTGCTCCCAGTCGTGCCGGAACTTGTGGAGCAGCGCGAGGTTGAACCAGGACTCCGAGAGCCACGGCTCGAGATCCGCCGCGCGGGTAAGGAGTGCGCCCGCGTCCTCGTACCGCCCGTCGCCGATCAGCGTGAAGGCGCGGTCGGTGGCCTGCCGCCATGAGGCGGAGGGCCGGTGCCGTCCCTTGCCGAAGATCCTCACGATTCCCGCCTGCCGGTTACTGAGTTCTTGAGTTCCGCTGTGCCCTGAGGGCCCTCTTGGCATCCAACCACGTACGGTCGGACGGCCGCTCATTACCCATGGGTTACCCAACCGGGGGCAAGCTATGACCGCCCCGTGCAAGCACCCGGGCCAGGGCTTCCACCACGTCGGGCTGATAGTCGCGGCCCGTGCCCAGACGGAGCCGCTCCAGGGCGTTGAGAGGGCCTCCGGGACCTTCTCCCCGCGCCATCTCGTCGTACGCGTTGGCGGCTCGCACGATACGGGCGGTGAGCGGCTGGTCGCGGTACGGGTCGGCCTGCCGCTCCACGACCACGGCGACGTCGCCGTTCACCCCCGTCTGACGCACCACGGCGCCCCCGAGCAGGGCGATCCGCCGCTGTTCCGCGTCCGGCAGGGCGGCGGTGGCGCCCGCGGGCACCGGGTCGACGAGGGAGAGCTGCCCGATGTCGTGCATCAGCGCCGCGTGCTCCAGGACGGCGAGGTCCGGCGCGGAGAGCCCCAGCTCACGCCCGACGGCCCGGCTGAGGGCGGCCACGCGGCGTGCGTGGCCCTGCGGGGTGTACCCGGCGATCTCGGTGGACCGGGCGAGCGAGGTGATGGTCTGCCGGTAGGTGGTCCGCACCGCGGCGTACCGCCCGAACGACAGCTGGGTCAGGAGCAGCGGCAGACTGAACACCGGCAGCGCCCAGAGCCCCGCCACGGCCACCGCGAGCGCCATGACGGCCCCCGTCGCGCACACGGCGGACCCGATGCCGAGCATGGCCCGCAGCTCGTCTCTCAGGATGGGTCCGAAGGGGATGGGGGTACCTCCCATGCCTTTGAGGCTATGGGGGAGGGTCCTGGCGTGCGCCATGCCGGCGGCGAGCACGGCGTCGCAGAGGGCGGTCAGGACGAGCAGCGCGGCGATGACGGCGGCGAAGCCGGGCCCCTGCCCCACCCACTCCTCCAACTTGCCCGCGTTGTAGAGCGGTTGGAAGCAGGCGGCGGCGAATCCCACGGTGAGCACGCGCCGCGCCACATGGTCGAGGGCGGGCCCCTTGCCGAGCGCCACATGCGGCACCGCCCCGACGAGCGCGGCGGCCACGACCACGGCGATCACCTGGAGCACGCCGTGGTGCGTGGTGCGCCCGCCGACCTCCCCCAGCAGCGCGTACGCGAGCGCCCCCGCGGCCCCGAGCGGCGCGGGCTCCCGGTCGCTCCCCCCGCTGCCCCACCGGGCAAGCTCCCCCACGGCGACGAGCCCCCCGAAGGCGAGCGCGATCCCTCCTTCGGCGATGCCGTGCCAGAGGGTCCAGCCGAGGCCGAGCAGGGTGAGCAGCCCCGCGGAGCCGTACACGAGGACCGTCACCGCTGCGGGCAGGCGTTCCGCACGGCGGGCGGCCCTCACCGCGGCGCCGTCCCCTGGGCGGCGGGAACTCCGGGCTCTCCCTGGCGTGCCGTCGGCACCTCGCCCGTGTCCGACGTGACCGCGGGGTGCCACCCGTGCCGGTCGAGGGCCCGCCGCAGGGCGGTGACCATGACGGGGTCGAACTGCGACCCCGCGCACCGGGACAGCTCGGCCACGGCGGCCTCGACGGGCCTGCCCCGCCGGTAGGACCGCGTGGACGTCATGGCGTCGAAGGCGTCCGCGACGGCCACCACCCGGGCGAACTCCGGGATCTGCTGCCCCACGAGCCCGTAGGGGTATCCGCTCCCGTCGATCCGCTCGTGGTGGTGGAGGATCGCCGCCCGCGCCTCGCCGAGGAAGCCGATCCCGCGCACCATCTCGTGGCCGTACTCGGGATGCAGCTCGATGACCCGCCGCTCCTCGGGGGTCAGCGGGCCGTCCTTGCGCAGCAGCCTGGTCGGCACGCCGAGCTTGCCGACGTCGTGCAGGATCCCGGCGAACCGCAGGCTCTCCACCCGCTCGTCCGCCATCCCCAGCTCCCGCGCGATCAGCACGGAGGCCTGTCCCACGCGCTCGCTGTGCCCACGGGTGTACCGGTCCTTGATGTCGACGGCCTGGACGAGCGCCCGGATGGTGGCCTGGTGGGCGGCGCGCTCGCGGTGGTACTGCGCGAAGACCCAGCAGGAGACCCCCATCGGGAGCAGCACGAGGAGCGCGGCGAGCGGCCCGTACGGACTGCGCCACAGCACCGCCATCATCAGTCCGGCGAGACCGTGCACCGCGACCGGCGCGAACGACCGCAGGAAGAGCCCCCGCCACGCTTTGCGCACCGGCACCCGTTCCGCGGTGGCCAGGATGCCGCCGTCCAGGACGGTCAGCACGGCGGAGAAGGCGAGGACGGCAGCTCCCGCGGGCGCGAGCGCGTACGGAAAGTCGGGCGCGGCCACGGCCTCGTGCCCGCCGAGCGCTCCGTACGCCCACGCCGAGACCCAGGCGGCCAGGGCGAGTTGGGCCGCGCGCCAGACCCTGCGCACCCACCGGGGGCTTCGCTCGACGCGGGCGAGCAGCGCCCCCGGCACCGCGACGAGCGCGGCGGCGGCGGGCGGCAGCAGGAAGACGGCGGCGAGCAGTACGGGGAAGAAGGTGCCGAGGCCGTTGAGGTGGGCGCCCGCGCGGCGGCCGATGATCCGGCAGCGGGTGATCTGCTCGCACCCGGCGTAGAGCACGGCGAGCAGCGCGAGCGCGGCCCAGGGCGTGCGCGCGGTCAGCGCGGGCGCGGCGCAGGCGGCGCCGGCCAGGGCGGCGCACAGGATGTAGGCGCGCGCCCATGGAGCGATGGACCGCATGGCGCTGCCTCCTCCCCCGTGACCGTCCCCAGGGACCACGTTCCAAGGTCCGGAGACTAGAACGGCTGCCCCGTGCTGAGCGCCCCTCTGGCGGAAATTGGCACCGTACGAGTGACGGTGAACAGAAAAAAGCAGGCCGTGACGGTCTCCCGTCACGGCCTGCTCACACTCAACTACCGCACGTTCAGGCTTCCTTGGCCCGCAGCCCCTTGGCGGGCACACCGCCGTCGGCGGTCACCGTCTCCACCGTCACGTCGTGATCGGGCACGGCCTCGCCCGACCGGATCAGATCGATGCGGCCCATGACCTTGGCGCGCAGGTCGACGGGGACGTCGTCCTGGCCGCAGCAGCGCTTCACCAGCTTCTTGACCGCCTGCTCAAGGCCGTACTTCTCCAGGCAGGGAGAGCACTCCTCGAAATGTGTCTCGAACTTGGTGCAGTCGCTGTCCGGCATCTCGTGGTCCAGGAACTCGTACAGATGGTCCAGGACTTCACTGCAATCCGTCTCGTGCGGCTCTCCGCAGCTCATGAGCCTGAGCCTTTCGCTTCGTTCGACGACTCTGACGCGGCGCCGGCGGGGACGAGGCCGCGGTCACGGGCGTAGTCCTCGAGCATGCCGCGCAGTTGGCGACGGCCGCGGTGCAACCGGGACATCACCGTACCGATGGGTGTCCCCATAATGTCCGCGATCTCCTTGTACGCAAAGCCCTCGACGTCGGCGAGATAGACGGCGATGCGGAATTCCTCGGGGATCGCCTGCAGCGCCGACTTCACGTCGGAGTCGGGCAGGTGATCGAGCGCCTGCGACTCGGCCGAGCGCAGACCGGTGGACATGTGCGACTCGGCACGCGCGAGCTGCCAGTCCTCGATCTCCTCGGCGGCGCTGCGCTGGGGCTCGCGCTGCTTCTTGCGGTACGAGTTGATGAACGTGTTGGTGAGGATGCGGTACAGCCACGCCTTGAGGTTGGTGCCCTCACGGAACTGGTGGAACGACGCGTACGCCTTGGCGTAGGTCTCCTGCACCAGGTCCTCCGCGTCCGCCGGGTTGCGCGTCATGCGCAGCGCCGCCGAGTACATCTGGTCGAGGAAGCCCAAGGCGTCCCGCTCGAAGCGGGCCGTGCGCTCCGCCGACGTCTCAGCGCCTCCGTCGGGTCGCTCCGCCTGGCCGTTCTCGGCCCCTGCGTCGGTCCCAGTGACCGGACCCACCTCCTCCAAAGACGTGGTGAGACCGAAAGCAGTCCCACTCGAATCGGAGGATAGACGACGATCCGGTCCCGCCGCCGCTCGAATAGGAGCGGTCTTGGGCGCGCTCAGCACCGTCCACTCCAGGTCAGGGGCGCTGGAGCGAGCCGGGCAGATGGTCGAACCCATGCGGCTGACTTCCTCTCGTACCAACAGCGTTTAGCTTCTGTTCGGCACAACAGAGGTCATGCACCCAACATTCCCGCCCACCGCGTGACGCCATCCGTGACGATCGTCATGGCTTCGGCCTCCCCGATGGGGGCGCGTTTGGGAATAGCGAAGCCGTGATCGCCGTGGGGAACTTCCACGAGCTCGTACGTCCCCGCGGGGAACTCGGCGGGCTTCCCGAAGGGGTCGTTGCCGCCCTGCACGACGAGGGTCGGCACCCCGGCGCCGAGGAGCTCGTCCGCGCGGGACTTCTCCGGCTTGCCCGGCGGGTGCAGCGGGAAGCTGAGGGCGAGCACGGCGGCGGCGCCCAGCTCGGTGGCAGTACGGCAGGCGACGCGGGCTCCTGCGCTGCGGCCGCCCGCGATCACCGGGAGGCCCGGCTTCGTCAGCGCGGGCCACAGGCCGCGCCATCCCACATCCAGCGTCTTGGGCGCGGGCGCCAGCTTCTTGCCCGCGACGCGCCAGGGCTGCTCCACGAGGGCGACGGTGACGCCGTGCGCGGGCAGGGCGGCGGCGATGGCCCACAGGTCGCGCGCCTCGATGCCGCCGCCCGCACCGTGGCTCACGGCGAGCACCAGGCGGGCCTTGTTCTTGGGGGCGGGGTGCCAGGTGATGCGCGCCTCACCTGCGTCGGTCCCGACGATCTCGCTCTTGGTCACGTGCTGAGTCGCATCAGAGGTCACATCAGAAGAGTGTGCCCTCCTCGGGCCCCTCCAGCTCCTTCAGCAGCTCCGGCCCGTTGTTGCGTACGTTGCTGACCGCCGTCGACACCGGGTAGGCCCGCATCAGGCCGGGCGGGGGCGGCTCCAGGAGGGGGCGCAGGTCCTCGACGTCCGTGCGCGAGGGGTCGAGCCAGGCGTCCCAGCGGTCCGGCGTCAGCATCAGGGGCATCCGCGGGTGGATCTCCGCCAGCGTGTGCGGGCCCTCCTTGGGCGGAACCGCGAGGGGCGAAGTCTCCGCCTCCGTCGTGATCACCGTGCACGTCACCCACCAGGCCAGGGGGTGCTCGTCCGGGAGCGTCTTGTCGCGCCAGAACTCGTAGAGCCCCGCCATCGCGAAGACCGAGCCGTCGGCGGGCGTCACGAAGTACGGCTGCTTGCGGGGCCGCTTCTTCTTGCCCTCGACCTCCAGATCGCGCTCGCCGGAGCCGGTCACCCACTCGTAATAGCCGTCGGCCGGGATGACGCAGCGGCGGGAGGAGAAGGCACGGCGGTACGAGGGCTTCTCGTGCACGGTCTCCGCGCGGGCGTTGATCATCCGGGCGCCGCCCTCGGGCGTCTTCGACCAGGACGGCACGAGCCCCCACTTGAGCGTGCGGAGCTGGCGAACCGGCCGGGGGTCTTCCGCGTCTTTCACAGGACGGTCGAGGACCGCGTAGACCTCCTTCGTGGGAGCCACGTTGAAATCGGGGGCGAGCGCCTCCTCCGGCTCCCACTTCTCGATCTCAAAGACTCCCGCGAGATCCTCGGGCCTACGACTCGATGCATACCGTCCGCACATACGTGCCAGACTGCCAGACCCCGTACGACCAGAGGAGCCGGTCCAGACAATGGCCCACGCAATGGAAAGCACCGCGAACGCCAGCCTGACCGACCTCTGGGACCGGGTCTTCGGCACGCAGGCCGCCCCCGACGAGTGGCTGGTGATCATCACCGGTCTCGTGGCGCTCGCCGTCGTCGTGCCGCACGGCGTCTGGCGCGTGGCCCGCAACGCCATCACCATCGCGCACGAGGGCGGCCACGGCCTGGTCGCCCTCCTGACCGGCCGCCGCCTCGACGGCATCCGGCTGCACTCCGACACCAGCGGCCTCACCGTCTCCCGCGGCAAGCCGACCGGCCTCGGCATGATCCTGACCGCGGCATCGGGCTACACCGCGCCGCCCCTGCTCGGCCTCGGCGGGGCCGCGCTGCTGGCCGCCGACCACATCACGGCGTTCCTGTGGCTCGCCACGGCGCTGCTCATCGTGATGCTCGTCATGATCCGGAACGCGTACGGCGCCCTCACGGTGGTCATCACCGGCGGCACCTTCCTGCTCGTCTCCTGGCTGACCAGCTCGCAGGTCCAGGCGGCGTTCGCGTACGCGGTGGTGTGGTTCCTGCTCCTGGGTGGCGTACGTCCCGCCTTCGAGCTGCAGTCCAAGCGCAGGCGCGGTGGCGCGGGCGACTCGGACGCCGACCAGCTCTCCCGGCTCACGCACGTTCCCGCCGGAATGTGGCTCTTCCTCTTCCACGCCGTCTCACTGTGCTCACTGATAGGCGGCGGTCGCTGGCTGCTCGGCCTCTGAGCAGCACCGACTGCGCCATTACCGTGAGCCACTAAAGTGTGGGCATGACCGTTAACCCCGCGCACAGCACCCTCTGGCCAGCCCCGCACGCGAGCGGAGCCGTCGCCGCGACGGTCCATGTGCCCGGGTCCAAATCGGTCACCAACCGCGGCCTCGTCCTGGCCGCCCTCGCCGCCGAGCCCGGCTGGCTGCGCCGCCCGCTGCGCTCCCGCGACACCCTTCTGATGGCGGGCGCCCTGCGCGCACTGGGCGTCGGCATCGAGGAAGGCGTGGGCCCGGACGGTTCCGGTGAGGCCTGGCGGGTCATCCCCTCCGGCCTGCACGGCCCCGCCACGGTCGACGTCGGCAACGCCGGCACGGTCATGCGCTTCCTGCCCCCGGTCGCCGCCCTCGCCGACGGCCCGATCCGCTTCGACGGCGACCCCCGTTCGTACGAGCGTCCGCTGAACGGCGTGATCGACGCCCTGCGCGCGCTCGGCGCCCGTATCGACGACGACGGCCGCGGCGCGCTGCCGCTGACCGTGCACGGCGGCGGCGCCCTCGACGGCGGCCCGGTCGAGATCGACGCCTCCTCGTCCTCCCAGTTCGTGAGCGCCCTGCTGCTCTCGGGCCCGCGCTTCAACCAGGGCGTCGAGGTGCGGCACACCGGCTCCGCGCTGCCCTCCATGCCGCACATCCGGATGACCGTCGACATGCTCCGCGCCGTCGGCGCCCAGGTGGACACCCCGGAGTCGGGCGGCGAGCCGAACGTGTGGCGGGTCACCCCCGGCGCCCTGCTCGGCCGCGATCTGACCGTGGAGCCCGACCTCTCCAACGCCCAGCCGTTCCTGGCCGCCGCCCTGGTCACCGGCGGCACCGTGACCGTCCCCGACTGGCCCGCGCACACCACGCAGCCCGGCGACCGGCTGCGGGAGATCTTCACCGAGATGGGCGGTTCCTGCGAACTGACCGGGCAGGGCCTGGTGTTCACCGGCTCCGGCTCGATCCACGGCCTCGATGTGGACCTGAGCGAGGTCGGCGAGCTGACCCCCGGCATCGCGGCCGTCGCCGCCCTCGCCGACTCCCCCTCGACCCTGCGCGGCGTCGCCCACCTGCGGCTGCACGAGACGGACCGCCTGGCGGCCCTCACCAAGGAGATCAACGAACTCGGCGGCGACGTCACCGAGACCGCTGACGGCCTGCACATCCGGCCGCGCCGCCTGCACGGCGGGATCTTCCACACGTACGACGACCACCGCATGGCCACCGCGGGCGCCATCATCGGCCTGGCGGTGGAGGGCGTGCAGATCGAGAACGTCGCGACGACGGCGAAGACGCTGCCCGACTTCCCCGATCTCTGGACCGGAATGCTCGGGAACTGACGGGCGGATCCCAGAACATGCGCCGTTACGGAAAGAACCCCGACGAGGACGACATCCGCGTCCGCCCCAACCGCAAGGGCAACCGCCCGCGCACGCACATCAGGCCCAAGCACGAGGACGCGTCGGACGGCATGGTCCTCACCGTCGACCGGGGCCGCCTGACCGTCCTGGTCGGCGACCAGGTCGTGATGGCCATGAAGGCCCGCGAACTGGGCCGCAAGGCTGCCGTGGTGGGCGACCGCGTCTCGCTCGTCGGGGATCTCTCCGGCAAGAAGGACACCCTCGCGCGCATCGTGCGCATCTCGCCGCGTACATCGGTACTGCGGCGCACGGCCGACGACGACGACCCCTACGAGCGGGTGGTCGTCGCCAACGCCGACCAGCTGGCCATCGTCACCGCCCTCGCCGATCCGGAGCCGCGCACGCGCTTGATCGACCGCTGCATCGTGGCGGCGTACGACGGCGGTCTCACGCCGCTTCTCGTCCTGACCAAGTCCGACCTGGCGTCCGCGGACAAGATCCTGGAGACCTACTCCACCCTCGACATGCCCTATGTCGTCACCAGCCGCGAGGAGTTCACCGACGACGCGGAGCTCACCCGGGTGCGCGAGGTGCTCGACGGCAAGGTCACCGCGTTCGTCGGCCACTCCGGTGTGGGCAAGACGACGCTGGTCAACGCCCTGGTCCCGGAGGACCGCCGACGCATCACCGGGCACGTCAACGCCGTCACGGGCCGCGGCCGCCACACCACCACGTCGGCGCTCGCGCTCCCCCTGGCGGGCTCTCCCGGGGGGTGGCTGGTCGACACGCCCGGCGTGCGGTCCTTCGGCCTGCACCACGTCGACCCGTCCCGCGTCATCCTCGCCTTCCCCGACCTGGTGCCGGGGACCGAGGGCTGTCCGCGCGCGTGCAGCCACGACGAGGCGGACTGCGCGCTCGACGCCTGGGTGGCGGAGGGGCACGCGGATCCCGCGCGGCTCTACTCGCTGCGCAGGCTCCTCTCGACCCGTGAGCGACGCGACGACGACTGACCTGGCCGTTGTTTGCTCCCCAGGCGCGGCGGCAAAGGCATAATCGCACCAGGCCTGATCCAAGCCAGGCGAAGCGGTCACCGGACGTACGGTTGCGGGAGGCAGAGACATGGCGTGGCTGCTGGTCATCGTCGCGGGGTTCCTGGAGACAGGCTTCGCGGTCTGTCTGAAACTCTCGCACGGCTTCACCCGGCTCTGGCCGACCATCACCTTCGCGGCCTTCGCCCTGGGCAGCTTCGGTCTGCTCACGCTCGCCCTGCGCAAGCTCGACGTGGGTCCGGCGTACGCGGTCTGGACGGGCATCGGCGCCGCGGGCACCGCGATCTACGGAATGATCTTCCTCGGCGACGTGGTGTCCACGCTCAAGCTCGTCTCGATCTCGTTCGTGATCATCGGCGTCATCGGCCTGCAGCTCTCGGGCTCCGCCCACTGACCCGCACGCCGAGCGGCCTCCTCAGGCGTCTCGGGTGCCTGGGGCTTCTCGGGTGCCTGGGGCGTCTCAGGTGTTGATCCAGCGCCCCAGGGTCCCGCGCACCAGCTCCACGGGGTCCACGCCGGTGGGCGAGGGCGCGACGACGTAGGACAGCGCCATCCGCACGGCACTCTCGCAGGCCATGGCCAGCTCCTCCGTGTCCTTCGGCCGGGCCCTGCCGTCCAGCGCGTTCACCGCCTTGTCCCGGACCACGGCGAGCAGTTCGGCGGGCGACGGAACACCCGCGTCCGCGCGCCGCTGTGCCGGTACGGGCGATGCGGAGACCCCGGGCCTGCTCGGCGCGGGCAGGCGTTCGCTCCAGCAGCCGGTGAGCATGGCCCGGGTGAGGTCGTTCCCGCGGGCGGCGGCGATCGTCCACGCGCTCACGGCGGCGAGCCGGTCCACCGGTCCGCCCTCCACGGCCAACGCCCGCTCCACACCGTGCAGATACGCGTCGGTCTCGCGCCTGAGCAGGGCGCGCGCGAGGCCGTCCTTGCTGCCGAACTCGTTGTAGAGGGTCTGCCGGGACACCCCGGCGGTGGCCGCGACATCGACCATGCGGACACCTGGCCATGGTCGGCGGGCGAGTGCCGTGCCGGCCGCGTCAAGTAAGGAATCCCGTGCCGCAGGCATCGTCGCCTCCCGGGGGCCGAAGCGGCTCTGCGGCCAGAGTTGACGTGCTCGGGAGCGGTGTCAATAGCCCCGGCGCGAGGTGGCACGGTATGCGTCATGTCCCGGAATGGCCCGGACATCGGGCGCTGTGGCTCAGGCACAACGAGATCGATACTGTTCACTCATGCCCGACTACCACGATGATCTGCGTCTTGCCCATGTCCTCGCGGACGCCGCCGACGCCGCGACGATGGACCGGTTCAAGGCCCTCGACCTCAAGGTCGAGACCAAGCCGGACATGACGCCGGTGAGCGAGGCGGACAAAACGGCCGAGGAGCTCATCCGGTCGAACCTGAAGCGGGGCAGGCCGCGGGACGCGATCCTCGGCGAGGAGTTCGGCGTCGAGGGCACGGGCCCCCGCCGATGGGTGATCGACCCGATCGACGGCACCAAGAACTACGTGCGCGGGGTGCCGGTCTGGGCCACGCTGATCTCGCTGATGGAGGCGGGCGAGGGCGGCTTCCAGCCGGTGGTGGGCGTCGTGTCGGCGCCCGCGCTCGGCCGCCGCTGGTGGGCGGCGAAGGGTGCCGGTGCCTACACCGGGCGCAGCCTGACCTCCGCGACCCGGCTCAAGGCCTCCAAGGTCTCGCGGCTCCAGGACGCCTCCTTCGCGTACTCCTCGCTCACGGGCTGGGAGGAGCAGGGCCGCCTCGACGGGTTCATGGATCTCACGCGCGCGGTCTGGCGCACCCGTGGCTACGGCGACTTCTGGCCGTACATGATGGTCGCCGAGGGCTCCATCGACATCTGCGCGGAGCCCGAGCTCTCGCTCTGGGACATGGCGGCGACCGCGATCATCGTGACCGAGGCGGGCGGCACCTTCACCGGCCTCGACGGCGCTCCCGGCCCGCACAGCGGCAACGCGGCGGCGTCGAACGGTCTGCTCCACGACGAGCTCCTGGGATACCTCAACCAGCGCTACTGAGGCGCACGTCCCACGCGTACACGCCCCGAACCGGAAGCACGCGCCCCCTTGTTGACTGCGGACATCGCTGCGACTCTGAGAGTTCCCCCACTTGTGAACTTGTGAATCGCTTCTCTTGCGGTCCACTCAGGAGGTGGCTCAAGCCCATGCTCGTCCGCGACGCCATGAGCACGGTGGTCCTCACCATCGGTCCCGCCCACACACTGCGCCAGGCGGCCCGTCTGATGTCGGCGCGCCGCGTCGGCGCGGCCGTCGTCCTCGACTCCGACACCTGCGGCCTGGGAATACTGACCGAACGCGACGTCCTGATCTCACTGGGACTCGGCCAGAACCCGGACACCGAGACCGCCGGCACCCACACCACGACCGATGTCGTCTTCGCCACCCCGTCATGGACCCTGGAGGATGCGGCCGACGCCATGTCGCACGGCGGCTTCCGGCACCTGATCGTGCTGGACGGGAACGAACCGACCGGCATCGTCTCGGTCCGCGACATCATCCGCTGCTGGGCCCCCAGCAGGCGCCACGCGACGGCTCTCACGGTCTGAGCGCCGTCCGGCCCGAGCACCGTCCGGAACGGCGGGCGGGCCGGACCCCCGAAGGGATCCGGCCCGCCTTTCCTCCCTGCGACAAGCGATCTCAGCCGCGAAGGGCCTGGACCGCGGCCTCGAGGCGCTTGCCGAAGTCACCGTCCGCCTGACGGAAGTTGTTGATCGCGCGCTCGGCGATGTCGTCGCGCGAGACGCCCGCGATGTTGCCCGCGAGGTTCTCGATCAGACGGCTCTTCTCGTCCTCGGACATCTTGCGGTAGAGGTTGCCCGCCTGCACGAAGTCGTTGTCCTCGGCGTGCGACGGGGCCTCGTGGTTGCCGGTGCCACCGCTGACCGGGGTGGTCACCCAGAGCGGCCGGTCCGTCTGGAACGGGCCGCCGAAGGAGTTCGGCTCGTAGTTCTTCGCACCCTTGTGGCGGCCGTCGTACAGCGCGCCGTCACGGGAGTTGGTGCGCGCCTCGGTGGCGTGCGGGCGGTTCACCGGCAGGTGGTCGGCGTTGATGCCGACGCGGTAGCGGTGGGCGTCGCCGTACGCGAAGAGGCGGCCCTGGAGCATCTTGTCCGGGGAGGGACCGATGCCCGGCACGAAGTGGGCGGGGCTGAAGATGGACTGCTCGACCTCGGCGAAGATGTTCTCCGGGTTGCGGTTGAGCTCCAGCTTGCCGATCTCGATCGGCGGGTAGTCCTCGTGCGGCCACACCTTGGTGAGGTCGAAGGGGTTGAAGCGGTACGTCGACGCGTCGGCCGCGGGCATGATCTGCACCTGCACGGTCCAGGACGGGAACTCGCCGCGCTCGATGGCCTCGCGCAGGTCGCGCTGGTGGGAGTCCGGGTCCTCACCGGCGAGGACGGCCGCGTCGGCCGCCGTCAGGTTCTTGATCCCCTGGTCGGTCTTGAAGTGGTACTTGACCCAGAAGACCTCGCCGGCCTCGTTGTTCCACTGGTACGTGTGCGAGCCGTACCCGTTCATGTGGCGCAGCGTCGCCGGGATGCCGCGGTCACCGAAGAGCCAGGTGACCTGGTGCGTCGACTCGGGGCTCAGGCCCCAGAAGTCCCACACGTTGTCGGCTTCCTGCGAGCCCGTGTACGGGTCGCGCTTCTGCGTGTGGATGAAGTCGGGGAACTTGATGGCGTCCTTGATGAAGAAGACGGGGGTGTTGTTCCCGACCAGGTCGTAGTTCCCCTCCTCCGTGTAGAACTTCAGCGCGAAGCCACGGGGGTCGCGCACGGCGTCGGCGGAGCCGAGGTTGCCGGCCACGGTGGAGAAGCGGAGGAAGGTCTCCGTCTGCTTGCCGACCTCGGAGAGGAACTTCGCACGCGTCCACTGCGAGACGTCGCGGGTCAGCGTGAACGTGCCGTACGCACCGGCGCCACGCGCGTGGACGATGCGCTCCGGGATGCGCTCGCGGTTGAAGTGCGCGAGCTTCTCGAGCAGCGCCTGGTCCTGAACCAGGACCGGGCCGCCGACACCAGCGGTCTCACTGTTCTGGTTGTCGGCGACCGGCGCGCCGGCCTCCGTGGTGAGCGGTCCCTGCGTCACGTGCGCCTCCTGCGTCATTTCCTGCAAGTCCTGTCCCTGTGGCGTAGGCCGATTCCCTTGGCGTCTGCCGAACTCGATCCTACAATGGACATTGTCTAAGTCAAGCAAACATCCAAAGTCACACCTGTTCGGGACTTGGTCCCCTCGCCTGCTAGGCTGGTTCCCATGAGTGACCTGTTGGAACGACTACGCGGACGCGGCTGGCGCATGACCGCGCAGCGCCGCGTCGTGGCCGAGGTGCTCGACGGCGAACACGTCCACCTCACGGCGGACGAGGTGCACTGCCGCGCCGTGGACAAGCTCCCGGAGATCTCCCGCGCGACCGTCTACAACACCCTGGGTGAGCTGGTGACCCTCGGCGAGGTCCTTGAGGTCTCCACGGACCGCAGGGCCAAGCGGTACGACCCGAACGCCCACCGCCCCCACCAGCACCTGGTGTGCGCGCAGTGCGGCGCGATCCGCGACGTCCACCCCACGGGCAACCCTCTGATGAGCCTCCCCGAATCAGAGCGCTTCGGCTTCAAGGTCGAGGGCGTCGAGGTCACGTACCGAGGCACCTGCCCGAACTGCGCGGCGGCGTAGCAACCCCTCTCACGTTCGCGAAGGCCCCCGGCGCCCCCAGGCGCCGGGGGCCTTCGTGTGCCCTGCGCATTTCAGCCACGGCGCACCCCCTTCCCCAATCTGACGGGTCGTCATATCGTCGGCGGCGCCCGAGCATCCACCAGCACTCCGCAAGGAGAGACCGTGGGAGATCCGCACCCCAAACTCGAAGCCCACGCAGTGACAAGAACGTTCGGCCGCGGCGCCAAGGCCGTTCACGCCCTGGGTCCGGTGGACCTGGAGATCGCCCCAGGCGAATTCACCTGCATCGTCGGCCCCTCCGGCTGCGGAAAGTCGACCCTGCTCCGGATAGCCGCGGGCCTCCTGCGGCCGAGCAGGGGTGAGCTGCTCATCCGCACCACCGCGCAGCGCCCGGCCGCGATGATCTTCCAGGACTACGGCATCTACGACTGGAAGAGCGTCCAGGCCAACGTCCGCTTCGGCCTGGACATCCAGAAGGTCCCCCGCCGCGAGGCGAACGCCCGCGCGACCGCCTGGCTGACCCGCCTGGGCCTCGCCGACTTCGCCGACGCCTACCCCGCCGCCCTCTCCGGCGGCATGCGCCAGCGCGTGGCCATCGCCCGCGCCCTGGCCGTGGAGCCCGAGATCCTCCTGATGGACGAGCCGTTCGCGGCCCTGGACGCCCAGCTCCGCACGATCCTCCAGGACGAGCTCCTCGACCTCACCCAGACCACCCGTACCACCACCCTCTTCATCACCCACAGCCTCGAAGAGGCGATCGTCCTCGGCGACCGCGTCCTGGTGATGTCCGCCCGGCCGGGCCGCATCATCGCCGAACACCGCCCGCCGTTCCCCAGGCCCCGCACCGCAGACGTCCGCACCGCGCCCGAATTCACCGCACTCAAGGGCGAGTTGTGGGACCTCCTGCGCGGCGAGGTGGTCCGCGAGGACTCACAGGACGCGGCGGTCCCGGCATGACGACGGCCACCTCCCCCAAAGCCTCCGAGGAACCCCAGGAAGGCGTCATCGTCCGCAGGCCCGGCCCCCAGGAACTGCACCCCGCCCGCACCCACCGCAGGCGCCGCACCCTGGAGACCGGCCTCGCCGTCGCCGTCCCCCTCGCCCTGGTCCTCCTCTGGCAACTGGCCGCCACCCAGGGCTGGATCGACGACCGCGTCTACCCCGCTCCCCAGACCATCCTGGAGGACGGCTGGCAGCGCGCGGCGGACGGCGACCTGTGGCCCGACGTGTGGGCCACGCTCAAGCGCGTGCTCGCCGGCTACGCGATCGGCACGGTCACCGGCTACGCGCTCGGCCTCCTCATGGGCTCGCTCTCCCTGGTGCGCGCGGCGCTGGAACCACTTCTGGACGCGCTGTACGTCGTACCGAAGCTGGCCCTGCTGCCCGTCTTCCTGAACATGTTCGGCCTCGGGGAGGGCCCGCAGATCGCGCTCGTGGCGGCCACCGTCTTCTTCTTCGTCTGGATCTCGACGATGGCCGCGGTGCTCGCCGTGCCGTCGGGGCACCGTGACGCGGGGCAGGTCTTCGGTGCGTCGCCGTGGCAGATGTTCCGCCACGTCCTGCTGCCCGCGTCGCTGCCCGCCGTGCTCGTGGGCGCGCGGATCGCGGCGGGCGTCGCGGTCCTGGTGATCGTGGCCTCCGAGCAGATCGCGGCGTCGAACGGCCTCGGCCACCTGATCTTCGACTCCCGGGCGCTCTTCCAGAACGACGTGATGTTCGTCGGCATCGTCTGCGTCGCCGTGCTCGGCGTCGTCTTCTCCGAACTGGTGCGGATCGCGGGACGGCTGCTCACCCCGTGGGCCCCGCGCGACCGCGGCAGAAGCCAGTCATGAACCATTCGTACGCGTACGGAGGCTCCATGCACACCCGCACCCGGTTCTCCGCCCTGGCCCTGCTCGCGGCGGGCTCGCTGCTCGCCTCGGCGGGCTGCGCGAAGGAGGACGACACCACGGACCCGGCAGCGTCCGCGAAGCCCCGGACCGTCAAGGCGGTCCCCGGCTGCGGCAAGGGCAGCTGGACGGATCCGTCCGACCTCGCCAAGGACCGCGCGCCCGCCCGCTGCGACAAGGGCGCCCCCGCCCCGCGCCCGCTGGCCAAGGAACGCAGCCTCACCATCGCGACCGGCACGCTCAGCGCCGAGTACGTCGCGCCCCTTCAGATGGCCGTCGAGAAGGGCGAGTTCAAGAAGGAGGGCCTGAACGTCCACCTCAAGGTGCTCCCCACCCCCGACGCCCTGCCGCTCCTGGCCAAGGGAGACATCGACGCCCAGTGGGCCGCCCCCGAGGCCGCCGTCATGAACGGCATCACCGGCGGCTTCACCATCAAGTGGGCGGCCGGGAACTTCTCCCCCGACCCCAAGTCCAAGAGCGGCCTGTGGGTGAAGCTGAAGAAGGGCGAGAGCGCGGACCACGTCCCGATGGCGGGCCGCAAGCTCGGCACGATGATCGGCAAGGGCTCGGTCATCTCGTACCCCATGGGCACGACCCTGAAGAAGCACGGCGGCGGCCTCGACAAGATCCAGTTCCAGCAGCTGGGTTCGGCGGACGTCCTGACGGCGCTCCAGAACGGCGGTACCGACTCCGCCTGGCTCCTCGACCCGGTCTGGCGCAAGGTCGACGGCGACAAGCAGTACGCCTTCCTCGGCGGCCAGCCGCAGGGCGAGCCGCTCGGCGGCCTCCTGTTCGGCCCCAACCTCCTGACCAAGGACCCGGACGCGGGCGTCGCGCTGCTGCGCGCGTACATCAGGACCGTGAACACGTACTTCGCCGGCGACTACAAGGCCGACAAGGCCTTCGTGTCCGATCTGGCGAAGCTCCTGAAGACCGACGAGGCGGTCCTGAGGTCGACTCCGTCACTGCGCATGGACTGGGAGATCCGGGCCGGCACGACGGACCGGCTGCAGGCGGCGTACGAGGCCGCGGGCGTCGCCGAGGGCGACAGGGTCCCTGAGGAGAAGGCGGTGGACCGCAAGCTGTACGAGGAGGCGGTGGGCCACAAGCCGTAGTGGCCACCCCTGGACACACCAGAGGCCGGGAAGCTGATGCTTCCCGGCCTCTGGCCTTTAGTAGCGGGGACAGGATTTGAACCTGCGACCTCTGGGTTATGAGCCCAGCGAGCTACCGAGCTGCTCCACCCCGCGCCGTTGTGTTGTAACCGTACGTCAATGCCGACGACCAGCGCAAATCCGTTCCGCGCCCCGCTGTGGGCAGGCGTTCCGCAGGGCGCCCGCCCACCGTCCGGGTCTACGCGGTCAGCTCCTGCTGAAGGGCTTCCCGCAGCCTCGCCGCCCGCTCGGAGACCTCGGCGGGTCCCAGCTCGGCGGCACGCGAAGCCCACCGCTGCCCCTCGACCAGCTGCCCGCGCCGGGCGTAGAGCAGCGCGAGCCGCAGCGCGGCCCGCCCGTGCCCCGCGTCGGCGGCCCGCGTCCACCAGAGCGCCGCCTCCGGCTCGCTGCCCTCGCGGGCAAGCAGCAGCCCGAGGTTGAACGCGCCGTTGCTGCTGCCCGCGTCCGCCGCGAGGCGGTACCAGTGAGCCGCCTCGACGACATCCCCGCGCCCGGCGGCCAGCATCCCGACCCGCACCTGCGCACGCCGGTGGCCCTGCTTGGCCGCCCGCTCGTACCACTCCTCGCACTCGGTCTTCTCGGCGGCGGGCTCCCCCAGCGCGGGCGGGCCCGCGGCGGACCGCCGCGCGTCGAGCACGGTACCCAGGCGGTACGCCGCCTCCGCGCTGCCACCGCCCGCCGCGCACCGCAGATGCCGCTCGGCGTCCTGCTCGTCGCCCTCCCGCAGCCGCGCGGTGCCGACCTGGAGCGCGGCCTCGGTGTGCCCGGCGGCCGCCGCACGCTCGTACCAGGGCAGGGCGGAGTCCTCGTCGTCCCGGGACGCGTACAGGATCCCGAGGTTGAAGGCCGCGTCCACGCTGCCCGCCTCGGCCGCCTTGGAGAACCACGGCTCGGCGCCCGCGGCGTCGCCGCCCTGGAGCAGCAGCACGGCAAGCGCGTTGGCGGCCTCGCGGTGACCGGCGTACGCGGCACGCCTGTACCACTGGTCGGCCTGCACGGTCCGCCCCTGCTCGGCACAGAGCAGACCGAGGTTGTACGCGCCGTTCACGTCGCCCGCGTCCATGGCGGCCCTGTACCACCGCTCGGCGGTCTGGGTCTCGCCCCGCTCGGCGTGCAGCGCGCCCAGGGCGTTCGCTGCGTTCCCGTCGCCGTCCTGGGCGGCTTTCAGCCACCAGACGGCGGCGCTCTCCTCGTCGCCCGCGTCACGCAGCAGGAAGCCGAGGGCGCAGGCGGCCCGCGCCTCCCCGTCCTTCGCGGAGTTCAGGTACCAGCGCCCCGCCTCCTTCAGCTCGCCGCGCTGCTCCAGGATCGCACCGAGGTGCAGCGCGGCCCGCCGGTGACCGCGTGCGGCGGCCTGGCGGTACCACTGCTCGGCCTCGGCGGCAGCGGAACGTCCGCCTCCGTCGCGAGCGCTCTCGGTGCGGTCGGCGGTGGCCCGGCGGTCGAGCTGACGGGCGAGCCGGTACGCGGCCTCGCGGTGGCCGCGCTCGGCCGATGCCCGCATCCAGCGCTCGGCGCCGACGTCACCGCGGTGCTCCAGAAGATCGGCGAGGGCGTACGCGCCCAGGGCGTGGCCCTGCTCGGCGGACTGCCGCAGCCAGTACTCCGCGGCGGGCTCGTCGCCGCGCTCGCGGTGGTGGCGCCCGAGCGCGTGCGCGGCCGCGGCGGAACCGGCGACGGCGGCGACGCGCCACCAGCCGGCCGCCTCGTCGGCGTATCCGCGCTGGTGGAGGAGGACGCCGAGGTTGTTGGCCGCGGCGCGGTCGCCCTCGGCGGTCGCAGCGCGCAGCAGAGACTCGGCCCCGTCGAGATCACCGCGGCGCAGCAGAAGGCTCCCGAGGACGCTCATCGCGTCGACGTCTCCGGCCTCGGCGGCCAGTCGATGACGCAACTCCTCGGCGGCCGTCCCGGGATCCTCCCGGTCGGCCGGCTGCACAAACCGCCCTGTCTCCAACAGAGTTGCCTTGTCCCCCATAACGTCCATCGTCGCACCACCTGCAACCTGGGTACACCTGGTATACCGCAGCCAGTGAGGTCACTTCAGCGTTTTGTCGACTTGCCCACAGAGAGATAAGTCAAACACGATTTTCCCAACTGCCCCCGGGCGGAGCACCGTTCGCACAGACCAGCGCACGACGCCACGGACCCCAGTCACACACGAAGAAGGCCCGGATCCGATAAGGATCCGGGCCTTCTTCTTTAGTAGCGGGGACAGGATTTGAACCTGCGACCTCTGGGTTATGAGCCCAGCGAGCTACCGAGCTGCTCCACCCCGCGCCGTTGTGTTCAAACCGTACCACGGCGCGGAGGGGGTGTTTCGCAGCTGGTCAGCCGCCCTTCTTGTCGCCGTCCTTGTCGGCGTTCTTGTCACCGCTCTTGTCGGTCTTCTCGCCCGCCTTGTCCTGGGCGTCCTCGGCTCGCTGCAGGGCTTCCTCGAGCTTCTCCTGCGCTTCGCCGTAGGCCTTCCAGTCGCCGTCCTTCAGGGCCGTCTGCCCGTCCTCGAACGCCTTCTGGGCGTCGTCGAGGGCGGCCTGCACCGTCGGATCCTTCGACTTGGGCGGCTGGGTGGGCTCGTCCGTGTCGTCGGCCGGCGGCTTGGTGGTCCCGTCGGCCCCGAAGACCTGGTTGAGGCCGTCGCTCAGGGAGTCCGCGAAGGCGGTCTCCGTGCCGTACGACACAGCGACCTTCTTCAGGAGGGGATACGCCGACTTGCGCCCCTGTACGTAGACGGGCTCGACGTACAGGAACCCGTCGTCCAGTGGCACGGTCAGCAGATTGCCGTAGAGGACGTCGGAGTCGGCGCCCTTCATGTCCCGGACGAAGTTACCGACCTCGGTCATCGAGTTCAGCTTGTTCTGGACCTGTTCCGGGCCGTCCACGTCGCCCGTGACTCTCAGCAGCTTCATCGTGCCGAAGTTCTCACTTCTGGCATCGGCGTCGACCGTCATGAAGGCGCGCAGATTCGGCCGCCCGCTGGGGGTGAAGGTCGTCGTCAGGGAGAACTGCTGCTGCGTCTGGCCCGGCGCCTTCATGGACAGGTAGTACGGCGGAACCGCGCTGTTGTCCTTCTTCGTCGGGTCGTTCGGCACCTGCCAGGCGTCACTCGCGTTGTAGAACTGGCCGGGGTCCGTGACGTGGTAGAGCGTCAGGAGCTCGCGCTGCACCTTGAACATGTCCTGCGGGTAGCGCAGGTGGTCCATCAGCGCCTTGGGGATGTCGCCCTTGTCCTTGACGGTGCCCGGGAACGCCTTCTTCCAGGTCTTCAGGACCGGGTCCTTGTCGTCCCAGGTGTAGAGCTTGACCTCACCGGTGTACGCGTCGACGGTCGCCTTCACCGAGTTGCGGATGTAGTTGACCTGGTTCTGCTGGGCCACCACCGCGCGCGCGTCGTCGGACTCGGACAGCGAGTCGGCCGTGGTGTCGCCGAGTGTGGTCCGCGAGGCGTACGGATAGCCGTTGCTGGTCGTGTAGGCGTCGACGACCCACTGGATCCTGCCGTCGACCACCGTCGGATACGTGTCGCCGTCGATGGTCAGCCAGGGAGCCACCGACTCGACGCGCTCCTTGGGAGTGCGGTTGTAGAGGATCCGCGACCCGTCGCCGATCGCGCCCGAGTACAGCATCTGCGGTTCACCGAAGGACACGGCGTACGCGGCACGGTTGATCGGGTTGGAGAGGTTGACCCCGCTGTCGCCCTTGTAGCTGTAGGTCTTCTGGCCGCCGCCGTCCTCTTCGTAGTCGAGCTCCTTCTGGGGCCCGCCCACGATCGAGTACTGGGTGGTCTTCTCGCCGTAGTAGATCCGCTGCTCGTACTCTCCGAGGTTGCCCTTGGTCGGCAGACCGGACTCCGTGAAGTCCGGGGCACCCTTGGAGCCCTTCTTCGTCTCCGTGCCCTTGGCCGTGACCATGCCGTAGCCGTGGGTGTAGGCGAAGTGGTCGTTGATCCAGTTGCGCTTGTCGAGCTTGTCGAGGCTGAGCTCACGCAGACCGACGATGGTGTCCTGGCCGTTGTAACGGTCCACGTCCAGGGTCTTCGGGAAGCGGTAGTACTCGCGCTCCTGCTCCAGCTGCTGGAACGTCGGCGAGACGATGTTCGGGTCGTTCAGCCGGTAGTTGGCGGCCGAGTCCGCGTCGTCGCGTTTCTTCTTGGGGTCCTCGTCGGCCTTGCCTGCGCCCTTGTAGTCCTCGGGCTTCACGCCGCTGATGCCGTACGCGTTCCGCGTCGCCTCGATGTTCTTCTCGATGTACGGCGCTTCCTTGGCCTGCTCGTTCGGCTGGACCTGGAACTTCTGCACGATGGCCGGGTACAGACCGCCGATGAGGATGGCGGAGAGGACCATCAGGCCGAAGCCGATGACCGGCAGCTGCCAGGTGCGGCGCCAGAGCGTCCCGAAGAAGAGCAGCGCGCAGATGACGGCGATGCAGAACAGGATGGTCTTCGCCGGGAGGTACGCGTTCGCGTCCACGTAGCGAAGGCCCGTCCAGTTGCCCGTCGCCTTGAAGTCACTGGACTTCACCGCGAGGCCGTACCGGTCGAGCCAGTACGCCACTGCCTTGAGCGTCACGAAGACGCCGAGCAGCACCGACAGATGCCCGGTGGACGCGGCCGTGGCACGCGCGCCGGGGCTGGTGATGCGCAGCCCGCCGTACAGGTAGTGCGTGAGGGCGGCGGCGATCAGGGAGAGCACGGTGGCCGCGAAGCCGAAGCCGAGCAGGAAGCGGTACCAGGGCAGGTCGAACGCGAAGAACGACACGTCCAGGTGGAACTGCGGGTCCTTCTGGCCGAAGGAGACGCCGTTCACCCACAGCAGCCAGGTGCGCCACTGTCCCGCCGCGGACGCGCCCGCGATCAGGCCGACGAGCGTGGCGATGCCGAGCAGCAGCCACTTCTTGTACGGCGCGATGCTCATGCGGTACCGGTCGAGGCTCTGCTGCTCCATCGACATGGCACTCAGCGGCGGGCGCAGCCGGTGCGCCAGCCAGATGTTCAGTCCGACCGCGGCCGCCATCAGCAGGCCGAAGACGAAGAACAGGCCGATCTTGGTCCACAGGGTCGTCGTGAAGACCGACGAATAGTTGACCGAGCGGTACCAGAGCCAGTCCGTCCAGAACCCCGCGAACATGACGAACACCATGGCGAGAACAGCCAGGATGCCCAATGTCATGAGCAGGGTCCGGACGCGACGGGACGGTCGGCCCACTCTGATCCGTGGCCCCGTCGGGCCTCCGCCGCGGTCCGGCATCTGGAAAGCCAAGGTGCGCACCTCGAAGTTCGATGTTGATTCTGTTGATCCGTCAGGGTCCTGTGATCGTGGACCCACACCTATGCAACTTACTCACGCTTTACTCGGTTCCCGTTTCCGGGGACTAACGAGGCAGGATTGTGACCATGTCCAACACTCCCATGGCAGCGAGCCCCCTCACCCGTGCCGTACTCGAGATCGATGAGTACGCGTCCGGCCTCGGCTGGGACCGGCCCGCACGCCTCTTCGCGCTCGTCGACACGGCGCGACTGCGCTCCCAGGAACCCGGCCTCGCCAACCAGCTCGGCCTCGACAACTCCCCCGAGGAAACCGGCCTCACCCCCATCGAGCAGGAGGAGATCCCGGAGGGCAAGCCGCTGGACGAGTTCCTCGGCACCATCGCCTGGCCGGACGCCGTCGTGGGCTGCGCGCTCACGGTGGAGCGCCTGATGCTGCCGCCGTCGGCGGAGACGTCCGTCCCCGAGGGGCTCGGCGAGGCTCAGCTCGCGAAGTGGGTGGCCGAGCATCCCGACCGCCAGGAGGTCCGCATGACGGTCGCGGTGCTGCGTGACGGTGCGCGTGAATCGGCCCTGCGGCTGCGCGAGAAGGACTCGCCCACCGAGGTCCTCACCGGGTCCGACCTGGTTCCGGGGCTTGCCGAAGCGCTGGCGGCCACGTTCGCCGACTGACACCCACGCTGTTCCCGTACGCGGGTGGGGTCGCCCTCACCCGCGTACGTCTGTCCGAGTGCTGCTGCTTCTTCGTCTACTTCTTGGCCGTGCACTGGGGCAGGTCCGCGGTGTCGCCCTTGCGGATGTCGTTGAGGGAGTCGACCGCGTCGTCGATCGTGTCCACCTTGACCAGCGTCAGGCCGTCCGGGACGTCCTTGGCCGCCGTGGCGCAGTTGTCCTTCGGCGTCAGGAAGTACTTGGCGCCCTTGGCGCGCGCGCCGACCGTCTTCATGCCGATGCCGCCGATCGGGCCGACCTTGCCGTTGTCCTCGATCGTGCCGGTGCCGGCCACGAAATTGCCGCCGGTGAGGTCGTTCGGGGTCAGCTTGTCGACGATGCCGAGCGCGAACATCAGTCCGGCGCTGGGGCCGCCGACGTCGGCGAGCTTGATGTCGATGGTGAACGGGAACGTGTGGTCGGTGCCCGCCTTGATGCCGACGACCGCGCGGCCGTCGTCCTCGGCCTTCTGCGTGGTGATCTTGATCTCGTCGGTCCGGGTCGGCTCCTTGCCGGCCTTCTCGGCCGCGGCGGCCTCCTTGACGGGGACGACGCTGAAGACGACTTCCTGGCCCGCCTTGCGCTTGGTGACCAGCTTGGCGACGTCCGCCATCTCCTTGACGGGCGTGCCGTCCACCTTCCGGATGACGTCGCCCGCGTGGAGCTTGCCCTCGGCGGGGCTGTCCTTGAAGACGGTGGAGACGACGACCTGGGACTTCACCGGGATGTCCAGCTCCTTGAGCGCCGCGACCTTGGCGCTCTCCTGGGACTGGCTGAACTCCTCGGCGTTCTCCTGGCTCGACTGCTGCTCGGTCTTGCCGTTCGGGTAGAGGGTGTCGTGCGGCACCACGATGTTGTCGTGGGCCAGCCAGCCGTACACGGCCTCCGCGATGTTCATGTTGTAGTCGGCACTCGTGACCCGGACCGTCGTCATGTTGAGGTGACCGGTCGTCGGGTACGTCTTGTGGCCGGAGATCTGCAGCACCGGCTCGCCGCCGTGGTCGCCGAGGGTGTTCACCGTCGGCCCCGGGGACATCTCCGAGTACGGCACTTTGATGAGCACTCCGGCGCAGAGCAGCGCGATCAGCATCAGGGTGGAGGCGAGCATCGTCGCGGTGCGGCGTGGCATGGAACGACAGTACGGGACCTGCCTGTCAGTGCACCGCTGGGGCCAGTCCGTACGGGGCTCACAGGGCCCCCAGAGGCCTTCGGAGCCCGTGACCTCAGGTTCCCGAGTGGGACTTGTCCATCGCCTCACGGAAGGCCGCGTAGCCGTTCAGCTCGCTGTGGTCGCCGGTCTTGCCGGACTTGCGGTTGCGCGCCGCCCAGCCGCCCCACAGCCCCGCACCGACAGCTGCCGCAAGCGGAATCAGCAACCAGGCAAGTGATGCCATGTCGACCTCCCGACCCCTTGAGCGACCACAACTGACTGATCAGCAGATTAACCATCCGCTCCGACAACGCTCACGCCAGGGGTCGGGTTACGCAACTGGAAGCTCTTGGGGCCAACTGGCCGGATGGGACGGCACGAGGCCATCGGCCCACCCGAAGGGCTCAGCAGGCGCCGACCCACTCCTCCTGGCCGTCGGAGAAGCGCTGGTGCTTCCAGATCGGCACCTCGTGCTTGAGGTCGTCGATCAGCTTGCGGCAGGCGGCGAAGGCCTCCGCGCGGTGCGGGCAGGAGACCGCCACGACGACCGCGAGGTCGCCCACCGCCAGGTCGCCGACGCGGTGGACGGCGGCCAGCGCACGCACCGGGTACTCGGCGACGACCTTCTCGGCCACCCTGCGCATCTCTGCCTCGGCCGTCGGGTGGGTCGAGTAGCCGAGCTCGTCGACGTCCGCACCGCCGTCGTGATTGCGCACGGTGCCCACGAAGAGCGCCGTGCCGCCGGCGGCGTCGTCGCCGACGGCCCGGAAGACCTCGTCCAGCGAGAGCGGTGCGTCACGGATCGCGAGGAGCCTGACGGGGTCCTGTGCGGCCTGCTCGCCGGGGTGGTCATTCGTGGTGCGTGCCATGCGGCCATGGTGCCGCACGGCACGGACATCACGGAATAGCGCTTTCACCCGGCACCCGCGCGTGCCGCGTTGGAGCTCTCTACAGGCCCGCGGACAGGACCCCGCCGCGTGTCAGATCCGCCGCCGCGCCTTCCGCGCGCGTCGCACCACCGCGGCGGCGCCCAGCAGCGCGACCGTCGCACCCGCGGCGCCCGCGGCCGTCGCGTCCTTGCGGCCGAGCCTGCGGCCTGCCACGGTCCGGCGTCCCGCGACCTCCTCGAGCAGCTCCGCGAGGACCTCCTCGTTGGTCCACTGCGGCCGCCAGCCCGCGTCGTGCAGCCTGCTGACGCTGACCACCCACGGGTACATCGTGTACGCGAGGTCACCGGCCGGAGACGGGGTGAGACCGATCCGGTGCAGCCGCGCGGCGGCGCCCAGGGCGACCGTGGAGGGCAGCTCCATGCGCCGGATCTCGCTGAGCTCCTCGACCTCTTCCTGTTCGAGCCAGCCGTCGCAGCCGACGGCGAGCTCCCCGTCGACCTTCTCCAGGACGGCGTACTCGAGGGCGCTGCACAGGTCCTCGACGTGGCAGAACTGCCAGGCGGGCCGGGAGCCCGCCACCACGAGCAGCCGGGGCGACTCGAAGTACCGCGTGAGCGCGGTGTCCGTGCCGCCCACCAGGATCGCCGGCCGCACCACGGTGACGTTCAGACCGGGGTGGGCCCGGGGCGCGCGCCGGGCGAGGCGCTCCACCTCAAGGAGGTCACCGACGCCGGTCGCCTCCGCGGTGGCGCGCAATTCGGAGTCTTCGGAGAGGGGTAGTTCGTTGTCGGACAGTGCTCCGTAGACCATCGCCGACGTGCAGAGCACGACACGGTGGACACCGGCCGCGGCGGCGGCCGTCAGCACGGTCTGCGTGCCCCGCACGTTGTAGGCCGTACGGGCCGCGGCGTCCGTCTCCAGGTCGAGATCGAGCGCGAGGTGGACCACGACGTCCGCGCCCCGCAGCTTCTCGGCGATGGCCGGGTCCCTGACGTCCAGGATGTGCCACTGGGCCTGGGCGCACTCGCCCCGCCGCTCGTCGATGGCAACGACCTGCTTGATCTCCTCGGACGCGGCCAGGCGCTCGGTCAGGAGCGCGCCCACGCCGGAGGCGGCGCCGGTGACGGCGACCACGGGCCCTCGGACGGGGGCCGGAGTAGAAAGGTTTCGCGCTGCGCGAACCTGTGGATCTGGGGAACTCACCAGGCGTCTCCAGCGGTTGTCTTCAGTAGATACGCGAATGACGCGTACGTACCAGGTGGCATCCATCCTGCCGCAGGCCATGAGTCGGCGGAGCACTGAGGCCCGATCCCGTCACGGTGTCTACGCTGGGTGGTGTTGTAAGGCAGCCGCCGCCGGAACCGTACCGGCGGCCTGACGAGCCGAGGAATCCCGTGAGTGACACCCCATTCGGATTCGGCCTTCCGCCGGAGGAGCCGGAGAACGGCGACGAGGGCAAGAAGAAGGACACCCCCGGAGGGGGCCAGGGCGGGGGACAAGGTTCCGGCGGCCCTGCGAACCCCTTCGGCTTCGGCCTGCCCGGCGCGGGCGGCCCCGGCGGCTCCGGCGGTGACAATCCGTTCGCCGCGATGTTCGGTTCGATGAACCCGAACGACCTGGGCGCCGCGTTCCAGCAGCTCGGCCAGATGCTCTCGTACGAGGGCGGCCCGGTGAACTGGGACATGGCCAAGGACATCGCCCGCCAGACCGTCTCCCAGGGGACGCCCGACGGCACCAAGGACGCGAGCGTCGGTCCCACGGAGCGCGGCGCGGTCGAGGAGGCCATCCGCCTCGCCGACCTGTGGCTGGACGACGCGACGTCGCTGCCCTCGGGCTCCGGCCTCGCCGTGGCCTGGAGCCGCGCGGAGTGGGTCGAGGCGACCCTCCCGGTGTGGAAGGAGCTGGTCGACCCGGTCGCCGAGCGCGTCGGCCTCGCCATGGGTGACGTGCTCCCCGGGGAGATGCAGGCCATGGCGGGCCCGCTGATCGGGATGATGCGCTCCATGGGCGGCGCCATGTTCGGCCAGCAGATCGGCCAGGCCGTGGGCGTGCTCGCGGGCGAGGTCGTCGGCTCCACCGACATCGGCCTGCCGCTCGGCCCGGCCGGCAAGGCCGCCCTGCTTCCGGTGAACGTCGAGGCCTTCGGCAAGGACCTGGGCGTCCCACAGGAGGAGGTCCGGCTCTACCTGGCGCTGCGCGAGGCCGCCCACCAGCGGCTCTTCGCCCACGTGCCGTGGCTGCGCTCGCACCTGTTCGGCGCGGTCGAGGGGTACGCCCGCGGCATCAAGGTCGACACGGCCAAGCTGGAGGACGTGGTCGGCCAGCTCGACCCGCAGAACCCCGAGCAGCTTCAGGAAGCACTCCAGCAGGGCATGTTCCAGCCGGAGGACACTCCCGCTCAGAAGGCCGCCCTGGCCCGCCTGGAGACGGCTCTCGCGCTCGTCGAGGGCTGGGTGGACGCGGTCTTGCACGCGGCGGCCAAGCCCCGCCTGTCGTCCGCCGACGCCCTCCGCGAGACGCTGCGCCGCCGCCGTGCGACGGGCGGCCCCGCGGAGCAGACCTTCGCCACGCTCATCGGTCTGGAGCTGCGCCCGCGCCGGCTGCGGGACGCCTCGCGCCTGTGGGCCTCGCTCACGGACGCGCGCGGCGTGGACGGCCGTGACGGCCTGTGGGCCCACCCGGACATGCTGCCGACGGCCTCGGACCTGGACGACCCGGACGGCTTCGTGCACCACGAGCAGCTGGACTTCTCCGAGCTGGACAAGATGCTCGGCGAGGCCGCGGGCGGCTCCGCCAAGCCGGACCTCAAGAAGAACACCGAGGAAGACGGCGGCACCCGGGACGACTCCGAGGGCGACAGCGACAAGTGACCCTTCACGACGACGCGGTCCTCGTACTGAAGGGCTACGAGGACCAGGAAGAGCTGCGCCAGTACTACCTGGACCATCTCGCCGCCCACCCCGAGGACGGCCTGTGGAAGGCCTGTACGGACGGCCATGTGACGGCCAGCGCCCTGGTGATCGACGCGGAGCGCGGGCGGGTGCTGCTGACCCTCCACAAGAAGCTGCGGATGTGGCTGCAGATGGGCGGCCACTGCGAGCCGGGTGACCCGACACTTGCCGCGGCGGCGCTGCGTGAGGCGACGGAGGAGTCCGGGGTGCCGGGCCTGACCCTTCTTCCGGGCGGCCCCGTCCGCCTGGACCGGCATCCGATTCCGGGCCCCTGCACGCAGCACCTGGACGTGCAGTACGCGGCGCTCGCCCCCGCCGATGCCGTCGAGGCGATCAGCGACGAGTCCCTGGACCTGCGCTGGTTCGCCTACGACGAGGTGGCGGAGGTCGCCGACGAGTCGGTCGTACGCCTGGTGGAGGCCACGAGGGCGCGCCTCCAGGGGTGACACCACGGCATGGGTAAGGGGCGGTCCTCATGGGCGACCGCCCCTTACGCGCGCACCGCCTCAACTCCAGACGTTGCCCTGGTTCTGCCCACGGGCGCCCTGCTGGCCCATGCCGTACTGGGCACGGGCGCCCTGCCCGATGACGGCGTTCTGGGGCGGCAGCATCTCGCTCGGCTGGACGAGGGCGTAGCCCTGGCCCATGAAGCTGAGCTCCCAGCCCTCACCGGTGTTGCCGCGGCGCCGCCACACTCCGGAGGAGTGCGTCTGGGCCTGCATCTGCACCCGCAGACCGTTCGACCAGGCGACGATCGCGTCGGCGTCGGCGTTCACGTACTGGTCCGGCGTGACCCGCAGCATCAGCGGCTGCCCCGAGGTCATCAGGGCGACCTTGCCGCGGCCCGTGATGTTGAGCTGGTACTTGCCGGAGCCGGAGATTCCGTACTGGCTGTCCACCGCGATGACCTGGTGGGTCAGCGACGAGTCGAGCGCGAGGACATAGCTGCTGTCCACGGTCAGGCCGTCCTGGTCCACATCCACCACGTGGATGTACTGGGCGAGGTTGGCGAGATAGACCGTGCCCTGGCCGTGGCAGCGCATGAGGTCGAGGCCCTCGCCGGTGTGCGCGCGGGCCCGCTGGTTGCCCTGGCTCTGGTACTCGGCGTCGAACTCGATCAGCCCCTGGTAGGCGACCATGGCGCCCTTGCGGGCCAGGACGTCGTCACGCCCCTCCAGGGCGACCCGCAGCAGCTGCGGGTTCTGGACGGTGTAGCGCTCCTGAGTCTGCTGCTCGGTGTGCGCGAAAAGTGGGCTCTGCATGGTGTGTTGCTCCCCCTCAGCCCCGGGCTCGGAGACGGTCGGTGCTGTCCTCGCTGGGCTGTACGACGACGATGCCCTCGCCGGAGAAGCCCATCTGGTAGGCCTCGCCACTGCCGCGCCCGATGAGCGAACCGGCCTTGAAGCTGCGCTTGCCCTTCACCTTGAGGTTCGGGGACCAGGCGATCAGGGCGTCCGGGTCGACGTACGTCTCGTCCTCGCCGCGTCCGCAGTCGACGACGATCGGGGTGCCGCGGGAGGTCAGCGCCACCCAGCCCTGGCCGGAGATCTTGATGTTCCACAGGCCCTGCCCGGCGAACTTGGCCATGCCCTTGACCCGCTCGACGCCCCACTGCAGGGACGTGTCGAAGGCGAGGAGGTTCGTGCCGTTCACCGAGAGCGAGTCGCCCGCCAGATTGATGACGACGACGTCGGCCCCGTAGTCGGCGAGATACAGCAGGCCGTCTCCGGAGCACTTCATCAGAGGTGCGCCCTCGCCGGTCATCCACTCCCGTGCGATCTGCCGCACGGCGGGCGGGTTGGGCTCGTACTGCACGAACCCTTCGTAGGCGACCATCGAGCCCACGCGCGCGAGGAGGTCGTTTCCGGTCTGCATGGCCACCTTGAGCATGTGGTGGCCGTGGTTCTCCATACGGGCGGCGACAGGCGCCGGGGCAAAGCCCGCGAGTTGCTGATTCATGACGGGCTCCCTCAGACCTCGAACGGCTGGACGATGATGAAGTTCCCGGGCGCACCCCGGAACTGGAGGTTCACGCTCTCCCCCGTGGAGCCCGCGTACGCGTTGCTGCGCGCCCGGACCTGGCTGGAGACGATCGCCTGTGCCGCCGCCGACCAGGCGACCACGGCGTGGCAGTCGGCGAACGTCGTGGGCGTGACGGGCAGGACGACGGGCACGCCGTGCGTCTTGACGATGACCGTGCCGCTGCCCTGGAACTGCATGACGAACAGCGCGCCACCGGGGATGCCGTGGCCCTCGATCCTGCGCACCTCGTGCTGGAGCGACTCGTCGAACGCGAGGACGTTCTCCGCGGAGACGCAGATCGCGTCCCCCTGGAGCTCGATGGGGTGCAGGTGGGTGGCTTCCTCGGCGAGGAAGACCTGGCCGCGGCCGGAGCAGCGCATCAGCTGCATCTCCTGGCCGGTCGCGTTGCCCACGACGCGGCCCGCGAAGCCCGCGCCCTTGTAGCTGAACTCGACCTTGCCCTGGTAGAGCACCATGCTGCCCTGCCGGGCGAGCACGGCCTGCTCGCTGACGCCGAGGTCGACGCGGACCAGCTTCTCGTTCTGCTGCGTCCAGCGCTGCCCGGTGGGGGCCTCGCGGTACGCGGCGAGAGCCGCTGCCACGCCGCCGGCCTGCGGAGCGCCCTGGGGGACGCCGGCTCCGTACGGGGAAGGGGCGGCGGGCTGACCGGGGAACTGGCCGGAGGGCTGCTGGCCGTAGCCGGGAGGCATCGGGGCGCTCGGCTGCTGGCCGTATCCGGGCGGCGGGGGCGCCGACTGGCCGGGGACCTGGCCGAACTGCGGCTGCTGCGGCTGCTGCGGCTGCTGCGGCTGCTGCGGCTGCTGGCCGGGCTGACCGTACGGCGCGGGGGCCGGCGGGGGCGGCACGGTGCCGCCCTGCGGCGGGGTCATCGGCGCGATGATCGTCTGCGCCGCGTGCACCGACGGGTCGGGGGCCTGGGCGGGCGGCGGAGTGGAGCCCTGCGGCGGCGCGAAGTTCTGGGCGGGCGCGGGCGCGGGGGCAGGGGCTGGGGCGGGAGCCGGGGCCGGGGTCTGCGCGGGTGTCGCCGGAGCTCCGAACGCGGGCGGCGTGGTGGCCTGGGCGGGCGGCGCGAACGACGGGGCGCCGGTGGCCTGCGGTGCCTGCGGCGCGGGCTCCTCCTCGGCGACCTCGCCGCCGAAGTTCTTCAGGAGCGCGTCGAGACCGCCGTCGAAGCCCTGGCCGATCGCGGCGAACCGCCAGACGTCCTTCATATAGAAGTCGCCCAGCATGACGGCACGTTCGGTCGAGAACTCGGCGCCGTTGAAGGAGTAGCGGGCCACTTCCTCGCCGCCGGCGACGATCCGGATGTACCCGGGGGCGACCTGCGACATCTGTCCGGCGCCGTCGATCGTCGCGGTGAACGACAGCTTCTGGATCTGCGCCGGGATCCGGTCGAGCGTGACCCGGAAGGACTCCGTGTCGCCCGCCTGCGCGCCGAGGAGCTGGATGGACTCCTCGGGCGACTTCGGCTGGTTGAAGAAGATGAAGTAACTGTCGTCCGACAGGCGCTCGTCCGCGTCCAGGCCGAAGCAGCTGATGTCGAAGCTCAGCCCGGGGGCGGAGATCTGCACACCTACGTACAGATCGGTCCCTGCGGTGAGGTCACTGATCTTGGCCTTGTGGCCGCGTTGGAATTCCCTGGCCATACGTAACGACCGTCCCCCATCCCGAATGTAAATGCGTCGCGTCAGGCTAACCGCAATCCCTGACAGCGGACCAAGCCGGTACAGACCCGGTACACAACCTCCGCGCCCGGCGGAAGTTCACTCGTCGCGGGCAGCGGGCAGATGGGGCAGCCGGTCGGCCGCGACCACACCTTCGAGGTACCCGCGAGCCCGCTCCGTACGGGGATAGGCCTCAAGGAGCTGCCAGAAGTCGGGGCCGTGACCGGGGACGAGGAGATGCGCGAGCTCGTGGACGAGGACGTAGTCGACGACGTACTCGGGCATGCCCTGCAGCCGGTGCGAAAGACGGATGCTGCCCTCCGACGGGGTGCACGAGCCCCAGCGGGTGTTCTGGTTCGTGACCCAGCGAACGGACGTGGGCCTGGCCCGACCGCCGAAGTACTGCTCGGAAAGGCGCTCGGCGCGCTCGGCGAGCTCCGCGTCGCCCAGGACGCGTTTGCTCTCCTGGGCCGCGAGCTTGTCGAGCATGACGCTGACCCAGCGCTTCTCCTCGGCCTCGGACATCCGGGCGGGGATGAGCACGACGGTGCGATCGCCCTCTCGGTACGCGGAGACCGTTCTGCGGCGGCGGGCGCTCCGCCTGACCTCGACCGCGCTCGTCCCCGAGCCGGGTGACGGCGGGCTGGTCGTGCTGCGCTGTGGGTTTCCGGCGCGGTGCAGTGGGTCGGCGGGCACGCCCCGACGTTACCCGCTGGGTATGGGGGAAGTCCCGCCTCCGGGACGGTTCGGCGGGGTATCGCTCCCCGTGCGATCGATTAGTACGACGAATACCCCCTGCCTGTGGACAACGTTCCGCGACTGTTCGCCGGGGCGGGCATTCTGGCTGATGACCGGTGATGCGGACGGGGACAGAGCCGGCGAGACACGGGGGACGAAGACCATGCATCCGATCTTGAAACCGGCGCTGCGGCGCGGCTGGCGCGATCTGAACACGATCCAGTTCGGCGTGGCGCCCGCCCATGCCCTGACGCTCGGACCGGTGGACACGGCGACGAGCAGCTTTCTCCAGCTCCTGGACGGGACGCGCGGATTGCCGCTCCTGCGTGCCGAGGGCAAGCGGATGGGCCTGCCCGGCGATCACGTGGACAAGCTGGTGCGGCGGCTGTCCAGAGCCGGGCTCCTCGATGACGCGACGGGCGGCGGTGCGGCGGCCGACGCCCTGCGCAGGAGGACATCGGCCATGGACCGGCTGCGCCCGGATCTGGCCACCCTGTCGGTCGTGACCCGCGAACCGGGTGACGGGATGCGGAGGCTGGCGGCGCGTCGCGCGATGCGGGTGCAGGTGCGGGGAGCGGGCCGGGTGGGGGCGGTGGTGGCCTCGGTCCTCTCCGGTGCCGGCGTGGGGCAGGTCGACGTGATGGAGGGAGGAGTCGTCGAGCCCTGGGACGTGGCGCCGGGCGGTCTGCCCGCCGAAGCGGTCGGCGACCGCAGGGACGCGGCAGCGCGGCGGCTCGTGCGGCAGTCGGCTCCGGACCGGCCGCCCCGCCGGGGCCGGAGGGAAGCGGGGGCGCCGGCCGAAGGGGAGCCGGGTCTCTCCCTCGTGATCATCGCCCCGCGGGACGGCCTCGCCGTTCACGCGCCCGACCCGCTCACCGCCGAGCCGCTCGTCGCATCGGGGACGCCTCATCTCTATGCGGGGGTGATCGAGGGAACCGGAGTGGTCGGGCCGCTCGTCTTGCCGGGGATGACAGCCTGCGCGAACTGTCTGGCACTGGATCGCGCCGACCGGGATCCGACCTGGCCGCGCATGCTGGCGCAGTGGCGTTCGGGACGCGCGCGCCATGTTCACGCCTGTGATCTGGCGCTGTCGACCACGGTCGCCGGCCTCGCCGCGGCGCATGCCCTGGCCTTTCTGGACGGGGCGGCACCGGCGGGCGCGGGGGTTCGCTGGGAGGCGTCCGTGCCCGGATTCGACTGGCATGCACGGCCGGTGCCACCCCATCTCACGTGCCCATGTGGGGCGGGTGAGGTGGATAACGGGGAACACCCCGCCGGGGACGAGGAGCCGCACGACACAATGGCCGGGTAACCGCCTGCGAGGGCGTGGCTGTCTGGGACTTGGAGGGGCGCATGTCTGATCTTCCCCGGAAGGCGGTAACCCGTACCGCCAAACTGGCCGCGCTGCCACTCGGCTTCGCCGGGCGGGCGACCTGGGGGCTCGGCAAGCGGATCGGGGGCAAGTCGGCGGAGATCGTCGGCCGTGAGCTGCAACAGCGCACGGCGGATCAGCTGTTCAAGGTCCTCGGCGAGCTCAAGGGCGGGGCCATGAAGTTCGGCCAGGCGCTGTCGGTCTTCGAGTCGGCGCTGCCGGAGGAGGTCGCGGGGCCCTATCGCGCCGCGCTGACGAAGCTGCAGGAAGCGGCTCCGCCGATGCCTACGCGCACCGTGCACGCCGTGCTCGCGGAGCGGCTCGGCGAGGACTGGCGCGCGCTGTTCCTGGAGTTTGAGGACAAGCCGGCCGCGGCCGCCTCGATAGGACAGGTCCACCGGGCGGTGTGGGCGGACGGGCGCGAGGTCGCGGTCAAGGTGCAGTATCCGGGGGCGGGCGAAGCGCTGCTCTCCGACCTGAACCAGCTCAGCCGGTTCGCCCGACTTCTGGGGCCGCTGATTCCGGGCATGGACATCAAGCCGCTCATCGCGGAGCTGCGCGACCGGGTCTCCGAGGAGCTCGACTACAGCCTGGAGGCCCAGGCGCAGCAGGCGCACGCCGAGGAGTTCGCGGACGATCCGGATGTCGCGGTGCCCGATGTGGTGCATCAGTGCGAGCAGGTCCTGGTGACCGAGTGGATGGACGGGATCCCCCTCTCGGACGTGATCGCGGACGGCTCCCAGGAGCAGCGCGACCGGGCGGGACAGCTCCTCGCCCGCTTCCTCTTCTCGGGTCCGGCGCGCACGGGCCTGCTGCACGCCGACCCGCATCCGGGCAACTTCCGTCTGCTGCCCGACGAGAAGGACGGCTGGCGGCTCGGGGTTCTCGACTTCGGAACGGTGGACCGGCTGCCCGGCGGGCTCCCGCCGACCATCGGCCGTTCCCTGCGGATGACGCTCGACGGCGAGGCCGACGCGGTCTACGCGATGTTGCGCGAGGAGGACTTCGTCCAGGAGTCCGTGGAGCTCGAACCGGACGCGGTGCTCGACTATCTGCTGCCGATCATCGAACCGATGCTGGTGGAGGAGTTCACCTTCACCCGCGGCTGGATGCGCGGCCAGGCCGCGCGGGTGGCCGATCCCCGCTCCCCCGCCTACCAGTTGGGCAAGCGGCTGAATCTCCCGCCGTCGTACCTGCTGATCCATCGTGTGACGTTGAGCACGATAGGGGTGCTCTGTCAGCTCGGGGCGACGGTGCGGATGCGGGACGAGCTCGAGGAGTGGCTGCCGGGCTTCCTGGAGGAGGAGTCGGAGGAGCAGGAGCCTCAGGAGGAAGACCCGGCGGCCGAGGCCTGAGGTCTGGGGGCCGGCCCTCACCACCCGGTGGACGTCACCACCAGGAGGAGTCGAGCCGGCTCTCGATTGCTCTGAGGTTCTCGCGGGCGCAGGAGTCGCAGAAGTAGTGACGGGCGCCGTTCTCCACGGAGCAGGTCCAGGTGGGCGGCGCGCCTTCGGCGACGGTGCCGCAGCGGGAGCACACGAGATTCTCGGCATTCTCGCTGCCCGCGGGCTGAGGAGTCTGCTGGTCCACCCGGCGACCATATCGTCGCTCCCGGAGGTTCGCCCGGCACAACGCACCGCGGGGGCCGGTCCGTTCGGACCGGCCCCCGCGGGCATCTTGGTGAAGCTATGTCAGCTACGCGGTTGCGCCTGACGACTCGTCACTGCATGACGGCCATGGCGAGCGCGCGCCTGGCGCGCAGCGACGCGCGCTCGGCGCGGCGCTGCATCCGGCGGGCCGCCATCACACGGGCGGCGGGGCGTTGGGCCTCGGCCTCACGCATGCGTTCGTGCATATGCGCACGAGCCAAGGCTTCTGGGATGAGTTGCATCTCGCGGGTCCTGTTCTGACGCGAGTCGTTCGCGCCGGTGGTGGTGAAGTCCGGGGTGGCGGAGCCTGCGGGCTCGGCGGTGGCTGCCTTCATCGGGGCCTGCTTCTTGGGGTCGTGCGTCAGGGGGCGATCGATTGTTCCGGCGGTGTTCATGCGGCGACCGGGTTCTTGCGCGGACGGCCACGCGGACGCTTGCGGGCAACGACCACACCCTGGACGAAGAGCTCGCCGCCCCAGACGCCCCACGGCTCACGCCGCTCCTTGGCGCCGGCCAGGCAGGCCTCCATCAGCGGGCAGGTACGGCAGAGGGACTTGGCGTACTCGACGTCGGCGGGCGACTCGGCGAAGAAGACCTCCGGGTCGTAGGCACGGCACGGGACGGGTACGCCGAGGTTCTCGATGGCGTCGTCGAGCGCGGTGAGCGCAGTGAGGGGAGTCAAGGTCGGGTCCTCCGTGGGAGCGGGCGGGGGGAGAGTCTCTGAAGGCGGTACGGACGGGGCGTGCGCTTCGAGTTGCACGGTGGTGTTTTCCTCGTCTGGTCGTGCCGGCCTGGGTCGGCCGGTTGGCGGCTGGTACCGGGTCTTGCTCGGCCCCTTCGCTCCGTCATCCCGTTTTGGGGAAAACAGAAGGGCCGCGGATCCCGGGTGGGGTTCCGCGGCCCTGAAGGCGCCGGTCTGATCGAGGATCAGACTGGATCACTCCAGGGTTCGAGCCCACGGAAGGCCCACATCGTGTGGTTCTGGTGCTGCTTCGTCTGCTTCTTGGATCCGGCACCGGCTGCGGCAAAGGCATAGGCCTGCGCCTGTGCCGTCACTACTGCTTCCGGTGCCTTGGTCGCTCGTCCGCTGCCTTCATTGACCTCACGCATCGGCTGCACGTTGAGAGCGGTGCGAGCGTTCCGCGGGAGGGACAGAGGCAGGACGGAGGACTCCGGACGGATGGCGGCGGCAGCGATGCCACCGGACAGACCGGTGCCCAGGTTCGAGAAGCCGAGCAGGCAGGAAGCGACGACCGAGCGATCGGTCATTTTCACGGTGCTGATGAAGCTCTCGTTGATGCTGATCACTGGAATCGCCTCCTCTCGGCGTCTATGGGATCGGCCGGAACCGATCCTGCGGGCTATTAAGTACAGCACGGGGCGAGGGCTTCGGAGAAGCCGCCGTTCCCGTGCTTAAGAACCTATGGGTCTTCCTTGCGCATGCGCAAACTATTTTTTCGACGAGTTTGAATCAGTTGCCATCGGCGCCCCTTACACGCTCCTCACCTGCACAGATGGCGAGGACATCAGATCCGAATCGGTTGAGCTTGCGCACGCCGACGCCCGGGATCCGGGCCAGCTCGCCCTCCTCGTCGGGCGAGGCCTCCGCGATGGCGATCAAGGTCTTGTCCGTGAACACGCAGTACGCGGGCTGTCCGAGGAGCTCCGCCTGGCCCGAACGCCACTCCCGAAGCCGTTCGTAGAGCCCTTCGTCCATGTCGGACGGGCAGTCCTCGCACCGCATCAGCTTCATCTCGCCCGCGTCGGTCAGGGACCGCCCGCAGACCCGGCACCGGGCCGGTGACCTGCCCGTCCTTCGGCGGCTCCGGCTGCCGCCGCTCTCCTCGCCGCCGGTGCCGCGCTCGACACCGCCGGGTCCGCCGCCCGCGGCACGCGCTCCGGTGCCCGCCCCCGAGCCCGGGCGCAGCCCGTCCAGGAAGCGGCTGGGCCGGCGTCCGGCGCGACCGCCCGGCGAGCGGGACAGTGCCCAGGAGAGGGAGAGGTGGAGACGGGCCCGGGTGACGCCCACGTACAGGAGGCGGCGCTCCTCCTCCACCTGCTCGTCGGTCTTGGCGTACGTGATCGGCATCATGCCCTCGGCGAGACCGACCAGGAAGACGGCGTCCCACTCCAGGCCCTTGGCGGCGTGCAGCGAGGCGAGGGTGACGCCCTCGACGGTCGGCGCGTGCTGGGCGTTGGCGCGCTCGTCGAGCTCCCCCACGAGGTCGGAGAGCGTCGCGTCGGGCTTGGCCCGCGCGAAGTCCTCGGCGAGGCGCACCAGGGCCGCCAGGGACTCCCAGCGGTCGCGGGCCGCGCCGGAGCCCGCCGGGGGCTGGGTCGTCCAGCCCTTCGTGGAGAGCACGGCCCGCACCTGCGAGGGCAGGTCGACGACGTCGTCGAGCAGGGAGTCGTTGCCCCCGAAGCGGGCCGCGCCGCGCAGGGCCGCGCCCGCCTCCCGGACCTCGGTGCGCTCGAAGAAGCGCTCGGCGCCGCGCAGCTGGTAGGCCACACCGGCGTCGGCGAGCGCCTGCTCGTAGATCTCGGACTGGGAGTTCGTGCGGAACAGGACGGCGATCTCGCTCGCCGGGGTGCCGTCGGCGATGAGGGCGCGGATGCGGCGGGCGGCACCTTCGGCCTCGGCGGGCTCGTCCGCGTACTCCGTGTAGAACGGTTCGGCTCCGGCGTCGCGCTGGGAGATCAGTTCGAGGCGGTGGTCCGCGGCGCGACCGCGGGCCTGGGAGAGCAGGCCGTTGGCGAGGTGGACGACCTGGGGCGTGGAGCGGTAGTCCCGGACGAGCTTGACGACCGTCGCCCCGGGGTGGCGGGTGCGGAAGTTCAGCAGGTGGTCGGGGGTCGCGCCGGTGAAGGAGTAGATCGTCTGGCTGGCGTCGCCGACGACGCAGAGGCTGTCGCGGTCACCGAGCCACAGCTCAAGGAGACGCTGCTGGAGCGGGCTGACGTCCTGGTACTCGTCGACCACGAAGTGCTGGTACTGGGCGCGGACCTGGTCGGCGATGTCGTGGCGGTCCTGGAGGATGCCGACGGCCAGGAGCAGGACGTCCTCGAAGTCGATGACGGAGCGGTCGCGCTTGAGATCTTCGTACGCCCCGTAGATCTGGGCGATCTCCGCCGAGTCCCGGGGGATCAGGCGGCCGGACTTCGCGGCGGCGGCCGCATAGTCCGCGGGGACGGTCTGGGTGACCTTGGACCACTCGATCTCGCTCGTCACGTCGCGCAGTTCATTGCGGTCGAGGCGGATGCGGGAGGCGGCCGCGGCGTCCGCGACGAGCTTGATCTTGCGGTCGACGATCCGCGGCAGCTGGCCGCCGACTGCTTTCGGCCAGAAGAACTGGAGCTGGCGCAGGGCGGCGGAGTGGAACGTACGCGCCTGGACCCCGGAGGCGCCGAGCTGGCGGAGGCGGCCGCGCATCTCGCCCGCCGCGCGGTTGGTGAACGTGACGGCGAGCACGCTGGCGGGCTGGAGGATTCCGGCGCGCACGCCATAGGCGATCCGGTGCGTGATCGCCCGGGTCTTGCCCGTGCCGGCGCCTGCCAGGACACACACCGGCCCGTGCAGGGCGGTGGCCACCTCGCGCTGCTCGGGGTCGAGCCCGGCGAGCACCGCGTCGGCAGAGTCCGGGACCTGCGGGAAGAGGGTGGAGTGCGTTGCTGCTGTCACCCCGCCATGCTGCCAGGTCGCCGGAGGCGCGTGAGCCCGGTTGTCCACAGGGGGGCCGGTGCGGTCGTACTAATGCGGGAATGGTGGCCGGGTCACGTACGTTCAGGTCATTGCGATGACGCACCCCGAGCAACAAAGGAGCGCGAGACACATGCCGGGCACTGTGACGATGTACAGCACCACGTGGTGCGGCTACTGCCGCCGGCTCAAGGGCCAGATGGACCGCGAGGGCATCACGTACAACGAGATCAACATTGAGCACGACCCGGATTCCGCGACCTTCGTCGAGAAGGCGAACGGCGGAAACCAGACGGTTCCCACCGTTCTCTTCCCGGACGGCTCGACGCTGACGAATCCGTCGCTGGCCCAGGTGAAGCAGAAGCTGGCCGCCTGAGCGGCGGGGCCCGATCTCCGGACGGGCCCCTAGCCGACGGTGCCCGGCTTCGGCAGGGGCTTGCCGTACCAGAGCTCGATCAGCCGGGCCGCAATCGAGATCCCGTAGGGAGGCAGGACCTCCCCGGACTCGAATGCGGCCCGCAGGTCTTCCCGGGAGAACCAGCGGGCCTCGGAGATCTCCTCGCCGTCCACGTTGATCTCGTACGTCGTGGCGCTGGCCATGAAGCCCAGCATGAGGCTGGAGGGGAACGGCCAGGGCTGGCTCGCGACGTACTCGACGTCGCCGACCGTGACACCGGCCTCCTCCCAGACCTCGCGCCGCACCGACGTCTCGATGGACTCGCCCGGCTCCACGAAGCCCGCGAGCGTCGAGAAGCGGCCCTCGGGCCAGTGCACCTGGCGGCCGAGGAGCGCACGGTCCTGGTCGTCCGTCACGAGCATGATCACGGCCGGGTCCGTACGCGGGTAGTGCTCGGCGCCGCACGCCTGGCAGCGACGGATGTGGCCGGCCGCCGCGATGACGGTGCGCTCGCCGCAGCGCGAGCAGAAGCGGTGCAGGCGCTGCCAGTTCTCCAGGGCCACGGCGTGCACCATCAGGCCCGCATCACGGGGCGACAGGAGGAGTCCCGCCTCGCGCAGACCCGCGGGGCGCGCCTGCTGGTCCATGCGGCCCGGCAGGGAGTCCTTCTGCAGGGCGAAGTAGCTGACGCCGTCGTCGTCCGTGCCCAGGAAGTAGCGGTGCGCCTCGGTGAGGGGCGCCTCGAAGGACGGGGTCATCACCAGTTCAGTGCTGCCGTCCGGCGTCTCGTCGATCAGTACCTGGCCGCCGGAGACGACGAAGACCCGTGTCGTGGGGTGGCTCCAGGCGGCGGCGAGCCAGGCCTCGTCGAGGCGGTGGTGGGCTGCGCGATCGATGCCGCTCGGTGCGGTGAGCGAGACGGGACGGTCAGCGGTGCGGTCGGTCCAGGTGGTCACAGGTGCTTCCAACTCCCCCGATGGAATGGGTGGTTCTGCAAGGTCGACAAGGCGGGGCTCAGTGTGCGTCGTGCCAGTTCTCGGCGAGATCGCCCCACAGGTAGGCCGTCGTCTCGACTCCCTTGAGGAGCAGATCGATTTCGACCTTCTCGTTCGGCGCGTGCCAGCCGTCGGACGGCACGGAGATGCCCAGGAAGAGCACGGGGGCGTCGAGCACGTCCTGGAGGTCGGCCGCCGGTCCCGAACCGCCCTCTCGGGTGAAGCGGATCGGCTGCTCGAAGGCCTGTCCCATCGCCCGTACGACGGACTGCAGGGCGGGGTGGTCGAGCGGCGTCAGGCACGGGCGCGTGGCGGCGCCGAAGGTGATCGTGTGGCTGATTCCGGCCGGCAACTGATCGCCGACCCAGGTCCGCACGGCCTCTTCGACGCGGTCCGCGTCCTGGCCCGCGACGAGCCGGAAGGAGAGCTTCAGGAAGGCGGACAACGGAACGATCGTCTTGCCGCCGGGCCCTTGGTAGCCGCCGCCGATGCCGTTGACCTCGGCGGTGGGGCGGGCCCAGATGCGCTCCAGGGTGGTGTGGCCCGCTTCTCCGTGGGTCGCGTGGGACTTGGCCGTACGCAGCCAGCGCTCCTCGTCGAAGGGCAGCTCGGCGAAGAGTTCGCGCTCGCGGTCGGTGAGTTCGGTGATGCCTTCGTAGAAGCCGGGGACGGCCACGCGCGCGTGCTCGTCGTGCAGCGCGGCGACGAGGCGGGCGGCGGCGGTCGCCGGGTTCGGGACGGCGCCACCGAAGGAGCCCGAGTGGATGTCCTGGTCGGGGCCGCGCAGCTCGATCTCGCAGTCGGCGAGGCCGCGCATGCCGGTGCAGACCGTGGGGGTGTCCTCCGCCCACATGCCGGTGTCCGAGACGATCACCGCGTCGGCCGCGATGCGCTCCTTCTGCTCCTCGATCAGCGCGCGGAAGTGCGGGGAGCCCGACTCCTCCTCGCCCTCGATCAGGAGCTTCAGGTTCACCGCGGGGGCGGTGCGGCCGGTGGCGGCGAGGTGGGCGCGGACGCCGAGTGTGTGGAAGAACACCTGGCCCTTGTCGTCGGCTGCCCCGCGCGCGTAGAGGCGGTTTCCCTGGACGACGGGCTCGAAGGGGTCCGTGTGCCAGCCGTCCTCGCGGGCCGCGGGCTGCACGTCGTGGTGGCCGTAGACGAGGACCGTGGGGGCCTGCGGGTCGCCCGAGGGCCACTCGGCGAAGACGGCGGGAGCCCCGGCCGTCTGCCAGACCTCGACGGTCGGGAAGCCGGTCTCCTTGAGCTGCGCGGCGAGCCAGTCCGCGCTGCGCCACACGTCCTGTGCATGGTCGGGCTGTGCCGACACGGACGGGATGCGCAGCCACTCGGCGAGATCGTCGAGGAAGGCGGCACGGTGGGTCTGGATGTACGTACGAACGGCGCTGACGCCACTGACGTCACTGTCAACGGACTGGCTCATGGTCACGAGCCTAGCCGCCCCCGGGAGCCGAATCGTCCGGTGGTTCGTCACCCGGTTGCCCGCCCGGTTCCTCCAGCAGGATCCGCTCGAGCTCGGCCCGGCCCGGCAGGTGCGCGGGGCGTGCGGTCTCGCCGCTGCGCACGTACAGGAACGACGCCTTCACGGACTCCGGGGGCAGATCGTGCAGCTCGGCCCAGGCCAGGCGGTAGACGGCGAGCTGGAGAGGGTCGGCGGTGCGGGTGCGGCTGGTCTTCCAGTCGACGATCTCGTACGTCACGTCGTCGCCGTCGACCTCCTTGTAGACCGCGTCGATGCGGCCGCGGACGACGCGGCCCGCGAGCGTCAGCTGGAAGGGCACCTCGACGCGGTGCGGGGAGCGGTGGGCGTACTCGGTGCGCTCGAAGGCTTCCTTGAGTGCGTCCAGGTCGCGTTCGTCGGCGATCTCGGCCTCGCCGGGGCCGCCGCCCGGCAGGTCGTCCGGGGCGAGCAGCGGGAGGCGCAGTTCCTCGAAGCGGGTCTCCACCCAGGCGTGGAAGCGGGTGCCGCGCCGGGCCGCGGGCTGCGGCGGGCGTGGCATGGGGCGCGCGAGCTCCTGCGCGAAGCCCTCCGGGTCGGCGGCGAGCCGCAGCACCTCGGACGCGGTGAGCGATGCCGGTACGGGGATGTCCCTGATCGCCTCCCGGGCGCGCAGGAGTTCGCCGGTGAGGGCGTCCAGGTCACGGTCCCAGGACGCGAGGGTGCGGGCTTCCTCCGGGGTGAGGCGGGGGTGCTCCGGGGCGGCCTCGCGCTCGTGCGGCGGGGTGACCTCCGGCGGGTGCGGACGGGCGTCGGGTGCGGGGGCCTGATGGGGCACGCGCGCGTGCCCCACGTCGCCCGGCGGACGCTCCGGGCGTTCCTGGGGCAGGGCGTCCCAGTCGTCCGGGGTGACGTCGGGGAAGTCGCCCTCTCCGTAAGGCGGCTCCTCGTCCTCCGGAGGGGGCGGCCAGTCCGGGTCCTCGGCCGGGGGCACGTCGTCGTACGCGGACGGGTGGGCCTCTTCGTGCGAGCGGGCTTCGTCCGGGTCGCCCTCCCCCGTCTCGCCCGCCGGCTCCCCCGTCAGCCGGTCCAGATGCGTGAGGACCGTCTGGGCGGCGGCCCTGCGGCGGGCCAGGGACGTGTCGTCCAGCGGGAGCGGCCACGCGTGCTCGGCGGCGCCCTCCACCAGGGCGGGGTTCTCCTCGTCCTCCTCCGGTTCGTCCGCCCAGGCCTCGATCTCCCCGTGACCCACCGCACAGTGGTCGTACAGCGCCCGGAGGAAGTCCGAGGGGCCGCGCGGCTTCTTCTGCGAAGGGCCCCACCAGTGGCCGGAGCCCAGGAGCAGCGAGCGGGGGCGGGTGAACGTGACGTAGCCGAGGCGGAGTTCCTCGGTGCGCTGGTGCTCCTTCATGTCCTCGTGGAACGCCTTCATGGACCGGGAGTCCCACGCCTCGATGTCGGGCAGGGTCGCCGCGTCCCCGCGCAGCGCGTGCGGGATGACCTTCCCCTGGGCCGTCCACTTCTCGCGGCCCTGGGTGCTGGGGAACGTCCCGGTGACCAGGCCGGGGACGGCCACGACGTCCCACTCCAGGCCCTTCGACTTGTGGGCGGTGAGCACCTTGACCGTGTTCTCGCCGCCGGGCAGGGCGTTGTCCAGGCCCTTCTCGTACTGCGCGGCCGTCCGCAGGAAGGCGAGGAAGGCCAGCAGGCTCGCCCCGCTGTCGTTCGCGGCGAAGGACGCGGCGACGTCCAGGAAGTTCGAGAGCGTCTCGCGGCGGCGGGCCGCGAGGGCGTGCGGTGACGCGGAGAGTTCGACCTCGAGGCCCGTGACGGCGAGCACCCGGTGCAGCACGTCCATCAGCGGGTCGGCCAGCGAGCGGCGCAGGTCGCGGAGTTCGGCCGCGAGGCGGGCGAAGCGCACCCTCGCCTCCGGCGAGAAGGGCAGCCCGTCGTCCGCCGTGTCCTCCTCCAGCGGCGTCTCCAGGAAGGTGTCGAGCGCGTCCGCGAGCGATATCACCTCGGAGGGGTCGACCCCCTCGACCGCTTCGGCCAGACGCCGGTCCGGGTCGTCGTCCGGGGCCGCGTGCCCATGCCGTACGAGGAGGCGTGCGCGGCGCCCCAGGAGGGCGAGGTCGCGCGGGCCGACGCGCCAGCGCGGGCCGGTCAGGAGACGCACCAGGGAAGCGTTCGCGCCCGGGTCCTGGAGCACCTCGCAGACGGCGACCAGGTCGGCGACCTCCGGGAGGTGCAGCAGTCCGGAGAGGCCGACGACCTCCACGGGGACGTCGCGGGCGACCAGCGCCCCCTGGATCTGTGCGAAGTCCGTCGCCGTGCGGCACAGGACCGCGATCTCCCCGGGGGCCTTGCCGGTGCGCACGAGGTGCGCGATCGAGTCGGCGAGCCAGTCGATCTCCTCGGCGTGCGTGCGCAGCAGGGCGCAGCGCACCATGCCGTCGCGCTCGGCACCGGGCGCGGGACGCAGGGCCTCCACGCCCGCGTGCATCGCGCGCAGCGGCTCCGCGAGGCCGTTCGCGAGGTCGAGGAGGCGGCCGCCGCTGCGGCGGTTCTCGCTGAGCGCGTGGCGGGCCGCGGGGCGTCCGTCGGCGTGCGCGAAGTGCTCGGGGAAGTCGTCCAGGTTCGCCACGGACGCGCCGCGCCAGCCGTAGATCGCCTGGCAGGGGTCGCCGACCGCCGTCACGGGGTGGCCCGTGCCGCCTCCGAAGAGGCCCGCCAGGAGGATGCGCTGGGCGACCGACGTGTCCTGGTACTCGTCGAGCAGGACGACGCGGAACTCCTCGCGCAGGATCTCGCCGACCTCCGCGCGGGCGTCGGCCAGCGTCGCGGAGAGGGCGATCTGGTCGCCGAAGTCGAGGAGGTCGCGGGAGCGCTTCGCCTCCCTGTAGCGGCCGACGAGCTCGGCCAGTTCGAGCCGGGCCGCCGCCGTCTCCGGCACCTTGCGCAGATCGGCGTTGGAGAGCTTGGCGCCCTCCAGGGCGTGCAGCAGCTCGGTGTCGTACGCGCGGAGCCTGTCGGGCCGTACGAGGTGTTCCGCGAGCTCGCTGTCGAGCGCGAGGAGGTCGCTGACGAGGTCGGGAAAGGAGCGCGTCAGCGCGGGATACGGGCCCGGTGCCTCGCGCAGCACGCGCGCGGCGAGCTGGAAGCGGGTGGCGTCGGCGAGCAGCCGGGAGGTGGGTTCGAGCCCTATGCGCAGCCCGTGGTCGGTCAGGAGGCGGCCCGCGAAGGCGTGGTACGTGGAGATGACCGGCTCGCCCGGAGGGTGGTCCGGGTCCAGCGCCTCGGGGTCGGTCACCCCGGCCTTGACGAGCGCCTGGCGCACCCGCTCGGCGAGTTCGCCCGCCGCCTTGTTCGTGAACGTCAGGCCCAGGACCTGCTCGGGGGCGACCTGACCGGTGCCGACCAGCCAGACCACGCGGGCCGCCATCACCGTCGTCTTGCCCGACCCGGCTCCGGCCACGATCACCTGCGGGGCGGGCGGCGCGGTGATGCAGGCCGTCTGCTCCGGGGTGAACGGGATGCCGAGGAGCTCTTTGAGCTGCTCGGGGTCGGTGATACGAGGTGGCACGTCAGAGAGGCTAGCGGCGGCCACTGACAAACGGGGCACGCCCGGTCGTCAGTGGCCGCTGTCACTCGTGGCGCCCCAGGGCCTTCGGGGCTCAGGGCCTTCGGGCTCAGGGCCTTCGGGCATCAGGGCTTTTCGGGGTCAGGGCTTCATGAGCTCTTCCATGTCCGCGACGTCACCCGGCGCCGGCGCCTTGACGGTGACCGACTTGCCGTAGTCGCTGAAGTTCATCGTGCCCGGGTCTTCCGAGCCCGAGGTGACGACCCTCAGGAAGTACGGCTTGCCCTCGGCGGCGACGTAGAAGGTGGTCTTCTTGCCGGACTCCTTCTTCGTGAGGACTGCCGCCTTCTTGCCGTCGACCTCGGAGTCCTTCTCGCGCTCGAGCTTCTTGAGCTCCTTCGACTGGAACATGCTGTCCGGGTCGCAGACGCCTTCCTTCTTGGCGTTCGGCGACTTGACCCACTTGCCCTTGAGGGCCGCGGCCTTGCCGCTGCCCCCCATGGCCTTCTTCCAGAACGCCTCGTCGCCCTTCATGTACTGGGCGTCGCCGGACACGAGCAGCTCGGCGGTACCGTCCGCGCCGCCGCCGATCTTGCCCGTGCAGTCACCGGACTTGCCGACCGAGAAGTCGACGTTGACCGCCTTGCCGCCCTGCTTCCCCTCGCCGGTCACGCGGAAGGAGCCCGCGCCCTTGGACGCGTCCGACGCCTTCTTGGCGATCTTGTCGGCACTCATGCCGTCGAAGGGGTCTTTCTCCTCGCTGGAGCAGCCCGTGATGCCGACGAACACGGCGGCACAGGCGACTGCCGCGGTCAGGAGCTTCCGGTTGGCTGCCATGTGTGTTTCTCCTCGAGAGACGTTGAGCTTTGCCGCGACTTTAGATGGCCTGTGAGGCTGCTATGAGCGTGGGGCGCACAGAGGTGACGTTGACCACTGGCGCTTTTGGGACGGGTCAGTCCACGACCTGCCGGCCCTCCGGCCGTGCGCTGCACGAGGCGCGGAAGGCGCAGTGCGTGCAGTGCTGGCCCGTGGTGGGCGAGAAGCGTTCGTCGAGGACCTTGCCGGCCGCGGTGGCGAGGAGGTCGCCGACCCACTCCCCCGAAAGCGGCTCCTGGGCCTGCACCTTGGGGAGGGTCTCGCCGCCGTCCTTCTTGGCGGCGCCCTGGCGCAGCTGCACCAGTTCCGCGCCGCCCGCCTCCGGACGCACGCCGTCGAAGGCGTCGTCGACCGCGCCCTCCCGGAGAGCGAGCTGGTAGACGGCGAGCTGCGGGTGGCGGGCCACTTCGGCGGCGGTGGGGGTCTGTTTGCCCGTCTTGAAGTCGACTACGTAGGCACGCCCCTGCGCGTCCTGCTCGACGCGGTCCATGGAGCCGCGCACCCGCACTTCGTAGGGCCCCGCTTCGAGGGTCACGTCGAAGTCGTGCTCGCTGCTGACGGGGGTGCGGGTCGCGCGGTCCATCACATGCCACTGGAGGAAGCGTTCGAGCGCCACGCGCGCGTGCTCCTTCTCCTGCGCCGACTTCCAGGGGGCGTCGAAGGCCAGCGCGTCCCAGACCGAGTCGAGGCGTTCCATGAGGACGGCGAGGTCGGCGGGTGTCCTGCCGGACGCGACCTCGTCGGCCAGGACGTGCACGACGTTGCCGAAGCCCTGGGCGGCGGTCGCCGGGGCGTCGGCCTTCACCTCGCGGCCCAGGAACCATTGCAGGGAACAGGTGTTGGCGAGCTGGTCCAGGGCGCTTCCGGAGAGCACGACGGGCTTGTCGCGGTCCCGCAGGGGGACCTCGCTCGCCGTCGGCTCGTACATGCCCCACCAGCGGTACGGGTGCGCGGACGGCACCAGGGGGCGCCCGTCGGCGTCGCTGAGCGCGGCGAGCCGGGCCAGGCGGTGGGCGGCGGCCTCGCGCAGGGGCTCCGAGACGCGGGGGTCGACGGTGGTGGAGCGCAGCTCCGCGACGAGCGCGGAGACGGACAGCGGGCGGCGTGGACGGCCCGTTATGTCCTTGGGCTCGACCCCGAGTTCCGTGAGGAAGCGGGACGGCTGGTCGCCGTCGTCCGCGGGTGCCTTGACGGCGGTGACGACGAGGCGCTCACGCGCGCGCGTGGCGGCCACGTAGAACAACCGGCGCTCTTCGGAGAGGAGCGCTCCGGGGGTGAGGGGCTCGGCGAGGCCGTCGCTCCCGATGCGGTCGGCCTCCAGGAGGGAGCCGCGGCGGCGCAGGTCGGGCCAAAGGCCCTCCTGGACACCGGCGACCACCACGAGCCGCCACTCCAGGCCCTTGGAACGGTGCGCCGTCATCAGGCGTACGGCGTCGGGGCGTACCGCCCTGCGCATGAGGGTGTCCGCGGCGATGTCCTGCGCCTCGGTCTCCTCCAGGAAGTTGAGGGCGCCGCGCCCTCCGGAGCGTTCCTCGGCGCGGGACGCGTACGCGAACAGGGCACAGACGGCGTCGAGATCGCGGTCCGCGTTGCGCCCGGCGGCACCGCCCCGGCGCGCGGTCCGCTCCAGGCGGCGCGGCCACGGCGTGCCGTCCCACAGCTCCCAGAGCGCCTCCTCGGCGGTGCCGCCGCCCGCGAGCCGCTCCCGGGCCTTGCGGAGCAGCGCACCGAGCCGCTGGGCGCCTCGGGCGTACGCGGGGTCATGCGCGACGAGCCGCTCCGGTTCGGCCAGAGCACGGGCCAGCAGCTCGTCGGAGGGCGCGGGGAGATGGTTCCCCGCGGCGCGCTCCTCCGCGCGAAGGGCCCGCCCGAGACGGCGGAGGTCGGCGGCGTCCATGCCGGCGAGGGGGGAGGTGAGGAGGGTCAGCGCGGTCTCGGTGTCGAGCCAGGCGGGGGCCGTGGCTTCGGGGGCGGCTTCACCATTCCCCTCGGCTTCACCATTCCCCTCGGCTTCACCATCCCCCTCGGTTTCACCATCCCCCTCGGCCTCACCCTCGGGCCCGGGAGCACGCTCGCCCTCCCCCTCAGGCTCACCCCCAGGAGACGCCCCCTCCGACACCACCGCCGTGGCCACCGCCCGCAGCGCCGTCAGCAGAGGCGTGACCGCCGGCTCGTGGCGGAGGGCGATGTCGTCGCCGTCGACGTCCAGGGGGACGCCGGAGGCCGTGAGGCTGCGGCGGACCGCCGGGATCGTGTGGGCGCCCGCGCGGACCAGGACCGCCATCTCGCCCCAGGGGACACCGTCCTCCAGGTGCGCGCGGCGCAGGATGTCCGCGATGTTGTCGAGTTCGGCGCCCGGCGTCGGATAGGTGTAGGTCTCCACGCGGCCGCCCTCCCTGACCGCGGCCAGCTCCCGGTGGGCCCGCACCTTCTCCGCGGGCAGCCTGGTCAGCGGCATGCGCCGGGTGAGCAGGCGGGTGGCGGCGAGGAGGCCGGACCCTGCCCTGCGGGACGTCGTCAGGACCTCGACCGGCGCCGGAGTGCCGTCCGCGCGCGGGAAGTCGGAGGGGAACTCCAGGATGCCGTTCACGTCGGCGCCCCGGAAGGTGTAGATCGACTGGTCCGGGTCGCCGAACGCGACGAGGGAGCGCCCGCCGCCGGCCAGCGCGTGCAGCAGCCGTACCTGCGCCGGATCCGTGTCCTGGTACTCGTCGACGAAGACCGCGTCGTACTGCGCTCCGAGCGCCCGTGCGACCTCGGGGCGCCGCGCGAGCAGCACCGCGCGGTGCACCAGTTCCGCGTAGTCGAGCACTCCCTGCATGTCGAGGACGTCCAGGTACTCCGCGAGGAACGCCGCCGCAGCACCCCAGTCCGGGCGCCCGGCGCGGCGGGCGAAGGCATCCAGGGCATCGGGGCCGAGGCCCAGTTCACGGCTCCGGGCGAGCACCGCGCGCACCTCGTCGGCGAAGCCCCGCGTCGTCAGGCAGGCGCGCAGCTCGTCCGGCCAGCGCACGTGGGAGCGCCCCTCGCCCGCCAGGTCGATCTGGCCCGCGAGGAGCTCCCGTACGGCCACGTCCTGCTCGGGACCCGAGAGCAGCCGGAGCGGTTCCATGAACAGGTCGGCGTCCTGGTGGGCGCGGATGAGGGCGTAACAGAAGGAGTGGAAGGTCGTCGCCTGCGGGGCGTTGGCCGCTCCTATGCGCAGCGCCATGCGGTCGCGCAGTTCCACCGCGGCCTTGCGGCTGAAGGTGAGGACCAGGACCCGCTCCGGCTCCGTGCCCTTGGCGATCCGCGCGGCGACGGACTCCACCAGCGTCGTCGTCTTGCCCGTGCCGGGCCCCGCCAGGACGAGCAGCGGCCCGCCGGGGTGGTCAACCACCGCACGCTGCCGTGCGTCAAGACGAGGGGGGTCCACGCGAACCGGCGGGGTACGCACCAGCCGATAGGCGCCCTGGGCCCCCTGTCGCACCTGGGGGTACGACGGGTGCCGAGTGTGCCGGGCGGAAGAAGTGGAGCTCACGTGGGTCGCCGGTCCTGGTGGGTGTACGGGGTGAAAAGCGGCTGCGCGACGGCTGCGGGGTCTGCGGGGTGAGAGAAATGCGTGCTGTCGACGCTACGCCAGCGGGCGTGCGGGACGCGTGGCTTCCCCCGTACGGGCCACCGGTCCTCCGCGACGCCGCGGGATGGCCGAAGCTGTCAGGTGTGAGCCTCCGGAGCCCGCGGCGGGGCGGCCTCGCCGCTTCCCGCCGCGTCGTCGACAGCCGCTGCCCCGTCCCAGCGCGCCCGCCGCATGTCGAGGCGCGGCACATGGCCCTCGGACGCGCGGCCCGCCTCACGCAGCGGTGTGGCCTCCGCGCGGTAGTGGCCGAGCGCCCGCAGCTCGTGCCCCGGCAGCAGCCGGCCGTCGGCGCGCACCACACGCCACCACGGAACCGCGTCCCCGTAGAGGGCCATCACCCGGCCGACCTGCCGGGGGCCGCCCTCCTCAAGCCACTCCGCGACGTCCCCGTACGTCATCACCCGGCCCGGAGGGATCAGCTCCGCCACCTCGAAGACCCGCTCGGCGTACTCCGGATACGCCGACAGCTCCTGCTCCGGTCCGCTCTCCTCGCTCATCCGAACCATCCTGCCGTACCGCACCGACACCGTGAGCGGCCCGCGACAGAGTGTGCGGTACGAGACAAACTGGAGCTCGGTGAACACTTTGCGCCCCCGCATTGCACCCTGATGCCCCCCTCTGTCGGCGGGACATGCCACCATCGTGCGGGCGGTGACTGGTGATACGAGATCAAGAAGAGGCGACGGAGCAGCAGGATGTGCACCCCGATGAGACGGCGGGCACCCCTGCGGCCGAGGCGCACCCGGACACCGGTGGGCACTCCCTGAAGAAGCACGAGAAGAAGCACGAGAACGCCGAGAAGGCCGGCAGGGACGAGGACGCCTTCGTACCCCTGTCCGGGCAGGACGTCCACGACGCCTTCGTGCCCGGTGACCTCCCCGATGACGGCGCCGATGACTGCGCCGACGGCGAGGAGGCGCACAGCGACCGCGTCGCAGGCGACGAACCGCTGCTCGCCGCGCGCGTGCACCGTCCGTCGGACCTGATGCGGCTGCTGGTCGGCGTCCTCGGGATCGTCATCGTCCTCGCCATCGCCGCGTTCGCCCACGGCACGACGTCGGGCCTCGCCCAGGACATCGACAAGGGAACGGACCAGGCGCCCGACCTCCTGATCAAGTTCGCGGGCCTCACCGCGAGCATCGGCGTCCTGCTCGTGCCCGTCGCCTTCGCGATCGAACGCCTGGTCAAACGGGACGGGCTGCGCATCGCCGACGGCGTCCTCGCGGCAGTCCTCGCGCACGGCGTGACGCTGGCCACCGACCTCTGGGTCGCCAAGGCCGCGCCCGGCTCCATCCAGGAGGCGCTGACCCGGCCGTCCCCCGGCGATCTGCACGCGCTCACCGACCCCGTGCACGGCTATCTCGCACCCGTCATCGCGTATATGACAGCCGTGGGGATGTCCCGCAGACCGCGCTGGCGCGTGGTGCTGTGGGTGGTGCTGCTGCTCGACGCCTTCACCATGCTGGTGACGGGCTACACGACACCGTTCTCGATCATCCTGACGGTGCTCCTCGGCTGGAGCGTCGCCTACGGGACGTTGTACGCGGTCGGCTCGCCGAACGTCCGGCCCACCGGCCAGACGCTGCTCGCCGGTCTGCGGCACGTCGGCTTCCACCCGGTGAGCGCGGCACGCGAGGACTCCCCGGACAGCGAGCACGGCGACCGGGGCCGCCGCTACTTCGTCACCCTTGAGGACGGCCCGCCCCTCGACGTCACGGTCATCGACCGCGAACAGCAGGCGCAGGGCTTCTTCTACCGCGTGTGGCGCAGGCTCACCCTGCGCGGCATCACCCAGCGCCGCAGCCTGCAGTCGCTGCGCCAGGCCCTGGAGCAGGAGGCGCTCCTGGCGTACGCGGCGATCGCGGCCGGGGCCAACGCCCCCAAGCTGATCGCCACCTCCGAGCTCGGCCCCGACGCGGTGATACTCGTCTACGAGCACACCGGCGGCCGCACCCTGGACTCCCTGCCGGACGACGTCATCACCGATGAGCTGCTGTGCGACACCTGGCGGCAGGTGCAGGCGCTCCAGTCGCGACGGATCGCGCACCGCAGGCTCGCGGGCGACGCGGTTCTGGTGGATCGTTCCGGCACGGTGATCCTGACCGACCTGCGGGGCGGTGAGATCGCCGCGGGCGACCTGGTCCTGCGGATGGACATCGCCCAGCTCCTGACCGCCTTCGGGCTGCGCGTGGGCGCCGAACGCGCGGTCGCCACGGCGGTCGACGTGCTCGGCCCCGACTCGGTCGCCGACTGTCTGCCGCTGCTCCAGCCCATCGCGCTGACCCGCTCGACCAGGGCGACCCTGCGCAAGCTGGCCAGGGAGCGGTCGCAGCGCGAGCGCGAGGCGGTCCTTGAGGCGTCCCGCAAGGACAAGCTGGCCCGCGCGGCGGAGGCGGACGCCGAGGCAGCCGCGGAAGCGGTGGAGGCCGCCGAGGGGGGCGCCAAGGGGCCCGACCGCAAGGCCGTGCGCGCGGAGAGGCTGGCCGAGAAGCAGGCCATAGACGTCGCGCTCGACCAGGCCCGCGAGGAGGATCTGCTCACTCAGATCCGCCACCAGGTGCTGCTCATCCGGCCGCAGGCGCCCGTCGAGCCGGCCCAGCTGGAGCGGATCAGGCCGCGCACGCTCATCAGCTTCATCGCCGGTGCCATCGGCGCGTACTTCCTGCTCTCGCAGCTCACGCACGTCGACTTCAACACGATCGTCGGCGAGGCCGAGTGGGGCTGGGTCGCCGTGGCGGTGGCCTGTTCGGCGCTGAGCTACTTCGCGGCGGCGATGAGCCTGCTCGGCTTCGTGCCGGAGCGGGTGCCGTTCCTGCGGGCCGTGCAGGCGCAGGTCGCGGGCTCGTTCGTGAAGATCGTGGCGCCCGCCGCGGTGGGCGGCGTGGCGCTGAACACGCGCTTCCTGCAGCGCTCCGGGGTGCGCTCCGGCCTCGCGGTGGCGAGCGTCGGCGCCTCGCAGCTGTTCGGGCTCGGCTCGCACATCATGCTGCTGATGATCTTCGGTTATGTGACCGGCACGGAGAAGACACCGTCCCTGTCGCCGTCCCGGACCGTCATCGCCGGTCTCCTGTCGGTCGCGGTGCTCGTGCTCGTGGTGACCGCCGTCCCGTTCCTGCGGAAGTTCGTCGTCACGCGCGTGCGCTCGCTGTTCGCGGGCGTCGTGCCGCGCATGCTCGACGTGCTGCAGCGCCCCCAGAAGCTGCTCACCGGCATCGGCGGCATGCTGCTCCTGACGCTCACCTTCGTGCTCTGTCTCGACGCTTCGGTACGGGCCTTCAGCACCACGGAGATGAAGCCGCTGACCCTGGCCAGCGTCGCTGTGGTCTTCCTCGCCGGCAACGCGCTCGGCTCGGCGGCGCCCACGCCCGGCGGTGTCGGCGCGGTCGAGGCGACGCTCACCTTCGGTCTGATCGCGGTGGGAGTGCCCAAGGACGTGGCGGCCCCGGCGGTCCTGCTGTTCCGGCTCCTCACGCTGTGGCTGCCGGTGCTCCCGGGGTGGCTGTTCTTCAACCACCTGACAAGGAAGGGCCTTCTCTGAGGGAAGGACCCTCTCTGAGGGAAGGGCCCTCTTCTGTAGAAGGACGCCGGTCCACGGAAGGGCGAGCCAGCCGTGCGCCCCGTCTGCGCCCCCCGCAGGATGGGAAGCATGCCCAACCTCAAGGCGCGTGCCGCCGCCACCGTCGTCCTGCTGTCTGCGACCCTCGCGGCCTGTGGCGGTGACGACTCCAAGGACTCCGAGGACCTGTCGGCCCAGGAGCTCAGCTGGAAGGACTGCCCCGCACCCGCCGCCTCCGAAGGAGGAGGCGATGCCCCGTCCCCGCTGCCCGGCGGCGCCGCATGGCAGTGCGCCACCATGAAGGCCCCGGTCGACTGGGACAAGCCCAAGGGGGACACCCTCGACATCGCCCTGATCCGCGCCGGGACGAGCGGCGACAAGGACAAGAGGATCGGCTCGCTCGTCTTCAACTTCGGTGGCCCCGGCGGCTCGGGCATCACCACGCTGCCCGCCTTCGGCGAGGACTACGCCAAGCTGCGCACCCGCTACGACCTGGTGAGCTTCGACCCGCGCGGCGTCGGCCGCAGCGCGGGTGTGCGGTGCGAGGACGACGAACAGCTCGACACGTACTTCCAGCAGGACGCCACACCCGACGACGACGCCGAGCGGAAGAAGCTCGTCGAGAACGTGCAGAGCTTCAACGGAGCCTGCGAGAAGAACTCCGGCAAGGTGCTCCCCCACGTCCGCACCACCGACGCGGCCCGCGACATGGACCTGATGCGCCAGGTGCTCGGCGACGACAAGCTGCACTACTTCGGCATCTCGTACGGCACCGAACTCGGCGGCGTCTACGCCCACTTGTTCCCCAAGAAGGTGGGCCGTGCGGTCTTCGACGCGGTCGTCGACCCCACCGAGACGGCGGAGCAGGGCTCACTCGGCCAGGCCGAGGGCTTCCAGCTCGCGCTCGACAACTACGCCAAGGACTGCACGTCCAAGGCCGAGGACTGCCCCGTCGGCGACACCGAGCAGGACGTCAAGGACAAGATCGCGAAGCTTCTCAAGGATCTGGATGCCAAGCCGCTGCCCGGTATCGCCGCCCGCGAACTGACCCAGACCGCCGCCACGAACGGCATCGCGCAGGCGCTGTACTCCAAGGACTTCTGGCCGTATCTCACCGAGGGCCTCGACGAGGCGTACGACGGCGAAGGCAAGATCCTGATGGCGCTCTCCGACTCGATGAACGGCCGCAACCAGGACGGCTCGTACAGCAACATCCAGGCGGCCAACATCTCCATCAACTGCGCGGACGACAAGGCGCGCTACACACCGGACTACGTCGAGAGGAAGCTCCCCGGGTTCCGTGCGGCGTCGCCGCTGTTCGGCGACTATCTGGCGTGGGGCATGGTCGGCTGCACCGACTGGGCCGTGGACGGCGCCGCCGACCACCCGGACGTCAGCGCACCGGGAGCGCCGCCCGTCGTCGTCATCGGCAACACGGGCGACCCGGCCACGCCGTACGAGGGCGCGAAGAAGATGGCGGACTCGCTCGGCAAGGGCGTCGGCGTCGAGCTGACGTACAAGGGCCAGGGACACGGGGCGTACGACAGCAAGAACAAGTGCGTGCGCAACGCGGTGAACGGCTATCTGCTGGACGGCACGGTGCCGAAGGAGGGCACGGTCTGCTCCTGAGGCGAGAGCGGCCCGGCGGGCGGCCGGGCCCGCTCGGCCTCTTCGGCTTCGGCGGCCCGCCAAGGCCGTTGTCCGAGGTCCCGCCTACTATGGCTTGACTGTCTTCCGAGGGGGGAAGCGCTCCATGCCGCGTTTCGTACGGTCAGCAGCTCTGGCCGCCGCAGGAGTTCTGGTGGCGGGGCTCGCCGTCGGCTGCGGTGGTTCCGACGGGGGCGAGGACGACGCGAAGCCCGCGCCGACCGGCCCCGAGCAGTCACCGAAGCCCGACCCCTCCTCCACTCTGCCCGCCTCGCTCACCTCGCAGAAGCTCCACTGGGGCGCCTGCAAGGCGACCGGCAGCGACCCCGCGCCCGGCTCCGAGTGGCAGTGCTCGACGCTCAAGGTCCCCTTGGACTACGCGAAGCCGGACGGCGAGACCATCGGCCTCGCGCTGATCCGCGCCCGGTCCACCGGCGAGGGCAAGCGCATCGGCTCGCTCCTGTTCAACTTCGGCGGACCCGGCGGCTCCGGCGTCTCCATGCTGCCGTCGTTCTCGGACATGTACGACAAGCCGCGCGAGCGGTACGACCTGGTGAGCTTCGACCCGCGCGGGGTGGCCGGCAGCGAGGGCGTGCACTGCCGCAGCGACAAGGAGACGCAGGCCGCGGAGTCCGTCGACCTCACCCCGGACACCCCGGCCGAGGAAGCGGCGTACTTCAAGGACGCGGCCGACTTCGGCGCGGGCTGCGCCCGGGAATCGGGCAAGCTTCTGGGCCATGTCTCGACGGTCGAGGCCGCCCAGGACATGGACGTGATGCGCCAAGTGCTCGGCGACGACAAGCTGCACTACATGGGTATCTCGTACGGCACCGAACTCGGCGGCACGTACGCCCACTTGTTCCCCGAGAAGGTGGGACGCCTCACCCTGGACGCGGTGGTCGACCCGAGCGCGGACTCGGTGGGTCACGCCAAGAACCAGGCACGCGGCTTCCAGCGCGCCCTGGAGAACTACCTGAAGTCCTCGGGCCAGGACCCCAAGGCGGGCTCGCAGAAGATAGTGCGCCTCCTGAAGCGCCTCGACGCCAAGCCCCTGCCCGGAACGGGCGACCGGAAGCTCACTCAGTCCCTGGCGCTCACCGGCATCACGGTCACCCTGTACAGCAGGGACAGCTGGCCCTCCCTGACCCGCGGCCTGGAACAGGCCGAGAAGGGCGACGGCGCGGCGCTGCTGCAGCTGGCCGACCTCTACAACGAACGGGACGCGTCCGGGCGTTACAGCACGCAGAGCCACTCGCAGCGCGCGATCGGCTGCCGTGACGGCAAGGCGCGGACGACGCCCGCGGAGGCGAAGGCACAGCTGGCCGACTTCCGTGCGATATCACCCGTCTTCGGCGATTTCATGGGCTGGGACACGGCGGGCTGGTGCCACAAATGGCCGGTGGCCGGGCTGCACGACTCCCCCGACGTGAGCGCTCCGGGCGCACCGCCGGTCCTGGTCGTCGGCAACACCGGAGACCCGGCGACGCCCTACGAAGGCGCCCGCAAGATGGCGGACGAGCTGGGCAAGGGTGTCGGCGTCGAGCTGACCTGGAAGGGCGAGGGCCACGGTGCGTACGGCAGCGGCAGCAACTGCGTGGACGACACGGTCAACGACTACTTGCTGAACGGAAAGACCCCGAAGGACGGCAAGGTCTGCGAGACCTGAGGGGTTCGCCCGACAGGTGGCATTTCAGCCCGTCCGGCGTTCAAGGACGAGCCGTCAAGGCGATGCGGTGCGGCCGGCCCGGAACGACCGCAAGCAAGATGGGCCCGCACCAAGAGGTGCGGGCCCATCTCCGTTCAGGCGCTACGCCTAGTAGATCGGCTTCTCGGGCTCGATCTGGTTGACCCAGCCGATCACGCCGCCACCCACGTGCACCGCGTCGCTGAAGCCCGCGGACTTCAGTACGGCGAGGACCTCCGCGGACCGGACACCCGTCTTGCAGTGCAAGACGATCTTCTTGTCCTGCGGAAGGTTCTCCAGGGCGGTGCCCATGAGGAACTCGTTCTTCGGGATCAGCTTGGCGCCGGGGATCGAGACGATCTCGTACTCGTTCTGCTCGCGTACGTCGATGATCTCGATCTTCTCGTCCCCGTCGATCCACTCCTTGAGCTGCTTGGGAGTGATCGTCGAGCCGAGCGCCGCCTCCTGGGCCTCGTCCGACACGACGCCGCAGAAGGCCTCGTAGTCGATGAGCTCGGTGACGGTGGCGTTCGGGCCGCAGACCGCGCAGTCCGGGTCCTTGCGGACCTTGACCTGGCGGTACTGCATCTCCAGGGCGTCGTAGATCATCAGGCGGCCGACCAGCGGGTCTCCCACGCCAGCCAGGACCTTGATCGCCTCGGTGACCTGGATGGAGCCGATCGACGCGCAGAGCACGCCGAGCACGCCGCCCTCGGCGCAGGACGGGACCATGCCGGGGGGCGGGGGCTCCGGGTAGAGGCAGCGGTAGCACGGGCCGTGCTCGCTCCAGAAGACGGAGGCCTGGCCGTCGAAACGGTAGATCGAACCCCACACGTACGGCTTGTTGAGCAGCACGCAGGCGTCGTTGACCAGGTAGCGCGTGGCGAAGTTGTCCGTGCCGTCGACGATCAGGTCGTACTGGCTGAAGATGTCCATCACGTTCTCGGCCTCGAGCCGCTCTTCGTGGAGGATCACATTCACGTACGGGTTGATGCCGAGGACCGAGTCCTTCGCCGACGCCGCCTTGGAGCGGCCGATGTCGGCCTGACTGTGGATGATCTGGCGCTGCAGGTTCGACTCGTCGACCTCGTCGAACTCCACGATGCCGAGCGTGCCGACACCGGCCGCGGCGAGGTACATCAGCGCCGGTGACCCGAGGCCGCCGGCGCCGACACACAGCACCTTGGCGTTCTTCAGCCGCTTCTGCCCGTCCATCCCGACGTCGGGGATGATCAGGTGGCGGGAGTACCTGCGAACCTCGTCGACGGTGAGCTCAGATGCTGGCTCGACCAGGGGTGGCAGCGACACGGGGACTCCGTTGGTCGGTATTTTCGGAACGGTGTTCTGCCTGTAACACTGCCACGCCCTTCTTCATTCCGAGACACCTGTTCCGATGCGCGAGACGATTTCGTCCCAGTACCCGGGCATGGACTCCCACGGGTCGTCCGCCCCCCGGCCGTCGATGCGGTCGGTGAAGTAGATCGTAGACGCGCCCTGCCAGCGTGCGATGCGCAGCGCCTCGTCGAGATGGCCGCGCGGCATGCCGTGCACGAAGTGGCAGAAGCGCTCGGGCGGATAGTCGGCGGTCCACTCGGCCACCTGTGACCAGCGGTAGTCGCTCCAGGGGCCGGAGAAGGTCACCAACTGGTCGGCGGATTCGGCGTATCCGGGGTACGGATGGGTGCCGTGCCCCAGGACGATGTGCGCGTCGTCGCAGAGCGCGCGCAGCGTCGTGACCGTCCTGCGCACCTCCGGGAGCGCCGCGCGCTCCGAAGGGCACCGGTCCAGCGAGAAGCCGTCGACCTGGTACCAGTCGAGGTAGCGGTGGGCGTCGGAGATGAGCTCCCCGAAGCTGCGGGCGCCGTACGTCACGTCGAGGTGACCGAGAACACGCACGCCCGCGTTCCGCAGCCGTCCTGCCGCCTCCAGGCAGTGCGGGTCGGGCCGGTCCCCCGGTCCCCTGCTCACATTCAGGACGACCCAGTGCAAAGGGGTACTGGGTCGGGTGAGTTCGGACCATTCGGCGGGCGCGACGAGAGGGTGCGCGAAGCCGGGGATGCCGAAGCCGAGTCGTACGTCGGTGTGTGCGGTGCCCGTGGCTGTGCTGGTCAGATGCGGCATGCCGCCTCCATCCAGATGTCGGCGAGTGATTCTTCGAGGTTGATCCGGGGGCGCCAGCCGAGCCGGTCGCGCGCGGTGCGCACATCGGCCTGCTGCCAGCTGCCGCACCCGTCGGGATAGGGATAGGCGGCCGGGCTCCCGTGGTCGGATTCGGTGCGGGGGTGCCCGATGGATTGCCGCAGGGCGCCTTGGTCGAGCTCGTGCAGGGCTCCGCCGTACCCGGCGACGCGCGCCAGGACGGCCGCCGCGTCCCGCAGCCGCACGGCACGGCCCGCGCCGATGTTCACGACCCCCTGCGCGGCGGAGAGCGAGGCGGCGTGCACGGCGCGCGCCACGTCGCGTACGTCGATGAAGTCCCGCTGGACGCCGAGCCCCCCGAGCTTAAGCTCGCCGTCCCCGGCCTGCATGGCGCGCCGCATGGCCTCGGCCAGCCGCCCGAGCGGCGAGCCGGCCGGGGTGCCGGGCCCCGCGGGCGAGAACACCCGCAGGACGACGGCATCGAGGCCCGAGCCGAGGACCAGTTCGGTGGCCGCGAGCTTGCTGACGCCGTACGGTCCGCCGGGCCTGGGCACGGCGTCCTCGGCGGTCGAGGACCCGGGCTGGCTCGGCCCGTACTCGGCGGCGCAGCCGAGCTGCACGAGCCGCGCCCCGCATCCGCTGCGGCGCAGGGCCTCGCAGATCGTGGCGACGGCGACGGTGTTGTGCCGGGTCAGCTCGCGGGCACCGCCGCGGGTGGCGCCCGCGCAGTTGATGACGACGCCCGGGTGCACGGCGTCCAGGAAGCGGGTGAGCGCGCCGGGGCTGCCGCTCGCGAGGTCGAACCGTACGTCCGAGTCGTCGCCGCGGCCGAGCGCGGTGAGCTGCACCGCCGGGTCGGCGAGCAGCCGGTCGGCGACGAACCGGCCGAGGTATCCGTTGGCTCCGATCAGCAGCACCCTCATCGGGCGGCTCCCGGGTCGGACTCTCGGATGCTGGGGGTGCTCATCTGGCGTTCTCCTTCAGGGGGTTGCCGTGATTCACGGGGTAAGGCCCGCGGTGTCGGCCCCGCGGGAGAGAGAGTTTTCGCATGGGGCCGGGAGGGACCGGCGCGCATCCTCAGGGCGCCCCGTCGCCATGCGCGGAGGCCCGGCTGAGCACCCGCAGCGAGTGGAGCAGGAGCACGCCCGCGGTCGCGCCGCACGCGACGAAGGGCACGGCACCGGGCCCCCAGGCCCGGACCACCCCCTCGACGGGCGCCGCGAGCCATGCACACCCGGGCAGGCGCCCCGCGAACACGGAGGCGAGCGAGGCCGCCTCCACCGCGCCCGCGGCGCCCAGCATCAGCAGGGGCGCCCGCATGAAGCCGTACGAGGAGAGCAGGCGGGCGAGGAGCAGCAGCGCGCCCAGCGCCCCTGCCCCGGCGGATGCCGGTACGCCATAGGCGGCCCCGGCCCCCACGAGGAGGACCCCGACGGCGCACAGGTACAGCGCGACGCTGCCCAGCAGCAAGGGCCGGACGGCGGAGGTGAATTCGGCGAGCCCCCGGCTGAACGCGAGCCTTCGCCGTGCTCCCACGGCGAACAGCCGCACGCACCACACGGCGGGCGCGACGGCGAGCGAGAGCCCCAGCGCCGCGGCGGTCGACGGCGCCCAGGGGCCGTCGGGCCCGCCCGAGACGGCGGCCCGCATCAGGCCGTCGCCGAAGAGGGCGTACGCGACGAGGAAGCACACCCACGCGCGCGTGGCCGGCACGACACGGTGCGCGCAGCGCAGCGGTCCGCGCCGAAGGGCGAGCCGGAGCGCGACGGCCACGGCGAGGGCTCCGCCGAGCCCCACCGCGTACCGCGCGTGTCCCTCGCTCAGCTCGATCCCCACGGCGGCGAGTGCGCAGGCCACGCCCGGGAGGAGGGCGAACAGCGCCCACCCGGCGGGCACTTCGGGGGCTCCGCGCGACGAAGTGGCAGCGGGGGCTCCGCGCTCTTCCCCGTCGCGGGGCACGCGCGCGTACATCTCCTCGGCGAGCGCGAACACGTCCCGGTGCCGGAACCGCGCGGCGGTCCGGTCGGTCACTCCGTGCGCCTCAAGGCCCGCGGCGATCTCCAGCGGGTCGACGGCGCGCTCGCACAGCTCGCGGTGCCGGTGCATCAGTGCCTTCACGGGGTCGACGGCACCGCGCCGCGCGGACTTGGCGGGGACGGCCCCGCTTCCACTGCCCGCAGCCGCACCTGTACCCGCACTCCGCCAGGCCGTGGGTTCGCGCACCAGTGCCGCGTCGGCCACCAGTTCCTCGGACCGCTCGTCCCAGCCGCCGGGGCTCCCCGGCGCCCGTGGGGCGTCCACCTGCCGCTCCTTGCTCATACCCCCGCCCCCTTCAACCGCTCCGGTCCGTCCGCCTCTTGCGCCCAGCTGGGCGCGCCGCCCGAGCCCGCGTCCGCGCCGCCCGCGGCGACCGCCCACCGGCCCGGCATGCAGGCCTCCGCCGGATTGCCGAACGGCACGGGCTCGCCCGCGTCGTCGAGCGCTTCCCTGCGCACGGGGCAGTGCGAGACGATCTCCAGGTAGATGCCGCGGAAGGCTTCGGTGTTCTGCTCCACGGTGAACAGTTCGAGCGCTCGCGCACGCGCCGCGGCGCCGAGCCGGTCGCGTCGCCCGGCGTCGCGCAGCAGCGCCACGCACGCCTCGGCGAGCGCCCTCGGATTGCGGGGCGGCACCACGAGGCCGGTGCCGCCGATGACCTCGACGACCGCTCCCACATCCGTGGAGACCGTCGCGCGTCCGCAGAACATCGCCTCGACCAGGCTGATCGGGAAGCCCTCGACGACGCTCGACAGGACGACGACGCTGCCCGCGGCGTACGCGTCCGCGAGTTCGGGCACGTCGGGTGCGCCGATCTCCTCGAAGGACACGGGGTTGTCGCCGACGGCGTGCGCGCCCTCCGCCTCGTCGGGGAAGAGCTGCGCGGCGAGCGCTCTGCAGTGCGCGAGGTACGCCGCCGCCTCCGGGCCTTCCGCGGGCGCCCCGACGATGCGCAGCCGCGCCTTCGGCTCCTCCTTGCGGACCTCCGCGAAGGCGTGGAGCAGGGAGATCAGGTCCTTGGCCGGTTCGATGCGCCCGACCCAGAGGAGGGTGTCGGGGTCGCCCGGGTCCTCCCGCTCGCCGACCTCCGCGAAGCGGGACGCCTCCATGCCGGGGTAGACCGTGCGCAGCTTCGCCCGCTCGGCGCCGCACCGCTCCTGCCAGCGGCGGGCGTGCGTGTTGCCGGGGGTGATGATCGTGGCCTTGCCGTACACCTCGGCGGCGAGCCTGCCGTGGAAGGAGGTGAGCAGCGCGCGCGCCGGGGCGCTCAGTGCCTCGTCGCCGGTCGCGAGGTAGTGCGCCCGCAGCTGCACGCCGTACTCGGTGACCAGGAGCGGCACTCCGGAGAAGTGCTGGGCGAGGAGGCCGGGGACCGCCGCCGGGCCGCCGGACGTGGCGTGGCACAGGTCGACCGCGCCGAGGGCGTCGTCGCCGTACCAGTCGAGGGAGAGCGGTCGCAGGGCGCGCTCCAGGAGTCCCGCCACGACGAGCAGGTCGGACACCCGTGCGGTGCGCGCGGCGCGGAGTGCGCCCGGCGCGCGGCACGCGCCCTCCAGAGCGCGCACGGCCGCTTCGGAGCGCAGTGCGGCGACGAGGCCGCCCTGGTCCCTGGCGAGTTCGGCGAGGCCGTAAAGCGCACTGCCGAAACGGTCCGCCAACGCGTCGGAGTCGCCGGAGTCCCTCGCGGCGCCCGCCGCTCCGGAGTCGCACACCACCGCGGCCAGTTCGCCGAAGCACTCCGCGAAGCGCCGCCGCGCCCGCCGTCCGTACCCGGCCCCGAAGGCCACGCCGTCGTCGTCGACCGTCCACAGGGGCGCCGTCCGCACGCGGTTCACCTGGGGCGGCAGCTCGATCCAGCCCTGCGCCTCCTGCCGTGCGCTGCGGCTGAGGGCGTAGATGTCGAATTCGTGCTGCCCGAGCCCGCGTACGAGCCGGTCGCACCAGAGCCTGGCGTCACCGCTCACATACGGATAGCCACCCTCCGTAAGCAGTCCGATGCGCACGCGCACACCCCCGATCTCCCATGTGGAGAGCCGCCGTTGGACCGGCGGCTCGCAGCGGGACGAACGTATGCGGACATGCCGGTGGCGTGATGGACGGTTGTCCATCACGCCACCAAAAGGGGTGAACGGCAGTAACTTTCCCGCGCCGGTAGCGTTCTGTCGCGCTATGGCGGCGAGAGAGCGCTCTTCCGCTACGGAACGTTAAGCTGCGGCCAGCTCCCTGCGGGCCGTACGGCGTCGCGCCGCGGCCTCCGGGTCGAGCGCGGGCACGGCCGCCAACAGCTGCCGGGTGTACGCCTGTTGCGGCGCCCCGTACACCTCGTCGACGGTTCCGTGCTCGACGATCCGCCCCTGCCGCATCACCGCGATCCGGTCGCTGACCTGGCGTACCACCGCGAGGTCGTGGGCGATGAAGACGAGGGCGAGCCCGTGCTCCCGCTGGAGTTCGGCCAGCAGCGCGGTCACCTGCGCCTGCGTCGTCACGTCGAGCGCCGAGACCGGCTCGTCGCACACGATGACCCGGGGCTCGGCGGCGAGAGCACGCGCGATCCCGACGCGCTGCCGCTGGCCGCCGCTGAACTCGTGCGGATAGCGCCCGTAGTACGCCGGATCGAGCCCGACGCGCTCCATGAGGTCCCGCACGCGTGCGCGCACGACGGAATCGTCCCTCCCCCATTCCCGGCTTCGCTCGAGCGGGGGGACCCCCATGCCCCGCGCGCGCAGCGGATCGGCGATGGACTCCCCGATGCTGCGGCGCGGGTTGAGCGAGGAGACGGGGTCCTGGAACACCATCTGCACGCCGGCCCGTACACCGCCGCCCGACGTCCTCTCGCCCCCGTGCCGGATCTCCCCCGCCGAAGGGTCGAGCAGCCCCACGAGCATCCGGCCGAGGGTCGTCTTGCCGCTGCCGCTCTCCCCCACGACCCCGAGCGTCTCGCCCCGGCGGACCGTGAGCGAGACGCCGTCCACCGCGGCGAAGGCGCGCTTGCCGCGGCCGAACTCCTTGCGCAGGTCCACCGCTTCGAGGACGACGTCCCCCTCTGCGGGCGGCGCCGACACCTCCCGCGGCGAGTCCACCCGGGGCACCGCCCCGAGCAGCTCCCGCGTGTACGTGTCCGCGGGCGCCCCGAGCACCTCCCGCACCGGCCCTCGTTCGACGGCCCGCCCGTACCGCATGACCAGGACGTCGTCGACGCTCTCCGCCGCGACACCCACGTCATGGGTGACCAGGAGCAGCCCCATCCCCGTCTCGGCACGCAGCACGTGCAGCAGGTCGAGGATCTGGGCCTGCACGGTGACGTCCAGGGCGGTCGTCGGCTCGTCGGCGATCAGGAGCTCGGGTTCGCAGGCGAGGGCCATGGCGATGAGCGCGCGCTGCCGCATGCCGCCGCTGAACTCGTGCGGCCGTGACCGCGCCCTGCGTGCGGCGTCCGGGATGCCCACCCGGTCGAGTACGTCGGCGGCACGCGCGCGTGCCGCCCTGCGCGAGGCGCCGGTGTGCACGCGGTACACCTCGGCGATCTGATCGCCCACCGCGTAGTACGGGTCGAGGGACGACAGCGGGTCCTGGAAGACCATCGCCGCCTTCCCGCCCCGCAGCCGCCGCAACTCGTCACCGGACGCCTTCTGTACGTCGATGCCGCCGACGAGGACCTCACCGCCGACGCCCGCGCCGGTGCCCCGGTGGAGTCCGAGCAGCGCGGACGCCACCGTGCTCTTGCCGGACCCCGACTCGCCGACGATGCCGAGCGCGGCGCCCTTCTCCAGCGTGAAGGAAAGCCGGTCGACGGCGCGCGTGTCCCCGAAGTCGACCACCAGGTCGGTCACTTGGACGAGACTCGCGGCAGTACGACTCATGGCAGGACTGCTCCCTACCGGACCGCTCATGACAGGACCACCCTTCGGTCGGCCACCGCGTACAGCACGTCCGCGACGGCATTGGCGAGCACCACGAAGAAGCCGGTCACCAGGACCATGCCGACCACGACCGGCAGGTCGACGACCTTGACCGCGTGCACGAGTTCGCGCCCCATGCCGGGCAGCCCGAAGAGCGTCTCGCTGAGCACCGCGCCGCCGAACATCGACCCGAAGTCGTTGGCGCTGAGCGCGATGACCGGCGCGACCGCGCCCCGCAGGGCGTGCTTGCCGATGATCGAGCGCTCCCCGACGCCGTACGCGCGAAACGTGCGTACGTGGTCGTCGGCGAGGGTCTCCAGCATCGAGGAGCGGGTGAGGCGCGCGTACTTGGCGGCCTCGATCAGCGCGAGCGACAGCCAGGGCAGCAGCAGGTTCCACGCCCACTGCTGCGGGTCGTCGGTGAACGGCACGTACTGCGGGAAGGGCAGCCATTCGAGCTGGCCGCAGACCACGATCATCAGCAGCAGGCCGATGACGAAGACGGGCGTGGCCGTGCCCGCGAGCGTGACGGCGGTCAGGACCCGCTCGGTGACGCGTCCGCGCCGCCAGGCGGAGAGCACCCCGGTGCCGACCCCGAGGATCAGCCACATCACCATGGCGCCGAGCGCGAGCGACCCGGTGACCGGCAGCTTCGTCAGGATCAGCTGGGTGACCTGCTGGTCGCTCTGGTAGGAGAGCCCGAGGCAGGGGGCGTCGCAGTGCTCGACGCCGGTGCCCGTCGAGTAGTCCTGGCCGACGAAGATGCCCTGCAGGAAGTCCCAGTAGCGGACGTACACCGGGTCGTCGAGCCGCAACTGCTCGCTCACCTGAGCCACTTGAGCCGGTGAGCAGCGCGGCCCGCAGGTGATCTGGGCGACGTCGCCGGGAGCCACGTAGAAGACCGCGTAGATGATCACGGAGATGGCGAGCAGCGTGACGAGGGTGCCCACGGAGCGCCTCAGGAAGAATCCCGGGAAACCGGTCATGCCTTGCCCTCCCGCTTGCGCCCCGTCCCGATGCTCAGCCGCGACGCGGCCCGTGGATCGAGCGCGGTCCGCACGCCGTCACCGAGGACGGTCAGCGCGAGGACGGTCACGAACAGAGCCCCGGCGGGCAGCAGTAGGTACTGCGGCGCGGCCTGGTACCAGATGTCGGCCGAGGTGAGCATCTGGCCCCAGGACGCGGTCGGCGGTTTGACGCCGACGCCGAGGAAGGAGAGCGCGGCCTCCACCGTGATGTTCACGGGGACGAGCAGCGCCGCGTAGGTGATGACGGGGGCGGCGAGTCCCGGCAGGAGTTCGCGGCGCGCGATGCGCCAGGTGCTCCAGCCGCTCAGCCGGGCGGCGGCCACGTAATCGAGCTCCTTGAGGGTGATGGTCTGCGCGCGCACGATCTTGGCCGTGCTGCCCCAGGCGATGAGCCCGATGACCAGGGCGACCAGGACGGGGCGCGGGAAGCCGCTGGGCACGATCGCCATCAGGGCGAGCGAGAGGACCATCAGCGGCATGGCGACGATGACGTCGGTGGCGCGGCTGAGCACCTGGTCCACCAGGCGGTTGCCGAGCCCGGCCGCGATGCCGACGCCGACGCCGAGCACCACCTGGACGACCGTCGCGGCGAGCGCGACACCGAGGGAGACCCGCGCGCCGTACACGAGCCGGGCGAACAAATCCCGCCCGGTCTGCGGTTCGACGCCGAGCCAGTGCTCGGCGCTGATCCCGCCGAACGAGCCGATGGGCACGCCGCCACGGCCGGAGTCGATGAGGTCGGGGTGGTACGTGCTGGGGTCCTGGCCCTCGATGGCGGTGAGCAGCGGCGCGGCGAGCGCGACCAGGACGAGAAGCGCGACGACGGCCGCCGCGACGAGGGCGGCGCGCTGCGTGCGCAGCCGCCGCCAGAACTGACGGGCACCGGAAGCCGGGGCGGGCGCCGTGACGCCCGTCCCCGCTCCCGAGGCCAACAGGGCCTCGCTCATGATGATGTGACCGGTAGCCCCTACTTGACCGCGACCTGCGAGACGTCGAGGACGCCCGTCCAGTCGCTGATCACGATGTTCTTGACGTCCTTGCCGTACAGCCGCTTGTAGACCGGGTGGAAGAGCGGCACGGTCAGGGCCTGCTCGCCGATCTTCTTGTCGAGGGCGCCCCAGCGCTTGGCCGCCGCGTCGAGGTCGGTGAGCTTGTTGATCTCGTCGATCTCGTCGTTGACGGCCTTGTCGTCCAGGAAGCCGGTGTTGAAGTTGGCGCCGTCCTTCACGATCTGCCGTCCGTCGAAGATCGGGGCGAGGAAGGGGCCGCCGGAGGGCCAGTCGGCACCCCAGTGGGCGAGGAAGAGACCCGGCTCGGACTTGGCGCTGTGCACCTTGTCCTTGTAGTCGTTGTCCTCCAGGCCCTCCAGCTTGACCTTGATCCCGGCCTTCTTCAGGGCGTCCTGGATCGCGGTGGCGATCTCCGGGCTCGTCTCGAAGTCCTTGGCGTTGGAGTGGGTCAGCGTGATGGTGAGCCCGTCCTTGTGACCGGCCTCCTTCAGGAGCTCCCTGGCCTTCTTCGCGTTGCCGGACTTGCCTGCCGGGAAGTGGTCGTACTTCGTGTATCCGAAGGACTTCTGGTTCGGCAGGTACGTCGTGGCGGGCTCGGCGAGCGACGAGCCGCCTGCCGCGTTGACCACGGAGGAGCGGTCGACGGCGTACGAGATGGCCTGGCGCACCTTCGGGTCGTCGAAGGGCTTCACCTTCGGGTTGAAGGCGAGGTAATTCGTGTATCCGAAGTGCCCGGTGCCGACGCGCGAGGCCAGTGCCTTGTCGCCGGTGACCTTGGCGAGTTCGGCGGGGCCGAGGTTGGTGTCGGTGGTCACGGCGGCGGCGTCCGCGCCCTGACCGGCCGAGAGCCGCTGGTTGATGACGGAGGAGTTGAGGCCGGACCGCACGTCGATCTTGTCCGGGTAGGCCTTGCGCTCCGGGTCGGTCTTCGCCGACCAGTGCGGGTTGCGCTCCAGGGTCAGGCGCTCGCCGTCGTTCTCGTTCTTCACGACCTTGTACGGGCCCGAGGAGACCGGGTGCTCCTCGTACTTCGTGCCCTTGTCCTTGCTCTTGGGGACAGGCGTGAACTGCGTCTGCGTCGCCAGATAGGGGAATTCACCCTCGGGCTTGTTCAGCCGGAAGACGATGGTCCGCTCGTCGGGCGTCTCGATCGACTTCAGCCCCTTGCCGCTCTTGTCCTTGTAGGGCCCGGCGTACTTGTCGCCGCCGATCAGCCAGTCCCTCAAATAGGGCGCGCCACCGGAGAGTTCGCCGGCGAAGGAGCGCTCGATGCCGTACTTGATGTCGGCGGAGGTGATCGGCGAACCGTCCTCGTACTTGAGCCCCTTCTTCAGGGTGTACGTCCACACCGTGGCGTTCTTGCTCGACTTGCCGAGGTCCGTGGCGAGGTCCGGCACGACCTCCGAGCCCTTGGCGCCGTCCTCGCGGTTGCGGGTGGTCAGGGTGCGGAAGACGAGCGAGGGGACGTTCCCGCCGCCGGAGGTGTAGAGCCGCGCCGGGTCGAAGTCGACCTGCGGGTCGCTGTTGAGGACGGTGAGCGTGCCGCCCTTGGCGGGCTTGCCGTCGGCGCCGCCGCCCCCGGCGTCGTTGTCCTCGGGGCCCGCGCAGGCGGCGGCGCCCGCTGCCAGGACGAGGCTGACGGATGCCGCTGCCACGCGGCGGGCTATGACGGACGGTTGGCGCATGGGAAAGGGACCTCTCGGGGAATCAAGCAGGGGACAGCAGGAAATGAGCAGAGCTCGCCCCGGGGTCGCCGAAAGAGGTCAGGACCACAGAAAGGTCATGCGAAAGCGACGCACGCGCCAGGGGCGGGCGTCAGCAACAGTGAATGTCGGACACGCAGAGCGCGGTCACGCCAAAGAGCGCCAGCTCAAGGGCGGCGCGCGAGGAGGCGTGACGAGGCGACATGCGGAGAAATATGAACGAACTTTCGGCAGATGTCAAAGCTGCCGACCCATAAAAAACCACATGCCGAGCAGATCCGTCTCAACTCTTGGGAAAAGCCCAGGGGTTGGCCTTGCACTTGATTCCGTCGTGGTCGAGGAACTTCGTCTGCTGCTGCATGACGGGCGCGAGCTCGCCGTCCTTCGTGCAGTCCGTGTGGTTGAAGCCGAGCCGGTGCCCGACCTCGTGATTGATCAGCATCTGCCGGTACGGGTGGATGCGGTCGCCGTAGGTCTTGGCGCCCTGCGCCCAGCGATAGGCGTTGATCATCACGCGGTCCGTGGCGGCGGAGTCACAGGAGACGTTCTGCGCCATGGTGTCGAGCCCGGACTTCGCGCACCACTTCGCGGTCGTCCCCGGGCTCGCGAGCGTGATCACGAAATCGGGCTTCCCCGAAGAGATCCGCTCGAAGGTCCGGCCGCCCTTGTGCGCCCAGCTCCGGTCGTCGTTCAGGGTCTTCTGCACGGCCGACGCGAACAGTTCGCCGTCCAGGCCCATGCCCTTCTCGACGTCGACGCGGTAGCGGAACAACTGCCCCTTGCCCGGCGCCTTTTCGAACCCGGCCATCGCGTCGAAGTCGCCGGACGCCGTGAGCTTGGCGTCGAGCGGATACTTCTTCGCCATCTTCGTCTCGTACGTCGCCGGGGCGGACTCGGGGGGCGTGGGCCGGTCGTCCGAGCGGGACGCGTCCTCGCCCGCGGCGCGGCCGTCCTGGCCCTCCGCGGCCTGTGTCCTGGGAGCGGCGGAGTCCTTCGGCCCGCCGGTCACCTGGCCGGCCACCACGACCGCGAGGACGGTGGTGACAGCGGCGGCGGCGATCCCGGTGAAGGTGCGGCCCTTGCCGCCGCCCTTGCCTTCCTTGGCGTCGCCGTCCGCGGGGGCTCCGGGGCCGCCATCGGCTCCATCCGCTCCGTCGGCCGCGTCGGCCCAGAGCTCTCCCTGTGCTTCCTCTTCCTCGTCGACCGAGCGGTCCCAGTCGGTGACGGAGGCGTACGGGTCACGGGGCGGGGGTGTCCGCAGGGGCGGGCCCCCGGCCGCCATGGGCGCCGGACCGGTCACCGTGGGCGTGGCACCGGTCGCGCCGCCCCCGAAGAGGTCCTCCTCCGCGAACTCGTCGCCGAACGCGTCCACGTACTCGCGGCGCGGCCCCGGCAAGCGGGGCGGCGCGGTCCGCGCTCCCGGCGCCCCGTAGGCGGCACCCAGCCGCGGCCCGGCTCCCCACGCCCCGCCCGGCTCACGCTGCTCGGGGTGGCCACCACGGACATGCGGCGAGCCGTGCGGCGGGGTGGCCTGGGGCATGCCGCGCGGCGGGGTCGCCTGCGGGAAGCCGTGCGCGGGCGTGCCGGGGTCCCCGGGAGCGCGTCTGCGGCGTCCCGTGCCGGGAGCCGGCGGACGTGTGCCCTGCGGTGCCGGTACGTCGCCGGTGTCTGTGTTGCCCGCGCTGCCCGTGTTGTCTGCGAGGTCGGCCGAACCTCGGCGGCTATGACGTCCCACTCGCCGCCTCAGCTCCCCGCGCCCGAATGACCGGATGCACTCAACTCGCCCGTGTCCGCGAGCAGTTCGCGGAATGCCGTGGCCACCGTATCCGGATACTCCATCATCGCCACATGCCCTGCGTCCGGCAGGGTGAGCAGGCGTGAGTCACGGAACGCGGCGGCGGCCTTCTGAGCCATTCGGTACGAGACGAGCAGGTCCTTTCCTCCATAGATGAGCAGGGTCGGCGCGAGCACCCGCTCCGCCTGACGCCACAGCCCGTGCTGCCCGCCCAGCGTGTACGCGTTCACGATGCCGCGCGCCGAGCGTGCCATCGCGTCCCACATGTACGGAAGGGCGAGCCTGCGCTCCATCTCCCGCACCGCGGCGCTGTAGCCCTCCGGCGAGACCCTGCCCGGGTCCCCGTAACAGAGTGCCATGACGCCACTGACCCGCTGCTCCGCGGTCCAGTCCTTGGTGAGCCTGGTGAACAGGCTCGCGACGCCGGGCACCGCGAGGAGCCCGGTCGGCAGCGCCGTGCGCTGCACCCGGAGCTCCGGGAGGGCGGGCGAGATCAGCGTGAGGCTGCGGACCAGGTCGGGGCGGACGGCGGCGACGCGGGTGGTCACCGCACCGCCGAGCGAGTTCGCGACCAGATGCACGGGCCCGTGTTCGCGCGTGTCCAGATAACGGATGACGGCGCGCGCATGCCCGGTGACCGAATAATCACCGTCGTCCGGCGGCGGCGAGTCGCCGAAGCCCGGCAGATCCACGGCCGCGCAGTCCACGACGTCCTCGAGCAGCGGCATCAGGCCCGACCAGTTCTGCGAGGATCCGCCGAGCCCGTGCACGTACAGAGCGGGCGGCAGCCCCTCACGCACCGACGGCCTGGAACGCACCGAAAGCGTGAGCCCGGGAAGGGTGACCGAGTCGAGCCGCTCGCCCGCCGCGACCCCGACGGCACCCGGCTTGGGCGCTACGGAGGCAGCGATCACGTTCGGCAGCTCGGTCGAAGACATGCGGGCAATGTTACGAGACGATCACGCGGTGGTTCATGTGTTCGCCGTCACAGATCCGGCCGATGTCACCCGGAGATCGCGTAGCGCCCGGATCGGCAAGCTCCTAGGCTCATAAGTGAGGGCGAACAGGGCACTCGCACCACTAGTCCTCCAAGGAAGAGAGCCACGATGACCGTCGACCCGTCCGACCCCGAGACCTTCGAGGCCGAGGAAACCGCCGACACCAGCACCGAAGCGCCCGAGGCCGATGCCGCGGAGCAGCAGACCGAACTCACGCCTCGCGAGGACGACTCCTTGCAGGACCTGAACACGGACGCGGCGAGCGAGGCGGACCTGGCCGAACAGGCCCGCGTCGTCAGTCTCGACGAAGACGACTATCGCTGAGCTGCCCGTGTTTGCCCTGCTACGCACGGCTTTCACGGTCATCCAGTCCGTGAAATTCTCCGCTCGTACCGCGCACATCACAGTTACCGAAAAGTACGATGGCCGCGCGGCGCACACCGCACATTCACGATCATGGGAGGCGGCGTGACAGCCATCGAGCAGACAGAGGCAGCGCGCCCTCGGGGCACACGCCTGCCGCGTCGTGCCCGACGCAATCAGTTGCTGGGCGCGGCGCAGGAGGTCTTCGTCGCGCAGGGGTATCACGCGGCGGCGATGGACGACATCGCCGAGCGGGCCGGAGTCAGCAAGCCGGTGCTCTACCAGCACTTCCCCGGCAAGCTCGACCTGTATCTCGCGCTGCTCGACCAGCACTGCGAATCACTGCTGCAGTCCGTCCGTACGGCGCTCGCGTCCACCTCGGACAACAAACTGCGCGTCGCGGCCACGATGGACGCGTACTTCGCGTACGTGGAGGACGAGGGCGGCGCGTTCCGCCTCGTCTTCGAGTCGGACCTGACGAACGAGGCCGCGGTCCGTGAGCGTGTGGACCGGGTCACCCTCCAGTGCGCGGAAGCGATCTGCGAGGTCATCGCCGAGGACACGGGTCTGCCCCGTGACGAGGCGATGCTGCTGGCGGTGGGCCTCGGCGGCTACTCCCAGGTGGTCGCCCGGTACTGGCTCGCCAGCGGCAGCACGGTCCCGCGCGACAAGGCCGTGGAGCTGCTGACGTCGCTGGCCTGGCGCGGTATCGCGGGCTTCCCGCTGCATGGCCTGGAAGGCCACTGACACCGATCGGGAACGCCGGTTTCCCGTTCCCGCATTCTGTTCCCGATCTCTGTTCGCTACTGGCGTGCAGCGGCGGAAGCATGCGCATCGCCTCACCGGGCTAATGTGTGCTGAGTACGGCGCGGACACCGCGCACATCACTGACCGTCGGAGGGACAAAGCCGTGGAGGTCAAGATCGGCGTGCAGTACGCGCCCCGCGAGATCGTGCTGGAGAGCGGCCAGAGTGCCGAGGAAGTCGAGCACGCGGTGTCCGAGGCGCTGACCGGCAAGTCGCCGCTGCTGAGCCTCGTGGACGACCACGGCCGCAAGGTCCTGGTTCCGGCCGACCGCCTCGCGTACGTCGAGCTCGGCGAGCCGACCGCACGCAAGGTGGGCTTCAGCGCCCTGTAGTTCAGGGGCGCCGCACGCAGGACGAAGAACGGGAACGGCCCGGTGGTCACAACCACCGGGCCGTTCGCGTGCGTTGGCTCTTACGCGTCGACGCGCCGCTTGCGGGAAGGCTCTGGAGGATTGCATTCCGGCCGCCAGGGGTAAGACCGGCTACGACCGTTTTGCACCTGGCCGCGAGGGAGGGAACACCCTGTGATTCTGGAAGCACTCGGCTCCGCACTGCTCGGTTTCGCCCTGGCATGGGCGGCGGCCCACCGACTGCCCCACCGGCTGCCCGCACGCAACCTGGTCCTGTCGACCGGGGCCGCGGGCGCCGTGATCGGGTCGTTCGTCACGCACATGGCCCTGGGAGCCGGCCACGCCCCCGGCACACTCGTGGGCGCGGTGGCCGTGGCAGCAGCACTGCTCTCACTCCTGCTCCGCCCCAGCAGGGGTCACCTACGCCGTCGCTCAGCGACGGCGTAGCGGGCGGGTCCGCGCCGTCCCAAAGGGACACGGACCGCATAGGGGCACGGGTACCGACGCACCAAGCCACAGCGCCTCTGGGGCGCGCGGAGACCGACGCACAAGCCACAGCGCCGCTTAGGGGCGCGAGGAACTGCGCGCCAAGTCACAGCGCCCCTTGGGAGCGCGAGGAACTGCGCGCCAAGCCACGACGCACCCGCAAGGGAACCGGCCACACCAGCCCTTCCCAGGGGCGCGGGGAACTGCGCGCTCAACCCCCACCCACCCGCAGGAGAACCCAGCACACCAGCCCCTCCAAGGGGCGCGGGGAACTGCGCGCTCAACCCCCACCCACCCGCAGCAGAACCCAGCACACCAGCCCCCCCAGGGGCGCGGGGAACGGCGCGACAAGCCCCAACCCACCCGCAGCAGAACCCGGCGCATCAGGCCCCCAGGGAAACGCGGCAAGCCACAGCGCACCCGCAGGTGAATCCGGCCCCCGGAGCCCCAGCGACTACGCCGCCAAGCCCAGCGCAGCCATCCGCTTCGTATGCGCCTCGGTGATCCGCGAGAACATCCGCCCGACCTCGGCAAGGTCGAAGCCATCGGCGACGCCGCCGACCAGCATGGTCGACAACGCGTCCCGGTCGGCAACAACCCGCTGCGACTGCGAGAGCGCCTCGCCCATCAGCCGCCGCGCCCACAGCGCGAGCCGCCCGCCGACCCGCGGGTCCGCGTCGATCGCGGCGCGCACCTTCTCCACGGCGAAGCTCGCGTGCCCGGTGTCGTCGAGCACGCCGAGGACGAGACGACGGGTGTCGCCGTCGAGCCGCGCCGCGACCTCGCGGTAGAAGTCACTGGCGATCGAGTCACCCACGTACGCCTTGACCAGGCCTTCCAGCCAGTCGGACGGCGCCGTCTGGCGGTGGAAGCCGTCGAGCGCGGCAACGAAGGGCTCCATCGACTCGGTCGCGTCCGCGCCGATCGCCGAGAGCCGGTCCCGAAGCTGCTCGAAGTGGTGGAACTCGGCCGACGCCATCTTCGCCAGCTCCGCCTTGTCGCCGAGCGTCGGCGCCAGCTTCGCGTCCTCCGCGAGCCGCTCGAACGCCGCGAGCTCTCCGTAGGCAAGCGCTCCGAGCAGGTCGACGACCGCGGCGCGGTAGTTCGGGTCGGCGGCAGCGGTCGTCCAGTCCTGGGCGGCGATTCCCTTGGGTTCGGCAGGCGTGTCAGCGGCGGTGTCAGGCGTCTCCATAAACCGCACAATAGCCCGCTCGCAGCAACGTGTAAGGGCCTGGTCAGTGACTGTGACGACGACTACGTGACCAATTCGCCAGACACGGCTGCGAGATTCCGGGGTACAGTGGTAATGCGCCTGCCGAATATTCGACGGGCCGTACGAATGAGGATGCCCGGTCGGAGGCCCGATCGGCTCCGACCCGACAGCCCTCCAGGCAGTACGCACAGTGCGTACGGCATGAGGAGGGAACCTCAGCGGTACGAGCGCTCGAGCGCAGGCAGTGGTCCCGCGCCCCCGGCCCCGCCCCCCAAGCAGCCGGCGGTAGTGGCACGGTCACGACCCCCAGCGTTCGCCTCGGACTGCGTCTCACAGAAGAGGCAATGCCCTGACTACGACTTTCCGCGATCTCGGAATTCTCCCCGAGACGGCCGAGGCCCTTGAGGCCGTCGGCATCGTCAGCCCTTTCCCCATCCAAGAGATGACGCTCCCCGTTGCCCTCTCCGGCAGCGACGTCATCGGCCAGGCCAAGACCGGCACCGGCAAGACGCTCGGCTTCGGACTCCCGATCCTGGAGCGCGTCACCGTCCCCGCGGACGTCGAGGCGGGCCGGGCCAAGCCCGAGCAGCTGACCGACGCCCCGCAGGCGCTCATCGTCGTCCCCACCCGTGAGCTGTGCCAGCAGGTCACGAACGACCTGCTGACCGCCGGCAAGGCGCGCAATGTCCGCGTCCTCGCCATATACGGCGGCCGTGCGTACGAGCCGCAGGTCGAGGCCCTCAAGAAGGGCATCGACATCGTCGTCGGCACGCCGGGTCGTCTGCTCGACCTCGCGGGCCAGAAGAAGCTCAACCTCAAGCACATCAAGTGCCTGGTCCTCGACGAGGCCGACGAGATGCTCGACCTGGGCTTCCTGCCCGACGTCGAGCGCATCATCAACATGCTTCCGGCCAAGCGCCAGACGATGCTCTTCTCGGCGACCATGCCGGGCGCGGTCATCGGCCTGGCCCGCCGCTACATGTCGCAGCCCACGCACATCCGCGCCACCGCGCCGGACGACGAGGGCCAGACCGTCGCGAACACGAAGCAGCACGTGTACCGCGCGCACAACATGGACAAGCCCGAGATGGTCTCGCGCATCCTGCAGGCCGACGGCCGCGGACTCGCGATGATCTTCTGCCGTACGAAGCGGACCGCCGCGGACATCGCCGAGCAGCTCGAGAAGCGCGGCTTCGCCTCCGGCGCGGTGCACGGCGACCTCGGTCAGGGCGCCCGTGAGCAGGCGCTGCGCGCCTTCCGCAACGGCAAGGTGGACGTGCTCGTCTGCACGGACGTCGCCGCGCGCGGCATTGACGTCGGTGGCGTCACGCACGTCATCAACTACCAGTCCCCCGAGGACGAGAAGACCTACCTGCACCGCATCGGCCGCACCGGCCGCGCGGGCGCCAAGGGCATCGCGATCACGCTGGTCGACTGGGACGACATCCCGCGCTGGCAGCTGATCAACAAGGCCCTTGACCTGGGCTTCCCCGACCCGGTCGAGACGTACTCCAGCTCTCCTCACCTGTACGAGGAGCTGAGCATCCCGGCGGGCACGAAGGGTGTGCTGCCGCGCGGCGAGCGGACCCGTGCGGGCCTGCGCGCCGAGGAGATCGAAGACCTCGGCGAGACGGGCGGCAAGGGTGGCTCGCGCGGGCGCGACCGCGACCGCGATCGTGGCGGCCGTGACGGTGGTCGTGACCGTGGGCGCGCTGCCGAGCCGGAGCGCGAGCCGCGTGAGGCACGTACGCCGCGTCGCCGTCGCCGCACCCGGTCGGGTACGCCGCTGGAGACTCCGGCGGTGGCAGTGGCCGAGGCCACCGCACCGTCCGCCGCGGCCGTGGCTGTGGCCGCTCCGGAGCCCGAGCTGACGGAGCCGCGCACGCCGCGTCGCCGCCGCCGGACGCGGACCGGTTCCGAGGCCGCGGAGGCCGTGGTCGAAACAGTCGAGGCCGTGGAGACGGCACCCCCGGCGGAGCCCGCGGAAACGAAGCCGCGACGCCGCACGCGCAAGGCAGCGGAGACCGTGGTCGAGGTGGAGGCCGAGGCCCCGGCCACGAAGCCGCGCCGCAGGACCCGCAAGGCGGCAGAGGCGGTCGTGGACACGGTCGAGGCCGTGGAGACGGCGTCCCCCACGGAACCGGTGGAAACGAAGCCGCGTCGCCGCACGCGCAAGGTGGCAGAGCCCGTGGTCGAGACGGCAGAAGCCGCCGAGGCCCCGGCCACCAAGCCGCGCCGCAGGACCCGCAAGGCGGCAGAGGCGGCCGTGGACACGGTCGAGGCCGTGGAGACGGCGCCCCCCACGGAACCGGTGGAAACGAAGCCGCGTCGCCGCACGCGCAAGGTGGCAGAGCCCGTGGTCGAGACGGCAGAAGCCGCCGAGGCCCCGGCCACCAAGCCGCGCCGCAGGACCCGCAAGGCAGCGGAGGCGGCCGTCGACACGGTCGAGGCCGAGATCCCCGCTCAGCCGACGGAGGAGACGAAGCCGCGTCGCCGTACGCGTAAGGCGACGGAAGCTCCGGTTGCCACCGAGGAGGAGCCGGCGGTTGCGAAGCCGCGCCGCCGGACCCGCAAGGCGGTGGCGGCACCGGCCGAGGAGAGCTGAGACGCTCCGCTGAGGTTGAACGCCTGAAGGCCCGGCCCCCCCACGGGGGTGCCGGGCCTTCCGTGCGCCGTGCCCCAACTCCCCCTACGCCCAACGCAGTCCCGGCGCTCCGCGCCGGATGTCTCCCACCCGCCCACCCGTGCACCCGGCGGCCACAAGACGAACGAACAGACAGCACGCGAGCGCCCAAACGTCGCGGGCCGCTGAGATCGCCCCCGCACGCAACACGGCAAAACCACCCGCAGCAGACCCGCTGCGGCTGCACGGCAATCAGGCGGGGGGGGCGGGAAACATCGCGCGAAGCGCGGCAAGGCCACCCGCAGGAGACCAGCAGCCCGCACCCCCTACGACTGCGGGGCAATCGGGCGGGCGAGTGGGTGGGAAAGATCCGCGCGAAGCGCGGGAAAGCCACCCGCAGGGGATCAGCCGCCGGCTCCACGCCCCGCAGCGGACCAGCCGGAGGCCCGCAGCGAGGCCACCCCGCAGGAGAGAGTCGCCCCCGGTGCACCCGGGGGGACCCACGCCCCGCCTACGGATAGCCTCGAAGGCATGAGCAGGCCCCCCACCTTCACCCCGCCCCCCGGCGTCGACGCCCGACCCCTCAAGACCGTGCGCGGCGACTTCGCCACCCTGGACGCCCGCCCGGCCGGCGAGGCCAAGGGCACGGTCCTGCTGCTCCCCGGATTCACCGGGAGCAAGGAGGACTTCATCGCCCTGCTCAGGCCCATCGCGGATGCCGGGTACCGAGCCGTCTCCGTAGACGGTCGGGGGCAATACGAGACCTCAGGACCGATCGACGACGAATTCCCTTACGAGCAGGGCGAGTTGGCGCAGGACGTCCTCGCCCAGGCCGACGCACTCGGCGGTACGCCACACCTCCTCGGGCACTCCCTCGGAGGCCTCATCGCCCGCGCCGCCACCCTCCGCGCCCCCGCGGACACCTTCGCCTCGCTCACTCTGATGGCCTCGGGGCCGGCCCGGATCGCACCCTCCCAGCAGGCCCGCGCCAAGATGCTGACGGACGCGCTCGGCGTCCTGTCGATGGCCGAGGCCTGGGCGGCCATCCAGGCCATGGATCCGCCGGAGGAAGCCGACCTCGACGGCGCCGCCCTGCGCGACCGCTGGCTGCGGCACAGTCCCGCCCAGCTCATCGCCACGGGCAAGCAGCTCTGTGTCGAGCCCGACCGCGTCACGGAGCTCGCGGCCGTCCCGCTGCGCAAGCACGTCATCTCCGGCGAGCGCGACGACACCTGGCCCATCCCCTGGCTCGACGACATGGCGGCCCGGCTGCGGGCTCACCGCACGGTCATCACCGGCGCCGAGCACTCCCCCAACACCGACCGCCCCACGGAGACCGCCGCGGCGCTCATCACCTTCTGGGACCAGAACCCGACCAGCCCAGGAGCCCCCTAGTACTGCGTCTGCAAATGCTCCCAGAACCCGTCCCGCAACGCCCGCCGCAGATCCGACTGCCCCCGCAGCGAGTACGCGAGCAGCTTCTCGGCCTCCACCAGGAGCTCCTGGTCCACCGACCCGGGCAGGTACGGATGCCCCGGCAGCAGGTCCACCAGCGCCTCGCGCCCCCGCGCGGCCAGCCATTTCGCGGCGATCTGGGCGCCCACGAAACGGACGTCGTCCCGCGCGGGACGCGGCGTGCCCGCGGTGTCGTACGTCGCGTACGTCGAGAGGGTGCGCCGGGACACGTACGGCTTGAAGAAGTCGAGGTCGAACGTGCGCTGGCTGTCGACCTCCCACAGCAGCGGCTCCGCCTGGTTGCGGCCCTCGGACGCCTCGATGCCCCACAGGTGCACCCGCGCGCCGTACCCCTGCGCCGCCTCGACCGCCGAGACCAGGTCCTCGTCACCCCCGATCAGTGCCGCGTCGCTGATCGCGCGGTGCCGGGCGAGTGACTCCAGGTCCGACCGGATGAGGGAGTCCACGCCCTTCTGCTGATTGTTCGCGTTGAGATTGCCCAGGCGCACCTTGACGTCCGGCAGCTCCGCGATCGACTGCTGCTCCACCGTGTGGATGCGGCGCCGCGCGCCGTCGTACCAGTAGACACGCAGCAGACGACTGTCCGCGAAGATCGTGCGCGCCTTGTCGATGAACGCCTCGATCAGCCCCTCCGCGTCCAGGTCGAAGGCGCGCCGGTCCTCCGTGCCGACCGCGAGGCGGCCCGCCGCCGCGTACACATACCCGGCATCGACGAAGATCGCGTGCGTGGACGGCGTCTTCGCCACCTCGGCGAGCACGCGCTCCAGGAGTCCGTTGGCGCGCTCCAGCTGGGCGCTGATCTGAGCGCTGATCTCGATCTCGTCGTTCATCGGTGCCATTGTCCCGTCGGTCACGCAGCGAACACAACCGGTCTCGCTACTCGCGAGTAATTAGCCTGTCGAAAAATTTCCTTAGCGTAGGGAATGTTTGCTGGGGGCAACTCGTTGTACCCGTATGGAACGCCGGACACAGCTGTCCCGGCGGCCACAACTCCAGTAGTTCTCCTTCAGGAGGATGACCAGACGAAGGGAGAAGCCTTATGCGCTTCGAAATCATGCGACTCGACGACGTCGACGGCGCCGCCGTGGACCGGACCGTCGTAGACGCCGCCTCCGTCAATCGGATCGTGCAGCAGGCCGCAGCGATCGGCCAGCGCATCTATATCCGTCCGGCCGAATCCCCGGCCTCATAACGCACAAGTTGCACATATAGGTTGCACGTATATGTTGCGCACATAGGTTGCACGCACAGGTTGAAGGGCCCCCGTACATCTTGGTACGGGGGCCCTTGGCATGCCCGGGCCGCTCCCCCGGCGGGTACGCCCTAGCTGCCGTTGATCACCTGCGTCACGCCGTTGATGATCTGCTGCACCGCGATCGCGGAGAGCATCATGCCCGCGAGCCGCGTCACGAGGACCACGCCGCCGTCCTTGATGACCCGGATGATCAGCAGCGAGTAGCGCATCACCAGCCAGAGCACGACGTGCATCGCCACGATCGCCGCCCACACGGAGAGCTGCGTGCCGAGGGTGTCGGCGTCCTGGACGGCCAGGATGACCGAGACGATCGCGCCGGGCCCCGCGAGCAGCGGCATGCCGAGCGGCACCAGGGCGACGTTGACGTCCTTCGTCTGCGTCGGCTCGTCCGACTTGCCGGTGAGCAGGTCGAGCGCGATGAGCAGGAGCAGCAGACCGCCCGCGATCATCAGCGCGGGCACGGAAACGTGCAGGTAGTCGAGGATCTGATGGCCCAGGACGCCGAAGACCGCGATCACGCCGAAGGCGACGCACACGGCCTGGAAGGCCATCTTCTTCTGCACCTTGGCGGGGCGGCCGGAGGTGAGTCCGAGGAAGATCGGCGTGATCCCGGGAGGGTCCATGATCACAAAAAGGGTGAGAAAGAGGGATCCGAAGACGGCAACGTCGAACACAGTGATGGCCTTGCAGTGAGTCGTACGAAAATGCCGCACGGGGCGGCGGAAAAGGTGGGGCGGAGTCGCGTCACGCGGAGCCGTGGGCTCGTGGAGTCGTACGGTCGCGTTACGCGGCGGGGCTTCCGCCCGCGCCCGGCACCGGGAACGCCCCGGTCGCCCGGCGCGTGATCTCCCCGTAGATCTCGGGGTCGGTGGTGAACTCCCCGAGCACGCAGGTCTTGCGGCTGCCGTGGTAGTCGCTCGACCCCGTGGCCAGCAGACCGAGGTCCGTGGCAAGGCCGTGCAGCCGGGCGCGGGTGGCCGGATCGTGGTCCATGTGGTCGGCCTCGACGCCGTCGAGACCGGCGGCGGCCAGTTCCGCTATCGCCGCCTCGGGTACCACCTGGCCTCGCTTGACGGCCGCCGGGTGCGCGAAGACGGTGACGCCGCCCGCGGCCTTGACCAGGCGGATCGCGTCGAAGGGGTCCAGTTCGTGCTTCTCGGCGTACGCGCGGCCGCCGTCGGCGAGCCAGTCCTGCGTGAAGGCGTCCGAGACGGTGGGCACGACGCCCAGTTCCACCAGGGCCTCGGCGACGTGCGGGCGGCCGACCGAACCGTCGCCCGCGATGCGCGCGACCTGCTCCCAGGTGACCGCGACGCCGAGTTCCTGGAGCTTGCCGACCATCGCCTTCGCGCGGGGTACGCGGTCGTCGCGCACGAGCTCGCGCTCACGGGCGAGTTCCGGCTCGTCGGGGTCGAAGAGGTAGGCCAGCATGTGCAGGCCCACGCCGTCGAGGCGGCAGGAGAGTTCGGCGCCGGTGACGAGGGTGAGTCCGGCGGGGAGGGCGGCGACGGCTTCCGCGTACCCGCGGGTGGTGTCGTGGTCCGTCAGCGCTACGACGTCGAGACCGGCCGCGGCGGCGTTGCGCACCAACTGCCCCGGGGTGTCCGTGCCGTCGGAAGCGGTGGAGTGGGTGTGCAGGTCGATGCGCACGACGCGGACTCCAGGCTCTGACGGGCAGGCGACCAAGGGGGCAGCCGACTGACGGGTGACAAGGGGGACGCTCAAGGATAACGGGACTCGAACGTTCCGCCGCCCGCCCCGGACGAGACACCCCTCACTGCCTCAACAGCCGACGAGCGCGCCGTCAGCGTCCGCGAGGACCCGCCGCCCGGCACCTCGCCACCCTCACACCCTCACGGCATCACGCCCTCACGCCCTCACGCCCTCACGCCCTCACGGCATCAAGATCCGCGGCGAAAGCGCCCCGCACGGCAGCAGGTCCACCTCGGCCCCCGCGTCCCGCAGGTCGGTCAGGACCAGCTCGTCGTACATCAGAAGCCCCGACTGCTCCGGCCACGCGATCGCCCACAGCCACAGGCCGCGCGCCTCGCCCGCGAACACCGCGCGGTCATCCGGCGTGCCCGCCACGTGCCACAGCGGGGTCGGCCGGCCCGCGGCGAGGAGCTTAGCCTGCGGTGGCTTCTCGACGTTCAGATACGGACCGGGATCCGGGCCGTCGACTCCCGCGTACCGCGCGCCGAGACCGACCCCGAGCTCCTCGGCGACCAGGACCAGCTCGCCCATGCCGCCGAGCGGCGCGGGCCCCGAGCAGGCCACGGCGGTCGCACGACCGCCGCTGCGGTCGTCGCCCGCGCAGGCCACGCCCGTGAACAGCCAGCCGACCGGCAGCGGCCACGGCATCCACACCGGCACCTGAGCGCGATGCACCACGACCTGGATGGCCTCGACACTGGGCGGGATCACAGGTTGCAGCGGATGCACCGTCCCGTGCACGTCGCACTGCCAGGAGTCGGCAAAGAGACCGGGAGCCCTGACCCGGCCACCACACTTCGGGCAACTGGGTTCGCCCCTCATAACGACCAACGGTCCTCCCCGGTCGTCGCCCCGTCAAGGACGATCACCCGTCCGGTGGCCCTGTCACCAGGGGAAATTAGATGTAGCTTGCATCTTTTAGTCTGGCTAACTAATATGTGTATACGTCAACGATCTCGACGGAAGCCGCTAAGGAGCAGGCATGAACAGCAGCACCGAAGGCCCCTCCGAAGGGGACCCGTTCGACGAGGGAGCGACCAGCCTCCTGCGCCAGCCGAAGGCCGTCTGGGCCACCGCGGGCGCGTCCGTCGTCGCCTTCATGGGCATCGGCCTCGTCGACCCGATCCTCCCCTCCATCGCCAAGGGCCTTGACGCGTCCGCCAGTCAGGTATCCCTGCTCTTCACCTCGTACTTCCTGATCACCGCCGTCGCCATGCTGGTGACCGGGTTCGTCTCCAGCCGGATCGGCGGCAAGAAGACCCTGCTGCTCGGCCTCGCGCTCGTCGTGGTCTTCGCCGGGCTCGCCGGAACCTCGGGATCGGTCGGCGAGCTCGTCGGGTTCCGCGCGGGATGGGGGCTCGGCAACGCGCTCTTCGTGTCGACCGCGCTCGCGGTCATCGTCGGCGCTGCGGCCGGCGGCAGCGCCGCGGCGATCCTGCTCTACGAGTCGGCGCTCGGTCTCGGCATGGCGTGCGGGCCTCTGCTCGGCGCGGTGCTCGGCAACGCGAGCTGGCGTTACCCGTTCTTCGGCACCGCTGTCCTGATGGCGGTCGGCTTCCTCTGCATCACGGCGTTCCTGAAGGAGCAGCCGAAGCCCGCGCAGAAGACGTCGCTGCTCGCGCCGATCAAGGCGCTCGGGCACGGCGGGCTCGCGTCGGCCGCCGCCTCCGCGTTCTTCTACAACTACACGTTCTTCACGGTCCTGGCCTTCACCCCCTTCGTGCTGAACACGACCCCGTACAAGTCGGGTGCGATCTTCTTCGCCTGGGGTCTGCTGCTCGCGGCCTTCTCGGTGCTGGTGGCCCCGCGGATGCAGGCGCGGTTCGGCTCGCTGAAGGTGCTCGGCGGCTCGCTGGTGCTGCTCGCGGTGGACGTCCTCGTGCTCGGCTACGGCAACCACACGACGGCCATCGTCTGCACGATCCTGTCCGGCGCCTTCATCGGCGTGAACAACACCGTCTACACCGAGCTCGCGCTCGGCGTCTCGGACGCGCCGCGCCCGGTGGCCAGCGCCGGTTACAACTTCGTCCGGTGGTTCGCTGCCGCCGCCGCACCGTTCTTCGCGCCGAAGATCGAGGAGTGGAGCAACATCCACATCCCGTTCGTGGTCGCGGCCGTCACGGCGGTGCTCGGCGCGGTCGTCGTCTGGGTCCGCAAGGACTCCCTCACCCACGAAGCCGAGGAGCTCGAACCGAAGCACGCGGCGGAGGACGGCGTCACCGTCTTCGCCAACTGATATCTCCCGTACGGGATTTCAGTCCGTACGGGATTTCACCGGACGGGATCTCAGTCCAGGGACACGGACTTGCGCAGCGGATCGCGCAGGTCCGTCCCGCTGTTCAGCCAGCGCTCCTGGAGGGCCTGCGCGCCGTGCACCCGCTTCCACGCGCCCTCGTTCGGCGTCATGGGAAGGAGCGGCAGGAACCGTACGGGCTCCATCGGCTCGTCGAGCTCCAGGTCCTGCACCAGGCCGCCGGGCTCCGCGACAAGGACCGACGTGAACTGCGCGCCGGGCCACAGCGGTTCACCCACGTCGAGCGAGGCGCCGGGGGCCACGATCAGGCCCTCGACCTGCGGCGAAGCGGCCAGTACGGCGAGGGGGCGCAGCACCTTGTCCGTGTCGGCCTCGCCGCCCCGCACCGAGAGGACCAGCTCCGCGCGCGGACCCTTGACCGGGTCGGCGAGGGCGGCAGTGGGGTCGGCCATCGGCTGGGCCGACATGCCGAGGGTGGCGTAGCGGACCACGTCCCCGTCCGTGAAACGCAGCACTTCGACGCGGTCGGTGCCGAGGAAGGTCACCGCGGCGCGGGCGTCCGGTTCACCGAGGGCCGTACGGAGACGGGCCTCGACCAGAGCAAGAACATCAGCCATGTCGCGAGCATAGAACTCGTCAGTGGCGGGTAAAGGCGGGGCTTGACACTTCAGTCGGCTGATAGTGTTGGCCGCTGGTTCCGGGCAGCACGCAGAGCGCGCTTTCAAGCCCGGCGCAGATGACTTCGCGCGCTACGCGCTTGGGACTTCCCCTACGGGGGACCGGCCGGAGGAGGTGGGGCTGCCATGGATCGAAGTCGACCGTGCAGTACCACCCGTTCTTCCGTCTGACACCTCACGCAGCCCTGTAGCTGCCACTGTGCGCCTGCGCTCCCCGTGCTCGCGTGCGACGGAAGAGCACTTCGTTTCCACCTGATCTCTCTGTTCTCTGATCTGAGTCAGTAGCGAAGCTGCCACCGCGATGGTGCGGTGCTCCCCGCTTTGTGGACGTGCCAAACATCCTCAGCAGGACGTCCCCATTCCGGGTAGTTCCACCCGCCGCCGGCGGCCTCCGTCAAAGGAGCCTGCCCATGTCGATGATCCGTGACCTTCGCGCCGCCGTCCGTCCCTCGCTCCGCAAGGACGGCAGCGCCTACAGCTCGTACGACACCACCCGCGACCCCACCGCGGCCTCCGCCGTCGTCGACTGCGCCGTCTACCGCGACGGCCGCCGCGCGGCCTGCGACGACACCCTCACGCCGCACGAGGCGATGCTCCAGGTGCGGCGCGACGGCGGCTTCGCCTGGATCGGTCTGCACGAGCCGACCGAGGCCGAATTCGCCGGTATCGCCGCCGAGTTCGGGCTGCACCCCCTCGCCGTCGAGGACGCCGTGCACGCCCACCAGCGGCCCAAGCTGGAGCGCTACGACGACACGCTCTTCACCGTCTTCAAGACCATCCACTACGTGGAGCACGCCGAACTCACCGCCACCAGCGAGATCGTGGAGACCGGCGAGGTGATGTGCTTCACCGGGCGGGACTTCTTCATCACCGTGCGGCACGGCGGCCACGGCTCGCTGCGGGCCCTGCGGCGGCGGCTCCAGGAGGAGCCCGAGCTCCTCGCCAAGGGTCCTTCCGCCGTCCTGCACACCATCGCGGACCACGTCGTCGACGGCTATCTCGCGGTGGCCGACGCCATGCAGGACGACATCGACGAGGTGGAGACCGAGGTGTTCTCCGCGCCGAGCAAGGGCAAGGGCTCCGCGCGCGGTGTCGACGCCGGGCGGATCTACCAGCTCAAGCGCGAGGTCCTGGAGTTCAAGCGGGCCGTGTCGCCACTGCTTCGCCCGATGCTGCTCCTGAGCGAGCGGCCGATGCGGCTCGTCGACCCCGACATCCAGAAGTACTTCCGTGACGTCGCCGACCACCTGGCCCGCGTCCAGGAGCAGGTCGTCGGCTTCGACGAACTGCTCAACTCGATCCTCCAGGCCAACCTCGCGCAGGCCGCGGTCGCGCAGAACGAGGACATGCGCAAGATCACCTCCTGGGCGGCGATCATCGCCGTGCCGACGGCGGTCTGCGGGGTCTACGGCATGAACTTCGACCACATGCCCGAGCTGCACTGGCGGTTCGGCTACCCCATGGTGCTCGGCCTCATCGGCGGCGCCTGCTGGGCCATCCACCGCACCCTGAAGCGCAACGGCTGGCTCTAGGGGGCACTCGGTAGGCTGCGCGCATGACAGAAACGCTGCTCGCCCGGGCCCTCCTCGAGGAGGCCACCAAGAAGTCGGGCCTCATCTGGGTGCGCGGCGAAGAACCGGCCCGCGCCCTGTGGCACGTGTGGCACGAAGGCGCGGCGCACCTCGTCGGCGACGGCCCCGGCGAGCAGCCGCTGCCGGGTCTCGTCGACGGCGGCACCGCCGAAGTGACCGTACGCAGCAAGGACAAGGGCGGCCGGCTCATCGCATGGACGGCTCTGGTGACCGAGCTCGCGCCGCGTTCCGAGGCGTGGGAGGCGGCCGTCGCCGAGCTCAAGGGCAAGCGCCTGAACGCCCCCGACGGCGAGCGGATGCCGCAGCGCTGGGCGGACGAGTGCCGGGTCGTCCGGCTCACCCCGCAGGACACGATCACCGACCTGCCCGACGGCTCCCTCGCGGCCCCGCCCCTGCCGACCGGGGCGACCACCCGGCAGCCGGCGCCGGAAGCGCTGCCCCGGCTGCTGTTCCGGCGGAAGAAGCGGCGGAGCTAGCTGCGGGCCGCGGCGGGCTCACGAGTCGGGCAGCTGCTCGCCGTAGTCCACCATCTCGTCCTTGTCCGGCTCGCTGAGGGGGAAGTCCCTGCCCCAGTCGCTGAGCCGGAGCGTGCCCGCGTCACCCGCGCGCTGCAGGCGCAGCGGGTAGGGCTTGCCCTTGAGCGAGACGTCCAGGGTGCCGCCCGCACCCTTGTCGCCGGTGATCTTGATGCTGGGGTTGCCGGACGTCGTGCCGCGTTCGCCGGTGGCGAGCTTGCCGTGCAGGGTGAGCATGCCCTCCAGGAGGAGGTCCTTGTCGGTGAAGCCGCTCAGCTGCTGGTAGGACGCGTCCGCCTCGGGAACCTTCACGTACTTGCCGTCGAGCTTGGCCGCGGCGTCGCCGTCCGTCCTGCCGGGCTTCTGGCCGCCCTTGGCGTCCTCGTGGGTCCAGAAGGCGGAGTCGGCCAGCAGGTAGAGCTGCTTGCCGACGCGCAGCAGCTGGAAGGTCTCACCCTTCGAGGTGACCGACCCGGTGCCGCCCTCGTCCTTGAGGCGCATGTCGAGCTTGTACGTGTGCCCCTTGCTGACGAGCGTGCCCGAGAGCCGCACCGCGGGTGCCGCGTCGGCCGCGGCGCGGGACTTGCTCTGGATCTTCGCGGCGGAGAGTTTGCCGATGCCGTTGGTGCCCTTGTCCGGGTCCTCCTCGCTGCTGCACCCGGTCAGTCCCGTGATCCCCAGGACGAGACCCGCGCACAGTGTGCTCACGAGGGCTGTCTTGCGGGTGCGGCGGACCGGGGGGATCGCTGACACAGGGGGCGCTGCCTCTCGTGGGGACGACGGCTACGGCTACGGCAGTACGGCAGCGTACCCGTGCTGACTAGGTGGATCGTCGCCAGTCCGGCCGGACGCTCCGCCGGGGCGTATCCGACCGGGACGGGCTAGCCTGAAGCCCGCATTGCCCGACAGAACGACACAAAAGGTTACGAGCGCACACACCAGCGGAGGAGGGGCGAGCAATGGCGGCCAGCGCCTCCCGGGTCTTCGTGTCACATCTGGCCGGTACCGCCGTCTTCGACCCGAACGGCGACCAGGTGGGCCGGGTGCGCGACCTGGTGGCGATGCTCCGGGTGCAGCGCAGACCGCCCCGCCTCCTCGGCCTCGTCGTGGAGCTGTCCACGCGGCGCCGCATCTTCCTGCCCATGACCCGCGTGACCGGCATCGAGTCGGGCCAGGTCATCACGACCGGCGTACTGAACGTGCGGCGCTTCGAGCAGCGGCCCACCGAGCGGCTCGTGCTCGGCGAGATGCTCGACCGGCGGGTCAGGCTCGTCGAGTCGGACGAGGAGGTCACCGTCCTGGACGTGTCGGTGCAGCAGCTGCCGGCCCGCCGCGACTGGGAGATCGACCGCGTCTTCGTGCGCAAGGGAAAGGGCGGCACCTTCCGGCGCAAGGGCGAGACGCTGACCGTCGAGTGGTCGGCCGTCGACGGCTTCAGCCTGGAGGAGCACGGTCAGGGCGCCGAGAGCCTGCTCGCCACCTTCGAACAGCTGCGCCCCGCCGACCTCGCCAACGTCCTGCACCACCTGTCGCCCAAACGGCGGGCCGAGGTGGCCGCCGCGCTCGACGACGACCGGCTCGCGGACGTCCTGGAAGAGCTGCCCGAGGACGACCAGATCGAGATCTTCGGCAAGCTCAAGGAGGAGCGCGCCGCCGACGTCCTGGAGGCGATGGACCCGGACGACGCCGCCGACCTGCTCGCCGAGCTGCCCGAGGAGGACAAGGAGCGGCTGCTCACGCTGATGCAGCCGGACGACGCGGCCGACGTACGGCGGCTGATGGCGTACGAGGAGCGCACCGCGGGCGGTCTGATGACGACCGAGCCGATCGTGCTCAGGCCGGACGCGACGGTCGCCGACGCCCTCGCGCGAGTGCGCCAGCAGGACCTCTCCCCCGCGCTCGCCGCGCAGGTCTACGTGTGCCGTCCGCCGGACGAGACGCCGACGGGCAAGTACCTGGGCACGGTGCACTTCCAGCGGCTCCTGCGCGATCCGCCGTACACGCTGGTCAGCTCGATCCTCGACGACGATCTGCAGCCGCTCACGCCGGAGACGGCGCTGCCGCAGGTCGCCGGGTTCTTCGCCACGTACGACATGGTGGCGGCCCCCGTCGTCGACGAGGGCGGCTCGCTGCTCGGTGCGGTCACCGTCGACGACGTGCTCGACCACATGCTGCCGGACGACTGGCGCGAGACGGAATTCCACCAGGATGAGGTGCCCCGTGCCACCGGCTGACCGCGAGCGGGACGGCCGCCCGGAGCCGCGGACCGCGCCCCGCTTCCGGCTCGACCAGCCGCGGCCACCGCGCCGCAAGTTCCTGCCGGAGTACGACCCCGAGGCCTTCGGGCGGCTCTCGGAGCGGATCGCGCGGTTCCTGGGGACAGGGCGCTTCATCGTCTGGATGACGGTCACCATCATCGTGTGGGTCGCCTGGAACGTCTGGGCACCCGAGGGGCTGCGCTTCGACCCGTTCCCCTTCCTGTTCCTGACCCTGGCGCTCTCCCTCCAGGCGTCCTACGCGGCCCCCCTGATCCTGCTCGCGCAGAACCGCCAGGACGACCGGGACCGGGTCAATCTCGAACAGGACCGCAAACAGAACGAGCGGTCCATCGCGGACACCGAATATCTGAGCCGCGAGATCGCCTCGCTGCGCATGGGGCTCGGCGAGGTGGCCACCCGCGACTGGATCCGCTCGGAACTCCAGGACCTGGTCAGGGAGCTGGAGGAGCAGCGCAGGGGCAACCGTGTCGTATTCCCGGCCGAGGAGAGCGGCGGGCGTGATGTAGGCGACCGTTGACGGCTCTTTCCGGGGCAGGGTTACCGCGCCGTACTATCGGTCTTATGGCTACGGAAGACGCGGTGCGTGAAGCACTGGCGACGGTGAACGACCCCGAGATCCACCGACCGATCACCGAGTTGGGGATGGTCAAATCGGTAGATATCTCCCCTGATGGGGTGGTAGCGGTCACCGTGTACCTCACGGTCTCCGGGTGCCCGATGCGCGAGACCATCACGAAGAACGTGACCGACGCGGTCGCCGCCGTCGAAGGCGTCACCCACGTGGACGTCACCCTCGACGTGATGAGCGACGAGCAGCGCAAGGAGCTGGCGTCCGCGCTGCGCGGCGGCACCGCCGAGCGCGAGGTCCCCTTCGCCAAGCCCGGCTCGCTGACCCGTGTCTACGCCGTCGCGTCCGGCAAGGGCGGCGTCGGCAAGTCCTCGGTGACGGTGAACCTCGCGGCCGCGATGGCGGCGGACGGCCTGAAGGTCGGCGTCGTGGACGCGGACATCTACGGCCACTCCGTGCCCCGGATGCTGGGCGCGGACGGCAAGCCCACCCAGGTCGAGGACATGATCATGCCGCCGTCGGCGCACGGCGTGAAGGTCATCTCGATCGGCATGTTCACCCCGGGCAACGCCCCGGTCGTCTGGCGTGGCCCGATGCTCCACCGCGCCCTCCAGCAGTTCCTCGCGGACGTCTTCTGGGGCGACCTGGACGTCCTGCTCCTGGACCTGCCCCCGGGCACCGGCGACATCGCGATCTCCGTGGCGCAGCTCGTCCCGAACGCCGAGATCCTCGTCGTGACGACGCCCCAGCAGGCGGCGGCCGAGGTCGCCGAGCGCGCGGGCTCCATCGCCGTTCAGACCCATCAGAAGATCGTCGGCGTGGTCGAGAACATGGCCGGGCTGCCCTGCCCGCACTGCGGCGAGATGGTCGACGTCTTCGGCACGGGCGGCGGCCAGCGGGTCGCCGAGGGCCTCACGAAGACGACGGGCGCCAACGTCCCGGTCCTCGGCTCCATCCCGATCGACGTCCGCCTGCGCGAGGGCGGCGACGAGGGCAAGCCGGTCGTCCTGACGGACCCGGACTCCCCCGCCGGCTCGGCGCTGCGCACGATCGCGGGCAAGCTGGGCGGCCGCCAGCGCGGCCTCGCGGGCATGACCCTGGGGATCACCCCGCGCAACAAGTTCTGAGGCTTTACCGGGCTTCACCGCCGTACGCCGATGGGGGCGCCGCTCGTCATGAGCGGCGCCCCCATCGGCGTACGTGTGCGGCGGTCGGGCTAGGCGGCGTACTCGTGGATGTCCTTGACCACGGAGAAGCCCAGGCCGTACGCGCTCATGCCGCGGCCGTAGGCGCCCAGGGGCACACCGTCCTTGGTGGACCCGGCGAGGATCCAGCCGAACTCCGACTCGCGGTAGTGGAACGAGGTCGGCACCCCGTCCACCGGGAGCGAGAGCGTCGACCAGTCCTCGCCCTGCAGATCGTCCGCGAGGACCCAGGCCGTCTCGGTCTGCTGGTCCAGCCAGTCGTCGCGCAGGCTGTGGTCCATCTGGCTGGGCCAGGTGTAGGACAGCAGACCCACTCCGGCGAGCCAGGCCGCGGACGACACCGAGGTCGCCTCCAGCAGGCCCGTGCCGTCCGGGCTGCGGCGCACCGGGTTGGCCGCGACGGTCACCACGACCGCGAAGCGCTCCTTGTCGCTGTTCCCGAAGGGTCCGTCGCTCCGTACCGACGGCTCATCGCCGTGCCCGATGGAGCCGTGCTCCACCGCGCCGTCCGCGGCGGTGCCGACCTGCATCAGCCAGCGCTGCCCCGTGAAGGCCTCGTCGAGGCCGTACCAGGGGAAGGGCGCCAGCAGATAGCTGTCGACCGTGCGCCGGGCGGAGGGCATCGCCTGTGCGGTGCCGTCCGCGGTCGGCGCCTGTGCGCCTACGCGACTTGTCGTCTCCATGTACCCGGCCGCCTCCTCGTTCTCATCGGTCCGCAGGGCCCGCCCCCCTCGGGCGTCCTCAGCCGGACAACAAGGCAGGATAGCCACACCCGTTCCGGAAGCTGGGACACCGGTCGGCGTACGGGTGTCCGGAAAGACGTGCCACGGGGCGTGCTCAGGGGCGGAGCGCGGGCGCCTCGGAGGAGGTCAGGTGGCGTCCGCGTCGAACGGCGGGTGGTCGACGGGCGCGGCCTTCCCGGGCTTCTTGTCCATGTCCATGCGGCCGTCCTTCTTGGCCATGTCGACGCGGCCGCCCGCGTCGGACGCGGTGTCCGTGCCGGTCGCGCCGTCGGAGGATTCACTCTCCCGCCCGTGCACGGCGTCCGTGACCTCGGCCATCTCCTTCTTCAGGTCGAAGCCGTTCCGGATTTCCTTCAGGCCGAGCTCGTCGTTGTCGAGCTGCTTGCGGATGAAGGTCTTCGGATTCAGGTCCTCGAACTCGAAGTCCTTGAATTCCGGGCCGAGTTCACTGCGTATATCCGCCTTGGCGCTGTCCGAGAATTCACGGATCTTACGTATGGTCCGCGAGGCGTCCTGAATCAGCTTGGGCAGCTTGTCCGGGCCGAAAACGAGCACGGCGAGGACGACCAGCGCCACTACCTCAAGCGGGCCAATGTCTGAGAACACCTTGAGCTCCTTGCCATCCGGACCGGGTCCACGGTACCCGGCGTTCCTGTCCGTCCGGTAGCCGCTGGGCGACAGACGTGGATCAGTTCCCGCCCGACGCGCCGAGCACGAGGGTCGCTTTCCGGTCCTTTCCAGCTCGCTGGACCGTCAATTCAAGGCTGTCCTTCGGCCGATGCGCGCGGATCTTGACGATGAGCTCGTCTCCGGAGTGGATGCGCTGGCCGTCCACCGCGGTGATGACGTCGCCCGGTTTGATTCCGGCACGGTCGCCGGGGCCTCCCGCGTTCACGGCGGGGCCGCCGCCCTTGCCCTTGTCGCCGACGCGGGCGCCGTCGCCGGTGTACTCCATGTCGAGCGTGACGCCGATCACAGGGTGCACGGCCTTGCCGTTGTTGATCAGCTCTTCGGCGACGCGCTTGCCCTGGTTGATGGGGATGGCGAAGCCGAGGCCGATGGAACCCGCCTGGCCGCCGCCGGGTGCCGAGCTGTCGTCGGCGGAGCGTATGGCGCTGTTGATGCCGATCACCCGGGCCTGGGCGTCGACCAGCGGGCCGCCGGAGTTGCCGGGGTTGATGGGAGCGTCGGTCTGCAGCGCGTCGACGTAACTCACGTCGCTGCCGTCGCCCTTCTCCCCGCCGGCGGTGATGGGGCGCTCCTTGGCGCTGATGATGCCCGAGGTGACGGTGTTGGCCAGGTCGAAGGGGGCACCGATGGCGACGACGGGGTCGCCCACCTGCACGTTCTCGGAGTTGCCGAGGGGCAGTGGCTTGAGCCCGCGTACGCCGGAGACCTTGACCACGGCGAGGTCGTACCCGGCGTCACGGCCTATGACCTCCGCCTTGGCGGTCTCGCCGCCGCTGAAGGTCACCGATATCTCGCCACCGGTGCCGGCGGGCTCGACCACGTGGTTGTTGGTGAGGATGTGACCCTTGCCGTCCAGCACGAACCCGGTGCCGGTGCCCTGCGCCTCGTCGCCGCTGACGTGCAGGGTCACGACGCCGGGCAGCGAGCTCGCCGCGATCCCGGCGACGCTGTCCTTGGCCCGCGCCTTGTCCTGGGACCCGGCCTGCGGCAACTCGATGTCGGAAACACCGGCGTTCCGCTCCAGATACGCCCCCAAGGCCCCACCCAGGCCTCCGGCCACGAGGGTGATGACGGCGATCCCGACAAGAATGACCCGCCGCGCCCGCTTCCGCTGCTTGTCCTTGTCGACGGGAACGGCACCACTCTGCTGGAGGGGGGCGTTCCAGGGGTCGTAGGACTGACGGGGAGGGGCGGGTTGGGGTTGGGATTGGGGCTGAGGCTGGTGATGCGGGGCGGCGTGAGGGTGGGGCTGCGGGCCGCCGCCTTGCGGGGGCGTGGGGTGCGGGGTGCCGTGGGGCGGGGTGGAGCCGTGGGCGGGGGCCGGGCCCGGGGTGCCGTGGGGCGGGGTGCCGCTGTGGTTCGCCGCCGGGAGCTGTGTGCCGTGGGTCGGGGTGGCCGTCGGGTGCTGTACGGGCGGGGCGGGGGCCCAGGGGCCGGGCTCACCGTAGGGCGGGGTGCTGTACGGATCGGGGTCGTGCAGCGGGCGGGGGCGGTCGGCGGGGGCTCCAGGAGCCGAGGCGTCGGGGGCGGAGCCGCTCTGGGCGGGAACACCCGGGCCCGGGGTGCCGGGCGCAGGATTCGCGGCAGCCTGGGTCGAAACGCCCGAAGCCGGGTCACCAGGAGCAGTGCCGGCGTGTGCGACGGGAGTGGTACCCGCCGGAGCGGGAACACCCGGGGCGGAGGTGCCGGGCGCGGGGGCCGCGTCGGCAGGCGCGACGGGAACGGTACCGGTGGGGACACCCGGGCCGGGGGCACCAGACGTATGGGCAGCTACAGCAGCCGCGTCGGCCGGAGCCGAGGCGTCGGCGCCGGGCGCGACAGCGGACGGACCCACGGCATCAGCCCGGGGGCCAAGCGCGGCAGCGGTCGGAGTCGGCTCGGCCGAAGCCAGCTCAGACGTCACCCCAGCCAAAGTCGACTCAGACCCAGCCCCGGGCGAAGTCCACCCAGGCGAAGCCGGCTCAGGCCCCGCGCCAGGCGAAGCCACCTCCGGCCCCACCCCGGACGGACCCGGATCAGGCGTAACCCCAGGTGAAGTCGGTTCAGGCCTTGCGCCCAGCGGAGTCGCTGCTGCCAGGGTGAAGTCGCCGGAGTCGTCCTCTCGGTCGGCGGCGCCCGTGGCCTCGTCCCCGGTGGCGGGTCCGCCCCGCTCCGCACCCGTGCCGTCAGGCGCGGACGCCGACCTGGGGCGGCTCCACCACTTCGCCTTCGTGGGCTTGCCCTCGTCCATGCTCTCCCCACACCTGGCCTACGGCGGACGCCGATCACGTGCTCAACTCCGCGCCCGCCACAAGCCTCGGGCAGGCACGGCCCACCGAGGATTCAACCAGGTTCCCGCACCGAAGCGCAGAGCACGTCAGCGGATCTGCGAAGTGCCCTGCAGGGTGCCCTCTATGGGTGAGGACGCCGCGGTGCTCGAAGCCGCCTCGTCCAGGGTCGGCACCGTACCGGCGGAAGAGGTGCTGCCCGATACGACGGGAGGCACCGGCCGGATCAGCGGGGACATGATCGCCGCGCCGGTCAGCATCGGCGCCGCGATCTGATGCCGGGCGGACACGGACTCGGGCTGGTCGATACGAGGGCCCCGCGCAGGCACACCGGGCAGCAGAGGGCCGGTCGCCTGAGTCGGCGCGACCGGCGCCACGAGGACTCCGGGACGCTGACCCTGCACCGACAGCGGCCCGCTGCCGCGGCGGCGGACGGAATCGGGAGCCGAGGTGGCAGCCGAGCCCGGCGAACGCAGCGGCGACGCATTGCTGTTGCTGCTGCCAGAACTGCTGTTGCTGCTGCCCGAGCCCGCGCGCGAGTCACCCGGGTCGGCAGGGATGCCCGTCGTGACGCCGCCCAGCGCTATCGCGGCCAGCGACACCGCGCCCGCGGCGGCGAAGGCGAACCTCCGTCCGCGCCACAGCGACCGCTCGGCCTCGTTCCGGCCCACGTCACGGCGGTCGACGTCATGGATGCGGAAACCGCGCCCCGAACCCGGCAGCACCGTGGCATGGCTGCCCGAGGGCGCGTAGCCGAAGGTCTCGGGCCGTATGCCGAAGACTCCGCTCGGCGGCAGCCCTGACTCACTGTCCGCGGTGGCGAAGCCGCCGCCGGGGGATCTGGGGCCGGGCGGAGGCTCGCTGCCACCGCCGGGCAGGCCTTGCAGCCGGGCGAGGAAACTCTCGGAGGGAGGCGGCGGCGCCGCCTCGGCGAAGACACTCTTGAGCCGCCGCTGCGCGTCGGCCTCGGTCTTGCACTTCGGACAGGTCGCGAGATGAGCGAGGACCCGCTCACGCGCGTCATGGCCCAACTCACCGTCCACCAGGGCGGCGAGTCGGTCCCCCAGATGCTGCTCGGCCAGATGCCGCTCGGCAGGATTCGACCGTGATCCACTCACTCGGTCGCGCCCCCTCCTCCCGGCGCCACGGCTCCTGCGAGCGAGCGGCGCTCGGCGCGGGCTTCGGGCGACCGGTGCTGAAGGGCCTTGCGCAACTGCGAGCGGCCACGGTGGATACGGCTGCGGACCGTGCCCAGCTTGACGCCCAGGGTCGCGGCGATCTCCTCGTACGAGAGACCTTCGATGTCGCAGAGGACCACGGCCGCGCGGAACTCCGGAGCGAGGGTGTCGAGCGCCTGCTGCACGTCCGCGTCGAAGTGCGTGTCGTTGAAGACCTGCTGCGGCGACGGCTCACGGCTGGGGAGGCGCTCCGCCGCGTCGTCGCCGAGGGCGTCGAAACGGATGCGCTGCTTGCGGCGCACCATGTCCAGGAACAGGTTCGTGGTGATGCGGTGCAGCCAGCCCTCGAACGTGCCGGGGGTGTAGGTCGACAGGGACCGGAAGACACGGACGAAGACCTCTTGCGTGAGGTCCTCGGCGTCGTGCTGATTGCCGGTCAGGCGGTATGCCAGGCGATAGACCCGTCCGCTGTGCGTGCTGACGATCTCCTCCCAGGTGGGGGGAGTCCACGCCTGCGATTCCGCATCAGCGGCAAAGGTCGCGGTCTGAGCGGAACTGGCGGTGTGGAATCGGTCAGCGGTGTCGGTCACGGATTTCGGCTCACCCGCCAACCCGAGAAAGCGCCTCAGCGCTCCTCCCCGATCCGCGGACGCAGCCGCACCTCCCCTGTCGGCTCTGGTGGTGTCCAGTGGAGCCCCTACCATAGCCACCTCGCCCGTTAGCTCCGGATAAGCGTTTTTACTGGAATTTGGTACGGGCTTCCTGCCAGGTGTCCTGCCTGGTCGAAGGGCCCGCCGCCAGTCTTGATCCATTCGTTACCCCCGGCGTCCGCCTACCCCTACTAAACGCCCGGTCCCATCTGCGGGTTCCCACCCCCAACGGATACAGTCACGGCCAGGCATCCACGGGGACAGGAGAGGGCCATTACCGGCAACCGGCAGACGAGCTGGGCGTTCGCCGACGCCTTTGTCGCCGAGGACGAGGCCACACGCTGGGCCCGTGACCGGGCCCAGGACGCGGGCCTGCCCTCGGTGTCTCCCGGTACCGGCGCCGCGCTGCGCATACTGGCCGCCACCGCGGACGCCAAGGCCGTCGCCGAGATCGGCACGGGCACGGGCGTGTCCGGGCTCCACCTGCTGCACGGGATGCGGCCCGACGGCGTCCTGACCACCGTCGACCCCGAGCCCGACCGCCAGCAGTTCGCCCGGGAGGCCTTCCGCGCCGCCGGGTTCGCGGGCAATCGCGCGCGGTTCATCCCCGGCCGCGCACTCGACGTACTGCCGCGCCTCGCGGACGGCGGCTACGACCTCGTGTTCTGTGACGGCGACCGCACGGAGTACCTGGACTACCTCGCTGAATCGTTGCGCCTGCTGCGGCCCGGCGGGCTCGTCTGCTTCGAGGGCGCCTTCTCCGACGGCCGCACGGTGGACTCCGGTCCGCAGCCCGCCGAGGTGCTGCGCATCCGCGAGCTCCTGCGCACCGTGCGCGAGAGCCAGGACCTGATGCCGGCGCTGCTCCCGGTGGGCGACGGCCTGCTCTGCGCCGTCAAGCGCTGACCCCGGCGCGCTGCCCGGGCACCCCCAACCCCGCGAATAGCACTGCCCCGGCACGTTTGTACGATGCCGGGGCAGTGAAAAAGTGTGGGCGCTTCCGCGTCAGCCGACGACCTTCTTCAGGGCGTCGCCGAGTGCATCGGCTTCGTCCGGAGTCAGTTCGACGACAAGTCGTCCGCCGCCTTCGAGCGGAACGCGCATGACGATGCCCCGCCCCTCCTTGGTCACCTCGAGCGGGCCGTCGCCCGTCCGCGGCTTCATGGCCGCCATGCTCGTTCCCCTTCCTGAAACCAGCTCATCGCAGCCGACAACCCAGGTGTCACCGGCATCGAACACATTGCTTCCAGGCCATTATCCCGCATCGCGGGACCCGATGACCAACATCGGTCTGCATCGCTTGCGCAACGCGCGCCCGCAAAACCACTCAATTCGGCGATGTGGCTGCGATACTGCGCCGCCTCTTACGCCTCCACGGCCAGGAATTCTTTGACGCAGGTCACATATCTCCCCTCATGTCGGAGCCCGATGATCTCCGTCATGCTGGGCTCCGACAAAGATGACCGGCGCAGGACCACTGGAGGGGATTCACCATGGCCGACACCGTGCTCTACGAGGTGAGCGACGGTCTCGCGACCATCACGCTCAACCGCCCCGAGGCGATGAACGCGATGAACGTCGAGGCCAAGGTCGCGCTGCGGGATGCGGTGCAGTCGGCCGAGTCGGACCCCGCGGTCCGTGCCGTACTGCTCACCGCGACCGGGCGCGCCTTCTGTGTGGGACAGGACCTGAAAGAACACGTCGGTTCCCTCATGGCGGACCGCGCGGCGGGCACCGGACAGACGATGAGCACGGTCCGGGAGCACTACAACCCCGTGCTGCGCGCGCTGACCGGGATGGCCAAGCCGGTCGTCGCGGGCGTCAACGGCGTCGCGGCCGGGGCGGGCCTGGGCTTCGCGCTCGCCGCCGACTACCGGATCGTCGCGGACACCGCGCGTTTCAACACGTCCTTCGCCGGGGTCGCGCTGACCGCCGACTCGGGCGTCTCCTGGACGCTGCAGCGCGTGATCGGGCCCGGCCGCGCGAGCGACCTGCTGCTGTTCCCGCGCAACATCGGCGCACAGGAGGCGTACGACCTGGGCATCGCCAACAAGGTCGTCCCCGAGGCCGAGTTGGCGGCCGAGGCCGAGAAGCTGGCCCGCATCCTGGCCGAGGGCCCGACCCTCGCCTACGGGGCCCTCAAGGAGTCGCTCGCCTACGCGGCGGGCCACACCCTGGAGGAGTCCCTGGAGAAGGAGGACGAGCTCCAGGCGAAGGCGGGCGCGTCCGAGGACCACGCGATCGCCGTCCAGGCGTTCCTGGACAAGGCGAAGCCCAAGTACCTCGGCCGGTAGGTCCTGACGGGCCTGCGGTGGCCTAGCGGCCCCGGGGGACGCGGATCACGCAGTCCTCCAGGTGGTCGTTCACCAGACCGCAGGCCTGCATCAGGGCGTAGGCCGTGGTGGGGCCGACGAATCGGATGCCGCGCTTCTTCAGCTCCTTGGACAGGGCCGTGGACTCGGGCGTGATCGCCGGTACGTCGGCCAGCACACCCGGGGCCTTGCGGGATGCCGGGTCCGGCGCGTGCGACCAGATGAGTTCGTCGAGCTCCCCCTCGGACCAGTCGGCGAGCACGCGCGCGTTGGCGAGGGTCGCGTCGACCTTGGCGCGGTTGCGGATGATGCCGGGATCGGCGAGGAGGCGTTCCCGGTCGGCGTCCGTGAACCGCGCGACCTCAGCGATCTTGAAACCGGCGAAGGCGGCGCGAAAGCCCTCGCGGCGGCGCAGGATCGTGATCCAAGAGAGACCCGACTGGAAGGCCTCCAGGCAGAGCCGTTCGTACAGGGCGTCGTCCCCGTGGACCGGGCGGCCCCATTCCTCGTCGTGGTACGCCACATAGTCCTCGGTCGAGAGGCCCCACGGGCAGCGGAGTCTGCCGTCGGGACCCGCCACGGCGTCGCCGCTCATCGCCCGCCCTCCTCTTCGGCCCCTTCAGCCTCTTCGGTTGTGTCCCTCGGGGCCGTCTCGCCCTGGAGCGCGGCCGGGGCGTGCGTCTTCAGGAGGCCGGGACCGCCGACCGCGGTGGCCTGGGCGCCGGCGAGTGCCGCCTCCAGCTCCGCGATGTGGGCGTCCCGCTCGGCCAGTTCGGCGGCGAGGCGGCCGAGGGCCTCGTCCACGTCCATCATGCGATAGCCCCGCACGGTCAGCGGGAAGCGCAGCGCCTCCACGTCCGCGCGGCGCAGGGCACGGTCCGGCGGCAGCGGGTCGACGAACCGCTCCGCCGCGACGTCGGGCAGCGCGGCGCGCTCCCCTCCGCCCACCACGGCCAGGGTCACCGCGCCGACCACCACGACGAGGGCGATGACCAGGAACAAGAACAAGACCATCTCTTCAGGCCCCCACGCTCGACTGCCGTGCTGAAACTGTCAGGGTCCGATCGTGCCATGAGCCTGTGACGGTTAAGGTCGCAGGCGGCCGAACCGCGGCACCGACAGAGGAGGCTCACAGGGGATGCTCAGGCTTGGCAGGCGTGAATTCGACGCGCACGAGCCGGTGATCATGGCGATCGTGAACCGGACCCCTGACTCCTTCTACGACCAGGGCGCCACGTTCCGCGACGAGCCGGCGCTCGCCCGCGTGGAACAGGCGGTGTCCGAGGGCGCCGCCATCATCGACATCGGCGGGGTCAAGGCCGGCCCCGGCGAGGAGGTGACGGCCGAGGAGGAGACGCGGCGGACGGTCGGTTTCGTCGCCGAGGTGCGCAAGCGGTTCCCCGATGTCGTCATCAGCGTCGACACGTGGCGGCACGATGTCGGCGAGGCGGTCTGCGAGGCCGGTGCGGACGTCCTGAACGACGCGTGGGGCGGGGTCGACCCCCGGCTCGCCGAGGTGGCCGCGCGGTACGGCGTGGGCCTGGTGTGCACGCACGCGGGCGGCGCCGAGCCGCGGACCCGCCCCCACCGCCGCGCGTACGAGGACGTCATGGCCGACATCCTCTCGGTCACCCTCGGCCTCGCCGAGCGCGCGGTCGCACTCGGGGTGCCGCGGGAGTCCGTGATGATCGACCCCGGGCACGACTTCGGTAAGAACACGCGGCATTCGCTGGAGGCGACGCGGCGGCTCGGGGAGATGGTGGAGACCGGGTGGCCCGTGCTGGTGTCCCTGTCCAACAAGGACTTCGTCGGTGAGACGCTCGACAAGCCGGTCAAGGAGCGAGTCGTGGGCACGCTGGCCACGACCGCCGTCTCGGCGTGGCTGGGGGCGCAGGTGTACCGGGTGCACGAGGTCGCGGAGACCCGGCAGGTCCTCGACATGGTCGCTACCATCGCGGGGCACCGGGAGCCCGCCGTGGCCCGCAGGGGGCTCGCGTAGGACCGGGAGCCGGTGGATCACCGGGCGGGCGGAGCGGATGCCCGCCCGGTGCGGCCAGGACCGCTAGCGGCCGACTTCCTTGGTGACCAGCGTGACCGCCTCGTCCACGTCGTCCGTGATGTGGAAGAGGTGCAGGTCGTGTTCCGAGGCCTTGCCGCCCGCCACCACCGTGTCGCGCAGCCAGTCGACGAGTCCACCCCAGTACGCGGAGCCGAAGAGGACGATCGGGAAGCGGGTCACCTTGCGGGTCTGGACGAGGGTGAGGGCCTCGAAGAGCTCGTCCAGGGTGCCGAGGCCGCCGGGCAGGACCACGAAGCCCTGCGCGTACTTCACGAACATGGTCTTCCGCACGAAGAAGTAGCGGAAGTTCACGCCGATGTCGACGTGCTCGTTCAGGCCCTGCTCGAAGGGCAGCTCGATGCCGAGGCCCACGGAGACGCCCTTGGCCTCGCGGGCGCCCCTGTTGGCCGCCTCCATGGCGCCGGGGCCGCCCCCGGTGATCACGGCGAAGCCCGCGTCGACCAGCGCCTTGCCGATCTGGACGCCCGCCTCGTACTCGGGCGAGCCGACCGGTGTGCGTGCCGATCCGAAGACGCTGATGGCGCTGGGGAGTTCGGCGAGCGCGCCGAAGCCCTCCACGAACTCCGACTGGATGCGCATGACCCGCCAGGGGTCGGTGTGCACCCACTCCGACTCGCCTTCGGCATCGGTGTCGAGGAGCCGCTGGTCCGTCGTGCCGGGGGTGATCTGCTCACGCCGCCGCACCACAGGCCCCAAGTGCTGCTCCTCCGGCGGGCACTGCCCTTCTGGACTACCCATGACGTCCCCTTCCGCTGACGGTCTTGCTCGACGTGCCGCTTCAGCGTAGGTCTACGGGCGTTACAGGCGGCGCACCCTTGCGGGAAATCAGGATGTCAGCCAGGCACTCAGCCGCTCCTCGGCCTCCGGGATCAGTGAGGCGAGCACCCGCTCGTCGATCTTGTGGGCGAGCAGCGGGTTGCCCGGGCTGTAGTTCACCGCGGGCACGCCGAGCGCACTGAAGCGGGAGACGTCCGTCCAGCCGAACTTGGGGTGTGCCTCGCCGCCGACGGCGGCCATGAAGGCCGCGGCGGCCGGGTGGTCGAGGCCGGGGCGCGCGGCGCCCGTGTGGTCGTCGACGATGAACTCGTCGATCTCGCAGTCGGCGAAGTAGTCGCGCACGAAGGCGAGCGCCTCGTCCTCGGTGCGGTCCGGGGCGTAGCGGAAGTTCACGACGACCGTGCACTCGTCGGGGATGACGTTGGTGGCGACACCGCCCTCGACGCGTACGGCGTTGAGGCCCTCGTGGAACCGCAGGCCGTCGACGACCGGCTTGCGCGGCTCGTACGCGGCGAGCTTCGCCAGGATCGGCGCGGCCTTGTGGATGGCGTTCGAGCCCATCCACGCGCGCGCGGAGTGCGCACGCGTGCCCTTCGTCTTCAGGAAGACCCGCAGCGTGCCCTGGCAGCCGCCCTCGACCTGGTTGTCCGTCGGCTCCAGGAGGACCGCGAAGTCGCCCGCGAGCCAGTCGGGGTGGGCTTCGGCGACATGGCCCAGGCCGTTCAGGTGGGCGGCGACCTCTTCGTTGTCGTAGAAGACGAAGGTGAGGTCGCGGTTGGGCTCGGTCACCGTCTGCGCGATGCGCAGCTGGACGGCGACGCCCGACTTCATGTCGCAGGTCCCGCAGCCCCACAGGATGCCGTCCTCGTCGAGGCGCGAGGGCACGTTGTCCGCGATCGGGACGGTGTCGATGTGCCCGGCGAGGATCACGCGCTCGGCCCTGCCCAGGTTCGTGCGCGCCACGACGTTGTTGCCGTGCCGGTCGACCGTGAGGTGCGGCAGGCCGCGCAGGGCCGTCTCGATCGCGTCCGCGAGGGCCTTCTCCTGGCCGCTCGGCGACGGGAAATCGACCAGCTGGGCGGTGAGCGCGGCAGCGTCGAGCGTGAGGTCGAGCGATGCGTCGGGTGAGGTCTGAGCCATGGCTGCGACCCTAACGCCCCTCCTCGCGCCGCCCTGTCGGTGGCCTCCAGTACCTTGGTCGCGTGCCTGAGCCCCCCACCCTCGTCCGGCGCGGCCGCCTCCTGCGCATCGGGGCCGCCGTGGCGGTCCTCCTCGCGCTCGTGGCCTATGTGGTCGTCCAGTACGTCTTTGGAGGCAAGGCCGCTCCACGCTGCCAGGTGGTCTCGGGCAACGGCGACGGGGCGTCGTACGAGTTCGGTGCCGAGCAGGCGCAGAACGCGGCGACGGTGGCCGCGGTGGGCACCTCCCGCGGCATGCCGGAGCGTGCGATCACGATCGCCCTGGCGACGGCCCTGCAGGAGTCGGGGCTGCGCAACATCAGCCATGGCGACCGGGACTCGCTCGGCCTCTTCCAGCAGCGGCCCTCACAGGGCTGGGGCAACGAGAAGCAGATCATGGATCCCGCGTACTCGGCGGCGCGTTTCTACGCCCATCTCAAGGACGTCCCGGGCTACTCACGGCTGCCTCTGACCGTCGCCGCGCAGCGCGTGCAGCGCAGCGGCTACCCCCAGGCGTACGCGAAGCACGAGCCGGACGCCGCGCTGCTCGCCGCCGCGCTGACGGGCCGCGCCCCCGCCACCCTCACCTGCGAGGCCCGCACGGCCGACGAGCCGGGCGACCCGGCGAAGGTGCGGGCCGCCCTGGTCCGCGACTTCGGCCGCGGTGTGGCGCCGGAGAGCGCTCGCGGCAGCACGCTCACCGTGCCGGTGAGCGCCACGGCGGGCACCGCGGAGGGCGGTTCCGGGCAGCGGGGCTGGGAGCTCGCGCACTGGGCGGTGGCCCAGGCGGCCACGCTCGGCATCGAGCGCGTCTCGTACGGCGGCCGGGAGTGGAGCGCCACGGATTCCGGGCAGGAGTGGCGCAAGCCGGGCAAGTCAGGCAAGGGCGAGCCGCGCGCGGGCGCCGGGACCGGCACGGACGAGGTCCGAATTGTCGTTGGGCAGTAGTACGGCGGATCACCCGATCGAGTCACGCTGATCACTTACGGGCGATGGGCCGCCCACCCTTTCGCGCATCCCTCCCCGCATCCGCCGGACCCCTTGCGGACACAGTGCATTGACGATTCAGCAGACCCGCGCACGTTGATCGCTTTGCCCGTTTTTATCCACAGCCGATTATGCGATGCATTGCGAATTCTTTGCGTTGGGCCACCGCAACCTTCGAGGGCTTCGAGCGGTAGTCACTGCGTCCAAGCGCCGGACCCCATCCGGCCGGACACACCCACGTTCTCTCCCGTCTGAAGGAGCATCATGTCCCTCCCCCTGACCCGCCGGATCGCCCGCGCCGCGCTGCTCATCGCAGCGGGGGCGGCTCCCGTGGTCGGTGCGGCCGGCTCCGCAAGCGCCGCCGAGCTTCCGGCCACCCCCGACCTGGGCGGTGTGACCGCCCTGGACAGTGCCGGTCTGGGCAACACCGTCGACGGCGCGGCTCAGAACACCACCGGTCTCGCGGGTGAGACCGGCAGCAAGGCCGTGAAGAAGGGCGTCCCGACCGCGGGCAAGGTCGTCGGATCGGGCGCCAAGACCACGACTCCCGTCGCGCAGAAGGCCGCGGGCGACCTCGCGGGCAACGCCGGTGACGTGGTCGGCGAGACCGCGGGCACGGCCACCAAGGACGGCCTGCCGACCGACGCCGTCGGCGAGGGCCTGCCGACGGACGCGGTCACCAAGGGCGGCCTGCCCACCGACCAGCTGCCGGTCAAGAGCCTGCCGCTCGGCTGATCACCGCCCACACGCGACGAGGGCCCGGAGCCACTGGCTCCGGGCCCTCGTCGCGTCCGTGCCCCCGGGCCCGGTCGACGGCTCAGGCGAGCCGTGCGACCGCCTCTGCCACGCGCTCGTCCGTCGCGGTCAGGGCCACGCGGACGAAGCGGTCGCCCGCCGGGCCGTAGAAGTCGCCGGGTGCCACGAGGATGCCGAGCTCCGCGAGGTGCCCGACGGTGTCCCAGCAGGACTCGTCACGGGTCGCCCAGAGGTAGAGGCTCGCCTCGCTGTGCTCGATGCGGAAGCCGTGCTTCAGGAGGGCGTCGCGCAGGGCCTCGCGCCGGGCCGCGTACCGCTCGCGCTGCTCGTGGACGTGCTGGTCGTCGCCGAGCGCCGCGACGACCGCCGCCTGCGTCGGCGCGGACGTCATCATGCCCCCGTGCTTGCGGATCTGGAGGAGGTCGCCGAGGACGTCCGCGTCACCGGCGACGAACGCCGCGCGGTAGCCCGCGAGGTTCGACCGCTTGGAGAGCGAGTGGACGGCCACGAGTCCCTCGTACGAACCACCGCACACGTCCGGGTGCAGCACCGAGACCGGCTCCGCCTCCCAGCCGAGCTCCAGGTAGCACTCGTCGCTGACGATCAGCACGCCGTGCTGGCGCGCCCAGGCGACCGTGCGGGTCAGCTCGTCCTTGGACAGGACGCGGCCGGTGGGGTTCGAGGGCGAGTTGAGCCACAGGAGCTTGAGGTTGGTCGGGTCGAGCTCGGTGCCCGCGGCGGCAGCCGCAAATGTCTCCGTGTCGTACGCGACGTACTCCGCGCGGGCCAGCCGTGCGCCCACCTCGTACGTCGGGTAGGCGAGCCGCGGGTAGGCGACGACGTCACCCGGGCCCAGGCCCAGCTGCGTCGGGAGCCAGGCCACCAGTTCCTTGGAGCCCACGATCGGCAGCACGTTGCGGTGCGTGACGTCGCGCGCGCCGAGGCGCCGCTCGCACCAGCCGGTGATCGCGTCGCGCAGCTCGGGGGTGCCCCAGACCGTCGGGTAGCCCGGTGAGTCCGCCGCCGCGATCAGCGCTTTCTGGATCAGCTCCGGGACCGGGTCGACCGGGGTGCCCACCGACAGGTCGACGATGCCGCCGGGGTGGGCGGCCGCCGTGGCCTTGTAGGGCTCGAGCTTGTCCCAGGGGAAGGTGGGAAGGCGATCGGAGACTACGGACACGTGCTGACTCCCGTACTGCCTGTACGTACTGCGTGTATGGACAAATGCCTCGGTCCCGTACGGCGGCTTGTGCCGTACGGGACCGGGGCGGCGCTTCAAGCTGCCGTTACTGGTTCTGCGGCGGCAATGCGGCGATGAAGGCGTGGTCGCGCTCGATCAGGCCGAGCTTGCTGGCACCACCGGGCGATCCGAGCTCGTCGAAGAACTCGACGTTCGCCTTGTAGTAGTCCTTCCACTCTTCAGGAGTGTCGTCCTCGTAGAAGATCGCCTCGACCGGGCATACCGGTTCACAGGCTCCGCAGTCGACGCATTCGTCCGGGTGGATGTACAAGGACCGGGAGCCCTCGTAAATGCAGTCGACCGGGCACTCCTCGATGCACGCCTTGTCCTTGACGTCGACACAAGGCTGCGCGATGACGTAGGTCACGCTGTCGTTCCTCCTCGATACGGGCGTTGGCGGGCCGTCTTCAGGCTCCGCTCGCCTGGCGCGCGGGAGCGCGGCGTCGTCGATGCCCGCCCCTAGTATCTCCGTTCCCGGGCATGATCCGAACAGGAGGGGCGTACAGAGCTGTGGAATTCACTGCGGGCGGACGGCTTGAGGTGCACATTACCCCTACTGACGTGGGCAAACGGGTCTCCGTGCGGCGCCTGTACGAAGGGACTGGTACGGACGGCAAGTTCACCGACACGGTGGGTGTTCTCACATCGTGGAATGACGGTGTGGTACTGATCACACGGCGCGACGGTGAGCGTGTCCGGATCGAGGAGTCCGCCCTGGTCGCGGGCAAGGTCGTCCCCGCCGCCCCGGCCCGCAGGCGCGGCCCGGCCGCCTCGTACGCCGAACTGGCGCGGGTGGCCGCGCGCGCCTGGCAGCCCGTCGAGAGCGAGCCGCTCGGCGAGTGGGAGCTGCGGGCGGCGGCCGGATTCACCCGGCGGGCCAACTCGGTGCTTCCGACGGGCGATCCGGGACGGCCGCTGGACGACGCCCTGGACTACGTGCGCGAGTGGTACGCGGCGCGGGAGCTGCCCGCGTACATCCAGACCGCGACGGGGGCCGCGGGCACCCAGGAGATGCTCTGTGCGGAGCTGGCGGAGCGGGGCTGGGAGCGCGAGGTGAGCGCGGAGCTCCACATCGGCGCCCTCGCGCCCCTCGGCGATCTGGAAGCGCCCGGAGCAGGGGTGGAGCAGGTGCGTCTCGCGCGCACCCTCGACGAGGCGTGGCTGCGGCGGTACCAACGATCCGGAGTACCTGGACCCCATGTGTACAAGGTGCTGGCGGGCGGCCCGTCGGTGTGGTTCGCTTCCGTGCCCGGGGCCTCTCGGGACGCGGGGCCCGCGGCGATCGGGCGGTGCGTCGTGGACGGGCGCTGGGCGGGATTCATGGCGGTCGAGGTGGATCCGGCGCACCGCAGGCAGGGACTGGCGACCGCGGTGATGGCCGCGCTGTCCCGGCAGGCGCTCGCCGAAGGCGCTTCGGCGGCCTGGCTGCAGGTCGAGGACGACAACGAGGGTGCGCGAGCGCTGTACGGCGGTCTTGGCTTCGCCGCGCACCACACGTACCACCACTATCGATACCCGTCGGCTCGGTGACTCCGGGCGGCTCGGTAAGTAAGGCACGAGGCACGCATGCACGAGGAGTCAAGGACCGCCGCGTCCCGGCGGCGGTTCGCCGAGGAGGCCAGGTCCGAACGGCCCGACCTGTCCCTGCTGTGCCTCCTGCTGAGCGCGGAGGCTGATCCGGAGCTCGGGGACGACGACATCGACGCGGCGCAGATCGAGCTGGACCGGCTCGCCGGGCAGCTCCCCTTCCGGCCCGGCGGGGCCCGGGCGTGGGCGGTCGCGCTCGCCGAACTCCTGGGCGCGCGGTGCGGGTTCATGGGAACGCCCACCGACTACCAGCGCCTGGAGTCCTCCCTCCTGCACGAGGTGCTGCAGCGCCGCCGCGGTCTGCCGATCCTGCTCTCGGTGGTGTGGATCGAGGTGGCACGGCGGGCGGGCGCACCCGTCTACGGCGTCGCGCTGCCCGGTCATTTCGTGGTCGGATTCGGCGCGCGCGAGGAGCAGGTGCTCACCGACCCGTTCGCCGGCGGGCGGCTCCTGACCCGCGAGGACGCGGAGCTGCTGGTGGCGGGCTCGTCGGGCGGCACGGTGTCCTCCTCGATGCTGACGCCCGCCGATCCGCTGAACATCGTGCTCCGCATCCTCAACAACATCCGCGCCTGGGCGGCGGCCCGCCCCGAGCGCTCGGACGTCGCGCTCTGGGCGGTCGAACTCTCCCTGCTGCTGCCCGCCCACCCGGCGCGGCTGCGTTACGAACGGGCCCAACTACTCGTCCAGCGCGGCGACTTCCTCGCCGGTGCGGCGGAGCTGGAGGAGTACGCCGATGTGGTGACGACGGTGGAGCCGACCACCGCGGACCGGGTGCGGGATCAGGCGCGGGCCGCGCGGGCCATGCTCAACTGACGGCGCCCGTGCGGGCGTAGCGCCCCGGCGCGATGCCCACCACCCGCTTGAAGTGCCGGGTGAGGTGCGACTGGTCGTAGAAACCGGCGGCGGTCGCCACCTCGCCCGGCGGCTGCCCCGCCAGGAGGAGACGGCGGGCGTGGTCGACGCGGCGGGACATCACGTACTGGTGCGGTGCGATGCCGTACGCCCCGCTGAAGGCGCGTACGAGATGCGTGGGGTGGGCGTGGACCAGGCGTGCGGCCTCGGCCAGGGTCACGCCGTCGAACAGCCGCTCGTCGAGGAGGTCGCGAAGGTTCTGGGCGACTCCCCGGCCGGTGTCGCCGGGGGTGCCTGTGGTGATCCTGGGGCGCAGGTGGCCGCGCAGCCGCTCGCCGATCAGGGCCAGGCGGCTCTCGGCCTCCAGCTCGTCGCCCCGGCGCGCCAGGGCCGCGTGCAGCTGTCCCACGCGTCCGCGCAGGACGGGGTCGACGAGGTCGGGGCCGTCCACCGCTGGGCCGATGAAGCTCGCGTCGAGCTGTGTCATGTCCAGGTAGAGCACCCGCTTGCGGAAGCCGTCGGGGGTGGCGGGCGAGCCGTTGTGCGGGACCTGGGGCGGGAGCAGGGAGACGGTGTCGCCCGGTGTGCCGTGCTCGTGGCGGTCCAGGTCGTAGCGGACGGCTCCGTCGTCCACGATCAGCAGGGTCCACGCGTCGTGGACGTGCATCGGGTACGCGTGCTCGGTGAAGTGGGCGTGGAAGACCTCCACGACACCCGCGACCGGCGGGCGCCATGCGGAAATCTCCTGCCGGGCCACCATGCAAAGAACGTACAAGACGCGGCAGGCGTCCACTCGGCAGTCTCAAGACATGAGAACCACCGCTGAGACAGAAGCCGCCGGGACAGAGACCGCCGAGGTCACGGGCCCGGCGCCCGTCCGCTTCGACACGAAGATCGCCGTCCTGCTCCGTGACGACCTGGAGCCCTGGCAGCGCCTCAACGTGACCGCGTTCCTGGTCAGCGGGCTCGGCACGGCGGTGCCCGAGGTGGTCGGCGAGCCGTACGAGGACGCCGACGGCATCCCCTATCTGCCGATGTTCCGCCAGCCCGTGCTCGTCTTCGAGGGCTCGAAGGAGACGCTGACCGCGGCGCACGGCCGGGCCCTGTCCCGCTCGCTGCCGAGGGCGCTTTTCACGTCCGACCTGTTCGCCACCGGCAACGACCGGGACAACCGGGCCGCGGTGCGGGCGGTGCCCACGGACCAGCTCGACCTGGTGGGGATGCTCGTCCACGGTCCGCGCAACGCCGTGGACAAGGTCCTCAAAGGGGCCCGGATGCACCCTTGACCGAAGGGAGCACCGGCGCGGGGCGAGATCGGAGCGCTATCGATCGGCCCGGCAGGGCACGAAGCAGCTATGCACCCCCAATCCCCGGAGCGGCGACGTCTCTTCGCCGATCAGGCACGGGCCGCACGGCCCGATCTCGCGCTGCTGTGCCTGCTGATCGCCGCGGAGGCCGACCCCGGTCTCGACGACGCGGGCATGCGCGCGACGCCGCGCATCCTCGACCGCCTGGCCGACCAGCTGACCGAGCGGCTGCCCGACAAGGCCGGCGGCCCCCGGTCCTGGGCGCTCGCACTGGCCGAACTGCTCGGCACGCGCTACGGGTTCAAGGGCAGACCCGGCGACTACCAGCACCTCCGCTCGGCGCTCCTGCACGAGGTGCTGCGGCGGCGCAGGGGTCTGCCCATCCTGCTCTCGGTGGTGTGGATCGAGGTCGCCCGGCGTGCGGGCGTACCCGTCCACGGGGTGGCCCTGCCCGGCCACTTCGTGGTCGGCTTCGGCGCGCGCGACGAGCAGGTCCTCGCCAACCCGTTCGCGGGCGGGCACGTCCTGTCCACCACGGACGCGGAGCTGCTGGTGGCGGGGGCCACCGGCGCGCCGCTCGTGCCGTCGATGCTGAGCCCCGCGGGACCCCTCGACATCGTCCTGCGCGTCCTCAACAACATCCGCGCGTGGGCGGCGGCCCGCCCCGAGCGTTCGGATGTCGCGCTCTGGGCGGTCGAACTCTCCCTGCTGCTGCCCGCCCACTCGGACCGGCTGCACTACGACCGGGCGCAACTCCTGGTCCGGCGCGGCGACTTCATGGCGGGCGCCGCCGAGATCGAGACGTATGCCGACGCCCTGGAGGACACCGATGAGGCGGCGGCGGTGCGGCTGCGTCAGGAGGCCATCGGGGCACGGGCGATGATGAACTGAGCCCCGTGGGCGGGTGGTTCAGAGCCAGCCCTTGTCCCGGGCGACCTTGACCGCTTCGGCGCGGTTGCGCACGGCCAGCTTCTGGATGGCCGTCGAGAGGTAGTTGCGGACCGTGCCCGCGGAGAGGTGCAGGGCCGTGGCCAGCTCGGCGTTGGTCGCGCCGTCGGCCGCGGCACGCAGGACCTCGCGCTCACGGTCGGTCAGCGGGTTCGCGCCTCCGGCGAGTGCGGCCGCCGCGAGCGTGGGGTCGATGACCCGCTCCCCCGCGAGGACCTTGCGGACCGCTTCGGCGAGCTGGGCCGCGGGCGCGTCCTTGACCAGGAAGGCGTCCGCGCCGGCCTCCATGGCGCTGCGGAGGTAGCCGGGGCGGCCGAAGGTGGTGAGGACGACGATCTTCAACCCGGGGAATTCGGCGTGCAGTTGGGCCGCCGCCTCGATGCCCGTGCAGCCGGGCATCTCGATGTCGAGGAGCGCCACGTCCACAGCGTGTTCGCGTGCCGCAGCGAGGACCTCGTCGCCGCGGGCCACCTGGGCGACCACCTCGATGTCCGGCTCCAGGCCGAGCAGCGCCGCGAGCGCCTCACGGACCATCGACTGGTCCTCGGCGAGGAGCACCCTGACGGTGCCGCTCCCGCCGCCCGCACCGGCCCCGCCGTCCACCCTGCTCACGCTGCTCATGAGGGGGATCCTACGGCCGCCCCGGCCAGCGGCACGCGGGCCGCGAGACGGAAGCCGCGGCCGTCGGCCGGACCCGTCTCCAGGACGCCGCCGACCGCCTCCACGCGCTCGGTCAGACCCGTGAGGCCATTGCCCGCCGCGGCGCCCGAGCCGCCCGATCCGTCGTCCTCCACACAGAGTTCGAGGAGCGGACCCGCGAGGGTCTGCCGGGCGGTGAACGTCACCGTGCAGCGTCGGGCGCCACTGTGCCGTACGACGTTGGTGACGGCCTCCCGCAGCACCCACGCGAGGGCCGCCTCGCCCTCCTCGCCCGGGAGTTCGGCGGGCACCTCCAGCGGTACGTCGGCGGCGACACCGGCGGCCGTCAGCGCCGTGCGGGCGCCCGCGAGCTCACCGGCGAGCGTGCGCCTGCGGTAGCCGGAGACGGCCTCGCGCACGTCCACCAGGGCCTGGCGGCTGACCTGTTCGATGTCGGCGACCTGCTGGGCCGCCTTGTCCGGGTGGTCGGGGAGCATGCGCCCGGCGAGCTCGCTCTTGAGCGTGATCAGGGAGAGCGAGTGGCCGAGCAGGTCGTGCAGGTCCCTGGCGAGCCTCAGCCGCTCTTCGTTGGCGGCGAGTTGGGCGACGGTGGCGCGGGCCTGCCGGAGCATGATCGTCGTACGGATCAGCTCGCGTACGCCCGACATCGCGAAGCCCACCAGGAGGGTGATCACCCCGAGGTTGGTGATCAGGTCGCCGAGGCCGTCGTCCCGCAGGCCCACCAGGATCATCACCAGGGTGACCCCGGGGATGACATAGATCGCGTACCGCATCGGCAGGACGGCGCCCGCGGAGACCGAGACGTACACGAAGAGGCCGAGCCACTGGTCGCCGAAGCCGAGGGCGAGGATCACGGCGAGGGCCAGGAGCAGGCCGAAGGAGATGATGACGGCGCGCCATTGGAGGATCTTGGTGGTGTAGCGGAAGACCAGGGTCAGGTAGCAGACCACGAAGACCGCGAGGCCGAGCCAGCCGAACACGGTGGCGAGGGTCGTGTGGTGGCCGTCGGTCAGGTCCTTGATCGGCGAGCTCAGGAAGACCAGCCAGACGCCGATCCAGACCGACTTCGTCAGGAACTGGCGGCGGCCCTGCGGCGGTCGCCCGAACGTGTACACGGGATGCTTCTCGCCGCCCGCGGCGTATGACTCGCTCACGCCTTCAGTGTGTCCTTCCGGTACAGCCACGCCGCGCCGCCCGCGAAGAGAAGGAAGTAGGCGACGAGGAGCGTGACGTCCTTCGCATGCGGGGCGTTGCCCAGTTCGATGGCCTGTCCGAGGGCAGCGTACGCGTGCGTGGGCAGCCAGGACGCGATGTCCTGGAGCCACTGCGGGAAGGTCGTCGTCGGCATCCACAGGCCGCCGAGCACGGAGAGCCCGAAGTAGACGATCATCGTGATCGGGCGTACGGCGTCACCGGTCGCGAGATAGCCGATGGCCACGCCGAGTGCCGCGAAGCAGAGGCTGCCCGCCCAGATCGCGCCGGTCAGGGCCAGCCACTGCCAGGCCTCGAAGCGGACGTCCTTGACCGCCGCCGCGACCACGAACACCACGACGATGGACGGCAGGCTGACCACGGCCGCGCTCGCGGTCTTCGCCAGGACGTAGCCCCGGCCGGGCAGGGAGGTCAGGCGCAGCTGCCGCACCCAGCCGTTCTCGCGCTCCTTGGCGATGCGCTCGCTGTTGCCCATGAGGACGGCGGTGAGAGCGCCGAACGACGCCATCGACACCATGAAGAAGGCGGGCAGGTTCAGGCCCGTCCCCTCGACCTTCTCGGTGGCGGACTGGCCGCCCGCGATGATCAGGAAGAGCAGCGAGGGATAAACCACGGAGAAGAAGAGGAATTTGCGGTTGCGCAGGGAACGGGCGATCTCCAGCTTGACGAGAGCGCGTGAAGCGAAGGAACGCGTCGGATTCGTCATCGGGTCCTGGCCTCCTCGGCCTCGGTGATCGCCACGAAGGCCTGCTCCAGACCGAGCCCGGCGACCTCCAGATTGCGGGGGTAGACGCCGAGCCCGTACAGCGCGTGCACGGTCGCGTCGGCGTCCGTCGACTGGAGGCGGACCGTGTGGCCCGACACGTCGAGGGTGGTCAGGAACGGCAGTGCGCGCAGCTTGCCCGCGAGCGCGTCGCTCACGTCCTCCAGGTCGAAGGAGACCTTGCGGGCGCCCGCCTTCGCCTTGATCTCGGCGGCGGTGCCGTCCGCGAGGAGACGGCCGCGGTGCAGCACCAGGACGCGGTCGGCGATCGCGTCGGCCTCCTCCAGGTAGTGCGTGGCGAAGAGGACGGCGCGGCCCTGCTCCGCCTGCTCGCGCATGGTCGCCCAGAAGGCCTGGCGGGTGGTGACGTCCATGCCGGTGGTCGGCTCGTCGAGGACGATCAGGTCGTTCTCGCCGGCCGTCGCGAGCGCGAAGCGGACGCGCTGCTCCTGGCCGCCGGAGAGCTTGTTGACCCTGCGGTCGGCGAGCTGCGAGATGCCCGCGTGGGCGAGTACGTCGTTCACCCGGTGGGGCCGCGGGTGCAGCGCGCAGGCGAGCCGGACCAGTTCCTTGACGGTGACCTCGTCCATCAGGCCGCCGCTCTGCAGCATCGCGCCGACCCGGCCCGATGTGATCGCCTCGCGCGGACTCGTGCCGAAGACCCGCACGGTGCCGCTGTCCGGGCGGCGCAGGCCGAGCAGCAGGTCGAGCGTGGAGGACTTGCCCGCGCCGTTCGGGCCGAGCAAGGCGACGGTCTCGCCGGGGTGGAGCTCCAGCGTGAGGGCGTCCACGGCGAGCACGTCGCCGTAGCTCTTGGTCACCTGCTCGAAGCTCACCGCGCCGGTCGCGGGCGGTGCCGCGGTCTGTGTCGTCATGTGATCCATCGTCGCCAAAGGGCGGTCGACGGCGGCAGTGTCGTGTGTGCCGAGTCCGGGATGACAGATGTCATGCCGGAGGCCGGGCGGTCCGTCTCGGCGGGCCGCCCGGCCTCCGGGTGCGCGGCGGAATCAGCTGCCGTTCGTCTCGATCACTCCGACCCGCTCCGCGGGCGTCTTGCCGGTCAGCGCCTTGTTCATCGCGGCGGCCACGTCCGTCGGCTGGACCGGGGTCTTCTCGCCGTTGCCGCGCTGGATCAGGATGCCGTCGAAGACGTTGCCGTAGAGCTTCTTGAGCTCGGCGAGGTTGTAGTGCGGCTGCAGGGTGCCGTTCGCCGCCACCTTCGTCTCCAGGATCTTCGGCAGCGACTTGGCCGGGCCGAACGGGATCGAGGCGGTGCCCGCCTTGATCGTGACGTTCGCGGACATGGCGGGCTTCGCGAAGCGCGTCATGAACTTGTCGACCTCGGCGTTCGGGACGGTCGGCTTGCGCGTGGTGACGGGCAGCTCGACGGTGCCGGCACTGTTGGTCTCGACCTGCTTCTTGTACGCCTCCGAGACGGCCTTCGTCGACGCGGCGACGTCGATGCCGTTGCCCGCCTTGCCGTACACGGGAACGGCCTTGCCGGGCACGAACTTGACCCCGCCCTCCTTGGCCGAGCCGGAGCCGCCCGCGGCGCGCTCCAGGGCGGCCGCAAGCTTCTCCTCGTCCACGGGCATGACCGGATCGGCGACGCGTGCGCCGCCGAAGAGCGAGCCGATCACCGATACGGGGTTGTAGTCGCTGCCCGCGGCCTCGCGGACGGTCGCCTGGCTGTCCAGGGTCAGGCCCGCCTGGTCCGGCTTGAGCGTGACCGACTCGCCGTCGACCGACAGCTTCAGGGGCTTGGCGACGCGCTCGCCGATCGCCGCGTCGAGCTTCTTGACGGCCTCCTCGCGCGTGCCGCCGCCGATGTCGACGCCGAGCGCGGTGGTGCCCTTCGGCACGTCGGCGTGGTTCATCAAAAGACCGGCGCCGTACGCCCCGCAGGCCACGACGACCACTGCGACGGCCACGAGAACGAGCTTGTTGCGCCCCTTCTTCTTGGCCGGGGCCGCGGCGACGGGCACGTTCGGCTGCACCGGCTCGGGCAGCTTGGGCGGGGTGTGCGGAAGGGGTCCGTCGGTCTGCGGGCCCGCGGCGAACGGCGAGTTCTGCGCGGGCGGCACGACGGGGATGCCGCTGGTCAGGGTGTCGCCGGAGACGTTGGTCCCGGGGGAAGGCGCGCTGGGGCCGCCGGGGATGGAGCCGGGGCCGCCGTGGACGGGGCCGCCGGGGGTCTGGCCGCCGGGGGGTCCCTGGAGGGGGCCCGCCTTCTGCGGCGTGAGGATGGCGGTGTCGTCACCCATCACGGGCGCACCGGCGCCCATGCCCGAACGGGCTGCGGGACCGGCCGGGTTGGGCCGGTTGCCGGAGTTGCCTGGGTTGCCGGGGCCGCCGGGTCCGCCCTGGTTCGGCGATGCCATCGGGTTCGCCCGGCCTGCCGGGTTTGCCTGGTTCGCCGGGTGGGACGGGTCGGCGGGCTTCGGCGGCAGCGGGCCGTCACCGGTCACCGGACCGCCGGTCGGCCCGGCCGGGCCACGGCCGCCGTCACCCGCGGCCCCTCCGGAGAAGTACGGCAGGTCACCGCGGTGCGGGTCGCCGCCCTGCGGCGCACCCGTGCCGAGCGGGCCGGCCGCCACGGCGCCGGACACGTCGAAGGAGCCCGTGCCGGAGCCGTCGCTCCCCGAACCCGCGGACCCGGACGCGCCGTTCCCGCCGGTGCCCGCACTGCTGGTGCTCTTGCGCGGCGCGAACCAGTCGCTCGTCTTCTCCTCCGCCGGGGCGGAGGGCGCAGGCGACCCGGCGGCGGACGGTCCGGAGGGCGCGGAGCCCGCGACGGGCGCCCCGGCGGCACCGGGACCACCCGCGCCGTTCGCGGACCCCGGACGCCCCGCGCCGTCCCCGGCGTCGGACGCGTCCGGCGTGCGGCCCGCGTTCAGCGGACGGGACGCACCAGGGTCGCTGTCCCCGACGGGCGTGCGCATGACGACCGGTGGGATGGGCCGCGATCCGGGAATGTTGATCCGGATGCGCGTGGTCAGCGTGGTCTCGGTCTTGGGCTCGTCGGGCCGCTCGTCGGCGGTCTGCCGCTGCGCGCCGTCCACGGCGCCGTCCGACGCGGCACCCTGCGCGGGGGAGCCGTACGGCGGCGTCCCCGAGGGGTAAGCGGCTCCACCGCGCCCCTGGGGCCCGGAGGACGAACTGTCAGTTTCACGACTCAAGGCAGGTTCTCCCGGTTGGCTCCGCCGCCCGTGCTCCCCGCGCGGAGGGGAATTTCCCCCGGCCGGAGGCTGGGGGAGGCTCGGCGGCGCGCACCACCATACTGGCCGCCGTCGGCAGTCATCCTGTGACCGCCGTCAAACCCGTGCGGTACACGGGCTGAAGTGGCACGTCACTTGCCAAGTCGGGCGGCGGGCCCGACTGGTTGCGTCCCCTGGCCGAGGGTGGCACACATCACAGCGACCGCCATCCCGCCGAGCAGGAAGGCGTACGAGCCGAGTCCCGCGCCGAAGAGGAAGTCTCCCTCGGGCCGGCTGGCCGTGAGCAGCATGACGGAGACGAGCCAGCCCGCCGCCGGTGCCACCGCCCCCGCCCTGGTGCCGATGGCCCGCACCCCGCCGTGGAAGAGCCCGGCGGCCCCGAGGAGCGCGAGCAGCAACCCGCCCGGGAACCAGCCCCCTTGGATCAGCGCACCGGCGGTGCCGACGACCGCGCCGAGCACGAAGAGGCCTCCGTAGGCGGCGATACGGCCGAAATTCAGCGGCTGGGCGAGGGCGCTGCCGCCGGGCGGGGCGGCGGCGGACGACGAACCGGAACCCGGCGCCGACGTGGCACGCGAACGAGTACTCACAGCGCCGTCACCCCTGCCCCTTCGAGTCCCGCGAACAGATCCGTCTCACGCTCGCCGTCCACCGCACCGGTTTCTCCTCGCACCAACTCGTAGTACTCCACTTCGAAGATCGGCTGCGCGAGCCCGTTCGACAGGACGAAGAGCGGGCCCTGCACCTCGATCTGCGTGGCGTGCGCGCGCATCGCTGCCGCCTTCGCCTGCGCGAAGGCGGTCCCGTCGATCTCCGCCGTGATCCGTTCGTCGTCCGTCACACCGGGGACGTCCGCGACCACGCCGGGGGTGGTGAACGGGGAGTGCCGCAGAGCACCCTCCATCCACCGGAACCGCTCTTCGACGACGGTACGCGGCGCGCGGTTCCAGTAGATCTTGTGGATGGTGTGCGGTTCGCCGAGATCGGCGCGGAAGGCGCCCTCGGCGGCGAGGTCCGCGGCGCGCATCGCGACCCGGTGGGCCTGGATGTGGTCGGGGTGGCCGTATCCGCCGTCCGGGTCGTACGTCACGAGGACCTGGGGCCGCACCTCGCGGATCACCTCGACGAGGTGCGCGGCGGCTTCGTCGAGATCGGCGGACCAGAAGGCGCCCGCGCGGTGGTTCTGCTCGATGCCCATCATCCCGGAGTCGCGGTAGCGGCCGGTGCCGCCGAGGAAGCGGTGGTCGGTGACCCCCAGCTCCTTCATCGCGGCAGCCAGCTCGCCGATGCGCTGCGGCCCGAGCGCGTCCTCGCGGTCGGGTGCGAGATGGGCGAGGTCGGGCGGGATGACCTCGCCCTCCTCGCCCAGCGTGCAGGTCACCAGCGTGACGTGGACGCCGTCGGCCACGTACTTGGCCATCGTCGCGCCATTGTTGATCGACTCGTCGTCGGGGTGCGCGTGCACGAGCAGTAGACGCCGGGCGGGCAGTTCCGTCATGGGACCACCCTACGAGCACCCCGCGCGACGATCGGAATGTGATGCGAAGGGATCAGAACTTGATGTCGCCGATCATCCCCGCCACGTTCGTCGTCAGCTCGTTGATCGTCGGGGCGATGGAGGAACTCGCCAGATAGAAGCCGAGCAAGACACAGACGATCATGTGGCCCGCTTTCAACCCTGACTTCTTGACCAGCAAGAAGACAATGATCGCCAGCAGCACCACCGCCGAAATCGAGAGTGCCACGGCGGCTCACCTCCAAGTCCCAGACCCTGCACCAGTGCGGACGCCAGCAGGTACATACCCACTAAGCGCTACGGATCATAACTATCCGTGGGTCCGCATGACTCGGAGCACGGCAGCACAAGGGGGCGCATGCCCTCTAGGCTCGGACGATGACCACCGAGACGCCCGCATCCGCCGGGCCCGCCGAGAGTCACACGCAGCGGCTCTCCTTCCCCCGTCTGCACGCCCGCACGCAACGCTTCACTCTCGGTGCGCCCCGCGCGTTCACGGTGGCGCCGGACGGGTCCCGGGTCACCTTCCTGCGCTCGTCGTCGGGCACCGACCGGGCGAACCAACTCTGGGTCCTGGACCTGGCGGACGGCGCTGCCGAGCGGGTCGCGGCCGACCCCCAGGCCCTGTTGAAGGGCGCGGTCGAGCAGCTCTCCGCCGAGGAGCGGGCCCGCCGTGAGCGCAGCCGTGAGGGCGGCGCGGGCATCGTGGGCTACGCGACGGACGCGGCGGTGGAGCTCGCCGCCTTCACGCTCTCCGGGCGGCTCTTCGCGGCGGAACTGCGCGTGGGCACGGCGCGCGAACTGCCCGCCCCCGCACCGGTGATCGACCCGCGCCCCTCGCCGGACGGCCGCCACATCGCGTACGTCGCCGGGGGCGCCCTGCGGGTGACGGGCGCCGACGGGGAGGGCGACCGGGCACTGGTGGCGCCGGAGCCGGACTCCGTGGAGAACGAGACCGTGACGTACGGCCTCGCGGAGTTCATCGCGGCCGAGGAGATGCAGCGTTCGCGGGGCTTCTGGTGGTCGCCGGAATCGGACCGGCTCCTGGTCGCACGCGCCGACGACGCCCCGGTGAGGCGCTGGTGGATCGCCGATCCCGCGCACCCGGAGACGGAGCCCGCGCGGGTCGCGTACCCGGCGGCAGGCACGGCCAACGCGGACGTGCGCCTCTTCGTCGTCGAGCTGGACGGCACGCGCACCGAGGTGATGTGGGACCGCGCCCGCTACCCGTATCTGGCGCGGGTGCACTGGTCGTCGGCCGGGGCACCGCTGCTCCTCGTCCAGTCCAGGGACCAGCTCAGCCAGCTCTATCTGGCCGTGGACCCGGACGACGGGTCGACCCGCATGGTGCACGCGGAGGAAGACCCGCAGTGGCTGGAGCTCTTCCCCGGCGCCCCGTCGTGGTCCCCCAGCGGGCGCCTCGTGCGGATCGTGGACGAGGGCGGCGCGCGGGTCCTCGCGGTGGGCGAACGCCCGCTGACGGGGCCGCAGCTGCACGTCCGCGCGGTGCTCGACGTGGCGGACGAGGACGTGCTGATCTCGGCGTCGGCGGGCGCGGCCGCCGCGTCCCCGGAGACCGGCGAGGTGCACGTCTACCGGGTCAACGAACTGGGCGTCGAGCGCGTCTCCGCCGAACCCGGGGTGCACTCGGCGGTGCGCGCGGGCGGCCTCACGGTGCTCGTGTCGGCCACCCTCGACCAGCCGGGCTCCCGCGTCCAGGTACTGCGCGACGGCAAGCAGGTGGCGACCGTCGCCTCATACGCGCGGCGTCCGGGGCTCACCCCGCGCGTGACTCTTACCGAAGGGGGCGCACGCAAGATCCCGTGCGCCGTCCTGCTCCCCACGGACTACGAGGAGGGTTCGGGCCCCCTGCCCGTGCTCCTCGATCCGTACGGCGGCCCGCACGGCCAGCGGGTGCTCGCCGCCCACAACCCGTACCTCACGTCCCAGTGGTTCGCCGACCAGGGCTTCGCGGTGGTCGTCGCGGACGGCCGGGGCACCCCGGGCCGCTCCCCCGCCTGGGAGAAGGAGATCCGGCGGGACTTCACGCTCACCCTGGACGACCAGGTGGACGCGCTGCGGGGGCTGGCCGCCGACCACCCCCTCGACCTGGACCGGGTCGCCATCCGGGGCTGGTCCTACGGCGGTTACCTCGCGGGGCTCGCGGTCCTGCGCCGCCCCGACGTCTTCCACGCGGGGGTGGCGGGGGCGCCGGTGACGGACTGGCAGCTGTACGACACGCACTACACGGAGCGGTATCTGGGCAACCCCTCGGAGGACCCGGCGCCGTACGCCCTGAGCTCGCTGGTCACCGACGAGGGTCTGGTGGCGCCGGAGGAGCCGCACCGGCCGCTGATGATCGTGCACGGCCTCGCGGACGACAACGTGGTGGTGGCGCACGCGTTGCGGCTGTCGTCGGCGCTGCTTGCCGCGGGGCGCCCGCACGAGGTCCTGCCGCTCTCCGGGGTCACGCACATGACCCCGCAGGAACAGGTCGCGGAGAATCTGCTGCTGCTTCAGGTGGACTTCCTGAAGCGCTCGCTGGGCCTTCCCCGGGCCTAGGGACGGCGATCGGCCGGGGCGACATGGCACACCCCGGCCGATCCACGGCACCCGCACGGCCGTACGTTCTTCAGCCTGCCGCGTGCGTATATCGCCGGCGCGACGGTGCGGTTGCTCGCGTGTAAAGCGCCAACGGGCTTCTTTCCCCAACCCCGCCCCTTCCCGAAAACCCGCTCGGCGCGGGGGCCTTGGCTGCCGTCATCACCGGCTCCGCCGAGTTCGTCCTCAATCGCCGGACGGGCTGAAATATTCAGCCCGTCCGGCGATTGAGGACAGCGCCCGCCCTACGGCACCACCTGCTTCTCCTCCGCGAAGTGGCACGCCGAGTCGTGGGCCGCGGGGCCCGTGACGCCTCGGAATTCCGCCGGGACGGCCAGTGCCGGCACCTCAAGCGCGCACCGCTCCTGCGCCTTCCAGCACCGGGTGCGGAAGCGGCAGCCCGAGGGCGGATTGGCGGGCGAGGGCACGTCGCCGCTCAGGATGATCCGCTCCCGGTGGTCCCGCGCCTCGGGGTCGGGCACCGGCACCGCCGAGAGCAGCGCCTGCGTGTACGGATGCGTCGGGTGCTCGTAGATCTCCGCGTCGGAGCCGATCTCGACGATCCGTCCCAGGTACATCACGCCGACCCGGTCGGAGATGTGCCGCACGATCGAGAGGTCGTGCGCGATGAACACGTACGACAGGTCGAACTCGTTCTGCAGCTTGTCCAGGAGGTTCACCACCTGCGCCTGCACCGAGACGTCGAGCGCGGAGACCGGCTCGTCGGCCACGATGATCTCGGGGCGCAGGGCCAGGCCGCGCGCGATCCCGATGCGCTGTCGCTGGCCGCCGGAGAACTGGTGCGGATAGCGGTTGATGTACTCGGGGTTCAGCCCGACCACGTCGAGGAGTTCCCGCACCCTCTGCCGCCGCGAGCCCTTCGGCGCGACCTCCGGATGGATCTCGTACGGCTCCCCGATGATGTCGCCGACCGTCATCCGGGGATTCAGCGAGGTGTAGGGGTCCTGGAAGACCATCTGGATGTTGCGGCGCACGGCCTTCAGCGCGCGCCCGGACAGCTTGCTGATGTCCTCGCCCTTGTAGCGGATCTCGCCCGCCGTCGGCCGCTCCAGATTGACCAGCATCTTCGCGACGGTCGACTTGCCGCAGCCCGACTCCCCCACGATGCCGAGCGTCTCGCCCCGGCCGAGGTCGAAGTCGACGCCGTCGACGGCCTTGACCGCGCCGATCTGCTTGCGGATGACGATGCCCTGGGTGAGCGGGTAGTGCTTGACCAGACCCCGCACCTGGAGGATCGGCTCACGGCCCGACGCCGAGCCGAGCGCGGCGAACTCGTGCTCCGCCCGCGCCTTGTCCATCAGCTGCCGCGCGGTCTCGCCCTCCTCCTCCAGCTGCTTCTTGCTGATGTGCTCACCGTGCGGCATCGAGCGTCTCCTTCCAGAAGTGGCAGGCGCTCCGGCGGTCGGCGGCCAGGCCCTCGTACGCCACGTCGTAGAGCGGCGGCTCGTCGGTCCTGCAGACGTCCTGTGCCATCGGGCAGCGGGGGTTGAAGGCGCAGCCCGGCGGGATGTTCATGAGGTTGGGCGGCAGGCCCTTGATCGCGTAGAGCTCCTGGCCCTTCTGGTCGAGCCGGGGGATCGACTCGAGCAGACCGCGCGTGTACGGGTGCGCGGGCGCCCGGTAGATCTCGTGCACAGGGGCCTTCTCGACGATGCGGCCCGCGTACATGACGGCGATGTTGTCGGCGACGTCCGCCACGACGCCCAGGTCGTGCGTGATGAGGATCAGGCCCATGTGCAGCTCGCGCTGGAGCTCGGCGAGGAGGTCCATCACCTGGGCCTGGACGGTCACGTCCAGGGCGGTGGTCGGTTCGTCGGCGATGATCAGCGAGGGTTCGAGGGCCATCGCCATGGCGATCATGATGCGCTGGCGCATGCCGCCGCTGAACTGGTGCGGGTACTGCCCGACCCGTTCCTTCGCGGCCGGGATGCGTACGCGGTCCATCAGCTCGACGGCCTTGGCCTTGGCGTCCTTGCGGGACATCCCCTGGTGGACGACGTACATCTCGCCGAGCTGCTGGCCGACGCTGACCACGGGGTTCAGCGACGACAGGGCGTCCTGGAAGATCATCGCCATGCCGGCGCCGCGCGTCTTGCGCCGCTCCTCCGCCTTGAGCTTGAGGAGGTCCTGGCCCTTGAAGAGGATCTCGCCGCCGGTGATCTTGCCTGGCGGCATGTCGAGGATGCCCATGATGGCCTGCGCGGTCACGGACTTGCCGGACCCGGACTCACCGAGCACGGCGAGCGTCTCGCCCTCGGCGACGCTGTAGTCGACGCCGTTGACGGCCTTGGCGACACCGTCCCTGGTCCGGAACTCCACGTGCAGGTCGCGCACTTCGAGCAGCTTGGACGCCCCAGGGGTGGGCGCCGCTGATGCCTCGGATGCCACGGTTGCCATGGGCGCCTACCTCAGCTTCGGGTCGAGGGCGTCGCGCACCGCGTCGCCGAGCATGATGAACGCGAGCACGGTGATCGCAAGGGCTCCGGCGGGCCAGAGCAGCATGTGCGGGGCGTTGCGGATGTACTGGGAGGCGGCCGAGATGTCGATGCCCCAGCTCACGGTCGGCGGCTTCAGACCCACGCCGAGGTAGGAGAGGGTCGCCTCCAGGGCGATGTACGTGCCGAGCGCGATGGTGGCGACCACGATGACCGGCGCGATCGCGTTCGGCGCGATGTGCCGGAGGAGCATCCGCGAGTTGGAGGCGCCGAGCGCGCGCGCCGCCTGGACGTAGTCGTTCTGCTTGGCGGTGATGACGGACCCGCGGGCGATGCGCGAGAGCTGCGGCCAGCCGAGCAGGACCATGAAGCCGATCACCGGCCAGACGGTGTTGCTGGTGACGACCGACAGGAGCACCAGGCCGCCGAGCACGACGGGGATGGCGAAGAAGACGTCGGTGATCCGGGAGAGGATCGCGTCCCAGAACCCGCCGAAGAACCCCGCGAGCCCGCCCAGCACGCTGCCCAGGATCGCGACACCGAGCGTGGCGCAGACGCCGACGGTGACCGAGGCACGGGCCCCGTACACGGTCCGCGTGTAGACGTCGCAGCCCTGCCCGTCGAAGCCGAAGGGGTGGCCGGAGGCGGAGCTCTTCTGGGCGTCGGCGAGGTTGCAGTCGAGCGGATTGCCGGAGGCGATCGCGGACGGCCAGAGCGAGATGAAGACGAGGAAGAGAATGATGAGGCCCGAGATGATGAAGATCGGGTTCCGTCGCAGCTCGTGCCAGGCGTCCGACCACAGGCTGCGGGCCGGTGCCGAAGGACCGGTGCCTTCGGGGCCGCCGGGGACCTTGTCCAGCGTCGACCCCTCGGTCGCCGCGAGGTCCATCGCGCCACCCGCACCGGTCGGGGCGATGGCACCGTCTGGCTCTCGGGGGTCAGGCATAACGGATCCTCGGGTCGAGTACGGCGTACAGGAGGTCGACGATCAGGTTGGCCACCAGGAAGACCAGGACGAGTACGGTCACGAAGCCCACGACGGTCTGGGTGCTCTGGCGGAGGATCCCCTGATAGAGCTGGAAGCCGACGCCGTGGATGTTGAAGATCCGCTCGGTGACGATCGCGCCGCCCATCAGGGCGCCGATGTCCGTGCCGATGAAGGTGACCACCGGGATGAGTGAATTCCGCAGCAGGTGCCGGGTGATGACGCGGCGTCTCGGGAGCCCCTTGGCGATGGCCGTGCGGACATAGTCCGCCCGGCGGTTCTCGGCGATGGAGGTCCGGGTGAGCCGGGTGACGTACGCCAGGGACACCGAGGCGAGCACGAGCCCCGGCACGATGAGTTCGTTGACGGGCGCCTCCGAGGAGACGGAGGGTTTGATCACGCCCCATTCGACGCCGAGAAGCAGCTGGAGCAGCAGGCCGGTGACGAAGGTGGGGATCGCGATGACGACGAGTGTCAGGAGCAGGACGACGGTGTCGATGGGGCGCCCGCGCCGCAGCCCGGTGACGACGCCCAGCGAGATGCCGATGACGATCTCGAAGACGATCGCGACGAGCGTCAGGCGGATCGTGAGCGGGAAGGCCGTCGACATCAGCTCGGTGACCTTCTGGCCGTTGAAGGCGGTCCCGAAGTCACCGGTGAAGACATTGCCCATATAGGTCGCGTACTGCTGCCACACCGGCTTATCGAGGCCGAACTCCTTCTTCAGCTGAGCGGCCGTCGCGGGGTCGCACTTTCGGTCCCCGCACAGTCCCGCGACGGGGTCGCCCATCACGTTCACCATCAGGAAGATCAGCAGCGTGGCGCCGAAGAAGACCGGGATCATCTGCAGCAGACGCCGGATCACATAACGTCCCATGAGGGGCTCCGGAAGTAACGGGAGCGGTCATCCGGCGCGCATCACCGCGCCGGATGACCGCTCCCTGGCCTCAGCTGACCTTGATCTCGTTGTAGACCGGGACGCTGAACTGGTTCAGTGCCACGTCGGAGACCTTGTCCGAGTAGCCGGCGCTGCCGTTCTGGTACCAGAGCGGAATGACCGCCATCTGATCGGCGAGCACCTTTTCGGCGTCCTGGAACGTGGAGACGGCCTTTCCGGTGTCGGTCTCCGCGTTGGCCTTGTCGACGAGCTTGTCGAATTCCTTGTTCGACCACTTGCCGTCGTTGGACGGTGCGTCCGTGTAGTACAGCGGCTGCAGGAAGTTCTGGATCAGCGGGTAGTCCATCTGCCAGCCCGCGCGCCAGGCGCCGTCCAGCTTCTGCTGGGAGGCCTTGCTGCGGAAGTCGGCGAAGGTGCCGACCGGGCTTCCGACGCAGGACTTGTCGTTTCCGAGAGCCTTGTTGATGGAGTTGCAGACGGCGTCGACCCATTCCTTGTGCGAGCCGGTGTCCGCGTTGTACGTGATCTTCAGCGTGCCGCCGGGAATTCCGCCGCCGTCGGCGATCAGCTTCTTCGCCTTGTCCGCGTCGTACTTGCAGGGGTCGCCGCAGAGCCCGGACTTGTAGCCGCCGGCCTCGCCGAGGACCGGAGACGTCCAGTCGGTGGCCGGGGTGCGGGTCTTCTGGAAGATCGTCTCGGTGATCTGGTCGCGGTTGATCGCCATGGAAAGGCCCTGGCGGACCTTCTCCATTCCCGCCTTCGACCACTTGCTGTCGTAGAAGGGGAAGGCAAGGGTCTGGATGATGCCCGCCGGGGTGTTGATGTAGCGGTCACCCAGGTCACTCTTGGCGTTCTTGAGCTGCGACGCCGGAACGTCGTCGACGAGGTCGAGGTTCCCCGCCATCAGGTCCGTATAGGCGGTGTTGTTGTCGGTGTAGACCTTGAGGTCCACACCGCCGTTCTTCGCCTTGTCCTCGCCGCTGTAGTCGTCCCACTTCCGCAGGGACATCTTGGAGCCCTTGTCGTACGAGTCCACGGTGTACGGGCCGTTTCCGACCGGCTTGGCGAGCCAGGCGTCGTGGTCGTCGTAGAACGTCTTGGGCAGCGGCGCGAAGGCCGGATAGCCGAGGGTCTTGGGCCAGGTGGAGAACTTCTGCGTGAGCTTGACGGTGAAGGTCTTGTCGTCGACGACCTTCAGTCCGGAGAGCTTGTCGGCGCTCGCGTCACCCTTCTCCGGGTGGACCTTGTCGTAGCCCTCGATGTAACCGAAGAAGTAGGCGTTCTTCTGGTTGTTCTTCAAGTGCGCGCCGTAATTCCAGGCATCGACGAAGGACTTCGCGGTGACCTTCTCGCCGTTGCTGAACTTCCAGCCGTCCTTGAGCTTTACGATGAAGTTCTGCGAGTCCTTGGTGTCGATCTTGTCGGCGACCATGTTCTTGGCCTCGCCGGACTTCGGGTCGTACCGCACGAGCCCCCGGAAGATCATGTCGAGCACCTTGCCGCCCTGCACCTCATTGGTATTGGCGGGCTCCAGCGGGTTCTGCGGATCGCCCCAGGAGGACCCCACGATCCCGGAGCCGTCGCCGCCACCGCCGCCGCTGTCCCCGCCTCCGCCGCAGGCGGTCGCCGCGAGAGCGACGGTCACCGCACATGCGGCCCACTTGGCGTGCGTGGCTCCACGCATGGAGTTCCTCCTCTTAACGATCACGCGTCACGTAGGCCCAATATCGACCCACATCCGACATGTCGCACCTCGGAGTCACCCTTTCGAGAGGCACATTGCGGCACTCGCGTGACACACGGGGCGGCGCCGGGGGCCGTCCGGTCGTGAGGGACCCGCGCCGTCAGTCGGTCGCCAGGCGTGCGTGCAGCTCGACGTCGTGACGCACGCCGTCGTACGCGAGCTTCTGCCGCTGGATCCCCTCCACCGCGAACCCGGCACCCCGGGCGACGCCGCACGACGCGGGATTGTTGACGCGATGCCCCAACTCGAGCCGGAACAGGCCCAGCTCGTCGAAGGCCCACCGGCTCAGCGCCCGGCAGCCGTACGTCGCCACGTTCCGCCCGCGGGCACCGGGCACCGTCCAGTACGAGACCCATCCGGTGGCGTGCGTGCGGTTCACCGCGCCCACCGCGACATTGCCGAGCGGGGCGCCTTCGCCGTCGACGACCGCGAAGGCGTACGCGGTACCGGCGGCCCACTCCCGCTGCCGGCGCGCGACCCAGCGGACGGCATCCTCCGCCGAGTCGACGGGCTGGTCGGCCTGCCGCGCCATCTCCCCCGCCCGCGGGGAGGCGAAGACGGCCACGACGGCACCGGCGTCACGCTCGGCCCAGGGCCGCAGGGCCAGGGTCCCGCCCGCCTCGACCGACTCACTGATCACCGGCTTCACCGCGCGCTCTCCTCCGCCTCCACTTCGACCACCGAGACCCACTTGCCCCACCGCTTCACGTCGACACGGAGCCACGAGGAGGACTTGGTCTCCCCGGACCAGTGCTCCACGCCCGTCCCATGGTCCCGCAGCCCGCACTCGGCCAACACACCCCGGAGGCGGGCCACTTCACCGCCCGCGGCGTTCTCACTGTCGTACTCGGTGACGCGCTGCCGGGCGGTGGCGCCCTTGTCGCTGTAGTAGCTCGTGGCGTACTGGACCTGATTCGGCACCTTCCGCAGGGCGTACGACCCCGGGCAGCTGTCCGGCTCTCCGACCGCGGGCAACGCCAGATCCGGCTCGTCCTGCTCCTCGTCGCCCTTCCAGTGCCACTTCCCGGCCTCCGGCATCTCCTCGGGGGGCAGCGCCCGCACCATGCCGCCCACCTTGAAGGGGTTGGCCGTCGGCGAGGCCGCGGGCCGCACCTCACGCCCCGCACCGCCTCCGGGCGCCCCCACCCACACGGCGCCCCCCGCCACCACCGCGGTGACGGCCACGCCCAGAGCGGCCCGCCGACGCAGCGTGCGCCGCCGCCCGCGTACCCGCACCTGGGCCGCCGTCGGCATCCGTACGGCGACCTCGTCCAGCAGTTCCTCGACCTCAGCCATGGTTGGCGGCCCCCTCAGCGGCGAAAGCGGTCGTGTCCGTCAGGCGCTCGCCCAGCACCTTGCGGGCCCGGCTGAGCCGGGTGCGTACAGCCCCGTTGGAAGCGCCCGTCTCCCGGGCCACCTGCTCCACCGGCAGGTCGAGCAGGTGATGCAGCACCACCGCCTGCCGCTGCTGCGGCGGCAGTTCACGCAGCGCGGCCAGCAGCGCCACCCGGTCCGCGGAAAGTTCCGGCACATCCGGTGCCGCGCCGTGCCTGAGCTGGGCCCGCAGCCGGTTCCTGGTCCGGCGCCAGGTGCTGATCGCGAGCCGCGAGGCGACCGTCCGCACCCACGGCAGCGGATCCCCGTCCCGCGTCAACCCCTCCCACCGGTGCCACGCCCGCACATACGCCTCCTGCACGGCGTCCTCCGCCTCGGCCAGATCGCCGGTCATCGCATAGACCGTCGCGACCAGCCTCTTGGCGGTGGCGGCGTAGAACGTATCGAACTCCTGAGCATGATCAGGATCCCGGTCAGACCCTCTCGCCCACTGCGTCATCGTCCCCCGTCCGTCGCTCGGTTCGGCGGCTCGCCCGTCCCGCTCGCCGCTTCTACCTTTCCCACGCTCGGGGTGCGGCCTACGTTACGGACGATTTTCCGGGCTATTCCCGCAGAGCCCCACCAAAGCCTCAACTCCCCCTCAAGTCACTAGCGGTACCAGAACTTCACCCCTTAGCTTGAATACGCACCGCTAGCCATGGGCAACACCGAGCAACAATAATGGGAGAGTAATGCGCGCACTGACCACCGCGTCCCTCATGAGTGCCATGGCACTGGCTGCCGGAACGCTGGCCATGGCCGGCCCTGCGTCCGCCGCCGAGAACCACGGGGACATCTCTGGTGGCGGCGTGTCCGCCCTTCAGGAGATTCCGAGCTCGACCACGAGCAAAGCCAAGGTCAAGGGCGGAACCCAGAAGGTCTATTCAGCCAATATCGGCTACAACAAGAACGCCTACTCCGAGTGCAAGCCGCATGCTTCCACCATGGAGAAGGTCGTCTGGAACCTGGGCAAGGTCACCCGCAAGTCAGCGCGAGTGAAGAGCATCAAGGTGCGCTACTACAACGAGCGCGAGCTGCACGTCGGTTCGGCCTACGTCTTCGATGGAAGCCACGACGAGAAGTGGCGGAAGTCCAACGGGTGGTACATCTCCAAGGGTTCCAAGTGGAGGACGTACAAGCTGAACAAGACGGTCAAGTTCTCCAAGAGCAAGCCGCTTCAGTTCATGCTGCACCTCCAGATCGCCGGCGCTAACGAGCCGATGTGGTGCCACCCCAGGTCGAAGCTCTACTTCAATCTCAAGCCCAACCGTTAGCCGGTCCGGGCAAGGGAATGCGTGCGCCCCGCCGAACTTGATGTTCGGCGGGGCGCACGCATTGTTGCCGGGCTCTACGCCGCGTGCACGACGTTCTTCTCCTCCGCGAAGTGACACGCCGACTCATGGGCCGCCGGGGTGTCCTGGCCCGCGAACCGCTGCGGGATCGCGAGCAGCGGGGTCTCCTCCGCGCACTTCGCCTCCGCCTTCCAGCAGCGGGTGCGGAAGCGGCAGCCCGAGGGCGGGTTCGCGGGGGACGGCACGTCACCGGTGAGGATGATGCGCTCGCGGCCCTCACGAGCCTCCGGGTCCGGCACCGGGACAGCGGACAGGAGCGCCTGCGTGTACGGGTGCGTCGGGTGCTCGTAGATCTGCTCGTCGGAGCCGATCTCCGCCATCTTGCCGAGGTACATCACGCCCACGCGGTCCGAGATGTGCCGGACGATCGACAGGTCGTGCGCGATGAAGAGGTAGGAGAGGTTGAACTCGTCCTGCAGCTTCTCCATCAGGTTGATGACCTGGGCCTGGACGGAGACGTCCAGGGCCGAGACCGGCTCGTCGCAGATGATGATCTCGGGGTTGAGGGCCAGACCGCGCGCGATGCCGATGCGCTGGCGCTGGCCGCCCGAGAACTGGTGCGGGTAGCGGTTGATGTACTCCGGGTTCAGGCCCACCACGTCCAGGAGGTCCTGGACCTTCTGGCGGCGCGAGCCCTTGGGAGCCACCTCGGGGTGGATCTCGAAGGGCTCCCCGATGATGTCGCCGACCGTCATACGCGGGTTGAGCGAGGTGTACGGGTCCTGGAACACCATCTGGATGTTGCGGCGGACCGCCTTCAGCGCGCGCCCGGACAGCTTGGTGATGTCCTGACCCTTGTAGAAGACCTCGCCCGCGGTGGCGCGCTCCAGGGTCATCAGGAGCTTGGCGACCGTGGACTTGCCACAGCCGGACTCGCCCACGATGCCGAGCGTCTCGCCCTGGTAGAGGTCGAACGAGATGCCGTCGACCGCCTTGACCGCACCGATCTGCTTCTTGATCAGGATGCCTTGGGTCAGCGGGAAGTGCTTCACCAAGTTGCGGACCTGGAGGATCGGCTCGCCGCGCTCCACCGGCGCCTCGATGGCCGCGACGGCCTCCTCGGCGGTGGCAGCGTCGACCGTTTCCACTTCGGAGACGTTCGGGGTGGCGTCGGCGGGCTCGTCCGTCTTCGAGAGCTTCGAAGCCTTCGTCGGCTCAGCCATGGATCGTCTCCTTCCAGAAGTGGCACGCGCTGCCGCGACCCGGCAGCTCCGCGCCGTCCTGCTCGCTCACCGGCACCAGGGCCGGGACGTCCGTACGGCAGATGTCCTGCGCCTTGGGGCAGCGCGGGTTGAAGGCACAACCGGACGGAATGTGGAGCAGGTTGGGCGGCAGGCCCTTGATCGCGTAGAGCTCCTGGCCCTTCTGGTCGAGACGGGGAATCGACTCGAGCAGGCCGCGCGTGTACGGGTGCGCGGGGCGCTTGTAGAGCTCGTGGACCGGGGCCGTCTCGACGATCCGGCCCGCGTACATGACCGCGATCTTGTCCGCGACATCAGCGACCACGCCGAGGTCGTGGGTGATCAGGATCAGGCCCATGTTGTACTCGCGCTGCAGGTCGGAGAGCAGGTCCATGACCTGTGCCTGGACCGTCACGTCGAGAGCCGTCGTCGGCTCGTCGGCGATGATCAGGTCCGGCTCAAGGGCGAGCGCCATCGCGATCATGATGCGCTGGCGCATACCGCCGGAGAACTGGTGCGGGTAGTCGTTCACCCGCTCCTTGGCGGCCGGGATCTTCACCCGCTCCATCAGCTCGATGGCCTTGGCCTTGGCCTGCTTACGGCTGACACCGTCGTGCACCCGGAACATCTCGCCGAGCTGATAGCCCACCGAGAGCACGGGGTTGAGCGACGACAGCGCGTCCTGGAAGATCATCGCGATCTTGCGACCACGGATCTTCCTGCGCTCCTCGTTGGACATCTTCAGCATGTCCTGGCCGCGGAAGAGGATCTCGCCCTGCGGGATCTTGCCGGGCGGCATGTCGAGGATGCCCATGATCGCCTGGGCGGTCACGGACTTGCCGGAGCCCGACTCACCGAGCACGGCGAGCGTCTCGCCCGCGTCCACGCTGTAGTTGACGCCGTTGACCGCCTTGACCACGCCTTCACGGGTGTGGAACTCGACGTGCAGGTCCTTGACGTCAAGCAGCCTGCCGCTCTTTTCCTCACCCGAGCGGGGGGCGGGAACCGAGTCTTCCTTGATGTCGATGCTGGTCATTTACGCCTCCCTCAGCGCAGCTTCGGGTCGAGGGCTTCGCGTACGGCGTCACCCATCATGATGAACGCCAGCACGGTCAGGCTGAGCATCCCAGCGGGGAAGAACAGCGTGTGCGGGTTGTTCCGGATGTCCTGTGTCGCGTCGGAGATGTCGCCGCCCCAGGAGATGGCGTCATCGGCAAGACCGAGACCCAGGTAGGACAGCGTCGACTCGGCGACGATGTACGTACCGAGCGAGATGGTCGCGACGACGATCACCGGAGCGATGGCGTTCGGCAGGATGTGGCGGAACATGATCCGCTTGGTCCCGGCGCCAAGTGCGCGTGCCGCCACCACGTAGTCCGCGTGCTTGGTGGTGATGACTGCGCCGCGCATCACGCGGGCGATCTGCGTCCAGCCGAGGAAGGCCAGAGCGCCTGTGACCACCCACACGGTGCGCTCGGTGAAGGCGTTCAGGACGACCATGGCGCCAAGCAGGAACGGGATCCCGAAGAACACGTCGGTCAGCCGGGAAATGAGGCTGTCCCAGAACCCGCCGAAGTAGCCGGCGAGCATGCCGCACAGGCCGCCGAAGAGAGTGACTAGCAGCGTCACGCTGATGCCAACCGTGATCGAGTTCCGCGCTCCGTAGAGAACGCGGGCATAGATGCTGCGGCCCGTCCTGTCGTATCCGAACCAATCCGGCTGGAAGAAGTGGCCCAGGTTCGGCTTGCCCAGGAAGTGGTTGACCTGGTCGCCGGACTCCGGGTTGGCGCTGGTGAACAGGCCGGGGAAGGCGGCCACCAGGAGCAGGACGAGGATCAGCACTGCGGATATGACGAAGAGCGGGTTGCGGCGCAGATCCCGCCAGGCGTCTCCCCACAGGCTGCGCGGCTTACCAGGCGCAGGCACGGCCGAGACGGCAGCTCCCGCCACCACTTCGTCCTGTGCCGCGGCCGTCTCGTCCGAAGTCGAGGTCTTGGTGAGGTCAGGCATAACGGATCCTCGGGTCCAGGACCGCGTAAAGCAGGTCGACGATCAGGCTGGCGACGAGGTATACGAGCACCAGAACGGTCACAATGCCGACGATGACCGCGCCCTCCCGGTGGGCCAGGCCCTGGAAGAGGAGGTTGCCGACGCCTGTCACATTGAAGATGCCCTCGGTGATGACCGCGCCGCTCATCAGGGCACCGATGTCGGTGCCGAGGTAAGTGACCACGGGAATCAGCGAGTTGCGGAGCAGGTGCCTGGTGATGATGCGCTTGCGCGGAAGGCCCTTGGCGACGGCCGTGCGCATGTAGTCCGCCGAGCGGTTCTCAGCCACGGACGTACGGGTGAGGCGCGCCACGTAGGCCAGGCCGACCATGCCCAGCACCAGTGCCGGCACCATCAACTGCCCCAGGTTCTCGGAGTCCTGGACCGTCGGTGTGATCCACTCCAGCTCATTGCCGAAATAGAGCTGGAAGAGACGGCCGATCACGAAGATGGGGACGGAAATGACGAGGAGCGTGAACAGCGTCACCCCGTTGTCCACGATGCGCCCGCGCCTGATGCCCGCGAGCACGCCCAGCGTGATGCCGACCACGAGTTCGAAGGACCAGGCCATGGCGGCCAGGCGAAGCGAGACCGGGAACGCCTGGGTGATCTCGTCGAGCACCGGCCTGTTTCCGGCGATCGTCTTGCCGAAGTCTCCCTGCAGGAGCCCCTTCATGTAATGCAGGTACTGCTCCCAGAGCGGCAGATCCAGACCTCGGTCGTGGCGAATCTGCGCCACCTGCGCCGGGTCCGGCGGCTTGTCGCCCCACAGCGCCCGTACGGGGTCGCCGGGGAGCACGTTGACCATGATGAAGATCAACAGGGTTGTCCCGATGAAGACCGGGATCATCTGGAGCAGTCGCCGCGCGACATATCGCCCCATTGGTGCCTCCGTCCAATCCGGAGCCGCCCGAAGCGACGCCCGGGATCGCCGGGCGTCGCTTCGGGAACTGGGCTCCGACGCCTACTTCTCGAAGACCTCGATGTCGGTGAGGACAGGGTCTCCGGCCTGGTCGAACTTGACGTTCTTCACGTTCTTGGAGGACGCGGAGAGCACCTTGTTGTACCAGAGGGGGATACCCGGGAAGGTCTCTGCCAGACGCGCTTCGGCCTTCTGGTAGAGCTCCGCGGACTCGTCGACGGTCTTGGCCGCATCGGCCTTCTTGGTCAGCTCGTCGAACTTCTTGTCCGAGAAACCGCCCTTGTTGCCGTCGACGCCCGTGCCGTAGAGGTCGGCGAGGAAGTTGCCGTTGAACGGGTAGTCGAGCACCCAGCCCGACCGGTACATCGCCTTGACCTGCTTCTTGTCCCGCACCTCGGTGTCGGCCTGGAAGTCGGTCTTCGGGTCGCCGACGCACTTCACGCCGGTCGACTTGGTGATGCTGTTGCACACCGCCGTGACCCAACCCTTGTGCGGCTGGTCGGCGTTGTACTGGATGGAGACCTTGTTCCCGGGAACGCCGCCGCCGTCCTTGACGAACTGCTTGGCCTTCTTCGGGTTGAACTTGCAGAACTCACCACAGGCGTCGGCCTTGTAGCCCTTGACGCCCTTGGCGACCCAGCCCGTGGCGGACTCACGCGTACCGGCGAAGGTGGTCTTCGCGATGGTGTCGCGGTCGATGGCCATCGAAAGACCCTGGATGACCTTGACGTCGACGTCCTTGAACGTCTTGCTGTAGAACGCCGGGTTGACCGTGTTGATCGCCGAGAAGTCCTGCTCGATGGCGCGGTCGCCGAAGTCCTGCTTGAAGTTGGCGAGCTCGCTGTCCGGGATCAGCGGCATCGTGTCGACGTTGTCCGAGCGCAGGTCGTCGTACGCGGCCTGCGGCGTCGTGTACGCCTTGAAGTTGATGCCGCCGTTCTTCGGCTTGGCGTCACCCTTGTAGCCGGACCACGCGGTCACCTGGACCGACTTCTTGTGGTCCCAGCTCTTGAACTTGTACGGGCCGTTGCCGACGGGCGCCTCGCCGTACTTCTTCGGGTCCTTCAGCGCTGCCGAAGGCATCGGGTAGAAGGGCGCATAGACGAGCTTGTACGCGTAGTACGGGATGCCCGTGTTCAGCGTGATGGTGAAGGTGTTGTCGTCGACGACCTTCAGGCCCTCCATCGACTTCGACTTGGCCTTCCCCTTCTCGGGGTGGACCTTGTCGTAGCCGGCGATGTCGCGGTACCAGCCACTGTTCTGCTGGCCGTTGGCCGGGTCGGCCGCCCAGTTCCAGGCGTCGACGTACGACTTGGCGGTGACAGCCTCACCGTTGTGGAACTTCCAGCCCGGCTTCAGCTTGACGGTCCACACCTTGTTCGCCTTGTCGGGGGTGACCGACTCGGCGTTCTCGTAGGTGATGTTGCCCTGCTTGTCGTAGTGGACCAGGCCCGTGAAGAGCGAGTCGATGACGACGCTGCCGTACGCCTCCATGGTGTTGGAAGGCTGCAGGGCGTTCTGCGGCTCACCATTGGCGTAGCTGACGATCCCCTTCGGGTCCACCTTGCCACTGCCGCTGCTGCTGTCGTCGCCGCCACCACAGGCCGTTGCCGTCAGCGCCACGACACCCGCTATCGCGACCCACTTGGCGCTCTTGGCACCACGCATGGGGTTCCTCCTCATGAGTCCACTTGTTCACTACAAGAGGGGGTACAAGAAACCGCGCCGACACCCCTGACGGCGCGTAGATCGAAGTACCCCAGTGTGCTCGTGAGTCGGCGCTCCCCACAGCGCGTGACCCATTGACCCGAGCTATACGCGGTCAACTATTAGCCATGAGGTACCGCCCGACCACACTCTTTTGGTCTCGGTTCAATCACACCTGGTGCGTACAACTTCCAAAATCCGGACAAACCGATCCGAGATAGATGGTTGCGAAACGGACGTGTTACACATCTAACGGTCAACGGTGTCCGCATTCCGGACAGATGGTCCAGGAAAACAGGTTGCGGCCGACCGAACCGGAGCCGACTCACGGCGTCTTCGGGGGCGGCTCTGTGGACGCGCGTAGATGCGCGGAGAGTCGCGACGGTGCGGAACCGCCGCCCCCGGAAGCCTGGGCCAGCGTAGTGCCGCTCAGGGCCGCGCAAGGGGGTAACCCCCGCAGACGCGCGAGAGGCCGGTTTCCGCCTCTCCCTGGGGAGAGGCGGAAACCGGCCTCAGATGCCGAATTCGCAGAGCGTCAGCGGCAGTTGTGCCGAGCCCGAGTTTTTAGCCGGGCTTTGCCCCGGCCTTAGCCGTGCTTGGCGCGCGAGGCGGTGCGGCCACGCTGCTTCTGGTCCAGGACGACCTTGCGGATACGCACGGTCTCCGGGGTCACCTCGATGCACTCGTCGTCGCGGCAGAACTCCAGGGACTGCTCAAGCGACAGCTTGCGGGCGGGCACGACGTTCTCGGTCGTGTCCGCGGAAGCCGCACGCATGTTGGTGAGCTTCTTCTCCTTGGTGATGTTCACGTCCATGTCGTCGGCGCGCGAGTTCTCGCCGACGATCATGCCCTCGTACACCTCGGTGCCGGCCTCGGTGAAGATGACACCGCGCTCCTGGAGGTTGACCATCGCGAACGGCGTGACCGAACCCGAACGGTCCGCGACGAGCGAGCCGTTGTGACGGGTGCGCAGGTCGCCGAACCACGGCTCGTGACCCTCGAAGATCGAGTGCGCGATGCCGGTGCCGCGGGTCTGGGTCAGGAACTCCGTACGGAAGCCGATGAGGCCACGCGACGGGACGATCCACTCCATGCGGATCCAGCCGGAGCCGTGGTTGGTCATCGTCTCCATGCGGCCCTTGCGGGTCGCCATCAGCTGCGTGATGGCGCCGAGGTGCTCCTCGGGCGAGTCGATGGTCATGCGCTCGATCGGCTCGTACGTCTTGCCGTCGATCTGCTTGGTGACGACCTCGGGCTTGCCGACGGTGAGCTCGAAGCCCTCGCGGCGCATCTGCTCGACCAGGATGGCGAGCGCGAGCTCACCACGGCCCTGGACCTCCCAGGCGTCGGGGCGCTCGGTGTCCAGGACACGGAGCGAGACGTTACCGATGAGCTCCTTGTCCAGACGGTCCTTCACCTGGCGGGCGGTGACCTTGTGGCCCTTGCCGCCCTTGCCGACGAGCGGCGAGGTGTTGGTGCCGATGGTCATGGAGATCGCGGGCTCGTCGACCGTGATGAGCGGCAGCGCGATCGGGTTCTCGGGGTCGGCGAGGGTCTCACCGATCATGATCTCCGGGATACCGGCGATGGCGCAGATGTCACCGGGGCCCGCCTTCTCGGCGGGCTTGCGCGTGAGCGCCTCGGTCATCATCAGCTCGGTGATGCGGACGTTGGACTGCGACCCGTCGCGCTTGATCCACGTGACGGTCTGGCCCTTGCGCAGCTCGCCCTGCTCGACACGGCAGAGGGCGATACGGCCGAGGAAGTTGTCGGCGTCCAGGTTCGTGACGTGCGCCTGGAGCGGGGCCTCCTCGTCGTACTCCGGAGCCGGGACGGTCTCCAGGATCGTGGAGAAGAACGGCTCCAGGTTCTCGCTGTCGGCCGGGACGGTGCCGTCCTCCGGCTTGGTCAGCGAGGCGACGCCGTCACGGGCGCAGGCGTAGACGATCGGGAACTCGATCTGGTCCTCGTCCGCGTCGAGGTCCAGGAAGAGGTCGTACGTCTCGTCGACGACCTCGGCGATGCGCGAGTCGGGACGGTCCGTCTTGTTGATGCACAGGATGACCGGCATCTTGGCCGCGAGGGCCTTGCGGAGCACGAAGCGGGTCTGGGGCAGCGGACCCTCGGAGGCGTCCACCAGGAGCACCACCGCGTCCACCATCGACAGGCCGCGCTCGACCTCACCACCGAAGTCGGCGTGGCCGGGGGTGTCGATGATGTTGATGGTGATGACGTCGCCGCCATCCTTGGGGTGGTACTTGACGGCCGTGTTCTTGGCCAGGATCGTGATGCCCTTCTCACGCTCCAGGTCGTTCGAGTCCATCATGCGGTCGTCGAGCGACTCGGCTGCGTGCGCGGCGAAGGAGCCGGCCTGCTTGAGCATGGCGTCGACCAGGGTGGTCTTGCCGTGGTCGACGTGGGCGACGATGGCAACATTACGAATGTCATGGCGCGTGGGCATACGAGCTGCGCTTCTCCCGGGAAGAGTGGATGGCCGCGCGTACGGTCCGGCACGCGTGCCCTGCCGGGCAGAACACGCCACGGCCTCACCCCAGTCTACGTCCCTTACGGGGAGGCGACCTCCGCGGGCCCCTCGCGGGGGCCCTGAGCTGGGGTTTTACCCCCAGAACTAGGCGCTCTCGGCGTGCGGCGCCGGCTCCACGCGCAGCTGGAGGTCCAGCGCGCGGGCCAGCCGGTCGAGCACCGGGATCGTGGGCACGGTGCCGCCCCCCTCGAACCGCGCCACGGCCGACTGCGTCATGTCCGCCCTGCGCCCGAGCTCGCTCTGCGAGAGCCCCAGCTCCTGCCGCCGCTCACGCACGGCTTCGGCAAGCACGAACCGGAGACGCGCGGCGGCGTACTCCTCCTCGATCTCGGGCGTGATCGCCCGAGCGGCACGCGCATCGGCAAGGCTGGCACGCCTGCCCTGAGTCACGATTCCTCCTCGGCCGCCTCCGCAGCAGAAGCCTTCCGGCTTCAGTTCGACGGCACCTCAGGTCATAGCACCAACGCTATAGCCCGTGGCGTACCCGTGGGGTGGATCGCTGTGTTGTCACTCGATCGTGGCGATGGGGCAGGGGTGGGTGTCCCGGGTCAATGGGCGGGAACGACCTTGCCCGCCGGAGGTGCCGGCGGGCAAGGGAGTTGAGCGGAATCTGAGCGTGACCTGCGGCGGAGCTACTTCGCCGCGGGCTTGCCCGAGGGCTTGGCGCCCGGCTTCAGGAAGCCCATGTCCTCGTAGTTCGGGACCTGGAATCCGAACGCACCCGCGTTCGCGAGGTTCGTGCGGGCCGCCATCAGCTGGGGGCGCTGATAGAGAGGAATCGATCCTGCCTCGGCCCAGATGCGGGCGTCGGCCTTCTTGACCAGAGCACGGCTCTCGTCCTCGTCGAGCTCCCCCATCGCCTGATCGAACAACTGATCGATGTGATCCGTACCGACCCGCGTGTAGTTCTGCTCGACGTTCAGCGAGCCGTCCGCGGCCGGCACCGGCTTGGCGAAGATCGGGCGCGCGTCCGTGGCCGGGAAGGCCGACGCGGGCCAGGAGTAGAGGGCGAGGTCGTACTGACCGGACGCGATGTGGTCCTTGAAGTAACTGTCGTCGGCGACCTTCGCCGTCTCCGTGCGGACCCCGATCTTCTCCAGCATCCGCGAGATCCGGTCGGCCACCGTCCGGAGCGATTCCGAACCGTCGCCGGACGGCAGGACGAAGCGCAGGGTGAGGGGCTTGCCGTCCTTGGCCATCGGGCCGCCCGCCGCCGGGGTGGCAGCCGGTGCCGCGGTGCCCTTGGGGGCGTACGCGCCGGGCGCACCACCCTTCGCCGCCTGCTTCTCCGAGTGCTTCTCGGAGTGCTTCTCCGCCTTTTCCGCCTTCTCGGCCTTTTCGGAGTGCTTCTTGGGGTCCTTCTTCTTTTCCTTGTCCGCCTCGCCCGGAGCCGTGAGGGACGCCGCCTGGCGGGTCAGCGCCGCCTGCTGGTAGGCCGCCGCGGGAGCGGGCGCGAGCACCGAGGTGCCGCTGTCTCCGGGCTTCTGGTCGTCCTCGCCGACGACGTACGAGCCGTCGTCGCCCGAGTCCTCCGAGGAGTCCTCCGCCGAGTCCGAGTCGGATTCCGCCTTCGCCTTCGCCTTCTTGGCGTCCGCCTCGCCCCCGGCGGTCTTCCCCTTCGGCTCCTTCACCGGACCGCCCGGCGTCCACCCCGCGTCGGCGAGCAGCGCCCGCGCCTCGGTGGTGTCCTGGTCCCCGAGGGCCCCGCTGTTGTCCGCGTACGCCTGCTGCCCGGCGAGGGCCAGGTGGCTGCCGACCGGCACGGCGGGCAGGCCGAGCGGCGAGAGGACCGCCTTGGCGAGCTCATCGCGGTCGAGGGCGCGGGCCACCGCGCGCCGTACCCGGTCGTCGGCGAGCGGGCCCTCGGTGCCGTTGAGGGCGAGCTGGGTGTAGGCCGGTTCGAGGGACTTGCGGACGGTGTAGCCCCGCAGGCCCGTCTGTTCGGTGGCGTACTTCTTGATCGCCTTGTTGGTCCGCTGGCGGGCCTGCTGCTCGGTGTCGGCCGCCTCCTCGTCGGAGCCGTGGGCCACCGCCCAGGAGCGCAGCGCCTTCGCGGGGGTCAGCTGCGACTCGGGGCCGTGGCTGAGGGGCCCCTGGGCGCCCTTGTCGCGCGCCGCGTTCGCGATGCGGCGGGCCTCGGGGGCCTCGATCTCGGCCAGATCGACCTTGCCCTCCGCCAGCGCGGCGGCCCGCTTCTCCCGCGGCACCTCGCGCAGGACCAGCTTGGAGAGCTTCGCGGGCCTGCCCCACCAGCGCGGGTTGCGGACCAGCGTGACCTCGTCCGCCTTGCTGTCGAAGTCCTGCACCGCGAACGGACCCGCGCTCACCTTGAGCTTGCGCCGCGCACCGTCGTTGAAGGTGTCAGGAGTGCCCATGACCTCCTTCGGATACAGCGGCGAGAAGAGCGAACGCCAGTCCGCGTAGGGCTTGTTGAAGGTGACCCGCACCTCCAGGTTGTTCTCGCCCTGCTCGATCTTCTCGATGCGGTCGTAGCCCGCGTTGCGTGCCGTCCAGTACGCGCTGTCCTTCCCGGACAGGGCGCGCTGCTGCGCGGCGAAGTCATCGGCGCCGATCTCCCGGCCGTCGCTCCACACCGCCTGCTGGTTGAGCTTGTAGAGCACGACCTGCTTGGGCTCGCTCTCCACGACCTTCGCGGACTCCAGGAAATCGGTGTTCTGCTGCGACCTGCCCTGCGCGTCGAGCCGGAACATCGACGGCAGAACGGCCCCCGCGATCCGCGACGTGCCCGCATCCGCGTCCGACTGGAAGGAGTTGAGGGTCTCCGGCAGCGCGTCGACGGCCCAGTTCATGGTCCCGCCGTCGGCGACGAGATCCCGGGCTGCGGGCGCGATGTCCTGGCCGGCGGTCGGGGCGCCTGCCTCGTCCTGGGAGCTGCAGGCGGCGAGGGCGGGCAGGGCTAGTACGCCCGTGGCGAGGAACACGGCAGATCTCAGTCTGGCGCGGTCTGGGGACATGACGGGTACCTCCGGGGCTCGCCCGGCCGCCCGCTACCAGGACCGGGCCGGGTTTGATCACGTTTGGCGGTATATGGAGCTGATCACATCTATCGATCCACTGAAGGGGACGGGCCCCGGCACGCGGGGGCGACACGGCGTGGGGGTGCCAGATCCCACTCGTGCGGCCCAACCACGCGTGATCGCGCGTGACCCAGCGTGACCGGATGTGGCCCGCAGCCCGTGGCGCGCACCCGACGCGCGGCCGGGGCGGGCGGCGTACACCCCGGCGCGGTTCACCGGCGCGTTCCGGCGGCGCGTTTCCATGCGTACGAGCCGGGAATCCCGGCAGATCCCTTCACAAGCCGGGATGTGACGCGCGACACTCGCAGGCGCATGAACGTTGCCGCCGCACCCCTGAAGTGAGGGCAAGTCATGGCTCTGCAGGATGATCTGACGGCTGTTCAGCGATGCGTCGACGATCTGGTCCGCACCGTCGGCAAGCTGGAGCAGCAGGTCGGCGAGGGTTCCCAGGGTGGTCTTGCCGGGATCGACGTGCGCCGCGTCCGCACGGACGCCGACCATCTGCGCGAGAGCGTCGCGCTGCTGCGCGCCGCGGCCCCCGGACTCGCCGGAGCCCCGGCGAACCGCCCCGACCTGGTCACCATCCCCGATACGCCGTACGACAGCTCCCTGTGGACGGACTCGGACGACGAGGGCCTGGGCGCGAGCGACCGGCGCGCTCCTTGAGGCGCCGCACCCCGCCCTGAGGGCCGCCACCGAACCGAGGACTGCCGATCTTCTGAGGACTGCCGATCTGAGGACAAAGGAGTGGAGCCTCGTTGGCCACTGGCACGGAACCCCATCTGAAAAGCGGTCAGGATCCGGGCGGCGTACGAGCGGCGACGCGCGCCGCGATCAGCGCTGCCCATCTGCGGACCGATCGCTGGTGGCTCGCGCCCGCCGCGACGGCCGCCGGCCTCCTCGCCTTCATCGTCTACTCGACGTGGCGGGCCTTCGCGAACGCGGACTACTACGCGGCGCCCTACGTCTCGCCGTTCTACTCGCCGTGCCTCGCCGAGAACTGCGAGCCGATGCGGTCAGGGCCCAACTGGGAGATCTTCGGCAGCTGGTGGGGCCTGTCCCCCGCCCTGCTGATCCTGATCTTCCCGCTCGGCTTCCGGATGACCTGCTACTACTACCGCAAGGCCTACTACCGCGGCTTCTGGGCCTCACCGCCCGCCTGCGCGGTCGCCGAGCCGCACAAGAAGTACTCCGGAGAGACCCGTTTCCCGCTGATCCTGCAGAACATCCACCGCTACTTCTTCTACGCGGCGGTCCCGGTGGCGGGCATCCTCACGTACGACACGGTGCTGTCGTTCCGCGATGAGCACTACGAGTGGGGCCACATGGGCCTCGGCACCCTCGTCTTCCTGGTCAACATCACGTTGATCTGGGCGTACACGTTCTCCTGTCACTCCTGCCGGCACATCGTCGGCGGCAAGCTCAAGCACTTCTCCAAGCACCCCGTGCGCTACCGCATGTGGCAGTGGGTCGGAAAACTCAACGCACGCCACATGCTGCTCGCCTGGGCCTCCTTGGTGAGCGTGGCGCTCGCCGACTTCTACGTGTATCTGATCGCGTCCGGCGTCTTCGACGATCCGAGGTTGTTCTGATGTCTCAAGTGGAGCGGCAGCAGTGGGATGTTGTCGTGGTGGGAGCCGGAGGGGCGGGCCTGCGGGCCGCGATCGAGGCACGTGAACAGGGTGCCCGTACCGCCGTGATCTGCAAGTCCCTGTTCGGCAAGGCCCATACGGTGATGGCCGAGGGCGGCATCGCGGCCTCCATGGGCAACGTGAACTCCGGCGACAACTGGCAGGTCCACTTCCGCGACACCCTGCGCGGCGGCAAGTTCCTCAACCAATGGCGGATGGCCGAGCTGCACGCGCGCGAAGCGCCCGACCGGGTCTGGGAGTTGGAGACCTGGGGAGCCCTGTTCGACCGTACGGCGGACGGGCGGATCTCCCAGCGCAACTTCGGCGGGCACGAGTATCCGCGGCTCGCCCACGTCGGCGACCGGACCGGCCTCGAACTGATCCGCACGCTCCAGCAGAAGATCGTCTCCCTCCAGCAGGAGGACGAGCGCGAATTCGGTGACCACGAAGCGCGGTTGAAGGTCTTCCAGGAGTGCACGGTCACACGGGTGCTCAAGGAGGGCGAGCGCGTCAGCGGCACGTTCTGCTACGACCGCGAGTCGGGCCGCTTCTTCGTCCTGGAGGCCCCGAGCGTGGTCCTCGCGACGGGCGGCATCGGCAAGTCCTTCAAGGTGACGTCGAACTCGTGGGAGTACACGGGCGACGGCCACGCGCTCGCGCTGCTCGCCGGGGCGCCCCTCCTCAACATGGAGTTCGTGCAGTTCCACCCGACGGGAATGGTCTGGCCGCCGTCGGTGAAGGGCATCCTGGTCACCGAGTCGGTGCGCGGCGACGGCGGGGTACTGCGCAACTCCGAGGGCAAGCGGTTCATGTTCGACTACGTACCGGACGTCTTCAAGGAGAAGTACGCCCAGTCGGAGGACGAGGGCGACCGCTGGTACGAGGACCCGGACAACAACCGGCGGCCTCCGGAACTCCTGCCCCGCGACGAGGTGGCGCGCGCCATCAACTCCGAGGTGAAGGCGGGTCGCGGCTCACCGCACGGGGGGGTCTTCCTGGACGTGTCGACGCGTATGCCCGCCGAGGTCATCAGGCGCCGGCTCCCGTCCATGTACCACCAGTTCAAGGAACTGGCGGACGTCGACATCACGGCCGAGGCCATGGAGGTCGGACCGACCTGCCACTACGTGATGGGCGGCATCGCGGTCGAGTCGGACACGGCCGCGGCACAGCGCGTACCGGGCCTGTACGCGGCAGGAGAGGTCGCCGGCGGCATGCACGGCTCCAACCGGCTCGGCGGCAACTCCCTCTCCGACCTGCTCGTCTTCGGACGGCGCGCGGGACTGCACGCGGCGCAGTACGCCTCCGGGCTCACCGGCGCGGGCGCGCGGCCGGTGATCGACGACGTCCAGGTGGACACGGCGGCGGCCGAGGCGCTGCGGCCGTTCAGCGCGGAGGGCCCCGAGGACGGGGCGACGCCGGAGAACCCGTACACCCTGCACCAGGAACTCCAGCAGACGATGAACGACCTGGTCGGCATCATCCGCCGCGAGGCCGAGATGGAACAGGCCCTGGAGAAGCTGGCGGAACTGCGGGTACGGGCGCGGCGGGCCGGTGTCGAGGGCCACCGCCAGTTCAACCCCGGCTGGCACCTCGCGCTCGACCTGCGCAACATGCTGCTCGTCGGCGAGTGCGTGGCACGGGCCGCCCTGGAGCGCACGGAGAGCCGGGGCGGGCACACCCGCGAGGACCATCCGGGCATGAACCGCGAATGGCGCCGCGCGAATCTGCTCTGCCAGCTCACGGACCCCTCCGGCGGGCTTGCGGCGACGGATCCCGTGCACGGCCAGATCGACCTGGTGCGGATCACCACCGAGCCCATCCGTCCCGACCTGCTTGCTCTCTTCGAGAAGGAAGAGCTGGTCAAGTACCTGGCCGAAGAGGAGCTTTACGAGTGAGTACAGCTACGCCGAGTTCGTCGGGTCCCTCCGGTGCGTCGGGTCCCTCCAATACGCCAGTTCCCTCCAGTACGTCCTACGACGCGCGGTTCCGGGTCTGGCGCGGGGACGTAAAGGGCGGCGACCTGGAGGACTTCAAGGTCGAGGTCAACGAAGGCGAGGTCGTCCTCGACATCATCCACCGCCTGCAGGCGACCCAGACCCCCGACCTGGCGGTGCGCTGGAACTGCAAGGCGGGCAAGTGCGGTTCGTGCTCGGCGGAGATCAACGGCCGGCCGCGGCTGATGTGCATGACGCGGATGTCGGTGTTCGACCGCGAGGACGTCATCACGGTGACGCCGCTGCGGGCGTTCCCCGTGGTCCGGGACCTGGTGACGGACGTCGGCTTCAACTACACGAAGGCACGGGAGGTGCCGGCCTTCGTGCCGCCCGCCGACCTCGGCCCCGGCGAGTACCGCATGATGCAGGCGGACGTGGACCGCTCGCAGGAGTTCCGCAAGTGCATTGAGTGCTTCCTGTGCCAGGACACGTGCCATGTGGTGCGCGACCACGAGGAGAACAAGGCGGCGTTCGCGGGGCCGCGCTTCCTGATGCGGGTCGCTGAGCTGGACATGCACCCGCTGGACGCGGCGGCGGAGACCGGCATCGACCGCAAGCAGACCGCCCAGGACGAGCACGGGCTCGGCTACTGCAACATCACCAAGTGCTGTACGGAGGTGTGCCCGGAGGGCATCAAGATCACGGACAACGCACTGATTCCCTTGAAGGAACGGGCAGTTGACCGGAAGTACGATCCGCTGGTCTGGCTCGGGAACAAGATCCGGCGGCGGGGGGAGCAGTAGGGGCGCTGCGGCGAGCGGTGGCGCTGCGGCGCTGCGGCGCTAACGGTGAGGGGCGGGTCTGGATGGCTGGGGGTCTGAGGGCCTGGGGGTAATCCCCCAGGCCGAAGACTCAAGATTTCCCCCATGGTCACGGGGCCCGGGCGAGATCAGCATTGAGGCATGAACTCTTCCTCGGCAGTGACTCGTTCGGCTTTGCCCGCGGCTGCGCGTTCGGCCTTGACCCGGCGGTCGGTGCTCGGCCTCGCGGCGGCCGGTCTGGCGGCGTCGATGCTGGCCGCCCCGGCCCCCGCCCATGCGGGCCCCCGGCCCGCAGGCCCCGCGCAGGCCCGCCCCACGGGCATCGAGGCGAAGCTCCCGGCGCCCACTGGACCGCACCGGATCGGCACGCTGTCGACCCGCCTCGTCGACACCTCACGGCACGACCCCTGGGTGAAATCCGTGCCGTACCGAGAGCTGATGATCAGCGTCTGGTATCCGGCGGCGGGAAAGAAGGGCAGTGGCGGGCACCACCTCGCTCCGTACATGACGCCGGGAGCGGCGGAGCGCTGGAACGCGACAGCGCCCCACGGCATCCCCAAGGACGCGATCGACTTCGCAGCGATGCGTACGCACGCGCGGGAGGGGGCCCCGGCCGACACGAGCGGGGGCCGACGCCCGGTCCTGTTGTACGCGGCGGGCGCGAACGACCCGCGGACGTGGGGCACTTCCATGGTCGAGGAGCTCGCGAGCCGCGGCTATGTGGTGGTGACGATCGACCACACCTATGAGGCGCCGGGGGTGCAGTTCCCCGACGGCTCGGTCAAGGACGACGCCCCGCTCATCAAGGCCTTCGGGGAGGCGCAGCGGAAGGAAGCGGTACCGGCGCTGCTCAAGAAGGTCCTGGACGTCCGGGTGGCCGACTCGAAGTTCGTCATGGACCGCCTCGGCTCGCTGCCGCACGGCCTGTCCAAGGTCGTGGACCAGAAGCGGGTGGGCATGCTCGGCCAGTCGGCGGGCGGAATCGCGGCCGCCGAGACCATGTACGAGGACGGCCGGGTCAAGGCGGGCATGAACATGGACGGCACCCTGGAGAACAACCCCGAGCCGAACGGCACGAACCTGACGCCGGTGGCCGAGCATGGCCTGACCGGCCCGTTCCTCCTGATGGGCAGCGACCGGACCACGGAACCGTCGTGGCGTGCGTTCTGGTCACACAGCACCGGCTGGAAGCACAACCTCACCCTGCGCGGCTCCAAGCACCAGACGTACACGGACCTCGCCGCGCTGCTGCCGCAGTCCGGGGCGGACCGCGAGGTCATGGAGGAGAACACCGGCACGGTCGACCCGGATCGCGCGATAGCGGCGGAGCGGGCCTACGCCACGTCGTTCTTCGACCGCTGGCTGCGAGGCCAGGACGACCACCTGCTCGACGGGCCTTCGGGGAAGTATCCGGAGGTGGAGTTCACGGGCTGAGCCGGGGCGGTGATCCCCTGCGCCTGCGGAGGAGTCGGCTTACGCTCCCGGGATGGGGATGACTGATCGACTGCTCGGCTCGGGACGCACCGCGGATGTCTTCGCGCTGGACGACACATGGGTGCTGCGGCGGTATCGGGACGGAACCGACGCGACGGAGGAGGCCGCCGTCATGGCGTATCTGTCGGAGCACGGGTATCCCGTACCGCCGGTCCGCCCGGCCGAACCCGGGTCAGCGCACACCGACCTGGTCATGGGACGGCTGACGGGGCCGACGATGGCGGAGGCGGCGATGCGGGGCGCGCTCACACCGGAGGAGGGGGCGGTGATCCTGGCCAGGTTGCTGCACACGCTGCACGCCCTTCCGGCCCGCTCGTCCACCTCGCCCGCGGACCGTGTCCTGCACCTCGATCTCCACCCGGAGAACGTGATCCTCACCCCGGAGGGGCCGGTGGTGATCGACTGGTCCACCACGGAGGAGGGCCCGCCCGGCCTCGACTGGGCGATGTCGGCGCTGATCCTCGCGGAGGTCGCGGTGAGCGGCAGACCCGAGGCGGCCGGGTCACGTGTCGCTCTGGCCACGCTCCTGACGGACGCGGCGGTCGATGTCAGGGCCACGGCCGAGAACCACCTGGCTGAGGCCCGCGCACGCCGGGCGGCGAATCCGACGCTGGGGGCGGACGAGGTGCGGTGGCTGGAGGCGGCGGGGGAACTGGTGCTGGAACTGCACCAGTGACCTGGCGCCCGTTGAACAGGAGGAACCCAATGAACGGGAGGAACCCAAGGCGCTTGCGATCGCCCTGGGCCCTTGCTGCGGTCGTTCGATGGTCGTGGTGAAGAAGGCGAGGAAGGTGAAGAGCCAGCCGAGCGCGGTCTACTGGGCTCCGCCCTGGCCGGCGCTGCCGATCGGGCCGACCTTGACCGGGGAGCCGGAGCCGTCGGTGACGGGCAGGGTGGCGGCGCCCGGCCACTCCAGGGAGTACGGCTTCGTCTCCCCGGGCGGGGTCACGACCAGGCCCGTGATGCTGACGCCGGAGCCGCCCGAGTCGTTCATCGGGTAGCTGATGTTGAAGGACACCGACTTGCCGTCCGCCAGGACCATCCGGTCGGCCGGCTGCCCCGTGCGCTCGGCGGACAGATTCCCCTCGCTGGTCTTCAGGTCGATGCCAGCGAACCCGGACAGCACGCAGCCCTTGCCGCCACTGTTCAGGAACGTCACCGCGACAGAACCCTCGTTGTCGCCGTCGATGGTGGTGTCCGACGCCGAGATGTCCAGGTCGTCCGTACGGCACTTGCCGACCGAGGCGTTCTGACCCGAACCGGAACCGGCCGCCGTGCCCTGCCCGCCCGAGTCCTTGCCCGCCGAGTCCTTGCCGCCACCCTGCTCCGAACCACCCGAGCCGCCCGAACCCGCATCGTCCTTGCCGGAGCCGCCGCCTGACGAGGACGCGCTGGACGCCGCCGAGGGGTCACCCTGCCCCGTGGTGTCATCGCCGTTGCAGGCCGTGAGCGAGAGGCTCGCGGCCATGGTCAGGACCGCGGCGGCGACGCGGAGGGTGTGGCGGCGGTTTCCACGGATGGTGGTGTTGGAGCGCATGGCGTATCCCCCGGTAGGTGGTGGGTGGCGTTCCCTCCCTGGGAACGACACCGACTCTGATCGAGGCCGCTAATGCTGGGTTCCCGTCCCACTAACATCCGCCTAACGCACCCGTGACCAGCGGAAAGAGACCGGGAAATTCGAGGAACCGGCTTGGCGCGCGGTCTTGATCGGGTCCGGAAAGGGAACTTGGCGCCGAGCGGGACGCGGCTGCGGCAGTCGCACGGGAGAGGGCGAGGACGTGCAAGGCGCCGCCGAGGCCTTCACCCAGGTGGCGCGGGCGGGGCGCCGCCCGTTGTCCCCGGTCGCGCACCCCACAAGACGGCCATACGCTCCCAAATGTGACGCCGCCCTCGCACATAGCCGTGCGGGCGACAGCGGCAGCCACCGCACTGCTCACGTGGTGCCTGCTGCTCCTGTCCGCCCCCGCAGCACTCGCCGCCCCGGCCGACGACCCGGTCACGCTCTCCCGCGACGGCCAGATCACCGACAAGGTGGGCGCGCTCGGCAGCCGCAAGAGCGCCACCGCACGGGCGCTCGACCAGCTCTACGACGACCGCGGCCTCCAGCTCTTCGTCGTCTACGTACGCGACTTCTCCGGGCGGGGCGCGCAGGACTGGGCGGACGCCACCGCCGAGCGCAACGGACTCGGTCTGGACGACGCGCTGCTCGCCGTCGCCACGCACGACCGCCAGTACGCCTACTCCGTGGACGCCGGTTCGCGGCTCACCGAGGCGCAGCTCCAGGACGTCGCCACCACCGCGATCAAGCCATCGCTGCGGCAGAACGACTGGGCAGGCGCGGCCATCGGTGCGGCGAACGGATATCGCGCGGTGCTCTCCGGCCGGCCCGTTCCCACTCCGACGCCCACCCCCGGAGCCGCCGATCCGGGCGGCAACGGCAACGGCAACGGGGACGAAACGGCCGCCGGTGACCTCGTCCTGCCCATCGTGGCGGTCGGCGGCGCGGGTGCCCTCGCGGCAGTCGCGTACAGCCGCCGCAAGAAGCGCGCCCACACGCGTACGACGCCCGGAGGCGGCGGCTGGGGCACGGGGGCGGCGGGCGGGCAGGAAACACCGCTCCCGGAGCTCGACAAGCAGAGCAAGCAGCTCCTGGTGGAGACCGACGACGCGATCCGGACCAGTGCGGAGGAGCTCGGTTTCGCCACCGCCCAGTTCGGCGACGAGGCGGTGCGGCCCTTCACGGACGCTCTCGCCTACGCCCGCTCCGAGCTGACCAAGGCCTTCAAGCTGCGCCAGCAGCTGGACGACGCCTATCCGGAGGACGACGCGACCAGACGCACGATGCTGGACGAGATCGTCGCGCGCTGCACCGAGGCGGGCCGGCGTCTCGACGCGGAAGCCGCGGGCTTCGACCAGCTGCGCGCGCTCGAACGCGACGTCACGGGGGCCCTGACCCACGCCGAGCAGGTGTTCCGGCAGGTCACGGGCCGCACCACGGCGGCGGAGACCACCCTCGGCAAGATCCGCGAACAGTACGCACCGTCGGCCTCGGCGCCCGTCCTTGGCCACGTGGAGCAGGCCAAGGACCGCCTCCTCTTCGCCACGACCCACCTGAACGAGGCCCGCCAGGCCATCGACGCGGGCGACAACGGCAAGGCCGCCGTCCACCTGCGTGCCGCCGAGGGCGCCGTCGACCAGGCGGGCACCTTCGTGGACGCCGTGGACCGGCTGGCCGACGAGCTCGCGCTGGCCGCGGAGAAGCTGCCCGCCGCGCTCACCGAGACGGAGACCGACCTCGCCGAGGCGCGCGGCCTCCTGGAAGGCACCATGGCGGGCGCCTCCACGGCTGACCTGCGCGGCCGTATCGCCCGCGCGGAAACGGTGGTCGCCGAGGTCCGCACGAGCATGGCGGCGGGCCCGCACGACCCGATCGACGCCCTGCGCCGGGTCGAGGAGGCCGACACGGTCCTCGACGAGTCCCTCAGGGGCGCCCGCGAACGCGAGGTCACCGGTCGGCGCGCCGCAGCCCTGCTCGGCCAGGCCCTGCTCACCGCGCGCAGCGCCGTGGGAACGGCGGCGGACTTCATCGACACCCACCGGGGCGCGGTGGGCAGCGAGGCGCGGACCCGGCTTGCCGAGGCCCAGCGGCACCTCTCGGGCGCGGAGGCCGCCCAGGACACCGATGCCGCCGCGGCGCTCGCGGAGGCCCAACAGGCCGACGCCCAGGCCCGCCAGGCCCAACAGCTCGCGGAACGCGACGTACGCGGCTACGGCAACCCCTACGGAGGAGGAGGAGGTGGGCGCGGCGGCGGCATGGGCGGCGCGGTCCTCGGCGGCATCATCCTCGGCGAGCTCTTCGGAGGCATGGGCGGGCGCGGGTCGGGTGGCGGAGGAGGCGGCTTCGGAGGGGGCGGTTTCGGCGGCGGCAGCCCCGGGAGCTTCGGCGGCGGCGGGACCCGGGGGCGGATGGGCGGAGGCGGAAGGTTCTGAGCCACGCCTCTCCCTCAAGCCTCTCCCCCACGCCTCTCCCCCACACCACCCCTCCCTCTCCGCCTCTCACCCCCCTCACAAGCCTCATAAGAAGGAGTCCGTCATGACGAAGCAGACGATCCTGGGACGCGTGGCCCAGCTCGCCAAGGCCAACATCAACTCCCTCCTCGACCAGGCCGAGGACCCGCAGAAGATGCTCGACCAGCTGATCCGCGACTACACGAACAACATCCAGGAGGCGGAGGAGGCCGTCGCGACGACCATCGGCAATCTGCGGATGCTCGAACTGGACCACAAGGAGGACCAGGACGCGGCTGCCGAATGGGGCACAAAGGCGATCGCCGCCAGCAAGAAGGCGGACGAGCTGCGGTCCGGCGGGAGTGCCGTGGAGGCCGACAAGTTCGACGGACTCGCCAAGGTCGCGCTGCAGCGGCAGCTGCAGTCCGAGCGGGAGGCCCAGGACGCCGAGCCGACGATCGCCTCCCAGACGGAGGTCGTCGACAAGCTGAAGTCCGGCCTCGACCAGATGCACATCAAGCTGACCGAGCTCCGGTCGAAGCGCGATCAGCTGGTCGCCCGTGCCAAGACCGCGCAGGCGCAGAACCAGATGCTGGACGCCGCCCAGAGCATCGATGTCCTGGACCCGGCAAGCGAGTTGGGCCGTTTCGAGGACAAGGTGCGCCGCGAGGAGGCCAGGGCGCTGGGGAAGCAGGAGCTCGCCGCGTCCTCTCTCGACGCCCAGTTCGAGCAGTTGGACAGCATGGGCGACGAGGCGGAGGTCGCCGCCCGTCTCGCCGCCCTGAAGGCCACGACGTAACGGCACACCCTGCCCGCACGGCACGAGGCCCCTCAGAAGAGTCCGATCAGAAGAAGCTGATCAGAAGAGGCTGAGCAGTGCCTCCGCCGCGTCCATCGGTTCCACCCCGCTGTCCGGCAACGGCATCTCGAACCACACCGTCTTGCCGCGCGGCGTCCTGCGCGAGCCCCACGCGGCGCTCAGCAGGCCGACGAGCTGCAGCCCGCGCCCGCCCTCGTCCGTGTCGCGCGCCCGGCGGCGGCGCGGCTGGACGAGGCCCGCGTCCCACACCTCGCACACGAGGGTGCGGTCGAGCAGGAGCCGTACCCGGATGTCGCCCTCTCCGTACCGCAGCGCGTTGGTGACCAGCTCGCTGACCAGCAGTTCGGTCGTGTCGCAGAGGGGGTCCAGGTCCCAGGAGCGCAGCTGCTCGCAGGCCAGTTCGCGCGCCCGGCCCACCGACTTGGGGTCGCGCTCCAGCGTCCAGTCGCCGACGGCCTCGGCGGGCAGTCCCTGGATGCGCGCCATGAGCAGGGCGATGTCGTCCTCTCCGTGGTGGGTGTCGAGGGTGTTCAGGACGTGGTCGCAGACGTCCTCGAGGGCGGGCGCGGGGTCGTCGAGCGCCCGTACGAAGGCGTTCAGGCCCTCGTCGAGGGGATGGTCGCGGGATTCGACGAGCCCGTCCGTGTACAGCGCGAGCAGGCCGCCCTCGGGCAGCTCGACCTCGACCTCCTCGAAGGGCTCGCCGCCGACGCCCAGGGGCATGCCGGGCGGCACGTCGAGCATGAGCGGCGATTCGCCGGGCTCGACGAGCACGGGCGGCAGGTGACCGGCGTTGGCGAAGGTGCAGCGGCGCGTGACGGCGTCGTAGACCGCGTAGACGCACGTGGCGAGGTAGACCTCGGAAAGGTCCGTCTCGCTCGCGGAACGCGTCTGACGGGCCGCTCTCGTGGCCTGCTGGGTGCCCGAGGGGTCGCCGAGGCCGCGGGCGATCTCGTCGAGCGCGGAGAGGACCTCGGCGGGCTCCAGGTCAAGGAGCGCCAAGGTGCGTACGGCGGTGCGCAGTTCGCCCATGGCGACGGCGGCGCGCAGGCCGCGGCCCATGACGTCGCCGACGACCAGGGCGGTGCGGTGGCCCGGAAGTTCGATGACGTCGAACCAGTCGCCGCCGACCTCGGTGGCCGCGTTGCCCGGGAGGTAGCGGCAGGCGATGTCCAGGCCGGACGCCTCGGGGTCGTCCGGCGGGAGCAGGGACCGTTGCAGTATCAGCGCGCGTTCGTGCTCGCGGCGGTAGAGGCGGGCGTTGTCGATGCAGACGGCGGCGCGCGCGGCGAGTTCGACGGCGAGGGCGCGGTCGCGTTCCCCGAAGGGCTCGCTCCCCTTCGTGCGGGAGAACTGGGCGAGGCCGACGACGGTGTCGTGGGCGACCATCGGCACGGCGAGCGTGGACTGGATGAGCCCGCCGGTGAGCCTGCTCGCGGAGCCCTCGTCGGCCCCGGAGACCAGCCGCGGCCGTGCCGTGCGCAGGGCGTCGGCGCAGGGCGAGGTGAAGCCGAACCGGTGCACGGCACCGACGTCGATGGGGGTGCCCCCTTGCGGGAAGGGTGCGTCGGCGACGGCGCTCGCGTAGGCGACGCGGCGCAGGTCGGCGCTTCCGTCGGCGAGGCCGGGAGGTGTCTCGTCGCCGTCGAGCAGCCCCTGGTAGAGGTCCACGGAGGCGAGGTCGCAGAAGCCGGGAACGGTGACGTCGAGCAGTTCGCGCGCGGTCGTCTCCAGGTCGAGGGAGTTGCCGATCCGGGCGCCCGCCTCGTTGAGCAGGGCGAGGTTGCGGCGGGCGTGAGCGGCCTCGCGGGCGGCGGCGTGCCGCTGCGTGACGTCGGTGCCGAGGCCGGCGATGCCTATGGGGCGGCCGGAACCGCTGTGCACCCGGTAGAGGTTGATCGACCAGTGGCGGCGTTCCTTGCTGCCGGGTGCGGGGCCGACGATCTGCATGTCCGTGACGGAGTCGCCGGTCTCCAGCACGCGCTTGAGGGCGGCGGCCATGCGGTCGGCCTCGTGCCGCGGCAGATAGTCGTGGACCGTACGGCCGCGGTGGTCCTCGACGCCGCCCCCGAAGACCGCGGCGAAGCGGCGGTTGGCCCGCTGCACCTTCAGGTCCGTGCCGAACAACAGGAAGCCGAAAGGAGATTGGCCGAAAATGGCCTGCGAGGCGGCGAGGTCGGTCTCGATCTGCCGCAGCGCCCGTACGTCGACGACGATGCAGACGGCGGCCCGCTCACCCTCCTCCGTCTCGGTCGGCATGACATAGACCTCGGCGATCCCTTCGGAGCCCCCGAAGGACTCCGTGGCGGGCCCGCCGGTGCCGTCAGGCTTCTCGGACCGTGCGGGCGCCCGGAAGGGGACGGATCCGGTCCACTCCCTGCCGTCCAGGATCTCCGCCATCTTGCGGTGCCCGCTGCTGCGCAGCTCGGCCGGGACGAACGCCTCGATCGGGTCCCTGCCCACGGCGTCGTCGGCAGCCACGCCGAACAGCCGCTCGGCCCGCAGGCTCCACTGGTCGATGAGCCCGTCGGGGCCGATCGAGAACGAGGCCACCTTGATGTAGTCGTAGATCGAACCGGGTGGACTGCTCTGCCACATCACATCATCCGCAGCTTCGCCCCTAGCGTCATCCGACGGCCCGTCCTGCTCCGTCGCCTTCGCTGGTATCTCGCTCACGCGAACCGTCCCCTCCAGCTCACCACGTCCGGCACCGGTCACCGGGTGCAGCTGCCCGCAGTATCCAGCACTACGGAGCCACGCCACACGGCGTTCACGATCACAGCACGGACTCAACTCTTTTTGGCCCGTGACCGCCTTGTGTCCGTCCCACGCTGCCAGTCTTCTAACCCGGCAGCACCAGCTCGAACCACACCGTCTTCCCCGTTCTCCCCGTCCTGCCCTGTCGTGTCCCCCAGCGCCGCGAAGCACGGGCCACCAACTGGATACCCCTGCCCCCCTCGTCATCAGGTGCGGCGTCGCGCTCCTGGGGCGGGTCGGGAAGCGGATCGGAGACCTCTACGAGAAGAGTGCCCGAAGGACCGGCCGGGCGTACGAGCCGTACCCCGATGGGGCCCGAAGCGTGCCGCAGGGAGTTGGTCACCAGTTCGCTCACGAGGAGGACGGTGATGTCACCGAGGGCAGCGAGGCCCCAGGCGCCGAGTTGTTTGCGGACGACGGCACGGGCCATGCGCACGGCGCCGGGGTCTGCGGGAAAATCCCACTCGGCGCAGTCGCCTTCGGTGTCGATCACGCCGATCACTTCCAGACCAGCAACAGCGGACCCTTGTCCGGTTTCATGGGGTTAATGGGCACATACCCGATATCCCGGCGGAATTACCGCTTACCTGGGCGCACTGTGGCACGAACGGCGTAGATGGGGCTCAAGTGCGGCGAGACATGGCCTCGCGCGCTCCCCCGACCGGCGGCATCCGATCACGTTCGGCGGCATCCGACGCCGCGCGGTGACGCCCGACGCCTCGCAGTGACACCCGGCGCCTCGTGGCGACACCCGACGGGCCCTAGCGGCACTCGATCGCGGCCGCCACCGCCGGGACGTCCGCGTCCAGCCACTCCACCGACCAGACCTCGTCGGGCGAGAGCCAGCGCAGTTCGTCGTGGTCCTCCAGGGGCTCGGGGACTCCCGACAGGAGCTTCACCGTCCACACCCACAGGACGTACCCCGGCTTGAGCGGCCACTCCCCGGGCACCCTCGCGACCGGTTCGGCGGCGACGCCGAGCTCTTCACGCAGTTCCCGCACCAGGGCTTCCTCGGGACTTTCGCCGGGCTCGACCTTCCCGCCGGGCAGTTCCCAGCGGCCCGCGAGCTCGGGGGGTGCGCTGCGGCGCGCGGCCAGCAGGCGCCCGCCGTCGTACAGGGCGGCGCCCACCACGATCCGTTCCGTCATACGGCGGAGCCTATGCGGTCAGTGCGCGCTGCCGTTCTGGCTCAGCTTCTCCACCCAGTACAGCTGCTGGCGGCCGTGATCGTCGAGGCTGTTCGCGATCCTCTCGGCCTCGGCCTTCGTCGCGTACCTGCCCACCCTGTAGCGGTTGCCGTTGTCGTCCTGCCGTATGACGAACCAGGGAAGTACGGACGTTCCGTCATTCATCGCGCCCCTCCGCTCGCCGCCCCCGGCGCGCGCCACGCCTCGATCAATAAGGAAACCGCAATCCGCATATGCCCGAGCCTACGCCCGACCTTTACTCAGCGGATACGAGTTTGCACAAAGAGGTACGCAATTGGCCATCGCCGAGGGGGCGCACCTTGGCGGGTGCGCCCCCTGGTGCCACCGGTTCGGCCGGTGCGAGCCCGCGTCAGTCGGCGCGCACCGTCGGCATCGGCATGAGCACCGGCTCACTCGGCGGCGACGTGCGGCAGACGTCGCCGCATTCCGCGTCCAGTGAGCAGCACAAGGAGCAGATCGGGCCGCCCTGGACCGGGCAGTCCGCGATGTCGGGGAGTTCGTACGCCGTCTCGCAGACGCCGCACGCGTGCGTGGCCGTCACGTCGGGGACATCGACATGCGGGCCGTTCACCGGGTTCGGGCGCGCCAGGTAGTACTTGCCCTTCGTCGCCCACGCGATCAACGGGCAGAGGGTCACGGCGAGTCCGGCCGCGATGAAGGTCGAGAAGGCTTCCGCGTACTCCCCGAAGAGGCCGAAGAAGGCGAGGATCGACACGACCGACGCGATCACCATCGAACCGAAGCCCGCCGGGTTCACCGCGTACAGGTAGGCCCTCTTGAACTCGATGTACGGGGGACTCCAGCCCATCCTCTTGTTGATGACGAGGTCGGCGGCGACCGCCACGATCCACGCGATGCCGACGTTCGAGTAGAAGCCGAGCAGCTTGTTGAGGGCCGCGAACATGTTCATCTCCATCAGCGTCAGCGCGATGGCGAGGTTGAGGAAGATGTACCAGACCCGGCCCGGGTGCCTGTGCGTGATGCGGGAGAAGAAGTTCGACCAGGACAGCGAACCGCTGTAGGCGTTGGTCACGTTGATCTTGACCTGGGAGACGATCACGAAGAGGGCCGCCGCGGGCAGCGCGAAGGAGCCGAGCCAGGGCTTGAGGGCCTCGATCTGCGGGGCGATCGGCTCCAGGGCGTGCGTCCTGCCGACGGCCTCCAGCGCCACGAACGCCAGGAACGCGCCGCCGAGCTGCTTGGCAGCGCCGATGATGACCCAGCCGGGGCCCGCCGCGAGGACGGCCAGATTCCAACGCCGCCTGTTCTGCTCGGTCTTGGCGGGCATGAAGCGCAGATAGTCCGCCTGCTCGCCGATCTGGGCGATGAGCGAGAGCGCGACACCCGTGCCGAGCCCGAAAGCGACCCAGGAGAAGCCGCTGCCGGCCCCCTCGGTCCCTCCGAAGGAGCCGAAGGCGCCCCAGGCGTCCGGCGCCTCGAAGGCGAGCACCACGAAGGGCAGCACCATGCCGATGAGCCAGATCGGCTGCGTCCACGCCTGCACCTTGGCCAGGGCGCCCATGCCGCGGAAGACGATCGGGATCACGATGAGCGTCGTGATCAAGTAGCCGATCTCCACCGGGAGTCCGACGGCCTGGTGCATGGCCTGGGCCATGATCGAGCCTTCGAGCGCGAAGAAGATGAATGTGAACGAGGCGTAGATCAGCGACGTCAGCGTCGAGCCGAAGTAGCCGAAGCCGGCGCCGCGGGTCACCAGGTCCATGTCCAGGCCGTACTTGGCGCAGGCCCGCGCGATCGGGATGCCGGTGACGAAGATGATCGTCGCGGCGCACAGGATCGAGGCGAGTCCGCTGGTGAAGCCGTATGTGAGGACGATGGACGCGCCGATCGCGAAGTCCGCGAGGTAGGCGATGCCGCCGAGCGCCGTTGACGCCACCATCGTCGGCGACCAGCGCCGGAAGGAGTGCGGCGCATACCGCAGGGAGTAGTCCTCGCGGCTCTCGTCGGCCGCCATCCTGGCGTAACTGCGCTGGGGCGGCGGTCCTTCGGCGGCGCTGGTGTCGCGGGTGGCCGTGTCCGTCATGCGAGTTCCTGTCGTCCGACCGGATTGCGGGTACGGGCGATGAAGTTAGGAGCCGTACATGACAAGTCGTTGCAGGGACTCATTGCTCCGGCGTTACGGAAGACCGGCGCGCGTTAACTCGTGATCACGGCGGGCGGACGGGCCCGTCCGGAATCCGGGGCGTACGCCGGAGCACCCGGTCACTTCACCGGCAGGTGGTATGCGATCCGGTACCGGTCGGCGGGGACCACCACGTCGGCCGTCTCGACCGGTTTACCCGACGCGTAGTACGTCCGCTGCACGACGATCACCACATGGCCGGGGACGCCGCCGAGCGCCATGAGCTCCTCCGCGAGCCCCGGGCGGGCGCCGACCTCCTCCGCGACGTTGTCCACGACCACGTCGATGGCCGCCATGCGCTCGACCACTCCGCAGCCGCCGAGCGGCCCTTCCTCGGGGAGCATCACCGGAGTGCGTCCGGTGACGGCGAGGGGCTCCCAGGAGGTGGAGAGCATCATGACCTCGCCCGCGTCGCGGTACACGTACTTGGTGCACATCACGCGGTCGCCCGCGCGGATGCCGAGCCGCTCGGCGGTCGCGCTCGCGGCCTCCACCTGCTCGCTGCGGGACTCCCAGGTGCCGCGCGCGCCGTCCTCCGCCTGCTCCTGACGGAACGGCGTCGAGCCGCCGGAGGCTCGGTAGCCGGTTCGCGCCACGCGGCGGGGCACGGGTCGCTCGCGCACATACGTGCCGGATCCGGAACGTCCTTCGACCAGGCCTTCGGCCATCAGGACCTTGCGGGCCTCCAGGGCGACCGTGTCCGACACCCCGTACTCCTCGCGGATCCTGGCCTGCGAGGGGAGCCGGGTGTGCGGCGGCAGCGAACCGTCGACGATCTTCTTGCGGAGATCACCCGCGACACGCAGATACGCCGGCTGTTCACCGAAAGTCACTGGCCACTCCCATCAGGTTGACAGACAGCAACAGCCTGGCAACCGTGGGTTGTTGGCCGCAACCCAAGGCCAAGGAATCACCCGAAGTGATGATTTTGCGGTGCTCAGGTCTTTACGCAGGGGCTTTCCGCAGCTATGGCGATCACTTTCCCGCGGTGGCCCACGGAGTGACGATCAAGCGCTCGCGCCCCGGATGTCAAGGAAGCGGGAGATCGCCGATCTCGCGATCTGGCTCCCCCAGCCGCCCCAGTTCACGTCGAAGCAGTGGTCGGCCCAGGGCAGTTCGACATACGTCGCCGGCGCCCCGGCCGCTTCGAGACGCCGCGCGAGCTCCCGCGCCTGCGCCACCGGCACCGCCCGGTCCGCGCTGCCGTGCAGCAGGAGCGTGGGCGGCACATCCGTCCGTACGAGCTTCGCGGGCGAACCGAGGAGGTAGCGGGCGGGGACGGCCTTCGCCGAACCGCCCATCAGACGCGGGATCATGGGGTCGCCGCGCAGCGCGGTCCCCGCGATGAGGCGCCCCATGTCGGTCGGCCCATAGAGGGAGATCACCCCGGCGACCGAGCTGTCACGCACCGCACAGGACGCGGGGACCCGGTCATCACCCTCCGTGTAGGCGGCCGCGAGCGCGAGATTGCCGCCCGCCGAACTCCCCGCGAGGACAAGGCGGTCGGGGTCGATGCCGAACACGCGCGCGTGGCGCCGCACCCAGCCCACGGCGCACTTCACGTCGCCGATCTGGTCGAGCTGGGTCACACGGGGCGCGAGCCGGTAGTCGATGTCGAAGACGGACCAGCCCCGCGCGTTGAACCAGCGGTTCCATGCGGGGCTCTGCCCGCGGTGCCCCTTGTTCCAGCCTCCCCCGTGCACCCAGACCACGGCCGGATGACGCACCCCGGTCCGCTTCGGCAGCGTCCAGAGGTCCAGCTTTCCGCGCTGCTCGCCGGTGCGGGCGTAGCGGCGGGTGCGGTCGCCGTCGGGAGCCTTGGCGTAGTTGACACCCTGGAAGTAGGCGGTGGGAGCCAGGGATTGCCCGTTGTCCTGGGCGGTGCGGTATCCGGCGGCGTACGGCATGACGCCGTACACGAGCGCGACGAACGCGGTCAGTACGGCCAGTCCGGCGCACCAGGGGTGGCGCCGCCCCGCGACGGCGCCGGCGGCCAGGCCGATGACCGCGGGGGGCACGAGCACGAGCCCCCAGGAGGTGACCGCCCCCGCGACGAGCACCAGGAGGGGGATGCGGGGCAGCGGGGCGGCGACGAGCACGACAAGGGCGGCGTTCAGGAGGGCGACGACGACGAGGAGTCCGCGGGAGAGGTGCGCGACGCACGAAACCCTGGGCCCGTTCCTGCCGTTGCGGCCGCGCCTTCGGGGAGGGTCCGACGCCGCGGGCCCCGGAGTGCGCTGGCCTGCGACGGTCGGCGTCACGACGGTCGTCACGCCGAAGAACTATCACAGAAGCGGACAAAAGGCCCTTAAGGTGAGCGGCTTCGCGGCACCCGTACCCGGTCGCCACGCCTCCGTTCCGCCACCTCGCCGCACCGCCGCCCCCTCGTCACACCGCGGCGCCCGCCCCGCCTCCGTCGTCCTCGTGACCGCCCGCGCTCTCGTCCCCGGGAGTCGCGTCACGCGGTGAAGTGGTCGCCAGGCCCAGGGCCTTGCGGGCGGCGGCCTCGCGCGCGCCGCTGATGTGCCGTTGCGCCGGTACGTAGCGCTCGGAAAAGGCGTCGGCATCCTCGGCGGTGGACGCCCTCTTCCACTGCTTGCGGTTCCGCTCGATCGCGTCGACGAGGGCGGTGATGTCGGCGTCGGCCTTCGCGGGCCAGTCATGCGCGCGCAGCAGCCGCGCCTGCTCGGCGAGGCCCTTGTCGACGCGGCCGGCCCACTCCTTGTGGCCCGGCAGGTCGTCCTCGAACCTCTCCGCGTCGGGCTCGGACCCGTAGGCGTCGTAGAGGGCCTTGTCGGCCTTCAGGTAGGCGAGCTGATCGGCGTCCAGATTCGTGCCGTCGCGGCGCAACGAGCCCTTCAGCGAGCGCTTCTGCCCTGCGTCACCGAAGAGGCAGGTGATGTGGCGGCCCCCCTGGCGCCAGGTCTCCCGGTCGGGCACGAAGTAGTTGACCTGGGCGTCGCCCCAGTCGGCCCAGCTGTCGAGGACGTAGTCGGCCTGCAGGCGGACGCACTTCTCCTCGGCGAGATACGTGAGGGCGGAGTCGCCCGGGTAGCTGTCGTGGTTCACCCGGACCGACGCGAAGACCTCCCCGTCGTGCCGCGCGGAGCAGGGCACCCGGTCGACCTGGTAGGCGTACTCCGCCCCTTCGAGCCTGCTGCCGGGGACGTTGAAGCACTCCCCCTTGCCGACGGGGAACCCGGCACTGTTCCTGGCGTCACGCGCGGCCTCCCTGAAGCCGTCCATGAAGTCACGCGCGCCTCCCGTGACGACGGCGAGCACCAGCAGCACGACGCCGACGACGGAGAGGACGCTGCCCGCGATCGCCAGGCCCTTGCCGCGCTCGCCCTTCTTCCTGATCTGCGCGAGCGCCACCAGCCCGAGGACCAGTCCGACGGCGGGCAGGAAGCAGAGGATCCCGAGAACGAGCGAGGCGATCGCGAAGCCGTTGACCGGAGGCCGGGAGTACGGCGAGTACCCGCCGGGCCACTGCTGGTACGGCACCTGGGGCCCACCCGGGTACGGGGGCTGCACGGGCGGTCCGTACGGGGCCTGCCCGTACGGCTGCTGGGGACAGCCACCGAAGTCGGGGGGCGGGGGTATGGCCACGGGTTCCGTGCTCCTGGTTCGGGCGGGTCGGTCGATGCGGACGGCCTCGCATCGTATGCGGCGCACGAGCCGGGCACTAAATGGGTAGATCTAGCCCCATAGCGCCAACCTCTTCACCGCCCCCGCACGCCTCGTCCCCGCGGCGGTCCGGGTCGGCGACCCGGAGCCGTGCCGCGAGGACGAGGCCCCAGAAGGAATCACTCAGAGCACAGGACTCGGAACTTCAGAACTTCAGAACTGCAGCCCCCAGGAGTCGATCTTTCCGACGTCCTGTGCCGCGTTGTCGCTCACCCGCAGCTTCCACGTCCCGTTGGCCGTCTCGGACGACGCGTTGACCGTGTATGTGGTGTTGATGTCGTCCGAACTTCCGCCGGTCCCATAGCCCTTCAGCGTGTACGCGCTGCCGTCGGGCGCGATCAGCTGCACCTGGAGGTCACCCACATAGGTGTGCTTGATGGCGACCGGCACGCTCAGGGAGGCGGGCGCGGAACCGGGGACGCCGGTCACGGTGATCGGCGATTCGACCGTGGCGTTGTCACTGATCGCGAAGTCGGTCGTGTTCTCGAACTTGGGGCCCGGAGGGTTCGTCGAGCCGGGGCCCACGTTCAGGAGGCGGTTGGGCGAGCCCGTTCCGGGGCTGGTGACGACGCCCGTGGAGGCGGCGCTGACCAGGGCCGCGGACACCTGCGCCGGGGTCGCGTCGCGGTTGTCCGCGAGGTAGAGCGCCGCGGCGCCCGCGGTGTGCGGGGACGCCATCGACGTACCGGAGATGGTGTTCGTCGCGGTGTCGCTGGTGTTCCAGGTCGAGGTGATGGACGAGCCCGGCGCGAACAGGTCCAGGACGCTGCCGAAGTTGGAGTAGCTCGCCTTGGCGTCGGTGTTCGTGGTGGCGCCGACCGTGATGGCCTCGGTCACGCGCGCGGGAGAGCGCGTGGAGGCGTTGACGGACTCGTTGCCGGCCGCGACGGCGAAGGTGATGCCGGACGCGACGGCGTTGCGTACGGCCGTGTCGAGGGCGCTGTCGGCGCCGCCGCCGAGCGACATGTTCGCGACGGCCGGCTTGACCGCGTTCTGGGTGACCCAGTCGATGCCCGCGACGACCTGCGCGGTGGTGCCCGAGCCCTGGTTGTTCAGGACGCGCACGCCGACGATCTTCGCCTTCTTTGCGACGCCATGCAGGGTCCCGGCGACGGTGCCGGCGACGTGCGTGCCGTGGCCGTGGCCGTCCTGCGCGGTGTTGTCGTTGTCGATGGCGTCGTATCCGTAGGAAGCACGCCCGCCGAAGTCGCTGTGGCTGATGCGGACTCCGGTGTCGATGACGTACGCCGTGACGCCCTCACCGGCGGAGTCCGGATAGGTGTACGAGTTGTTCAGCGGGAGCGTCTTCTGGTCGATGCGGTCCAGGCCCCAGGACGGCGGGTTCGGCTGGGTGGCGTCGACCGTGAACGTCCGGTTCTGCACGACGGACTCGACCGCCGGGTCCGCCGCGAACTTCTTGGCCTCGTCGGCGGAGAGCTCGACCGCGTAACCGTTGAGGGCCTTCTTGTACGTGCGCTTGATCTCGGCGCCGTACTCGTCGGCCAGCGCCTTGCCCGCCTTGGAGCCCGCCTTCGCGGCGTCCTCGTCGAGGGTGACTATGTAGCTGCCGGGTATCGCCCCGGGGACTCCGGCGTTCTCGACCGTGCCTTGGGCCTGCCCCGGCTGTGCGGTCGCGGGGAGGGCGGAGACGACGCCGAGGGCGAGGGCCGCGACCGCTGTCGCGCTGATCCCGGCCAGTCTTCGGCGGGTATGACGCATCACTGCCATCTGAGGGGTCCTCCTCAATAGGTGGTGCGCTGGTGGGGGGTGTTGCTGATGGTGCTTGGGGTGAAGCTGATGGCCTGCGATGAAGCTGATGGTGCTGGGGTGGTGCCCGCAGGCACACCAACAAAAGACAGGGACATGTCAAGTCGCCTTGCCTGCTCTTGCCTTCGTCGGGACGAAAGATTGGCGGACCCATAGGAAACCCACAAGGGTCAGGACCGGACGTAACATGACCGCCACGCACCCGTCATGACACATCGGCCCCAACTGCCCCAACTAGCCTGACCACATGACAGCATTGCCGGATTGTTTCTGCCCCGCCGACGGAACCCGGGTCCCCGCGGGCACCCTCGCCTGGTGCTGCCCCGTCTGCCGTGGCCCGCTCGACCTGGACTTCTCCCCCAATCCCGCGTCGCTGAAGGCCCTGAACGGAAGGGTCAATTCCCTGTGGCGGTACGCAGAGTCCCTGCCCCTGCCCGCCCCCGCCTTCTCCCTCGGTGAGGGCCGCACACCGCTCGTACCGCTGGATGGCGCGATCTCGGCCAAGCTCGACTTCCTGATGCCGACGCTCTCCTTCAAGGACCGGGGCGCGGTCATGCTCGCCACGCTCGCGGCGCGCCTCGCCCCGGAGCGCGTGATCGCCGACAGCAGCGGCAACGCGGGCACGGCGGTCGCCGCGTACTGCGCGCGGGCCGGACTGCCCTGCACGGTGTACGTCCCCGAGGGCACGTCGCCGAAGAAGCTGGAGCAGATCGGCGCGCACGGGGCGCGGCTCGAAGTCGTTCCCGGAGACCGCGAGAAGACGGCGTGGGCGGCCCGGACGGCAGCCGACGAGCCGGGCACCTTCTACGCCTCGCACGTCCACAACCCCTATTTCCTGCAGGGCACCAAGACGTACGTCCATGAGCTCTGGGAGGACCTGGGCGGCCGCCTGCCGGACGTGCTCGTGGTGCCGGTGGGCAACGGCACCCTGCTGCTCGGTGCGGCCCTCGCGGTGCGGGAACTGCACTCGGCGGGCCTGATCGCCAAGGCGCCCGCGCTGTACGCCGTGCAGGCCGCCGCGGTCTCCCCGCTGGCCGAGGCGTGGCGCGCGGGCGCCGACGAGCCTCTGTACGCCCCCGGGACGGAGCCGATGGCGCCGACGCTCGCGGAGGGCATCGCGATCCCGCGCCCGCCCCGCGCACGGCAGATCCTGCGGGCCGTACGCGGATCCGGCGGCACCTTCCTGACGGTCACGGAGGACCAGATCCGGGCCGCCCAACTGGATCTGGCGGGACGCGGCTTGTACGTCGAGGCGACCGGCGTCGCATGCTGGGCGGCCGTGAGGGACGGCGCCCTCGGTGAACGGACAGCCGTGGTCCCGCTGTGCGGAGCGGGCCTGAAATCAGGACTGGCCGCCACCTGACATCAAGGAGCCCCGGCGTATGGCACCACCGTTCGACAAGGGCGGCCCGATGGAGCCGGGAACGCCGGCGCCACCCTCTCTCCACGGCACGAACTGCGCTTCACAGCTCGGGAGTTGACAGAATTCGACCAATGGTCACAGCTGTGCTCTGCTAATGGCCGGAGACCTGCCCTGCGCTGGGCTGTGGTCGTACGCTTGTCGCCACCATCGATATGACGGTGCCGCACCATCGATTCACATGAGTGCTGACTGCTGACTGCTGGTGGCGATCGGGAGGTCACGGGGGTGGAAGGGCGCAGCCCTGCGAGGGTTCGCAACGAATTGGTCGCCGACATCGTCGACGTACTGCAGGATTCGAGCACGGTGCGACAGGAGAACAGCGCCGATCTTTGGGTGCGCATGCTGAGTGACGAGCTGGAATCCCCCGTGGAACCCCTGCGCAACGCGCCGCTGCGCCCCTGGCTGCTGCAACTGGTGGAGCGCTGCGCGCAGGTCCCGGACGGTCTTGGGTGTCTGGTGCGCTGCCTGCGGTATCTGGAGCAGCAGTCCTCCGCCACGGTGTCGCTGCTGCGGCTGGTGGACGAATGGGAGGCAGTGGAATTCTTCGACGGCGCCGACCTGCGTCCCTTGCAGCCCGTCCTGCGGGACATGCGGTCGTCGGCCGGACTCACCACGCTCGCCCGTCGGGCCAGCCGGTCACGCACCCAGGAATTGCCCGCGTGGTGCGACACGGGATGGGCAGTCTTCTTACGACTGGCCGGCGACAACACCGCCGCGAAGGAACTCCCCGTCAGCATGGCGTTCCTGGCCCTGGCCGCCGAACGGCTCGTGGAGGACGGACAGATGGAGGCAGCGGAAGACCTGCGTCGCTGGAACCGTCAGCAGTCCAGGGCCTGGGGCCTGGAGGACCAGATCGCCGACTGGCAGCGCAGCGGCATGGCCCAGCAGGCCCCGCCGCCCATGGTGCCCGCGTATCTGATGATCCAGTTCGAGCCCGACGGAGTGGATCCGGACCGCTATTTCCTCTCCCACTGGCGGCAGTCGGACGCCGAGGGCTGGCATCCCGTGCCCGGCGAGACGCTGCATCTGCACCGCGACGACCTGCCCGCCGAGGTGGAGGTCCTCATCGAGCAGACCGAGGAGCGGTGGGCGGACCTGCGCCAACCGGTCGTCCTGGAATTCATCCTCCCGTGGGAATTACTGGGCGAGCCCGTGGAGTGGTGGCACAAGGAGTCGTCCTCCTCGTCCCCGACCCCCCTGGTGATGGACTACTCGGTCCTGATCCGCAGCTTCGAGCGCCTGCGCAGGGCCGCCTGGCACCGCCCCTGGCACAAGAAATGGCGCCAGCTCAAGGAGCAGCCCGCCGACAGCCATTCGTACTTCAACCCTCCCGGCCAGTCGCACTTCCACCTGGAGCGCGAGCTGAAGGAGGACGACCACGCGGTCTGTCTTGTGCTGAGCGAGCCGCCCGGCACCGACTCACCGACCAGCCACCAGGAGTTCATGGCGGGCCTGCGGGCCGGGGTTCCCGCGATGATCTGGCACCGGGGTGACTGCGGGGACCCCGCCTTCAAGGAAGCGGTCGCCGAGATGGTCCAGGACAGGGGCCTGTCCAGCCTCGTGACGCGCGCCGGAAATTGGCGCAAGGAGGCCCTGGCGCTGGGCCCCGAGGGCTGGGACAACCACGTGGGACGCCATCTGGCGATCCTGCTCGACGATCCGGAACGCAGACCCGGGCCGCCCGGCCCCGACCGTGCGCCGGTGACGAGTTGAACGGGACCGCCGGCCACCGGTCCGTGAACCTCCCGCACACGGCGAGAGGGGGTGCCGCGCCATGAACGAGCCGGCCTCCGCCGCCGTGCGGCTGCTTCCCGAGGGGAGCACACACCTGCCGGGCGGGCGCGTGCGCCCGACCCACAGGCGCACACGCCTGCCCGCGGGGCGCACGGAGCCGTACGCCGAGGGCACCATGTCCTGGGCCGTAGGCACTACTTTCGCTGCCGCAGGCGCGACTTCTAGCACGATTTCCGTGCGCCCCGGCCCATGCCGCCGTACCCCCTTGCTTGCAGTGCGGGCGCACTGTCAGGCTGCGCTTGTGGATGTCACGCACGCCCGCGCACTGCGGGACTCCGCACCATTGTCCTGGCCGCCACGACGCCTTGAGGGCGCATATGCATGACGACGGAGGGCAGCGGCAGGGACCGGCGACGCGGGCACGACGTGAGGCCGCGTCCGTTCTCGGCCGACTCGGGCATGCGCGGTCGGGCCGGCCCGGCGCGCAGGAGCGCTCCGAAGCGGTCCTCGTCCTCGACAGCCACCTGACGATGCGGATCTGGGATCACGCCGTCGGCGACCTGGTCGACGAGCTGAACCGCGAAGGGGACTTCGCGCGCGTACGCGTGCTGCGCCTGCGCGGCACCGACGAGACCGACCCCGCCCGGATCTGCCCCGAGGAACCGCTCGGCAGCCCCGGAGACATGCGCCGTGTGGTCCTCGTGCTGACCGACGGTCTCGCGGCCGGATGGCGGTCGGGCGCGGTCATGCCGCTGCTGCGCGCCTGGGGCCGTACATGCCCGGTCGCCCTGGTGCACGTGCTCCCCCAGCAGCTGTGGTTCCGCACGGGCCTGGACGTCTCCCGGGTGCGGCTGCGCGCAGGACATGCCTGGGCGGCCAACAGCGAGCTCGACTGGGAGCTGCGCGAGGCCCCGGTGGAGTCGCGCGACCCGGACGAGCCGGAGTTCGAGGGCGACCCGGTCCTGGTGCCGGTCCTTGCGCTGACCAACCGCTGGGCCGAGGCCTGGACCCAGCTCGTCACGGGCCCCGAGCCACGCTGGGTGGAGATGTCCGCCACCCGGGCGCGGGAGTGGAAGCGCAGGCCCGACGCGGCGCGCGCCCTGCCGTGGACGGACGACGTCCCCGATCCGCGCAGCACGGTGCCAGCGTCGGAGCGCGTGTCGGACTTCCGCGCCGGAGCATCGCCCACGGCATTCACCCTGGCGACACGCTTAGCCGCCGTCCCGCTGAGCCTCCCCCTCATCCGCAAGGTCCTTGAGACCACACCGGGAGCGGGACCGGTGCACGCGTCGGAGCTGCTGATGAGCGGCCTCGTCCGGCCCAGCGGGGAACAGGGCGACGCCATCACGGATGTGGCGTTCTCGTTCGCCCCCGACATCCGCGAGGAACTCCTCGCACTGGGCCGTCGCAGCGACACGGCACGCATACTGCACGACGTACGCGCGTTACTGGCGGGCGACGGAACCGGCCCTCCCTCGCTGCTCCCCTCCCCCGCCGAACCGCTGGACACCCTGGCCATGCCCAAGGTGAACAGCCGCAACATCGGCTTCCTCCGCGTGGAACTCGCCGCGCTGAGAGCACTCTCCGGACGTTTCATGCAGCGCGCCGCCCTGCTGGCAGGGGTACTTGGCTGGCACGATCGTCGATACGCAGTCAGCCTGGAGAAAAGCGGTGGAACCCCCGTCTCTCGGCCCCATCCTGAAGGAGCATCGGTGATGTCGACTACGCCCCAGCAAACGGTGGAGGGGGACCGCACATCACTGCCGCGCGTCTGGGGAAATCTGCCGCCCCGCAACCCCAATTTCACCGGCCGCGCAGAGCTCCTCGAACTGCTCGGCGAGCGTCTGCGCGAGGGCACCACCACGGTGCTGCCCGAGGCGATCCACGGCATGGGCGGTGTGGGCAAGACCCAGCTCGCCATCGAGTACGCCTATCGCCATCAGGGTGAGTACGACATCGTCTGGTGGATTCCCTCCGAGCGGCCGGGCCAGATCGGTCAGGCGCTGGTGGAGCTGGCCGGGCGCCTGGGCCTGGAGACCAGCACCGAAGCGAACATCGCGGGTCCCGCGGTGCGTGAGGCGCTGCGCGAGGGGCGTCCCTTCTCGCGCTGGCTGCTGATCTTCGACAACGCCGACAACCCCGAGCAGGTACGCCACTACTTCCCCACCGGGGGCAACGGCACGATCCTGGTCACCTCCCGCAACCGGCGCTGGGGTCTTGTCGGCGGCTCGCTCGAGGTGGACGTCTTCACCCGCGAGGAGAGCAAGGAACTCCTGCGCCACTCGGGGCCGCCCCTCCAGGAGGACGAGGCCGACCGGCTGGCCGAGGCGCTGGGAGACCTGCCGCTCGCCCTGGAGCAGGCCGCCGCCTGGCGTGCGGAGACGGGCATGCCCGCTTCCGAGTATCTGCGCCTCTTCGAGAGCAAGCGGACCGAGCTCCTGGAGACGTCACCGCCCCCGGACTACCAACTGCCGGTGGCGGCCGCCTGGAACGTGTCCCTGGACCACCTGGAGAACCGCAGCCCCTCGGCCCTGCGCCTGCTGCAGCTCTGCTCGTACTTCGCCCCGGACCCGATCTCGCGGTCCATCTTCTCCGGCCTGGGGAACAGCAGCATCTTCCCGGAGCTCGACGCGACACTGAACGACCCGATGCGACTGGCCCGCGCCATAAGGGAAGTGAACCGATACTCCCTGGCCCGCATCGACCACCGTACGAACTCCATCGAGATGCACCGCCTCGTTCAGCTGGTCCTGAACAACCGCATGACCCCGGAGGAGCAGGCCCGGATGCGGCACGGCGCCCACACCCTGCTGGCCGCCGCCGACCCCAAGTCTCCGGTGTCCCCGGCCAACTGGCCCCGCTACGCGGAGCTGTACAGCCACGTCATCGCATCCGAGGCGGTGAAGTCGGACCAGCCGTGGGTGCGGCAGCTCGTCCTGAATGTCGCCCAGTACCTCTACCACTGGGGCGACCACGACGTGGCGATCGACTTCTCCGAGCGGGCCTGGGCGACCTGGCGGGACGTGTTCGGCGAGGAAGACCAGATGACGCTCCTCATGGGGCAGAAGCTGAGCTTCTACTACTGGAGCGTCGGCCGCCACCGCGAGGCCGCGGACCTCGTCGCCGAGATCAGGGCGATCTACGAGCGCACGGCCCCGGCCGACCGTGAGGACTCCCGGGAGGACGCCCTGGACGCGATGAACCTCGAGGCAGCCGTGCGCCGCGTCGAGGGCGACTTCGCGCTCGGCGCCGAGCTGGACCGCACGGTGTACGAGCGGGCCCGCAGGGCCTTCGGCGAAGAGGACCCGACCACCCTCAACACCGCCCACAACCTCGCGGTGAGCCTGCGTCTGATGGGTGATTTCCGCCAGGCGTTCGAACTCGACCAGCAGACACTGGCGTTGAAGCTCCGGGTACTCGGCCAGGACCATCAGCAGACGCTGCACACCGAGCTCAACGTCGCCATCGACATGCGTGAAACAGGGGACTACGTCGGCGCGCGCGCCCGCCAGGAAGCCGTCATGAACGCCTACCGCGAGGTGTTCGGCCGCGGCAACCCCGCCACCATCGGCACGGTGCGCCAGCTCAGCGAGGCCTGCCGCAAGGAGGGCGACCACGCCAAGTCCCTGGAACTGGCCACCGACGCCAGCTCCCGCTTCACCCGCCGCTACGGCGACAACCACCCTCAGTCGCTCTCCGCCGCCCTGACGCTGTCCATCGCCCTGCGCGAGAACGGCGACCTCCAGGCGGCTCGCGAGCGGGGCGTCAGGGCCTGCCGGGGATACCGCGACATCTTCGACCCCAGCCATCCCCACGTGCTGGCCGCCGACATCGACCTCGCGGTGACGTTGCGTCTGCTCGGCCAGCCCGACGAGGCACGCCGGCTCGACGAAGCGGCCCTCTCCTCTCTCACCGAACGGCTCGGCGCGGCCCACCCCATCGCCCTGGCCTGTGCCATCAACCTGGCCAGTGACCTGGCCGCGCTGGACGACCACGCCGCCGCCCGCGTACTCGGCGAGGCGACCCTGGAGCGCTGCCGCATCGCCCTCGGCGAGGACCACCCCACCACGCTGGCCTGCGCGGTCAACCTGGCGATGGACCTCATCGCGCTGGGCGAGGAGGCCGATGGCGCCACCCTGCGGGCGGACACCATCGCGCGCATGGAGCGCGTGCTCGACGAGCCCAGGCTCCGCGCGGAGCCTGCCGCTCCGCACCCGGCCACCGTCCAGGCCAAGGCAGGACAGCGGGCCAACTGCGACATCGACCCGGTGCCGCTGTAACCCGTCGCGGCGGGGGCCCGCGCCCCGGCCGCGCTAGTCCTTGCCCGGCTCCTGGGGGCCCGGCTCCTGGGGCAGGCCGAGCTCGCCCCGCCCCAGCCACGTCGCGAGCGCCACCGGATCGGCCCCCTGCCCCGTGGCGTGTTCCAGCGCGCTCTGTACGGCGCGGGCCCGCTCCGGGCGGTGGCGCAGGAGGCGGGACGCGGCTTGGTGTTCATCCGCCCCGGAGAGGGCGCGCCCCAGCCCCGCCCAGGCAGCGAACGCCGCTTCCTTGCCCGCGAGCCGGGCGACGAACGCGTCCCGCGCCGCGTCCCGGTCGCCGCGTGCGAGCAGCAGGTCGGCGGCGCAGACCCCTTCGATGTCGCCCGGGTCGGCCGCGGGGGCGCCGAGGCGGTAGCGGGCCAGGACGGCCGCGGTGTCGAGGTAGCGGGTCTCTGCGTCCGGTACGAGCTCGGGCCGCGCCGCGAGCGCCGCGGGAGGCCGGGCGTCGCCCCGCAGCCAGGCCCGCACGGTCTCCTGCACGGCCGCGGCGGGCGGCGACAGGTGGTGTGCGCGCCAGCGGGCACGGTGGTCGGCAGCCGCCTCATCGGCGATCGCGAGTTCGGCGGGCGGCACCGGCTGGGCCATCCACTGCTCGCAGCGCCCGCGCAGCGCGCCGAGGAGCCGCCGGCCCAGAGGCGTCAGGTGTTCGTGACGGTGGACGAGCCGCACGGTGGACGCCACCTGGGCGCGCCACAGCGCGAACTCGAAGTGGGCCATCGGGGCGTGCGCGGCATCGGCCGCATGCCGGTGGGCACACCAGAACCGGGCGACGCCCGCGAAGGCGTAGATCCCCTGGAGCAGCCCGCTCAACGGTCGCGGATCGTCCCGCCAGGGTGCGTAGAAGAGATCCTCCGGTTGCTCCTCCCGCGGCTCTTCCCCCGCCCCTTGCCGAACCGGTGGCTCGCTCAGGGGCCCCAGGTGGATCAGCCCGCCCAGCTTGGTGTGCTGGAACTCGTGCACCAGCGTGGCGGCGAGCTGAGCGACGTCGTCCGGCCGTGACGCCATGACGCCGCCGAACGCGTCCCCCGCCGTGACACTGTGCGGCCGATACCTTTCCCTGGCCGGGGTGGGGGCGAGCGACAGCAGCCCGACGCGCATCGCCTCCGCGCTCTCCGGCTCGTCGCGCAGCAGGATCTCCCACGCTTCGGTGAGCATGTCCTGCCAGAGCCGTGCGTCGTCGCCGGACAGGAGCCGTGGCGGGCTGGGGTGCGGGAGGGTGCGGTAGGGGTCCAGTTCGTCGAGCACCAGGAACTTTCCGGGGCCCGTGCCGTCCAGCCGAAGACGCCGCACGGCGTGCCAGCCCGGCGCGTCACGGGACCACTCGGGCCCGGCCGTCACGGTGTCCCGGCCGCCGGACACCCGCAGCCGCCCGCCGCGCGCCTCGACCCGCGCCGTGCCCCACGGCTCCGCCGCGTCCCCGAGCACCGCGCAGCCCAGGGTCGGCAGCGGCACCCGGCCCCGGCGGACCGGGACGGTGAGGGCGAAGTCGAGGCCAGCCCTGGTCGCCGCGGCGGCGGCCAGCGCCGACAGGTGTCCCACCACCACCCACAGGGGCGCTTCCTCGTAGGTCGTCGCGCCCCGCAGTCTGCGCAGGGCGACCGAGAGCCACATGCCGGTGTGCGGGCACATCAGGACGTCCTCGAACGCCTGGGCCGACCGCTGTTGGGCGCGCCCGAGCAGCGACCAGGCATCCCGGTGCGACAAGGCGTCCGTCCCGGCGGGCTGCGGTGGACCGCCCCCGGCCAGGCCGTCGGCGAAGGCCCGCAGAAGCAGCAGGCGGCGGCTGCGCTCAGCGGCGAGCAGCTCCGTCACGGCCGCGCCGCCACCCTCGCCCCGCGCGAGCGCGAGGACGCTGGGCGCCGAGAGCCGGTGGAACGTCAGGCCTGTCGCCGCCCCGTCCCTATCCGCCATGGGTGCCCCACGGCGTGGGTACGGCTGCGGAACTCCCGGTCGCCCCCGTCGTGTCAGTCGAAGCGGGAGGGGCTGTACGACATCGTGACGGCCCTGGCGTCGTCGATGTGGCGCAGCAGAGGCGCCAGTGACCCCTCGATGGCACTGCCGTCCATGGAAAGCAGCGCTTCAAGAGAAACCCCCGAGAGATCTACGAGATCGGACTCGACGGCAGGCATCGATTGCTCCACGGCTGCCAAGTCCCCTCCCGTGATTCCGTGCATGCGCCATCCCTTTCCCCCTCATGATGACCCAGCACGGCACGCTGCGAAACCCCGCATCCGAGCCGTGCCCGACATCAAGTCAGCAGTAACGCTTGGCCAGTTGAGCCGCCTCGCGGTCGACGCGGGCCACTTCTGCCGACTGCCCCTCCAGCAGCCGGACAGTCTCCAGGAGCTGATCGAGGGTGCCCCGGTAGCGCAGACAGGTGCGCACGATGCCGTAGATGTCCATCCTGAGCCGGGAGTCCCTCGGCCGGTTCGCGGCGATCTCCGCGTCGATGCTGGCGAGCACCAGACCCAGGCCGTTCGCGTCCTTCAGCGCCGGGATCTCCACCAACGCGTCGACGAGCCCCATGAGTTCCCGCAAGGGCAGGTCAGAGGGGAGGCCGGTGAGGCTCGCGGGGGCCGGCGGCCCCTCCGAGCCGGCTGCGGAACCCAGCGCTCCGAGCGGCGGAAGACCCGCCCCTGAGTGGAGGAGTTCCCACTCGGCCGGGGACAACGCGCCGTACCAGTTCTCCACCCGGCAGGCCGCGAGCCGCCCCAGGCCGTCCGACCGGTGATGGGAGCTCACCAAGCCGATCACGGCGCCCCCCGACCAGACCGCCGCGCCGGACATCCCCTCCCACGGAGAGCGGCCGGGATCGGGGTCCTCGCGCGGTGCGAGAACGGCCAGTTCGAGTGTGCCCTCGCGGCGGTTGGACAGGACGGAGACGGTCCCCGAGACATGGCAGGAGTCCCGGTACTGGCTGGGGGCGCCGTCGTCGAGGAGACGCATGCCGTCGTCCCGCAGTTTGAAACGGGGAAAGCCCATCGCGCTGAAGGGAAGCACCACATCGGACTCGGGCACGGCGCCGTAGCGGGGGCTCCCGACGACCGGACCCCGGGGCGGAACGGCCTTGAGTTCGAGGAGCGCCATGTCCACGGCCCCGGCGAGCAGCACGACGCGTACGTCGGTGCTCCACTCCCCCGGCAGATCGGCGTCGAAGCGCACCCGCACCGACGCCACCGGGCCCGCGACCACATGTGCGGCCGTCAGCACGGACCGCTCCCCCACGCGGTATCCGGACCCGCGCCGTCCGGGCGCTCCGCCCGGCCTCTCCACCAGCACTTCGGCGACCCTCGCCGCCTCAAGACCCTCTGACGCCGCCACGGTGGCCGGACTCAGCGCTCGCGCGCGGCCTGGTCACCGCTGACCCAGGGCCGCTGATCGGAACCACGGACGCGGGGTTCCAGGCTGAGGGTGACGCGGTGGGTGGTGCTGGTCGCCTGCTGGCCTGAGGCGCCTGCCTCGACGACCCAGAAGCGGATCCTGCCGTCGGCCCCGGCGGACCGCTGTACGGCGAACTCCGCCTCCAGTTGTACGGGACCCAGCTCGAAGCGCAGTGCTGTGTCCTCGGCGTCCTCGGCTTCCTCGCCCGCGGCCATGGCGGCGGCGAGTTCCCCACGTAACTGCGCGATCATCTCGGCGAGTTCAATCACGCCGGGCCTCTACCCCCGGCGTGTCGCCCCCACACGGCGGAGGCGACCCGGGGAAAGCCGAAGGGGCCGGCCGGCACGACGACGGCCGGCCCCCTGAGGCAAGGTCAGCCGTTGCCGGCGCCGTTGCCGGACAGGACCGGGATGTCGGACAGGATGTGCGACAGCGGCTCGTCGCCCTTGGCCTGCGTGGAGTTCTCGGTGCACTGCTGGTTCTGAGGCGCCGACAGGACCGGGATGTCCTGGACTCCGACGTTCACCAGCGCGAGGATCGACTGGACGTTCGCCTTCACCGGGATACCGAGGCAGGGCTTGTTCAGCGTGCCCTGGACGAGCGTGAGCTGGGGGCTCTGGTTGCCCTTGGTCGCGGAGTTGCCGAATGCCGTCTCGGCGCCGTTGCCGCTGAGCGACGTGGTGCCTCGGTCGTCACCGATCGCCAGGGCCTGGGGGGCCATCCCTGCCGAGATTCCGGCGACAGAGGCGGCAACGGCCGCGGATGCCCACAGCTTGTTCATTTTGATTCCCTTCAAGAGCGGGCTCCCTTGGCAGAGCCGCGTGATGATCAACTGTCTGACACGGTGATGGTTGCGACGTTCGACCCGGTTGGCCTAGTAATCAGAGCGCCGTCAACGGCACTCCAGGGTGTCGCCGCGGACGGTCACCGGGCTCCCGAACCTCGGCGGATCGCTCAGCCTGGCCTTGGAGTCGCGGGGTGTCAGGGGCCGGTCCTGGCCGAGGGCCGCGAAGACCTTGCCGGCCTTGGCCCGGTCCCACTGGAGCGCGCCGTTCAGCGTCTCGCTGAAGCCGCTGACGGGCACCGTGGTGAACTCCATGGACGACGCCGGGAGTCTGCCGAGATCCGCCGCGAGGGCCAGGATCTGCTCGGTGCTGAACCCCCGGTCGACCCGCGCCGATCCGGCCAGCAGCCGGCCGAGCCGCGCCGCCCTCACCGGGTCGGCCAGCACGTTCTCCGTACGTACGCTGCGCAGCGCGGCCACGAGGAAGCGCTGCTGTCGCTGGATCCGCCCGAAGTCGGCGCTCAGGTCCACGTGCCGGGAGCGGACGTACTGCAGGGACCGGCCCCCGTTGAGCAGATGGCTGCCGGGCGCGAGGTCCAGCTTGGTCGTCCTGTCCTTGAGGGCGCGGGGCGTGCAGACCCGCACGCCGCCGACCGTCTCGACGCTGTCCATGAAGCGCCGGAAGTCGAGCTGCAGGTACCGGTCGACGCGGACGCCGGTCATCCCCTCGACCGTGCGCACCGACAGCGCGGGACCGCCTTCCGCGTAGGCGCCGTTGATCTTCCCCGGATGCGCCGGGCGTTCTTCTCCCGTGGCCTCGTCGCGGTGCGCGGGGATGTCGGCGTAGGAATCCCTGGGAAGGCTGACGACACTGACGCGGTCCCGCGCCTCGGAGACATGGACCAGCATGAGCGTGTCCGTGCAATTGCAGGCGACTCCGCCCGCGTGGAATGTGCGCTTCTCCTTGCGCGTGATGGTGTCACGGCCGTCCGTCCCCATCAGGAGGATATTCGTACCGCTTCCCTCGTTCGGTCGGTTCTTCATGTCGCCGAAGACATCGACGCGTTGGACAGGGAGCGGCGTTGCCGTGGCGTTTCCCATTCCAACGGCGGCGGCGACCAGAAGGACCCCCGGAATGGCGAGACGCAGCATTCGCGCGCGCCGGGATCCGGTCGGTGAGTAGAGGTGAGTGCGCAAGCTGAACTCCGCTGCGGGGGAACCGGGACGAAGAAACGGTAAACCGCTCGACGGCACTGCGGAGTGCGGGTGTTCGCGGCACGCACGAACAACAACTCGTTCGCCCTAAACGTTCGGTTTCCCTGGATTCCACACCTGGAACAGATGGCTCGACACACGCCCATCGATGGCGAGGGAACATGGCTGACTTCAAGCGTCAATGGAAGCGGCAGGGCCTCATCCCGTTGAGCAGGAATTCCCCGGAACGCCGTGTCGATGACCCCATCTTCACGTCGTTGCAGGACTCCTGGGAAAGGCAGGGGAAAACCGTTCCGGGCCGCCCCGACCAGGAATGGAGAGCTCTTATGTCAATGGATCACTGGCCACGGGGCTGACGGCACGGCGGATGGGGAACGCGGCAGCGGGCCGCCGGTGAACGGCGGCCCGCTGTGCGATGCGTGGGGGATCAGTGGTTGGCCGTCCCGTTCCCGGACAGGACCGGGATGTCGGACAGGATGTGCGACAGCGGCTCGTCGCCCTTGGCCTGCGTGGAGTTCTCGGTGCACTGCTGGTTCTGAGGCGCCGACAGGATCGGGATGTCCTGGACTCCGACGTTCACGAGCGCGACGAGCGACTGGAGGTTCGCCTTGACCGGGAGACCGATGCAGGGCTTGTTCAGCGAACCCTGGATCAGCGCCATCTGCGGGCTCATGTTGCCGTACGTGGCGGAGTTGCCGTACGCCTGCTGGGCGCCGTTGCCGCTGAGCGACGTCGTGCCGTGGTCGTCACCGATCGCCATGGCCGACGGAGCTACGGCGGCCGACATGCCGACGACGGAGACGGCAACCGCGGCTGCAGCCATACCCTTCTTAATCACAAGTAATTCCCTTCTGGAGTAACCCCGTTCGCCGGAGCGCTCTGATTAACTCCGCGGCCTGCACATAGTTGCTCCGTTTCACTCTGATGGCCCAACGGAGGGCTGGCGCGGACCCCAATCGAGTGAAGCCCCGAAACTCAAACTCCTGCAGGCAGGTTGGGCAGCGTGCAGTGACTCGAGCTTCTGCCAGAAAAGGAACACACAAAATGATGAAGAAGGCTATGGCCACGGCGGCAGTTGCCGTTTCCGTCGTCGGTCTGTCCGCTGCTGCGGCCCCTTCGGCGCTGGCCATCGGTGACGACCACGGCACCACGTCGCTCAGTGGCAACGGGTCCAAGCAGGCGTACGGCAACTCCGCGACGCACGGCGACATGAGCCCCCAGCTCTCCCTCGTCCAGGGTTCGCTGAACAAGCCCTGTGTCGGTCTCCCGGTCAAGGCGAACCTCCAGTCGCTCGTCGCGCTCGTGAACGTCGGAGTCCAGGACATCCCGATCCTGTCGGCGCCTCAGAACCAGCAGTGCACCGAGAACTCCACGCAGGCCAAGGGCGACGAGCCGCTGTCGCACATCCTGAACGACATCCCGGTCCTGTCCGGGAACGGTGAGCTCAACGGCTGATCTGCCGGTGTGAGAACGCTCGGGCTGCCCGCCTGATTCAAGGCCGGGCAGCCCGGGCTTCTTCATTTTCTTCTGCGGTAATTCGGGTGAATTTACCGAACGGTCGAAAACGCCGGTTTCTTCCGGACTCTCAACTCGTTTGCAGACTGCGGGTCATGGTGCGAGACGTAAACGTAGTTCTCGCTCGGTTTCGACTGCCAGATCGGCATGACCACAGAGAAGGGAACTTCTGTGAAGCACAAGAAGAGCGCAACGATCATCGCTGGTGTCGTCATGGCCATGAGCATGGCGGCCCCCGCGTTCGCCGACGCCGGCGCCGAGGGTGCGGCCGTCGGGTCCCCGGGCGTTCTCTCCGGCAACCTCGTCCAGGTCCCGGTCCACGTTCCGGTCAACCTGTGCGGCAACACCGTCGACGTGATCGCCCTGCTGAACCCGGCGTTCGGCAACACCTGCGCCAACACCTGAGGTAGCACCCAGCCACCGGGCTGTTTTTCCTGGCCGGCCTTGGACCGTCGCTACGACTCCAAGGCCGGCTTTTCCACTGCTCAGAGGAAGACAACTACATGCGACAGGTCATCGGTAAAGGGATGCTCGCGACCGCGGCCGCGACCAGCATCCTCTCCCTGTCCGGGACGCACGCGTTCGCCGCGGGCGCGGACGGCGTGGCGACGGATTCGCCCGGGATCTTGTCCGGGAACAGCGTGCAGGCCCCCGTGGAGGTGCCGGTGAACGCCTGCGGCAACTCCGCGAACGCGGTCGGCGTGGGCAACCCCACCATGGGCAACAGCTGCGCGAACTCCGAGGCCCCCAAGCAGCACGCCGAGGCCCCGAAGCGGCACGCCGCCGTCCCGAAGCAGCACGCCGTCGCCCCGAAGCGGGCGGCGACGCAGGAACCTGCGGCCACCAAGACGCACGACAGGTCCGGGCACGGTTCGGGGCACGGGTCCGGGTACGGCGACGACTCGGACAGGGACGCCTACCAGGACACGCACGCGGGCACCCAGTCGCTGGCCGAGAGCGAGGCCAGCCACTCGCCCGGCATCCTGTCGGGCAACGACGTACAGGCTCTCCTGGACATCCCGGTCAACGCCTGCGGCAACACCGTGGACGTGATCGCCGCGCTCAACCCGGCGTTCGGCAACGGCTGTGCCAACGGAGCGCCCGCACCGACGCCCCCGCAGCACGAGACGCCTCACTCGCCCGAGACGCCTCCCCGGTCCGTCGAGCCGCCGACCGACCGCGCCATGCCGCCGGTGAAGGCCGGTCAGCCGCCGCAGTACGTCGCGTCCTCGACCTCGCGGCAGATGCCGTCGGCCGCCCACGAGGCGCCGCACGCCGTCGCCCGGCTCGCCGAGACCGGAAGCGACCAGGACCTCCTGGCCGCCGCAGCGGCGAGCGCCGCTCTGCTGGTTGGCGGAGGGATCCTGTACCGCCGCGGGTTCGCCTCATCGGGCCGCTAGTCCGCCCGGACAAGCCGCTGGCGGGGAAGAGACACCCGAGGGTCTCTTCCCCGCCAGAACGGGAGGGGGGCCGGCCCGCGAAGGGGGTGTTGCCTACCCACGGCATGGAGCCGACGGCTGGCGGAGGGCAACCAGGCCCGTCCCATGACGACAGAGTCCACCACCTGATCGCCGCGGACGAAGAACCGATTCACCCGTTCGCCGATGGCATCACCTGATCGGGTTCGCCAGAGCCGGGATTCCCGCTCAGTGCTTGACGGCGCCCAGGGGCGACCGGCGGCCCCGCTCGCCCGCCGGCGCCGGGACGGCGGAGCCCGCCGGGCCGTGCCGCAGGCTGCGCCGCACGCCCCGTACCAGCCGCTCCGCCGTGAACGAGGCCCCCTGCACGAAGCGCATCGCCGGGCCGAAGCTGCCCGCCGTCACCAGGCCCGCCAGGAACAGACCGGGGTACGACGACTCGAACCCGGTGGAGGCGTAGGGCTCGTCGGCGGCGTTCACCGCCAGGCTGCCGCGCACCTCCGGGGCCAGCAGGCCCAGGCGCGCGCCGGTGGCCTTGAATCCGGTGGCGGCGATGACGTGGTCCGTCTCGAAGTCCGGGCCGCCGCCGGTGCTGCCGACGGTGGCGAGCCGCACCCGGCCCGACGTGACCGACGCCGTGGCGACCTCGTGGTCGAGCAGCACCTCGACGCGTGACTCGACCCGGTCGCGCACCCACCAGGCCCCCGCGGGGCCGAGCGCCGAGGCGGAGATGCGGGCGCGCGTGGCCTCGGGGAGCCGCCGGAAGCCGCCCGGCACCTCGGCGTAGAACCAGTTGCGCCAGCCGCAGCCGAGGCCGCTGTGCGGGGCGCGGGCGGACTGCCACCACGGGCGCTTCCACTCCGGGGGCACGGTGTTCCAGCTCAGCCGGCGCGAGCGGGCGAGCACGCGCACGCGGGTGCCCTGCTCGGCGAGGAGCGCGGCGGTCTCCAGGGCCGCCTGGCCGCCGCCGATCACGGTGACGTCCCGGTCCCGGAAGCGGTCCAGGTCCCGGTGGTGGCTGCTGTGCGTGACGTGCTCCGGGCCGAGCCCGTGCAGGGCCGAGGGGATCTCGACGAAGGGGATCACGCCGACGGCCAGGGCCACCGTGCGGCCACGGACGGTCTGACCGTCGTCCGTGACCAGCTCGAAGCCGCCGGGGCAGGCGCCGACCGACGCCACCATGCGTTCGTCGACGTCCGGTACGGCGTGCCGCGCGAACCACAGGCCGTAGGAGGCGAACGTCTCCACGGAGATCGGTTCGCCGTGTCGGGCCCGCATCCCGTTGCGCTCGCAGTACGCGGCGAGGCCGTAGCGGCGCCGGGGGTCGGAGAGGTTCGACGCCCAGGGCTCCGACTTGAGGAACATGCCCCGCGGCATGTGGTCGCGCCAGGAGGCCATGGGTCTGCCGAAGACGCGTACGTCGAGTCCGGCACCGGCCGCGTGCGACGCGATGGAGAGACCGTAGGGCCCGGCTCCGACAACCAACAGGTCATACATCAGCAACTGCTCGCTCTCTCGTCATCGGTGCGGGCGTCCTCGGCGCGGCCGGGGCCGTCGGGCGTGCACACCTGGCGCACCATCCGCGCCCGCACGTCCTCCCCCGGGGGCGGTCCGGCGGGGCGCGCCGTCCGCCTCAGCCGGCCGAGGAGGCGCCGCGTCACGTGCCGGCACCACAGCACCCACATGGCGCGCGCGGGAGCCATGTCGTCGCGGGCGTGCCAGGCCAGCTCGCGGCGGTGGGCCGCGGTGGAGGCGGGCCCCGCCGTCATCAGGACGCGTACGGCGGCCAGCGGGGAGTAGTTCTCCACGACGAACGAGCGGCCCGGGAGAGCGGCGGCGGCCGGCAGCGGCCGGTGTGTCATGTCCAGGTGCTGGGCACGCACCACGTCCAGGTCGGCCCCGTCGGCGAACAGCCGGAACTGGGCGCCGGGCCGCGGGTTGAAGTCGAGCAGGCAGTGCTCGCCGGTCGCGGGGTCCACCCGGAAGTCGAGGTCGAAGATCCCCCGGTAGCCCAGGGTGCCGATCAGCCTCTCCACGCCGGCCCGCAGGCCCGGGTCGGGCGTCCACTCACCCACCGCCGTCAGACCGGCCCCGCGGGGCCAGGAGCGGTGCTTGCGGCCGGAGCCGCCGCCGCGCACGGACCCCGTCCGGTCGGCGTAACCGTGGACGAACCAGTCGCGCCCGGGGCCGCCCGGCAGGAAGGCCTGCAGCAGCAGGCGGCTGCCCGCCTCCTCGCTGCGCCGGTAGAGCTCCTGGGCCTGGTCGGCCGACCGCACCAGGACCGTGCTGCGCAGGTCCGTCCCGGCGGGGACCAGCCACGGGCGGCTCCACTTGGCCACTACAGGAAGCCCCAACCGCCGTACGGCTGCGGCTGCCTGGGCCGGGCTCCGCGGGAGGAGCGTCACCGGGTGGGGGATCCCGGCCGCGGCGCACACCTGGGCCAGCGTCGCCTTGTCGGCCACCCGCTCCGCGAGTCCGCTCGCCTGGTCCGGCAGGAGATAGGTGGCGCACAGGTCCTTCTGCAGGCGTCCGATCGCGAGGGCTCCGGCGTCGTCCATGGGAATGAGGACGGACGGTCTGGCCACCCGGTGGGAGATGCGGCGCAATACGGCGGCGATTTCCCCGAGGGACGCGCCCGGCGGCGGTGGAGGGTGCGTCTGGTGCAGATAGCGGGATCTGCGCACCGGGCTCTCCGCGGATTCCGCGGCGGCCACATGCACCTCCACTCCCGCGCGGCCCAGCGACCGGACAGCTCCGAGTGTGCCGTGATGAAAAGGGTTCCGATCGATCCGCAGCAGAACCGCGGGGACTCGGGTGTCGAGAGTTAGCACGGCCAAATTCTCTCAATTCGATCCCCCATGCGGGCGATGGGCACGCCCAAAGGATTAGGGGCTCGATTGGCGCAATAGAAATACATATGACTGAGTGTCAGTAGACGGAGGCGCAGCATGAGGAGCGACCATGGCCTTGCAGAGACGCCAGACCACCAGTAAACGGCTGGCATTCATTGCCACCGGAATCGTTGCATCGGCAGCCCTCGCCGTCGGACCCGGCTACGCGTGGGGAGCCGGCCAGGACCCCGAACCACCGGCCGCCCTGCCCGGTCTGCCGACGGCGGCACCTGTCCCGGTCCCCTCCCCGGCCGCCCCGACACCCCCGGTCGGTCCGCTCGCCCCGTCCGGCGTGCAGCCCGTCGCGACGCCGAGCCCCGCGGACGCGGCCAAGGCGGCCGGGAAGCCCGCGTTCGGGGCCTACCTCGCCTACGGGCCCCAGGGCGTGCAGCGCATGGCCGAGCTCAGCAAGTGGCTGGGCGGCGCCGAGCTGCGCGTGGGGCACACCTACCTGCCGGGCGACCGGTGGAGCAACATCGCGGGGGCTCCGGACTTCCTGGAGAGCTGGGCCGAGTGGCGGCGCGAGAAGGACAACCGGCTCTTCGTGCTCAACGTCCCCATGATGGAGCGAAACGAGGACCACGTCGGCGACTCGGAGGTGCGTTCGCTCCTCGCCCGCGGCGCCGCGGGCGATTTCGACGAGCATTACCGCGCCCTCGCCGAACGGCTCGTGAAGCTGAAGGTCCCGGACACCGTGGTGGTGCTCGGCTGGGAGATGAACGGCACCACGTACACCCATCGGTGCGGGCCCGACCCGGAGGCCTGGAAGAAGTACTGGAAGCGCATCGTCACGACGATGCGTTCGGTGCCGGGACAGAAGTTCAAGTTCGACTTCACGCCGAACAGGGGCCGGGACGCCATTCCCTGGACGCAGTGCTATCCCGGGGACGACGTCGTGGACATCGTCGGAATGGACTCGTACGACCAGCCGACGGGCACCGATTTCGCCGAGCAGGTCAGCGAGCCGTACGGCCTGAAACAGCACGTGGAATTCGCGAAGGCCCACGGCAAGGACATCTCCTACCCGGAGTGGGGCCTTTTCCGTAACGGCGACAACGAGGAGTACATGCGGAAGATGCTCGCCTGGATGGACGAGCACAAACCGCTGTACAACACCGTCACCGACTACTGCCCGCACGGCGTGTGGCAGTGCGGGGACAACCCCAAGTCGTCCAAGGCCTACCGCTCCCTGCTCTTCGGCCGTACGGACACCGAGCCCACCGCCCCGGAGCCGACGCAGCCCACGACGCCGCCCAACTGTTCGCCGCTGAACCTGGGCGAGTGGGTCGAGCACTGGCTCGGCGGCAAGCTCTGTATGCGCCTCGACTGGTACAAGCGGCCGTAGGGAAGGGCGCTCAGGACTGTTTCCGGCGTTCCTGGCGTTCCCGGCGCTTGCGCAGGAGCTCCTTGCCCCGGCTGCGGGCCGCCGCGTCCCATGCGGCGGCCCGCAGCACGGGGGCGGTGCGTCTGCGGGCGAGGAGCAGGCGGTGGTTGACGGCCTCCTCGGGTCGCCAGTGGTGCTTGTACGGTTCGTTGCCGCGCAGGAGGCTCAGGACCCGGCTCCGGTCGCCCTCGGTGTGCTGCGCGCAGGCGTTCAGGAGCATCGTCGCCACGTCGACCTTCCGCTCGCGCAGTCGCGGATGCGCCCCGTACAGATAGCCGCCGATCAGGTGCGGCGACAGCAGGGTCAGATCGGCCGCCACCACGGCGTCGTCGAGCCGGAACTCGGTGACCACCGCGTCGCCCGACCTGACCATGAGCCCCACCGACCTGATCAGGTGCTCGGAGAACCGCTCCTGGAGGTGCTCGGACGTCACCTTGCGTCCCTGCCACTGGAGTTGGTGCAGGTGCAGGAGCGTGCGCACCGATGCGTCCACCTCGTCGTGCCGTACGATCCGCCGCTCGACGCCGAGCGCGTCGATCTTGCGGATCTTGGCGCGGGCCCGCTGGGCGCGCGGCGCGGGCAGCCGCCCGAGCAGTTCCTCCATCGAGGCCGCGGGCAGCTCCAGGCAGAGCGAGTCCACGAGGCGGAGCCGGGGTCCGCGCCAGCTTTCGTAGATGCGCTCCACGGCCGCTCCCGACCGGACCTCGCGGAAGTCGATCAGCGCGGTGCGGGCCAGTTCCGACAGGCCGTCGGCCAGCGCGGCCGCGGCCTCGTCGGCGAACGCGTCGTCGAGCAGCACGTCGGTGAAGTCGGAGATCGCGCCGCCCAGCGGCACGAGCGCGGGGAGCGGGACGTACGCGCGCATCAGCGGGGCCGCGGCGACGAGCTCGCCGTCCTTGCGCACGAGGACCACGCGGAGCCGCCCGCGGGTTCCGTAGGAGAGCCACCACGAGTGCAGCCAGGCGTGGCTCTGGAACGGCGTCGCCGTGCGGCATCTGCGGTGCAGCCGGGCCCACGCCGCGGCGAGGCTGCCGAACTCGGCCTCGTCCGTGCAGAGTTCGACCGTCAGTGCGCTGTCGGCCACCTCCATCACCTCTCCCGGTTGAGGTCGGCGGACTGCGCGGGTCCCGGTACCGCGGCCGACGGCGCGTCCTCGGCGCGGCGGGGGCGCACGAGGAGGGCGAGCCCGCCGAGCAGGCCTCCGGCGCTGGCGCCCACCAGGGCGGTCATCGGCGCCGTCGCCGATGCGGGGTCCGCGGGCTTGACCGCACGGGAGAGCTGCAGGAGGCGTACCCGCGTGCGGTCCTTGGTGTGGTTCGCGTTCTCGGTCAGGGAGCGCGAGACCGCGTTGGCGATGTCGGCCGCCTTGCCGGCCTGGGCCGCGGTCGCCGAGATGGAGATCATCGGGGCGTCGGGCGAGGTGGCCGCCCGTACGCTCTCGCGCAGCGTCCCGGGCGAGACGCCCGACTCCACCTGGGCGTCGCCGAGCACGGCGAGCTGGGTGGCGACGCGGCCGTACGCCGTGGCGAAGCCCAGTGCGGCGGTGGGGTCGGAGTCCTTCTGCGGGACGGCGATCACATAGCTGGTGGCGGTGTACTCGGGTGTCTTGACCACGCCGTACAGACCGCCGGTGAGGGCGCCGATGGCAGCTCCCGCCGGGAGGATCCACCACGCGGGCAGTCGCTTCACGCGGGCCAGCATCGGGGCCGGTCCTGCCGGGCGGTGCCGCCTGCTGAGGGTATCGGTCATCAGGAACTCACTCTCGGGGTCGAGCCGGAGGCTGCTGCCTCGTAGACATGCATCAGCTGTGCCGCGCTGCGGGTGATGCCGTAGTGGTGCGCGGCCGCCAGGGGCAGCCGCGCCCGTGACCCCGCCGACCGAGCCCGCAGCAGCGCCCGCGCGAAGGAGTCCGGGTCGCCCGTGACGCGCTCGGCGCCGCTGTCCGCCCCCGGCGGGAGGTCCTCGACGGCGGGGCACCGCACGTAGAGCACCGGCAGACCGGCGGCGAGGCCCTCGACGACGGCAAGGCCGAAGGCCTCCTCGGGTGACGGCGACGCGAGGACGTCCATGGCGGCGAGGAGCGCGGGCAGGTCGGCCCCCTGCCCGGACAGATGAGGCCGCTCCCCCGCGAACAACACCCGGTCAGCCACGCCCAGTTGGGCGGCCGTCGCGCGCAGCCTTGCCTCGTCGGGGCCGCCGCCCACCAGCAGTACGCGCACGTCCTGGGGCAGCGCGGCCAGGGCGTGCAGCAGGACGTCGAACCGCTTGCCGGGGGCCAGCCGCCCGACCCCGCCGACGACGAACGCCGCGTCCGGGAGCCCCAGTTGACGGCGGGCGGCGATCCGGGCCCGGGGGTCGAAGCGGAACCGCTCGACGTCGATGCCGTTCGGGACGACGTGGATGCGCTGCCGTGGCACCCCCCAGCGGCTGAGCCGCTCGGCGACGGACGGGGAGACCGCCACCGTGGCCCGGCCCAGGCGCTCGCCGGTCAGGTACAGCGCGCGAACGCCCGGGGTCAGCGGCCGTCCCTCCATCTGCGAGTCGCCGAGGGAGTGTTCGGTGGCCACGACGGCGCGCTTCCCCGCGAGGCGGGCGGCGACGCGCCCGTAGAGACAGGCGCGGAACAGGTGGGTGTGCACGAGGTCGTAGCCGCCGCCGCGGATGACCTTCACGAGGCGGGGCACGGCGCCCAGGTCGCGGTTGCCGGACATGCCCAGGTGGATGACGCGCACCCCGTCGGCCGTCAGGCCCTCGGCGACCGGTCCCGGATTGGTGAGGGTGACGACGTCGCAGTCGACCGGCAAGTGGCGCAGAAGAAGCCGCAGTTGCTGTTCGGCACCGCCGACGCCGAGGCCGGTGATGATGTGCAGGGCCCTCATCCGGTCACCGCCGGTTCGCGGACCGCGCGGCGGCGCAGCCGGTTCAGCCGCAGCTTCAGCTGGAGCCGCAGGGCGGTGTCCTCCTGCCCGATGTGGACGCGGGGCAGGGCGTGCACCCCGGTCAGGGGGCCCGGGGAGATCGCGCACGCGTAGCGGTAGCCGGCCGCTCGCACGGTGTCGACGACGCGCTGGTCGACGGTGCCGTACGGGTAGCAGAAGCCCTCGACCTCGCGGCCGATGAGGTCGGAGAGTGCGACCCGGCTGCCGCTGGTCTCCTGCCACAGCAGCCGGTCGTCCGCCCGGGTGAGGTCGACGTGCGTCAGGCCGTGCGAGGCGACCTCCATCCCTTCGGCGGCTGCGTGGCGGATGCCCGCCGCGTCGAGCAGCGGTTTGCGCGGGCCAAGCGGATCCCACGCGTTGTCGCCCGCGAGGCGGCCCGGGAGCACGAAGACGGTGGCGTCGAAGTCGTAGCGGTGCAGGAGCGGCAGGGCGTGGTCGACGAAGTCCGTGTACCCATCGTCGAAGGTGAGGCCCACCAGGTCGCGCCCCTCGCCACGAGCCCGCGCCATGAGGAGCCGCGACATGCTCACGCCGCGCAGGCCCTGTCTGCGCAGCCAGCGCAGTTGGGCGGCCAGGCGTTCCGGCGAGACGGTGATCTTGTAGGGGTCGTCCGCGCAGGTGTCCACGGAGTGGTACATCGCCACCCACATCGGCGCTTCGGGCAGCCAGTGCCGCGTGCGCCGTGATCGGGGGGTCTCACCGAATGCTGTGTCAACGGACATGCGCGAGCTTTCGTGTGGCGGATGTGACGGAACGGACGACGGGCTCGAAGGCCTGGGCCTTCAGGGCCCGGAGCACCAGGGCGAAGACGGCGGCGACGACCGCGGACCCGGCGACGACGGCGAGGACGGGCGAGTCGACGTTGCTCGCGATCGCACCGCCGAACCCGGTGGCGCACACCATCGCGGCCACCGGCTTGACCAGTTCGCCAAGGACCTGGCGGACCCGGATCGGCACGTTGCGCGGGCCCATCCCGCACAGCAGCACGAAGGCCGCGACGCTGATCCCGGCGGCGTTGGCGAGCGCGATGCCGCGTACGCCCCACAGGTCCACCGCCCAGCTGCCGATCCCGGCGGTCGCGGCGACCCCGACCGCCATCGCGCCCAGCGGGAACCAGGTGGCCCGCCCGCCGGAGAAGTACGAGCGGACGAGCGCCCCGACCAGCGTGTGACCGAGGAGACCCAGGGCGTAGACGCGCATCACGGCGGCCGTGGCGACGGTGTCCTGCGCGGTGAACGCACCGCGCTGGAACATGAGGTGGATGAGCTGCGGCGCGCAGGCGATCACCACGGCGGTGCCGAGGAGCACCACGCAGCCCGCCAGGCCCAGGTCCCGCTCGACACGTGACCTGGCGCGCTTGACGTCGCCGTCGGCCAGGGCCCGCGCGACGACGGGGAGCGTGACCGTGCACAGCATCAGGGAGAGGATCATCGGCACCTGCGCCACTTTCTGGGCGTAGTTCAGGTGCGAGATGGCTCCCGAGGGCAGCGAGGACGCCAGGAAGCGCTCGATGAGCACCTGCGACTGGCGGCACAGCGCGAACAGCAGCACGGTGGCGACGAGGGTGCCGCTCATCAGCGCGGGGGCCGAGGGGCCGGCCGCCTTCCCGTCGGGCGCGTCCGCCGTGTCGCGGGTGAGCCGGCGCCAGAGCGAGGGGGCCTGGACGAGCACCATGAGTACGCCGCCGACCGCGACGCCCAGGGCAGCCGCCCGGACGCCGTAGCGGGGGGCGAGGACGAACACGGCGGTGACGATGCCGATGTTGTAGAAGACGTAGATGGCCGCGGGGGCCACGAACCGGCGGTGGGCGCGCAGGGCCGCGCTGCAGTATCCGGCGAGGCCGAAGGTGAAGACACAGGTGGCGGTCAGCCGTGTGCAGTCCACGGCGAGGCGCGGGTCGGGCAGACCCGGCGCGAGGACCTCCACCAGGACCGGCGCCCCGGCCATCAGGATCAGCGCGACCATCCCGGAGGCCAGCATCAGGCGGGGCAGCGACGCGGCCACCAGCGCGCGGACCGGATCGCGGCGCGCGCCCCGGCCGCGGCGGGCCAGCGCCATGCTGAAGGCGGGGACGAGCGCGAACGCGAGGCCGTCCTCGATGAGCAGGGTGGTGGCCACCTCGGGAACGGTCCACGCGACGAGGAAGGCGTCGGTCTCGGAGCCCGCCCCGAAGAAGTGGGCGAGCGCCTGGTCGCGCACGAGCCCGAGCACGGAGCCGGCCACCGTGAGGAGCGCGGTGACCAGAGCGGCCTTGGCGAGAAAGCCGTTGGAGGGATCGGAACCCTTGCCGGACCCGGACCCGGACCCGGACCCGGACCCGGACCCGAACCCCGACTCCGAGTCGGAGTCGGCACCAGCACCGGTGTCCGGGGCGAGCACCTTCCCGGCGCGGCCGGTGTCCACCTCGTGGGTCGTGGAGGTCATCGCGGGGCCTCCCCGGGCATCGGGGCGGACAGGGCGCGCCCGGACAGCGACCACCAGGCCACGAGCCCGAGGACCACGGCCATGAGCACCGTCGATGGCCCGCCGATGTCGGCGTACGAGAAGTCCACCAGCTGCCACAGCAGCAGCCCGCACGCGACGAGCGCGCAGTCCGCTCCGGCGCCCCCGCGCACCCGGGTGAGCCGCCGCATGCCGAGCAGCAGGAAGGCCGCCCAGCTGCCCACCAGCGTGCACAGGCCGAGCAGCCCCTGCTCGCCGAGGACGAGCAGATACATGTTGTGCGGGGAGAGCAGCGGCTGACGGCTGAACTTGGCGCCCGCGCCCCCGGTGTCGCTGGCCGAGGAGAGGGCGAGCGACGCGTGGCTGTCGCGGTGGTCGGGGAAGGCCTTGAGGCCCACGCCCGACACTGGTGCGTCGCGCCACATGTCCACCGCCGCGGCCCACATCGTGTACCGGTCGGTGACCGACTGGTCGGGGGCGTCGGACACCTGCGTGATGCTGGTGACGCGCTCCGACAGCATCTGCGAGCCGATGCCGAGGCCGCCCACGAGGACCACGGCCGCAGCGGCCATCGCCGCGAGGGCCCGCAGCGCGTTCCGCACGCCCGCGAGCCCCAGTTGCGCACCGCAGGCCACGACGGTGGCGATCCAGGCGCCGCGGCTGAAGGAGAGCGCGAGCGGCACGGTCAGGAGCAGCGCGCACGCCAGCGCGATCTGACGCCGCCTCGGGGAGGCCGGGCCGAGCGCGAGGGCGACCGCGCACACCAGGCCGTACGACACCACGGTCGCCATTCCCATGACGTCCGTCGGGCCGAAGGTCCCCACGGCGCGGACGTCCGAGCCCATGTAGCTGGCGCCCGTCCCGGTGACGTACTGGTAGACGCCCAGCGTGCCCTGGAAGAGGGCGAGGCCGATGAGGGACCAGGCCACCAGGCGGAAGTCGCGGCGGTCACGGACGAGCATCAGGACCGCGGCCGGTACGAGGACGAAGATCTGCAGGTAGCGCACCAGGCCGGTCATCCCGGCCGACGCGGTGGTCGCGCCGACGGCCGCGACCGCGATGCCGATCACCGGCAGGCCGAGCACGACGGCGGCGTTGCGCGTCAGCGGCCGACGCGCCCCGCGCACGGTGCGGGCCACGCACCAGAGCACCACCAGGGCGGAGACCGCGTCGGCGACCGTGCCGCCCGCGGAGCCGCCCTCGCCCGGCGGTGCGGGGAGCGCGAGCAGGGCGACCACGGCCGTGACGGGCAGCACGGGACCGGCGCCGCGGAGTGCCGAGGACAGTGCGGCGGCCGGTGAGCCGGCCGGGAAGAGCGTGATCGAGGCACCGTTCACCGGGTCAGCTCCCCGTCGGGCGTACGAGGGACGCGGCGGTGCGCAGCAGGATGCAGAGGTCCTGCCAGAACGACCAGCTGTCGATGTAGGCGTTGTCGAACCGGCAGCGGTCCTCGATCGAGGTGTCGCCGCGCAGCCCCTGGATCTGGGCGAGCCCGGTGATGCCGGTCGGCATGCGGTGGCGCTCGGCGTAACCGGGGTGCGCCTTGCTGAACTGCCCGACGAAGTAGGGGCGTTCGGGCCGGGGGCCGACCAGGCTCATGTCGCCCCACAGGACGTTCCACAGCTGGGGGAGCTCGTCGAGGGACGTACGGCGCAGGAACTGGCAGAAGGGGCTCATGTGCTGCTCGCCCGCGACGGACCACCGGGTGGCGGCCTCGTGCGGGTCGGCGGGGCGGTGCGTGCGGAACTTCAGCAGGGTGAACGGCCGTCCGTCCTTGCCGACGCGCTCCTGACGGAAGATCACCCCGGGGCCGTCGGTGGCCCGCAGCACGAGGGCGCAGGCGAGGAGCACGGGGCTGATCAGCAGCAGCAGGATCCCCGAGGTCACGAGGTCCAGGGCGCGCTTGCTGACGCTGAAGTGCCCGCGCCGCACGGGCACGAGCTGACGGCAGGGGAACCCCGCGAGCCGCCCGGTTCTCGCCTGGCGCCCCGGCGCGTCGTAGCCCGGCGGCTGCGTCGCGTCGACCGCCCATACGTCGCAGCCCGAACCGCTCAGCGTCCGCAGCCAGCCGATCTGTTCGGGGCCGGGGGTCGGTCCGACGACCAGGACGGTGCGTACGGCGTTCTGGATGACCGCGCGGCGCAGCTCCTCGATCGTGGAGAGCACCGGGAGTTCGGCCCCCTCCGACTCCGTGCGCTCGGCGGGCGCGTCACCCACGATGCCCACGGGCCGCACCCCGGCCTGCGGATGACGGAGCACCGCCTCCGCCACGCGCCGGGCGACGACGCCGGGTCCGACCACCAGGGCCGGGCGCGGCTGCCGGAGCGCCGCCCTGCGCGCCCACCCGTACAGGGCGCCGCGGCCCGCGCAGCACAGCACGCTCTGGAGGGCCGCGCCGGTGCACAGGGTGGTGAGGGAGAGCGGGCTGAGGGTGGAGACGCTCGTGGCGAGGAGTCCCACGGCGCACCAGCTCAGGAGGGACTGCCAGGCCAGCGAGGGGAGTTCGTCGAGGGCGGCGGGCACGGCGAGCGGGCGGTACAGCGCGGCCCGTGCGTTCAGGACGGTCACCGCGGTGATGAGCAGGACCACGAGGAGGGGGTGGCGCTGCGGATCGGTGAGCAGCACGGTGCCCAGGAGCGCGGCGCTGCAGTCGACGGCGTACAGCGGGAGGACCGACGAGCGGCGCGCCGAAGTCCCCCATTTGACGCTCGTCCTACGGCCGCCCCCGGCCCCTCGGGGAGGGATGACCGAGGGGGTGGCGGTGGCATGGTCGGCCGCCCGTGGCTGCGCGGCAGGGGCGACGGTTCGTTCCGCACTCACGGGTTGATGGACTCCCTGCACTTGATGGGCCCCACGCCCAGTAGCTCGCGGTACACGGCCGCGACAGCGTCCGCGGTGTGCCGCACATCGTGGGTGTTCAGAACGTGGCGGTGCGCTGCGCGGCCGAGGGATTCGCGCAGGGGCGGATCGCCGAGCAGTCCGACGAGGGCGCGTGCCAGCGCCGCCGGGTCCTCGGCGGGAACGAGGCCGTGCGGCGCGAGTGCGGGCGGCAGGCTCTCGCGCGCGCCGTCCACGTCGGTGACCACCACCGGCCGGGCACAGGCCATCGCCTCCAGGGGTACGAGTGCCATGCCCTCCCACCGGGACGGCAGGACCACGACGTCGGCCGCCTGGTACCAAGGGGTGGCGTCGAGGACGCCCCCGGCGAACCGCACGGAGGCGGGCGCCCGCTCGCGCAGACCGGCCGCGTCGGGCCCGTCCCCCACGAGGACGAGCCGAGCGAGCGGCAGCCGCTCGGCGACCTCCGCCCAGGCCCGCAGCAGGACGTCCTGTCCCTTCTGCCGGCACAGCCGTCCCACGCACACCACCAGAAGCTCCTGGCGGGGCAGCCCGAGGGCTGTCCGTGCCGCCTGCGCGGCCACCGGACGGAAGCGTCCGACGTCCACCCCGTTCGGGATCACGGACCAGCACGCGTCGATCCCGGACCGCTGCCCGGTGAGCCGCTCCGCCTCGCTGACGCAGACCACGTGCGCGGCCCAGCGCGCCCCGAGGCGCTCCCAGTGCCGGGCGAGCCGCGCGGTCACACCGCCGACGGCCTCGAAGGACCACGCGTGCGGCTGGAACACCGTGGGCACCCTGCCGCGCAGGGCGAGCCGGGCGGCGAGCCCCGCCTTGGCGCTGTGCGCGTGCACGACGTCGGGCCGGAGCTCGTCGACGATGCGGGCGAGGCGCCGTACCTCGTCCGGCAGACCCGGCCCCGGGGAGCGGGTCGCCGCCCACGGGTGGGTGGCGCCGCCCAGGCCACGCACGGCATCCGGCAGACAGCCGCCGTCCGGGCACGCCACGTCGACCTGCATCCCGGTGGACAGCTGGGACCGCACCAGGTCGGTGACCACGCGGGCCACTCCGCCGTCGACGGGCTGGGCGACGTGAAGGACGCTCAGCCGGGGGTCAGTTGATGACAGTTGCATGCACGGCGCCTTGCTCAGGGGGAAGGTGGTGCCCTACCGCTTCGCGTCCACAGCGGCGAAGAGCACACCCGCCCACGCGGACTCTCGCCGCGAGGCGAGTCGGATGAGCAGGCCCTTTCGGTCGGCCTTGAGGCCCCCGTCGAGGCGGAAGATGTCGGAGTCGTAGCCGAGCGTGTTGGCGTACGCGGGCGTCCTCGCGCTCTGCCTGCCCGGCTCGCTGATGGTCGAGTTCAGTACGTCGCGGGCGGGGTTCGCCGCGTCGGAGAGCCGCACGGGCCTGCTCCGGTTGGTCGACACGGTGAGCGTGTCGCCGGTCGTGCCGCAGTCGCCGTTGTACGCGACCATGCCCACGCTGCCCTTCGCGCGGGCCGGGACCGGCAGACCGGCGAGACGGACCGCATGGCCGCGCCCGCGCGCGCCGCCGAGGGAGTCGAAGCCGTCCCACACGGCCAGGTGGCGCAGCGGCGCGGCCTCGTTCTCGTACGCGACGACCAGCGTCCAGCCGCCCCACGCGCCGGCCTTGGAGTGCCCCATCGCCGCGTTGACCTGCGCGACGGTGTAGAGCCCGGCACCGCTGGCCCGGACGAGGGGCGTGACGTCGGCCGATGCCTGGAAGGCGTCCGCTCCGTGGGCGGTGCGGTGGCCGACCAGGGTGTCGGCCCGCACGTGCTGGTAGCTGCCGCCCGGTTCGGCGATGAGGGCCCTGCCGTTGTCCCTGGCCGGCTTCTGCTCACCCACGCGGAGGTTGCCGCCCCAGTACAGGCGCGCGTAGGACACCCGGGAGCCCGGGGGGAGCCGGACCTCTCCACGGCTGGAGTTGTAGGTGTTCGGGTCCTTGTCGACGTCGACGTAGAACATGTCGAAGTCGTTGTTGGCGGCTGCCTTGCCCCCGCGCGCGGCAGGGCACGACACCGCGCGGGCGGCCATCGGCTTCCGGCAGGTGACGGCCGTGTTGGCGGCGCGGGTGATGCCGCCGTGCTGGAGGGCGTGATAGCGCTGCTCGAACGTGAGGGACGCCGCTTCGGCGGCGGCGGGGGGCGCGGGCGCGGCCACGGCGGGGCCGCCGGGAGTGGCGACGACCGCGAGGGAAAGGGCGCACAGCGTCACGCGACGCAGAAGGGGGCCCAGGGAATTACGCATGACCGGCGTTGCCCTTTCGGGAAGGTCTGAACCAGGAGGGAGAATTGAAATGCGACAGTCACACTTGGCTCGTAACTTCCCGCACTTGTTCTTTCAAATGGCTTCAGGAGGAGAGCAACACTAGCCGCTTTCAGCATTAATCCAGGAAGGCTGACAAGTGTGTCGGAAACGTGAAGTACATAACGTCCGGGGCCCCCTGTGAGCACGGCCCACTGGGCCGTCGCGGCAACCCTGCGCCAGCAGATCACCCTTTTGGGCCCACAACTCCTGCGCGCGCCGTCCGTTGATCCATGGGCCGGGCACCCCGCCCTGCCGATGCATCAACTGACCAAGGAGCAACTCTCCATGTCGCGTACCGCGAAGGCCCTCGCCCTCTCCACCGTTGCCGTGGCCGCCATGGCCGGCAGCGCCGGCATCGCCGCCGCCGACGCCGGTGCCCAGGGTGCCGCCACCCACTCCCCCGGTGTCCTCTCGGGCAACGCCGTCCAGGTCCCGATCCACATCCCGGTCAACGCCTGCGGCAACACCGTGAACGTCATCGGTCTGCTGAACCCGGCGTTCGGCAACACCTGCGTCAACAGCTGACGCTGCGGCAGCACGCTCTGAGCGACGGCCGTTCTCCCCCGAGGAGGACGGCCGTCGTGCGTTCCCGCCGGGCCCCCGGACGGCCGCCATCCCCCCGAATGGCAGTCGCTCGGTTGCGGTCGGTGTTCACCGCTTTCACGGTGAACACAAGATCCGACGCATCACCGAAGGGAACATCCATGCGTGCTCTGCCCGTACGGCGTATCGCGACATCCGTCCTCTGCGCCTCTCTCCTCCTCGGGACGGCAGGCCCCGTCATCGCCGCCGAGAGCGACTCTCCGCATGGCAGCACCCAGGAGGCGGCCCGTGCTCCGGTTCCCGGGGCGGACAAGCTGCTGCCCCAGGTCAAGACCCTGGCCGACGCCGGTGGTGTGCTCACCCCGGTCACCGATCTGCTCACCGCCGTGCTCAAGGCCGACGGCGGGAAGCTGCCCGCCGCCGACGCCGCGAAGCTCGCGGGGCCGGTGAAGGACGCCATCACGAAGGCCTCGGCCGCGGCGCCCAAGGCACCGGAGCTCCCCAAGACCCCGGCGGCCCCCGACACCCAGACGCTCCCGCAGACCCCGGCGCTGCCGAAGGCGCTGCCGGATGACTCGATGGCGCAGGCCGACCCGAAGGCCGACGCCCTCAAGGCGCTGCAGACCTCCGTCAACGCCCTCCTCAAGGCGGCCACCAGCGGCGACGTCAAGGCGGTGACCGGCGCGGTGCCGACCGTGCTCACCGGCCTCGTCAACCTCGTCGCCGCCACGCTGCTCGGCGGCGGCCTGCCCGCGCCCGACCTCGCGGGGCTCCCGGCCCTGCCGAAGGCCCCGGCGCCCAACCTCCCCCAGGCGCCCGGACTTTCCTGAGTCAGGTCACCTCCCGTCGCGCCGGTCCTCAGGGCCGGCGCGACGGGCTTTTCACGTGCGTATCGCTGTCTTCCCCGCTCCGGCCACGCATCCATTTCATAAGAGAATGAGACACCGCCTTCGTTCGGGTGGGTTCCGGGAATTTCCGCCGCACAGAGTTTCCGCCGTACAGAGCGCTCGTTACCCATGGCGAAGTGAAAATCCCCTCTGGTGACCGTGTGTCGCCGCAGAAAGGAACCCGATGAAGCCCCTGAAGGCTGCCGCCGTCGTTGCCGGGACCATGGTCATCGCTGGTGTTGCCGCACCCGCCTTCGCCGCCGACCTCACGCCCACCAGCCTGAACGGTGCCCTGGACACGGTCACGAGCAAGACGTCGTCCATCGACGCGCTCCCGCTGGCCACCAACGCCCTGGACACCGAGAACAAGGACTCCGTCGTCAACACCGTCTCCGGTGCCGCGAAGAGCCTGCACGCGGGTGGCGGCGCCGGCAAGCTCCTCGGCGGACTCCCCGTCGCGAAGTAGAGCTCTTTTCCTGCTCCTTCATCCGGTGCGACGCCCCCAGGGGCGACAGCCGATGCCCCCGGGAAGTAGCTGCCACGAGCAGACGGCACGCGGCAGTGAGGGCCGGTTCCGCAGACGCATTCTGCGGAACCGGCCCTCGGGCTTTCCCCGGCCCATCCTGCTTTCCCTGGGCCTCAGTTCGACTGGAGGGCGCCGGAGTTCGACCGGCGCGTGCCCCGATCGTGTGATCGCTCGCCCACAATCACCCAGTCAAGTGACAAGCGGGGCCGGGACATCAGCACTCGTCGATACGGTTCCGGGATGACCTCGACATCGAGCGAAACCCGCACTTTCCGCGCCGCCGATCTGGGCACCCTCACCGTGGTCGCCTGGAGCGGTGAACACCCCGAAGACGAAAAGGACATGCCCTTCCTGCTCGCCTACTCGCTCGGTGACGGCGAAGGCGGCCCCGAGGGAAGCGCCGAAGCCATCGAGCTCCTGCTGCAGGACACCGGACTCCCCATCGGCGGCCCCATCGTGGAGAGCTCCCGCAACCCGAGCCTGCCCGTCAGCCTCCTCGTCGAGGCGGGCCAGGCCGTGCTGAACATGCCGTACCTCAACGCCCAGTGCGTCGTACCGCCGGAGTGGCTCGCCGCCGTGGGCGAGCGGGGCCACGCCTACTTCATGTTCACCACGCGCCCCTGGCCCGAGGCCAAGCCCGGCGTCCCCCTCACCGACGAGGCCCTCGCAGCGTTCGCGGGCTCCGAGGAGACCATGACCCGGGCCGCGCACTGCCTGCTCACCGCGAAGAGGCTGCGCGGCTAGGAGCAGGGGGCGCCGCCGGGACCCGCGAAACGGCTGGGGCCCGCCGGTCGGGACGAACCGGCGGACCCCAGTACCCGTGACGCGGTGGCTCAGCGCTCCGCGTCAGAGCAGGCCGAGGCCCAGGTCAGCGTCCAGCAGGTGGTGGTCGTGGTCGTGGTGGTGGTGGTGGTCGCCCCAGCAGCCGCCGTGGTCGCACGGGTGCGAGGCCGTCTTCTGCGTCGGAACCTCCGCTGCCTGAGCGGAAGTTGAGAGCGGGATCGCCACGGCGAAGGTGAGCATGGCGGTCGCGGCGGCACGACGAAGCGTGATCTTCATGGGGGATCTCCTCGATCCGTTGGGGACGCGACCGACGCTAATCAGCCCCACAGACCCTGTCCTGCCGAGAGATGCACAACTACTGCAAAAGGGTGCCGGGCCCGCCGCCGGTGAACCCAGTGAGGACCGCATCGATGCACACCACGACGTCTCTCCCCGAGGCCCGTAAGCCCGAAGCACCCTTAGGGCACGTGGACCCGCCATCCGGTGGCACCGGCGGGAGCCGTGCGTTCGCACTGCTCCTGGTGATCACGGGTGCCGCGGGGCTGCTCGCGGCGTGGGTCATCACGCTGGACAAGTTCAAGCTCCTGGAGGACCCGAACTTCTCGCCGGCCTGCAGCCTCAATCCGGTGGTCTCCTGCGGCAACATCATGAAGAGCGAGCAGGCGGCGGCCTTCGGGTTCCCCAACCCGATGCTGGGTATCGCCGCGTACGCCGTCGTGATGTGCGTCGGCATGAGCCTGCTGGGCGGGGCGCGTTTCCCGCGCTGGTACTACCTGACGCTGAACGCGGGCACGCTCTTCGGGGTCGGCTTCTGCACCTGGCTCCAGTACCAGTCGCTGTACGAGATCAACTCGCTGTGCCTGTGGTGCTGCCTCGCCTGGGTCGCCACGATCACCATGTTCTGGTACGTGACCTCGTTCAACGTCCGTAACGGCCTGCTGCCCGCGCCCTCCGGACTGCGTACGTTCCTCTCCGAGTTCACCTGGGTGTTCCCGGTGCTGCACGTCGGCATCGTCGGAATGCTGATCCTCACGCGCTGGTGGGACTTCTGGACCAGCTGACACCCCCGTAAGGCAGCACGCACAAGGAGACATCACCAGTGAGCGAAGGAGCAGCGGGCAGCGCGCCGGCCGGAGGGCGGTTCACGCGCCGGGCCACGATGCGCAACCTCATCGCGGTGGCCGTGGCCGCCGTGACGGCACAGACCGCCCTTCAGTGGTGGACCCGGCAGCCGGCCAAGGAGCCGCCGGCCGACGCCGTCGGTGACGGCTCGTTCGACGAGATGTACGCGGGCCGCCACATCCGCGGGGCGAGAGCCGCCGCGGGACATCAACACGCGGGCGCCGGCTGGGACATCACCGTCGACGGGCGTCCGCTCCATCTCATGCGGCGCGCGGACGGCGGCTATCTGAGCATGATCGACCACTACCAGTCGTATCCGACGCCCCTCATCGCCACCCGCGGAGCGGTCGACGAACTCGGCCGCGGCCGGCAGCTGCGCGGCAGGAACGCCTGAGCGCTGCCCCGCACCGCACACCCGGACGGCAGGAGCGAACCGAAGTGGTCTACACGCGCAAGAACCAGGCCCGGCTCACCAGCGCCGAGAAGCGGCGCTTCGTCAACGCGGTGCTCGAACTCAAACGCAGCGGCGAGTACGACGAGTTCGTGCGGGTCCACATCGAGCACTACGTGTCCGACGGGGACGACGGACTGCGGGTGGCCCACATGACGCCCTCGTTCCTGCCCTGGCACCGCAGGTTCCTCCTGGACTTCGAGCGGTCACTGCGGCGGGTGGACCCCTCGGTGTCCGTCCCGTACTGGGACTGGACGGCGGACAGGACGGCGGGCGCATCGCTCTGGGGCAGCGGGCTCATGGGCGGCAACGGGCGGCGCTCCGACCGGCAGGTCATGACCGGGCCCTTCGCCCGCGGGAACGGGACCTGGATCATCAGGGAAGGGGAGACGGACGGCGACTTCCTCATGCGCGACTTCGGCCGGCCGCAGAACCCGATCGAACTGCCGACCGAGGCGACGCTGGCCTGGGCGATGCGCGACCCCGTGTACGACACGGAACCCTGGGACTCCACCTCGTCCGGCGGCTTCCGCAACAAGCTGGAGGGGTGGACGTCCGGCACCGGCAACGACAAGTGGCGCAACCACAACCTCGTCCACCGCTGGGTCGGCGGCCACATGCTCGGCGGTGCGTCGGTCAACGACCCCGTCTTCTGGCTGAACCACGCCTTCGTGGACCTGCTGTGGGACCGCTGGCAGGCACGGCATCCCCGCTCCGCGCCCTACCTGCCCGAGAAGCCCCCGCGGGCCGGGCACGGCCCGCTGCACGGCCGCATCTGCGCCCGCTACGAGGGGATGCCGCCGTGGGACGTGCAGCCGGACGAGCTGATCGGCCATCGGGGCATCTACCGCTACGCGTGAAAAAGCCCCCGGCGGTCATGGACCGCCGGGGGCTCACACACGGGGTCAGCCGCCGTAGCCGCCGTGGCCGCCGTGGTTGCCGTGGCCGCCGTGGCCGCCGTCGGCGTTGACGCACGTGTTGCCGAACGCCGGGTTCAGCAGCCCGATGACGTCCACAGTGTTGCCGCACACGTTGACCGGGACGTGGACCGGGACCTGGACGAGGTTGCCCGAAAGGACGCCGGGCGAGCCCACGGCCGCACCCTCGGCGCCCGCGTCCGCCATGGCCATGCCGGTGCCACTGAGCACCACGGCGCCCGTGCCGAGGGCGACAGCGGCTGCCTTCGCGATGCGAGACATCACGTTCTCCTTTGAATTGACGAGTACCGCCGCATGTACGCGGCCGTACTGTCCCTTCAACGGCGTCATCGACCACAGGTAACGGCACCGATCGGTACATCATTGGTGAAAACGGCCGGGCGCCCGTGTCCAGCGCTGTTCCGAGCCGTTGCGCATCACATGATCTCAACACGACGCATGGCCGCCGCCCTGGCTCTCGCCGCCGGCGCCACCGCCCTGGCCGCGCCCGCCGCGAGCGCCGCCCCCATCTCCCCCACCGCCACGCTCGACTCGCTGGCCGCGTCCTCGATCCCCGAGGACCGGCGCGCCGAGGTGCCGACCGTCACCCAGCAGCTCAACGGTCTCAACAACCTGTACGAGCTGCAGCAGCTGCACCAGCTGACCGACCTGGCCGCGCCCGTAACGGGTCTGCTCAACGCTTAGTACCGGTCACGCACGAACGGAGGCGGGGTCGGGTCCTTCCAGGGCCCGGCCCCGCCTCACGGCATGGTGGCCACGACCGACGCGTACGAGAGACCCGCGCCGTAGCCGAGCAGCAGGGCCGTGTCGCCGGGCTTCGCCTCGCCCGACGCGAGTACCGCGTCCATGGCGAGCGGAATGGAAGCGCCCGAGGTATTGCCGGAGGTCACGATGTCCTTGGCCACCCGCACGCCGTCCGGCAGGCCGATGCGCTTCGCCATCGCGTCGATGATGCGGACGTTGGCCTGGTGCGGGATGAAGACGTCGAGGTCGGCGGGGGTGATGCCCGCGGCCTCCAGTGCCTGTGCGGCGACCTCGGCCATCTCGTAGACGGCCCAGCGGAAGACCCGCTGCCCTTCCTGCCGCATCCACGGGAACTCCTCGCCGGGCGCGCCCCTGAGCACGTCCCACGGGGCCGTCTGCTCGATGGCGTCCGCCTGGGAACCGTCAGCTCCCCAGACCGCCGGGCCGATGGCGGGCGTCTCGGAGGGACCGATCACCACGGCGCCCGCTCCGTCCCCGAAGATGAAGGCGGTCGAGCGGTCCTTGAGGTTCAGCAGATCGGTCATCCGCTCCACGCCGACCACCAGGACATGGCCGCCGCGACTGCGGACCGCGTCCGCCGCGAGCACCACGCCGTGCACGAACCCGGCACAGCCCGCCGACACGTCGAAGGCCGCCGCTCCCCGGGCGCCGACGCGGTGGGCGATGTCCGTCGCGACGGCCGGAGTCTGCTTGAGGTAGGTGAAGGTCGCGGCGATGACGCAGGTGATGTCGGCCGGAGTGATGCCCGCCGCCGCGATGGCCTTGGCCCCGGCCTCCTCGGCCATCACCGCCAGGGTCTCGTCGGGGCCGGCCCAGCGCCGGGTGTGGATGCCCGTGCGGGCGCGGATCCATTCGTCCGACGAGTCGATCTGGCGGGACGCCTCTTCGTTGTCGACGATCCGTCGCGGGCGGTACGTCCCCACGCCCATGATCCGTGCGAAGCGGGCGCCCTGTGACGTGCTCAGGGTCGGACTCGCCGTCGGGCTCGGTGTCGGGCTCATGCGGTGCCCCACTTGTCCCGGGCCTCGGCGAAGGCCTCGGCGAACATCGGGTCGGCCACCGAGCCCCGTTCGTGCCTGCCTCCGTACCGCTCCTCGTAGGCGGCGAACCACTCGGGGTCCGAGTCGAGGAACAGGACGTCGTGGAAGGCCATCCAGCGCATGGCCAGCATCGGCACCGGCGAGCGCGACACCTCGAACTCCGGGTTGCGCGCGGCGCGTTCGTCGCAGGCCGGGTGGAACTGCGCCAGCATCAGGCCACGGCCCACCAGCTCGGGCTTGGCGAGCGTGTGTGCCTCGTCGAGCAGGCGGTGGCTGCCCTCGGGGAGTCCCGTGAGGACCAGGACGAGGGTGTGCAGGACGCGGTTGCGGCCCTCCCAGCGCGTGGCCTCGAAGGCCTCGGCCATCCGGCGCACGAGCTCGACCATTCCTTCGGCGTCGACGTCCGGGTCGACCGGCCACTCCTCGATGCGGAAACTCTGCGCCTTCATCGAGGATTCGACGAACGGGCAGACGGCGCCCTCCCGGTTGATACGCTCGTGCGGCCGCATGATGAACTCTTCTATCCACTGCCGCCCCCGTTCCAGAGGCGGTGCGGCCGAGCGGTCCGGTGTGTCCGCCCTCCCGTACTGCGGAGTGACGGCCGATGCCGACGGGCTCATGAGGGTTCCCTCCGTGATTCAGGACGCACTGAACCGCCACCCGGACTCGCGTGACGCAGAGGGGTGTCGAGGTCGCCGTGCGACCAGCGGTTCAGCTCGTACGGTTGTGGTCTTGGCCGGTCAACTCTCGTCAGGGTGTGGCGTGTTCAGGGGCGCGTGACGGGCCGGCGGATCTCAGTAGTTGTCGCCGAAGGCAGCGCGCTGCCGCTTCTCCAGCCAGCCGCTGAACAGCCGCCCGATCGGCGCCGCCGCGACGCCGCCCTGCTCCCCCGGTCCGGCCACGGAGAGGAGCCAGGCCGGCATGAAGCGCAGCGTCCAGCCGGGGGCCGTCTTGCGCATGTGGGTCGCGAAGCCCTTCCAGATCTGCTTGCCGAGGGCCGGGGCGAGCCGGCCGAGCAGCTCGCGCTCCTCGTCGCCCGCGTGTCCGGCGAGCTGTTCGCGCACCTCCTTTGTGCGTGTGGCCAGTTCCGCCGCGACCGCGGGGTCCGTGCCGAGTCGTCTGCTCGTCTCGTGCCAGGTGTGCAGGACCTTCGCCAGCTCTTCGTGCTCGGCGGTCATGAGGGCCAAGGCCTCCTGGTCCGCGCCCAGTTCACGCAGCCGGGGCCAGAGGAAGTCGTCCTCGCCCTCGTGGTGGTGCTCGATCACCTGGAACAGCTTGTCCACGTAGTCCAGGAGGGCGGCGGCCTGTGCGGCATCGGGCGTACGGGCCAGCTGCTCGGCGCTGCGGGCGACGCGGTCGAGGTCGCGCACCATGGCACGGTGGGCCAGCAGCATCGTCTGGTGGCCCGAGGGCAGGTGGGCGATGGACTCGGTCATGAATGACGCTCCTTACAGGTCGACGGCGGGCTGTTCAGGTGTCCGCCCGCCGGGTACTCCGGGTTCACCAGGCCTCGTCCGGCACGGTCATGAGCACCGTGTCCGTGCACTCCGCGACGGAACGTTCCGCGGTCAGCAGCGGAAGCACCTCCTGGGCGAAGAACCTGGCTGTTGCGATCTTGCCTCGGTAGAAGGCCGCATCGGGGGCGTTCAGGCCATCCGGCCGCTCCGCCAGCCTCGACTCGGCCACCGCGGCCTGGCGGAGCAGGAGCCAGCCGACGAGCACGTCGCCCGCCGCCATCAGGAGCCTGGTCGTGTTCCGCCCCACCTGGTACATCGCCGTGGATTCCTCGAAGGACCGCAGCAGGTGTCCGCCCATGACGTCGACGACGGCCCGAAGTTGCGTGACGGCGTCGGCCAACTGGGCGTGTGCTGCGGCGAGTTCCCCGTCCGTCACGGCGGCGGCGGTCTTCTCCACCTCGGTCAGGAGCGCTCCGAGCGCGGCACCCTGGTCCTTCGCGACCTTGCGGAAGAAGAAGTCGAGGCCCTGGATCGCCGTGGTCCCCTCGTACAGCGTGTCGATCTTGGTGTCGCGGATGTACTGCTCCAGCGGGAAGTCCTTGAGATAGCCGGCGCCGCCGAAGATCTGGAGGGCGTGGCCCAGCTGCTCGCAGGCGCGCTCCGAGCTGTAGCCCTTGACGATGGGGAGCAGCAGGTCGTTGAGCGCCTTCGCCTCCTCGTCCGTTCCGCCCGCGGCCTCGGCCTCGGCGATCCGGTCCTGCACCGTCGCGGTGTGCAGGACCAGGGCGCGCAGCCCTTCGGCGTACCCCTTCTGCAGGAGCAGGGAGCGCCGGACCTCGGGGTGGCGGGTGATGGGGACCTTCGGCGCCGACTTGTCCCCGAAGGCCGCGAGATCCGTGCCCTGCAGGCGTTCCTTGGCGTACGCGACCGCGTTCAGATAACCGGTGGAGAGGGTGGCCGCCGACTTGGTGCCGACGATCATCCGGGCCTGCTCGATGACCTGGAACATCTGCCGTATGCCGTCGTGGACGTCGCCGAGGAGCACGCCGACGGCGGGCCGCTCGGCTCCGAAGGTGAGCTCGCAGGTGGCCGAGGACTTCAGGCCCATCTTCTCTTCGAGCGAGGTGGCGAACACGCCGTTGCGCTCGCCGAGCCGACCCGTCGTGGCGTCGGCGACATGGAACTTCGGCACCAGGAAGAGGGAGAGGCCCTTCGTTCCCGGTTTGTGGCCCTCGGGTCTGGCGAGCACGAAGTGGACGATGTTCTCGGCCAGGTCGTGCTCGCCGGAGGTGATGAACCGCTTGACCCCCTCGATGTGCCAGCTGCCGTCCGGCTGCTGGACCGCCTTGGTCCGGCAGGCCCCCACGTCGCTGCCCGCGTCCGGCTCGGTGAGCACCATGGTGGCGCCCCACTGCCGGTCGACCATGAGGCGGGCGAGCCCGCGCTGTTCCGGGGTGCCGAGCCGGTCGAGGATCTTCGCGAAGCCCGCGAGTCCTTGGTAGAGGTAGAGCGACGGGTTGGCGCCGAGTGCGAGCTCGGCGACGGCCCAGCGCAGCGACGGCGGCACGTCGGCGCCGCCCAGGGAGGAGGGCAGGTCGAGCAGGTGCCAGCCGGACTCCATCCAGGTGCCGTACGCCTGCTTGAAGGAGTCGGGCAGCGTGACCGAACGGGTCGCCGGGTCGTAGCGGGGCGGGGTGCGGTCGGCCTCGACGAAGGGGCCCGCCAGTTCGTGCACGGCGAGCCGCTCCACCTCGGCCAGGATGCCGCGCGCGGTGTCACGGCCCGTCGCCTCGAAGGCGCCCCTGCCGTACGTCCGCTCGCAGCCGAGGACCTCGAAGAGGTTGAACTCCAGGTCCCGCAGGTTCGACTTGTAGTGGCTCATGACGCGCTCCCTCGCTCCTTCTCGGCGATCGTGGGCCGGTGGGTCAGTGGTGTTCGAGCAGGGCGGTGAGCGCCGTGGCGAGGCGCTCCACCTCGTCGACGGTCCCGACGGAGATCCGCAGGTAGCCGGGGAGCCCGAGCACGTCGAGGTTGCGCACGAAGATGCGGTGCTCGGCGGCGAGCCGGGCCGCGAACGCCACGCTGTCGCCGGGGGCCGTCCCCTCCCCCGGCGCCCCCGGCACCTTCACCATCACGAAGTTGGTGACGGACGGGGCGTGTTCGATGTTCAGGTTGTCCAGGGACTTGCAGAGAAGCTCCCTGGCCTGGGCGTTGTCCGCGCGTACCCGTTCGATGTGCTCGGGCTGTTCGAGGGCGCGCAGCACGGCCCGCTGAGCGGGACGGTTGACGTTGAAGGGCAGGGCGCCCGCGACGGCGTTGATCCGTCCGATGAGGTCCTGGGGGCCGATGACGAGCCCCACGCGGACCGAGGCGAGTCCCCATGCCTTGGAGAAGGTGCGGGTCACCAGGATGCGGCGGCCCTTGCGCACCTCGTCGAGGGCGAACTCGTGGGCCTGGCCCGCGAAGTCCATGTACGCCTCGTCGAAGACGAGGACCGTCCCGCTGCGCTCCGCCGCGTCGATGAGCCGCGTCACGCCCGCCCGGTCGAGCACCGCCCCGGTGGGGTTGAGCGGGTTGCAGACGAAGGCGAGTTCGGCCCCCTGCTCCATCGCGGCCACGACCCCCTCGACCGGGATCGACGCGTCCCGCAGCGGCACGGTGCGCGCCCGCGCCCCGACGGCCGCGGCGGACACCACGTAACCGGGGAAGGTGGTGGCGGTGGTGACGACCGAGGCGCCGGGCTCGCGCAGGAACGCCATCGAGGTGACGAGGACCAGTTCGTCGGTGCCGTTGCCGACCGCGATCATGTCGGGGGTGACCCCGAAGTGGCCGGCGAGCCTGGCGCGGAGTTCGGCGCACTCGCTGTCGGGGTAGCGGTTGAGGTAGCTCGCCGCCTCCGCCCGCACGGCGTCGACGGTTCCGGGCGGCGGGCCGTACGGGTTCTCGTTGAGGTGCAGTCGCAGATGGTCCTCCCTGCCGACGATCTCGGTGTCGGCGAAGAAGCCCGGCGGTGGAGCCTGGACCTGGGGCATGGTGGATCCCTTCTCGTACGGTGTCGCCGGGCAGGCCGCCCGACCGGCCTCTCGGGTCAGCCCAGTTGGACGCGGGCTATCGTCTGCAGCTGGCCGGCGTCGCCGCCGAGCAGGGCCCGGCAGCGGAACCGCTGGATCTTGCCGCTGGGCGTCCTGGGCAGATGGCCGCGCTCCACGAAGACGCACTCGGAGAGCGCGATGCCCGACTTCTCCCTGGCCACGGCGGCGGCCTGGTCGGCGATGAGCGCGAAGTCGGCGCTCTTGCGCGTGGGTTCGAGGAGCAGGACCAGCTTGGAGACGCCGCCGCCGGCCATGTCGACGAGTGCCGAGCAGCCCTTGCGGACCGGCCCCATCGCCTCCACCGCCGATTCGATCTCACTGGTGTAGACGTTGCGTCCGCCCACCGAGATCAGGTCGTCGGCCCGGCCGACGAAGTACACCTCGCCGTCGTGGACGAAGCCCAGGTCACCGGTGTGCAGGAGGCCGTCGTGGAAGCGCTCCGCGGTGCGCTCGGCGTCGTTGAGGTAGCCGGAGGCCAGACTCGGCGAGTCGACGCGGAGCTCGGAGACACGCTCCGGGTCCTTGGTGGTCACCGTGACGCCGGGCAGCGGCGGCCCGTTGGAGACGAGCCGGGTGGCGCCCGGCGCGTCCTCGGGGACCTCGACGATCCGGCCGTCGAGCAGCGCGGGCCCGTCGAAGCTGCGGGTGACGGGGACCGCGCCCAGCGGGGTGCAGGAGACCGCGAGGGTCGCCTCGGCCATTCCGTACGCGGGCATGAACGCCGTGGCCTTCAGGCCCGAGGGGCCGAACGCGGCGACGGTGGCCTCCAGGGTCTCCCAGTCGACCCGTTCGGCGCCCACCACGCAGACGTTCAGGGCGAGTTGCCTGGGCAGCTGGTTGCGGCCCTGGGCGCGGGCGGCCAGGTGCAGGGCGGTGTTGGTGCCCGCGGTCATGGTCGCGCCGTACTCGGACATGTCGCGGAACCAGGTGCGCGGTGCCATGCCGAACCGCTCGGGCGACGACAGGACGAAGTCGTAGTCGAACGCCCAGGCGTGCAGCATGGTGCCGAAGATGCCCATGTCGTGCGAGAGCGGCAGCCAGGAGGCGATCGTCTCGGCGCCGGGGCGCCCGCCGGTCATCTCGTGCAGCATGTGCAGATGGGTGCCGATGGCCCTGGTGCTGAGCTCGCAGCCCTTGGGCAGGCTGGTGCTGCCCGACGAGTACTGGATGAAGGCGGTCTCCTCGGCGCCCGGCGGCGACGGGTCGAAGCCCTGGTCGCTGTACAGGGACGTCCAGTTGAGCACCGGGAGCCGCGCCGCGAGCTCGACGGGGACGAGCGGCGCCAGGCCCTCGTCGATGAGGAGCACCGTGGGGCCGAGGCGTTCGGTGAGCACGCCGAGCTGGGCCCCGTACTCCTGCGGGCTCTGGCCGCGGGCGGGCAGCGGGAAGGAGGCGACGGCCCCGCCGGCCAGCCAGATCGCGAGGAGTCCGCGCAGGGTGTGCGCCGAGTTGGTCAGGACGGTGGCGACCCGGCTGCCGGGCCGCACGCCGGCGGCGCGGAGGGTCGCGGCCATGCCGTGGGCGTCGGCGACGACCTCGCTCCACGGCATGTGCCCGAAGCCTTCGTCCTCCTGCCAGTGGTGCAGGACTCCGTGGGAATCGTCGCGCAGGAGGAGGTCCCAGAGTCCGGTGCCGGTGGTTGCCATGGTCACTCCACGTCCACGAGGGAAAGGTCGGAGCCGCCGCGTGAACGGTCCGCCATGGGGGCGATCTTCTGCTGGCTGACCAGCAGTTCCTCCTGGCTGAGCTTGCTGCCGCTGACCCGGCTCACACCGGCCTCGCGCATCGTCATCCGCTCGGTGTCGATCCGGATGACCTTCCAGGCGAGGCGGGTGGTCTCCAGGCTCCAGATGAAGATCGCGGAGAGGTCGACCTCGTACCACTTCATGCCGTGCCGTGCGGAGCGCGGGAACGCGTGGTGGTTGTTGTGCCAGGCCTCGCCGAAGGAGGGCAGGGCCAGCCAGGCGACGTTCCGCGACTGGTCGGTGGTGGTGAAGCGGCGGCGGCCGAAGACGTGGCCGACGGAGTTGACCGCGTAGGTCATGTGGTTGATCAGGAAGATGCGGACCAGACCGCCCCAGAGCATGCCCGTGAACAGCGCCTGGACGGAGCCGCCCGTGATGGCGAAGGCCAGCAGGCCGGGCAGGACGACACCGGCGGCGACGACGGCCACGAAGTTCTCGCTGAGCCAGCGCAGCGGCTTCTCCCTGACCAGGTCGGGGCAGTAGCGGATCGGGTCGGAGCTGAGGTCCTCGTCGAAGAGCCAGCCCAGGTGGGCATGCCACATGCCGGCGATCGCGCCCTTGAAGCCGGGCTCGAAGCCCAGGTGTGGGCTGTGCGGGTCGCCTTCCTTGTCGGCGACGCGGTGGTGCTTGCGGTGGTGGGCCGCCCAGATGATCGGCGGTCCCTGTCCGGCGAGCACCCCGGCCGTGGCGAGGGCGACGCGGATCGGCTTGTACGTCTCGAAGGAGCGGTGGGTCAGCATCCGGTGGTAGCCGGTGGATATGCCGATGCCGGAGATGACGTACATGACGACCGTGACCAGCACGTCGGTCCAGCCGAATATGTGGTTCCAGGCCAGCACCATGGCGGCGCCGAGTGCGAACAGGGGCACCAGGGAGGCCGCGAGCATGTACCAGCGGTGTTCCTTGCCGTCCATTTCTTCTCTTCCCCTTGCTGTGGTTGGTCTTCGGCGTCGGGCACCTGAGGGCGTCAGACGCCCGAGGTGGTCTCCGGGTCGAATTCGGTGCGGAGCGCGGGCAGGACGAGTGAGAGGAGCGCGGCGCAGCCGGTGAGCACCGTCCCGACGAGGAACACGGTGTGGAAGCTCGTCAGGAGGGCGTCGGGCATGGCCGCGCCGGACGCGATCTCGTCGTCCAGGCGGGTGCTGGCCAGGGTGGCGAGGACGGCGAGGCCGATGGCGCCGCCGATCTGCTGGCCGGTGTTGAGGACCCCGGAGGCCGCGCCCGAGTCCGCCTTCGGCACACCGCTGACGGCGGCCACCACCAGCGGCACCATCGCCAGGCCGTACCCGGCCGCGCAGAGCAGCAGGGTGGGCAGGATGTCGGAGGCGTACGAGGCCTTGAGCGGGGCGTTGAGCAGCAGGCCGAGGCCGGTGGTGGCGGAGGCGAGGCCGATCAGGCACAGGACGCGGCTGCCCAGCTTGGGCAGCAGCTGGATCGCGATGCCGGAGAAGACCGCCATGGTGATGCCGAAGGGCGCCCAGGACACTCCGGCGCGCAGCGGGGACCAGCCCAGGAGGTTCTGCATGTACTGGGTCAGGAAGAAGAAGATCCCGTACAGGCCCGACGCGGCGAGCAGCATGATCATGTTGGCCGCGGAGATCTGCCGGCTCGCGAAGATCCCGAGGCGGATCAGCGGCTCGGGAGCGCGCTGTTCCCTGATGACGAAGGCAACCAGGAGCAGGCCGGATCCCACCAGGCCCGCCACGGTGGCGGCGGAGCCCCAGGGGCGGTGGTTGGTGCTGATCACGGTGTAGACGAACAGCAGCAGGCCGCCGGTGATGAGGACGGCTCCCATGCCGTCCGTCGCGGGCCGCTTCTGGGGGGCGCCGTCCTCGCGGTCGGCGAGCGCCGGCTTCAGGGCGAGGGCGAACAGGAGCACGCCGACGGGGATGTTGATGAAGAACACCCAGCGCCAGTCGACGAGGTCGGTGATGACCCCGCCGAGCAGTACGCCGGAGACTCCCGAGATCCCGGTGAGTCCGCCCCAGATGCCCAGGGCCTTGCGGCGCTCCTTCGCCTCGGTGAAGACGGTGATCAGGATGGACAGCGCGGCCGGACTGAGCAGCGCGGCCCCGAAGCCCTGGGCGCCGCGCGCCACGATCAGCATCTCGGGAGAGTTGGCCAGACCGCAGGCGAGGGAGGCGGCCGTGAAGACCGCGAGGCCGGTGAGGAACACCCGCCGCCTGCCGAACAGGTCGGCGCAGCGGCCGCCGAGCACCAGGAAGCCGCCGAACAGCAGCATGTAGGCGTCGACGACCCAGGCCAGCGAGGCCCGGTCGAAGTCGAGGGTGGTGCGGATGGTCGGCAGCGCCATGGAGACGACCGTGTCGTCGATGATGACCATGAACTGTGCGCCGCAGGTCACCGCGAGCGCGAGCCCTGCCGCCTTGGTTGCCGCGCCGCCGGGTACGGCTGCCGCGGTGGACGAGGCGGTTCCCCTGCCCATATGCCTTCTCCTGTTCGCCGAGCTGTGTGGGGGTGTTCCGGTGGGTCGGAGGTCAGGAGGCCGCGGCCCGGGCGACGACCCGGTTGAGGCGGTCCATGCGCGTGGCCAGGCTCATCCGGCCCTCCAGACGGAAGGCGGGCAGCCGCCTGCCGTCGACGTCGCTGAAGCCGTACTCGTCGGCGAGATCGCCGGTGGAGAGCACCTGGCCCGAGCGGCTCAGGACGTCGGGGTCCGCGGCGAGCGCGTTGATCGCGCGGCCCACGTACTCGGGTGTGTGGACGACGGCGGCGGGGCCGTCGCCGAGTGCCTCCCAGGCCGCCTCGACCCGCTCGGTGCGGACGAAGCCCGGGTGCAGGGAGAGGGCGGCGATCTTCTTCTTGCGCAGGTCGGCCGCGAACGCCTTGCTGAGCCGGTCGTTGGCGGACTTGAAGACGTCGTACGCAGCCTGGCCCAGGTAGGTGTCGCCGTCGGTGAAGCCGATGCCGACGATCAGCCCGGTCCGGCCCTCGCCCCGCTCGAACATCAGCGGGGTGAGCAGCCGGGTGATGTCGTACTGGGCACGCAGCGAGCCCTCGCACAGTTCGTAGCGCCACATCGGCTGGTCCCAGTACGCGGCGTCGAAGCGTACGTCGCTCGAACGCTCGTAACCCGCCCACGCATTGTTCACCAGGAGGTCGAGCTTGCCGTGCTCGGACCGGATGCGGTCCGTGAGCGCCTCGTTGTCCTCGGTCGACCGGTGGTCGCAGCGCACGGCGATGCCGGTGCCGCCGCGGGCGGTGACCTCGTCGGCGGTGTCGTCGACCGTGCCGGGCAGGCCTTCGGTGCGGCCCTCGGTGCGGGTGCTCCGTCCGGTGACGTACACCGTCGCGCCGGCGCTGCCGAGGGCGAGGGCGATGCCGCGGCCCACGCCCCGGCTCGCGCCGGTGACCACGGCGACGGATCCGTCGAGCCGCGGGGGCTGCCACTCCTCGTTGACGGGGTTCATGGGGTTCGCGGGGTTCACGGTTGCGTCCTTCCTGACTCTCTAGCTGAGGTGGGCGGAGGCGTATTCGAGCGTCCGCTGGTAGGCGTCCGTGTCGTGGACGAAGGGGACGCCGTAGCGCTCGCGCAGTTCCGGCATCGACGTGGGCAGGACTCCGCCGCCGCAGCGCGTCACCTCGCTGACGTCCCGCAGGACGGAGAGGTAGGAGCGGGCCAGCGGAGGCAGCCGGCGCAGCACCTCGGGGTCCAGGGCATCGGGGTCGGTGACCGGGGGCGGAGTGAGGGTGCGGCCCAGGCCCGCCGCGTGCTTGGCGCACACGCCGATGGCCGCCTCCATGTCCATGGCCTCGTCGCCGTACGTCACCCAGAACTCGCCGCTGGTGTCCCCGAGTTCGACGGCCGCGAGCACCGCCTTGGCGAGCAGGTCCTGCGGCACGATGTCGATGCGGTTGCCCTCGTGCACGGGGATGAAGGGCGCCCGGCCGCGGCAGATCCAGTCGGACATCAGCTGCACGATCTGACCGCGCGAGGTCCAGCCCGTCTGCGAGTCGCCGATCAGGTTGGTCGGCCGGAACACGGTGTGCGGCAGGCCGCTGTCGCGCAGGAGCTGCTCCGAACGGAGCTTGGACCGTACGTAGTTGGTGGTGACGTTGGTGTCGCTGAGCCGGTGCGGCGCGGTCGACGAGAGCGCGGCCACGAACGCGGTGCTCATGAAGTGGACGGTGGCGCCGGAGAGTTCGGCGAACTCGATGACCCGGCGGGTGCCGTCCACGTTCACCGGCTTGTAGCGCTCGTCGGGCAGCCCCCACTCGGTGAGGCCCGCCGAGTGGATGACGGTGTCCACGTCCCGGACCAGCGCGCGGTAGCTGTCCTCGTCGAGACCGAAGCGCGGCTGCGCCAGGTCGGCGTCGAGCACGTGCTCGGTCCCCGCGGGCAGGGCGGCGCCGCCGGGCCTCGCCATGGAGATCAGCCGGACCGGGCGGCCCGGCGCCTCCTGGAGGATGGCGCGGCCCACGACGCCGGACGCGCCGGTGAGCAGGACGGTGCGTTGCTCGCTCATGCCCGGGACTCCTTCCACTCCATCAGCCGTGTGGTGGCGCGGGCCCCGACGTAGAGGAACGGCTCGGGCGGGAAGTCCCGCTGCTTGCGGTGCTTGTCGTCCACGTAGAGGAGCCGCGAGTACTCGGAGTCCTTGCCGAGGACGAGGTCGCGCAGGACCTTGCCGCCGGTGTGCGTGGCGGCGATGCCGTTGCCGTTGAATCCGTAGCCGTAGAAGACGTTGCCGCCGGGCAGCGACCCGAAGTGCGGGGCGTAGTCACGCGTGACGTCGACGGTGCCGCCGTACGTGTAGGTGAACTTGACGTCCCTCCACATGGGGAAGAACCGCGCGAACTCCTTGTGCAGCTCGCGGTAGGCCCGCTGGTCGTTCATGCGGCGCCGGCGCATGTCGCGGCCGAAGAAGTACAGGGCGGGGCCGCCCGCCCACATCAGGCGGTTGTCCGCGGTGAACCGGGCGCACGTCAGGAAGGTCTTCGCCTCGACGAGACCCTCACGGCCCGCCCAGGCGATCCGGCCGAGCTGCTCGTCGGTGAGCGGTTCGCTCACCATCGCGTAGCTCCAGATGGGCACGGTCTTGTTGCGGAACTTCTCGAAGGTGAACTGGTGCGCGTTGGCCGCGATGATCACCTTGTCGGCGGTGATCCGGCCGCCGGGCGTGACGACCGTGGGCCGCACCCCGGGGTCGACGCGCAGGACCGGGGTGTTCTCGTAGACGGTCACCCCGCGCTCCTTGACCACCCGGGCGATGCCACGGGCCAGGCGGAACGGGTTGATCAGGGCGCCACCGGTCCGCATGGCGCCCAGGATGGCGGGCGAACCGATCAGTTCCCGTGCCTGCGGGCCCGAGAGGAGCTCGGGCTGCTCGCGGCCCGCGATCGTGGTGGCGAGCTCCCGGTCCGCGCGCAGGCGGCGCAGCTGCGCCTGATCGGTGGCGACCATCAGGTAGTCGTTGGCCTCGTACTCCGCGTCGATCTTGTTGCGGCGCGTGAAGCGGCCGATCTCCAGGATGGAACGCCCGACGGCCTGCGAGGCCTCCAGTGCGCGGCGGGTGCCGAACTCCTCGACCAGGGCCTGGATGTCCTTGCCGATGGTGGGCGTGACGAAGCCGTCCGCGCGGCCCGAGGCGCCGTAGCCCGAGTGCTTGGCCTCGACGATGCGGATGTCGAGCGCGGGCTCGGCCTCCTTGAGGAAGTGCGCGGCCCACAGGCCGGTGTAGCCGCCGCCGACGATGGCGACATCGCAGTCGACGTCGTCCCGCAGCGGGGGCTCGGGCGTGACGGATTCCGTCTCGTGCCAGTAGACGACGTTCTTCCGCGTGCTCACTCAACGCCCCTTTTCGAGAATGATCCTCGCGAGGCCCAGGTGGCGGTTCTTGAAGTGCCGCACGCTCGCGCCGAGATAGTTCTCGTAATTGACGACGTTGTCCTCGCCCGAGATGCGTACGGCCGCTTCCCTGTTCTCCTGGAGGCGCCGCAGCCATTCCGCACAGGTCCGGCTGTAGTGGTCCGGGTCATTGCGCAGGGACACCACGTCGAAGAGCTTTTCGCTGGATTCGATGACCTCGGAGAGAGCCGGGATCTCGGATTCCGGGAAAATGGTCTCGATGATGAACATGAGCTCACGCACGGTGGCCTTGTCCATCACGGTGTTGTTGCCCTTGATGTTGGTCTGCAGGGCGATGCGGCCGTGCGAGGGCAGCCACTCGTAGCAGCGCTCGAAGAACTCGCGGTAGGCCGCGATGCGTTCGGCCCTGGAGAGCCCCGTCCTGGCGAAGTGCTCGAACGCGCCGATCGAGATGATCGCGTCGTAGCCCTCCGCCGGCTCGTGGTTCAGCCAGTTCTCCACCCGGATCTCGCTGCGCGCGATCCCGGACGCCCTGACCAGTTCGGCCTGGCTGTCGCTGAGGGTGAGCCCCGTCGCGTGCTGCACGCCGTAGATCCCGGTGAGGCGCTTGAGGAGGCTTCCCCAGCCGCAGCCCACGTCCAGTACCCGGCCGGCGCCCGCCGCCCTGGCCCCCTCGATGAGGTAGTCCAGCTTGCGGGCCTGCGCCGCCTCCAAGTCATCCTGAAGACCGGCGAGTTCGGCGCCCGACTCGTCCCACAGCGCGCAGGTGTAGGTGAGCGAACCGTCCAGCCACAGGCCGTAGAAGTCGTTGGAGACGTCGTAATGGTGCCTGATCGCCTCGGCCGTGGCGCCCTGGTAGGCGGCGGTGCTCATGCGGCGGCGGCCGTCTGGGTGGACTCGACCAGCTTGACCAGGTCGCCGACGGTCTTCACGTTCGCCGCCTGGCTCGGGTCGAGCTCGATCTCCGCGTCGTCCTCGACGGTGTAGACGATGTCGGCGATCTGCAGGCTGGAGAGACCCACCGAGTCGAAGGCCGTGTCGGCACCGAGCGTGAGGCCCGACGCCTTGTTGCCGAGCTTCTTCGCTATGAGGGCGCAGACGGTTTCAACGGTGATCACGATCGTTGTTCCTTCCGGTCGTTGCGTGGCGCGGTGAGCGATTGACCAGAACCTAACTTCGGGCCCCTCCACGGGACATGACAGAGCCGTATGGCAGATCCCTGCCATGCCATGGCCGCGGCGGGCTGACAGGGATGTGCCACTTGCCCGTGGTGGACCTCAAGACCTGCAATGGATGGACCACCGCCTGGAAAGAGGGACGGTCCATGAGAAACCAATTCCGCGTGGTCGACTTCATCGTCGACTTTCTTCGCCGACAGGACGTCGGGCACGTATTCGGAGTCGGTGGCGCCAATATCGAAGACCTCTACGACGCGATGGAGCACGCGGAATCCGGCCCGCTCGGCGTGGTCGCCAAACACGAGTTCTCGGCGGCCACCATGGCGGACGGATATCACCGTGCCTCCCAGCGCCTGCCGGTGATGGCCGCCACGTCGGGCGCCGGGGCCATGAACCTGGTCCCCGGGATAGCCGAACTCAGGGCCTCCTTCGTGCCCGCCCTCGTCCTGATCGGGCAGCCGCCCACCTCACTGGACGGGCGCGGTTCCTTCCAGGAGACCAGCGGGCTCGCCGGATCCATCGACGCGCAGCGGCTGTTCGGCGAGATCGCCGTGCACTGCGTACGCGTCGAGGACCCGGAGTCCATCACCGACGCGCTGCCGCGTGCCCTCGCGGCGGCCCTTGACCCGGCCGCGCCGGGGCCCGCCGTGCTCCTGCTGCCCAAGGACGTGCAGCAGGCCGTACTGCCCCCCTGGGACGCCCCCGGTCCGCCGGAGCTCATCCCCTCCGAGCTCTCCTCCGCGGCCGAACGCGACCGGGCCGTCGGCCTGTTGCGCTCGGCCGGGGAGCGGCAGGGCGTGGTGGTGATCGCCGGTGAGGCGGTGGCGAGGGCGGACGCCCGGCCGCAGCTGGCCCGGCTCGTCCGGGCGCTGGGGGCACGGGTCGCCGTGGCCCCGGACGCCAAGGACGTCTTCGACGACCGCGATCCGCGTCATCTGGGCATCGCCGGGGTGATCGGCACCGCGGACGTGCAGGAGGCCCTGGAGCAGGCGTCCGCCGTGGTGCTCGCCGGCACCCGGCTGCCGCAGATGGCGGGCGCCGGACTGCACGACCACCTCAAGGGCTCGCCCGTGGTCTGCCTCGATCCGCGGCCGCCGTTCCTGGAGCCGCACGAGGACCTGGTGCGGCTCACCGGGCCGCTGGGCGACGAAATGGCCGTACTGACAGAGGAGTTGATGGCCAGGAACGCAGCGGACGAGACACCGGCAGCCGGACCGGGAGCCGGACCGGGAGCTGTCGGGCGTGAACTTCCAGTCCCCGCAGCCGGGTTGACTCCACCGCCTCCCGACCTCTCACCCTCGGGCCCGCTGGACATGCGTACCGCCGCGACCGTCGTCGGCGCCGCGCTGCCCGAAGGGGCCACCGTGGTGAGCGATGCGGGCAACACCGGCGCCACCGTCATCCATCACGTCGGCGTGCCCGTCGACGGCCGGTTCATCGTCGCCATGGGCATGGGCGGCATGGGCCACAGCTTCGGGGCCGGCATCGGCGCCGCCTTCGCGACCGGCAGACGCACCTGCGTGTTCGCCGGTGACGGGGCCTTCTTCATGCACGGCATGGAGGTGCACACCGCGGTCGAGCACCGGCTTCCCGTCACGTTCGTGATCTTCAACAACAACTCGCACGGCATGTGCCACACCCGTGAGCAGCTCTTCTTCTCCGGTGACTACACCTACAACCTCTTCCGCCCGGCGCGGATCGGCGAAGGCGCCGCCGCGATGTTCCCCGGCCTCGACGCGGTGACCGCCACGACCCCGGACGAGCTGCGCACCGCGCTCGCCCGGGCCGAGGCCACCCGGTCTCCCTCGCTGATCTGCGTCGACGTCGACCCCACCGAAATGCCTCCGTTCCGCCCCTTCCAGCAGCACGCCATGGCCGTCGGCAAGAGCCGGCCCATCAACCAAGGAGTCGTACCAGGATGACCACCGCCCTCACGCACACGGACACCACCGCCGGATACGTCGCGCCGGAGCCGATCCCCGCCGACCTCAAGGACGTCCCCGGGCTGCTCCGCTGGGAGACCACGCCGCGCGAGGAAGCCCTCGCGCAGGCCGCGCAGATGACCAAGGAGTCGTTCACGTACGACGAGGTGTACGGCAAGTTCGTCACCGTCCACCAGTACATCGACGCGCCGCCGCAGGACGTCTACGACTACCTCACCAACGAGCGCAACCTCAACGAGTACACCTACAGCACCCGTGACTTCGCGCCCACCGACACCCCCGGCCTCTACCAGGGCCGCGACACCCTCCTCGACGACGAGACCAAGATCTTCCTGCGGATCGACGGCGACCCGCGCGCCCTCACCGTCGACATGAAGTGCGCCTGGGACCAGGGCGAGGAGCTGTGGATGGTCTACATCCACCGGATCATCGACGCGCAGACCGTCCTGAACAAGCCCGGCTCCGTGGTCATCTGGACCAACTGCCGCCACCCGTACTACGACAAGAACCCGCACCCCGAGCTGGCGTCGAGCCCCGAGCGCCCGTGGGTCGGCGACATGTGGAACCTCTTCTACGCCGGTCACCAGATAGAGATCGACAACATGAAGAAGATCCTGGAGCTGCGCAACGGCAGCACCGGCGCATGAGAGCCGTCAGTCTGCTCGAACTCGCCTCCTACCTGCCCGGGGAACCGGTCGGCACGGAGTACTTCCTCCAGCATCAGGAAGCTTCCGGCGAGTTGGCCGGGCACACGATGTTCAAGGCGCCGCGCACCCGGCACCAGGTGTCCAGGGACGAGACGCCCGCGGACATGATGGAGAAGGCCGGTCTCGTCCTGCGGGAGCGGATCGGGGACGACGCCCTGCGCGCCGTCGACGTGGTGATCACCAACTCGCTGCTTCCCGAGGTGCCGTTCACCGGGCCGGGGGCGGAAGTCGCCCACCGGCTCGGCGTCAAGGCCGACTGGGTGCTCGACGCCCACAACGGCGGCTGCGCGTCCTTCGTGCATCTGCTGCGGCTTGCCCGTGCGCTGATCGGCTCGGGCCAGGCCAGGTCGGCGCTGCTCTTCAACGTGCAGAACAGCGCGGGCCCGGTGATGACCCAGCCCGACGTGCGCGGGCTCCCCGAGGCCGTCATCCCCGGTGACGGCTGCGGCGCCGCCTATGTGGCGGCGTCCGACGAGTCGCCGATCCTCGGCATCGAGGTCGCCAACCACGGCGAATACACCCGGGACTGCGGCCTCGCGCTGCACGACGGGCGCAAGTACTGGGAGGCGGGCACCAGTCAGATGCACGTCGGGTTCACGCCCGACAAGGTCTCCGACATCGTCGAGCGCGGCAACCGTCTGGTGCCGGAAGTGGTGGGCCGGGTCTGCGAGTCGCTCGACCTCAAGACCGACGACCTGGATCTGCTGATCACCAACCAGCCCAACCGGATGTTCCTGAAGCAGTGGCAGGAGCGGCTCTCCATCGGCCCCGACCGCCATCTGGACACCTTCGACCGGTTCGGCAACCTCTTCGGCGCGGCCGTCCCCATCACCCTCGACCACGGCATCCGCGAGGGCCGGGTCAAGGACGGCAGCCTGCTGATGCTGGCGGGCTTCGCCCACGCCGGTGACTTCGCGGGAGCCGCCGCCGTGCACTGGCGGGCGGGAGGCACGCGGGGGTGACCCACGGGCCCCCGGGGGCGGCGGTTCGCGCCGCCCCCGGTCGTCCCGCAGATCACGGCAGCTCGCCTGACCCACGAGGAGAGTCCATGACCCGCCCCAAAGCCGTCGTCATCGGTGCCGGCATCGGCGGCCTGACCACCGCCCTCGCCCTGCACCGGCGCGGCTGGGACATCACCGTCCTGGAACGCGCCCCCACCCTGGCACCGATCGGTGCCGCCCTGACCCTGGCCCCCAACGCACAGCGCGCGCTCGCCGCCCTCGACCTCGGCGACGAGATCACCGCCCTCGCGGCGTGGCAGGGCGACGGCCTGATGTGCGATCCGCGGGGCCGCACGCTGACCCGCACGAACAGCTCGGCCGTCGCCGCCCGGTTCGGCGGACCCCTGGTCGTGCTGCGCCGCAGCGACCTGGTCGACCTGATCGTCGAGCGGCTGCCCGAAGGCGTCCTGCACACCGGCGAAGCGGCCTACCTCGCGGATGCGGGCTCCGCCGACCGCACGGCACACGTCAGCACTCCCCGAGGCGTGTACGAGGCGGATCTCGTCGTCGCCGCCGACGGCGTCCACTCCAAGACGCGCGGCATCCTGTTCCCCGCCCACCCGGGACCCGCCTACGGCGGCTGGACCGTCTGGCGCATCCTCGCACCGATGCCAGGACCCGGCTTCGTGCCGCACGAGTCCTGGGGCGGCGGCCTCGTATGGGGCAGCCTCGTCCGGGACCCGGACAGCGTGTTCATCTACGCCTGCGCCGCGACCGAGGCGGGCGGCCGGTCCCCCGACGGCGAGAAGGCCGAACTGCTCAGGCGCTTCGGCGACTGGCACGACCCCATACCGGCCCTGATCGACTCGGTCGGCGAGGACGAGATCCTGCGCCACGACGTCCACCACATGGACGTGCCGCTCGACTCGTTCCACCGGGGCCGCACCGCGCTCCTCGGGGACGCGGCCCACGCCATGGTGCCGACCCTGGGGCAGGGCGCCAACATGGCGATCGAGGACGCCGTGGTCCTCGCCCATCACGCCCTGCCGGGCGGAAATCCCCTGCCCGCCCTCGCCGCCTACGACCGCGATCGCAGGCCGCGTACGACCGCGATGGTGCGGCGCGCGGAACGCATCCTGAAGCTGACGTCACTGCGCTCCCGGGCGGCCGTCTCGATGCGCGACGCGGTGTTCAGGGCCGCCTCGAAGGCCATCCCCGGCCTGCTCCTGCGCGGCTTCGACGGAATCGCCGACTGGCATCCGCCGACCGCGCGGATCCCGGTGGCCGAGCGCCACCCCCTGTGACCCGGGCGGCCCGCCGGCCGTCCGTCTGCTCAACCCCTGCGCGGTGTCACCACACCGCGATGTCAACACACCCGCAACAGAAGGAAATTGACTGTGCGTCACACCATCAAGGCCAGCACCGTTGCCACCGCCGTCCTGTTCGCAGGCGGCATCGCTCTCGCCACCCCCTCCGCCGCGGCCCCCACCGCCACCCAGACCGTGACGGCGTCGTACGACTGCGGCAGCTACGGCGTGTCCGACCTGACGATCGAGGCGTCGGCCGCGAACGGCACCGGCTCCGTCAAGATCTCCACCAGCGGCGGCCTGGCCCCGGTCGACATCCCGGCGAACTCGATCACCGCCACGCTGCGCCTTGAGCGGGCGGGCGGCGGCACGGTGGACTTCACCGGCACCGCCAACGACGCGGCCGCCGCCGGGCAGCCGGTGACCATCGGCGCGCTGACCGGTGCGGTGTCCGCGGGCGACAGCCTCGACTCCTACATCCCGGCCGCGGGTTCCTCCGACGTCTCGCTGAGCCTGAACATCCTGGGCACGGACAACACCTGCAAGGCCGTCTCGAAGCAGACGCCGGGCCCGATCGTCTTCTGACCTGACCTGACCTGACCTGACCCAGCTGACCCAGCTGACCTTTGGGGGCCTGACTGTGCGCACAGTCAGGCCCTCACGGCTGCCGCCCGCGCCGCGTCGCTCCGGTGCACCACGACGGGTGCCGTGTCGGCCGCCGGACGGGCCAGCGCGGCCAGGCAGTCCACCCCGACCGCCCCGACCCGCACATCACGCACCGCCCAGCGCTCCGGGCCGCCTCCGGCAGCACCACCACTGCCCGCCGCCCGCTCCACGACCGCCGAGTCCTGCCACGGCCGTACCGCGACGGCCGCGAGATCCGTCCCGAGCCCGACGCCCCAGGCCTTGGCCACGGCCTCCTTCCGCACCCAGCAGCGCATCAGCGCCTCGTCCCGCTCCACGCCCTCCCGGGCGGCGGCGACATGGACCCGCTCCTCAGGCGTGAGGGCACGGCGGGCCACCGCAGGCGCCTCGGGTGCGCTCCGGCGCTCCAGGTCGACGCCGACGGGCACCCCGTACGAGAGGGCGAGCATCCACCACTCCCCGGAGCGCGACACGCTCGTCCGCCACTCGGTGCGCGGCAGGCGGACGTAGGGAGGGCCGTGGCGGTCGCTCCCGCATCCCGGGCATCGCGCGACACCCCAGACCACCCCGGACGGCTCGACGTCGAGCCACCCCGCGACCGTGCGCCGGACCGCGGCGCGGGCACCCGCGTACCGGGCCCGCGTCACCTCGTCCCGGAACCGTTCGAACCGGCGCGTCTCCCGCTCGTCCAGGAGCGCCACGTCCCGCTCGGCCACGGCGTCGGGCACCCGCCCGGCCCAGATGTGGACGCCCGCGCGCCCGGCCCCGGCCCTCACCCGACCTGCTGGATGGCGCGTACGACATGTACCCGTGAGCCGCATTCCAGCTTCTGCATCACCACACGCAGGTGGTTGGTGACGGTCCACTCCGAGATGCCGAGCTGCCTGCCGATCTGCCGGTTGGTCATGCCCTCGGCGACGAGCAGCGCGACCTCGTGCTGCCGTGGCGTCAGTCCGTGCGGGGCGGCGGCCCCGGTCTGCGGGGACCGCTCCCCCTGCGGCGGCTGCTTGGGTGCGGGCGCGAACAGCCCCGCGATCAGGGCGCTGTGCGGCGAGACCTGGCGGGCGTCGAGCCGCATCCTGCGCAGCACGGCGGGATCGAGGCCCTGGTGCAGCCGGTCGGCCACCGCCCGCAGCGCGACGCCCTCCTCGGAGACCAGCGAGTGCTGGCGGCGCAGGGCCTCGGCGTGCGCGAGGACCTGGGCCAGCGCCTCCCTGTGCTCCTCGTTGCCGGGCCCCACGGCGACGGTCACCATCGTCTCCAGGGCCTCGGCCGCCTCCGCGGGACCGCTGCTGCCCATCAGGAGCCTGATCGACTCACGCACGTTCACGTACGCCTCCGGGGCGCGGCCGAGCAGCCGGCGCACCCGGGCGAGCGCGTTGAGCAGGGCGGCGCGGACCACGACCGGGGACCACGGGTCGCGCCAGAAGTCGACCGCCCCGGGCTCCGGCTCGACGGGCGTGCACGGCAGTTCGGCCAGCGCCCGCAGTGCGGGGCGTTCCGCGTCCGGGTCGCCGTGTCCGGCCCGCAGGAGCGACTGTGACCGCCGGGCCAGGGCCGCGCCGTACACGTCCCCCACGGCGTCGAGTTCCTTGAGCGCGGATTCCAGCAGCGCGGCCGCGCCCGCCGTCTCGCCCCTGCGGCGCAGCAGCTCCCCGGTGTGCGCCGCCACCCGCGCCCGTACGGCGGGGAGTCCGGCGGCGGCGACGGCCGCCCGGTCGAGGGCCGCCTCTGCCCGTGGGCGCTCGTCGCGGCCGAGGGCCCAGCGGGCCACGGCCATCAGCGCCTCGGCGGCCAGCTCCCCGTCGGGGCAGGCGGCGGCGGAGGCCTCCATGGCGTCCGCCGCGTCGAGGTCGAGCCCGTGGCCGAGCAGCGGGCCCTCCAGTGCGGTCAGCATGCGCAGTACGCCCGCGTGGTCGCCGCGCGAGCAGAGATGGCCCGTGGCCTTGCGCAGGTCGGGCAGCCTGGCCTCGACGGCGGCGAGGAGCTGGCCCATGTCGCGGCCCGAGCGGAGCCCGTCCGCGAGCCCGGCGGCGAAGGCCGTGCAGTGCGCCGCGTGCCGGTCGTGGGCCCGGGCCAGCGCCTCCGGATCGCCCGCGAGGCCCTGGTGGTAGTGGGCGCGCGCCATGAGCGGCAGCCGGAACTCCGGCTCGCCGTCCGGGCCGCGCCCGCTGAGCAGCAGGCTCTGGTGGACCAGGGACTCGATACCGGCCACCGCGTCCGCCTGACCGGCGCCGGCCGCCCTGCGCACCTCCGCCAGGCCCACCGGCGCCTCGAACACGGCGAGCGTGCGCAGGAGTTCACGGTCGGCGGTGCTCAGCCCGTGCGCCGCCCAGCCGAGAGCGCTGCTGATGCCGTCGTGCCGGGCGGAGGTGTCCCGCAGCCTGCGCCGGCCGATGGGCTCGCCCTTGCCCAGCCTGTGCAGGACGGCCTGGGGGCCCTCGGTGCCGACGGCCTCCGCGGCCAGCTCGATGGCCAGCGGAATGCCGTCGAGCTCCCGGCAGAGGTCCGTCACCGCCGACTGCGCCTGGGCGCCGTCGAGTCCGGCGCGGTACCGGGGGCTCACGTGATCGGTGAAGAGCTCCTCGGCCGGTGAGCCCACGCCCGTGGGCAGCGGCTCCGTCACCAGGACGCGTTCGGCCCTTATGTCGAGGGACACCCGGCTCGTGACCAGGATCTTCAGCCGCGGGCAGGCCCTGAGCAGGGCGGAGATGTCCAGGGCCACGTGCGCGGCCACCGGGTCGCAGTTGTCGAGGACGAGCAGCGCCTGCCGGGTGCCGATCCGCTCCGCGGCGGCCCCGGCCGTCTCGGCGCCCACACTGGACCAGACCGCTCCGGCCCCGTCCGATTCGGCGAGGTCCGTCCAGAGCAGGGGCGCGCCACCGGCCCGGGTGCGCGCGATCAGCGCCGCGTGGGCCACGTGGCTCTTGCCCACTCCGGCGGGCCCGGTCAGCGTGATGAGACGCTCTTGGGGCTGGGCCAGCAGCCGGGCCAGGAGGGCCAGTTCGCCCTCCCGGCCACGGAGTCTGCCGAACCCATGGCCCATCAGGCGGTCGGTCTGCGCTTCCGCCGCCACGCCGCCACCCGGCACTGCCGGGATCACGACCTCGTACTCCCGCTCTGGTGCGAACATGTCCGCTCTCCCTCGTGTGGTTCCCCGCAACCCCAACCGGTGAGTCCGTGTCTCAGGCCCTGCTCACCGCCTCCTCACGCCCGGTCCGCCCGCCGCTCCCCGAGTCCCCGGCGTCCCCGGAGTTCCCGGAACCCGGTTCCGGGGTGTCGTCCGAGGTCTCCATGCGGTCGAGCCGCAGCGCTGCGTGCAGTCGGCGCAACGGGCCGGGCGCCCACCAGTTGGCGCCGCCGAGCAGCGTCATCAGGGCGGGCACGAGAAGCGCGCGGACGACCGTGGCGTCGAGGATGACCGCGAACGCGGTGCCCAGCCCGAGCTCCTTGACGAAGACGAGACGCGAGAGCGCGAGAGCGCCCACGGCCACGCAGAACAGCAGCGCCGCCGACGTCACGATGCGTCCGGTGCGGGCCAGGCCCTCGGCCACCGCCGTGCGGTCGTCCAGGCCGGCGGCCCGCGCCTCCTTGATCCGGCCGAGCAGGAAGACGTTGTAGTCCGTGGAGAGTCCGAAGGCGAGTGCGAAGACAAGGACCGGAGTGGTGGACTCGATGCCGCTCTGTGCCGTGAAGCCGAGGTTCCCGTCCTGGAAGACCCAGACGAGGAAGCCGAGCGCGGCCCCGGTGGACAGGGTGTTCATCAGGAGCGCCTTGAACGGCAGGACCACCGAGCCGGTGAAGGCGAAGAGCAGCAGCAGGGTCACCAGGGCGAGTACGCCGATGGCCAGCGGCAGCCGGTCACGGATGCCGTCCTTCTGCGAGAGGAAGTCGGCGGTCTGCCCGGTGAACCGTACGGGCGTGGGCGCGTCGAGCGACCTGACCTCGTCGGCGGCGTCCTTGGCGGCCGTGCCGAGCGGCTCCCCCTCCAGTACGGCGTCGATCTCCCAGTGCCCGGCGTCCAGGCGTACCGGCTTCGCGACCGCCTCGACGCCCGGCACCTCCGCGATCTCCTTCGCGTACGCGCCGAGCCGGCCGCCGTCGGAGGTGTCGGCGACGACCCGTAGCGGCGAGGTGGCGGGCTCGGCGAAGTCGTCCTGCAGAGCCGCCGAGACCTTCCCCGCGCTGATGCCGGTGGGCAGCGCCGACGCGTCCGCGCCGGTGAAGCGGATGCCGAGCACCGGTGAGGCGAGCGCGAGGAGCAGCGCGGTGGCGGCGACCGCGACGACGACGGGCCTGCGCATCACGAGCTGCGCGATCCGCCGCCAGCGCCTGACGGCGGGGTCGCCGGACCCCTCGGTCCCTTCGGTCCGCGTGACGCGCTGCCAGCGCCGCGGGGCGAGGGAGTTGACGCGATCGCCGAGCAGCGCGAGCACGGCGGGCAGGGCGAGGAGCGCGAAGAGCACCGCCGCGAGCGACGTGATCACGCCCGCCATGCCCATGGACTGGAGGTACGGCTGGGGGAAGACGAGCAGCGCGGCGAGCGCGGCGGCCACGGTGAGACCGCTGAACAGCACGGTGCGTCCCGCGGTCTCCATGGTGCGGCGCAGCGCGAGCGCCCCGGCGCCGTGCTGCGCGAGCTCGTCGCGGTAGCGGGAGACGATCAGCAGGCCGAAGTCGACGGCGAGCCCGAGCGCGAGCGCGAAGGCCAGGTTGAGCGCACCGGTGGAGACGTTGTCGAAGAGGGTGACCAGGCGCAGCCCCGCCATGGTGAGCAGCAGCGTGAGGATCGCGCCCATGACCGGAAGGAGCGCCGCGACCAGGCCGCGGAAGACGAGGAAGAGCAGGACGAGCACGACCGGCAGGGCGATGCCCTCGGCCATCGAGAGGTCCTTGGTGGTGACCTCGCCGACCTGCACCATGCCGATGGTCGGCCCGCCCAGGTGGGCGTGGCCGCGCAGCGCGGGGTCGGCGTCGATCGCCTCCCGCAACGCCTTCTCGGCGTCCTTGGTCTCCTTGTCCTTCATCGGCCCGACCGCGCCGACGAGGACGGTGGAGCGTGCGTCCCTGGAGATCAGGGCCGGGTCCCCGGCCGACTTGTAGTCGATGACCCGCTTCACCTCGGGCCGGTCCTTGAGGAGGGCGATGCCCGCCGTCACTGCCTTCGGCCGCGGTCCGCCGGGCTCGATGGCCTCGTCCGTGCGGATCAGGAGCGCGTATCCCTGCTGGGGGTCGATGCCGGTGGCGTCCTGGATGACCTTGCGGGCCACGGTGTGCGACCCGGTCGGGTCGTCGTAGTCGGCGAGGCCGTTGGTCACCTTGCTCTGCAGGGTGCCGCCGAAGAGGGCGGCGAGCACGGCGAGGCCGATGACCAGGTACAGGGTCAGCCTCCGCTTCGCGTGGAGGGCGGAGCCCAGGGCAGAGAACATGCGTGATCACCTTCGGAGTTCGGGAGTACGGGGGCGGAGGCCGGCGCCGGGGGGTGGTTCCGGCCTCCGCCGGTAGGGTGCGCCGCCGCTCGGGCGGCGCGGATCAGGCGGCCACGGGCTCCACGAAGCTCAGCGCGTTGTAGATGGTCCGCCGCGGGTCGGTGATCGCCCTGCGGCCGTGCATCACCCGGGTGTTGTCGATGACCGCGACGTCACCGTCGGCCCACTCCAGGTTCTCGGTGAGCGCGCCGGTGGTCTCGGTGACGGCGGCGAGCAGCTCCTCGGGGAGCTCATGGCCGTCCGCGAAGGTGATGCGCGGCTTCTCGTAGTTGAAGGACGGGCCGAGGATGCTGTTGGCGAAGGAGATCCGCTCGCCGAACAGCGTCGGTCCGGCCGCCGGCGTGCGGAACGAGTAGCGCACCCCGCCGTCCGCCTCGGGCGTCACCTCGGTGCCGGGCAGCGTCGCGGCGAGGCCGACGAGTTCGTCCACGGAGATCTCCTCGGCGTGCCTGCCCGTGAGGTGGTGGGCCATGGCGCGCCACTGGGGCTCGGCGACGTGCCTGCTGTAGACGATGTCCTGGCCGAGGAACGCCGTGCGTACGGGCTCTTCGAGCTTCTCCCACACCCGGTAGCCGTCGCAGACCGTGGTCTGGGAGCCGGACGTGGCCGCCTTCTCGCAGAAGAACCAGGCGAGGTGGGAGCGGAAGGGGCTGTTGCCGTTCTCCGTGTGCAGGCCGACCTCGTCGAGGCCCGCGTCGACCTTCTGCGCGACCTCCGAGTAGAAGTCGCGGGCCGGGTCGAGGGTGGTGGAGGTGGAGGTGCGCTGCACCAGGCAGGTGAACGAGGCCATGTCGGCGCCGAAGCCGCGCAGCAGCAGGAAGCCCGCCTCGGCCAGCAGGTCGAGCAGTTCCTTGGGCTCGACGCCGGACAGGGCGCCCGGCTCGGCGGGCGTCACGAGCAGGCCGCCGCCGGTGCCGTACGGGGTGGTGGTCAGGGCCGTGCTCATGCGGTGATCTCCTCGGGTGCGGTGCGGGTCAGCAGGTCTCGGACGGCGTCCCTGCGGGGGCGTCCGGTCACGGTGAAGAAGGTGGTGTACTCCGGGTCGTCCTCGGCCATGAGGCGTACGGAGGTGGCCCGTTCGATGGCGGAGAGGCGGCCGGTGCCGAACTCCTCGATCTGGCGGCGGGCCTCCGCGCGGTCCGTGCCGGCGCCGATCACGAAGAGGCCGCGTACCTCGTCCAGGCCGTCCGCGACGATGGCCGCCTCGCGCACGAAGCCGAGTTCGCGGTAGCGGGCCTCGACCCACTCGGGGGACAGATTGCGTCCCGCGGCCGTGATGACCAGGCTCTTCTTGCGGCCGGTGATCCGGATGTAGCCGTCGTCGTCGATGGTGGCGAGGTCGCCGGTGTGCAGCCACCCCTGCTCGTCGACGACCACGCTGGAGGGGTCCTCCTGGGTGTATCCGGCGAACAACGACGTGCTCTGGATGAGCAGTTCACCGTCCTGCGCCAGCCGCGCCCGTACGTGGTCGAGCGGCCGGCCCACCGTGCCGAACCGGAACTGCCCGGGGAAGTTCCAGGCCACGACCGAGCTGTTCTCGCTCAGCCCGTACCCCTCGTACAGGGGGATCCCGAACGCTTCGAGGCGCTTGAGCACGTCGATCGAGACGGGCGCGCCGCCGCAGGCGATGAAGACGGGGCCGGTGTGGCCGAAGAGCCGGAGCCTGCGCCGGGCCAGGTCCTCCGTGGGGTTCTGTTCGCACAGGGCGAGCAGCAGGCCCGCGACGGTGGGCGGTACGACCATGGCGGTGGGCTGCGCCTGGCGGAGCAGCGACAGCATCCGCGGGCCCGCGTCGGCGACCGTGCCGATCAGGGCGGTGCCCGGCGGCAGGAAGGTGACGCTGCCGCCGTTCAGGAAGGGCATGTAGAGGCCGGCGACCTGTTCGATGAGCAGGCTCAGCGGCACCACGGAGAGATAGCGGGCGAAGACCGCGTCGTCGACCCGGCCGCCGAGCGAGGCGAGCAGTGCCTCGACTCCGTGCAGCCTGACCTGCACGCCCTTGGGCGCGGAGGTCGTGCCCGAGGTGTGCACCACCTTGATGACGGTGTCCCCGGCCGCTTCCGCCTCCGCGATCTCCTCGGCGAGCGGAGGGAGTTGGGCGCTCGCGGCGGCCTCGATGAGCCCCGGCAGGTCGATCGTGACGACCGCGCAGTCCGCGGGCAGTACCCGGGCGCCCGCGGCGGCGGCCTGCTCCAGCCACTGCCCGCCCCGCGCGTCGACCAGGCAGACGTCGGCGCCGGCCAGCAGCGAGGCGGCCTGTTCGGAGGTGAAGGCCATGGGGACCGGGATCTCCACGGCCCGCGCGAACAGGGCGGCGAGGTCGGCGACGACCCACTGCGCTGAGTTGTCGGCGAGCAGCCCCACCCGTACGGGGCGGCCGAGCGCCTCCGCGCGGCGGCGCAGGTCGGCGGCGAACACCCGCGCGGCGCCGATGAGTTCACGGTAGGTGTGGCGGATGCCGGGCCCTCCGGTGGAGGAGAGGACCTCGACCATGGCCGCGTCGCTCTCGGCGCGCTTCAGGAACCCGGCCGCCAGGGATGCGGTGTCCGGCATGACATCAGGCAGCACGGGTCAGCTCCGTTCGGTTCCGGGAGAGCAGGCGGATGTCGACGGAGTCGAGTGCGTAGCGTTCGACCCCCGTGACCAGCTGCTGGGAGTGCTCGGCCAGGCGGCCCCAGCGGACCGCGGGCCGCTGGTCGTAGAAGGTTCCCCAGCGGGCCAGTTCCTCGGCGCCCAGGCGGGTGCCGTCGGCGTCGCACAGCCGGTGGGTGATGAGGCCGAGGCGCTTCGCGAGCGCCGCGGACCGGTTGGTCATCGTCATGGCGGCGTACGACCGGCCCAGACAGGCCTGGATCAGCGGAAGCGCGCGGTAGATCTCCGCGCCCGCCAGGTTCGCGACCGAGGCGACGCTGCCGAGCTGGACGATCTGGTGCCGCCGCACGTCCTGTCCCGCCGCCTCGCGCAGCGCGTCCTCGAGTGGTTCGTCCAGGTACCGCTCCAGGAAGACCGGTCCGTTCTCCGGGAAGGAGATCCCGATGCAGGCCTCCACCTCGTCGGGGCCGCCGTCCTGCCGTCCTACGTACGCGATGAACTGATCCGGATCCGGGGTCACCTGGGCCCCGAAACTCGTCCCGAACACCTTGCTGACCAGCGATGCGGATTCCAGCCAGACCGGCGTCCCCCGCCGGGCGATCACTATCTTCACGTTCCGTGTTCCTTTCGAGAATGGATTACTCGGCCGGTACGGCACCGAACTCACGCAGCACCACGGCGAGTTCTTCCAGCAAGGCGCTTTCCTGGGAGCGGACGAAGAAGTGTCCGCCCGGCATCGTGCGCAGCTCGGCCCCCCTGCTTCCGTGCTCCGACCAGGCGGCCATCTTGTGGACCGGTACCAGCCGGTCCTGCTCCCCCACGAACAGGCGCAGAGGCACCCGCAGCGGTTCGATCTCGTTCTCTTTCACCACCCCCGAGCAGAGCTTGAGATCGTCCCGGACCAGTGGCATGAACCGCTGACGGAATCTGCGCCGGGCGGCCAGCTCGGGCGGAATTCCGCCCAGTCCGGCCAGGCTCGTGGCCAGTTCCTCGTCGTCCGCCGCCGGGTCCAGGATCCGGTTGGGCGGTATGTGGGGTGCGCGGTGGGAGCTGAGGACGAGCGCCCGCGGCAGTGCGGCACCCCGCCGCTGTCTGCGCAGGGTCAGTGCGTGGGCGATGAACGCCCCCATGCTGTGTCCGTAGAGCAGGTGGGGGCGCGACAACGCGTCGTCCAGCTGCTCGTCCATCTCCTCCACCAGCGCGTCCAGGTCGGTGAACCGCGTCTCGTGGGCGCGCTCCTCACGGCCCGGCGGCTGCACCGGCCGCACCTGGACTCCCGCGCCGCGCACATCGAGCTCCCGCTGCCACCGTGCGTAGGAGGACGCGCCGCCGCCCGCACAGGGCAGGCAGAACAGAGTCGGCCCCGCGGCGGCGGCGGTGCGTGCCGGCTGCGGCAGATACGGCGTCTCGGTGACCCTCATGGACACCGAAGATTCCATTCGGGCAGGGGCTGGAAACAGTGGGTGCGTACCGGCGTTCGGGGTGGGTTTCTCTGCCCCGGGATGTGACCACGTCACACCCGTGAAGAAATCACAACGCCGGAATCGAATCCTCCAGAAGACCGCCTGCCATTCGGCGGAGCAAAGGTGAAGGGAAGTTTCCGATTACCGCGGTGCCGCTGGGGCCGGCGGGGGGTGAAATACGAAGGTGACGCATGGGAAAGTCTCACCCCCCACTGATGAGCCCTTCACTTTCTGCGGGCGCTTCCCCGTATGAGGATCCTGTCAACGGAGAACGCCTCCCCAGACCGAAAAGGAACGTGCTGATGATCGAGATCATTGCCGGCGCACTCACGCTCCCCACCACCGCGGACAGCCACACCTCCGCGCGTCCCGCACTCGTCGTGGACCACCTCGACGCGGGCGCCGACGACTCGGTGGCGCTGTTCACCTTCTGCACCCTCATGCCCGGCACGAGCACGGTCAACGAGCTCTCCCACGCATGACGGTCACGGGGGAAGAGACCGCGTTCGTAGAGTTCAAGAGCCACCTGCGCTGCGCGGTCGTCCCCGGAGAAGCGGCCTATCTGGTATCGCACTCCGGGATCACGGCCCTGCGCGGGGCGCAGGCGGAGGCGCTGGCCCCGCTGCTCGACGGGACCCGCACCCCGGCCGCCATCGCCCGCGCCGCCGCTTCCTCCCTGACCTCCGAGGAGGTCGGCGACGCGCTGCGGGTCCTCGCCGACGCCGGGCTGCTCCGCTTCCAGCGGCAGCCCGGCAGATCCCCGGCCGACCGGGCCGCGGAGGCCTACTGGGACCTCGCGGGCCTCGACGGTGCCCGTGCCACCGAGGAGGCGGCACGGGCGGCCGTGCGGATCGTGGTGCTCGCCGGGAGCGCGGACCCGGCGGCCGAGGTCCCGGTCCGCGAGGCCTGTGCGGCCTCGGGCCTGCGGATCACGGAATCGGCGGATGAGGCCTGCCTCAGCCTCGTCCTGTGCGACGACTACCTCTCTCCCGGCCTGCGCGAGGTGGACGCCGAGCACCGGGCTACGGGGCGCCCCTGGCTCCTCGTACGCCTGGGCGGTCCCGAGCCGTGGTTCGGGCCGGTGTTCCGCCCGGACGACGGGCCCTGCTGGTCGTGTCTGGCGACCCGGCTGCGCGGCCACCGCACCACCGAACTGCCCCTGCAGCGCGCGCTGCGCCTGGACCACCCGGTGGCCAGACCGGCCGCGGACCTGCCCACCGGGCGGGCGCTGGCCGTACAGGCCGCGGTCCTGGAGGCGGTCAAGTGGGCCAGCGGCCTTCGCAGTCCGGAACAGAGCACCGTACGCACCCTGAACACCCTCACGCTGCAGACCGCCACCCACCCGGTTTCCCGCCTCCCGCAGTGCGCGGAGTGCGGCGACCCGGCGCTCATGAGCGAGCGCGGCTGGCGGCCCACGGAACCGCGCAGCCGCCCGAAGTCGGCGGACGGCACGGGCGGCGGCCACCGCGCACTCGGCACCGCGCGGATGCTGCAGCGCTACGGCCACCTGGTCGGCCCGGTCACGGGCGTGGTGAAGGAGATCCGCCGGGCTCCCGGCTCCCCCGACTTCACCCAGGCCTATGTGTCGGGCCAGAACCTCGCCATGGAGGCCAGCACCCTGTCCGGACTGCGCGCCGGGCTCCGTTCGCTCAGCGGCGGCAAGGGCCTGACCGCCGAGGAGGCGAAGGTCAGCGCGCTCGGCGAGGCCATCGAGCGGTACAGCGGGACCCGGCGCGGCGACGAGGCAGTGGTGCGCGACACCTTCCGCGGCCTCGGCGAGGTGGCCCTGCACCCCAACTCCTGCCAGCTGTACGACGACCGGCAGTTCCGCGACCGGTCCCACTGGAACGCGGCCCGCTCGCCCTTCACCCACGTACCGGAACGCTTCGAAGAGAACCGCCCCGTCGACTGGACCCCCCTGTGGTCCCTGGCCACGGGCACGCACCGGCTTCTTCCGACGAGCATGCTGTACTTCCCCAGCGACACGGTGGCCGCGCACGAGCCGATCGCCGACTCGAACGGCAACGCGGCGGGCAGCAGCTTCGAGGACGCCGTGCTCCAGGGCTTCCTGGAGCTGGTCGAACGCGACGCCGTGGCCCTGTGGTGGTACAACCGCACGCGCCAGCCGGGCATCGACCTGCGGTCCTTCGCCGAGCCCTACATCGACCAACTGAGCGATGGGTACCGCCGGTTGAACCGCGAGATCTGGGCGCTCGACCTCACGGCCGACCTCGGCATCCCCGTCGTCGCGGCCTTCTCCCGGCGCACCGACAAACCGTCCGAGGACATCATCTTCGGCTTCGGCGCCCACCTCGATCCCCGCATCGCACTGCGCCGGGCGCTGACCGAGATGGGGCAGCTCCTCCCCGCCGTCTCCGGCGCGCGTCCCGACGGCTCGGGCTACCGCGTCGACCAGCCGGAAGCCATGCACTGGTGGCTGCGCGAGACGACGGCCAGCCAGACCTACGTGACGCCCGCAACCGACGCGTCACCCCGCGCGCCCCACTCCTGGTCCTACACCGCGCGGGGCGACCTGCGGGACGACCTCTCGGCGGCCACCGGCCTGCTCGCCTCGCACGGCATGGATCTGCTCGTACTCGACCAGACCCGCCCCGACATCGGGCTCCCCGTGGTCAAGGTCGTCGTTCCCGGACTGAGGCACTTCTGGGCGCGATACGCACCCGGACGCCTCTACGACGTGCCCGTCGCACTCGGCAGGCTCGCGGAACCGACGCCGTACGAGGAACTCAACCCGATCCCGCTGTTCGTCTGACACGGGAACTCATGAGTTCCCGTGGGGACATCTGACAGGACGTCTAACAGGAGAGGCATTTCTCCGGACGACGCACCACGCAAAGTCCTAGCCCTTCTCCACGAGTTCATGCGAAAGCACGGTTTTTCCCGGAAGGGACTGATGCGCAGCCATCCCACGTAAGGTCTGCTGGACGAGCGTTGTGGCCGAATACCGCGGGCCCGGGGTTCGGGGGCGCCCGCGAGGACGCGCTCTCGTACGCTCTCCTGGCAGAAGAGGAGCACTTCGAGGATGCACAGCGACACCAAGGACACGTCTGACGTGACCGGTTCCCGATGGAGCCCTCGGCCCGCCCCCCGGCTGGCCCACGTCATCCTGTTGGCGGCGCTCATCTGCTATCTCGGCATCACCGCGATCAATCTGCTGAGCCAAGGGCCTTCGACGCCCGAACTCATCACCGGTCTCGTCACGCTCTCCGCCGTATTCGGCCTGCAACTCCTGCATTCAAGGCCCGGAGCCGACCGCGCCGCACCCTGGTCGAAGGCCGCGACCCTGGGCGCGCAGGCCCTGCTGACCTATCTGCCCCTGGCCTTCTTCGGCATCCTGTGGGGGGCGATGGCGGGCTTCCTCGGCGGATCGCTGCTGCTCCTGCTGCCGCCCCGGGCGGCCTGGCCGCTCTACGGGGTGACCGGGCTGAGCCTGCTGATCCCGGGGATCATCGGCGGAATGTCCGTGGTCGACCTCGTCTACATGTGCCAGAGCACCCTGCTCACCGGCCTGGTGGTCTACGGCCTGTCCCGGCTCTCGTCCCTCGTCGAGGAGGTGTACGCCGCCCGCGCCGAGATAGCCAGGATGGCGGTCGCCAGCGAACGCCTGCGGCTTGCAAGGGACTTGCACGACCTCCTGGGCTACAGCATCTCGGCGATCGTGCTCAAGAGCGAGCTCCTGCAGCGGCTGGTCCGGGCCCAGCACCCCCGCGCCGACCAGGAGGTGGAGGAGGTCCTCGCCATCTCCCGGCAGGCGCTGAGCGACGTGCGCCGGGTGGCCCGCAGCTACCGCGACATGTCGCTCGTCTCCGAGGTCTCGTCGGCCAAGTCGGTGCTCGACGCCGCGGAGGTCGAGGTCGAGGTGGTCCTCGCCCCGGCCATCGAGAAGATCAGTTCGCAGGCCGGCACGGCGCTCGCCACCGTCCTGCGCGAGGGCGTCACCAATCTGCTGCGCCACAGCAAGGCTTCGCACTGCAACATCACCGCGGTGGTCGACGACGGAACGGCACGGCTCACCATCATCAACGACGGTGTGGTGGAGAACTATCACGATCCCTCGCCGGACAGCGGAAACGGCCTCGGCAACCTGAAACAGCGGCTCGACGAGCTCGGCGGGCGGCTGATCACCGAACGCGAGAAGGAGATACCCCCGGCCTGCGGGGGCTGGTTCCGGCTCGTCGCCGAGTTGCCCGCGCAGGCCGTCGGCCGAAACAGTGCGGAACAATCCCAGAAAATCGGGCGAATAAATCCGAATGGCGTGTTCTAGTCGGCTGATAACATGTGGCCGCGAGCAACAACGGGGGTTCGCGATACGGGTAATCATGGGGGGCTATCGATGATCCGTGTAATGCTCGCTGAGGATATGCAGATGCTGAGAGGCGCATTGGTCGCCTTGTTGAATCTCGAACATGACCTGGATGTCGTGGCCAGCGTGGAACGCGGCGACGAGATTCTCTCCACGGCCCGCGAGTTCCAGCCTGACGTCGCCATCATCGACATCGATCTTCCGGGCCTCGACGGCCTGAGCGCGGCGGAACAACTGCACGAACGGCTGCCGCAGTGCCGCACCTTGATCCTCACCAGCCTCGGCCGCCCCGGCACACTGCGCCGCGCGATGTCCGCCAAGGTCTCCGGATACCTGCTCAAGGACGCCCCGCCGCAGGAACTCGCCCAGGCGGTAAGGAAAGTGGCGGCGGGCCAGCGGGTCATCGACTCCGAACTGGCGCTGGCCGCGTGGGGCAGCGCGGACAGCCCGCTCACCTCCCGCGAGACCGAGGTGCTGCGCCTCACGTCACAGGGTTCGGACGCCGGCGAGATAGCGAAGCGGCTGCGCCTGTCGGTGGGGACCGTACGGAACTATCTGACCACCGTGGTGACCAAGCTCAACGCCCGCAACAGGGTGGACGCGATCCGCATCGCGAATGACTCCGGGTGGCTGTGAGGCCGCGCTCCACCATGAGCGGTATCGGGAAGCGGTGTCCGGGGGCCGTCAGGCCCCTGGCTGGGCAGCCACTCCCGCCGCCGCGAGGTAGCACAGGATGCCCTCCGTCACGTCGGCGGGCAGCGGCAGCACGGCGGTGATGGCCCGCAGCGTCACGGGACGGGCGAGGGCGAGGGCGAAGACCATCATGGCCTCCTGCCGGTGGATGACCAGGCGGTGCGAGGCCGTACGGGACTCAAAGACGGCCGTGAGCGGGTCGAACGCGAAGGAGAGGCCGAGGAAGAGCCGGATGGGTTCCAACTGATCCAGGGGTACGACGGTCAGGGAGGCCCCGCTCGCCTCGGGCAGGGGCGCGAACGAGAGCAGCGGACTGCTCAGTCCGTCGAGCGCGAGGGTGCGGACCAGCAGGTGGGGAAAGCGCCCGAACACCGGCCGCATCATGACGTAGACCTTCGCGTCCCGGTCCCGGCCCCCTTCGCCGTCGTCCAGCAGCGCGTTGCCGAGCAGCACCGGACCCAGTTGCATGCGCCGGAGTACTTCGAGGACGGTCGGCTCCGGGCACGCCAGGCGGGCGGTGCCCTGGTCCCAGGTGAGCACCAGGGACCCCGTGACCGCGTCGGACTCGACCTCCACGTCCTCGCGCAACGACCAGAGATGCCGGAGCCGTCCACCAGGCAGCTCCAGCAGGTCGATCGTGGCCTCCATGCGCGCGCTCCTCGCAGTGTCTGAGTGTGTCCACTCTGAAGGCGCGCGAAGGAGTCCCGACAGTCATGAACTCATGCCGGGGACTGTGATCCCTTCACGGGTTCGGGCCCCGGCATCGTCTGCCGGCTGCGGGGGGGCGGGGATATTCCGGTGACGGCGGAGGCACGGCTGCCTAGACTCGCAAGCCAAGTGATCGGTCAACCGATCAGTCGAGGGAGAGGACCGGGCCATGCGTCACCGCACAGCTGCCCGCGCTCCCCGGACCCGGTTCGACGTGATCCTGGTGTCTTCGCGCGTGCGGTGCCGGCTGCGCGGCCGTCACCGAGTGTCCGCGGCGACCACCTGACCCACCTGACCACCTGACCCACTGCCGTCCGGCTCTCCCCTGCCGGCTCCTGCCTGCTCGCTCCTGCCTGCGGGCTCCTGGAACAGTCACGTGGAACAGTCCCGCCCGGAAATCGCGCTGCCCCGCCCCGCAAGACACCGAAAGGCCCAGGGCCATGCGCACCAACACCCACACCACCAGCAGGACCACCACCAACACCGCACGCCCGCAGGCCCGTTCATCGGCCGACGTACGGAACCTCGGCATCCTCGCCCACGTCGACGCGGGCAAGACGACCGTCACCGAACGGATCCTGTTCCTGACCGGCGCCACCCACAAGCGGGGCGAGGTCCACGACGGCACGACCGTCACCGACTTCGACGCGCAGGAACGCGACCGCGGGATCACCATCTTCGCCGCGGCGGTCAGCTGCTCCTGGGACGGCCACCGGATCAACCTGATCGACACCCCGGGTCACGTCGACTTCGCCGACGAGGTGGAGCGTTCGCTGCGGGTGCTCGACGGCGCGGTCGCGGTGTTCGACGCCGTCGCGGGCGTGGAACCGCAGAGCGAGTCGGTGTGGCGGCAGGCCGACCGGTACGCGGTGCCGCGGATCGCGTTCGTCAACAAGCTGGACCGGGCGGGCGCCGACCTCGACACGGCTGTCGCGTCCATCAGGGAGCGCCTGCACACGGTTCCGCTGGTGGTGCAGCTGCCGGTCGGGCAGGAGGACGGGTTCACCGGGGTCGTGGACCTGCTGGGCATGCGTGCGCTGATCTGGCACGCGGGCAACGACACGTACGAGGTGACGCCGGTCCCCGAGACCCTGCGCGACGAGGCGCACCGGCGCAGGCACGCGCTGGAGGAGACGGTGGCGGAGCTGCACGCGACGGCGATGGAGGAGTACTGCACGGCATCGGCACTCTCCACCCCCACGCTGGCGGCGGCGCTGCGCGACCTCACCCTCAGCGGTGAGGGCGTGGTGGTGCTGTGCGGGTCCGCCTACCGCAACCGCGGAATCGAGCCGCTGCTCGAAGCGGTCGTGTCCTACCTGCCGTCGCCGACGGACGTTCCCGCGGTGCGCGGGACCCTGGGCGACACCGTGCAGGAGCGGCCCGCCGACCCCGCGGCGCCGTTCGCGGGCCTGGCGTTCAAGGTGAACGCGACGGCGACGGGACGGCTGACGTACGTGCGTGTGTATTCAGGGACGATCACGAAGGGAGAGACAGTGATGGACGCGGGCACGGGCCGCACCGAACGCATCGGCCGGATCCTGCGCGTGCAGGCCGACCGCCACGCGGAACTGGACCGGGCGACGACCGGGGACATCGTGGCCGTGGTGGGCCTGAAGACGGCCCGCGCCGGCACCACGCTGTGCTCCCCCGCGGCGCCGCTGGTCCTCGAACCTCCCGCGGTGGCCGCGTCGGTGGTCTCCGTGGCGGTCGAGGCGCGCAGGAGCGTGGACAGCGGCCGGCTGTCGTCTGCGCTGGCACGCCTCGTCGAGGAAGATCCTTCGCTGGCGGTACGGGTCGACCGCGAGACGGGCCAGACGGTCCTTTCCGGCATGGGCGAACTGCACCTGGAGGTCGCGGCGGAGAAGATCCGCCGGGCTCACGGCATCGAGGTCGGCGTCGGCCGCCCGCAGGTGTCGTACCGCGAGACGGTCGTGCGTGGGGTGTCGGGTCTGGTGTACCGGCACGTCAAACAGGACGGCGGGGCAGGCCAGTTCGCGCACGTGGTCCTGGACGTCGACCCACTGGAGGCACAGCCGGGCACGACAGACACCTTCGCGGCCGACACCTTCGCCTTCGCCGCCACGGTCACCGGGGGCCGGGTGCCGCAGGAGTACATCCGGGCGGTGGAGGCCGGCTGCCGGGACGCTCTCGCCGAGGGCCCCCTCGGCGGGCATCCGGTGACGGGTCTGCGCGTCACGCTCACCGACGGGGCGACCCACTCCAAGGACTCCTCGGAGATGGCGTTCCGGACGGCGGGCAGGTTCGCCCTGCGTACGGCACTTCGGGCGGCGCGGATGGAACTCCTGGAACCGGTGGTGGAGTTGACGGCGACACTGCCGGAGGACGCGGTGGGCGGAGTGCTCGGTGACCTGGCGGCACGTCGCGGCCGGGTCACGGATTCGGCCACCCGCTCCGGCACGGCCACGGTCACGGTCACGGTCACGGCGACGGTGCCGCTGTCCGAGCTGTTCGGCTACGCGTCACGTCTGCGCAGCCGTACGCAGGGCCGGGGCACGTTCACCACCCGGCCGCTGGGCTACGCGGCGGTCCCGGCGGGCGTCGCGGCCGGGGTGCTCGCCCGGTAGGCAGAAGCGGGGTCACGCCCCCACGGCATGACCCCGCTTCGACGCCACCTCCGCCGTTACCGGAGGGAGAAACTCCGGGCGGCGGACTTCTTGGCGCCTCCTCCATTGATCACGAACTGCGAGCCGGGCTCGATCAGGATGTTCCCGTCCCGCGAGTCGGTGATCGTCACGTCCGTGAGCGTCGCGCTGCCGCGTGCGCCGCCCATGGCGAGGATGCCGGAGCCGTTGTTGGACTTGGAGATCGTCACGTCGGAGATCGTCACGTCCGGCATGGCACCGCCACCCGTCTTGAACTGGATGCCGTCGTACGTCGAGTCATGGATGTCGGTGTCGCGGATCGTGACGCCGGGGATGGAAGGACCCTGCGCGAACAGCGTGATGGCGCCGAATTCCTGGTCCTCGTTCCAGAACGCGCCGCCGGTGCGGTAGAGCCCGTTGTTCGCGATCAGCGTCTCCCCGGTGAAGGGGATCGGGTCGTGGTCGGTCGCGAGCATGATGCCGGGGTAGTTCATGGTGTCGTACACGAGGTTGTTCTCGATCTTGTTGCCGTAACCGCCGTACACCGCGATGCCGTTGGCCCGCCAGGGCAGCTGCACCGTGTTGTTGCGGAAGACGTTGTCGTGACCGGCGTCCACCGACGTGTCCTTGACGTACTTGCTGGCCCACACGGCGAGCGCGTCGTCACCGGTGTTGCGGAACGAGGAGTTGAAGACGGTCGAATTGCGGGTGCCGTTGGTGAAGTTGATGCCGTCGGCGTACGTGTTGCGTATCCGCATCCCGCTGAACTCCAGGCCGTCGCCGGGGCCCCACAGCTCGGGGATGTTGCTGTAGTCGCGGCCGACCCAGGTGCCGACGTTGGCGTGCTCGATCCATACGTCGTCGATCTTCGTGTTCTTGCCGAAGCGGCCGTTGAGACCGACGCCGCCCTCCGCGTTGCCGTCGCCGCCGCGGATGGTGCCCGAGCCGAAGATGGCGATGCCGGAGATCTTGGTGTTGTCGTCGATGTCGAAGCCGAAGTTGCCCTCGTGCGGATGGTTGATGCCGCCCGCGTCCTGCGGCGGGGTCAGCGTGTAGAGCTGCGAGTGCCACATGCCCGCACCGCGGATCGTGACGTCACGGATGCCCACCTGGTTGAACTGGCCGCGGTTCAGCGGGTCGTCGGTGAGGATCTTCTGCTCCTGGCGCCACTGTCCCGCCGGGATCCACACGCAGGCGATGTCGCCGTTCTGGTCGGCCGTCACGGCGCGCTGGATCGCGGCCGTGTCGTCGATGCCGTCGTTCGGGATCGCTCCGTACGTGGTGATCGAGGTGCACTCGGCGGGCTTGCTAGCCGCGGGGGCCACCTGCTCCAGATCGACCAGGTCGACGATGTAGAACGCGGCGTCGTCACCGGCGTCGCGCTGCAGCTTGAACTTGGTGCCCTGCGGATACGTCTGCGCGAGCAGTGCGTGCGACTCGTCGAAGAGCCGCCGCGCGTCGCCGCCCGGGGTGTTGGTCAGACCCTCGGGCTGATCGGTGTTGCCGTACAGCCAGCTGTGCTTGGAGGAGAGATTCAGCTTCTGCACGAACTTGCCGTCCGCGTAGAGGCTGAGGGTCTTCTCCTGGCCGCCGCCGCCCGGCGCGTCGGGGATGGAGTTGCGTACGACGATGGAGTTGGACGCGCTCGTCGAGGTGAACTCCACATACTGGCCAGCGGAATTGAGGCGCACCGACTTGCGTCCCGAGGACTCCGATGCGTAGTTGGTGTGACCGAAGGTGCGTTCCGCGTCGGCCTCCAGGAGGGTGCCCTCGTACCGGGCGTCCTCCGCCTCGTACTCGACGTAAGGGACGGCCGCCCCGCGCCCGACGACGATGGAGCGCGCGAAGACGTTGTTGTTCTCGTTGGTCTCGGCGACGGCGTTCGTGGCATCCGCGGTCGCGGTGAGCGTGGCACCGCCGCTGGCGGCGGTCCAGCTGCCGCTGATGTTCACGGTGGCCGTCTCACCCGCGGCGATGGCCGGAGTCGTGCCGTTGAGCGTGGTGCCGCCCACCGTCAGCCGGGCCACCGATCCCGCGCTCACGCCGCTGGTACCGCGGTTGTGGACCTTCGCCGCGAAGGTGACCTTCGCGCCGACGGCGGGGTTGGCCGGGCTGGACGTGATCCCGGTGACCTCCAGGTCGGGCCCGGGAGCCTGACCGACCGTCAACTTGCTTTCCGCAGTACGGCTGTTGTTGTCGTCGTTCTGCTCGTCGATCGTGTCGGTCGGGTCGACCACCGCGGACACGGTGTAACTCCCCTGTGCCCGCTTGCCGATGCCGACCTTGACGACGGCCGACTCCCCGGCGCCGAGCGCGGGCACCGGAGCACTGCCCGCGACGGTGCCGCCGAGACTGACGTTCACCGTGGTCGCGGCGGCTGCCGCGCTGCCGGTGTTGCGTACCGTCGCGTTCACGTTGATCGTGTCGCTCTCGGAGGGCTGCGCGGGATCCCAGGTGAGGTTCGAGACGGTCAGGTCGGGGTTGGGGGCCGGGGTCCCCATGACCTGGAACTCGGCGGCCTGGGCGCCGTATCCGGAGCTGTTGCCGAAGATCTTCAGCTGTACGTCGGCGTACCGGCCGCTGACCGGGATCGTCACGGAGTTCTGATTCCCGGACGGGTTGAACGAGTAATCGGCCCGCGCCTTCACGGACTTGAAGTCCTGGGCGGCCTGCTCACGCCCGAGCACCTCGATGCTCTGCGTGCGGGTCGACCAGGCGGCGTCGGGGTTGAGCTTGACGACGACCGAGGCGAGGTCTGCGTTGGCGCCGAGCTTCACCGTCAGCGTCGACGGATGGCCGCTCGACTCCCAGTAGGTGCTGGTGCTGTTGTCGTTGGCGTTCGTGGCGAAGTAGTTCTGCGTCGACGAGGACGCCTCGATCGGCTTGTTCAGGGCGAGGTTCACGGGCTCGGCGGCGGGCCGCGCGGTGGCCGCGCCGGAGCCGAGGGGCACAATGCCGAGGGCTATCAGTCCAGCACTGAGCAGGGCGGGGATCAGCCGCCGGCTGCGTTGCTTCCGTCTCATGGCGTCGTCCTCTGTTCCACGGGGGTGCCTCTATGTCTTTCGTCAAGCGAGGCGTGGGGTGCGGGGTTCGTAGAAGGTGCCGTCGCGGAGCATCGCGAACAGCACGTTGATCCGTTGCCGGGCGAGCCGGAGGAGGGCTTGTGTGTGGGTCTTTCCTCTGGCCCGGCATTTGTCGTAGTAGGCGCGGGAGGCGGGATCGTGCAGGGCGGCGAACGCGGACAGGAACATCGCCCGTTTGAGTTGCCGGTTGCCGCCTCGGGGGGCGTGTTCGCCGTGGATCGATGTCCCGGATGACTTGGTCGTGGGGGCGAGGCCGGCGTAGGAGGCCAGGTGGGCGGCGGTGGGGAAGCCGGTGCCGTCGCCGACGGTGACCAGCAAGGTGGCGGCGGTCCTGACCGCGACCCCCGGAATCGAGGTCAGGACCGCGGAAAGAGGGTGAGCCTCCAGCAGCTGTCCGATCTGCGCTTCCAGAGCTCGTCGTTGCTCGTGGACAGCCGTGAGCGAACGGGCCAGGGAGGGGATCACGACGTCGAGGGTGCCGGTGCCCGGGACCACGACGGTCTGCTCGTCGAGCGCGTCGAAGACCTCGTCGATCAGCCGCTGGGCCATGCGCGGAGCCTTGGGCCGGATCACCTCAACGAGCCTGCGGCGGCCGGCTTTCCGCAACGCGGCCGGGGACCCGTAGCGTTCCAGCAGCCAGGTCACGGCCTGGTGGTCCAGGCGCGGGCCAAGGACGCGCTCCAGGCTGGGGTGGAACTGGGTGAGCAGGCCGCGTATCCGGTTGGAGGTGCGGGTCGCCTCGGCCGCCAGGTCCTGATCGAAGCCCACCAGCACGGTCAGCTCGGCGGTGATCTCGTCGGTCAGTTCCAACGAGCGCAGGGTGTGTGGCATGGTCCGGGCCGCGTCCGCGATCACCGCGGCGTCCTTGGCGTCGGTTTTCGCCTCGCCGGGGTAGAGGTCGGCGATGCGTCGCATCGACAGACCGGGCAGGTAGGCGACCTTGCAGCCGGCGTCCCGGGCGACGGTCAGGGGCAGGGCGCCGATGGAGGCGGGCTGGTCCACGATCACCAGGACGGTGTCGAACTTGGCGGTCAGCTTGTCGAAGACGGCCCGCAGTTTCGGCTCGCTGTTGGGCAGCTGCTTGTCGAAGACCTTCTTCCCGGCCGGGGTGAGGCCGTGCCCGTGATGGGCGCTCTTGCCGACGTCCAGACCCAGGAAGACGCCCACGTCGTCGATGTTGTCCAACCCATCCTCCCTAACGAGGTTCGTGCGGTGCTGGCCAGGGCGTTGGCGTCGTATGCGCGCATCCACGTTATGCAGACCTGCCGCCCGCGAACGGCCGGGCATTGCGCCAGGCCAGGCGGTGGTCGGACCTCTCATCAGCGTCTCCAACGGCGCCTCTCGGGCCCGGTGACACCACCCCCCAGGTCATCGGTTCGACAGGGGGCAACAGTCATGCCGGGCCCGGAGGCCAGCGGTCCCATTGCGGAACCGCGAAGAAGATAACGGGGCGGGGGAACTGGGAGTACTGGAGGAACTGGGAGTGCCGGGGGAACTGGGAGTACTGGGGGAAGTTCCTGACGTGAACTCACGACGCGCATGGGTCTATGCGGAATTTTCTGAGTCCAGTCGATTTTTTGCACTTGCAGGACCACAGATTTGCCCCACGCCTCAGGAATGTCAACGCTTCACGCACACCATGTAACTCCTGTACACAGCAAGGGTGTTCACCGTGCGCCGCAGCACCGCCGGGGCCCGGGGCGACATGCGCCTGGCCAGCGGATGGTTTGCACGGAGCGAGGAGCGTGAGGGCCGGCACCCAGGCAAGCGAACTTCTTGCTCGAATTCATCAAGATCTTGCGTCCCCCGTGGCACCGGTTGTCCGGGGCCACGTGGGTCAGCCTCGCCCCTCCACCAGCCCCGACTCCCACGCCCAGGCGGCGATCTCCACGCGGTTGCGGGCGGTCAACTTGGTCTGCACGTTGGCGAGATGGGTCTTCACCGTGCCCACCGAGATGGTCAGTTCGGTGGCGATCTCGGCGTTGGTGAGGCCTCTGGCCACCAGCCGCACCAGATCCTCCTCCCGCACGGAGAGCGCGGTGTGCGGCTGCCGGTGCGGGGTGGGCACCGCGCTGTTGAGGCGTTGCAGCAACCGGACCGTGATGGCCGGGCTCACCAGCGCCTCGCCCGAGGCGGCAGCCCTGATCGCCTCGACGAGGAGGGCGGGTCCTGAGTCCTTGATCAGGAACCCGGAAGCGCCCTCGCCCAGGGCTCGTTGGACGTACTCGTCGTCGTCGAACGTCGTCACCACGACGACCTTCGGCGGGTTCACGGTGCCGGGGCGGGTCAGCCTGCGCAGTGCCTCCAGCCCGTCCATGCGGGGCATCCGGATGTCCATGAGCACCACGTCGGGCCGGTGGCGCTGGGTGAGTTCCACGGCATGCACGCCGTCCACGGCCTCCGCGACGACGTCGATGTCGTCCTCCGCGGCCAGGATCATCGCGAACCCGGCGCGGACCATGGCCTGGTCGTCGGCGATGAGCACTCGGATCGTCACGAGGACACCGTCCCTGTCGAGGACGCCGATGACGTCCGGTTTGTCTGGGCTCCCTGGGATTCCGGTGGCACCGGTGTCATGGGGAGCGTCGCCTCGACGCCCCAGCCGCCTGCCGTCACCGGGCCCGCCTGGACGCTTCCGCCGATCAGGCCCACCCGCTCGGCCAGCCCCTTCAGCCCGAAACCGCTGCCGGAGACGTGCCGCGGCCGTCCGTCGTCGGTGACCCGTACGGCGACCCGGTCTCCCGAGCGGTCCACGCGCACCCGCACCTCGGTGCATCCGTGGGCGTGCTTGCGTACGTTGGTGAGGGCCTCCATCACCACCCGGTGGGCGGTGGTGGTCACTTCCACCGGCAGGTCGTCGAAGCTCCCTTGCAGATCGAGCCGGGCCCGGGCGCCACCGACCGCCGAGAACTCCTCGACGAGCGAACGCACTTCGTCGATGCCGGCCAGCGGCGTCAGCGCCACTTCCCCGTCGGCGTCGCGCAGCATCCCCACCATGTGGCGCATGGAGGTCAGCGCCTCCGAGCCCGCCTGCTCGATCCGCTGCAGCGCGGGCGGCACGAGCTCGGGCTTCCGGCCGGCCATCACCTGGGCTCCCTGTGCCTGTACGACGATGCCGGTCACGTGGTGGGCGACGAAGTCGTGCAGGTCCCTGGCGAACTCCGTCCGCTGCTCCAGCCTGAGAGCCGCCGCCTGTCGCCGCCGGTCCACCAGGAGCAGACGTATCCCGAGGCCGATGCCCAATGCGGTGACCGCGGCCAGGGCGTAGATCAGCGCCATGATGACCATGTTCTGCCGTACCGAGATCGACACCGGCCGCAGCACGATCGCCATGAACAGCAGGGGGACGGCCACCGTCGCCCAGGACGGCTTCCCTCGTCGGGCGACGACCAGCACGAGCCACACCAGTGCGGCCGGTTCGGCGAGTCCGAACGCCTGCGAGGCGACCCGCATCTCCAGGTGCAGCCATACCGAGAGGCAGAGCGACACCACCGCGAGTACGCAGGCGACGCCCGGCAGTGCCCGGCTGCCGAGCCGGGGCGAGGCCATGACGACACCGATGGCCACCAGGACGCCGATCAGCTTGGCGGGGCCGTGCCTCTCGATCCAGTAGGCACCGCCCAACGTGTCCAGCACGACCAGGCCGAACAGACCGCAGACGAGCAGGGCCCAGATCTGGACGGGCAGGGCCTGCAGGGCGCGCCCCTTGCCACGAGTGGCCGCGGCCATGGCTGTGCTCGCGGCCGGGGATGTGCCCAGGTGTGTCGCCGCGGGCGGGGCCGCTTCGTGCGCCGTCTCCGCCGCGTCCGTCATCTCTCTCACCGTCGTCCCTCCGCGGACCGGCCGAAAGTCGGAGCCGGCCGCACAAGATCTGCCTTTCGCCCGATCCGCCGCGGGACGCGGCGGAGAAGAGTGGTGTCCACCGGGGCGGCGGTCGGGGCGGCAATCGCCTTCCGCCACGCGGTCTCACCACACGGGTTTCACCACACAGGGAGCATGTCATGATCACGGCCGACCTCACCCCGGCGGGGAACCCCGCAGGTGCTGGAGCCCGCCCCGGGGGACTGCTCCCCGCCCCGGGATGCCGGAGCGTCGGCCGGGGCGACGGAACAGCCGGGCACCGCTCGCAGCCGCGCCCCGCGGGAAGACCGAGACCGTGACCGTGACCGCCCCGGTCACCCCCTCCCGTCTCCCCTCCGCGCTCCCCCCCTCCTCTCCCCACGTACAGGAGCCACCCATGGACCACGGCCACTCAGCGATGCACCACGGAAACGGAATGGGGTTCGGGCCCCCGCCCTCCCTCGGAGCATCGGCGATCGAGGCCCACGGACTCGGCAAGAGGTACCGGCGCGGCTGGGCACTGCGGGACGTCTCCTTCCGGCTGCCCGCCGGGCGGGTGTGCGGCCTCGTCGGCCCCAACGGCGCGGGCAAGAGCACCCTGATGAGCCTGGCCACCAACATGATCCAGCCGACGGCCGGCGCCCTGCGGGTGTTCGGCGCCGTACCGGGGTCGAGGGAGGCGGTCCTGCGCACCGCGTTCCTGTCCCAGGAGAAGCCGCTGTTCCGGCGCTTCACCGTCGCCGAGACCCTGCGCCTCGGCCGCGAACTCAACCCCCGCTGGGACCAGGGTGTCGCGGAAGGCATCGTCAACGCGGGCGGGGTGCCGATGCAGGCAAAGATCGGGACCCTGTCCGGCGGGCAGCGCACCCGAGTGGCCTTCGCCCTGGCCTTCGGGAAGCGCCCCGATCTGCTCATCCTCGACGAGCCGATGTCCGATCTGGACCCGCTGGTCCGCCGCGAGCTCATGACGACGCTCAAGACGGAGGCAGCCCAGCACGGCACGACGGTACTGGTGTCGTCGCACATGCTCGCCGAGCTCCAGCACATCTGCGACTACCTCGTCGTCGTCGCGAACGGCGGTCTGCGGCTGGCGGGCGAGGTGAACGAACTGCGCGCCGCACACGCCCTGTTCGCCGTCCCGACGGCCGCCACGTCCCCCGCCCTCGCCCCCCACCGGGTCATCGAGTCCCGCAACGACGAGGGACGTCCGGGTGTCCTGGTACGTCTCGGCACACCCGTCCAGTACGGCGGGCAGGCCGAGCCGCCCACCCTGGAGGAGCTTCTCCTGGCCTATCTGCGGTCGCCCGACGCGCCTCCGCTGATCGCCCCCAGCGCCCAGGCGGGCGACATCCACGACATCATCGCCCGCGACCAGCAGAAGACGGTGACCGCATGAGCACGCTCACTCAGGCCCCGGCCCCCACGGCACCCGAAGGCCACCCGCAGCAGGGTCGGAGCCCCCGACGCCTGATCCCCAGGCTCGGCGGTACGACGTGGCTCGTCTGGCGCCAGCACCGCGCCGCGTTCTGGACCATCATCGCCGTCACCCTCCTGTCCGTGGCCGCCATGGTCTTCCTGCGCGGGCAGATGATGGACTACCTGCGCACCCTGGACCCGTCCGAGAAGAAGCCCGGCGGTCTGCCGCCCGGTTTCGAGCCGTTCGGCGAGCGTCTCTTCGACGCCGGAAGCTATCTGGGCTACCTCCCCGTCCTGGCGGGTGTCCTCCTCGGCGCCCCGCTCGTCGCGGGCGACCTGGAGACCGGCACGGCCAAGCTGGTGACGTCGCAGTCCGTCAGCAGGCTCCGGTGGATCACCACGAAGCTCGCCGTGCCCGCCGCACTGATCGCGCTGTCCACCGGCGTGCTCTCCGCCGTCTACAACTGGTGGTGGAGCCCGGTCAGGATGAGTGCCCAGCAGATGGAATGGACCAGCGGCGTGATCTTCGACGTCACCGGAGCCATGCCGGTGGCCTACGCCCTGCTGACCTTCACCGTGGGCGTGGCGGTCGGCATGGTCCTGCGCCGCACGCTGGTGTCGATGGTGGTCACGCTCGGCATCGTCGTGGCGATCGGGCTCGTCTGGGACCGGTTCCGGGTGAACCTGGGACACGTCATGACGGTCAGCACCGACAAGGGCGTCGGCCCCGGCGCCAAGCAGCCGGAACTGCCCGCCCAGGCCGTGCAGCAGGGCCAGGGCACCGACTTCATCACCAGCTCCGGAGACCGCCTGGACTGGATGACGTGCCTCGACAAGATGGACGACGCAAAGGCACACACCGCCTGCCTGGAGTCCAAGCACGTCGTCGGCTGGTCGATGGACTACCTCCCCATCGACCAGATGCACACGATGCAGTGGCTCGGCACAGCCATCATGCTCACCCTCACCGCAGCCGTCACCGCATTCACCGTCCTCTGGTGCCGCAAGCGCCTCCTGTAAGACACCCCAGAGCAACAGAAAGGGGCCGACTCCCAAAGGAGCCGGCCCCTTGAGCTCCGGGAATCGACGCTCCCCCCGTGACGGCCACAATCGCTAGGGTTGTCCCATGACCGCACTGCCCGACTGGATGCGCCCGCCTGGCGCGGAAGGCTGGTTCGCGGAGGACCTGGACCGCCTCCCCGAGGCACCCCGCCACACCGAGCTGATCGATGGCGCCCTCGTCTTCATGATGTCGCCCCAGAGGTGATGGCGTGGCCACCTCGTCACCATGCTCACGGTCGCACTCATGGAGCAGGTGCCCGCCGACACCAGAGTCAGCCGCGAGATGACCATCAAGCTCGACCCGCGCAACCGCCCCGAGCCGGACCTACTGGTGACGACGGCCGACTTCGACGGCGACCGCACCTGGTTCGCGCCGCAAGACGTCCAGCTCGTCATCGAGGTCGTCTCCCCCGAGTCCGCCCATCGCGATCGCACAGTAAAGCTCCGCAAGTACGCGGACGCCGGCATCCCGCACTACTGGTGCATCGAGGACGAGGACGGGGCACCCGCCGTACACGTCTACGAGCTCGACGAACCCACCGGCGCCTACGCACCCGCCGGCATCTTCCGGGGCACCCTCCAGCGCCCGGTGCCTTTCGAGATCAGCCTGGACCTCGACAAGCTCACACCGCCCCGAAGCAGCTGAAAAGTCAGCCCCGATCCGACACGGGATCACAGAAGGGGTCGGACTCCTCGGAGTCCGACCCCTTCCGCATGGCACATTCGACGACATCATCCAACGTGCGGCGACACCTCGACTACACGTTGAACCGGAACTCCACCACGTCCCCGTCCTGCATCACATACTCCTTGCCCTCCATGCGCGCCTTGCCCTTCGCGCGGGCCTCGGCGACCGAGCCCGTTTCGACCAGGTCCTCGAAGGAGATGACCTCGGCCTTGATGAAGCCCTTCTGGAAGTCCGTGTGGATCACGCCCGCGGCCTCGGGGGCCGTGGCGCCCTGGGGGATCGTCCAGGCGCGGGATTCCTTGGGGCCGGCGGTGAGGTACGTCTGGAGGCCGAGGGTGCGGAAGCCCACGTGGGCGAGGGTGGCGAGGCCCGGCTCCTCCTGGCCCACCGACTGGAGGAGTTCGAGGGCCTCGTCCTCCTCCAGCTCCACGAGCTCCGACTCCAGCTTCGCGTTGAGGAAGATCGCCTCCGCGGGGGCGACCAGGGCGCTCTGCGCGGCCTTGAACTCGTCGTCCGTCAGCTCGTCCTCGTCCACGTTGAAGACGTAGAGGAACGGCTTGGTGGTGAGGAGGTGCAGGTCGTGGAGGAGTTCTTCCTTGCCCGAGCCCTGGACGATGCCTGCCGAGAAGAGGGTGTCGCCCTTCTCCAGGATCGCCTGGGCCTCCTCGACCGCCTTCACCTTCGGGGCGACGTCCTTCTTGATGCGCGATTCCTTCTGGAGGCGCGGGAGGACCTTCTCGATCGTCTGGAGGTCCGCGAGGATCAGCTCCGTGTTGATCGTCTCGATGTCGTCCTTGGGCGAGACCTTGCCGTCCACGTGCACGACGTTCTCGTCCTTGAAGGCACGGATGACCTGGCAGATCGCGTCCGACTCGCGGATGTTCGCGAGGAACTTGTTGCCCAGGCCCTCACCCTCGCTCGCGCCGCGCACGATGCCCGCGATGTCGACGAAGTCGACCGTCGCCGGGAGGACCTTCTGCGAGGAAAAGATCTCGGCCAACTTGGTGAGGCGGGGGTCGGGGACGCCGACCACGCCGACATTCGGCTCGATCGTGGCGAACGGGTAGTTGGCCGCCAGCACGTCGTTCTTGGTCAGGGCGTTGAACAGGGTCGACTTGCCGACATTCGGCAGACCGACGATTCCGATCGTGAGCGACACGTTGCGACTTCCCGTACGTGAGTGCTGTGGGTGGACGGCCCGGAGGGCCGGAGCGACCGTAGGGCGATCCCCCAGTCTACGGCGTGCGGGCCCCGCCCTCGTCGGCGTATCGCTCCCCTGTCGAACGCATGGCCAAGGTCGGCCAAAGGGCGTGTCCCAGGCAGGATTATCGGTACGGCTCGACCTAGGTTGGTCCGGTGGAGCAACACAGGACGCGTCCCCCCCAGCCTCCGGCCCGGCCGCGACGCACCGCGCCCCTGCCCCCGCAGGGCAGGCCCGGCGACGGCGCGGCGGTCTACCGCGCCACGTCCCGCCCCCGCCGCCCCCTCCCGCCCTTCGTACGCAAACTGCGCGCGCTGCCCCTCTACCGCACGCTGCGCGGCATGCCGAACCCGCGTCTCACGGGGCTCGGCAGCGGTCTCTTCTGTTCCGCGGCGATGTTCCTGCTCGCCTGTCTGCTGTGGCTGCTCTTCGGGAGTTCGGGCGTCGCGTACGGCGTGCTCTTCCTGCCCGTGAGCGTGCTGACCGCGTTCTGGGTGCGGCCCGCCGACCTGGTGACCGCTCCGGTGGCCGTGCCGATCGCCTTCGCCGTCGGCCTCGTGCCGATCTCCGGGGGCAACGGCGGCGGCTTCGGCGGCCACTTCATGGGGCTGATCACGTCGCTCGCGCTGCACGCGGGCTGGCTGTACGCCGGGACGCTCGCCGCCGGTCTGATCGTCACCGTGCGCCGCATCAAGCTCATGGGACAGCGGCGCCGGGCGCGGGCCGCGTCCTCCGCCCCGACCGGGCCCCGGCCCCGGCCCCGGCCCCAGGGAGCCAAGAGGCGCATGCCCACCGCGTAGGAGGCATGCGCCACGAACAACGGCGTGGCCCTACACCTCGTCCACCGCTACACCTTGTCCGCCGCCGCCATCGCCGCGCCCACGATCCCCGCGTTGTTCTGCAGCTCAGCGGGGACCAGATCCGCCCGGATGCCCTTGATCAGCGGCAGGAACTTGTGGGACTTGCGGCTCACGCCGCCGCCGATGATGAACAGCTCGGGCGAGAACAGCATCTCCACGTGCGCCAGATACTTCTGCACGCGGTGCGCCCAGTGCTCCCAGTCGAGGTCCTCGTCCTCCTTGGCCTTGGACGACGCCTTCTTCTCCGCGTCGTGTCCGTGCAGCTCCAGGTGGCCGAGCTCGGTGTTCGGGACGAGCCGGCCGCCGGTGAAGAGGGCACTGCCGATGCCCGTGCCGAGGGTCAGCAGGATGACCGTGCCCGTACGGCCGCGGCCCGCGCCGAAGTGCATCTCGGCCACGCCCGCCGCGTCCGCGTCGTTCAGGACGGTGACGGGGACGCCGCCGAGGCGGTCCGAGACCAGGCCCTGGATGTCCGTGCCGATCCAGCTCTTGTCCACGTTGGCCGCCGTGCGCGCCGTGCCGCCGGTCATCACGCCGGGGAACGTGGCGCCGACGGGGCCCGTCCACCCGAAGTGCTCGACGACCTCCTGCACCTTGTCGGCCACGCCGTCGGGCGTGGCCGGTTGCGGGGTCAGTACCTTGTGCCGCTCTTTTGCCAGGTCTCCACGGTTCAGGTCAACGGGAGCGCCCTTGATCCCTGATCCGCCGATGTCCACACCGAAGATCTGCATGAGACCCACCGTACGGCCAGCGCCTGAGCTCCGCGTTACTTCTGGGACAGCTCCGCGGCCTCGGCGCGCAGGTCACGGCGGAGCTCCTTCGGCAGCGAGAAGGTGATCGACTCGTCGGCCGTCTTCACCGTCTCCACGTCGCCGTAGCCCCGCTCGGCCAGCCACTCGATGACGCCGTCCACCAGGACGTCCGGCACGGAGGCGCCCGAGGTGAGGCCGACCGTGGTCACGCCCTCCAGCCAGGCCTCGTCGATCTCGTCGGCGCCGTCGACCAGGTGCGAGGCGGGGGCGCCCGCGTCCAGGGCGACCTCGACCATGCGGATCGAGTTCGAGGAGTTCTTGGAGCCGACGACGATGACCAGCTCGGCGTCCTCCGCCAGCTTCTTCACCGCGATCTGGCGGTTCTGCGTGGCGTAGCAGATGTCGTCGCTGGGCGGGGAGATCAGGCCCGGGAACTTGACCTTGAGGGCGTCGACCGTCTCCATGGTCTCGTCGACGGAAAGCGTGGTCTGGGAGAGCCAGACGACCTTGTCCGGGTCGCGGACCTCGACGTTCGCGACGTCGTCGGGGCCGTCGACCAGCGTGATGTGGTCGGGCGCCTCACCGGACGTGCCGATGACCTCCTCGTGGCCCTCGTGGCCGATCAGGAGGATGTCGAAGTCGTCCTTGGCGAACCGGACGGCTTCCTTGTGGACCTTCGTGACCAGGGGGCACGTCGCGTCGATCGTCGCCAGTTTCCGCTCGGCGGCCTCCGCGTGGACCGTCGGCGCCACTCCGTGCGCGGAGAACATGACGATGGAGCCCTCGGGAACCTCCGCCGTCTGGTCGACGAAGATGGCCCCCTTCTTCTCCAGGGTCTGCACCACGTACTTGTTGTGGACGATCTCGTGGCGTACGTAGATCGGGGCCCCGTACTGCTCAAGGGCCTTCTCGACGGCGATCACGGCACGGTCCACACCCGCGCAATAGCCGCGGGGGGCGGCGAGCAGGACTCGGCGGGCAGGAGTCGAAGCAGTCATGCCCCCCATCGTAAGGCCGAGCCCAGCGCGTCAAAGATCGGCTTCTTGGGGAGACTGGAGGCCTGCGTTCACTTACGGAGGCACGATGTCCGGTTACTCCGGCAACTCAGAGGCGACGACCGGTGCCCACCCCGGCACCGCCGCGGAGGGCGACGGGCTGCGGCGCAGTCTCGGCTTCCGTGATCTCGTCGTCTACGGTCTGCTGTTCATCGCCCCGATGGCACCGGTCGGAGTCTTCGGGACGCTCGACGCCAAGTCGCACGGCGCCGTGGCGCTGGTCTACATCATCGCCACCATCGCGATGGCGTTCACCGCTTTCAGCTACGCCCAGATGGTGAAGGTCGTCCCCCAGGCGGGTTCGGTCTTCGCCTACGCGCGCGTGGGGCTCGGGAACGGCCCCGGGTTCATCGCCGGGTGGATGGCGATGCTCGACTATCTCCTCATCCCGGCGGTCGCCTATCTCTTCTCCGGGATCGCGATGGAGGCGCTCGTGCCCTCCGTCTCCCGGTGGGTGTGGACGGCGATCGCGGTCCTGGTGACGACCGCGCTGAACCTGTGGGGCGTACGGGCGGCGGCGCGGGTCGGGTTCCTGGTGCTCGCCATGGAGATCGTGGTCCTCCTCGTCTTCGTGGTGTCGGCGATCGTCGTACTGGCGCAGGACGGGGCGCGGCGGGACTGGCTGTCGCCGCTGAGCGGGGACGGCTCGCAGGGGGCGTTCGCGCTGGGTGCCGTGGTGGGGGCGGTGTCGGTGGCGGTGCTCTCGTATCTGGGCTTCGACGCGATCGCCTCGTTCGCGGAGGAGGTGACGGGGGGCTCGGCGAAGGTGGCGCGGGCGGTGCTGTTCTGTCTGGCGCTCGCGGGCGTCCTCTTCATCGCCCAGACGTATCTGGTGGCGCTCCTGGAGCCGATGTCGTCGGCACAGCTGGCCGCCGAGCCGGCCAAGCAGGGGTCGGCCTTCTACGATGCGGTCGACTCGGCGGTCGGGGACTGGCTGCACGACCTGGTGGCCGTCAGCAAGGCGATCGGGGCGGCGTTCGCGGCGCTGGCGGGGCAGGCCGCGGCGGGGCGGCTGCTGTTCGCCATGGCGCGCGACCGGCGGCTGCCGGGGGCCCTGTCGAAGACCGACTCCGGGACACCTCGGGTAGCGCTTCTGTGTGCGGCCGTGATCACTATGGTCGCCGCGGTGTGGGCGGCTCGGCGTGACGACGGGATGGATCACCTGGTCTCGGTGGTGAATGTGGGGGCCTTGACCGCGTTCGTGCTTCTGCACGCGAGTGTCGTGGGGTGGTTCGCCGTGCAGAAGCGGGGCGGGGCGGTCAGTTGGTGGCGGCATGTGCTGGTCCCCGTGCTCGGGGCCGCCATCACCATCGCGGTGATCGTGGAAGCCGCGGGGTCCGCGCAGGTGGTGGGGGCGATCTGGCTCGTCGTGGGGCTCGTTGTGCTCTTTGGGCAGCGGGCTCGTCGTGGGGATGCCTAGGCCGCCGCTTCGCGGCGGATGTCTCCCGCCCGCCCATCCGAGACTCGGGGTCCAGTCCGCAACGTAGGAGCGGGAAACGCTCGTCCCCCTCGCCGGGGCGGAAACCCGGCCGTGTCAGAGGGTGCCGATACGCTCGGCGCATGGCTTTGAACACGTCCGCGGATGCTCCGCTGCCCGTCGGCGAGGTGTCGCGGCTCATCGGCGGGTGGATCGACAGGCTCGGCGCCGTGTGGGTCGAGGGGCAGATCACCCAGCTGTCCCGCAGGCCCGGCGCCGGAGTGGTCTTCATGACGCTGCGCGACCCCTCGCACGACATCTCCGTCAGCGTCACCTGCTACCGCCAGGTGTTCGACGCCGTCGCGGACGTCGTCTCCGAGGGCGCCCGGGTCGTCGTCCACGCCAAGCCCGAGTGGTACGCGCCCCGGGGGCAGCTGTCCCTGCGGGCCGTGGAGATAAAGCCCGTCGGCGTGGGAGAGCTGCTCGCGCGGATCGAGCAGTTGAAGAAGAGCCTCGCCGGGGAGGGGCTGTTCGCCGCGGACCGGAAGAAGCCGCTGCCCTTCCTGCCGCAGCTCATCGGGCTCGTCACCGGCCGCGCCTCCGCCGCCGAGCGGGACGTCCTGGAGAACGCGCGGCACCGCTGGCCCGCCGTCCGCTTCGAGGTGCGCAACGTCCCGGTGCAGGGCGTGCACGCCGTGCCGCAGGTCGTCCAGGCCGTGAAGGATCTTGACGCTCTCGACGCCGTCGACGTGATCATCGTGGCGCGCGGCGGCGGCAGCGTGGAGGACCTGCTGCCGTTCTCGGACGAGCAGCTCGTGCGGGCCGTCGCCTCCTGCCGTACGCCCGTCGTCTCCGCCATCGGGCACGAGCCGGACAACCCCCTGCTCGACTACGTGGCGGACCTGCGTGCCTCCACCCCGACCGACGCCGCCAAGAAGGTCGTGCCGGACGTCGGCGAGGAGTACGAGCGCGTGCGGTGGCTGCGGGACCGGGCCCGGCGCTGCATGGACGCCTTCCTGGATCGCGAGGACCGCGGCCTCGCGCACGCCCTCGCCCGCCCTTCCATGGAGAATCCGCACCGCATGATCGAGGAGCGTGAGGAGCAGGTGTCGGCGCTCGTCGACCGCAGCCGCCGCACGCTCGGGCATCTCCTCGACCGCGCCGAGTCGGAGCTGACGCACACCCACGCGCGCGTGGTGGGCCTCTCCCCCGCCGCGACGCTCCAGCGGGGCTACGCGGTGCTGCAGAAGACGGACGGCGCGGTGGTGCGGGCGGCGGACGACGTGACCGCCGGCGAGGAGCTGCGGGCCCGGGTCGCCGAGGGCGAGTTCACCGTACGAGCCGTCGAGTCCGCAGAGTCCGCAGAAACCGCTGAATCCGCCGTACGAACCGACATTTAGGGTGGGGCACATGACCAGCAAGACGGACGAGGCCACGGGCCCGGCGGACGCACTCGGCTACGAGCAGGCGCGGGACGAGCTCATCGAGGTCGTACGCCGCCTGGAGACGGGCGGCACCACGCTGGAGGAGTCGCTCGCCCTGTGGGAGCGCGGCGAGGAGCTGGCGAAGGTCTGCCGCCGCTGGCTGGACGGCGCCCGCGCCCGCCTGGACGCGGCCCTGGCCGGGGACGACGGCGACAGCGACCAAGACGGCGACGACGCCTGAGCCACCCCACCATGACCTGGTGCGTTGTGAAGCGGATCACCAACCCCCGGATTTTGTTGAAACTTAAACCGCAACGTCGTACGGTCGGTGAAGCAAGCTGATCCACGCACGCACCGAGAAGGTTGATCCATGTCTCTCGTCCTTGACCCCGCCGCGCAGGACCTGCTCTTCCGCGAGGCCCGCACCGCGAACTCCTTCACCGATGAGCCGGTGACCGACGAGCAGGTGCAGGCGATCTACGACCTGGTCAAGTTCGGGCCGACCGCGTTCAACCTGTCGTCGCTGCGCATCACGCTGGTCCGCTCCCCCGAGGCCCGCGAGCGCCTGGTCCAGCACATGGCCGAGGGCAACCAGCCGAAGACCGCGAGCGCCCCGCTCGTCGCGATCCTCTCCGCGGACAACGAGTTCCACGAGGAGCTGCCGGCCCTGTTCCCGCACTTCCCGCAGGCCAAGGACGTCTTCTTCTCGGAGCGCCCGGCCCGTGAAGGTGCCGCGCACCTCAACGCCGCGCTGCAGGCCGCCTACTTCATCATCGGCGTGCGCGCCGCGGGCCTGGCCGCCGGCCCGATGACCGGCTTCGACGCCGCTGGTGTCCAGAAGGAGTTCCTGGACGGCGACCACACCCCGCTGATGGTCATCAACATCGGCAAGCCGGCCGAGAACGCCTGGTTCCCGCGCTCCCCGCGCCTGGAGCTCGACCAGGTCATCGAGACCGTCTGAGGCACCCCCTGAAGCACCCCCTGATACACCCATGAGTGAGGGCCCCGGCGACCGCGCCGGGGCCCTCACTCATGTCCGGACCTCACACCATCAACGCGTCACGTCAGGACGTCTTCAGCGCCCGCGCCATCTCCGTCAGGTCCTTGAACGACGCCGTGCCCGCGACCACCGTCGTCGCGCCCTTGTCCTCGCGCACCAGGGCGTCGTACGTCTGCCCCTCGTAGCGGCGCCAGGTCTTGCCGTCGATCTCCTCGGTGGCCTTCGTCCGCTCGGCCCGCTGCGTGGCCTCTTCGATGAACTTGGACGGCTTGGCCGTGGACTGCTTGACCACGACGTACTCACCGGACGGGTCGAGGAAGCCCAGGTGCCAGGCGTCGCCCTCGGTGCCGTCGAACCGCACCGACGTCGGCTTCCACGTCTTGGCCAGGCCCTCGGGGGCGGCCACCGGATAGGCCGCCGCCCGTCGCGCGCTCAGCAGCTCGACCCTGTAGTCGACGCGCTTGACGGGACTCTTGGAGTCGTCATGCGGGATGAACAGGTACATCGCGCCGGCGACGAGGGCGATCACCGCCATCGACCACAGCATGTTCCGTACGGTCTGCTTGCCTTGTCTGCCTGCCACGCCCCCCATGGTCTCAGGCCTCGGATGCGGCCTTCCCCCCGGTGGTCCCCAAGCGTCCGATCCGCTCATGCGTGGGGCCCTCTGCTCATTTTGTCGGCCTGCGGATAGAGTCGTGCCACACCCTCATCCGGCCGTCGTCGTATCAGCAGAAAGGTGCGCTCCGATGACCGAGCATCATCTCCCTTCCGAGCTCGAAGTCTCTCCCGAGGCTCCCGACCGCAACCTCGCCCTGGAGCTCGTCCGGGTCACCGAGGCCGCCGCCATGGCCGCGGGCCGCTGGGTCGGCCGCGGCGACAAGATCGGCGCCGACGGCGCCGCCGTCAGGGCCATGCGGACCCTCGTCTCCACCGTCTCGATGAACGGCGTCGTCGTCATCGGTGAGGGCGAGAAGGACGAGGCCCCGATGCTCTTCAACGGAGAGCGCATCGGTGACACCACCGGCGCCGAGGTCGACATCGCCGTCGACCCGATCGACGGCACGACCCTCTGCGCGAAGGGGATGCCGAACGCCATCGCCGTGCTCGCCGCCGCCGACCGCGGTGCCATGTTCGACCCGTCCGCGGTCTTCTACATGGACAAGCTGGTCACGGGCCCCGAGGCCGCGGACTACGTGGACATCAACGCTCCCGCCTCCGTGAACATCCGCCGCGTCGCCAAGGCCAAGGGCCGTTCACCCGAGGACGTCACGGTCATGATCCTCGACCGCCCCCGTCACGAGGGCATCGTCAAGGAGATCCGGGAGACCGGCGCGCGCATCAAGTTCATCTCGGACGGCGACGTCGCCGGTTCGATCATGGCCGTGCGCGAGGGCACCGGCGTCGACATGCTCATGGGCATCGGCGGCACCCCGGAAGGCATCATCTCGGCCTGCGCGATCAAGTGCCTGGGCGGTGTGATCCAGGGCAAGCTGTGGCCGAAGGACGACGCGGAGCGCCAGCGCGCGCTCGACGCGGGCCACGACCTGGACCGCACGCTGTCGACGACCGACCTGGTCCGCGGGGACAACGTCTTCTTCGTCGCGACCGGCATCACGGACGGCGAGCTGCTCCAGGGCGTGCGCTACGCCGCGGAGACGGCCTCGACCTCGTCCCTGGTCATGCGCTCCAAGTCGGGCACGATCCGCAAGATCGACTCCGACCACCGGCTCGCGAAGCTGCGCGCCTACAGCGCCATCGACTTCGACCGCGCCAAGTAGGCTGCACCGTCGCGCCAAGTAGGCTGCACAGCGCGCGAGTTGCGCACGACGGAGGGGGCGCCCCGTGCGGGGGACGCCCCCTCTGTCGCTTACGAACGCTTACGAAGGGCTATCCCGCGGCGGCGATCGGTCCCGCGGACGTGTGCGCGGCCTTCTTGAGCTCCACCTCGCGCCTGCGCCGCCTGGCGAGCACCACGCGGCGCTCCGCGGCCGTGAGGCCGCCCCAGACGCCGTACGGCTCGGGCTGGAGCAGGGCGTGCTCCCGGCACTCGACCATCACGGGACAGCCGCCGCAGACGCGCTTCGCGGCCTCCTCCCGGGACAGGCGTGAGGCGGTCGGCTCCTTGGACGGGGCGAAGAACAGCCCGGCCTCGTCTCGGCGGCACACCGCCTCGGTGTGCCATGGCGAGTCCTGGTTCCGATCTCGCACTGGTTCCCGCTGGGCCGGAACGGCGGCGACCTGCAGGGACTGATGCGACGGCTGCAGCACGGGTCTACTCCTGACGACGGCTTCGCGAGCGAGAGACGATGCAGCAAGCTCTACCCGCTGTGCATGCGCCTATGCACTGAGTTCCGATGTACGGAAGTTCACGCCGTCAGTGACCGGATGTGCCCCTTAGTGGCCGAGATGCTTGCGCAGCTGCTTGTGCAGGTCCCGGACGAGCTTGCCCCGCTTGGGCTTCGCCTCGATGTTGCCCAGGACCGCGAAGCCGTCGACGAAGACGACCGGCGCGTCCCGCTCGGCCGAATCGAGCGTGTCCACCTCGAAGTTGCCGAGCACGCCCGTGCCGTTGCCCCGCAGCGAGATGTTCTCCGGGACACGGATCTCGACGTTCCCGAAGACGGAGACCGCCCTGATGACGACCTGGCGCTGCTCGAAGATCGCCTCGCTGAGGTCGATCTCCACGCTGCCGAAGATCGCGTACACGTGCGTACGGCGGCTCACGCGCCAGCGGCCCTTGCGGACGGAGCTGCTGAAGACCGCGACCAGGTTCTCGTCGGCGACCGGGGGCACCACACCGTCCGAGGGCCGGGAGGGGACGGGCTCGGGCGTCACGGTCGGATACGCGGCGCCGCTCGGCGCGGGCAAGTCACTGACCAGCGGCTCCAGTTCGCCCATGGTCTTGGCGCGGTAGACCCCGTCGATGCGCTCGCTGTGCTCCTCGGCGGTCAGCCGCCCTTCGGCGAGGGCCTCGCGGAGGATGTCCGCAGTGCGGTCCCGGTCGGCGTCCGACGCGCGCAGGCCTGCCGGCCGCGGTTCCGGGTGGGTCTGCTGGGGGCGCTTCTCTAGGTCCACACCACTCACCGTACCCAAACGCGATAGATCGCGACTACCCCTGCGGACGACCGAACCCTGCGGACGACCGGCCCTGTGAACGGCCGAACCCTACTGAGCCTTACCTCACAGACCCGGCCCGCTTCGGGCGTTCTACGCTGGTTGCGCGTCGCCAATGGAGGCCGCGCCGCTGTCTGCCGAGTGAGGAATGGCCGTAATGCCAGAGTTTGAGTACTCCGATCTGCTCCCGCTGGGAGAGGACACCACGCCGTACCGGCTGGTGACCTCCGAGGGTGTCTCCACTTTCGAGGCCGACGGGCGGACGTTCCTCAAGATCGAGCCCCAGGCCCTGCGCACCCTCGCCGCCGAGGCGATCCACGACATCCAGCACTACCTGCGGCCCGCGCACCTGGCCCAGCTGCGGCGCATCGTCGACGACCCGGAGGCCTCGGGCAACGACAAGTTCGTGGCGCTCGACCTCCTGAAGAACGCGAACATCGCCGCCGCCGGCGTGCTCCCCATGTGCCAGGACACCGGCACGGCCATCGTCATGGGCAAGCGCGGACAGAACGTCCTCACCGAAGGTGAGGACGAGAAGGCGCTCTCGCACGGCATCTACGACGCGTACACGAAGCTGAACCTGCGCTACTCGCAGATGGCTCCCCTGAACATGTGGGAGGAGAAGAACACCGGCTCGAACCTCCCGGCCCAGATCGAGCTGTACGCGACCGACGGTGGCGCCTACAAGTTCCTCTTCATGGCCAAGGGCGGCGGCTCGGCCAACAAGTCGTTCCTCTACCAGGAGACGAAGGCCGTCCTGAACGAGGCCTCCATGATGAAGTTCCTGGAGGAGAAGATCCGCTCCCTCGGTACGGCCGCGTGCCCGCCGTACCACCTGGCGATCGTCGTCGGCGGCACCAGCGCCGAGTTCGCCCTGAAGACCGCGAAGTACGCCTCCGCGCACTACCTGGACGAGCTGCCCGCAGAAGGGTCGCCGACCGGGCACGGCTTCCGGGACAAGGACCTTGAGGAGAAGGTCTTCGAGCTCACGCAGAAGATCGGCATCGGCGCGCAGTTCGGCGGCAAGTACTTCTGCCACGACGTGCGCGTGGTGCGCCTGCCCCGGCACGGCGCCTCGCTGCCCGTCGCCATCGCCGTCTCCTGCTCGGCCGACCGCCAGGCGACCGCGAAGATCACCGCCGAGGGCGTCTTCCTTGAGCAGCTGGAGACGGACCCGGCACGGTTCCTGCCGGACACCACCGACGAGCATCTCGACGAGGCGTCGGACGTCGTCCAGATCGACCTCAACCAGCCGATGGACGCCATCCTCGCCGAGCTCACCAAGCACCCGGTGAAGACCCGGCTCTCGCTCACCGGCCCCCTCGTCGTGGCCCGCGACATCGCGCACGCCAAGATCAAGGAGCGGCTCGACGCGGGCGAGGAGATGCCGCAGTACCTGAAGGACCACCCGGTCTACTACGCCGGTCCCGCCAAGACCCCCGAGGGCTACGCCTCCGGCTCCTTCGGCCCGACGACGGCCGGCCGGATGGACTCCTACGTGGAGCAGTTCCAGGCGGCGGGCGGCTCCAAGGTGATGCTCGCCAAGGGCAACCGCTCCAAGCAGGTCACCGACGCCTGCGGCTCGCACGGCGGCTTCTACCTGGGCTCGATCGGCGGTCCCGCCGCGCGTCTCGCCCAGGACTGCATCAAGAAGGTCGAGGTCGTCGAGTACGAGGAGCTCGGCATGGAAGCCGTGTGGAAGATCGAGGTCGAGGACTTCCCGGCGTTCGTCGTGGTCGACGACAAGGGCAACGACTTCTTCCAGAACCCGGCCCCGGAGCCGACGTTCACGACCATCCCGGTCCGCGGCCCGGGCCTGGCGTAGCACGGAAACGGGGCCCTCTCGCTGGAGAGGGCCCCGTCAGGGAGGTCAGGCGAACCGCTGGTTCGCCGCCCCCGTGCACTTCTGGAGCCGCAGCGGCTCCTTGGCCCCCGCCAGGGTCAGGCAGAGCCCACTCGCGTCGGCGGGCCGCAGTGTCCCGGAGTCACGCACGAACTTCTGGTTGGCGCCGCCGTGGCAGTTCCACAGCGTCACGGCGGTGCCTTCCTTCGCGGTGCCCGGGACGTCGAGGCAGCGGTCCTGGGTCAGTCCGGTGTGCAGCGACTGCCGGCCACCGGCGCCACCGTCGTACCACCAGGTCTGGTTGCGGTTGCCGGTGCAGTCCCAGCCCTGGACCTTGGTGCCGTTGCGGCTCTTCGAGGCGTCGACGTCCACGCATGTCCCCGTGCCCGCGTTCTTCAGCGGCTTGTACGCGTCGTCCCATCCGCCCTGGTAGAGCTTCGGGCTGCCCGTGCTCGCCGGGTCCGCGCAACCGCCCTCGCTCCAGCCCGAGTCGTAGAGCTGGGTGAGGCAGGACGCGAAGGCCGCGTGGCCGCGGGCGTTGGGGTGGAAGGACTGGCGGACCGAGTTGGAGTCCGGCGGGAACGGGTTGGAGAGATCCACGTAGAGACCGCGCGCCCAGGTGTCCTCCATGCAGACCTCGTGGCCGTGGAAGAGGCGGGAGTTGTCGAGGTAGGTCGCCCCCGCGGCCTTGACCGCCTTGCGCATGCCGGTCTCGAAGGCGGGGACGGCGTAGTTGCGGCCCCACTCGGTGTCGGAGTCGTAGCCGAGACCGCCGCAGACCAGCTTGCCCGGGAACCCGGGGTTGTCCCTGAAGTCCGGGCCGATCGGGCTCGGGTAGCCCATGACGACCAGCTTGTAGTCGTCGCCCGCGTAGCCCGCGTCCTTCATGACGGTCTTCAGGTCGCGGATGGACTGCTCGACCTTGGGCACGAGCGCGTCGACCCGTGCCTGCCACCCTGGCGTGTACTTGCCCGCGCAGGAGCCCTGGCTGAGCAGGAAGCGCGTCACGCAGTCGGTCATCACCGGCGCGAACTCGAGGTCGTCATTGGCACCGATGACCAGCATGACGGCCTTGATCTTCGTGTTGCGCGCCTTGATGGCGAGGTTGTCGCTCTGCACCAGCTCGTCGGGGTACTGCTTCTGCCCGCCGATCTTGATGTTGACGGTCTGCGCCCCCGAACAGGCGACGTTGTACGTCACGTCCGCGGGGATGCCGGTGCGGTGGATGGCGGCGTCCGGGGAGCGGTGGCACCAGTTGTCGGGGCCGTCGGTGCCGGGTTCGTACGTGCCGACACCCTCGCCCGAGATCTCGCTGTCGCCGAGCGAGATCAGCCCGGTCCTGCGGTCGGCGAGCGGGCGCTCGGCCGGGTCGCCGTAGAGCTTGGTGGCCTCGGCCGCCCGGATCTTCTCCAGCTCGGGCGACAGGGGCGTGGACGAGGGGGCCGCGGGTGCGGCGCTCCCCCGGGCCGTGCCGTCCGCCGCCTGCGCGGGCGTGCCCGCGACGGTGCCGAGCACCGCCGCCATCGCCACGGCCGCCGCGAACGTACCTCGAAGCCTGCCCTGGTGGCCGCGTCTGATGCGCTTCATTGCGCCTCCCCGGTTTGGTGTTACCCACGGTTTTTACTGGTCAGTAAGAGCCTTGGGAATACCTAGAACAAGACAAGTGCTCAACTTTTCATCGGGGTTTGACGGAGAGGTAGGTTCGTGGCATGACCAGCGACGCCAGCGCAAGCGCAAGCGGTGAGTACCGGATCGAGCACGACTCCATGGGCGAGGTACGGGTCCCCGCGCACGCCAAGTGGCGGGCCCAGACCCAGCGCGCGGTGGAGAACTTCCCCGTCTCCGGGCAGCGCCTGGAGCGTGCGCACATCGCCGCGCTGGCCCGGATCAAGGCCGCCGCGGCGACGGTGAACGCGGACCTCGGGGTGCTCGACAAGGACGTCGCGCAGGCGATCGCGGACGCGGCCGCCGAGGTGGTCGACGGCCGCTGGGACGAGCAGTTCCCCGTGGACGTCTTCCAGACCGGATCCGGCACGTCGTCCAACATGAACACGAACGAGGTCCTCGCGACGCTGGCCTCGGAGCGCCTCGGCCGTGACGTCCACCCGAACGACCACGTGAACGCCTCCCAGTCGTCGAACGACGTCTTCCCCTCCTCGATCCACATCGCGGCCACGGGCGCCGTCACACAGGACCTGATCCCGGCGCTCGACCACCTGGCGACCGCCCTCGAACGCAAGTCGGCGGAGTTCGCCGACGTGGTGAAGTCCGGGCGCACGCACCTGATGGACGCCACGCCCGTGACGCTCGGCCAGGAGTTCGGCGGCTACGCGGCCCAGGTGCGTTACGGCATCGAGCGGCTCAACGCCTCGCTGCCGCGCCTCGCCGAACTGCCGCTGGGCGGCACGGCGGTGGGCACCGGGATCAACACCCCGCCCGGCTTCTCGGCGGCCGTGATCAACGAGGTGGCGCGGGCCACGGGTCTGCCGCTGACCGAGGCCAGGGACCACTTCGAGGCCCAGGGCGCGCGGGACGGGATCGTCGAGACCAGTGGGCAGCTGCGGACGATCGGCGTCGGCCTCACGAAGATCGCCAACGATCTGCGCTGGATGGCCTCAGGGCCGCGGACCGGCCTCGCCGAGATCAACCTGCCCGATCTGCAGCCCGGTTCCTCGATCATGCCGGGCAAGGTGAATCCGGTCATCCCGGAGGCGGTCCTGATGGTCGCCGCGCAGGTCACCGGCAATGACGCGACGGTCGCCGCGGCGGGCGCCGCCGGCAACTTCGAGCTGAACGTGATGCTGCCGGTCATCGCCAAGAACGTCCTGGAGTCCGTGCGGCTCCTCGCCAACGTCTCGCGGCTCCTCGCCGACCGGACGGTGGACGGCATCACCGCGAACGCCGAGCGGGCCAGGGAGTACGCCGAGTCCTCGCCCTCGGTCGTCACTCCGCTGAACAAGTACATCGGTTACGAGGAGGCGGCGAAGGTCGCCAAGAAGTCCCTCTCCGAGCGGAAGACGATCCGGGAGGTCGTGCTCGAAGGCGGCTACGTCGAGCGGGGTGACCTCACCCTGACGCAGCTGGACGAGGCATTGGACGTACTGCGGATGACGCATCCGTAGCGACTGTCGCGGCAGCTGTTCCAGCAACTGTCTCCTTTACGCCCGGACACGTTCTGAAGAGCTTGTCCGGGCGCCGACTAATATCTCTGCATGACAGACCTCACCACGCCGCCAACGACGAGCAGCGAAGCAGCACACTGGGCCCCCGGCTCCCAGGTGCTGTGGCGGTACAAGGAGAACGCCGGGAACAGGATCCACATCTGCCGGCCCGTCACGGTCGTGCAGGACACCGAAGAGCTGCTCGCCGTATGGATGGCCCCCGGCACCGAATGCGTGAAACCCGTCATCGCCGACGGGACTCCCGTGCACCACGAGCCGCTCGCCACCCGCTACACCAAGCCGCGCGCGCTGCGCAGGGACCGCTGGTTCGGCACCGGAGTACTGAAGTTGGCCCGCCCCGCGGAGCCGTGGTCGGTGTGGCTGTTCTGGGATCCGGGATGGCAGTTCAAGAACTGGTACGTGAATCTTGAGGAGCCGCGCGCCCGTTGGGCCGGAGGCATCGATTCCGAGGATCACTTTCTGGACATCTCCGTGCGGCCCGACCGGACATGGCAGTGGCACGACGAGGACGAGTTCGTCCAGGCCCAGCGCTCCGGACTGATGGGAGCGGAAAAGGCGCGGCAGGTGCGGGCCGCCGGGGACGCCGCCATCGAGGTGATCCACGCGTGGGGACTGCCGTTCTCGGACAACTGGCCGCACTGGCGCCCCGACCCGGACTGGGCGATTCCGCCCCTTCCGGATGACTGGGACCGCACGCCTGCGCATGTGACGTCATGAGACCCTTGATGCGCCCCCATGGTTCAAACGTAGGATCGTCCTCCGCAAGGGCGCACAGCAGCAACTCAGCAGCAACTCCCTGAGCTTGCGCGTTGCCTGACAGGATGTCATCGAAGGGCGGCAGAACGTGAGCGATGCGAGCGGGTTCGACCGGTACGGCGGGCCTTTGGGCGTGCTGCCCGACCGGACGGGACAGGCCGAGGCCTTCGACGCCATCGGTCAGTACTACGACGACGCCTTCCCGCACAAGGACGGCCAACTGGCCGCCGGGCGCTGGCTGTCCGACGCGCTGCCGCCCGGGTCGCGGGTGCTCGACGTGGGCTGCGGCACCGGCGTGCCGACCGCCCGTCAGCTCGCCGATGCCGGACACACCGTGCTCGGCATCGACCTCTCCTCCGGCATGCTCGACCTCGCCAGGAAGAACGTACCCGGGCAGAACGCCGAATTCCGGCAGCTCGACGTGGCGGCGCTGCGGGCCGAAGGCCCGGAAGGTGTGGGGAAGTTCGGCGGGATCGCGGCATTCTTCGCGCTCTTGATGCTGCCGCGCGCCGAGATCCCGTACGCTCTGCGGCTGCTGCACGGACTGCTGCGCCCCGGTGGCCCGCTCGCGCTCTCCATGGTCGAGGCCGACCTGGATGACGCGGGAATTCCGTTCCTGGGGCACACAATCCGGGTATCCGGATACCGGCGGGGTGAACTGCGCCAGGTCGTACGTGACGCGGGCTTCGACATCGTCGAGGAGGACACGTACTCGTACGCCCCGGCGAGCACCGACGTTTCCCCAAGCTCTCAACTTCGTTCGACCAGGGGAGGCCCCAACCCCGAGCACCAGCTCTTCCTGCACTGCCGACGCGGCTGACCAACGTAGCCACCGGACACCAAGGCGCAGCCCCGGACGGACGGATTCGAAACGCGTGACGGAGCACTCCATCCCCGACGAGGGCCGGCAGCCCCGAGCTGCCCGGCCCGCCGCCCCCGCGGATCCCCGCGGGGCGCAGGCGCGTGCCCCGAAGGCGCGGGACACCCCGGGCGCGGTCGCTTTACCCGCTCAGGCCCAGGCCAGGGCGGGCGACTCCACGGCGAGCCCCAGCGACGAGCACTCCCAGTCGTCCGGGGCCTTCGGACAGCAGCCCGACCCGCACCGGCCGCGCCCCGACCAAGGGGCCGGGCAGGGCGGGCAGGACATCCCTGACGGCGTCCCCCCGGGCGCCCCCGGCGGTGAGGAGAGGCGTACGGGACAGCCACGGCCGCCGGGCTCCGGCCCCGCGGCGATGCGACGTGACGGCGACCGGCTGCGTTTCGTGGGCGCCGCGACCCGGCGCATCGCCCGCGGCATCGACCTGGACGAGATCGTGATGGGCCTGTGCCGGGCCACGGTGCCGACGTTCTCCGACGCGATACTGGTCTATCTCCGCGACCCGCTGCCGGTCGGCGAGGAGCGGCCGAGCGGTGCGCTCATCCTGCGCCTGCGCCGCACCGACCGGCTGCGCTCGATCGAGGAAGGGACGGAGGATCCCGACACCGAGAGCGGCACCCTGCCCGCCCTCCAGGTGCAGACCGACCTCGTGACGACCGCCGAGCTGTGCGAGGTGCTGCCCGGCGGCGCCCTCGCCGAGGTCCTGCGCGGTGTGCGCCCGGTCTTCGCCGACGCCCCCGCGGCCCGCGCCGCACTGCCCGAACTGCTCGGCGAGGGACGCGCCGTGCCCTCCGGGCAGCGGACGATCCTCGCGCCGCTGCGGGGCAGGCGCCGGGTGATCGGCGCCGCGGTGTTCCTGCGCCGCCCCGACCGGCACGCGTTCGAGGCCGACGACCTCCTGGTCGCCGCCCAGCTGGCCACGCACAGCGCGCTCGGCATCGACAAGGCCGTGCTCTACGGCCGCGAGGCGTACATCGCCGACGAACTGCAGCGCACGATGCTGCCCGAGACCCTGCCGCGCCCGACCGGCGTCCGCCTGGCGTCCCGCTATCTCCCGGCCGCCGAGACGGCCCGGGTCGGTGGCGACTGGTACGACGCGATCCCGCTGCCCGGCAGCCGGGTGGCGCTCGTCGTGGGCGATGTCATGGGGCACTCCATGACATCGGCGGCGATCATGGGCCAGCTGCGGACGACTGCGCAGACCCTGGCCGGGCTCGACCTGCCGCCCCAGGAGGTCCTGCACCACCTGGACGAGCAGGCCCAGCGGCTCGGCTCGGACCGGATGGCGACCTGCCTCTACGCGGTCTACGACCCGGTCGCGCACCGCATCACCATCGCCAACGCCGGGCACCCGCCGCCCGTCCTGCTGCACCTGGGCGGCCGTGCGGAGGTTCTGCGGGTGCCGCCGGGCGCCCCCATCGGCGTGGGCGGCGTCGACTTCGAGGCCGTGGAGCTCGACGCACCCGCGGGCGCCACGCTGCTGCTCTACACGGACGGCCTCGTCGAGTCCCGGCTGCGTGACGTGTGGACCGGCATAGAGCAGCTGCGCGAACGGCTCGCCGCCACCGCCCAGTTGACCGGGCCGGACCACCCGCCGCCCCTTGAGGCCCTCTGCGACGACGTCCTGGACATGCTCGGCCCCGGCGACCGGGACGACGACATCGCGCTGCTCGCCGCCCGCTTCGACGGCATCGCGCCGAGCGACGTGGCGTACTGGTACCTGGAACCGGAGGACGCCACTCCGTCGCGCGCGCGTCGCCTGGCCCGCAGCGCCCTGGAGCGCTGGGGCCTTGAGGAGCTGAACGACTCCGTGGAGCTCCTGGTGAGCGAGGTCGTGACGAACGCCGTGCGGTACGCCACGCGCCCGGTGACGCTGCGCCTCCTGCGCACGGACGTCCTGCGCTGCGAGGTCGGCGACGATGTGCCCCAACTGCCCCGGCTGCGGCAGGCGCGGGCCACGGACGAGGGCGGACGCGGCCTCTACCTGGTCAACAAACTGGCCCGGCGGTGGGGCGCGACGCGACTGAGCACCGGCAAGGTCGTGTGGTTCGAGCTGAACCACGGCTGAGCCCGGAGCGGTGCACGGCGAAGGGGCCCGGAAGCGGTTGCTTCCGGGCCCCTTCGTGTGGCGTGTGGCCGTCCGTCAGTCCCTGTTCGGCCGCCCGTTCGGCTTCTCCGGGATGTCGATGGTGGTCGTCGGGTCCGGGTCCTCCGGGTCGTCCGTCGGCTCCTGCGTCGTCGGGTCGTCCGTCGGCTCCTGCGTCGTCGGAGTCTCCGTCGGCTTGTCCGTCGTCGGGTCGTCCGTCGGCGGCTTCGTCGTCGGGTCCTTGGTCTCCGAAGGCTCCTCCGTCGGCTCCTTCGGGGCCTGCGTCGTCGGGTCCGGCGGCGGCGCGATGGCAGCGCCCATGGAGGTGTCCAGGTCGAACTTGCTGGGCGATCCCATCGCGTCGAAGGTGTACGCCGCCCAGATCTGCGCCGGGAAGCTGCCGCCGTCGACACGCGGCAGACCGCCCGCGCCCTTCATGGAGACCTGCTTGCTCTGCTCGGCGGTACCGGCCGCGCCCTCGCCGAACAGTCCGACGGAGGTGACCAGCTTCGGCGTGTAGCCGGTGAACCAGGCCGACTTGTTGTCGTCGGACGTACCGGTCTTGCCCGCCACGTCCTGCACCGGGCTGCGCACCGCGCGGCCCGTTCCGTCGTCGACCACGCCGGTCAGGACCGAGGTGAGCGAGTCCGCGGTGCCGCGGTCGACGACGTTCTCGCCGATCGGGTCCGGCATCTCGATCGAGCGGTCCTTGTGCTCGACGGAGGCCACGATCGTGGGGGTGACCTTCTTGCCGTGGTTGTCGAGCGTGGCGTAGACGCCCGCCATCTCCAGCGGGCTCGCACCCATGGTGCCCAGGGTCTGCGCGGGCACGGCGGGCAGATCCTCGACGTCCATGCCGAGCTTGCCCGCGGTCTCAAGCACCTCGTCCATGCCGACGTCCACGCCCATCTGCGCGAAGACGGAGTTGATGGACTTGTTCATCGCCTTCTGGACGGTGACGGGGCCGTAGCTCTTGTCGTCCTCGTTCGGCGGCGCGAAGCCGACGTCGCTGCCCTTGACCGGGCGCTCGCTGGTGCCGTCGTAGATCGTGTTCGCGGTGATCGGCTGGCCGGACTGGGTCGTGGAGCCGTTCTCCAGGGCCGCGGCCAGGATCAGCGGCTTGAAGGTGGAGGCCGGCTGGTAGTCGCGCCGGGTGGCGTTGTTCGTGAAGTGCTTGACGTAGTCCTCGCCGCCGTACATCGCCAGGACCTTGCCGGTCCTGGGGTCGACGGACGCGGCGCCCGCCTGTACCCGGGCGTCGGCCTTGCGCTTGTCCGGGTCGAGCTGGTCGTTCAGCTTCTTGTCGACGGCCTTCTCCAGAAGCTTCTGCTTCTTCTTGTCGATGTTGAGCGTGATCGTGTAGCCGCCCGCGTCGAACTGCTTCTCGCTGAGGTGGCCGGCCTTCATGACCTCGTCCTTGGCCGCCTTCACGAGGTAGCCGGTCTGACCCTCCAGGCCGGGCGCGGCCTTGGGCGGATCCGGCTTGTCGAACTTCAGTCCCTCGCGCTCGGCCGCGGGCAGCCAGCCCTCTTCGACCATGTTGTCGAGCACGTAGTTCCAGCGCGCCTCGACCAGCTTCTTGCTGGTGTCCGTGGCCGACGTCCAGTCGTACTGATTGGGGGCCTGGAGGAGAGCGGCGAGGTAGGCGCCCTGCGAGACGCTCAGCTTCTCGGCGTCGATGCCGTAGTACGCCTGGGCCGCGGCCTGGATGCCGTAGGCACCCCGTCCGTAGTAGCTGGTGTTGATGTACCCGGCGAGGATGTAGTCCTTGCTCTTGTTCTGGTCCACCTTCAGTGAGATGACCAGTTCCCTGAACTTACGGGTCACCGTCTGGTCCTGCGTCAAGTAGTAGTTCTTGACGTACTGCTGGGTGATCGTCGAGCCGCCCTGCTTGCCCTTGCCGGTGACGGTGTTGATCAGGCCGCGGGCCGTGCCCTTGAAGTCGACGCCTTTGTCCTTGTAGAAGGACTTGTTCTCGGCGGCCACGAAGGTGCGCTGCACCTTCTTCGGCACCTTGTTCAGGTCGACGACCTCACGGTTCAGCTCGCCGGTCCTGGCGATGACGTCGCCGTTCTTGTACTTGTAGACGTTGCTCTGGAGCTTGGCCGCGGCGTTGCCCTCGGGTACGTCGACCATCATGTAGAGGATCACGAAGCCGAGCATGCCGAGCAGGCAGAGTCCGAAGAACGTGCCCAGGATCTTCTTCAGGGTGAAGAAGCGGCGTATGCCCGTGCGCTTGGGTTTGCCACCGCCGGCGGGGCGCACGCGCGCTGCCCGGCGCGCGCCGCGCTGCCGCGCTTGTCGCTCTTCCGCTCGGCCCATGAGAGTAAGTGCTCCGCTTCGTCTCGTTCGTGTGTCCGATGGCTGGCAAGTCAGCTCAAGAAGCTAACACCGCACCTAGGGACAAAGGACTGCCGATCCGGTCTTTTCCGGACGTGACAATCAGCACCTGCCCCATAGGAACCGGTGACTCCCCCAGTTAACCGACGGTCCTGGGGCCCAGAAGGTTGCCCGCATTTCGAACCTGTGAGCTCCCCGTGACCGGTATACATGGCGGGTATACACACCGTGTAGAGTGCTCCGCATGTCCATCGGTCACACCCTCCTCGGCCTCCTTGAGTCGGGCCCGCGCCACGGCTACGACCTCAAGCGCACCTTCGACGAGAAGTTCGGTCACGACAAGCCACTGCACTACGGGCAGGTCTACTCGACCATGTCCCGCCTCCTGAAGAACGGCCTCGTCGAGGTCGACGGCATAGAGGCGGGCGGCGGCCCCGAACGCAAGCGGTACGCGATCACCGAAGCCGGCATCACCGATGTCGAGCAGTGGCTCGCCACCCCGGAGAAGCCCGAGCCCTACCTCCAGTCGACCCTCTACACGAAGGTCGTCCTCGCGCTCCTCACCGAACGCGACGCCTCGGAGATGCTCGACGCCCAGCGTGCCGAGCACCTGCGCCTGATGCGCATCCTCACCGACCGCAAGCGCAAGGGTGACCTCGCCGACCAGCTGATCTGCGACCACGCGCTGTTCCATCTCGAAGCCGATCTGCGCTGGCTGGAGCTTGCCGCCGCGCGCCTCGGCAGGCTCGCCCAGGAGGTTCGCTCCGCATGACCCCCGCCGGTTCCCTCCTCACCGCCTCCGGGCTGCGCAAGACGTACGGTCCGACGACCGCGCTCGACGACGCGGAGTTCTCCATCCACCCCGGCGAGGTCGTCGCCGTGATGGGCCCATCCGGCTCCGGCAAGTCCACGCTTCTGCACTGCCTCGCGGGAATCGTGAAGCCCGACGCCGGCTCCATCACGTACGACGGCCGCGAGCTCACGGGCCTGCCGGACACCACGCTGAGCGCCCTGCGCCGCAGCGAGTTCGGCTTCGTCTTCCAGTTCGGGCAGCTCGTCCCCGAGCTGACGTGCGTGGAGAACGTCGCGCTTCCGCTGCGCCTGAACGGCGCCAAGCGCAAGGACGCCGAAGCGACCGCCCGCACCTGGATGGAGCGTCTGGAGGTCGAGGACGTCGCCGCCAAGCGGCCCGGCGAGGTCTCCGGTGGCCAGGGCCAGCGCGTCGCCGTGGCCCGCGCGCTCGCCACAAGCCCGCGCGTGCTCTTCGCCGACGAGCCCACCGGCGCCCTGGACTCCCTCAACGGCGAGCGCGTCATGGAGCTGCTCACCGACGCCGCGCGCTCGACGAACGCCGCCGTGGTCCTGGTCACCCACGAGACGCGGGTCGCCGCCTACTCCGACCGCGAGATCGTCGTACGCGACGGCAGGTCACGGGACATGGAGCGGGCGATATGAGCCTCGACACGCGCGCCAAGGCCGCCACCGGCCCCAGGCCGCCACTCGCCGACGACACCGCCTCCAAGGGCGCCCGCGCCTTCCTCCGCGACCTCGCCATGGGCATCCGCTTCGCCGTCGGCGGCGGCCGCGAGGGCTGGACCCGCACCCTCCTGACCGCGGTCGGCGTCGGCCTCGGTGTGGCCCTGCTGCTCGGCGCGGCATCCGTGCCCAACCTGCTCCAGAACCGCGAGGACCGCTCGGTGGCCCGCTCGGCCGAGGGCGAGTTCTCGGGAAAGAAGGTCGAGCGGTCGGACTCCACGGTCCTGCAGCGCGACGTTCCCACCGACTTCCGCGACAAGACGGTGAGCGGCCGCGTGCTGCGCGCCGAGGGCTCGCACCCGGCCCTGCCGCCCGGCCTGAAGAAGATCCCGGCGGACGGCGAGATGGTCGTGTCGCCCGCCCTGCGCGAGCTCCTCGGCAGCTCCGAGGGCGCCCTCCTCAAGGAGCGGTACAGCCAGTACCGCGTCACCGGCACCATCGGCGACGCCGGCCTGACCAACCCCCAGGAGCTCTACTACTACGCCGGTTCCGACGCCCTCACCCCGGCCAAGGGCGGCCACCGCGTCGAAAGCTTCGGCTACAAGGAGCCCGCGGAACCCCTGGACCAGATGCTGGTCGTCCTGGTGGTCCTGATCTGCGTGGTCCTGCTGACCCCGGTGATCATCTTCATCGGCACGGCGGTCCGCTTCGGCGGCGACCGGCGCGACCGGCGTCTCGCCGCGCTGCGTCTAGTCGGCGCCGACGCCCACAGCGTGCGGCGGATCGCGGCGGGCGAGGCCCTGTGCGGCGCGCTGCTCGGCATGGCCTTGGGCGGTCTGTTCTTCCTGGGCGTGCGCGAGGTGATCGGCACGCTCGACGGGTGGAAGATCAGCGCCTTCCCCTCCGACGTGGTGCCGGTGCCCGCCCTCGCCGCGCTGATCCTGCTCGCCGTGCCGGTCACGGCCGTCCTGGTCACGCTGATCTCACTGCGGGCCGTCTCCATCGAGCCGCTGGGCGTCGTGCGCAGCAGCAAGCCCCGCAAGCGCCGTCTGTGGTGGCGCATCGTGATGCCGCTCCTCGGCCTCGGGATCCTGCTGGCCTCGGGCCAGGTCGGCGGCGACATGGCCCCGCCGGTCTTCGCCATCGGCGCGGGCGCGACGCTCACCCTGGTGGGCCTGGCGGCGCTGCTGCCCTGGCTCGTCGAGGCGAGCGTGGCGAAGCTGCGCGGCGGCGGCCCCATCCCCTGGCAACTGGCCACCCGAAGGCTTCAGTTGAGCAGCGGTACGGCGGCACGGGCGGTCAGCGGCATCACCGTCGCGGTGGCGGGCGCGGTCGCCCTGCAGATGCTGTTCGTCGCGATGCACGACGACTTCAACCAGGCGACCGACAACAGTCCCGGCCGCGCCAAGCTGGTCGTGACGGCCGACGTCGGCGACGGCGAGCTCGCCGGGCGGATGATCGACACGTTCCGCACGACCAAGGGTGTCGAGAAGGTCATCGGCACGGTGTCCACGTACGTCGTCAAGCCGGGCAGGCTCAAGGCGGACGACATGCGGCCCACCACGGAGCTGACGGTCGCCACCTGCGCGAACCTGCGCGAACTCGCCCGCATCGGCAGCTGCGAGGACGGCGACACCTTCGTCGTGCACACCGGCACCGCGATGGACAAGTGGGTCGACAAAGCGGCGCGCCCCGGCAAGCCGGTCGACCTGAACGCGATCAGCTGGGACGAGCCCGGCCACCGGCACGCCCCATGGACGCTGCCCGCCGACTCCCGCACGGTCAAGGCCCGCCCCGACCCGGGCGGCGAGCTGCACAACGGCATCTTCGCCACGCCCGGCGCGATCGACCTGTCCAAGATGGCCGAAGCCGCCACGACCGCGATGATCAAGGTCGACCCGGACGTCCCGGACGCCGAGGAGTACATCCGCAACGCCGGGGCGCACGTCGACCCGTTCCTCGACGTGCGGACGCTGCGGGCGATCGAGCGCGACAAGCAGTACGCCACCATCCAGAAGGGCCTGCAGATCGGCGCGATGGCGACGATGGCGCTGATCGCGGCGTCCATGCTGGTCTCGATGATCGAGCAACTGCGGGAGCGCAAGCGCCTCCTTGCCGCGCTCACCGCGTTCGGCACGCGCCGCGCGTCGATGGCGTGGTCGATCCTGTGGCAGACCGCGATCCCGGTCGCGATCGGCCTGGCGCTCGCCGTGGCGGGGGGCATCGGCCTCGGCTGGGTCATGGTCCGCATGATCCAGCACTCGGTCACCGACTGGTGGCTGTTCGCGCCCCTGACGGCCGCGGGCGCCGTCCTCGTCGCGGTCGTGACGCTGCTCAGCCTGCCGCCGCTGTGGCGCATGATGCGTCCGGACGGCCTGCGCACGGAGTAACTCCCCCGCCAGGAGCGGTGCGTTGCCGGTGCGGGGTCACAACACCCGCACCGGCAACGGCTTCACGGCCCCCCGCATCGCGGCGGCGAGCGCCTCGTACTCCGCCGCCCGCGCGGCCCCCGTACGCATCGCGAGGGCGATGCGCCGGGTCGGCGCCGGGTCCGCGAAGAACCCGGTGAGCAGCTGGTTGCTGCGGCTGGTCTCGACGCGGACCGCGGTGCGCGGCAGCAGCGTCACCCCGAGCCCGCCGGCCACCAGCTGGACGAGGGTGGAGAGCCCGGCGGCGGTCGTGGTCACCGGGGCGTCCGCGCGGCCCGCCTCCCGGCAGATGTCCAGGGCCTGGTCGCGCAGGCAGTGCCCCTCGTCGAGCAGCAGCAGGTTCAGCTCGCGCAGGGCGTCGCGCGGAATGCCCTCGCGCCCGCCGAGCCAGTGGTCCAGCGGCGTGACGAGCACGAAGTCCTCGTCGAACAGGGGAAGTTCGGTGACGCCGGGCATGCCGAGCGGCACGGCGAGCAGCAGCAGGTCGAGACGCCCGGCACCGAGCCCCTCGATCAGCGAGGACGTCTGCTCCTCGTGCACCTGGAGATCGAGGTCCGGGTACTTCTCGTGGACGAGCCCGATGAGCGTGGGCAGCAGATAGGGCGCCACGGTCGGGATCACGCCGAGCCGCAGCGCGCCGGTGAACGGCGCGCGCACCGCGTCGGCCTCCTCCATCAGCGCCCCGACCTCGTCGAGCACGGCCCTGGCCCGCACCGCGAGCCGCTCACCGGCCGACGAGAGCAGCACCTTGCGGGTCGTACGCTCAAGCAGGGTGACACCGAGTGTCTCCTCCAGGGCGGACACGGCGCCGGAGAGCGCGGGCTGACTCATGCCGATCGCGGCGGCGGCGTCCCGGAAGTGCAGATGCTCGGCGACGGCGGCGAAGGCGCGCAACTGGGCGAGGCTGGGCTGACGTGCGCCGCGCTTGGCCGCGGGCTTGGCACTGGTGGCCACGGGCCCCTCCTTAACTACTGGCACTGATAGCCAGAATCGATCAACGAGACCCACTCTAGCTATTTCCATAATCAATGCACCCTGTGCCACCATCAACATCAGTCCAACCCCCCAGGAAACTCCCCAAAAGGGATTTTCTTTGCAGCAAGGAGAGCGCGTGCTCACTGTCGGTGACAAGTTCCCCCAGTTCGATCTGACCGCCTGCGTCTCGCTGGAGAAGGGCGCTGAGTTCAAGCAGATCGACCACAAGACCTACGAGGGCAAGTGGAAGATCGTCTTCGCGTGGCCCAAGGACTTCACCTTCGTGTGCCCCACCGAGATCGCCGCCTTCGGCAAGCTGAACGACGAGTTCGCTGACCGTGACGCCCAGATCCTCGGCTTCTCCGGTGACTCCGAGTTCGTGCACCACGCCTGGCGCAAGGACCACCCGGACCTGACGGACCTGCCCTTCCCGATGCTGGCCGACTCGAAGCACGAGCTCATGCGTGACCTCGGCATCGAGGGCGAGGACGGCTTCGCCCAGCGCGCCGTCTTCATCGTCGACCAGAACAACGAGATCCAGTTCACGATGGTGACCGCCGGCTCCGTGGGCCGTAACCCCAAGGAGGTCCTCCGGGTCCTCGACGCGCTGCAGACGGACGAGCTGTGCCCCTGCAACTGGACCCAGGGCGACGAGACCCTCGACCCGGTCGCGCTCCTCTCGGGCGAGTGAACGGAGCCTACTGACATGGCACTCGACGAACTGAAGTCCGCCGTACCGGACTACGCCAAGGATCTGAAGCTGAACCTCGGCTCGGTCATCGGCAACTCGGACCTTCCGCAGCAGCAGCTGTGGGGCACCGTGCTGGCCTGCGCCATCGCGTCCCGCTCCCCCAAGGTGCTGCGCGAGCTGGAGCCCGAGGCGAAGGCGAACCTCTCCCCCGAGGCGTACACCGCCGCCAAGTCGGCCGCGGCCGTCATGGCGATGAACAACGTCTTCTACCGCACGCGCCACCTCCTCTCGGACCCGGAGTACGGGACCCTGCGGGCCGGCCTGCGGATGAACGTCATCGGCAACCCCGGTGTGGAGAAGGTCGACTTCGAGCTGTGGTCGCTCGCCGTCTCCGCCATCAACGGCTGCGGCCAGTGCCTCGACTCGCACGAGCAGGTGCTCCGCAAGGCCGGTGTGGACCGCGAGACGATCCAGGAGGCCGTCAAGATCGCCGCGGTGATCCAGGCGGTCGGCGTCACGCTGGACTCCGAGGCAGTGCTCTCCGAGTAACCACCTGAGCAACACGAAGGGCCCCGCCGACTCCTGGTCGGCGGGGCCCTTTCGCGTACGAGAAGCGCGCTACTCGGCGGCGTGTTCGCGCTCCACCGGCGCCACGTCCATCGCCGTCGCGCCCCGCGGCTGCGGAGCCTGCTTCAGGGCGGCCTCGTGTGAGTACGCCCTGAGGTAGCCCACCACCGTGTTGGTGACGGCGACCAGCGGCACCGCGACGACGGCCCCGCCGATCCCGGCGACCAGACCGCCCGCGGCCACCGAGAGCACCACGGCCAGCGGATGCACCCGTACGGCACGGCCGAGGATGAACGGCTGCAGGATGTGGCCCTCGATCTGCTGCACGGCCAGGACCACGACGAGGGTCATCACACCGGTGAAGACGCCCTGGGTCACCAGACCCACCACCACGGCGAGCGCACCCGAGATGACCGCGCCCACCAGCGGGATGAACGCGAACAGGAAGATGAAGACGGCCAGCGGCACCGCCATCGGCACCCCGAGGAAGTAGATCCCGAGCCCGATGAAGATCGCGTCGATCAGGGCCACTATCACCGTGCCGCGCACGTAGGCCGTCAGCGTGCGCCAGGCACGCGGACCCGCGCCCGCGATGCCGGGCCGCGCGGGCGCCGGGACCAGCTTCAGGACCCACTGCCAGATGCGCTTGCCGTCGTACAGGAGGAAGAGCGTCGAGAACATCGCGAGCAGCATGCCCGTCATGGTCTCCACGATCACGGTGACCCCTTCGAGCCCCGCGGACGTCAGTTCCTCCGTGTTCGCCCCGACCGCATCCCGCAGGCTCTTGGCGATGTCGTTGATCTGGTCCTCGGTCACGTGGAACGGGCTGTTCAGCAGCCAGTTGCGCAAGTCGTCGATGCCGTTCTGGAGCTGGCTGGAGAGCGTGTCGGCGTTCTCCATGACCTGCCAGACGACGAACCAGCCGACGAGCCCGATGACGACGAAGCCGAGTACGGCCGTGAGGACGGTCGCAAGCCCCCTGGGCAGACCGAGCCGCCTGAGCCGGGCCACCGTCGGCTGGAGCATCGCGGTGATGAGCAGCGCCGCGACAAAGGCGAAGATGACCAGCTGCACGGCGCTGATGACCTTCATCAACACCCAGAGCGTGCCCGCGAGTACGAGAAGACGCCAGCCGGCCTCGGCCGCGACGCGCATGCCCCACGGCACCGCGTCGACGGGGTCGGGCCTCGCCGCGACGTCCGGCGCGTACGCGGGCGGCGCGGGCACCACGGTCTCCGACCCGTCGGCGTCGTCCGCCGACGACTGCCGTGCGGGCCTGGCGCCGTCCCCGAAGTCGTCGTCCGACTCCGATCGCCTGCTCCTCCGCTCGCCCATCTCAGACAGTCCGGCTCCCAGTCGGCCGATCCACTCCGGTACTCGCGCCATGATCCGTCCTCTTCCCCCGTCTCTCCCCATCACTCCCTCCTGGAAGTTGCGGGTCCGACCGTACACGGCTGAGACCCCCCACCGAAGGACGGTGAGGGGCCTCAGAAAGGTTGAGCGATACGCGGCTCAGTACCAGTTGTTCGCCTGCCAGAAGTCCCAGGCTCCGCACGGGCTTCCGTAGCGGTCGTTCATGTAGCCCAGGCCCCACTTGATCTGCGTGGCGGGGTTCGTCTGCCAGTCGGCTCCGGCCGAGGACATCTTGGAGCCGGGGAGCGCCTGGACGAGGCCGTAGGCGCCCGAAGAGGCGTTGCTGGCCTTGTAGTTCCAGGTCGACTCGTGGTTGACGATGTTGCTGAAGCACTGGAACTGGTCACCGGGGACCATCTGCCGTGCCATCGCCTGAACCTGCGAGACGGAGTACGAGGACTGCGGGGAGAAGGACGAGGCGTCGCGCGCGGAGGAACGGCTGGCCTTGACCTCCGCCTTCTCCTCACGCTCCTTCTTGGCTGCCGCCTTCTCGGCGGCCTCCGCCTTCTCCGCGGCCTTCTGCTTCGCGATCGCCGACTCGGCGGCCTGCTTGCGCGCTGCTTCCGCCGCCGACTTCTTCGCGGCCGTGTCCGCAGCCATGGCCTGTGCGTCGGCCTGCTGCGTCAGGGACGCGGTCTGCACCTGGGCCTGCTGACCCGCGGGGATGTCTGCGAGGAGGGTCGCTTCGCTTGCCGTCGCCTCGAAGTCGTTGTCATTCGAGGCGCCCGGGGTGCTGCCCGAGGCGACACCAACAACAGCGCCGACGGTGGTGACCGCGGTGGCGGATGCCACGGCGAATCCCCGGACCGAAATCCGGCTCACACGGTTTCCTTCCAGCATCGCCCGCATAGGTGACCTCGCGGACGCAATCGTGCCCCTGGCGCTGGCCTCCGCTGGTATCTCGGTCACGGGAGGCACGGGCCCGGTGGACAACTCCCGTGACGGGAGAGTCGCGTGGTGCTTCGGGCGGCATGCGACGGCCACTATGAAGTTCTGGTGTTTCCGGGTTGCAGTACCGCTGGGGGTACAGGTGTGTCGCATGCGGGGCCTGACAGGACCCAGACTCTGCCCCAGCCGGATGCCGCAAGGCAATTATCCGTGCCGTGTGAAAGCTCACACCTCGTTTGCCCCAGTAGTTTTTCGGAAAAGGGCGGACGCCATGACGCCGCCCGGCTAAGCTCCTTCGCTCCGCCGGGCGGCGCCAACTACTGCGTAACCAGGGTGAATTGGTTCAGATCTGACCGTCCTCCAGCATTTCGGTCACGAGTGCCGCGATCTGCGAACGCTCGGAGCGGGTGAGCGTGACGTGGGCGAAGAGCGGATGGCCCTTCAGCTTCTCGACGACGGCAACTACCCCGTCGTACCGCCCCACTCGGAGGTTGTCGCGCTGGGCGACGTCGTGCGTGAGGACGACCCGGGAGTTTGCCCCGATCCTGGACAGAACGGTCAAAAGGACGTTCCGTTCCAGGGATTGGGCCTCGTCGACGATCACGAAGGCGTCGTGCAGCGAGCGCCCGCGGATATGGGTGAGAGGGAGCACTTCGAGCATGCCGCGCGCCGTCACCTCCTCGATGACCGCCTTGCCCGCCACCGAGCCGAGCGTGTCGAAGACCGCCTGGGCCCAGGGACCCATCTTCTCGGCCTCGGTGCCGGGCAGATAGCCGAGCTCCTGCCCGCCCACCGCGTACAGCGGCCGGAAGACCATCACCTTCTGGTGCTGCCGGCGCTCCAGGACCGCTTCAAGCCCCGCACAGAGCGCGAGAGCCGACTTGCCGGTGCCCGCCCTGCCGCCCATCGACAGGATGCCGATGTCCGGATCGAGCAGCAGATCCAGCGCGATGCGCTGCTCCGCACTCCTCCCCTTGATGCCGAAGGCCTCACGGTCACCCCGCACGAGACGGACATTGCCCTCGGCCGTGACACGGCCGAGCGCCTTGCCCCTCTCCGACTGGATGGTGAGGCCCGTGTGGACGGGCAGGTCGGCCGCTTCCGGCACGTACAGGGTCTCTTCCTCGAAGAGGAGGTCCACCTGTTCACCGGAGAGGGTCAGTTCGGACATTCCGGTCCAGCCGGAGTCCGTGATGGCGAGCTCGGCGCGGTACTCCTCCGCGAGAAGTCCGACGGAGGACGCCTTGATCCGCAGAGGCAGATCCTTCGATACGACGGTGACGTCGTACCCCTCTGCCTGGAGGTTGCGCGCTACGGCGAGAATCCGTGAGTCGTTGTCCCCCAACCGGTAGCCGGCCGGAAGCACGCCGGGATCGGAGTGGTTGAGCTCGACGCGCAGCGTGCCGCCCAGATCGCCGATCGGGATCGGCGCGTCCAGGCGACCGTGCCGGACCCGGCAGTCGTCCAGCAGGCGCAGGGCCTGCCGGGCGAAGTAGCCGAGCTCGGGATGGTGCCGCTTCGCCTCGAGCTCCGTGACCACGACGACGGGCAGCACTACTTCGTGCTCGTCGAAGCGGTACATGGAGTTCGGGTCTGCGAGCAGAACGCTGGTGTCGAGAACATAGGTGCGCCTGTCGGGCATGCGGCGCTTTGTGCTGGTCACCACGGAAGGACGTACCCCCTCGGATGAGGTCGGGGAGCGACGGGAAGGATGCCGGGAGAAATCCGGACCGGTCTCGGACCGCAGTGCGCGGGCCGAGCTCCGGCCCTCCACTTCGCCCGTACTCACCGCACGGTCGTCCTGGTGCAAAGGGCCTCCCGGGCGGACGGCCCCATGCCGCCCGCTGAGATACGACATCCGTGAATCGGATGTCGACCTGGAAGGCTTATTCCCTCGAACAAGCGCAGCCATGCCAGGGCATATGACGGCGCGTCCGTGAACTCTGGGTTACTCGCGCCTCACCAACGCGGGCACCCGGTGGGGTGTCAGCCGCCGTAGCGCCGGTGCCTGGCCGCGTAATCACGCAGCGCACGCAGGAAATCGACCTTGCGGAAGGCGGGCCAGAAGACTTCACAGAAGTAGTACTCGGAGTGGGCCGACTGCCAGAGCATGAAGCCGGACAGGCGCTGCTCACCACTCGTTCGGATCACCAGGTCGGGGTCCGGCTGGCCGCGTGTGTAGAGGTGCTTGGAGATCAGGTCGACGTCGACGGTCTCGGCGACGTCCTCCAGACTCGTGCCCTTGTCCGCGTGGTCCAGGATCAGCGAGCGGACCGCGTCGGCGATCTCCTGCCGGCCGCCGTACCCGACGGCCACGTTGACCAGTATTCCCTTGTTGCCGTGGGTGGCCTGCTCGGCCTCCTTCAGTACGGCCTGGGTGCGGGAGGGCAGCAGGTCCATCGTGCCCACGTGGTGCACGCGCCAGCGGCCGTCGGCGGCGAGGGAGCGGACGGTGTCCTCGATGATGCCGAGGAGCGGGATGAGCTCCTGCTCGGGGCGGTCGAAGTTGTCCGTCGACAGCATCCAGAGGGTGACGACCTCGACGTCCGTCTCGGCACACCAGCCGAGGAACTCCTCGATCTTGTACGCACCCGCCTGATGGCCCTGTTCGGTGGTCCCGCCGGATGCCTTCGCCCAGCGCCTGTTGCCGTCGAGGATGACCCCGATGTGCTTGGGCACCTGATCGTGGTCGAGGCGGCCTTCCACCCGGCGTGCGTAAAGTCCGTACACCAGGTCGCGCAGGTTCACTTCTGTCAGCCCCTCCAGCAGATGGCAGTCCCCGAAGGCGAAAGCCTACCGCTGTGACGGCGGGCTTCCGCCCTCGGGTGATGCGGGGCTGCTGCCACAAGATCCGGGCCTGAAGTAGCTTCGTACCCATGAACGACACGTCTCTGTACCGAGCGGCAACGGACCGTTACAGCACCATGGAGTACCGGCGCACGGGCCGCAGCGGCCTGAAGCTGCCCGCCGTCTCCCTCGGCCTGTGGCACAACTTCGGTGACGACAAGTCCCTCGAGAGCCAGCGCGCGATCCTGCGCCGCGCCTTCGACCTGGGCGTCACTCACTTCGACCTGGCGAACAACTACGGCCCGCCGGCCGGTTCGGCCGAGCTCAACTTCGGCAAGCTGTTCGCACAGGATTTCGCCCCGTACCGCGATGAACTGGTCATCTCGACCAAGGCGGGCTACCTCATGCACCCCGGCCCGTACGGCGAGTGGGGTTCGCGCAAGTACCTGCTGTCGTCGCTGGACGCGTCGCTGAAGCGGATGGGCGTCGACTACGTCGACATCTTCTACTCCCACCGCTTCGACCCCGAGACCCCGCTCGAAGAGACGATGGGAGCGCTCGCATCCGCCGTCCAGCAGGGCAAGGCGCTGTACGTGGGCGTCTCCTCCTACAACAGCGAGCAGACCGCCGAAGCGGCGCGCCTGCTGCGGGAGATGGGCGTTCCCGCCCTCATCCACCAGCCCTCGTACTCGATGATCAACCGCTGGACCGAGGACGACGGCCTGCTCGACACCCTTGAGGGCGCGGGCATGGGCTGCATCTCGTTCGTGCCGCTCGCGCAGGGCCTGCTCACGAACAAGTACCTGAAGGGCATCCCGGAGGGTTCGCGTGCCACGCAGGGCAAGTCGCTCGACCCCGACCTCCTGAGCGACGAGGTCGTGCGGCGCCTCAACGGTCTGAACGACATCGCGGCCCGCCGCGACCAGTCTCTCGCGCAGCTGGCGCTCAACTGGGTGCTGCGCGACGAGCGGATGACCTCCGCGCTCATCGGCGCCTCCAGCGTGAAGCAGCTGGAGGAGAACGTGGCGGCGCTGGCCGGTCCGAAGCTCACGGACGAGGAGCTCACCGAGATCGACACGTACGCGGTGTCCACGCCCGGCACCAACATCTGGGCCGGGCGCGGCTGATGCCGTCCGCTTAGTCCAGGGGGAGGCCGACTGCTAGCCGAGGGTGCGCGGGCGCTTGAACCAGGCGCCCGCGGCACCCTGACTGAGCAGGATGACCGTGGCGATGGAGCCGAGCAGGCCCAGGAAGCAGCCCGGGTTGCCGGAGGCGAGGCCGCCGAGCCCGAGGGCGATCTGCACGCTCATCAGGACGATGCAGGTCACGCGCACGCCGTTGCCCGCGTTCTTGAACGCGAAGGCGAAACCGCAGGACACCAGAAGGCAGATGCTCACGCCCATGGCCGCGCCGGCCGTCGCCGCGTCGCCCATGGCCGCGATGCCTATGACTCCGAGCAAGGTCAGTCCGCCGAGGACCCAGAGGACGATCTGCGTGGCGCGGACGACGCCCGGCATCGTCTGCGGGGCCATGGGGCCGTAGCCGTATCCGTAGGCGTGGGCGGGGTCCTGCGCAGGACCGCCATAGGTGGGGAGGCCGGCCTGGGGAGCGCCCTGAGGAGCACCCTGGGAAGCGCCTTGGGGAGCACCTTGGGAGGCGCCCGCCTGGGGGTTCGCGTACGGGTTGCCGTGCGGGTTCTCGGGCGGCGGGGGGAATTGGTTCGACATGTCCCTGACGATATCCGCAGGCCCCGGTCCGACGATCATGCGGGCACTCCCCGTGATCACACGGGTGCCCACAGGTCCTGCGGGCACAAAAAATCGGGCCGGTCCGTGGGGGGGAGACGGACCGGCCCGAGGGGGGGTTTCCACCATAACCCTTCGTAAGTGATGCTGCGCGCATCGGCGGCCCACAACTACTCTCCGAAGTTGCCCGGCGACTGCGTGACGACCGCGCGCCCCTGCTCTCCCACCGGAATTCGGCCCCGGAAGCCAGATTTCGGCCGCACCTGACGGTAGCCCGTTGGAGGGACGGGTCCCGGTGCTCCGCCTTGACGCGGCGGAGGGGCGGCCCGCTAGCTTCGGCTCCCATGGCGACACTGATCCTCCCGACCGGACGGATGCTCCCCCTGGAGATCGCGGACTCGGCCCGCACCCGGCGGCGCGGGCTGCTCGGGCGGGAAGGGGTGACGGGGGCCTTGCTGCTGAGCCCGGCAAGCAGCGTCCACACCCTGGGGATGCGGTTCACGATCGACGTGGCGTACCTGGACCGGGAGCTGCGGGTTCTGTCCGTGCGGACGATGCGTCCGGGGCGGATCGGGCGGCCCCGGCTGCGGGCCGGGCACGTCCTGGAGGCGGAAGCCGGGGCGCTGGAGCGGTGGGGCGTGCGCCGGGGTGCGCGGGTCGCGGTGCGGTCCGGTGACGCAGGGGAGCCTCGCACCCGTCCGGAGCGTGACGGTCACACGGAATCCGGCGATTCCCATGAGCCCGGTGGAGAGCCCGGTGGAAAGCCCGGCGGGAAGTGAGGGGCGCGCGGGCCGCGCAGCCCCCTCCGCCGCGCGGCACCGCACACGTGGCTTTGCTCACGCGAATTCGCCTTGGTCTGAACTTACGTGATCCCGACGGCCGGATCGAGCCAGTCCGGATAACGATGCGGAATCAACGCGAGCTGTTCCGGGATCACTTGGGCGTTGTTCGGGATCACTTGGCTAACGATCGAAGCGGCAGGCAACCATTGACCCCGCTTTCCCGTCAGGCGGCCTCGCCATGCTTGCCGTCCTTCTTGCCGTCCTTCTTGCCGTCTCTCTTGCCCTCCCGGTTGGCCACCAGCTGACGCATGTGCGCGTCGCCCCACACGCCCAGCGGGATCAGCGCCTCGTTCAGGGACAGGCCGAGGGGGGTCAGCGAGTACTCGACCTTCGGCGGCACCTCCCGGTACACCTCGCGGTGCACGATGCCGTCGGACTCCAGCTCGCGCAGCTGCTGGATGAGCACCTTCTCGCTGATCCCGGTGATGTGCCGGCGGAGCTCGCCGAAGCGCAGGGTCGCGCCCGCGTAGAGCGCCCAGAGGATCATCGGCTTCCACTTGCCGCCGACGACGTCCACGGCGGCGTCGAGGCCGCACGCGTACAGCGGCCCGGTCTCTTTGCCGCTCTCCGAATTGCCCTCCGCGCCGCTCTTCGGCATGGTCCACTCCTCGTGTCGGCAGAGCCACTTCACCGATCGACAGTACCGAAGGAGACCACCGATGAGCGCCCCTCCCACTGTCACGTGGAGTGCTGCCAACACCCGGCGCATGGACCGGCAGTTCCTGCTGACCCCGGCGAAGCCGGGCCAGGCGGGACCCGGCGAGGTCGTCGACGCGATGCTCGCCGCGCAGGCGCAGGTGCTGTCCGCCGCCGAGCTGTCCGTGGGGCTGCGGATGGACGGGGCGACCCGGCAGGACGTACGCGACGCGCTGTGGGGCGAGGAGCCGAGCCTGGTCAAGACGAACGGCCCGCGCGGCACGATCCACCTCCTCCCGTACGCGCAACTCCCCCTCTGGACAGCCGCACTGCCCGCCGTGCCGTCCGGTTCGAGCCCTTTCAAGCCCGAGGCGCGAGTGACACCCGCCCAGGCGGAGGACATCGTCACGGCGATCGGCGAGGCGCTGGACGGCGTCCGGCTGACCATCGACGAGCTGAGCGAGGCGGTGGTGGCACGCACCGGGCCGTGGGCCGGCGACCTGGTGATGCCCGCGTTCCAGGGGATGTGGCCGCGCTGGCGGCAGGTCATGCATCTGGCGGGCCAGCGCGGCGCGCTGTGCTTCGCACCGGACCGGGGCCGCAGGGTGACGTACACGCGCCCGCGGGACTTCGGGGAGCCGATGGGGGCCGAGGAGGCGACGCGGCAACTGGTGCGGCGCTTCCTGTACGCGTACGGGCCCGCGACTTCGCAGGAGTTCGCCAAGTGGCTGGCCGGCCCGCCGGGTTGGGCATCAGCTCTCTTCGCTTCCCTCTCCTCCGCCGGGGAGATCGAGGCGGTCGACATGGAGGGTGAAGCGGCGTCGTGGGTGGTGGCGGACGACACGGAGTTCCCCGCCGAACCGGCGCGGGGGGTCCGCCTCCTCCCCTACTTCGACGCGTACGTCATCGCCTCGCACCCCCGCGCCCGCCTCTTCCCGGGCCGCGCCTACGAGCGCGCGCTCAACAGGGGCCAGGCGGGCAACTTCCCCGTACTGCTGGTCGACGGAGTCGTGGCGGGCGTCTGGCACCAGCGTCGCTCGGGCCGCCGGGTGACGGTGACGGTCGAGCCGCTGGACCGCTTGAGCGCCCGCCAGGAGCGGGGGCTCGCGGTGGAGGTCGAGCGGGTGGGCGAGGTGCTCGAGGCCAGGCCGGAGCTGGTGGTGGGGACGGTGGGGGTGGGGCCGCATGCGTAGGGGCCCGCCCCTTGGCTGAGGCCTCGGCCCGCGCCTCTCGGCTACGGCTTACGCAGCTCGAAGAGGTGGCGGGTGCTGTGGGCGACGAAGGGTCCGTCGGCCTGGATCCGCTCGTGCAGTTCCCGCAGCCGCGGCCGGTACTTCTCCACGGAGAAGTCCGGCACCATCCAGATGACCTTCCGCAGGAAGTGGACGACGGCGCCGACGTCGAAGAACTCCATCCGCAGCCGCTCGACCCGCAGGTCGACGACCTCCAGCCCCGCCGCCTCGGCCTGCGCGCGCTCCTGGTCGGGGTGGCGCGCGTGCCTGGTCTCCTCCGGCTGCGGGCCGAGGAAGTACTCCACGACCTCGAAGACGCTGGAGGGCCCGACGTGCTGGGCGAAGTACGTGCCGCCGGGACGCAGCACGCGGGCGATCTCGTCGAAGTCGGCCTTCACCGGATGCCTGCTGGTGACCAGGTCGAAGCCTTCCGCCGCGAACGGCAGCGGCGCGTCCTCGGGCGAGGCCACGACGACCGCGCCCCGCGGATGCAGCAGGGCGGCGGCCTTGGCGACGTTCGGCGGCCACCCCTCGGTGGCGACGGCGAGCGGCGGCAGGGTGGGCGCGGAGGCGAGGACTTCGCCGCCGCCGGTCTGGATGTCGAGGGAGGCGGTGGCGTGACCGAGCCGCTCCCCCATGGCGTGGGCGTACCGCCAGGAGGGCCGCTGCTCGGTGGCCCGCCCCTCGAACCAGGAGAAGTCCCAGCCCTCGGTCGGCGCCGACTCCGCTTCCGCCACAAGTGCATCGAAACTGCTCATGAACCGATCTTCGCATTGCCCGGGGCTCCCCTCCCGCCGACGCTGCGGTGCCGCGTAGAGGCTGAGGGAGCGGTTGGCGCCTCCCGTGGCCGCCATGAGCGATGGTGCCGATGCCGATATGACGACGACTCGGACGAGCCCGCCCCCATACCGGTCTCCTCGTTCGCCGGTCAGACCGTGGCCCAGGCGGAAGGGTCCCTGCCGTCGGCCTCGTCGATGGTGTCGTACGACCTGTCGTCGTTATCTGGGTGCGGGTGAGGGCGTTGCAGGGGATTCCCACTCCATCGCGGTAGAGCAGGCCAGTTCGGGGACTTTCTTGCAGTTGGCGAGGCGCACCTACTTTCGCGAAGGCGCGTTCTTGAAGTCGAGGGGCGCACGCGCTTCTCAACGCGCCTTCTCCGAAATAGGTGCCAGACCCCCCACCTCCACGACGCCACCCGGCATTCAGGAGCCGCCGCCCGCCGCAGTCACATGCCGCTGCCGCCGCTTCAGCTGGGCCAGCCACCAGCCCTGGGGGATGGGGCCTTGTTTGCTTCCTCGCTTGGGCCAGTCGCTCGGGAGGGGTGGGGCCCACTGGCTCCCGAAGCGCCCTTCCCACCGCCGCCGACCGCCGACGTCCCGGCGCCGATGCTGGTGATGCAGAGCAAGACGCCCCCTGTTCGTGATCGCCCCATTACCGGACACGTCATGCGTGGCGTTCGCTCAAACGGGCCGGCCTGCAGGTGCTTGATGAGACCGGGGCCCTGCCCGGGGCGGCTGCTCGGCCTTGCCCCGTGGCGTTGCCCGGGAAGACCGGTCGGTCTGCTGACGCTCGATGAGACCGGTGTCCGCCCCCGGGCAGTCGCGCGCCTCTACCCCGCGACGGCTGCCCCGGAAGATCCGATCCGCTGTCGCTTGACGAGACCGGTGCCCGTCCCGGGGCGGTCGCGTGTGCCGTTGCCCTCACCGCGTGACGGGCACCCCGGGAGATCCGGTCTGCAGTCGGGCGCGAGAGCGGTCCGTCCCACGGGAGTGGTCGAGAGCCTCGCCCCTTGGGTCGTCCGGTCGTCTTCCCTCGCGTGGTGGAGGGGTGGGTGTCAAGGGTGGAGCGCAGCGGAATCGGCGTAGCCGACGCGACGTAGGAGCGCCCTTGACTCCCGGCCCGCAACCACCAACCTCGGGACAACCGGGCGGCCCCGGTCACCATCCCGACACAGGCCCCCCCAAAGCCACGGTGGAAGTTGGCGGCCACCCGGAGCGGCAGGTCAGTCCTGGCTTCCGGATGGTGCCGTCCCCGTATCCGCCCCGGCACCACGCGGGAACGTGACCTCGACCCGGCGGTTCTTCTTGCGGCCCTGCTCGGAGGTGTTGTCCGCGATCGGATAGTCCTCGCTGTAGCCGCGTACGGAGTACGTGACCTCGGGGCCCAGGTAGCTCGCCAGCTTGTCGTGCACCGCTTCCGCGCGCTTACGGGACAACGTCTTGCCGTGACTGTAGGAGCCGAGGTTGTCCGTGAAGCCGAACACCCTGACGGTCGTTGCCTTCTGGGTCTTCGCCTCTTCCGCGATCGCCTTGATACGTGCGTTCGCCTCGGGATTCAGCGTGTTGCTGTCCTTGGGGAAGAGGACCTCGGCCTGCAGCGCGAACTTCACGTCCGTGTTGGTGTCCTCGCGGCGCTCCTCACCGCCGAGGTCCTCGACCACGGACTTGATGTCCAGCACCTTCGCCGGGGCCAGGGTCGCTCCATCGGCCAGCTTCAGCCCGGGGCTGTTGGAGTCGACCTCCGGGGGCGGGGATGTGGTGCTGCTGCCTGGAGGTGCGCTCGGGTCGTCGTCGTCCGCGAAGGCGGGGGTGCCGGTCAGGAAGACCAGAGCCGTGAGGGTGACGGTGGCTGTGGCCAGGGTGCGCGATCGTGGGTGGCCCATGGGTCACTCACTCTCGGAGATCTCGATGGAGGCGGGGGGCATGGCGCCTACTTGGAAGGCGACCTTGTCGGAACCCTCCGGCGGAGCCGGGAACTGGGCGTACCAGTCGGCGGTTTGGCCCGGCTTCACACCGCCCGTGAACTTGGTGCACAGGCATCGCCCCTCGGTGTCGCGGAGGACGAGGTACTTCTTCTTCCCCGCGTTGTCGATCAGGCTTGCTCCCGCTACCGAGGAACCGTTCTTGTTCAGCTCACGCTCCTCACCACGCCAGTTGGCCGCGGCCCAGAACTTTCCTCCGCTGTTCGTCACCTTGCCCGAAACCGTAACGAAGCCCCCCTCGTCACGAACAGCGGAAGAGACCGTCAGCGTGATGTTCTCCTCCCCCTTCACCTCAGCCAACGCCTTGTCCGATGCCGGGGCTTGGCTCTCCTCCTCCTTCTCCCCCTCATCGCCACCCCCCTTTGAGGCCGCAGGTGAGGAAGAACCCTTCTCCGGTTTGTCATCGCTGTCACCGTCCCCGCCACCGCAGCCGGCGACCGCGAGGACCAGCCCAGTAGTGATCGCGACAGCGGTCATTGCCTTGCGGGTCTTTATGGTGCGCCGAATGTTCATCGGTACAGCTTCCTTCTTTCGTCGAACGCTCATCAGTCGGCCAGGTGAACGGAGAAGAGAACGGATGCGTCCGGGAGATCATCCAGCTCGAAGTCATCCGGATCGATCTCGAAAGAGCCGCCGTCGCCGCAGTCGAATTCCACGGTCTTCTCCGGATCGGACGAAAGAGCAACATCACAGCGCGGCTTGATAATGGCAGTGGCCTCGGCCGTGGCATGCTGGCTCTCCGTGCCTGGAATGATCGAATCGCCAACGGTGTAGTTGGTCTCGACCTTCACCCGGAAGCCCGGAAAGCCATTCACTTCAGCCGCCCCGAACTGCCTCACCGCCGAGTCGTTGTCCGCAGCCAGCGCATCCGCCGCAGCTTGGGCACCGTCACCGTTGGGCTTGTCTCCACCAAGCCAGTCGAGCCAGTCGTCTCCTTCGCCGATGGAGGCCCCCAGCCCGTCGACCAGTTCATCTCGGGCCTCCTGCGCAGCCGCCAGCGCTGCGGCGTCGGCGGCGGACTGAGCACCATTTCGCGCAGATGCGGCTTGCGCGAACGCGAAGAACGCGAACGCAACAAAGAGCAGAATCCCCGTCACCCAGATGTAGATGGGGAGAGTCTGCCCTGAGTCATTGAGTAGGGGACGGCGGTTCAGCCGCCGATCACGTCCGACACGGCGTCCTGAATCGCGCCGGAGATCTGGCCGTCGAGACCCAGACCGTCGATGAGCACGAAGATCCCCGCAATAAGAATCATCAACCCCGCATACTCCACAAACCCAGCCCCCGCATCCCGCTCCCTCCCCCGAACCCGGGAAGAAACGTTCACGGTCCAGTCGACCCAGACTCTGAGTACGCGATCTTTCAGCACGACGGCCCCTTCTCTCCCACCCGATACACGCACTGCTGGCGCAGCCAATTCCGACGTCGCTGTCGTCATAGGCAACGTACGCGAGATCATGTGACCCATCAGCCACTCTCCGCAACCAATACCGTTTGAGACGCGGAAGTTGGCGAGTTCCCTTCCCCGGCTGCGAGGTCATCACGCACCCCGGAGGCAGGTGGTGGAGATCCGCGACCGGCCGGTCGGTGGTTCCATGCGTTTCACGACTTCCCCTCCCGCGAATCCCGTGAACTCACCTTTTGCAAAGGTCGGCTGGGGGAGCAGACCCCGGCAGGGGCCACCCCCGGAGTCGCCGCACCCTTCCCACCCTCCGGGTGACTGTCCCACATCTGGTTGCAGCCGCGAAGAGGTTTCGCGGAGTGGCTTGATACCGGCTCCCGCCGCCAGGCGCACCGCACCGTTCACCGCACCCTCACTTCCCCAGGATGGAGCCGAAGTCGGAACCCGAACCCAGGAACATCCCTGCCGCGATCAGAATCATCGTGGCCGGAAGCATGAAGACCAGCGTCACCATGGTCGCCTTGGGGATCGTCTTCGCCGCCCTGCGGCGGGAGTTCTGGGCGTCCGTACGGCGCATGTCCGTGGCCAGTTGGATCAGCGTGTCCGCGATGGGGGAGCCCAGCTCCTCGCCTTGTTGTAGTGCCGAGACGAATTGCGAGACCTGCTCCGAGGCGTTCCTGCGGCGCAGCTCGTCGAAGGCCTGGCGGCGGCTCACGCCCATGTCCATCTGGCGCAGGGTGATGCGCAGTTCGTCCGCCCAGGGGCCCTCGTAGCGCTCCGCGACGCGGTCCAGCGCCTGGCGGAAGCCGAGGCCCGCCGACACCACCACCGCCAGTACGTCGAGGAAGTCCGGCAGTGTGCGGTCGATGACCTCGCGCCGTTCCCGTATCGCCTGCCAGATCAGCGCGTCCGCCGCCGTCACGCCGAAGGCGAAGGTGAGCAGGCCGAAGAGCGAGGAGCCGTTCGTGAGGAAGATCAGGCCCATGAGCAGGCCGAAGATGCCGTACACCGCCCGTCGCGCCGCATAGCGGTCGATCGTCAGGCCGCCCGGGTTGCCCGCCATGTCTATCTTGCGGCGCTTGGCGTCCACCCGTTTCGGGCCCATCAGGCGCAGGACGTAGGGGGCGAAGCGGATGCCAAGGCGGTCCACCGCCGAGCCCGCCGTGGAGACGCGCGTGGCGCCGACCTCCAGGGCTATCGCCAGGTCCGAGGGGAGTTTCGCCTCCGCCCGGTACATGCGGATGCCCTGACAGACCCCCGCCACCGCGAGGCCCATCACGGCCGCCATCGCCAGACCGAACACGTCCCGCTCCCTACACTTCGATCTTGCCGAGGCGCCTGATCACGAAGAAGCCCACGGCGTACAGGCCCAGCGCGATCAGGATCAGCGTCTGGCCCATCGGTGAACCTGTCACCCGGGCCAGCGCGCCCTCGTTGGAGGAGTTGATGAGCAGCAGCGAGCCGAGGCCCAGGAGCGGCACCGTGAACGCCGTCGCGTGGACCTCCGAGAGCATGGTGCGCACCTCCCGGCGGGTCTCCTTGCGGTCCTCCAGCGTCTGCGTGAGGTTTCGGAGGGAGTTGACCACCGAACCGCCCGCCTTGTTGGAGAGGACCAGGGTCGTCACCAGGACTATGAGTTCGCGGGATGGCAGGCGTGCCGCCAGTTCGCCCAGCGTGTCGTCGATCGATCTGCCCAGCGTCAACTGGTCCGCCACCATGGACAGTTCCTCGCCCGCCGGGGCCTCCAGCTCCTCCGCCGCCATCGCCAGCGACGTACGCAGCGCCAGGCCGGCCGCCGTTGCATTCGCCAGGATGCGTGCCACGTCGGGGAGTTGGTTGATGAAGGCCTCGATGCGCTTCTGACGTTGCCAGTTGAGGAACACCACCGCGCTCCAGACCGCCACGATGCCCGCGATCGGGCCGAAGAAGGGGGCCAGGGTGGCCGCCGCCATCAGCCAGAGCGCGGCGACGACCGCCACGACGTAGACGAAGAACTCGCCCGCCGTCAGGTCGAGTCCCGTCGCCGACAGGCGCAGGTGGATGGCGCGGCCGAGGCGGGTGCGGCGCAGGCGGCGGTCCACGGACGAGAAGCGCCGGCCGCGACCGCCGGTGTCGCCCGTGCCGGGGCCGATCGACAGGCGGTCGACCAGCGCCTGGCGCTGGGCACGGCCCGACGCGTACGCGTGGATTCCCGCGACGGCGAGCGTGCCGGTCAGGATCGTGGCGCCGAGGGCCAGGAGGGCGGCCTGGTTCTCCATCAGCCGATCGCCTCTCTCGTGTTCAGTACGTCGATGGCCTGGGCCACGCCGAAACCGGGCGGCACCGGTTCGCCCGCCACGTACAGCCGCTCGGCGACGGAGCGTGGCAGCGGCAGGTGTTCGAAGTAGCCGTGCACGCGGCGGTCCAGGCCGCCGCCGCCCGGCTGGTGCGGCACGAAGCGGGTCGCCGGGGCGATGCGGAACTGTTCGCGGCCGTGCGAGACGAGCAGGACGATCTCGGCGATCTTGCGGGAGCCGTCCGCGTGCCGGGCGAGCTGGACGACCACGTCGACCGCCGAGTTGATCTGGTCCTTCAGTGCCTCGAAGGGGATCTGGACCTCCGACATCGAGCCGAGGGTCTGCAGCCGCATCAGGGCGTCCTCCGCCGTGTTCGCGTGGACCGTGGCGAGGGAGCCGTCGTGGCCCGTCGACATGGCTTGCAGCATGTCGAGCGTTTCGCCGCCTCGGACCTCACCGACGATGATGCGGTCGGGGCGCATACGGAGGCTGTTGCGGACCAGGTCGCGGATGGTGATCTGGCCCTTTCCCTCGACGTTCGGGGGGCGGGATTCGAGGCGGATCACGTGGTCCTGCTGGAGTTGCAGTTCCGCCGAGTCCTCGATGGTGATGATGCGTTCGTGGCTGGGGAGGAGGCCGGAGAGCGCGTTGAGGAGCGTCGTCTTTCCGGAGCCCGTGCCGCCGCTGACGATGATGTTGAAGCGGGCCCGCACGAAGGCGGAGAGCAGGAGCAGCATGTGCTCGTCGAGCGAGCCGAGGCCGATGAGCTCGTGCAGCGTGTACGCGCGGGGGAAGCGGCGGATGGTGAGCGTCGCGCCGGTGAGGGCCAGCGGCGGGATGATCACGTTCACCCGCTCGCCGGTGGGGAGGCGGGCGTCGACCATCGGGTTCGACTCGTCGACGCGGCGGTTGACCGTGGAGACGATGCGTTCGATGGTCTGCATCAGCTGGTCGTTCGAGGCGAAGCGGAGGGGGAGCTGTTCGACCCGGCCCGCCCGCTCCACGAAGATCGAGTCCGGGCCGTTCACCATGATTTCCGTGATGGAGGCGTCGGCGAGGAGTGGTTCGAGTACGCCGAGTCCGAGGGCCTCGTCCACCACGCGGCGGATGAGCTGGGAGCGCTCGGAGGTCGAGAGGACGGGGCCTTCGCGGCTGATGATGTGGCCCATGACGCGTTCGAGACGGACGCGGCGGTCGGCCGCCGTCAGGGACGACATCTCGGCGAGGTCGATCTCTTCCAGGAGCTTGGAGCGGTAGACGGCCACGAGGCTGTCGTCGCGGCTGGGGCCGTTGTCCTTGCTGTGGTCGTGCGCGGTCGCCACGCGGTCGCGGAGGCTCATCTTCTTCTCTCAGCTCCCCTCTTCGTCTTCGTCGTTGGGCATCGTGGCCGACTTCGTGACGGACCAGCCTGCGTCCACGAAGGGCAGGAGCGTGGGGACCTGGACGGTGACGTCCGCCGTCGTCGTGGCGCCGCCGCCGCTGATGGCGACCTGGGCGTCGAGGCTGCCGTCCATGGCCGCCATGCCCGCGGCCTCGCCGCCCTCGCCCTGCGAGGCGACGCGGGCCGCCGCACGCGCGCCTGAACCGGCCTGGTTGACGGCGTAGCCGACGAGGCCCAGCTGGATCGTGGCCAGGCCGATGAGGAGCAGGATGGGGAGGAAGCCGGCGAACTCCAGCATGGATACGCCTCGGTCGTCGAAGGTGTGCTTCCTGCTTGGACCCTGCCGCCTGTTCGGACCTCGCCGCCTACGGGGACGATCCAGCCCGTCCGGCGTTTGAGGACGAACTCGGCGGAGCCGGTGATCGACGGTACGCAAGGCTGCCGGGTCACCCCTCACCGTCCTCACCCTCCTTCGCCGCCCCCGCCTCCCCGCTCACGTTCCACCCCGCGTCGATCCCGGGGAAGAACAGCGGGACGTCCGCGTCCACGTGGGCCTTCCAGACCGTCCCCTCGTCCGTGCAGGCCACGTCCGCGCCCTGCCACGCCGACGGCAGATGCTCCTTCGCGGCGGCCTCGCAGGCCGCCGCCCCGCCCTCGCCCACGGCGTACGCGGCCGTCGCCGCCCGCGCCGCCTCGTCCGCCGCGTTGCCCGCGAGGGAGAACGTGTATCCGTACAGCGCGCACTGCCACAGGAGGCCCATCACGGCGAGCAGCAGCGGGAACATCCCGGCGAACTCCAGGGTGACCGCGCCCCGGTCGCCACCGACCCGCTTGCGGAGGTTCAGCGCGCCCCGCTTGGTGGCGCCGGACGCCGCCTCGGGGTCCACCAGGCCCAGCTCGCCCGCCAGCGCCCACAGGGCCTGCTTCACCGTGGATTTGCTGTCCAGGTCCTGCATGCGGCCCGCGTCGACCGCGCCCTGCAGCTCCTTGAAGTTCGCGGGGACGGTCGTACGGGCCACCTTCGTTCCCGTCACCCGTTCCACCAGGGAGGGCTGGATGTCCGCGCCCTTTCCGTGGCGGTTGACCACCGTGAGCGTCTCCTCCGCCTTGCGGATCTGGAGCCGGTCCCACAGGCGCACCATGCGCTTGGCGGCGCGTACGGAGACGACGTCCGGGGTGACGAGGAGGATCGCCTGGTCGGCGAGTTCGATGGCGGCGGCGCTCGCCCCGGTGACGTACGTCCCGCAGTCGACCAGCACGACGTCGTAGCGGCTGCGCAGGGCGCTGAGCGTCTGGCGGGCCACCCGGTCGGTGATCTCCTCGCCCCGCTCGCCCTCGCTGGGGGCCAGGAGGAGGCCGATGCCGGTCTCGTGGGTGTAGACGGCGTCCTGGAGGACGCGGGGCGTGATGTCGGTGATCGACGCGAGGTCGGCGATGGAGCGGCGGAACTGGACGTCCAGGTACGAGGAGACGTCGCCGGCCTGCAGGTCCAGGTCGAGGAGGGCGACGGTGCGGCCGGACGCCTTTGCCGCGAGGGCGAGTTGGACGGTGGCGAGGGTCGTGCCCACGCCTCCCTTGGCCCCGCTCACCGCCACGACGTGGCCGCCGCCCGGGGCCTCCCCCGGACCGGCGTAGAGCTCCACGCCCGCGCTGCCCAGGTGCCTGCGCATCCCGGCGGACCAGGCGGCCGCCGCGTGCACCCGCTCGGCGAGTGGGTCGTAGGCGAGGGGGAAGCCGACGATGCCGCGCGCGCCGGAGTCCATCGCGGCGGTCAGCAGGGCCGGGCTCGTGTCGGCGGTGATCAGGACGACGCCGACCGCCGGAAAGCGCAGGACGAGGTCGCGGATCAGGTCCAGGGCGGGTACGGGGCTGATGCGCTCGTGGATGAGGACGACTTCGGGCAGCTCGTCCAGCGACTCGGCGGCGAGCCTCGCCAGGGTGTCGAGCAGTGCGGTGGAGTCCGCGACGGGGAGGGCGGGTTCGGCGTCCGGAAGCTGTCCGACGAGCGTCGAGAGCGCGCGGGCGGCCTCCAGGTCCCCTACGGCGGGGAGGATGCGGGTCGTCATGCGTCACCCCGTCGGGCGGTCGGGCGGGTGGGCGGGAGAGATCCGCCGGGCAGCAGCGGCCCGGGGCTGTCGCCCACTGCGGGAGCAAGGAATCCGCCGCGCACCGGGGGCCCTGGACGGCCGCCCACGGCGGGAGCGAGAAGCGGCGGTTCAGACGTGCAGCACATCCGCAGGCCCCCTACTTGTCCTCGTCGAGTGTGTACGTGCGGTCGCCCCGCGGAATCGCGCTGTCCCCGCCCTGGCCGACCAGGGCGAGCCGCACATGCGTGGCGAACGACTCCGCGTACGCGACGCGCTGCGCGTTCGCCGTGTCGAGCGCGAACGTGATCGGCACCGCCTCGGTCGCCGTACGCCGGCGATTGCCGCCGCGGTCGTCCTGGTCCGGGTCGAGCGCCGTCAGCTTGCCCACGTCGATCACCTTCGCGGACTCGACGATGACCTTCGACTGGTCCTTGGCCTTGTCGGTCTCGCCCTTGAAGGTGGCGTAGATGTTGACCGTCGAGCCCGGCGTGATCTTGCCCGCGACGCCCGTCGCCGCGTCGATCATGATGGCGATCTCCTGCTGCCCCGGCTCCAGTTCAGGACGATTGACGATCATGTCCGTCTGGAGCAGCGACCCCTTGCGCAGCTCGGTCACCGCGATCTTGCCGCGCACCTGGCGGAGGTCGGTGACCGCGTTGTCCGAAAGCCACCGCTCCGGCATCTCGACCTTCTCGAACTGGTCCGCGCTGAGCTCCTTGTAGGGGGCGATGTCCCCCTTGAGCTTGTACGCCGTCACCTCCGGCCCCACCTTCGAGTTCACGTCCCGGATCAGCGAGAGGACGCCCGCGAACGCGCCGAACGCGGCCAGGACCGACAGGACCAGCAGGATGACGCCGCGGCGCTGGCGTGAGTTCATGGACCGGACTACCTCGATCGGGTGCGGGCGGCTACGGACAGTGAGCGGAGTGGCGCGCGTTCGATTCAGTTGACTTCAGGGGCGAGCAGGTAGGTGCGGGAAAGAGCAAGTGCGAGCGGTCGCGTACGACGCGGGGGGGCGGACCCTGTCCTACGTCGCGCCTCTCGGCAGCGCCCGCAGCACCCGGGCCGGACCCGGGGCCGCGGCGGGCGCCGAGCGTTCGGGGGGCGGCAGGAGTGGTGCGGCGCAGAAGCCGCAGCGGTCGCCGATGAGTTCGAGACCGCACCAGTGGCAGTCGTCCCGCCGGACGGACGACACCAGTTGGTAGAGCACGGAGATGTCGGGGATCGCCGCGGCGAACTCGACGATCTTGCCCGTCGCCCACCAGCGCGCGGACTCCCCCGGAAGGCGCGCCTCCGACACCTCCTGGGACCGCCAGGCCGGGGCGAGCGTCCCGGTCACCCAGTCGGACCCCAGCTGCCCGGTGGCGTACAGCAGCTTCGTGCCGAAGCCGGGTCCTGGCAGCGTCGCGTCCCCCGTGACCTTGACCAGCTCGGGGCGCGGCGTGGCGAGGACGGCGAACTGGGCGCCCGGCACCCATGACTTGGCGTGCGACTGCAGCGTGACCGGCACCCGGTCCAGCTTCGCCACGGAGCCGAGCAGCGCGCCCGCGTAGATGTAGTGGGACAGGAGCCGTCCCGCCGACGCGAGGACGCCGGGGCTGAAGTCGCAGATCGACAGCTGGCGGAGCTGCAGCGCGAGGACCGCGAGGCCGAGCGGCGGCAGGTCCGGGCGGAGGATCGCGATGCGGTCGCTCTCCAGGACGGAGCGGATCGCGTGCATGCGCTGAACGAGGGCGGGCGGCGCCGATGCCGGGCAGAGGACGATCACATAGCCGTGGTGCTCGATGAGCGTGTGCATCTCGGTGAGCGCCTGGTCCAGGGAGTACGTCCGTGGTGACTGGACCGCGCTCTGCAGGACGGCCGCCGATGGGGTGTGCCGGTCGGGCGACGGCAGCACCAGGTCAGGGCCGGTGACGGCTATGGCGGTCGGCATGCGCACACCCCCGGTCTTCAAGCACTTCTGCCTCAGCACCTTATCCAGGTCAGCGCCACCTCAACACCCAACTTCCCACTGTTCACATTGAGGTTGGCCGGACTGGCGGGGTCCGGGTGGCGCCAGAGGTATTGACAACTCAATTGGTCTGGACCAGCTTGTACGACCACTGGACCAGGCAGCACGACCCCGCGAGAGCTCTCCGCATGCCCCAACTCCCCCCACCGGAGGCAGAAGTGGACCACGCACGCGCCAGAACAAGCCGGGCACGCAGGACACGCAGGAAGGCAGGGTCTGTCATCGGTCTGACCACGGCACTCGCCCTCGCGCTCACCGGCCTGCTCACCGGCGGCGCCGACGACGCCACCGCCGGCACCCGCACCGTGCCCAAGCACGCGGTGACCGGCTACTGGCAGAACTTCGACAACGGCGCCACGGTCCAGAAGCTGGGCGACGTACAGGACGAATACGACATCATCGCGGTCTCGTTCGCGGACGCGACCGCCACGCCGGGCGAGCTGGCGTTCAACCTGGACTCGGCCGGGCTCGGCGGGTACACCGTCGAGCAGTTCAAGGCCGACATCAAGGCCAAGCAGGCAGCCGGCAAGTCCGTGATCCTCTCGGTCGGGGGCGAGAAGGGCGCGGTGGCGGTCAGCGACTCCGCGTCCGCGACCGCCTTCGCGGACTCGGCGTACGCGCTCATGCAGGAGTACGGCTTCGACGGCGTCGACATCGACCTGGAGAACGGGCTCGACTCGACGTACATGTCCCAGGCGCTGAAGTCCCTCTCCGGCAAGGCCGGTCCGGGGTTCGTGCTGACCATGGCGCCGCAGACGATCGACATGCAGTCGACGTCGAACGAGTACTTCAAGACGGCGCTCGCGGTGAAGGACATCCTCACGGTCGTCAACATGCAGTACTACAACAGCGGTTCGATGCTGGGCTGCGACGGCAAGGTCTACAGCCAGGGCTCGGTCGACTTCCTCACCGCGCTCGCCTGCATCCAGCTGGAGGGCGGCCTCGATCCCTCGCAGGTCGGCATAGGCGTACCGGCATCGGCGAAGGCCGCGGGCGGCGGCTACGTATCGCCGTCCGTCGTGAACCAGGCCCTCGACTGCCTCGCGAAGGGCTCCAGTTGCGGTTCCTTCAAGCCGTCCAAGACGTACCCGGACATCCGGGGTGCGATGACCTGGTCGACCAACTGGGACGCCAGTGAAGGAGGTTCCTGGTCCAAGGCGGTCGGACCGCACGTCCACGGACTGCCGTAACCGGCGGCCCCGCACAGAACAGCAGCGCCGCCGCTCCCCCGGCGGCGCTGCTGTTCTCCACGCATACAGGTACAGGTGCGGGTACAGGTGCGGGAGCTAGAGCTACCAGGGAAGGTCGCGCACCTGCTGCACGCACAGGACGAGGAAGAGCAGACCGGCCGCCGCGAGCATTCCGTTGCTCAGCATGCCGTTGCGCCATTCCTTGGGTGTGCGCGAGGAGTTGAGCAACCAGAGCAGCGTGAGCGCGAGGAACGGCATGAAGAACGCGCCGAGCACTCCATAGGCGACGACCAGGCCGAACGGCTGGTCAAGGAAGAGCAGGCCCATCGGCGGGAAGGTGAGCCACAGCAGATACGCCCGGAACGGCACCGACTTCTCCCGGTGGCCCGCCGCGACCTCCTTGACCATGTCGTCACCGCCTTCGGCGACCACCTCGGCATCGGAGGCACCAGCTCCGGCGCGCTCGCGCCGCAGCCGCTCCACGAAGTCCGCGAACATCAGACTCACGCCGTGCCACACGCCCATCAGGGCCCCGAAGGACGTGGCGAAGAAGCCGATCAGGAAGAGGTTCGCGGTGACCGCTCCGAACTTGTCCTCCAGAACGTTGCCGAGGTCGATGAGGCCCCGGTCACCGGAGGTGAGGGCGATGTTCGTGGAGTGCAGGAGCTCGGCACCGATGATCATCATCGCGACGACGAAGATGCCCGTGGTGATGTAGGCGACGCGGTTGTCGAGCCGCATGACCTTGAGCCAGCTGATGTCGGTCCAGCCCTTGGAGTTCACCCAGTACCCGTACGCGGCCATGGTGATGGTGCCGCCGACACCGCCGATCAGACCGAGCGTGTAGAGCAGCGAACCGTCGGGCAGCACCGGCGCGAGGCCCGCGAAGGCGTTGCCGAGGTCGGGGGCGACGCGGATGGCGACGTACACGACGATCAGGAACTTCATCCCGATGACGACCGTCATGACCTTCTCGAAGACGGCGTACCGGTTGAACCAGACGAAGGCGAGCCCGAGCAGGCCGCAGAGGATCGCCCAGGCCTTCAGGCTCGGACCGTCTGGGAAGAGCGCGACGAGCGGCAGGGCGCTCGACGACATCGCCGTGGCGCCGTAGACAAAGCCCCAGATGACGACGTAGATCGCGAAGTACCAGGTGGTCCACTGGCCGAGGCTGCGCCAGCCCTCGAACAGGGTGCGTCCGGTGGCGAGGTGCCAGCGGCCCGTCGCCTCGGCGAGCGAGATCTTCACCAGACAGCCGATGATTGCGGCCCACATGAGCGTGTAGCCGAATTTGCTGCCCGCGATGAGCGTCGCGACCAGGTCGCCCGCGCCGACGCCGGTCGCGGCGACGACGATGCCGGGGCCGACGTACTTCCAGCTCGCCTTGCGGAGCCGGGGAGCCGCATCTCCCGTGGCAGTGCCACTGCCTGTCGTTTCAGCCATGCCGATCAAGAAACCGCATGGGCGCGCGTGACACAAGGGGTTGGCCGAAGACAGCATTGACCGGAGCATGCCAGGACTCCACGATGGGGCCGCGCAACCCGCACCGCGCACCTCGCACCCCGCACCTCGCACCGCACGCGTCGCACTGGACCACCCCCACCCCCCAGGAGACTTCATGCGACTTCGCATACGCGGCAGGAGATCCACCGCCATCGCGGTTCTTCTCGCCCTCGCCGTGGCGGCGCCCATCACCGCCAACGCCTCACCCGACTCCGCCGACCGGACCGCCGCGCGCGACACGGCGGCGGACGACAACGAAACGCGCCAGTACGAGATCCAGATCGGCGACAATCGCGCCGCGCGCACCGCGCTCGCCCGCACCGGCGTCGCCATCGACGAGGTCGACGCCCGCTCGGTGGTCGTCTCGGCCGACGGCCGCGAGGCGGCCGGGCTCCGGGACTCCGGCTACGACCTCAAGGCCCTGGCCGGACCGCCGAAGCGTACGAACGGCGAACCGGTGGAGGCCAAGGACTTCCCGCCCGCCGACGCGAAGTACCACAACTATGCCGAGATGAACGCGGAGATCGATCAGCGCATCGCGGCCCATCCGACCCTGATGAGCAAGAAGGTCATCGGCAAGTCCTACTCGGGCCGGGACATCATCGCCATCAAGGTCAGCGACAACGTCGGTACCGACGAGGCCGAGCCCGAGGTCCTCTTCACCCACCACCAGCACGCCCGCGAGCACCTGACCGTCGAGATGGCGCTGTACCTGCTGCGTGAACTCGGCGACGACTACGGCACGGACGCGCGCATCAAGAAGATGGTCGACGAGCGCGAGATCTGGATCGTGCCGGACATGAACCCGGACGGCGGCGAGTACGACATCGCGACCGGCTCCTACCGCAGCTGGCGCAAGAACCGCCAGCCCAACAGCGGTTCGTCGAACGTCGGCACCGACCTGAACCGCAACTGGAACTACAAGTGGGGCTGCTGCGGCGGCTCTTCGGGCTCCACCGGCTCGGAGACGTACCGGGGCAAGGCGGGCGAGTCCGCCCCCGAGGTGAAGGTCGTCGCGGACTTCGTGCGCAGCCGGATCGTCGGCGGCAAGCAGCAGATCAAGGCCGGCATCGACTTCCACACGTACAGCGAACTGGTCCTGTGGCCCTACGGCTTCACGTACAACGACACGGCCCCCGGCCTGACCCAGGACGACCGCGACGCACACGCGGCCGTCGGCACCAAGATGGCCGCGAGCAACGGCTACACCCCCGAGCAGTCCAGTGACCTCTACATCACGGACGGCACGATCGACGACTGGCTGTGGGGCAACCAGAAGATCTTCAGCTACACCTTCGAGATGTACCCGAGGTCGGGCGGCGGCGGCTTCTACCCGCCCGACGAGGTGATCGAGCGCGAGACGTCACGCAACAGGGACGCGGTGCTGCAACTGCTGGAGAACGCCGACTGCATGTACCGGTCCATCGGGAAGGAGGGCCAGTACTGCACGAGTTGAGGCGCCCGCGCCAGCCTCCACGCACAAGGGCGCCCCGGCCGCAGCGGCCGGGGCGCCCTCATGTACGGCAGAGCCGCTAGACGAACAGGCTGACCACGGCTGCCACCGCGAATCCGGCCACCGAAAGCACCGACTCAAGCACCGTCCACGTCTTGAGCGTGTCCCGTTCCGAGATGCCGAAGTACTTCGCCACCATCCAGAAACCGCCGTCATTGACGTGCGAGGCGAAGATCGAGCCCGCCGAGATCGCCATGATGACCAGGGCGACGAACGCCTGCGAGTGGTCGCCCTCGGCGAGGAGGGGGGCCACGATGCCCGCCGTCGTCACGATCGCCACCGTCGCCGAGCCCTGGGCGACGCGAAGGACCAGGGAGAGCAGGTAGGCGAGGACGATGATCGGCAGGCCCACGTCCTGGAAGGTGTCCGAGAGGGCCTTGGCCACACCGCTCGCCTTGAGGACCGCGCCGAAGATGCCGCCGGCGCCGACCACCAGGAGGATGTTGCCGACCGGCTTGAGGGACGAGGTCGAGACCGTCTCCAGGGACTTGCGCGACCAGCCGCGCCGGATGCCCAGCAGGTAGTACGCCATGAGCAGCGCGATCGTCAGGGCCACGAAGGGGCTGCCGAAGAACTCGATCACCGAGCGGAGGGTCGAGGGGTCGAAGGCGATCGACGAGAAGGTCGCGAGGAGGATCAGGAACAGCGGCGTTCCGATGATCGCGAAGACCATGCCCAGCGGCACCGGCTTCTCGCGCGGCTCGACTCCGGCCGCACGCTGCTCGGCGACGACGGCCTGGCGCGCCTCGTCGGCGGCCTCGACCATGTCCTGCGGGACGGGCACGAAGATGCGCTTGCCGATCCAGGCGGAGTAGACCCAGGCGGCGATGACGGCGGGGATGCCGCAGACGATGCCCATCAGGATGACCCAGCCGAGGTCCACGTGGAGCAGACCGGCCGCGGCCACCGGGCCGGGGTGCGGGGGCAGGAACGCGTGGGTCATCGACAGACCCGCGAGCAGGGGCAGGCAGTAGAGCAGGATCGACTTGCCGGAGCGCTTGGCGGCGGCGTACACGATCGGCGCGAGGACGAAGATGCCGACGTCGAAGAAGACCGGGATGCCGAAGATGAGGCCCGTCAGGCCCATCGCCAGGGGGGCGCGCTTCTCACCGAAGAGGCCGAGCAGGCGGGAGGCCAACACCTCTGCGCCGCCCGAGACTTCGAGGATCGCGCCGAGCATCGTACCGAGGCCGATGATGATCGCCACATGGCCGAGGATGCCGCCCATGCCGGACTCGATGACCGAGACCGCGTCGGACTTCTGGACCGTGCCGAAGAGTTCGGTGACGGAGAGGCCGGCCGAGAGGCCGACGACTATGGAGACCGCGAGCAGCGCCACGAAGGGCTGCAGCCTGATCTTGATGATCAGGAAGAGGAGCAGCACGATGCCGAGCGCGGCGACGGTCAGCAGACCGGCGGTGCCGTCGATCAGGGTGAGGATTCCGCCCGTGTGGGGTGGTTCCTCGGCGGGGGCGGCGGCCGCGAGCGCGGCGAAGGGGGACGACGGGGACATCTTTGACCTCGTAAGTGCATGGGGCTTTCGGGGCAGGGGGGATCACGGCGCGGCGCCCGAAGGGGGGAGTTGGGCGCCGCGCCGTGAAGACTTGCGGCTTGCGGAGGGTGGATCAGGGGACGGGCTGCGTCAGCTCAGGACGGCGAGCGCGTCGATCTCGATGAGCAGCCCCTTGGGCAGGCCCACGTAGACCGTGGTGCGGGCCGAGGCGGGGGCCTTGAGGCCCTGCTCCTCGAAGTAGGCGTTGTAGATCTCGTTCATCTCGGCGAAGTGGTCCACGTCCGTGAGGTAGACGCGCATCATCATCACGTCGTCCCAGGTCGCGCCGCCCTCTTCGAGGATCGCCTTGACGTTGGCGAACGTCTGGAGGGTCTGCTCGCGCAGGGTGGGGCCCGCGGGGGTGGGGGCCTTGCCCTCCTCGGCGGGCAGGAAGCCGACCTGACCGGCGACCTGAAGGATGTTGCCCTTCTTGACGCCGTGGGAGAACTTCGCGGGCGGGGTGGTGTGGGTGGCCGGGGTGAGCGCGGTCTTCTCGGTCATGGTCGTTCAGGCTTCCTTGAGGGGTGACTTGCCGGAGTACTCCCGGCTGATGGCGTCCGCCGTACGGCGCACCAGCGGGAGCAGCGTGAGGAGTTCCTCGGCGGTGACGACGACATTCGGCGCTGAGACCGACATGGCGGCGACGACCCGGCCGTCCGCACCGCGGATGGGGGCCCCGATGCAGTTGATGGACTCCTCGTGGCCACCGAGATCGGTGGCCCATCCCTGCTCGCGCACCGTCGCCAGCTCCTTGAGGAACGCGGCGGCGTTGGGCGTCGAACGGGACGTGTACGTGGGGTAGTCGAGCTTCTCCGCGATCGCACGGCGCTCGGCCTCGGGAAAGTCGGAGATCAGCAGCTTGGCCACGGCGGCGACCGTGATCGCCACCGGCTTCCCGATGCGCGAGTACATCCGCACCGGGTAGCGGCTCTCGACCTTGTCGATGTAGAGGACTTCCTGCTCCTCGTAGACCGCGAGGTGGACCGTGTGGCCGCACTTCTCGTTCAGTGCGAGGAGATGGGGGTGCGCGATCTCGCGTACGTCGAGGTTCTCGACGGCCTCCTGGGCGAGCGCGAAGAGGCGGGCGCCCAGGCGGTAGCGCTGGTCGGACTGGCGGTAGACCAGGCCGTGTTCGTGCAGCGTGCGAAGGAGCCGCAGCGCGGTGGACTTGTGCACTTCGAGGCGCTCGGCGACCTGGCCGAGATCGGCCGGGCCTTCGGCGAGCAGCGGCAGGATGGACAGGGCGCGGTCGACGGTCTGGCTCATGTACGTGCCTCCTCCTTGGCCTCAGTGTTCGCGGGGACGCCGTCCGTCCAGCCCGGGCCGAGACGAAGTGTCCCCCAGGCCTCGGCGTCCAGTGCGGCAAGACGATCGGTGTGCGCCCTCGCGGGAGGGGTGGCGAGGTCGCCGGGGACGGTGAGCGCGGCGGCCGCCATCAGGTGCCCGTGGCGCAGCCGCCGCTCGGCGGGGAGTCCGCGCAGGGTGGCGGAGAGGAACCCGGCGGCGAAGGCGTCACCGGCGCCGACGGGGGCGACGACGTCGACCTTGAGCGCCGGCTGGAAGACGGAGGGCTCGCCCGCGGCGAGTCCCTCCGTGAAGACGGTGGCGCCGCTGCTGCCCTGCTTGACGACCAGGGTGGCGGGCTCGGGGAGCGCGGCGCGGATGGCGTTGGGGCCGCCGGTGATGCCCCAGGCGTCGGCGGCCTCGTCCTCGCCGACGAAGACGAGGTCGGCGCCGCGGGCGAGGTCGAGGAGGACGCGGGGGCCCTCGCCGTCACCCGTGCCGCTCCACAGGCCGGGGCGGTGGTTGACGTCGAAGGACACCAGCGGGCGGCCGGGGCGGGGTGCGGTCAGTTCGCGCAGGAGGGCGAGGCAGTCCGCGGAGAGGGCGGCGGTGATGCCGGAGAGGTGCAGGATCCGGCCGGAGGCGAGGGCGTCGTGGTCCACGCTGTCCGGGTCCGGGGACATCGCGGAGGCGGCGGAGCCCGCGCGGTAGTAGAGGACCTCGTGGGCGTCGGTGTCGCGGTCGTCGGCGGTGCGGAAGTAGATGCCGGTGGGGCGGTGCGGATCGCGGCGCACGGCTCGTGTGTCGACTCCGTAGCGGGCGATCGCCTCGACGAGGTGGTCCCCGAAGCCGTCGGCGCCGACGCGGCTGACCCAGCGGGTGCGGTGCCCGGCCGCGGCGAGCGCGCAGGCGACGTTCGACTCGGCGCCGCCGATTCCGCGATCGAAGGAGGGGACGTCGGCGAGGCGGCCCGCGCGGGAGGGCAGGAACGTGACCATGGACTCGCCGAGCGCGACGACGTCCACGCCGTTCGCGTCGCCCGGCACTCCGTCTGCGGTCACCTTCGACACGTCCGCTCCAACCCCTTGCTGTCCTGATCGCTGTCCTGGTCCGCCGCCCGGATCCGTTGACCCGGCGTTGGCTCGGATGTTAGACAGCAGTAAGCGACATACGCAATGACCGTTGCACATCATGCAACGCACCTTTTCGAGGAGGCGCCATGGCCGCCGACAACGCAGCCGACCGCTCCGCCGGACGTCTTGCCCGGGAGCTCGACCGGCTCGCAGAAGAGCGGGTCGACCACCGCTTCAAGGGCCTCCCGCCGGACGCGGAGGGGCTGACGGTCGGCGAGCTCGCGGCCCAGCGCAGGAACCTCTTCACGGACGGGTTCACCACCCCCGTCCTCGCCCTCTCCGCCGAGCGCCTCGAACACAACCTCGCGCTGATGGAGACGTACGCCGAGCGGCACGGCCTCGCCTTCGCCCCGCACGGCAAGACGTCCATGGCGCCGCAGCTCTTCGCGCGTCAGATCGAGCACGGGGCGTGGGGCATCACCCTCGCCGTGCCGCACCAGGTGCGGGTGGCGCGCGCCTACGGCATCGAGCGGATCTTCCTCGCCAACGAGCTGGTGGACGCGGCGGCGCTGCGCTGGATCGCCGGCGAGCTGGACGCCGATCCCTCCTTCCGCTTCATCTGCTACGTCGACTCCGTGCCCGGCGTCGCCCTGATGGACGCCGCTCTGCGCGCGGCGGGCGCGACGCGTCCCGTCGACGTCGTGGTCGAGCTCGGCGCGGGTGACGGGGCGCGCACCGGTGTGCGTACGGAGAGCGAGTGCGTCGAGATCGCCAACGCGGTCGCGGCGGCGGACACGCTGCGCCTGGTGGGCGTCGCCGGGTACGAGGGCGAGGTGCCGGACGCGACCCCCGAGCGGGTACGGGCCTGGCTGGGCCGGCTCACCTCGCTCGCCGTGGAGTTCGACAAGGCGAACCGGTTCGCGGACCTGGACGAGATCGTCGTCAGCGCGGGTGGCAGCGCGTGGTTCGACGCGGTGGCGGATGTCTTCGCGCAGATCCCCGAACTGTCCGTGCCGGTGCTGAAGTTGCTCCGCTCGGGTGCGTACGTCTCTCATGACGACGGCCACTACCGTCACTTGACGCCGTTCAACCGGGTCCCGGAGGAGGGTGCGCTGCACCCCGCGTTCCGCCTCTGGGCGCAGGTGGTGTCCCGGCCCACGCCGGAGCAGGCGTTCACAAACGCGGGGAAGCGGGACGCGGCGTACGACATCGACCTGCCCGAGGCGCAGGTCGTCCACCGGGGTGGGGTGGACCGGCCCGCGACGGGCGTCACGGTGACGGGCCTCTCCGATCAGCACGGGTGGGTCCGGACGACCTCCGACGCGGATCTTGCCGTGGGCGACTGGGTCGGGCTTGGGCTCTCGCACCCCTGCACGTCCTTCGACAAGTGGCAGCTGATTCCTCTGGTCGAGGCGGACGGCACGGTCACGGACTACGTCCGCACCTATTTCTGATCCTTTCTGGCCCCTGGGCCTCTGGGGGCCCGATCACCCCGCGGTATCGGCCGGCGAACAAGCAGAACCGCCGCTTCGCAACGGATGTCTCCCACCCACCCACCCGAGTACCCCGCAGTCCAGGGTGGGCGGGCGGGAAACCATCGCTCCCCCCAAGGGGCAGTCGCCAACGGCGGTCGGCCCCCACCAGGGCCACCCGCACCCGACGACGCGAGCCGCACGGGTGGTGCGGGTGGGAACGACACCCCGGCCGAAGGCCGGGGCACCACGCACGACCCGCACCCGAAGAGGGAGAGGCACCCCCATGGACCTGGTCATCCGGGACGCACGCGTCATCGACGGCACCGGAGGTGCCTCGTACCGAGCCGACATCGGCGTACACGAGGGCAGGATCGCCCAGATCCACCGGGAGGGGGAGGCGGGCCCCCGCCCCACGGGGACCCGCACGGTAGAGGCCCACGGCCTGGCCCTCGCGCCCGGTTTCATCGACATGCACGCCCACAGCGACCTCGCCCTCCTGAGAGACCCCGACCACAGCGCGAAGGCCGCCCAGGGCGTCACCCTGGAGGTCATCGGCCAGGACGGGCTGAGCTACGCCCCCGTGGACGACCGCACCCTCGCCCAGGTCCGCCAGGCCATCACCGGCTGGAACGGCGACGGAAGCGACATCGACTTCGACTGGCGCACGGTCGGCGAGTACCTGGACCGCCTGGACCGGCAGGGCACGGCCGTGAACGCGGCCTACCTCATCCCGCAGGGCACCGTCCGGATGTACGCGGTCGGCTGGGACGACCGCCCGGCGACCCCCGCCGAGGTCGACCGCATGAAGCAGCTCGTCGCGGAAGGGATGGAGCAGGGCGCCGTCGGCATGTCGTCGGGCCTCACCTACACCCCCGGCATGTACGCCGACGACTCCGAACTCACCGAGCTCTGCAAGGTGGTGGCTCAGCACAACGGCTACTACTGCCCCCACCACCGCAGTTACGGCGCCGGCGCCCTCCAGGCGTACGAGGAGATGGTCAACCTCACGCGCACCGCGAACTGTCCCCTCCACCTCGCCCACGCCACCATGAACTTCGGCGTGAACAAGGGCAAGGCGCCCGACCTGCTCGCACTCCTCGACGACGCGCTCGCGACCGGCGCGGACATCACCCTCGACACGTACCCCTACACCCCCGGCTGCACGACCCTGGTCGCCATGCTGCCGAGCTGGGCCAGCGAGGGCGGGCCCGACGCGATCCTCGCCCGGCTCCAGGACGACGAGGTGGCGGAGAAGATCCGGCATCACATGGAGGTCATCGGCGCCGACGGCTGTCACGGCGTACCGATCGAGTGGGACAAGATCGAGATCTCGGGTGTGAGCGACCCCGGCCTCGCGTCCTGCGTGGGCAAGACCGTCGCCCAGTCCGCCGAGCAGCGCGGCGAGGAGCCCTGGATCACCGCACGCCGCCTGCTCATCAACGACAGGCTGGGGTCGACGATCCTCCAGCACGTGGGGCACGAGGAGAACGTCCAGGCGATCATGCAGCACCCCGTGCACACCGGCGGCAGCGACGGCATCCTGCAGGGCTTCAAGCCGCACCCGCGCGCGTACGGCACGTTCCCGCAGTACCTCGGCCGGTATGTGCGCGACCTCGGCGTCCTCACCCTCGAAGAATGCGTCGCCCACCTCACCGGGCGCCCGGCGGCCCGCCTGCGCCTGCCCGACCGGGGCATCGTCCGCGAGGGCTACCGCGCCGACCTGGTGCTCTTCGACCCGGAGACGGTCGCGGCGGGTTCGACCTTCGACGCTCCCCGCACCCTTCCCACGGGCATCCCGCACGTCCTGATCGACGGCAAGTTCGTGATGGAGGACGGACGGCGCACGGACGTCCTCGCGGGACGGTCCGTACGCCGGACTCCTTGAACCGCTACCTCCGGGACGCGTCCGGCCTTGGCAGCTTGCAGCCCTGGCGGGGCCGTCACCTTGCCGTGCCGGTCGTCTCCGCCTGCCGGGAACTGCACGGGCTCCGCCGCAAACCGCTACTAGGCGGCGTGCCCTTCGAACCAGAGCGAACCGAGGTCGTGACCAGGGGTGAGGTGCACATCCGAGTCGAGGGCCGCCGCAAGCAGCCTGAGCAGCGCCAGCGTCGGGGCGGTTCCGCCCTCCTCGATGCACTCGATGTCGTCCTGCTCCATGCCAGTGCGCTCGGCGAGCTGCGCCGAGCTCCACCCGAGCTCGGTCCGGCGGTCGTAGAGAGCCTTGCCGAAGGCCAGCGCCTCACGGATGGCGATCCGCTCCGGATCTTGCGTCTCGACGCCCGACGGAGTCCAGCGACTGTGCTGCCCGACCATCACGCCTTCCTCTCATACGTCGCGGTCACCGGTCCATGATGCTCGCTTTCGCAGACTTTCTGGGCACGCACGGCCCGCTCGATCTGGCCTTGTTCGTGCTGCCTCGTCTTGCGGAACGCCGTCAGGAGCACGACCGTCCTGGTCGGAGTGATCCAATACGTCACACGAGGTGCCACATCCCGCAATCGAAGGCGCAGCTCCCAGACCGGCCCTTCGAGGTGATCAGCCCAGGGTCCACCCAATGCGGGCCCGAGCTCCGCCAGTAGTCCGACCGTCTCATCCACCCGCTTGAAGTCATGGTCACTGAGACTGTCCAGCCACGCTCGCACCTCCGGCTCGATCTCGAAGCCGTACAGGTCACTCATGCGATGAACAACTCGGAGACGCGGGATACGTCACGCGCGGCAGCACCAGCTCGATCCACACCGTCTTGCCGATCCCGTACGGCCGGGGGCACGACCCCCACGCGTCGGCCAGCAGCTCCACCAGGGCAAGGCCCCGCCCCGCCGGAACCCGCCCGTGCCGCACGGCGTTGGTCATCAACTCGCTGAGCAGCAGTACGGCGGTGTCCGCCACGTCGTCCGGGACCTTCCAGGCCCGCGCCTGCTCGGAGAGGAGCGAGCGGGCCCGGCCGACACTGCGCGGAGTGGGTCTCACCCCGCCCCCTCCCAAGTGCCCCGCTCACCAGGGGAGATGCCCAGCCCCGTCAGTGACGGGGCTGGGGGCCACAGACGCCGGGAGGGGCGGGCCCGCTACCTCCGGGCGGCCGGGCGCGGCAGCTTGCAGCCCTTGCGGCCGAGGTCGATCTTGCTGTCGTGGCCGACGCAAGGCACGATCCCGTACGTCTCCTGGGCGTAGTTGATGTCCTTGCGGACCGTCACGTTGCCGTGCCGGTCGACCTCACACGGGTTGTCGAGGGTGCAGCGCTCGCCGTCCTCGTTCCCCGTGTTGTTGACGGCGGTGACCTTGCCCGTCTTGTGGTCGATCACCGGGGAGCCGGACGTGCCGCCGATGGTCTGGCACTCGGGGGTGTAGCGGACCGAGTCCTTCCAGGTCCACTCGCCCTCCTTGAGGCGGTAGACGAACCCGTCGATCTTGCAGGTGTACGTCTGCTTCCAGTACCCGGAGACGACCGTGATGTCCCGCTTCTTGACCGGGTGGTCGTCCTCGATCTCCAGTGCCTTGATGCCGTACTTCTTCTGGATGTCGGCGTAGCTGGTGGTGAGTTGGTAGATCGAGATGTCGGTGTCGGTCATCGTCGCGTACGAGACCTTGCTCGCCTTGAGGGTCGCCTTCTCCGCTCCCTTCGCGTCGAGGAGCTTGAAGGTGCGGGTGGACGGCTGGTCGACGATGACTTCGCCCGCCGCCGGGAATCCGCTCTCCAGGCAGTGGCCGTTGGAGAGGACGAGCGCGGGGTCGTCCGCCTTCGACTGGGGCATGCGGACGACGGAGCCGGAACAGTTGCTGAGCGCGACGGTCCCCGCGAAGTCGACGCTCTTCTTCGCGGACTCCCCCGCAGCCCGAGCCGAGGGTGTGCTGTCCGGAGCCGCGGCCGACGGCGCGGAGCCGAACCCTACGAGGGTGAGGGCGAGCAAGCCGCCCGCGAGAGCCTTCTTCATGTGTGGAGCCCCCCTTGTAGCTGTGCCCTGTGTGGTTGTCATGGGCATTCTTCGGGGGCCCACGGATGGGGGACAAGGGGTGAGAACTCTTGCGTTTCGGCGGGCCCGGCAGGTCGCCTGACCCGTCGAAAGGGGCACGGTGTGCGAAAGGATGCCGCTCATGGTTGATCCCCAGCACACCGGCAACACCGGCAACCCCAGCAACCCCGACCCCTCCGGCAGCACCAGCAACACCGCGCCCTCCGGCAAGGCGGCTCCGTCCCGGCGGCTGATCCCGATGACCGGCCGTGACCCCAACGAACACAGCCGGGTCTCCACACCGCTGGAGCTCCTGTTCGACCTGACGTTCGTGGTCGCCGTCGGCACCGCCTCGTCCCAGTTCGCCGAGATGGTCGCCGAAGGACACGCCGGGCAGGCGGTCACCGCGTTCGTGCTTGCGATGTTCGCGATCAGTGTCGCCTGGATCAGCTTCAGCTGGTTCGCCTCCGCCTTCGGCACCGACGACTGGCTCTACCGCGCCCTGACGATGCTGCAGATGATCGGCGTCGTCGTGTTCTCGCTCGGGCTGCCCGCGATGTTCCACTCCGTCGAGGAGGGCGGACACCTCGAACTGCGGGTCATGGTGCTCGGATACGTCGTGATGCGCATCGCCATGCTGTTCCAGTGGTGGCGCGCCGCCCACGACTCCCCCGCCTTCCACGATGTCGGCCTGGCCAACATCCGCTGGACCGCGATCGTTCAGGTCGGCTGGGTCGTGGTCGCCTTCGTCCATCTGCCGCTGGCCGCCGCGTTCGCCGCCTTCGTCGTCCTCGGGGCGCTGGAACTGGCACTGCCGCTGCTCGCCCAGGGCTCCGCGGGCGGCACGCCCTGGCACCCCCACCACGTCGCCGAGCGCTACGGCCTCTTCGCCATCATCGTGCTCGGCGAAGGCGTCGTCGGCACCGTCGCCTCATCCGGCGGCCTCCTCGGGGGCGCGGACGGCACGCACTGGAGCGGCAACGCGGTCGCCGTGGTCATCGCCGGCGTCGGGCTGACCTTCGGCATGTGGTGGGTCTACTTCGCCACCCCCTTCGGTGACGTCCTCGTCCACCGCCGCAGCCGCGGATACCTCTTCGGCTACGGCCACATCCCTCTGTTCATCGCCATCGCCGGAGCCGGAGCCGGACTGCACGTGGCCGGACTGCGGCTTGAGCACCACTCCGAGCTCAGCGATGTCGCCGTGGTCCTGTCACTGGCCCTCCCGGTCGGCCTCTACCTGCTGATGGTCTATCTGCTGCACACCCTGCTGCTGTCCACGGCAGACCGATTCCACCTGCTCCTGATCTCCCTCACGCTCGTCGTCCTCCTCGCGGCCGTCCTGCTGGCCGCCGCCGACGTCTCGATCGCGGTCTGTCTGCTCGTCGTCATGCTCGCCCCCTTCGTCACCGTGCTCGGCTACGAGACGGTCGGCCACCGCCACCAGAAGCAGATGCTGGAGAGGCTCGGCACGGAGTCTCTCTAGGGGTATCGGGCCAGGGGTATCGGGCGGCAGACGTACCGCGCTCACCAGGCGTACCGGGTGCATCGGCCGGAGTCGCGCCCGCACGGCCAGGCGGGACCGGGCCGAAGCCCGGTCCCGCCTGCCGCGCCGTTCACCGCCCTTACGGCTTGGGCAGCTCGCAGCCCTCGCGGCTCAGGTCGATCTTGTTGCCGGGTGCCACGCACGGCACGATGCCGTACGTCTGCTGGGCGTAGTTGATGCCCTTGCGGACCGTCACCTTGCCGTTCTCGTCGACCTCGCACGGGTTGTTGTCCGTGCACTCCTCGCCGCTCTCGTTGCCGGTGTTGTTGACGGCGACGACCTTGCCGGTCGCGTCATCGATCACCGGAGAGCCCGAAGTGCCGCCGATCGTCTGGCAGTCGGGGGTGTAGCGGACCGAGTCCTTCCAGGTCCAGTTCCCCTCCTTGAGGCGGTACGCGAAGCCGTCGACGCTGCACTTGTACATCTTCTTCCAGTAGCCGGACGCGACGGTGATCGCCTTGCCCTGCTCCGGGTGCGCCGCGTTCAGCTCCAGCGCCTTGATGCCGAACTTGCTCTCGATCTCGCTGTAGGTGCTGGTGAGTTCGTAGAGCGAGACATCGGTGTCCGTCATCGTCCCGTAAGCGATCTTGCTCGCCTTGACCGTGCCGGCGTCGCCGCCGCCGGAGTCGAGGAGAGTGAAGCTGCGCGACGACGGCTTGTCGACGACGACCTCGCCGGGCGCCGGGAATCCGGCCTCCAGGCAGTGGCCGTTGGACATCACGAGCGCCGGGTCGTCCGGCTTCGAGTCCGCCACGCGGACGACGGAGCCGGAACAGTTGCTCAGTGCCACGGTTCCCGCGAAGTCAACCGCCTTCGCCTTTGCGGGCCGTTCGTCACTGACGGCCGTCGCGGGCATCGCCGTGGCTCCGAGGAGCAGGGCGGAGAAGCATGCGACGACGAGAGGCTTGTTCATGTGGGGGGTCCCCTCTGTTGACTATGTGACCGAAGTTGCTTCGGTTTTGTCATGCGCATTGTTGAGGTAGTCGGCCGCGAGGACAAGACCGCATACGGACACGACTGACCGCTGACAGGACAGTCCGGAGTTCCACGCCGGGCTCCGCCACGCCGCACCGGAGGCCGCCACCCCCCTACGTGGCGGAAAACACGAGGCGGGTCTCGTTACGCGGCCGTAAGCTCGCGGGCATGCAGGTCATCCAGTCGACGAAGCTCGCCAACGTCTGTTACGAGATCCGGGGTCCGGTGCTCGAGGAGGCGATGCGGCTGGAAGCGGCGGGCCACCGCATCCTCAAGCTGAATACGGGCAACCCCGCGGCCTTCGGATTCGAGTGCCCGCCGGAGATCCTGGAGGACATCCTCCGCAACGTCGGCGACGCGCACGGCTACGGAGACGCGAAGGGCCTGCTCGCCGCCCGCCGCGCGGTGGTCATGCACAACCAGACCCTGGGCATCGAGACCGACGTCGAGCACGTCTTCATCGGCAACGGCGTCTCCGAGCTCATCGTCATGGCGATGCAGGGACTGCTCGACGACGGTGACGAGGTCCTCGTACCGGCGCCGGACTATCCGCTGTGGACGGCCGCGGTCTCGCTCTCCGGCGGCACGGCCGTGCACTACCGCTGCGACGAGCAGGCGGACTGGATGCCGGACCTCGCCGACATCGAGCGCAAGGTGACCGACCGCACCAAGGCGCTCGTGATCATCAACCCGAACAATCCGACGGGCGCCGTGTACAGCGAGGACATGCTCCGCGGCCTGACCGACATCGCACGCCGCCACAATCTCCTCGTCTGCTCGGACGAGATCTACGACAAGATCCTCTACGACGACGCGGTCCACACCCCCACCGCCGCCGTCGCCCCCGACCTCCTCACCCTCACCTTCAACGGCATGTCGAAGGCGTACCGGGTGGCCGGATACCGCGTCGGCTGGGTGTCCATCTCGGGGCCGAAGGCGCACGCCTCCTCGTACATCGAGGGCCTGACGATCCTCGCCAACATGCGCCTGTGCGCGAACATGCCGGGCCAGCACGGCGTGGTCGCCGCGCTCAGCGGGCGGCAGACCATCAACGACCTCGTGCTGCCGGGCGGCCGGCTCATGGAGCAGCGCGACACGGCGTACGACCTGCTGACGCAGATCCCCGGCGTGAGCTGCGTGAAGCCCAAGGGGTCGCTCTATCTCTTCCCGCGCCTCGACCCGAAGGTCTTCAAGATCAAGGACGACCGGCAGATGGTCCTCGACCTGCTCCGGGCCGAGAAGATCATGGTCGTCCACGGCACCGGCTTCAACTGGCCCGAACCGGATCACTTCCGGGTCGTCACGCTGCCCACGACGACGGACCTGACCGAGGCGGTGACCCGCATCGGCAACTTCCTCGACGGCTACAGCCAGCCGTGACGGGCCGTGACGGTGCTTTTCGACCGCGCTCAACTTTAGACGAGATCTAAGCTAGGATGGATCCAACACCGCTTGGAGGCCACCGCATGTATGAGCCGATCCGCACCAAGTCGGTCCACTCGCTGGCCGACGACGCGACGACCTACCCCCACCGCTCCCGCGAGGAGGAGCTGGACATCCAGCTCGCCGCGCACCTGGCGGCGCTCCTCGCCGTCACGGACGAGCTGCGCGCCCTGGCGCCCGCCGCCGACCTGGACGACGCCGCCGAGCAGCTGTCGTCCGAGGTGGCCCGGTTGCGGGGAGGGCTCCCGCCCGCCCGCTCGGCCGTGGTGACCGCGATCCACGAACCGCACCTCACCGCCCTGCACCAGCGCGCCCACGCCCTCGCGGGCCGCGCCCTGGTGGTGGCCGCGTCCCGTGCCGACACCGCGGCGGCGATCCTCGCCGCCCGTCGCATGGACGCGCACGCAGGCGCCGCCCACCTCGTCGGCGCCCACTGACGGCCTCGGTCCGCGGCCGGAAAGGCCGCGGACCGGGCGCCACCGACGGTGACGACGGCTGGGGGTACCCGCCGCCTAGTCGGTGATCTTCACGGTGGCCTGGGCGGACGATCCGCTGTGCAGGTCGTCACCCTCGTAGCTCACCGCGTACACGGTCCTGCCCTTCTTGCTCGGCAGGTCCCTGATCCGGAACGTGCCGTCAGCGGCCACCGACGCCGAGGTCAGCTCACCCGTCGTGCCGAGCCTGTCGGTCCGCGTCACCTTGAGGGCGATCCCGGACGGCAGCGCGCGTCCCTGCCCCGTCAGCTTCCCGGTGATGTCGACGCCGCCCGCGCGGGTCGCCTCCGCCGGCGCCGTCAGTTCGAGCGCCGTCGCCGCCTTCGCGACGTCGACCGTGAGCGTGACGTCCTCTGCGGGCCGGTGCGTGACATCGCCGAGGAACCGCAGCGTGTACGTGGTCTCGCCGAGCCGGTCCGGCACGTCCAGGACGGTGAAGCTGCCGTCGGCCGCGACCTTGGCCGCCGCCACCTCCGTCGTGCCGTCGGCGTCCTTGCGGACCGCCTCGACCTTCACGGGCTCCGCGGGCGCGGGACCGTCAAGCTCCAGCTTGCCGCGGATGCCGAGGGGTTCACCGACCACGGGCTTCGATGGCGTGGTGGTCAGGGTGCCCGTGAAGCGCGAGTCGTACTGGGCGGCCGGGGGCTTGATGACGTGCAGCCAGTGGCCGTAGCCGCCGTCCGAGGTGACCGCGAAGAGCCGTGAGCCGTCCTTGGCCCAGCCAAGGCCCTGCGGCACGACCCGCGAGCCGTCGAGCTCCCCCTCGAAGGCGAACTCCATCGGCGTGGTGCCGTCCGCCGGGTCGGCGGGCTGGATCAGCAGATCGGACGCGCTGCCCGAGGCGACCGCACCGCGCGCCACGTACTTGCCGTCGCCGCTGAACGCCACGGCCGAGGCCTTCGCGCCCTCCGCCAGCGGCTGGTAGCCGGACGGGGCGTCCGCCAGGTCGGAGGCGTCGAGCAGCCGGGTGCCGTATGCCGCGTCGGCGACGGCGATCCGCTTGCCGTCGGCGCTCTGGGCGATGTCCTTCAGGTCGAGCGCGCCCTTGCCCTCGGCGTCCGCGAAGCGCCGCTGCGGGCCGCGCACCAGGTTGGCGCCGCTCGCGTCGAAGGTGGTCACGAACGCGTTGGCCTCGGTGCCCGCGCCCGCCTGCCCCACCACGAGGCGGTCCGGGGCGCCGGGCCCGGACTCCAGCTTCAGCCGCCCCCGGCTTTCCCAGCCCGCGTTGAACGAGGAGCTGCCGCTGACCCCGTACAGCAGGGCTTGGTTGTCGGGCCTGTCGCAGTACTGGCTGCCGCTGTACGGCGTCTCCGTGAACCACGTCTTGCCGCCCGCGACAGCCACCTCCCGGCCGCAGGTGACGTCGTAGGGCGTGCTCGCGGCACCGGTCCTGGTCTGGGTCGCCGTGTCGAACGCGAGGATGCGGTTGGACTGCGACACCTGCAGTGTCGCGCCGTCCGCGCTGAGTGCCATGCCGGACGCCGGCTCGTCGGTGGCGAGCGAACCGACGCGCTGCCCCTGGAAGTTGTAGACCAGGACGGCGCTCGGACCATTGCCGCTCTTGTTGCCGTCGGTGACGTAGACGCGCTCGTGCGCGTCGTCGACCACCATCGCCCCGAACGAGTAGATCGGCAGCTTCGCCACCTCGTCCGACGGAGTGGCGGCGTACGCGGCGGGTGTGGTGACCGCGACGAGGCCCGCCGAGCCGAGTGCCACCGCGAGCGCGGCGCCCGTCACTCGTCTGAACCGCTGAGATTTCTTCAACTGTGCCCCCCACAGGCTCATTTGACGGCCCGTGACGATCAACAGGCCCCCGTGTGGGGTCATTGAAACATGTGAGAGGAGTGTGAAGGCAAGGTGTTTGAGATGCGAGCGTGTCACACGGCCGGGCCCCCGCACGCCGTTGTGCGGGGGCCCGGCCGAAAACGGAACGGCTGAGGTCAGCCGAGACGCTGCACCAGCGCGCGGTACTCGTCCCACAGCTCCTTGGGCGTGTGGTCGCCGAAGGTGTTCAGGTGCTCGGGGACCAGCGAGGCCTCGTCACGCCAGACCTCCTTGTCGACCGTGAGCAGGAACTCCAGGTCATCCTTGGCCAGGTCGAGGCCCTCGGTGTCCAGGGAGTCGACCGTCGGCAGGATGCCGATGGGGGTCTCGACGCCCTCGGCCTTTCCGTCGAGGCGGTCGACGATCCACTTCAGGACGCGGCTGTTCTCGCCGAAGCCGGGCCACACGAACTTGCCGTCGGCGTTCTTCCGGAACCAGTTCACGTAGTAGATCTTCGGGAGCTTGGACTGGTCGGGCTTGTCCGCGCCGACCTTGACCCAGTGGGCCATGTAGTCGCCCATGTTGTAGCCGCAGAACGGCAGCATCGCGAACGGGTCGCGGCGCAGCTCGCCGACCTTGCCCTCGGCCGCGGCGGTCTTCTCGCTCGCCACGTTCGCGCCGAGGAAGACACCGTGCTGCCAGTTGAAGGACTCCGTCACCAGCGGCACCGCGCTGGCGCGACGGCCGCCGAAGAGGATCGCCGAGATCGGCACGCCCTTGGGGTCCTCCCACTCGGGCGCGATGATCGGGCACTGCGAGGCGGGCGTGGTGAAGCGGGCGTTCGGGTGCGCCGCGGGAACGCCGGACTCCGGGGTCCAGTCGTTGCCCTTCCAGTCGGTGAGGTGGGCGGGAGTCTCCTCCGTCATGCCCTCCCACCAGACGTCGTTGTCGTCGGTGAGCGCGACGTTCGTGAAGACCGAGTTGCCCCACAGGGTCTTCATGGCGTTGGCATTGGTGTGTTCGCCGGTGCCGGGCGCGACGCCGAAGAAACCGGCCTCGGGGTTGATCGCGTAGAGCCGGCCGTCCTCGCCGAAGCGCATCCAGGCGATGTCGTCACCGATGGTCTCGACCGTCCAGCCGCGGACCGTCGGCTCCAGCATGGCGAGGTTGGTCTTGCCGCAGGCGCTCGGGAACGCGGCCGCGACGTACTTGCTCTCGCCCTGCGGGGGCGTGAGCTTGAGGATGAGCATGTGCTCGGCCAGCCAGCCCTCGTCGCGCGCCATGACGGAGGCGATGCGCAGGGCGTAGCACTTCTTGCCGAGCAGGGCGTTGCCGCCGTAGCCCGAGCCGTACGACCAGATCTCGCGGTCCTCGGGAAAGTGCGAGATGTACTTCGTGGAGTTGCAGGGCCACGGCACGTCGGCCTCGCCCTCGGCCAGCGGTGCGCCGAGCGTGTGGACGGCCTTCACGAAGAAGCCGTCCTCGCCGAGCTCGTCCAGGACCGCCTGGCCCATGCGGGTCATGGTGCGCATGGAGACGGCGACGTACGCGGAGTCGGTGATCTCCACACCGATGGCGGACAGCGGTGAGCCCACCGGGCCCATGCAGAAGGGCACGACGTACATCGTGCGACCGCGCATCGAGCCGCGGAAGACGCCCTTCTCGCCCTGGAAGATCTCCCGCATCTCGGCGGGGTCCTTCCAGTGGTTGGTCGGGCCCGCGTCCTCTTCCTTCTCGGAGCAGATGAAGGTGCGGTCCTCGACGCGCGCGACGTCGGTCGGGTCGGAGGCCGCGTAGTACGAGTTCGGGCGCTTGATCGGGTCGAGCTTCTTGAACGTGCCCTTGGCGACGAGCTCCTCGCACAGGCGCTCGTACTCGGCTTCGGATCCGTCACACCAGACCACGCTGTCCGGCTGGGTCAGTTCGACGATCTCGTTCACCCAGGTGACGAGGTCCTGGTGGTTGGTGGGGACGGTGCCCAGGGACTCAGAGAGAAGGGGAGCCGCGATGTCGCGCGCCACGATTGCTCCTATACGAGGGGTTTATAGGTTTGTTGCCCCGTGGGGGCTGCGACCCGGACGCTTCACGTGTTGTTCCCTCTGGCGCTCATCCGGTGCCGACCGCACTCATTTGATCATCCGACGGTTCCGCGCATATGTCCAGAGGGCCTCACAGGTGAGCGGCGTGAGTATCGCCACTCGCTCCGCCCGCCCTCCCCACGCGAATCCGTCACTTGTACGCTCGGGTATCACCGTGAGCATCGCCACTTGTACGCCACGGTTCCCCCATGACTGATGCCTAACTTACGGTTGCGTAGGTACGATGCCGTTATGACCGCTCCCGTCCCTGACGCGATCACGAACAACCAGGCCACCAGCCCCGATTCGCCCGCGAACGACGCCCTGCCGCTTCCCGACCTCGCGGAAGTGAAGCCGCTGATGCGTGGCTGGCTGCACGCGGGCATGTTCCCGGCGGTGCTCATCTCGGGCATCGTGCTCATGGCACTGACGGACTCCACCCGCGCGCGGATCGCCTGCGGGATCTACGTCCTGACGGCCTGCCTGCTCTTCGGAGTGAGCGCGATCTACCACCGGGGCACATGGAGTGCGCGCGCGGACGGCGTGCTGCGCAGACTCGACCACGCCAACATCTTCCTGATCATCGCGGGCACGTACACCCCGCTGACGATGCTGCTCCTGCCCGACTCCAAGGGGCAGTGGCTGCTCTGGGGCGTCTGGGGCGCGGCCGTGGCCGGCATCCTCTTCCGGGTCTTCTGGGTCGGCGCGCCACGCTGGCTCTACACCCCCTGCTACATCGCGATGGGCTGGGCCGCGGTCTTCTTCCTGCCCGACTTCATGCGCACCGGCGGCATCGCCGTCCTGGTCCTGGTGATCGTGGGCGGCCTGCTCTACAGCGCGGGCGGCGTGATCTACGGCATCAAGCGCCCCAACCCCTCCCCACGTTTCTTCGGCTTCCACGAGGTCTTCCACTCCCTGACGCTGGCCGCCTTCGCGGTGCACTACGTGGGCATCTCGCTGGTGGCCTACCAGCACGGATAGACCCCTGACGGGGCACGCCCCCCTCTCCCCCTCATGGCCGCGGCTTTCGAGCCGCGGCCATTCGCGTGCGCCGAGGGCAGCCCCTGGGGTTCACATCTTGACGGTTACTACCTTTTGAGAGTTACTCTCAATTCATGGTCACTGTCACAAGCTCGCCTGCCGTGATCCGGCAGGACCCACGCCGCTGGTGGGCGCTCGCCGCCCTGGTCGCGAGCATGCTCGTGCTCGGTTTCGACATGACGATCCTCAACGTCGCCCTGCCGACGATGGCCGGGCAGCTGGACGCGAGCACGGGCGAACAGCAGTGGATGGCCGACGGGTACATCGTCGTGTTCGCGGCCCTGATGCTTCCCGCCGGACTGCTCGGCGACCGGTTCGGACGCCGCAGGATGCTGATCACCGGCCTCGGCATCTTCCTGGCCGGCTCCCTGATCGGCACCCTCGTCGACTCCGTCGAGCTGGTCGTCGTGGCACGGGCCGTCATGGGCATGGGCGGTGCGCTCGTCATGCCCCTCGCCATGGCCGTGCTGCCCGCCCTCTTCGCCCCCGGCGAGCGGACCAAGGCCATCGGCATCGTCTCGGCGGCCTCCGCGCTCGGCGCACCGCTCGGGCCGATCGTGGGCGGCTGGCTCCTGGACCACTTCTGGTGGGGCTCGATCTTCCTGATCAACGTCCCCATGGTCGCGATCGGGATCACGGCCTGCGTCTTCCTGCTCCCGGAGACGACCGACCCGTCGCCCCCCAAGGTCGACGCCACCTCCACCGCGCTCACCGCGGCCGGGCTCGGCACGCTCATCTACGCGATCATCGAAGCCCCCGTACGGGGCTGGGGCGATCCGCTGATCCTCTGCATGCTCGGCGGCGCGGCCGTACTGGTCGCCGCGCTCGTCCTGCGGGAACGGCGGCAGACGCGCCCGATGCTCGACATGTCGCTGCTCCGCAACCGCGGCTTCCTGCTCAACACGATCGCGGCGACGCTCGTCATGTTCGTCCTGTCGGGCCTGATGTTCGTGCTCCCGCAGTATCTGCAGGCGGTGCTCGGGCATGACGCCTTCGGCACCGGTGTGCGGATGCTGCCGATGATGGGCGGTCTCCTCGTCGCGGCACGGGGCGCGGAGCCCGTCGTACGGAAGTTCGGCCCGCGGGCGGTGATCAGCGCCGGGCTCGTCGTGCTCGCCTTCGCGGCGATCCTCGGCAGCCGTACGACGGCCGAGTCCGGCTACGGCTTCACCGCGCTGTGGCTCACCGTCGCCGGGCTCGGCTTCGGATTCGCCGTCGTGCCCTCCATGGACTCGGCGCTCGGCGCGCTCCCCGTGGAGCGGGCGGGATCGGGCGCCGGGCTCCTGCTGACCGTGCGGCAGGTGGGCAGCGCCGTCGGGATCGCCCTGCTCGGCTCCCTGCTCTCCGGCGTGTACGTCGACCGCCTCGGCTCCGGCGGCGTCATCGGCACCCTTCCGGACGCGGCGGCGGACACCGCGGGCGAGTCGGTGGTGGCCGCCCACGCGGTCGCCGAACGGCTCGGGGTGCCCGGTCTCGTCGACTCCGCCAATGAGGCGTACGTCCACGGCATGGTGACGGTTCTTCTGGTGAGCGGCATCGCGGCGCTGGTCACGGCACTGCTCGTCGCGGCGCTGCTGCCGAAGGCCGCCCCGCCGCCGGGCGACGCCGACATGGCACCGCGGACGGAGGATGCCCGACAATGAGGGCCATGACGGCCGCACGCATCACTCCTTCCGCACCGCTGGGTCTCCGTGAGCGGAAGAAGCTCAAGACACGCATCGCGATCCGTGAGGCCACGTACCGGCTGATCGAGGAGCAGGGGTACGACGCGACGACGGTCGAGCAGATCGCCGAGGCCGCGGAGGTGTCGGCGTCGACCGTCTTCCGCTACTTCCCGACCAAGGAAGACATCGTCCTCACCGACGAGTACGACCCGCTCCTGGAGGACGAGCTGCGGGCACGCCCCGCGGGCGAACCGATCGTGGAGTCCCTGCGGTATGTGCTGCGCAGTGCGGTGGGCCTCGGTTTCAGGGAGTCGCCCGAGGAGGTGCGCCTGCGAACGCGCCTGATGGTCGAGGTCCCCGCCGTGCGGTCCCGGATGCTGGAGAGCATGTCGGTCACCGGCCGGATGCTGTGCCGCGTCATCGCGGACCGCACCGGCCGCGACCCGGGGGACCTGGAGGTCAGGGTCTTCGCGATGGGGCTGATCGGCGCGCTGACGGAGGCGATGGCGTACTGGGCGGAGCAGGGCCACGAGGACGACCTGGGCGAGCTGGTGAACCGCACCATGGACACGCTGGCCACGGGCTTCGGCACGGGGGTGTCCGGGGCGTGATGCCGGGCCCCTGACACCTCGCCGGAAATGCCGGGCCGCCCCTGCCCGCCCCGTGCCATCCTGACCGCATGAACGGTCCGGAGGTCCTCATCCGCTTCGCCCCCGAGCTGGGGCTCTTCGTCCCGCACGAGCGAAGGGGCGGCCCCACCAAGGCCGTTACGGACGGTGTCTCCACGCTCGGGCACGTCGTCGAATCGCTCGGGGTTCCGCTGACGGAGGTCGGCTCGCTCGTCGTGGACGGCGCCGAGGTCCCGGTCTCGCACGTCCCGGCGGCGGACGAGTCGGTGGAGGTCCGCACCGTCCCGCGCCCCCAGCCCGTCCCCGGGGCTCCCCTGCGCTTCCTCCTCGACGTCCATCTCGGCACGCTGGCCCGCCGGTTGCGGCTCCTGGGCGTCGACGCGGCATACGAGAGCACGGACATCGGCGACCCCGCACTCGCCCGGCGCTCGGCCGCCGAGCGCCGGGTGCTGCTCAGCCGGGACCGGGGTCTGCTGCGGCGACGGGAGCTGTGGGCGGGCGCGTACGTCTACAGCGACGCGCCGGACGAACAACTCCGGGATGTCCTGGGCCGGTTCGCCCCCGCCCTGCACCCCTGGACGCGCTGCACCGCCTGCAACGGCTCGCTGCGGGCCGCGACGAAGGAGGACGTGGCGTCCCGCCTCGAAGGGGGCACGCGCGGGACGTACGACGTGTTCGCGGAGTGCGGGGAGTGCGGGCGGGTGTACTGGCGGGGAGCGCACCATGACCGTCTTGAGGGGATCGTGGCGCGGGCGTTGGAGGAGTTTTCCCCCACCCCGCCCCAACCCGAAAACCGGCAGACGCCGGGGCCTTGAGCGCTGTCATCACCGGCTTCGCCGAGTGCGTCCTCAAACGCCGGGCGGGCTGAATGCTTTCAGCCCGCCCGGCGTTTGCGGACATCTTGTCGGGGGCCCAAGGGGGCGGAGCCCCATGGTTTCGGGAAAGGGGCGGGATCGGGGAGAGCCCCGCACGGGCCGCCCGATCCCTCAACCGGACAGCTTCGCCGCCAGCTCCCCCGCGTCCGTCGTGGGCGCGTCGCAGACGAACCGGCGGCAGACGTAGGCCGCGGGCTGCTCCCGGCCCGCGAGCAGCGGGAATTCGTCGCCGCCCGCGGGGCCGACCGCGACCACGGCCCCTGGTGCCGCCCCCAACAGCGCCGTACGGTGCAGGTCACCCCCCACCTCACCGATGACCGCGACCTCACGCGGACCGTCGAGCGCGGCCTCGGCCACCGCGAGGCCGTTCCCGATGAACCGGGGCGCCCGGGGCGCGAGCCCCTTCACCGCCCCCAGCGCCCGCTCCGCCGCGAGGCGATGCGGTTCGGCGCCGGTCTGCGCGGCGTACGAGAGCAGCGCGCCCGCGGCAGCCGTCCACCCGGACGGCACCGCGTTGTCCGTGGGGTCCTGCGGCCGGCGGATCAACTGCTCCGCGTCGGCCGCGGTGTCGTACAGGGACCCGGACTCCGGGTCCACGAACTGACCGAGCACGTGGTCAAGCAGGAACCCGGCGAACTCCAGCCAGACGCCCTCGCCCGTCACGGATGCCAGCGCGAGGAAGCCCTCGGCGACATCGGCGTAGTCCTCCAACACGCCTGCGTTGGCGCCGACTTGCCCGTCCTTGGACGTACGGGAGAGCCGCGCCTTGTCGTCCATGTGCAGCCGTACGAGCAGGTCGCCGGCGCCGACCGCCGCCGCCACCAGATCCGGCCGGTCGAAGTACGCGCCGACCTCCGCGAGCGCCGCGACGGCGAGCCCGTTCCAGGCGGCGACGACCTTGTCGTCACGGCCGGGCGCGGGCCGCTGCGAGCGCGCGGCGAGCAGCCGCTCCCGGATCGACGCGAGCCGGGCGGCATCGGCCACCACGCCCTGCTCGCCGGGGAGTTGCAGGACGGACGAGCCTTCCTCGAAGGTCCCGTCCTCCGTCACCCCGAAGTAGGCGGCGGCCAGCTCGGCGTCCGCGTCACCGAGCACCTCGCGCAACTGCTCCGGCGTCCATACGTAGTACGCGCCCTCGACGTGCTTGCCGGTGGCGGGGTCCTCGCTGTCCGCGTCGAGGGCGGAGGCGAAGCCGCCCTCGTTCGTGCGGAGTTCGCGGACCATGAAGTCGGCCGTCTCCAGGGCGACGCGCCGCGCGAGGTCCGAGCCCGTGGCCCGCCAGAGGTGGGCGTACACCCGGCAGAGGAGCGCATTGTCGTACAGCATCTTCTCGAAGTGGGGCACGACCCACTCCCGGTCCACGGAGTAGCGGGCGAAGCCGCCGCCCAGCTGGTCGTAGATCCCGCCGCGCGCCATCCGCTCACAGGTGTCGGCCGCCATCTGGAGGGCACCCTCGGAGCCGGTGCGGGCGTAGTGCCGCAGCAGGAACTCGACGACCATGGACGGCGGGAACTTGGGCGCGCCGCCGAAGCCGCCGCGCGAGGCGTCGTAGTCGCGTGTCAGGCCGAGGAGCGCCTGCGCGAGCTCGTCCTCGCCGGGCATCTCGTCGGCGCCGAAGGAGAGCTGCCGGTCGGCGAGGTCCCGCACGATCTTCCCGGCGACCTCGGCGACCTCGCCGCGCCGGTCCGTCCAGGCGCGCCGGACCCCGTCGGCCACCTGCTGGAAGGAGGGCATGCCGTGCCGCGGCTCGGGCGGGAAGTAGGTGCCGAAGTAGAAGGGCTCGGCGTCGGGCGTCAGGAAGACCGTCATGGGCCAGCCGCCCTGCCCGGTCGCGGCCTGCACGGCCTCCATGTAGACGGCGTCGATGTCGGGCCGCTCCTCGCGGTCGACCTTGATGTTGACGAAGTGCTCGTTCAGGAAGGCGGCCGTGTCCGCGTCCTCGAAGGACTCGTGCGCCATGACGTGGCACCAGTGGCAACTGCTGTACCCGACACTGAGCAGCACCGGCACACCCCGCTCCCGCGCCTCGTCAAAGGCCTCCGCCGACCAGGGCCACCAGTCGACGGGGTTGTCGGCGTGCTGAAGAAGATAGGGGGACGTCTCGTGGGCCAGTCGGTTCGGCATGCCTCCCATCCTCGCTCACATGGGCCGCCGATCCGGGGACTGGCCCACGTGATCCGCGGACTCCCTCGCGCCGGAGGCCCGTACGCAGGACACTTGTGACCGCAGGTGACTATTGCTCTCGGAGGGGGACCCATATGCGGGACAGCCATCGGGCCGAAGCCGAGCGGCTGTTGGTGCGGGCGGTGGAGGAAGAGGTGCGGCGCTCCGGTGGCCGTATCGACGGGAGCGTGCTGCTCTCGCGGGCCCGGGCCTCGCTGGACGCCATGGGGCAGACCGCCGCCGAGGAGTACGCCGCCTATACGCAGGCCGTCGAGGAGTCGGAGGCCGGACAGCTCTCCTTCGGGCAGCGCTATGCCAAGGAGGGCGCGGGAACTCCGCTGCTCGTGGCCGCCGTTGCGGCCGTGGGCGCGTGTCTCGCCGACCTCATGCTCGGGACCGGGGTCTCGACCGCCATGGGTGCGGGCGCGGCCGTCGCCGTCGTCGGCGCCGCCACCACCGTCGTGAAGGTCACCGCGGACCACGTGCCCGCGGCCAGCCGCCGCGCCGGTGCGATCAGCCAGCCGGGCGGCCCCGAGCAGCTGCGGCTGCAGTGGCTGACCGCCCTGGAGGTGCGGGGCATCCGGCCCTTCCTCGACCAGCAGCGGGTGCTGCAGGCCCCGGCCGGCAAGAAGAAGGCCTCACCGCAGCTGCGCGGTACGGACAAGAGCGCGGCGGCACGCAGGCGCACCGTACTGGAGCAGTCCTTCGCTCAACTCCCCGAGCCGGAAGGGCCGTTCTCGGGGCGCCGCGCCGAGCTCGCCCGGGTCGCCCAGTGGGTGCACGCGGCGCGGGCCAGCACCGAGACCCGGCCCACGGTCGTCGTGCTGCACGGCGCGCCCGGCTCCGGGCGTTCCTCGCTCGCCGTCCGTGCCGCGCACGATCTGCGGGACCAGTTCCGGGGCGCCTGCGTCGTCGACCTGCGGGGCGAGAGTTCGCAGCCGCTGACCACGCGGGACGCGCTCCTGCATCTGCTGAATCGATTGGGCGCCCCGCGCGAGCAGCTGCTCTTCCGTGAGCGTTCCTCGCAGGAACAGCAGGTCAAGCGGCTCAGCGAGCTCTACCACCAGTATCTGACCGGCCTCGCCGTCACCGTCGTACTCGACGACGCGAGCGACCCGGAGCAGGTGCGCACCCTCGTGCCCGAGCGCTCCGACAGCCTCGTCATCGTCACCACCCGCAAGCCCCTGGAACTCCCGGCGGACCTCCCCGCCTGGGTGCACCAGCTGCCGGTGGAGCCGCTGGACGCGGCGGGCTCGGAGCAGCTCCTGCGGGAGGCCGCGGAGGACACCTCCGGGCCGTACGACGCCGAATCCGCCGACGCCGTACGGGACTTGTGCGGCGGACTGCCGCTCGCCCTGCGCGTCGCCGGTTCCTCGATCGGCGCGCGCACGACACGTCAGCTCGCCGCCGACCTGGCCGCGTACGGCCCGGTGGAGCCGGTCGAGCGCGTCCTGTGGCTGCGGTACACCGACCAGTCCGAGCCCGCGCGCCGCCTGCTGCGCAGGCTCGCGCTCGCCGGGCGCGCCTCCCTGGGAGCGGCCGCCGCCGCGGCCCTGCTCGGCACCGACGAGAACGAGGCGGCCCGCCAGCTGACCGCGCTCTCCCGCGCCGGCCTCGTCGACCACGTGCGTGGCAGCCGCTACCGCCTGCACGATCTCGTACGGGCCTTCGCGCTGGCCCGCCTCATCGACGAGGAGGAGCCGGCGGAGCGCACCGCCGCGCAGGAGCGCCTGATCGTCAGCTACAGCGAGCTCGCCGGATCGGTGATCCGCCTGGTCGACGGCAAGATGTCGACGCGGGCGGGCCAGTTCGACCGGCACGGCTTCTCCTCGCTCGACGCGGCCCTGCGCTGGCTCGACGACGAGTCGAGCTTCATCACGGCGGCCCTGCGGCACGCGGAGGGCGTCGACCAGGAGGCGGTGCTCAATCTCCTGGGCGCGCTGTGCGACTACTGCCTGCTGCGCGGCGACCTCTACCGCCTGGGCGAGATCAGCGAGCTGACGCAAGCCGTCGACCAGGGGCTTCTCACCCGGAGCGTGCGGTGGCGCACCGGCATCGCGTCCCGGCAGCTCGGCGAGCTCGACCAGGCGCGGACGACCCTGACGTCGGTCGTGGACCTGTACATGGAGGCCCACCAGGACGCGGGCGCCGCCCTCGCCCTGTGCTCCCTGGGAATCACCCTGCACCACCAGGGCAACCTGACGGAGGCGTCGGCGCGCCTGCACGAGGCCCTCGAACTGCAGTCCCCCGACGAGCTCGCCGGTGACCGCGCCTGGACAATGCACGCCCTGGCGGCAGTGGAGCGTGACCGCGCCAACCTCAACGAGGCGCTGCGGCTCCTGGAGGCCTCACTGGCCCTGCACCGCGAGAACGACTCCCTGCACGGCGAGGCCTGGGCGCACTTCCAGCTCGGCCAGCTCTGCCTGCGCATGGGCGACGTGCCGCGCGCGGAGGAGCAACTGCGCGGCGCCCTCGACCTGTACGGGCGCACGCGTGACGGCCGCGGCGAGGCCTGGGCCCTGACGCAGCTGGCGCGGGCCCGCATGGTGGACGGTGACGCGACGGCCGCGGTCGACGGGCTGCGCCAGGCGGTCTCCCGGCACCGCGACAACGAGGACGCGCGCGGCGAGGCGTGGAGCGCCTACTACCTGGGCCAGGCCCTGGAGGAGGCGGGCAGCCTCGACCAGGCGGTGCGCGAGCTGGAGCGCTCCCGCACGATGTTCTCGCGGATGCGCGACGTGTACGGCCTGGCCTGCGCCAGGCACCACTCGGCCCGGGTGACCCGCGACCAGCGCGCCGCCCAGACGGGCTCGCTGCGCAACTCCGGCTTCGCCCGCCAGCTCCTGGTGGACGCCCGCGCCGACTTCCAGCGCATCGGCGTCGCGCACGGCGAGGCCTGGACGTGCCTGGAGCTGGCGGTCGTGGACGCGGGGAACACCCGTGCCCAGCAGGCGCTCGCCCTCTGCGACGAGGCCGCCGCGCTGTTCGCCTCGTACGGAGACCGCCGGGGCGAGGACTGGGCCCGCTTCCTGCGCTGCACCCTGCTGCCGTTCGGCTCGCCCGGCGGCTGGGAGATCGGCACCGCCGTCGCCCAGGAGGAGCTCAGCCAGCTCGCCCGCGCCGGTCACCAGACGCGCGACGGCAAGCTGGACGACTACATGGAGGCGTACGGCCTGCTCCTGGAGCGCGGCGCCGAACTGGAGGCCGGCTGGCAGGCCTGGCGCCTGGGCATGGTGCCGAACCGCCACTCCCGAGAGGTGATGGGAGTGACGGTGACGACAGCGGGCTAGCCCTTGCGGGGCTCGGCCTCGGAGGTCTTCCCGTCACCGGTGGAGACCTCCGCGGGCTCCTTGAAGTCGACCTTCCGCATGTGCTTGCTCATCGACTTCATCAGCCCCCACACGGCGAGAGCCATCACCGCGAAGACGATGAAGCCGAGAACACCCGGGGTCACCTTGTCATCGTCGACCTCTTTGGCGAGAGGGACGAGATGCGTCATTGCCAGATGTGCGTTCACGCTAGGCATTGTCGCGGATGCCCGCAAAGAGGTCGTCCTCGGGGAGGGATGTATCGACGAGCGACTTCGCGAGCTCGTACTCCTCCGTGGGCCAGACCTCCTTCTGGAGCTCCATCGGGACGCGGAACCAGCCGCCCTCGGGGTCGATCTGCGTGGCGTGCGCGATCAGCGCCCGGTCGCGGACCTCGTAGAAGTCGGCGCAGGGAACGTGCGTGGTCAGCGTGCGCTCGACCCGCTCGAACTCGTCCCAGCGCTTCAGCCAATCCCCGTACGGCGACTCCAGGCCCTTGTCGAGCATCGCCTGGTGCAGCGCCTCGGTGCGCGGCCGGTTGAAGCCCTGGTTGTAGTAGAGCTTCTGCGGCTGGTAGACGGGGCCGAACTCGCTCTCGGGGTACTTCTCGGCGTCCGCCGCACCGTCGAAGGCCACCATCGTGATCTTGTGGGTCATGATGTGGTCGGGGTGCGGATAGCCGCCGTTCTCGTCGTACGTCGTGATGACCTGCGGACGGAAGGAGCGGATCTGCCGGACCAGCTCACCGGCCGCCTTGTCGACGTCCTCCAGGGCGAAGCAGCCCTCGGGCAGCGGCGGCAGCGGGTCGCCCTCGGGCAGACCCGAGTCGACGAAACCGAGCCAGTCCTGCTTGACGCCGAGGATCTCGCGCGCTTCGTCCATCTCCTTGCGGCGCACCTCGTGGATGTTCTCCTGGATGTACTTGTCACCCTGGAGCTTGGGGTTGAGGATGTCGCCGCGCTCCCCGCCCGTGCAGGTCACGACATGCACGTCCACCCCCTCGGACACGTACTTGGCCATGGTGGCCGCGCCCTTCGACGACTCGTCGTCGGGGTGGGCGTGGACGGCCATCAGTCGCAGCTGCTCAGTCAAGACTCGTTCCTCAGTCATCCGGCGCCCTGGTCAATTCGGCGCGATGGGCGGCTTCTATAGTGACGGAACCGGGGGGCGGAAAATTCCGGCATCCCCTTTTCCTGGAGGACGATCATGGCGGCCGTGAGCGACAAGCTCCCCGATGGCCGGTACGGCCGTGAGCGCTCGGCCGACGAGCGCGCGGACCGCAAGCTGAAGATCGCCGGATCGGTCCTCGGTGTGCTCTTCCTCCTGATGATCGGCTGGTTCGGGTACGACTACGTCTCCGGCACCAAGGTCAGCGGCGAAGTGATCAAGTTCGAGGTCGTCTCGGACAGTGCGGTCGAGGTGCACCTGGAGGTGCGCAAGGACGCGGACGCGAAGGGCTACTGCACCCTGCGCTCGCAGGCCGAGGACGGCGAAGAGGTGGGCCGCGCGGACTTCCGCTTCGACCAGAACGACGGCCGGATCGACAAGGTCGTCACGCTGCGCACGAAGGCGCGCGGGACGAGCGCCGAGCTGCTGGGCTGCCACTCCGACTGAGCCGGACGGGCACCGGCCCGCCCCACACGTCACACTGACCGGCCGACGCCCCCGGTGTACCTGCTCTCACCTGCGTTGACGTATTTCTGATGGCTTATGTCCTCCCCCTCACGCGCCTGAATTGTTAGGCTCGTGGTTTCGCCCACCCGTTAGGGAACATCCTTCTGGGTAGGGCGATGCTTTGTATTCCCAGTACCTACGAGGAGCACCTGTGACCCAGACGAGCGAGAACGTCACCTGGCTTACCCAGGAGGCGTACAACCAGCTCAAGGCCGAGCTGGAGTACCTGTCTGGTCCTGCGCGCACCGAGATCGCTACGAAGATCGCGGCGGCACGTGAAGAGGGCGACCTGCGCGAGAACGGCGGGTACCACGCGGCCAAGGAGGAGCAGGGCAAGCAGGAGCTCCGCGTCCGCCAGCTGACCCAGCTCCTGGAGCACGCGAAGGTCGGTGAGGCGCCGGCCGCGGATGGTGTGGTGGCGCCCGGCATGGTCGTGACGATCGCTTTCGACGGTGACGAGGACGACACCGTGACCTTCCTGCTCGCCTCGCGCGAGTACGCGAGCGCCGATATCGAGACGTATTCGCCGCAGTCCCCGCTCGGCCGCGGCGTGGACGGCAAGAAGATCGGCGAGGACGCGCAGTACGAACTGCCGAACGGCAAGCTCGCCTCGGTCAAGATCCTCCAGGCGAAGCCCTACCAGTCCTGAGGCCGCTTCGGTCGATGCGGAAGGCCCCCGGCGCCGAGTGCGCCGGGGGCCTTTCGCATGCCTGGGTCAGGCCGTGGCCGAGCGGTACTTGCGCACCGCGAGGGTCCTGAAGAGCAGGACGATCAGGACCGAGTAGATCACCGAGGCCCAGACCGGGTGCTGCATGGGCCAGGCCGACGAGTCCGAGACGCCGGGGTTGCCGAAGAGCTCGCGGCACGCCTGGACGGTCGCGCTGAAGGGGTTCCAGTCGGCGACGTGCCGCAGCCAGGGCGTCATCTGGCTGGAGTCCACGAACGCGTTCGAGATGAACGTGACCGGGAAGAGCCAGATCAGGCCGCCCGATGTGGCCGCCTCCGGGGTGCGGACCGACAGGCCGATGAGCGCGCCGATCCAGGTGAAGGCGTACCCGAGCAGGAGGAGCAGGCCGAAGGCGGCCAGCGCCTTGCCCATGCCCTCGTGGACCCGCCAGCCGACCAGGAGCGCCACGATCGCCAGCACCACCAGGGTGAGCGCGGTCTGCACGAGGTCGGCGATGGTCCGGCCGGTGAGGACGGCTCCGCGCGCCATGGGCAGCGACCGGAAGCGGTCGATGAGGCCCTTGTGCATGTCATCGGCGATGCCGGCTCCCGCGCCCGCGGTGGCGAAGGTGACGGTCTGCGCGAAGATGCCCGCCATCAGGAAGTTGCGGTAGACCGCCGGGTCGGTGCTGGCGCCGATCTTCATGGATCCGCCGAAGACGTAGCTGAACAGCACCACGAACATGATCGGCTGGATCAGGCCGAAGACGACCATTTCCGGGATCCGGGACATCCGGATGAGGTTGCGCTTGGCGACGACCAGGGAGTCCCTGACGGACTGGCCGATGCCGCCCGCGGGCCTGGGTCCTGCGGCGGGCTTGGTCACGATGCCGGTCACGGAGCTCACTTGTCGGCCTCCTTCTTGGGCTCGGCCTTCGCGTCCTCGATGCCGTTCCCCTTGCCGTTGCCGTTGGCTTCGTCCACCTCGGCGACGTGGCCCGTCAGCGAGATGAACACGTCGTCCAGGGTCGGGCGGCGCAGCCCGATGTCGTCGATCTCGACCCCGCGGGCGTCCAGCTCGCGGATGACCTCGGCGAGCAGCTTGGCGCCGCCGGCTACCGGGACCGTGAGCTTGCGGGTGTGGTTCTCGACGGCGACGTCGCCCTTGCCGAAGCCGCGCAGGACCTCGGTGGCCGAGGTGATCTGCTCGCGCTCGTGCACCACTACCTCGACGCGCTCGCCGCCGGTCTGCGCCTTGAGCTGGTCGGAGGTGCCGCGGGCGATGACGCGGCCGTGGTCGACGACGCAGATGTCGTGCGCCAGGTGATCGGCCTCTTCGAGGTACTGGGTGGTGAGCAGCAGGGTCGTGCCGCCCGACACCAGCTCCTGGATGACCTCCCAGAGCTGCTGCCGGTTGCGCGGGTCAAGGCCCGTGGTCGGCTCGTCCATGAACATCACCGGGGGCGACACGACGAGCGCGGCCGCGAGGTCGAGGCGGCGGCGCATGCCTCCCGAATACGTCTTGGAGGGGCGGTCGGCGGCGTCGGCGAGATGGAACCGGTCGAGGAGCTCGCCCGCCCTGGCCTTCGCCTCCTTCGCCTTCATCTGGTAGAGCTGGCCGACCATCTGGAGGTTCTCGCGGCCCGTCAGGTACTCGTCGACTGCGGCGAACTGGCCCGAGAGGCCGATCGACCGCCGCACTTCGTTCGGATGCTTCAGTACGTCGATGCCCGCGACGACCGCGCGGCCGCTGTCCGGCGTCAGAAGCGTCGTCAGACAGCGCACCGCCGTGGTCTTGCCCGCGCCGTTCGGCCCGAGAAGGCCGAGCACGGTGCCTTCCGGAACATCGAGATCGACGCCGTCCAGAGCCCTTACGTCGCCGAAGGTCTTCACAAGGCCTTCGGCGTAGATGGCGCCTGGCATGTGGGTTCTCCCAGTGGTGTGGGTGACTTCCTACGGAAAGCTTAGATTTGCCGGGTATGACGTGCCCGGTGATCAGTGACGCGAGGCACGCCATAACGCGATATGTCGTGTCTCCGCAACGGGTTTCGCGGAGCCTGCGGACAACGCGGAACGGAGCCTGTGGACAACGCGAAATGGTGGTGACCGGCCATGCGCGTACGGGAATGTCGGCGCGACGGCGGCGCGACGCGGCCCGTCAGCCGATGACGGTGTAGCCCGCCTCGCCCAGCGCCCTGCCGACCTCGGCGCAGTGCGCGGGGCCCTTGGTCTCCAGGTGCAACTCCACCTCCACCTCCGTGAGTCCCAGGCGCGGATCGGTCCGCACGTGGCCCACGTCGAGGACATTGGCGTCGACCACCGACAACACCCCGAGGAGCGTGGCCAGCGCCCCGGGCCGGTCCGTGAGGCGCAGCCGCAGCGACAGGTAGCGGCCCGCCGCCGCCATGCCGTGGCGCAGGATCCGCTGCATCAGGAGCGGGTCGACGTTGCCGCCCGACAGGAGCGCGACCACCGGACCCTCGAACTCCTGCGGCCTGCTCAGGAGCGCCGCGACCGGGCTCGCGCCCGCCGGCTCGACGACCATCTTGGCCCGCTCCAGGCAGAGCAGGAGCGCGCTGGACAGCTCGTCCTCGGAGACGGTGACGATGTCGTCCAGAAGCTCGTCGATGATCCGGAACGGCACGTCGCCGGGGCGCCCGACCTTGATGCCGTCGGCCATCGTCGCCGGGTTCTCGATCGACACCGGGTGCCCGGCGGCGAGCGAGGGCGGGTACGCCGCCGAGCCCGCGGCCTGCACGCCGATCACCTTGACGTCCGGGCGCAGCGTCTTGACCGCCACCGCGATGCCCGCGGCGAGCCCGCCGCCGCCGACGCCCAGGACCAGCGTGCGCAGCTCGGGGCACTGCTCCAGGATCTCCAGGCCCACCGTGCCCTGCCCCGCGATGATGTCGGGGTGGTCGAAGGGGTGGATGAAGACGGCGCCCGTCTCGTGCGCGTACTCCTGGGCCGCGGCCAGCGTCTCGTCGACCACCTGACCGTGCAGCCGCACCTCCGCGCCGTACTCACGGGTCGCCGCGACCTTGGGCAGCGGGGCGCCCACCGGCATGAAGACCGTGGAGCGCACGCCGAGCAGCGAGGACGCGAGGGCCACGCCCTGCGCGTGGTTGCCCGCACTCGCGGCGACCACACCGGCCGCGCGCTCCTCGGGGTAGAGGCCCGCGATCCGCACGTACGCGCCGCGCAGCTTGAACGAGCCCGTCCGCTGGAGGTTCTCGCACTTGAAGTGCACCGGCGAGCCCACCAGCTGCGACAGGTGCCTGCTGCCTTCCATCGCCGTCACCCTGGACACACCCGAGAGCATCTTCTGGGCACCGCGCACGTCGTCGAGGGTGACCGTCGGCAAGGAGTGAGTCGTGCGGTAGCTCATGACAGCAAGTCTCCCAGTTCACACCGGGGTCCTCCTGTGGTGACCACGTGCCGAGACTGGTTTGCGCAGCGCCGGTACGCCTCGCGTCCCGGCCGCGTACCCTGTCCCCCAACCCATCGCCCTCGCATGAAGTGAGCCCCCGGCCATGCCCACAACTCCGGACATGACGACCGCCAGCGATCCCGGCCTCCTCGACACGCTGCAACACCAGGTGGCCGTGTTCGCCCGCCGTGCGGAGCAGACGCGCCTCGGCGGCGTCGGACAGGTCCGCAACTCCATGGACCGCGCCGCGTATCTGCTGCTCAACCGCCTCGACAAGGAGGGGCCGATGGGCGTCAAGGCGCTCGCGGCGAGCATGGGAATCGACTCGTCGACCGTCACCCGGCAGGTCGCCCCGCTGGTCGACACGGGGCTCGTCAAGCGCACCTCGCACCCCGAGGACGGCCGCGCCGTGGTGCTCCAGCTGTCGCCGCGCGGCGAGGCACGCCTCAACGAAGTGCGGTCCTCGCGGCGTGACCTCATGGCCGAGCTGACCGGTGACTGGTCCCCGGAGGAGCGCGAAAGCTTCTGCACGCTCCTCACGCGCTTCAATTCAGCGCTCTCCGCCCGCCAGACCTCACAGGCGGCTCCGGAGGCGCCCGCTTCCTGAGGCCGACGGCTCCGAGGGCGCCAGCCTCTTGACCCCGGCCACCCGCCTGGCCTCATATGAGACCTGGGGGCCCGGTCCCCTCCAGGCGGGAGGCGCGGTGCGCGGACGGCAGGCGTTGATGAACGCCCGCCGGGCCCGGGAGTTCGAGGCATTCGTCGCGGGCGCGGCAGGGAGGCTGCTGCATGCGGCGACGCTGCTCACCACCGAGCCCCCGAACGCCAACCCACGCGCGCGTGCCCTGCTGACCGCGTCCCTGGCGCACTCGTACGCCACCTGGGACCGGATGCGCGGCGAGGACCCGTACGACCGCACCCGCCAGCAGCTGGCCATCCGCTTCGCGCGCGGCGCCTGGCGCCGGCACCGGAGCCACGGCGGCGTCCTGGCCCGCCTCACGCCCCAGGAGCGGCTGATTCTCGTCCTGCGGCTGTACGAGGGCGTCGCCGAGGAGCAGACGGCGGCGCTCCTCGGCCTGCCCGCCGACCGGGTGGAGACCATCTGCGCCCGCGCCATGGAGACGGTGCTCCACCCGCCGCGCGGCCCGGCACCGACGGTTCCCCTGGGAGAGGCGGCCCCGTCATGAACCAGCACGACCGCAAGGCGAGCGCTGTCCGCCACCTCCTGGACGACGGCACGCCCCCCTCGGCCCCGCCCGAGCTCTACGAGGAGGCGCTCCGCCGCGGAGGCCGCATGCTGCGCCGCAGAAGGGCGGTGCGCAGGCTGCTGTGGCTCCTGCTGCTCATGGCGGCGATCGCCTTCGTGGTCTGGGCGTCGGTCGAGCAGCCGTGGGTGGAGCCGCCCTCGCAGACGACTCCACCCCTCACCAGCTGGTGAGGGGTGGAGGAACGAACGGGCCCGAGCGGGCGACTAGCCCAGCGCCTGCTGCAGGTCGGCCAGCAGGTCGTCCGCGTTCTCGATGCCCACGGAGAGCCGCACCAGGTCGGCGGGGACCTCAAGGGCCGAGCCCACCACCGAGGCGTGCGTCATCCGCCCCGGGTGCTCGATCAGGGACTCCACGCCGCCGAGGGACTCCCCCAGGGTGAACAGCTTCGCGCGGTCGCAGACGGCGACCGCCGCCTCCTCGCCGCCGGTGACCTGGAAGGACACCATCCCGCCGAACGCCTTCATCTGCTTGGCCGCGGTCTCGTGACCGGGGTGCTCCGGAAGCCCGGGGTAGAGAACACGCGTCACGCGCGCGTGCCGCGACAGCATCTCGGCGACCTTCGTCGCGTTCTCGCTGTGCCGGTCCATCCGGACGGCCAGCGTCTTGATGCCGCGAAGCACCAGCCACGCGTCGAAGGGCCCGGCGACCGCGCCCATCGCGTTCTGGTGGTACGCCAGCTCCTCGCCGAGCTCGGGGTCGCTGACGACCAGCGCGCCGCCCACGACGTCCGAGTGCCCGCCCATGTACTTCGTCAGGGAGTGCACGACGACATCGGCGCCGAGCGCGAGCGGCTGCTGGAGGTAGGGGCTGGCGAAGGTGTTGTCGACGACGAGCCGGGCGCCCGTCTCCTTGGCGACCTGCGCGACGGCCGCGATGTCCGTGATGCCGAGCAGCGGGTTGGAGGGGGTCTCCACCCAGATCGCCTTCGTACGGTCGGTCACCGCGGCCCGTACCGCCGCCGGGTCGGAGGTGTCGGCGACCGACCACTCGACGCCCCACCGGGACACGACCTTCGCGAAGAGCCGGAACGTGCCGCCGTACGCGTCGTTCGGGATGACCACGTGGTCACCGGGAGCGAGCAGCGTACGCAGGAGGCAGTCCTCCGCGGCGAGACCCGACGCGAAGGCGAGCCCGCGCCTGCCGCCCTCCAGCGCGGCCAGGTTCTCCTCCAGGGCGGTGCGGGTGGGGTTGGCGCTGCGGCTGTACTCATAGCCGCCGCGCAGCCCGCCGACGCCGTCCTGCTTGTATGTCGACACCTGGTAGATCGGCGGGACGACCGCGCCCGTGAGCGGGTCGGCGGTGTTGCCCGCGTGGATCGCGACGGTCTCGAAACTCTGGCTGCTGAACGTGTCACTCATGTGGCCAGAGCCTAGTCCGGGACCGGGGCCGGGCCGACAAGTTCGAGACTGGTTCGCCAAGTGTCAGAGCAGTCTGGTTCGCTTGTACTCATGGAGATTCTCTGGGCGCTGATGGCAGTGATCATGATCGGGGCGGTCCTCGGCCCTGTCCTGCTGCGCAGGCGCGGCGGAATCCGCCAGGTCGCCCCCGGTTCACCGGACGCCGCGGACCCGGCGGACTACGGCTTCGCGCGGCAGGAGGAGCTGGACATCCGCATGCCGGGCCCGGACCACGACCTCCTCGACGTCCTGGACGTGGTCCAGCAGTCGCAGAGCTGGAAGGCGGCCTCGCAGCTGCTCGCGGGCACGGAGGTGCACGGCGAGGTGCGCTGGCAGCGCGTGCAGGCGTTCGCGGGCGCGGCGTCCCTGGAGCTGCAGGCGCGTCCCGGCGGGGTCAGCGACCAGCCCGGCGGGCAGTGGCTGCGGGTGTGGCGGGCCGAGGCGCCCAAGGACGCGGGCGGCGCCGCGGTGCACGCGGAGTTCCTGGTCCAACAGGCCTGGCGGTCGTCGACGTCCGGGACGGACGAGTTCCGGATCATCCTGGAGGAGGCGAGGGAGGCCTGCGCGCAGGCCGCGCTCCTCGCCCCCGGCGACCCCGTGCCGTACATCATCGAGCTCTCGATCGCGCGGGGCCTGGCGTACCCGCGCGAGGAGTTCGAGCAGCTGTGGCTGAAGATCCTGGACCGCGCGCCCGCACACATGGGGGCGCATCTGGCGGCCCTGCACTACTGGTGCGAGAAGTGGCACGGCTCGCGCGACCTCGCGCACGACTTCACGGAGGCCGCGGCGGCCCGCGCCCCCAAGGGCTCGCTCCTGTCCGCGCTGCCGCTCTTCGCGGTGTACGAGCACCTGCCCGAGGTGAACCTCGTCCGGGGGTTCTACGAGAGCGAGGTCGTCACCAAGGCCGTGGAGGGCGCCCTCTACGCCGTGCACTCGGCCCGCCCCGACGACCCGATGCTGGCGCACGTGCGGCACCTCCTGATCTTCTTCCTGGTCCGCAGCGAGCGCTGGGCGGAGGCGATGAACCAGCTGGTCCACGTGGACGGCCACGTCGGCGCCCTGCCCTGGACGGTCTCCGGCGACCCGGCCGCGGACTACGCGGTGTACCGCGCGCTCGCCGTCGCGGGGTACGAGGCGAACGGCGGCAGCCCGGCGACGCTGTCGCACTGAGCCGCCGGGTCAGCCGGACCGGTCCGAGGAATGCGGCTCACCCCGCACACGTTGACGCAAGAGCCGCAAGCCCCAGCGCTGCACGCCCCGCTCGCCCCGCACGCCCCGCTTCAGGAGGACAGCCCCCATGCTCTTCGGCCGCACGCCCGAACTCCCCACCCCCGAGCAGGCCCTCAAGGGCCGCTCGACCCCGGAATTCGAGGTCCCGTCCCGCCACACGGTCCTCGGCAACCCGCTCCTGGGCCCGTACCCCGAAGGCCTGGAGATCGCGGACTTCGGGCTCGGCTGCTTCTGGGGCGCGGAGCGCAAGTTCTGGCAGACCGAGGGCGTCTGGACGACGTACGTCGGCTACCAGGGCGGCTCCACGGAGAACCCCTCGTACGAGGAGGTCTGCTCGGGCCTGACCGGTCACGCCGAGGTGGTCCGCGTGGTCTTCGACCCGGCCCGCGTCTCGTATGCCGCACTCCTGAAGCTCTTCTGGGAGTCCCACAACCCCACGCAGGGCTTCCGCCAGGGCAACGACGTGGGCACCCAGTACCGCTCGGCGATCTACACCCACTCCGCCGAGCAGGAGGCGGGCGCGGTGGCATCCCGCGACGCCTACCAGCAGGTCCTCACGTCGGCGGGCCACGGCGAGATCACGACGACCATCCTCCCGGCGGCCCCCCGCCCGTTCTGGCCGGCCGAGGGCTACCACCAGCAGTATCTTTCGAGCAGCAAAAACCCGGACGGGTACTGCGGGATCGGCGGGACTGGCCTTGAGCTGGACAGCCCGTCGGAGACGAACTGGGGACGGGCTTGCCCGACCGGGATCGCTCCGGCGCCTCAGGCCTCGGAGCAGTAAGCCTTCAGCTCCCGCTCAACCGAACAGACTGTGCCGCCGACTGTGAGTCAGTACGGCGGCACAGCCGTTCCACGTTCCGGTCAGGCGCGGAGACTGAGCAGGGCCCTCCCCTAGCCGTCCTGTAGCCATATTCAGCCATACCGCCCGCTTACTGCGTGAATCGTCAAGCTCGCCGCCACGATTACAGACATGGCGACTTCGGGGGCAAGAGGCAGTCTGCTTGGCGGTCTAGGGCAGTGGTGGGGCGTCTTGGCTGGCGCGTTACTCATTGCCGCGTGGATCAACGAGGCCGCAGGCCCGGCAGCGATCATCGCCCTGTCCGCCGTCGTCCTCCTCTGGTCCTTCTTCCAAGCCCCGGTGACTTGCGGAGCTCCCGTCAGAGGACGGAAGGACGGCTGCCGAAACAACGCAACCGGCATCCTCATGGGCTGCCACATCCACCAGCATCGATGGCAGAAGCTCAAGATGCTGATCTTCCGACGGCGAGTACGTGAGTTCTGCTCGGGGCTGTTCTCAGATGGCAAAGCCACCCTCGTCACGTTGGCAGCAGCAGGCAGTTTCCTGTCTGGGCTAGTGGCGCTGATACCTGGCGTCGCCGCCTGACATGCTTCAGGTGCCAGGTGCTCTCCTCCGTGAGCGCACTCAGCGCAGTTGGTGACTCCCTCAGAGGGTGACCGCTGTGGCCGTGTCTCGGACAAGAGCTGACAGGCCTACCGGCACCCCAGAGGCTTGATCAACGACCTGCAATGCGTCCCGCAAGAGAAGTCGGTTCCTCCCCGAGGTGATGGTGCTGAGGAGAGGTGCGATCTCGTGGATTTCCTCTTCTGCTTCCCTCCACGCTTTGGCTCTTGCGTAGCTGTGCAAGAGCTCAATGCGATACAGCATGACGCCCCGTGGTGTTGCATGGGCCAGAGCGCTCTGAAATTTGAGGATCGCCGCGTTCAAGTCCGCAAGGCTCAAGAGGGCATGCCCTGAATGGCCTCTGATTTCCTGCTGGTTCACCCACCATGCCCACTCGGGATCACGTGAACTCAGGGACTCTTCCACGCCACCTCGGGCTGCGTCCAAGTCGGCCAAGGCACGCTGGCGATCTCCTATCTGGGCGAGCGCCCGGCCCCGCCTTACACGCGCCAGGAGTGCTACACGCGGAGGGGTACGGGACTGTGACAACAGTTCGTCGGTGATGCGTCGCACCCCTCCGGGGCGGCCACATTCGGTGTCGAGCATGGCAAGCATGTCCAGGGCGAACCACTCCATGGCCCGTTCTCCAGCATGCCGGGCCAGCATGTGTGATTCGAGGAACGCATTGCGGGCCGCTACACGATCACCGGAATCAAAGAGCAACCATCCAGCGACTTCAGCAGCTTCTGCCACGGCTGCCAGATAGCCTCGCTGGGCCGATTCCGGGATTTCCCCGGCATCAAGTTTGCGCTGTGCGGACTGCCAAACCTGAACTGCGACGGGTGCTACGGCATCTCCGCCATAGCGGTCAGCGTGCTTAAGGATGTGTTCGGCACAGGCTTTCATATGTGCGATGTCAGAAGCGGGGCCAGTCGGCTCATCCAGCCACTTCAGTGCTGCCGCTGGCGTGGAAAGTCGCACCAACTCTCCACCGGCCTGGAGGAGTTCGTCCAGCGCTTGGGAAAGTTGCACTGAAGGACGCTGACGGCCGTTCGCGACACGGGAGATATAGGCCACGTTGTAGTTGAGGGCGCGGGCAGTGCCCCTCAAGGTCATGCCTCTGTCCGTGAGGAGTGCGCGGAGCCGTGGGCCGAATTCGGCGCTCATGTGCTTCCCCTGGTGTTGACCGTGCTCTCCAGAGTAGCTGTCAACGGCTGTCAACTCCCGCCAGTGCACGTTACGCGACAAGGATGGCGAGACAGACCCCGGCGACCGCGCGACCGGCCCCGGGGCGTGGCCAACGCTGATTGGAGCGCCGACATGCCGGACTGTATCGCCCGAATCTTCGAGCCGTTGTTACGGCTTCTGCTTCGTTCTGAGGGACGCCACCGGTTCCCTGAATCGGCCTCGTACGTCCGTACCTCGTCGCCTTCGAGCAGGGGGCAGGAGGTGCGTCGGCAGAGGGGGCGGCGGCGTGAGCTGTGGCTGGCCCTGCACGGCGTGGATATCGGCCCACGCTTGATCCATGGAGTGGACGTGATGGCATGACGAATCAGACTCGGTTGTTGCCGTGGGTGACGCTGGAAGGTAAGCCTTGCGTTCTTGTGGGTCCGGGTACGGGCTTCATGGCGCGGCTGGCCGACAACATCGAGAGTGTCCAACTGGGGATGGCAAGCGATCTTCTCGGGCACGTGGCGGACACGCTCGATGGCGCCAAGGTCTCGCCTGAGGAACTCCGCTTCGTGGCTGCCCGGTTGGCAGAGTCGCTCCGGGAGATTCACCGAATCGCGGAGAGCCGGGGAGATCGCTTGTCCGCATTCGATCACCCCCATGTGGACGACAGCGATGAAGGGGACGACGGGCCGCAGCCTTCGGCAGGGGCGTTCGGGTGAGTGAGGGAGACGTGCAACGGAGCCGCGATGCGTCGATGGATTGGACGCTGACGGCCATGCCCGGGTGGAGCTTGCGGCATGTCGGCAAGTGCCTCTTCTGCAGCCATCACTCGGTGGATTCGTGTGATCCGGACGAGGCGCAATTGTGGTGTCTCAAGCACGCGAGGACGACGCGCCATACCGGCTACGAGCTGTCGTCGTTTCAGTTCTACAGCGCCACGATCACTGATCCCGCGGTGGGTGAGGCGGGCTCACTGACGTAGAGCAGGGCGGGGCTGGCGTGGCTTCACTCCGCCAGTCCCGCTCGTTCGACTCCCCCGGCCTGGAAGGGGAGAGCGGTGGGTGCTAGCTCCCCCGGCCTGCCGCTGCGGCCCCGGTTCTTCTTGTCGAGTGGGGAGAGCCGGGGCCGTGTCCTGCCCGGTGCCCATCTGGCCTCTTCTGTGCTGTTGGAGTGTGGGCCTGAGCTGGGGTAAGGGTGCGCGGTGATCGCGCCGCCGGCCGCAGAGGCTTTGGGCGGGAGCTGCCATGGGGCGAGTGAACAGGGGGTCTTACGCTCACCAGCGGATCGGGCAGTCTCTTGGAGCCTGCCCGCAATGGCCCGATCGGCCCCCTGTTCTTCGAGGCTCGCCCCATGGTGGCTGCCTAAAGCCATGGAGCCGACCGCCCCAGCCAGGGCTTGGTGAGCCCCGGTTGCTGCGCGGGTGGGCTCTGGGGGCCACCCGGTTCGGGGTTCCGCACGGAGAGGGGGCTCATGCTCTGAAGCCGTCCGCCTTGGCTGCCGCTCCTGGTCGCTGAGATGGGATAGCGGCAGGGATGCGGTTGCTGTTCATGTCGTCGGGATTGCCTGCGGTCGCCGGGTGGTGGCCGTGCGGACGGGACCGGCCGAAGGCCGCACGCCCGGCCGGTGCGGCCGAAGCCACTCGGCGCGCCGCAGGCGCGCCCTTGAGTAAGTGAAGACAGTCTCCGCCACGCCGCGCCCCGCTGGGCCGATCGCGGGCGTCTTGGAAGGCGCACAGCCTGGGTGCGCTACGAGCTGACCTGGCGCAGAGCCCTCCAGCTTCGGAGTGGAGCTCTCGTCGCTGGGCGCGCCCTCCCTGAGGCTCGTACGGGGATATATCCAGGGGCCGTTGTCAGTCCCAACTCGTAGAATGTAAAGGCAAGTTGGACGCGCCTGGACTGGGCGCCTGTGATCAAAGCGCCCTGTTAGCGCAGAGGAGAGAACCGTTCATGGATACACGCAACCTACTTCCCGACTTCCGGCTTTGGAGGCCGCGTCATGTCTGCCGAATTCGACGCCAGCACCACACGCAATACCCGTCCGTCCGCATCAACGTCCGCCCCGCAGGAACGCTCTGCGGTACTGGAACACGAAAAACGAATACAAGCCCTCTCAGAGGTGAACCGTGACGTCATAAGAATCGTCAGTGACCCTAGATTTTCCCGCTGGTTAGAGCAGATCGAAGCCATCGGCGGCTGCGCTCATCCGGTGCACCTGTCCGGCTCCACCACCACATGGGACACCACGACCGGTGAGGCAGTCTCGGCCTACTCGACAGCGGATGAACCTGGTGAACGGCTGGCCGTGCGGTGCCGCAACCGGCGTTCCTCGGTCTGTGCGCCGTGCTCATATCAGCACTCTGGGGACACCTTCCATCTGGTGCGCTCGGGCCTGCTCGGCGGCAAGAGTGTGCCCGATCAAGTCAGGGAGCGGCCCCGCCTGTTCGTCACGCTGACCGCTCCCTCCTTCGGGCTGATCCATCGCGAGGGAGATCGGTGCCGTCCTCGTCGCGATGGTCCCCGGTGCGAGCACGGGCGGCGGCTCGGCTGCTCCCGCCTGCACAGTGAGGATGACCCGCTGGTGGGTCGGCCACTGTGCGCGGACTGCTACGACTACGTGGGGCACGTCCTGTGGCATGCGCACGCGGGGCGGCTCTGGGACCGGTTCACCACTGGTGTGCGCCGCTGCCTGGCATCGGCTGGCGGGGTGCCCCGCGCGCGGCTCGGTGAGCACCTGGTGGTGTCGTTCGCGAAAGTCGCCGAATACCAGAAGCGAGCGGCGGTGCACTTCCATGCCGTGGTCCGCCTCGACGGTCCCAGCGGTCCCGGTGATCCGCCCCCGGACTGGGCCACGGGCGAACTGCTGACTGACGCAGTTCGGGCGGCTGCCGCGTCGGCCAGTGTGCGGGTGCCTGAATCGCAGGCGTACGGGACTGACGTGCTCGTGCTGGGGGCTCAGTTGGATGTGCGGCCGATCCACGGGTTCGGCGATGAAGACAGCCTCAGTGATGATGCGGTGGCCGCCTACGTGGCCAAGTACGTGTCCAAGGGTGCCGCCGATACCGGGGCCGGACTCGATTACGCGGTGCGGAGTCTGACGGACATCCGCGCTGCGGTCATACCACCTCACATCCGGGCCCTGATGGGCACCTGCTGGCGCCTGGGCGGCCTCGTGGAACTGGCACCCCTGCGACTGCGCGCGTGGGCTCACACGCTCGGCTACCGGGGCCACATTCTCACCAAGTCCCGTCGGTACTCGACCACTTACACAGCTCTTCGGGAGGAACGGGCCGACTACGCACGCGGCGGCGCCAGACCGGACGACGATCCAAACCTGATCAAGGAATCCACCTGGCGCTACTTCGGCTCCGGCTACACCCCCGGTGCCGCCCTCTTCGCCGCAGGCATCGCCGAAGACCTCGCGCAGTCCCGTCAGCTGGCTCGGGAGGCACGAGAGGACGAACTTTGTGCGGGGTCGGGGTGGAGAGAATGACTCACCCGAACCCTCGGGAATGGGGGAAGGCACAAGCGGCCAAGGCGCCAGCTTGGAGCGAAGAGCACTGGCGTCGCATATCAACGATTCTCGGCGTCGACCTGATCAATGGATGTGACGGAAAGCGAATCCACCATAAGGGCCACCGGCCACGCCGACTCGGCTAAACAACATGCAGATGGAGGGGCGCCAAGAATCGCGCCCCTCCATCTGCATGTTGATCTATCCCTCGGTCCACTTGGGGTCGAGTAGGTCAGGGTTGAACGGGCGTCTACCCCCTCCGCCCACTGGCCGGACGATCACAGCGTGAAGCGCCTCGCGAATGAGCGCGCGCTTCTGCGCCATGTCAAGCCTGCCCGACTCCCACTGCTCCCGAACGTCCTCAGTCACCACCGAAGCCCGCTGAACACGCAAGGCGTGCTGCGTGCGCTCCTTGCGCAGGTCCTTGATGCGTGACTCCATCTTGTGGTTCTCAGGGAAGAACAGCTCGTCCGAGATCTGGTCCTCCTGCCACGCCTGCAACATCTTCCGCTGCTTGGCCATCAAACGGATCAGCTCGTCCTCTCCACCCCACGCAGAGTCCGTCTCACTCTTGACTGCCGCACGCTCCTCCAGCTTCGCGAGTACGGCCTCCGTGATGTACTCATCCACCTTGGTTCCGTTACGGGCGCTACCCCCACAACCACCCATGGACCGGCTCGGGCACTGATAGAGGTATCCACCTGAGAGATCCGCCCTGGTGCTCGCCCTCAAGGGAGCGTTGCAGATCTGCCCGTCCGCCTTCGGCTTTCCGCATCGGAGAATCCCAGTCAGAAGATGCGAAGGAGTCCGGTAGTCGGTGATTGTGTCGTCGGCCTTGACATTGGGACCAATCCGAGCGGAAAAGAGGGCGTCGATTGCCATCCATTCTTTCGGCGTGATGATGGGTTCCCACTGTCCCACTACTGGGACACCGCCAGCGTCTCTGACCAGATCTCCGTTGTGCCTTCTCCATCCGCACAAACGAGGATTCCAGAGGGCGAGCTTCAGCGATCGGCTTCGCCACACGTTCCCGTGGACGGTCCGCACACCCTCGTCGCTCCATGCGGCAAGGATGGAGTGGAGCGACTTTCCCGCGATCACGTCGCGCGCCGCCTTGGCCAACAGACCGGCTTCCTCAGGCTCCAGCGTCCGCTTGTCGTCCTTCCAACCGAACGGCCGCGTACCGCCAACGGGAATGCCCTGCTCGGCACGGCGACGGTGCGAGCGACGCGTGCGCCGCTTGATTTTGCGCACTTCCGCCTTCGCGATGACGACTCCGAACAGGCCCATGGACTCGACGTCTTCGTTGTAGAGGTCCTTGAGCCCTTTGGCGTCCGCGTAGACCCGGCCGTCCTCGTACGTCAGCGCGTCCACGAACCGTTCGTAGTCACCGACCCGCCTCACCAGTCGGTCATCCGCGACGACGATCGCCCCACGTACCTCTTGGCCGTCCGGGAGCTGTCCGGCCTTGAGGGCCCTCAACATCCCCTCGAAGTCCGGCCTTACGACATTGGCCTTCGCTGCCGAGAGATCGTTGTCTGTGTAGTAGTGAACGATCCTCAGGCCGAGCGCTGCCGCAGTCTCGTCGTTGACGTTGTGCTGGTCCTCGACCCCGTGGCCGTCCCTCTCCAGGTCAGCCGAGATCCTCGCGTAGGCCACCACCGGGACTAACTGATCACCTTTGATCATGTCGAACTCCCCTTGCCTGTCGGGCAGTTCTAATACTGCCTGAAAGATAGAGGTACCACCAGCAGTATCTGGACAAGAACCCCGACGGCTACTGCGGAATCGGCGGCACGGGCCTCCACCTGGACAGCCCCTCAGAAACAAACTGGGGCCGAGCCTGCCCTACGGGGATCGCTCCGGCGCCTCAGGCCTCGGAGCAGTAGGCCGTCAGGTCCCGCTCGACCGAACGGACTGTGCGTCAGTACGCGGCACAGACGTCCACGCTGTGGCTTCTGCGTAGCAGGGAGGCACGTTTCTGCCCCTACCGCTTATCCGTGTGACGGACGGCTTCGGTCTGCCGGGGCGTCAGCGTGCCCGTCCGTTCCAGCGGTGGGCAGGGGGAGGGTGAGGGTGCCTTCGACGATGGCGCGTGCGACACGGTCGATGCGGAGGCCGTGGCGGCGGGCGTGGGCACGCAAGCGTTGGAACGCCCAGTCCGGGTCGGTGCCGTGGCGGGCGGCAACATAGCCCTTTGCCTGCTCGATGGCGTTGCGGGTGTTGAGGGCTTGTTGCAGCTGGGTGCCCAGAGTGCGGTGCTGGTCGAGAGTGGTCTGCTGGTGCAGAGAGATGGCGGTGGCGTCCGCAAGGCGCGAAAAGCTCAACCAGGCGCATCCGTTCTCAGCGAGGGGGGCCGAAAGCAAGGACAGAGACTAGGTGGCATACCACCTGACACCAGCACGCTGAGCGCTCGCAAGGCTACGTCCTCTCGAACCTTCATGAAGGAACGTCTCCTAACGTGTGCTGACAGATCCCACCCAGTCGAGGTTCGGGCCTGAACTGGGGTAATGGTGCGCGGTGATCGCGCCGCCGGCCGCAGAGGCTCTGGGCGGGAGCCGCCATGGGGCGAGTGGACAGGGGGCTTACGCTCGGGCAGGTCCTCGTCACCGACGCGCGGGCAGGTCTTCGTCACCGACACCGGGCTTCGGCGCATCCATCAGCCCCTACGACGGTGGCTCGGACGTCATCCTGGCGACGACCGACGAGCCGACGACCGACGAGCCGACCGGCTGAAGGTCGCCCATGCCGGGTGGCTCTCCGAACACCCCGACGGCCTCTGATCCCGTAGACCGGTTGCCCGGAGCCGGCCGGCCGACGCTCTGCCGTCAGCGAATCTGCCGCAGGCCGAGAAGCCTTACGTGGCTCGGGGTGGCGTTCGAAGGTGGGGGGACAGGACAGCGGCCGGCAGGCGTGCCGCTCCCACCGTCTGGAGGACGAACGATGCCACCCATCGTCAATGCCCCGCGAGCCTCCGAGGGCGAGACGCCCTCGACGCGGTTCGACGACCATCTGGCCGCGCAGTTGCTGACCCAGCGGATCGTCTTCCTCGGGACCCAGGTCGACGAGGTCTCCGCGAACCGGGTCTGCGCGCAGCTCCTGCTGCTCTCCGCCGAGGACCCGCGGACCGACATCAGCCTCTACATCAACAGCCCCGGAGGTTCCGTCACCGCCGGGCTCGCCATCTACGACACCATGCGGCTCATCCCGAATGACGTGTCGACCCTCGCCATGGGATTCGCGGCCAGCATGGGGCAGTTCCTGCTGACCGTCGGCACCGCGGGCAAGCGGTACGCCCTGCCCAACGCGCGGATCATGATGCACCAGCCGTCCGCCGGCATCGGCGGGACCACCGCCGACATCGCGATCCAGGCCGAGAACCTGGAGTTCACGAAGAGGTCCGTCGAGCGGATCACCGCCGAGCACACCGGGCAGAGCGAGGACGTCATCTCGCGTGACGGCGACCGCGACCGGTGGTTCACCGCCGAGCAGGCCAAGGAGTACGGGATGGTCGACCGGGTGCTCGACTCGCTCGCCGATGTGCGGCCCGCGGCCTCCAAGCCGCGTATGGGACTGGGGGTCTGACCGACATGAGCCAGTACACGATTCCGACCGTCGTCGAGCGCACCCCGCAGGGCGAGCGCGCCTACGACATCTACAGCAGGCTGCTCTCGGAGCGGATCATCTTCCTCGGGACCGAGATCGACGACGGCGTGGCCAACGTCGTCATCGCGCAGCTGCTTCACCTGGAGTCCTCGAACCCCGAGCGTGAGGTCGCCATCTACATCAACTCGCCTGGTGGATCGTTTACTTCGCTCATGGCGATCTACGACACCATGAGCTTCATCAGCGCCCCCATCTCGACGTTCTGCGTCGGACAGGCGGCCTCCACCGCCGCCGTGCTGCTCGCGGGCGGCAACCCCGGACGGCGTTTCGTCCTCGAACACTCGCGCGTGCTGCTCGGGCAGCCCGCGAGCGGCGGGCAGCAGGGGACGGTCTCCGACCTCAGCCTCCAGGCCAAGGAGATGCTGCGGATCCGCTCGCAGGTGGAGGACGTGCTGTCCCGGCACTCGGGGCACGATGTCGCCACACTGCGCGCGGACATGGACCGCGACAAGGTGTTCACCGCCGAGGACGCGGTGGCGTATGGGCTGGCTGATGAGGTGCTGAGTCGGCGGATGCTCGCCGCGGCGTAGAACGCCCTGGTGCGGTCTACGCGGCCAGGCGGATGTCTCCCTGGCGTGGGCGCGTGGACTGCGCGTGGCGGGTCAACTCGGTCTGGGCCAGGGAGAGAAGGTCCGCCAGGCTCAGCCCGAGCGCCCGGGCGCCGGCCGCGAGGACTTCGGACGAAGCCTCCTTGCGGCCGCGCTCCACCTCGGAGAGATACGGCATCGAGATGCGGGCCTCGTCGGCGACTTCCTTGAGCGTACGTTCCTGGGCGAGGCGCTCGCGGCGCAGCACGTCACCGACCACGTCCCGCCACAGGGGCTCTTTCGCCGCCGGTGACACGGGAGTTGGCACGGGAGTCGTGCGCGTGGGAGTCGTGCGCATGGGGGCGGTGCGCGTCGGCGCCTGCCGCGCGGCACGTGGGCGCAACGGGATGACGCGGGCCGACTCCTGGGTCCCGGCCCGCTCCGCGGGCTGCGCCTGCTCCGGCTCGTGGTACCGCTCTTGGCTGCTCACCCCCTCAGGGTAGGAGCCGCCGGGCCGCCCGGGCAGTGATCAGCGTTCCGCCCCCGGCGAAATCCCTCCACCAGAGCCGACGTCCAGCTCACGTCAGCGCCTCCGCCAGCGCCTCCGTGGCCTTGACCAGCCACGCGGGGTCCCCGTGCCGCATCCCCCAGTGCGCCGCCGTCACCGCCCTCGCCTGCGCCCACCTCCGGGCCCGTTCGCGGTCGACCTCGGCGGCGTCGGCGAAGACGTCAAGGCGGCGCAGGGCGGCGGCCCGCGGGTCGGGTGCGGTGAGCAGGGCCTCGAAGCGGGTGCGGAGCAACGTGATCGAGTCGTACGCCGGGTCGCCGACGTATCCCTTGGGGTCGATGGCGAGCCAGGGCTCGCGCTCCGACCTCAGTACATTGGTGAAGTGCAGGTCCCCGTGGACGAGGGTCTCCGGCTGGTCGCGGCCGAGTTCGCGCACGGTGGCGATCGCCGCGGCCACCACGCGCGCGGGCAGCGGTGAGCCCAACTCCCGGTCCTCGTCCCGCAGTTCGCACTCCCACTCGGCCACCAGCGAGCTCATCCGGGGCAGCCCGGCGGGCGCGGGCACGGCGAGGCGGCGCGCCAGGCGCCCGGCCACGGCCACCGCCTCGTCGGTGTCCTCCATGCTCGCGAGGGAATGCTCTGGATGCTCTGGATGCTCTGGATGCTCCGAGTGTGCTCCCGCCCGCTCCAGGAGCATCGCGAACCGCGCGTCGTCCCGCTCGTACAGGCGGACCGCGCCCCGGCCCGCCCACACCGCGAAGGCGTCCGGCTCGTGGACGTTGCCGGGGTGCGGGAAGGAGATCTTCAGGACGGCGGGCGTGCCGTCGTACCGCCGTCTCACGGGTACGACGATGCCGACCTGCCCGTGGGTGACGGCTTCCGAGGGCTCGCAGTCCCAGCGCCGGAGCAGCTCGTCGGCGAGCCCCGGCAGCGTGGCGAGCCAGGTCCGGCCCCGCTCGCCCTCCCGCTGGACCGTGCTGAGCGCGAAGCCCTCTGGTACCTCGATGGGTGTCCCGGTCATCCCGGCACCCTAGGGCCTGGGCCTGTCGAGGACCGCGGGATGGTTACCGTTCACCCATGCCCTTCGCTGAAGCCGCCGACGGCACCGCCCTGCACTACGAGGTCCACGGCTCCGGCCACCCCCTGGTCCTGCTCAGCGGGCAGTCCAACAGCCGCCGCTGGTGGGACCCGGTGCGGGACGACTTCGCCGCCGCGTACCGGACCGTCGTACTCGACTGGCGCGGCACCGGCGAGAGCGGCCGCCCCGACACCGACAGCTACAGCACGCCCGGCTTCGCCCGCGACGTCATCGCCGTGCTCGACCACGCGGGCATCGGCCGCGCCCATGTGTACGGCACGTCGATGGGCGGCCGGGTCGCCCAGTGGATCGCCGCCGACCACCCCGGGCGGGTCGACCGCCTCGTCCTCGGCTGTACGTCGCCGGGGGCGCCGCACGGCATCGAGCGCGGGCCCGAGGTGCGGGCCGCCCTCACGCAGGGCGACCCGGCGGCCGCGCACCGCGCCCTGCGGGAGCTGATGTACACCCCCGGCTGGATCGCCGAACGGGAGCGTGGCCCCAGGAAGCCCGTGTTCCACACCCTCGGCGATCCGGACATGCCCCCGCACGCGCGGCGGCGCCACCTGCGGGCCAGCGCCCGGCACGACGCCTGGGACGCGCTGGTGCGGATCACGGCACCGACACTCGTGGTGCACGGCACCGATGACGTGTTCAACCCGGCCGCCAACGCTCCCCTGCTCACGGAACGCATCTCCGGGGCGCGCATGCGGCTCATCCCGGGCGCGCGGCACGCGTACTTCGAGGAGTTCGCGGACGTGGCGACGCCGCTCGTGCTCGACTTCCTGGCGGAGGGCGTCCCGGCAGTCGAAGGTGCCTAACTGCCGCTGCCGTACGGCCTGGTGAGGATCTCCAGACTGTGACCGTTCGGGTCGTCCCAGTAGACGCCCCGGCCGCCGTCGTTGGTGTTGATCTCGTCGACGACCGTGTGGTGCGGGTCGGCCCAGTAGGTGAGCCCCGCGTCCTTGATGCGCCCGAAGATGGCGTCGAACTCGTCCTCGGAGACCAGGAAGGCGTAGTGCTGGGGGGTGATCGGGCCGCCGTCGCCCTCGTAGTAGTCCAGCGTGACGCCGTTGGGGATCTCGACGGGGATGAACGGTCCGTACTGGGGGCTCACCTTGAGGCCCAGGACGTCGGCGAGGAACTGGGCGGACGCCTTCTTGTCCCGCGCGGTGACGATGGTGTGGTTGAGCTCGATGGACATCGTGCGACCTCTTCCTGTGCGTCTGAAGTGCCCGTGCAGACGCCCACCACACTAGGCACGGCCCGCCCGCCGGGCATCGGTCACACGGCCCCCCACCTGGTGCGCAATGCGTCCTAGGGCGGCGGTCCGAGACGAGTTCCGGCCACACGCCGATGACGCCCGAGACAGCGATGACGCCCGAGGCCATCCGGCCTCGGGCGTCATCGAGGGGCAAGGGGTCAGAGGCGGGGCGCCTCTGGCATCAGTGCCTCAGATGGTGGCCGCGTCGATCACGAAGCGGTAGCGCACGTCGCTGGCGAGGACGCGCTCGTACGCCTCGTTGATCTGGTCGGCGTCGATCAGCTCGATCTCCGAGCCCAGGCCGTGCTCGGCGCAGAAGTCGAGCATCTCCTGGGTCTCCTGGATGCCGCCGATCATGGAGCCGGCGAGGGTCTTGCCGCCGCCGATCACGGAGAACAGGTTGAGCGAGACCGGCTCCTCGGGGGCGCCGACGTTCACGAAGGCACCCTCGGAGCGCAGCAGACCCAGGTACTTGTCCAGCGGCAGCGGCGCGGAGACCGTGGAGAGGATCACGTCGAAGGAGCCGGCGAGCTGCTCGAAGGTGGCCTCGTCGCTGGTCGCGTAGTAGTGGTCGGCGCCCATCTTCAGGCCGTCGTCCTTCTTGCGCAGCGACTGCGAGAGGACGGTCACCTCGGCGCCCATGGCGTGCGCGATCTTGACACCCATGTGGCCGAGACCGCCCAGGCCCACGACGGCGACCTTCTTGCCGGGGCCCGCGTTCCAGCGGTGGAGCGGGGAGTACGTGGTGATGCCCGCGCACAGGAGCGGCGCGGCGACGTCCAGGGAGAGGCCGTCGGGGATGCGGACGGTGAACGCCTCGTCCACGACGACGTGCGAGGAGTAGCCGCCGTAGGTCGGCTCACCGTCCTTGCCGAGGCCGTTGTACGTCGGCACGTTGCCCTTGACGCAGTACTGCTCGAGGCCTGCCTTGCAGTTCTCGCACTCGCGGCAGGAGTCGACCATGCAGCCGACGCCGACGCGGTCGCCGACCGCGAACTTGGTGACGGCGGAGCCGACCTCGGTGACGACACCGGCGATCTCATGGCCCGGGACCATCGGGAAGATGCCCTCGCCCCAGCCGTCGCGAGCCTGGTGGATGTCCGAGTGACAGATGCCCGCGTACTTGATGTCGATCAGTACGTCGGACTCGCCCACCGGGCGGCGCGGGATGGTGGTCCGCTCCAGGGGGGCCTTGGCGGACGGGGCGGCGTAAGCGGAAACGGTGGTGATGCTGGTCTGTGCGGTCATGCCATCAACCGTGCCAGCCACGCGGACATCTACCCAGGTCACAGCTCTGCCTACGTCCAGTGGTCCTACTACTGGCGGGGACAGGCTCGTACGCGTACGAGCCTGGATACTGGAAAGCATGGACCAGCCGACCCCCACCCCCGCCCCCGAGCCCCTCGACGGCCGCGCCGAGCTCAGTGAGTTCCTGCGCACCCGCAGGGCCCGGCTGCAGCCGGAGGACGTCGGGCTGCCGAACTTCGGGCGTCACCGGCGGGTGCCGGGGCTGCGCCGCGAGGAGCTGGCGCAGCTCGCCGGGGTGTCCGTCGCGTACTACACCCGTCTTGAGCAGGGCAACGGCCGCAACGTCTCGGGCGAGGTGCTTGACGCGATCGCCCGTGCCCTGCGCCTCACGGACGCCGAGCACGCCCACCTGACGCACCTGGCGAAGCCGAAGCAGCACAAGAAGAAGCGTCCGGCGCGCCCCCAGCGCGTGCGGCCCGCGCTGCTCCAGCTCATGGACGCGATGGAGGGCGTGCCCGCCTACGTGGTCGGCCGCCGCTCGGACATCCTCGGCTGGAACCGCATGGCCGCCGCGCTCTTCGGTGACTGGGGCGAGGTGCCGCCGGAGGAGCGGAACTGGGCGCGGATCTGTTTCCTGCGGCCCGATTCACGCGTGCTGTTCCGGGACTGGGAGCAGAAGGCGTCGGACATCGTGAGCTTCCTGCGGATGGACGCGGGCTGCTTCCCCAACGACCCGCTGCTCTCGGCCCTGGTCGGCGAGCTCTCCGTGAAGAGCGAGGAGTTCCGGAGCCTGTGGGCCACGCATGACGTGCGGGAGAAGGGGCACGGCGTCAAGCGCCTGCACCACTCCCTGGTGGGCGATCTGACCCTGTCGTTCGAGACGCTCCGGCTGCCGGACGATCACGACCAGTCACTGGTGACGTACCACGCGGAGCCGGATTCGGCGTCGGCCGACGCACTGCGGCTCCTGGCCAGCTGGGGAGCGGACGCGACACGGACCGGTGCGGCGGGGTCGGGGACGCAGTAGGCCCCCGGACGCCCGCCACACCTTCAGCCCCTCAGACCCTAAGGGCCTCAGGGCTGGTACGGGGGCGCGGCGCCCCAGTTCCACAGCGGGACCGGCTGGTCGGTGGGGCGGCTCGCGTCGGGGCCCGAGAAGTAGACCGCGAGGCGGGTTCCCCACTCCACGTAGGCGAGGAAGGCGGAGCGGAACTCGGCGTCCGTCGGCAGCCCCGCGTCGTCCGCCGCGTCCTGCATCAGGTTGACCCAGCGGCGGCGCTGCGGCTCGGTGATGCCCTTGCCGAGGTGCTTGCCGACCATCGCGGTGTGCCCGCCGTGCTCCTGGGAGTAGGTGGCCGGGCCGCCGAAGACCTCGCCGAGCCACTGGGCGACGTGCAGGGCGTGCTCGGCGGGCAGGCCCTCGAAGAGCGGGGCGAGGAGGTCGTCCTTGAGGACCTTCTCGTAGAAGATCTCCGTCAGGCGATCGAAGCTCTCCTCGCCGCCCGCCCAGGTGTACAGGGTCGGCGTAGACGCGCCCGTGCCGCGTACGGCGGTGGGTGTGTAGTGGCGCATCTCCTCGATGTTCTCGACGTACGGACGGATCTCCGCGAAGAACTCACGGAAGAGCCCCGAGCCGCGGAAGCCCTCCAGGTGGTCCTTGGTCGACGTCCAGGTGATGCGGAGGACGAAGTGCTCGAAGTCCTCCTCGCAGCGGGTGAGTTCGTAGTCGACGCACTGCGGGGCGGCCGCCAGCGGGACGGCGGCGCGGGTGTACGCGGAGAGGAACTCCGCGGAGCGTTCGGAGGGGATGCGGTAGCGGATGTACTCGACGGTGTGCGCGGTCATGTGACGTCGGCTTCCTCTGCGGTGGGTGCTGCCGGGAGAACCAGCCGCTCTGTGAGCACCTTGTCCGACAACTGGCGGAGCGTGGAGGCCAGTTCGCTGTGCGCGTAGGCATCGGGCCACGGATGTGGCGAGGCGCGGCTCCGACAGACACCGGCGATACGTGATCCCCAGCCCTTTCGGCGCCGCGCCCGGCGGCAACGGCTTACTCGGCGGCTAACTCATCCGCCTGCCTACTTGCCGTAGTACGCGTTGTAGATCGACAGCGTCGACTTGTTCCCCTTCTTGTCCGTGATCTTGGCGTGGAAGGAGATGCCCTTGCCCGCGGCCGGGTTCTTGACCTTGATCTTGCCGCCGGAGACGGTGACCTTCTTCCAGGTCTGGCCGTAGTCGTACGAGACGTACGCGGCAAGGGACTTGAGGTTCGCGCCCGCCGCCGCGCCCTGCACCGTCACCGGCACGGACTGGGTCTCGCCGGCCTTGGCCTTGCTGCTCAGGTCGACCGCCGCGGCGAACCGCGCCGTGGAGACCGGCAGCTTCGCGTTGTCGGCCTTCTTGGAGCGGAACGTCCAGCTCGCGTCGATGCGCGTGGAGGCGGCAGCCACCGTGACGCTGCGCTTCACGGACGTCGACAGCTTGTACTCGGCGTCGGCCGCGGGGACCTTGAACGGGACACCGCCGGCCAGCGGGTCCTCGTTCTCGCCGATCTTGGTGGAGCCCTTGTAGAGGGTCGTCTTCACCGACGAGTAGCGCGAGGAGCCCGAGTGCGTCTTGCCGTCGGCGAACAGCGGCAGATAGCCGCTGATCTCGTTGTCCTGACGCCGGACGCCGTACTCGCCGCCGATGCGCGGCCCGAAGACGGCCGTGTTGAACGTCTTCTCGTAGCTCTTGCCCGCCGCGAACGTCTGCGCCGCGCCCAGCGAGTAGGCCGCGTCGACGATCGGCCAGCCGTCCGGTTCGACCCCGCCCTGCTGCTCGAACTCCATGCCCCACTTCACGGCGTCGGCCGTGGACAGGTACAGCGTCCGGGTGCCGGGCAGCTTCTGCGGGATGTTGATCGAGGAGCCGCCCGAACTGCCGGGGAGGTAGCCGAGGGCGCCGATCGTGCCCTTCTTGTCCTTGGCCGCCGCGCCCAGGTTCACCTTCACCGTGGCGAGTTCGGACGCCTTGTAGTGCTTGGTGTAGCCGGTCGCGACCTGTTTGACCTTGCCGCCGGCCACGGTGTCGTACTCGGCGTCGTCACCCTTGATCCAGTGGCCGTCCCACTGCTGGTGCAGCGAGCCGTCGGTGACCTGCGGGCCCAGGTGCGCGCTCCGGAAGTTGACGTATCCGGCGTCGAGCCACCAGCCGAAGGAGTAGGTGGTGCCGGGCGTGTCGACCGTGTAGTCCGGGGACCCGAAGTACGGCTTGGCGTCCGCCGACGGCACGGTGATGTCCACCGGTTTCGTGGTGCGGGCGTCCAGCGTCACCGTGGTGTCCTTGGTGATGCTCAGCTTCGGCTGGGCGATCCAGTCAGCACCCTTGGTGAAGTCCCTCGGGTCGGCGTACATGCTGCTGTTCAGCAGGTAACCACCCTTGGGAACCCGGAGCTTGACCGTGCCGGAGGCGTCGAACGGGTCGTAGGACTTCTCGGTGGCGAGCCCCGAGATGCCCTCCAGGTCCGTGTCGTAGTACTTCGGGGCCTGACCGTCGCGCCCGATGTGCTTGAGCGTCAGCTCGTACGACTCGACCTCGCGCTCGACGGAGGCGGCCGTGCGCACGGACTGCCCGCCGCCGGTCGCCACGACGTACGCGGTGTAGGCGCCGTCGACCGTGCCGCCGAGCTTGGTGTCGGTGGTCAGGTCGACCGACGCGGTGCCGCCCGCGGGGACCTTCACCGTCTTCGCGCCGAGCTTGAAGAAGCCCGCGGGAGCCGGGGCGCCCTTGGGGTTCGTGCCCGCGACCGCGAGGTCGAGGGTGACGTCGTCCTTGCCGAGGTTCTTGTAGGTCACCTTCTCGGTGACCGGCTTGTCGTCGGTGTGCGGCCACTGCTGCATGGCGAAGGAGAGCGACACCGGCTCGGCGATCACCGTCTGCTTGATGGCCTTGTCGACGGCGATGCGTCCCGAACCCTGCTCGAACGGCGTGTACTTGCCGCCCTTCGTGGACGCGGTCAGCGCGCCCTTGAGCTCGGCGTACTTCCAGTCCGGATGCTGCTGCTTGAGCAGCGCGGCGGCGCCCGCCACGTGCGGGGTGGCCATCGACGTACCGGAGATCGTCAGATAGCCGTCGGGCTCCTGGCCGACCTCCTTGTCGATGACGCTGCCGGGAGCGGCCGCGGCCGTGATGTCCACGCCGGGGGCGGTGACGTCGGGCTTGATGGCGCCGTCGCCGACGCGCGGGCCCTGGCTGGAGAAGTCGGCGAGCTTGTCGTCGCCGTCGACCGCTCCGACGGTGAGGGCCGCGTCCGCGCTGCCCGGGGAGCCCACGGAGCCGGGCTCCCCGTCGTTGCCCGCCGCGATCGCGAAGAGGATGCCCTTGTCCGCGGAGAGCTTGTCGACCTCGGCTTCGAGCGGGTCGACACCGGGGGTGTCACCGCCGCCGAGGCTGAGGTTCACGATGTCGGCGCCCTGTTCGGCCGCCCACTCCATGCCCGCGATGATCCCGGAGTCCTCGCCGGAGCCGCCGTCGTCCAGGACCTTGCCGTTCAGGAGCTTGGCGCCGGGCGCCACGCCCTTGAGCTTGCCGCCCGACATCGCGCCGGTGCCCGCCGCGATGGAGGCGACGTGCGTGCCGTGGCCGTAGTGGTCCTTGGCATCCTCCGCGGGCGTGAAGTTCTTCTCCCCGACGACCTGGTCCTTCAGATCGACGTGCGTGGCGTCGACGCCGGTGTCCAGGACGGCGACCTTGACGCCCTTGCCGTCGAACCCGGCCGCCCACGCCTTCGGGGCGCCGATCTGCGGCACGCTCTTGTCGAGGCGCGCCTTGCGGACTCCGTCCAGCCATACGCGGCTGACGCCGGACGCCGTGGAACCGCCCTTGTCCGCGGTCAGCGCGGACCACAGGTCGGTGGCGTCCTGCTTCGGGGTCGTGATGGCGTCGGCGTTGAGGGACTTCAGGGTCCTGCGGACCGTGGTGTCACCCGCGGCGCGCACGTCGGACCTGGCCGAGGCAGCCGCTCCCTTGTAGCCGACGATCAGCTTGAGGCCCTTCTTCTGGGCCCTGCGGTTGTCCTTCTTGCTCAGTTCGGTGATGTCGAACAGCCGCTGGTCGAGCTTGCCGGTGGCTATCAGGCGCTGTGCGTCGGCCGGTATCGCGAGCTGGTGACCGCCGACGCGTTTCGTCAGCACGGGTATCCGCTCGCGCCCCTTGGCCCGCTCGAATCCGGTGACGCGGCCCTTGGAGTCGGCGGTGACGCGGTCGCCGGTGATGAGCGTGATGTGGTGCGTGGTCTGTCCGGCGCTCTTGAGGCCCGCCGACTGCGCGGCTGCCGCCTGTGCGTCCGGCGACTGCTTCGCCGCCGACGCCGGGCTGGTCATGCCCGCGGCGAGGGCCACGGCCGCCGCTGTGGCGATCGTGGCCCCGTAGGCTCTCTTCACTTTTCTGCGCAAGTCTCCCCCTGGAGGTCAAGAGGCTCTCGCCCCTGAGCCAGGAAGTATTACCCAGGGTCGAACATCTGCTCAATAGTGCGTCAGAAGTGGCGAGTTGGGCATGTGGTCACTGAGTGGCGGTCCGCTCCGTGACCCTGATCCGAACGGCAGCGGCCCGCACCCCCGTTGAGGGGTGCGGGCCGCTGCCGTAAAGGTGAAGGGGGTTACCCGGGTCTCAGACCGCGGAACCGGCCTTCCACTGCGCCCAGTCCATGACCCAGCCGTTGAAGCCGTTGTCGGGCTGGACCGTCTTGTCGCCGGTGTTCCGGACGTCCACGACGTCACCGACCATCGAGTTGTCGTAGAACCAGGCGCCCGGGGTGCTCTTGTCGCCCGCGCCCTTGGCGTCCTGGAGGCCGACACAGCCGTGGCTGGTGTTGGCGCCGCCGAAGATGGACTTCGCGCCCCAGTAGTTGCCGTGGATGAACGTGCCCGACTGGGAGAGGCGCATGGCGTGCGGCACGTCCTTGATGTCGTACTCGCCCTTGCCGTCGCCGTCCTTGAAGCCGACGGTCGCGCCGTCCATCCGGGTCTCCTTGAACTTCTCGGAGATCACCATCTGGCCCTGGTACGTCTTGTTCTCCGGGGAGCCCGCGGAGATCGGGATGGTCTTGATGACCTTGCCGTCCCGCATGACCTTCATCGTCTTCGTCTTGGCGTCGACGACGGAGACCTGGTTACGGCCGATCTTGAACTGGACCGTCTTCTGCTGGACGCCGGTGACGCCGTCCGCGCCCTCGACGCCGTCCAGGGCCAGCTTCAAGGTGACCGTGGAGTTGCCCTGCCAGTACTTCTCGGGGCGGAAGTCGATGCGGTTGTTGCCGAACCAGTGGCCGACGACTTCCTGGCCGCTGCTGGACGACACCTTGATGTGGGACTGGACGTCCTTCTTGTTCGTGATCGCCTTGTCGAAGTTGATCGACACCGGCATGCCCACGCCGACCGTGGACCCGTCCTCGGGCGTGAAGTTCCCGATGAAGCTGTTGGCCGGCGAGACCGTCGTGAACTTCGAGTTCTCGTGCGCCTTGCGGCCCTCGGAGTCCGTGGCGGTGGCGGAGATCTTGTAAGTGGTCGCCCGCTCCAGCTGGCCGCTGGGCTTCCAGCTCTTCTTGTCGGCAGCTATCTGCCCCTCGACCGCGGTCCCCTTCTCGGTCGTCATCGTGACGTCCGTCAGCGAACCCTTGCTCACCTTGACCGCGGCGGCGCTGTTGATGCTCGCGTTGTCGGAGCCGTCCTTCGGCGCGATCTTGATATCGGCGTCGGACGTCTTCTTGGCGGCTGCTTCGTCGACCTGGTTCTGCGACTCCTTGCCCGCGCCGGCACTGTTCTTGTCGCCGTCGTCGCTGCTGCAGGCCGAGAGCACCAGGACGCCGCCGACCAGAGCGGATACGGCCGCAAGACCCTTGCGCCGTCCGCCCTGTCGCCTACTGTCCGTCATCACACGCTTCTCCATCGTTGCCGAAATCCCCAACACGCCATGAACGTCGAGACTCCCCGTAATCCCGCATAACGTCCTGCCCGGTTCGTCCCGTTCCACTTCTGCGGAAGATGTGGGGAACACCACGTCCCGCGGTGCGCCGGTGAAAGCCGTGCACCCCTGAGACGACGGAACCCCGAGCGGCGGTTGCCGTCCGGGGCTACGGGTTCCGTTTTTTCCGTCCGGTAGACGTACTACTTTCCGTCTACCGCCTACAACCCCCGGCCACCGGCGCCGCCCCCGGCCACAGCCTCATCGGCCGCACCATCCTCGTCGTCGTCATCATCCTCGTCGGGGTCCCAATCCGGCGAATCGGGGTCGTAGTCGATCTGCTCGCTGCTCCAGGAGGCCTGCGAGAGCTCCACTCCCGGCAGCTGGCTGACCAGGTCGAAGGGATCCACCAGATAGGCGAGCGCCTCCGCGTCGTCCTCCTTGACGGCCGTCTCGGCGTGCAGCCGCTCCTCGGCGGGCATGTGCTCGTCCTCCGCGATGCGGCGCAGGGCGGAGGCCGACAGCTCGCCGGAGTCGTCGACCTCGACCACCAATTCGACGCGGAGCCGTACAAAACGTGATGTCTCAGGTGTGCTCATGAGTCGGAGCGTACGACCCACGGCCCCCGCGACTTTCCCGCGACCCGCGCCTTTCACTACCATCGCCCCACACGGCCAATTCGCCAGCGCCACAAGGGGGATCCGATTCCGTGTCCGCACGTCGATCGTTGCTCACCGCCACTGCCGCAGGTGCCCTCCTCGGCGCCCTGTGGTTCGTTCCCTCCGCGAATGCGTCGGCGACGTTCAGAACCCCGGAGGCCCCTGACGCCCCCCGGGTGGTCCACACCGAACAGCGCCGCGCGACGCTGAGCTCGGAGCACACCGCCACCACCACCGCCGCCACCGCGGAGGACCGCCTCGCCGACACCGGCGCCGGCGTCGACACGACCCCGTATCTGATCGGCGGAACGGCGTTCCTGGGCCTCGGAGCGGGCTTCGTGGCGTACTCGGTACGCAGGGAACGCCAGGGCCCGGCGTACCGAGGGGCTTACTGAGGTCTCGGTGAGGGGACTCGCACGCCGGGCACTCGGGTGACCCTGACCGCGCGCCGACACGGCCGGATACGGGGCGAGGGCTAGGCATGCGGGTATGAGATTCGAGCCCCGGAACAAGAAGACCGGAACACTCCGCGCCCGCCGCCTCCGTCTCGTCGGCGCCCTGTGCGCCGTCGCGGCATCGGCGGCCCTGGTCACCGGCTGCGGGTCGGACAGCGACAAGGCGTCGTCCGCCGAGGCGACCTCGGAAGCGGCGAAGACCATTCCGAAGGAAGCGCCGTCGGAGAGCCCCACGGGCAGCGCGTCCCGTACCCGGGACCAGCAGGAGCGCAAGGATCTGCTCGGCGCCACCAAGGTCACCTACGACAAGGCCGCCGCCACGGCGGTGGACAAGGTCCCGGGCGGCAAGCTGACCGACCTCGACCTGAAGGACGCGGCCGACGTCAAGGACGACAGCGACGATGACGACGACGCGAGCGCAAGTCCGAGTCCCAGTGCCAGTGCCAGTGCCAGTGCCAGGGCCAGTGCCAGCCCGAGCGGCGGCGCGGCCGGCCCGCAGTGGGTCGCCGAGGTCGCCGAGAAGGACGGCACCGTGCACGACGTCCGCATCGACGCCGTCTCCGGCAAGGTGATCAGCTCGGCCCCCGAGAGCGACCAGGACGCCGACGACAAGAAGGAGACGGCCGACTGGCTCTCCCGCGTCAAGCAGTCGCCCGAGCAGGCGGCCAAGACCGCCACCGGCAAGAAGAAGGGCACGGTCACCTCCGTCGGCCTGGACGACAAGGACGGCGGCGCCCTCGTCTGGTCCGTCGACGTCGTCACCGACGACTGGAACAAGACCGACTTCGAGGTCGACGCGGTCAAGGGCACGATCACCCACCAGGAGACCGACCGCGACTGACGCGCCGGAACCACGCAAGGGGGCGCCGTCACCAGGTGACGGCGCCCCCTTCGCGTAGGTGTGCGGTGGCTAGGCCAGCGGGCCCGTCACCGGCTCGACCGCGGCGAGCAGCGCGCCCGAGCGCACGAACTCGTCCGCCGCCGCCAGGTCCGGCGCGAGGAAGCGGTCGGGACCCGGGCCCTGGACGCCCGCCTTGCGGACCGCCTCGATGACCGCCTGCGTGGCGGGGGCCGGCGTGAGGCCCTCGCGGAGTTCGACGGCGCGCGTCGCCGCGTACAGCTCGATCGCGACGATGCGGGTCAGGTTGTCGACCGCGGTGCGCAGCTTGCGGGCCGCGGACCAGCCCATCGAGACGTGGTCCTCCTGCATCGCGGAGGACGGGATCGAGTCGGCCGACGACGGGACCGCGAGCCGCTTCATCTCACTCACGAGCGCCGCCTGCGTGTACTGGGCGATCATCAGGCCCGAGTCCACGCCCGCGTCGTCCGCGAGGAACGGCGGCAGACCGTGCGAACGGTTCTTGTCGAGCAGCCGGTCCGTGCGGCGCTCGGCGATCGAGCCGAGGTCGGCCGCGGCGATCGCGAGGAAGTCCAGGACGTACGCGACCGGGGCGCCGTGGAAGTTGCCGTTCGACTCGACGCGGCCGTCGGGCAGGACCACGGGGTTGTCGACGGCGGCGGCGAGCTCGCGCTCGGCGACCGTACGGGCGTGGGCGATGGTGTCCCGGCCCGCGCCCGCGACCTGCGGCGCGCACCGCACCGAGTACGCGTCCTGCACGCGCGGCGCGTCGTCCTGGTGGTGGCCGGTCAGGCCCGAACCGGCGAGCACCGCGGCCATGTTGGCGGCGGACGCGCCCTGGCCCGGGTGCGGGCGGATGGCGTGCAGCTCGGGGGCGAGGACCTTGGCGGTGCCGAGGAGCGCCTCCAGGGTGAGGGCCGCGGTGATGTCGGCGGACTTGTAGAGGTCGTCGAGGTCGGCGAGGGCCATCACCAGCATGCCGAGCATGCCGTCGGTGCCGTTCAGGAGGGCGAGGCCCTCCTTCTCGCGCAGCTCGACCGGGGTGATGCCGTGCGCGGCGAGCAGCTCGCCCGCCGGCTTCAGCTCACCGTCGGGGCCCTCCGCGTCGCCCTCGCCCATGAGCGTGAGCGCGCAGTGGCTGAGCGGCGCGAGGTCGCCGGAGCAGCCGAGTGAGCCGTACTCGTGGACGACGGGGGTGATGCCCGCGTTGAGTACGTCGGCCATGGTCTGCGCGACCTCGGGTCGTACGCCGGTACGACCGGAACAGACCGTTTTGAGCCGCAGGAACATCAGCGCACGCACGACCTCGCGCTCCACGCGCGGGCCCATTCCGGCCGCGTGCGAGCGGACGATGTTGCGCTGCAGCTGGGCGCGGAGGTCCGGGCCGATGTGCCGGGTGGCGAGGGCGCCGAAGCCGGTCGAGACGCCGTAGACGGGCTCGGGCTTCGCCGCGAGGGCGTCGACGATCTCGCGGGCGGCGGCGAGGGCGGCCACGGCTTCGGCCGACAGCTCGATGCGGGCGTTGCCGCGTGCGACGGCGATGACGTCCGCCGCGGTTGTCCCGGACGTCCCCAGGACCACGGTGTGCATATCCATATTCAGCAGAGTACGGATTGAATCGCCAGGTGTCACGGGCGGATACGGCCTTAGCCTCTTACCGGGCTCAGGGAGGGGCGCGGGAGTGCGCCGCTTAAGGGGGGTGCGGGGAGCTGCGCGAGGCGAGGGGGCACGGGGAAGTACGCCCCGTAGAGGGCGCGGGGAGTTACGCAAGGCGAGCGGGCGGGGGGATCTCCGCCCCGTAAGGGGCGCGGGGAACTGCGCAAGGCGAGCGGACGTGGGGAGCCACGCCCGTAAGCGCCGCGGAGAGCTACGCAAGACCAGCGGACACGACGAGCCACGCCCCGCAAGAGGCGCGAGGAGTTACGCAAGGCGAGCGGGCGCGGGGAACTACGCCCCGTAAGGGGCGCGGGGAACTGCGCAAGGCGAGCGGACACGACGAGCCGCGCCCGTAAGCGCCGCGGAGAGCTACGCAAGACCAGCGGACACGACGAGCCACGCCCCGCAAGAGGCGCGGGGAACTGCGCAAAGCCAGGGGGCACGGCGAGTTGTGCCCCGTAAGGGGCGCGGGGAACTGCGCGGGCAGCCCCCACCGGCCCGCAGCTTCGTCACCGAGCCCCCTGCCCACCCCCCTTGTCCTCCCGGGAGCCCCGCGACCCCCGCTCGGGGCCCCGCCCCCGGAACCGGCGCCTCTCGCCCGCCGGGCGCGAGACCTCCGAGTTCGCCAGGCGCACCACGGGGTCGTCCGCGCCCTCGCGCCCCGCGACCACCGGCTTCGGCGCGCGGGCCGCCTTCGCGCGGTACTGGGCCGCGTCCGCGAGGCGGAACAGGCGGCGGGCCGAGCGGACCTCGCCGATCCGGTCCTCCGTGGAGGCGACGCCGCACGCGACCCCGTCCCCCAGCTCCAACTCGGCTGCCCGTACGCAGAGTTCGTCCGCCACCCGCACCACCTCATCGGCGGTGGGACCCACCGAGAGCAGGCAGAACTCGTCGCCGCCGAGCCGCGCGGCCAGCGTCCCCGGCAGCATCGCCCCGCACAGGGACAGCACCGAACCGAAGCGTTCGAGGAGGCGGTCGCCGACCGCGTGCCCCTGGGTGTCGTTGACCCACTTGAGACCGTTCACGTCACAGACGACCAGACTCACCACGGTCCCGTCCGCACGGTGCCGCTCCACCGCCTCCTCAAGACGTAGATCGACCGCACGGCGATTGGCGAGGCCCGTCAGCGCGTCGGTGAAGGCGAGGCGGCGGGCCTCCTCCAGGCGTTCGGTCTGCGCGATGCCCGCCGCGACGACCGAGGCGAGCACCGTCGCGAAGTCCGCGTCCGCGCGGCCGAAGGGCGGCGCCCCTACCGGACGCGCGACATAGAGCTCGCCCCACGCCCGCCCGTGCAGCACGATCGGCGCCACCACACAGCAGCCGCGGCCACGCCTGCGGAGGGCGGCGACGCGCTGGTGGCAGTAGCCGGGGGCCGTGTTCGCCGCGGGTCCGCCCGCCGTCTCGACCCAGGCGTGCGGCTCACCGCCGCCCGCCCAGCGCTCGTGCAGGAACTCGGTGATCTCCGGGAACTCGTTCACGGGATACGCCTCGTGCTCCGGGAACTCTTCCTCCCCCTCGGCCCGTTCGCCCACGTTCACGAGCACCCTCAGCCGTCCGAGGTCACGCTCCCAGACGGACAGCGCCGCGAAACTCCCGGACAACGCACGGCACGCGCCCCGGGCAGCCGCCCGCCAGGACTCACGTGGAGTGTGCGCGGCGGCCATTCCCTGCGCCAGCACCACCACGGCCCGCAGCCGGACATCCTCTCCCATCTCCCTAGGCTAGGAGATTAGGGACAATTTGGGCGTTTGGAACATTACGCAGCGTGTGGGGTCACGTAAATCCGCCTGGGGCGTCTACGCCCCCACTCCCCACACCCGTACCACCACTCACTCCCCGGGCCACTGCGGCTTGCGCTTCTCGTTGAACGCCGCGACGCCCTCCGCCCGGTCACCGGAGAAGGCCACCGAGCGCCAGGCGGCGTCCTCGACCTCAAGGCCGGCGCGCAGGTCGAGCCCGTGCCCGAGCCGCAGGGCACGCTTGGCGGCGCGCAGCCCGACGGGCGAGTTGGCGGCGATCCGCTCGGCGAGCGCGAGTGCCTCCGTACGGTCCTCGCCCTTGCCCACGAGCTGGTCGACGAGCCCCAACTCCCGCGCCTCGCCCGCCTCCAGACGCCGCGCGGTGAAGATCAGCTCGGCGGCCCGCGCGGCACCCACGCGGCGCGGCAGCAGCTGCGTGCCGCCGCCGCCAGGGATCACGCCGACCGACACCTCGGGGAGCCCGACCACGGCGGTCGGGTCGGCGACGATGAGATCGCAGGCGAGCGCGAGCTCGAAGCCGCCGCCGAGCGCGAAGCCGTGCAGGGCCGCGACGGTCGGCATGGGCAGTTCGAGTACGCCGGTGTAGGCGGCCCGTGCGGTGGGACGCTGGCGCACCAACTCGGCATCGGAGAAGGAATTGCGCTCCTTCAGGTCGGCGCCGACGCAGAAGGCACGCTCATGGGTCGAGGTGAGGACCACGACGCGCGCGTCACGGTCCTCCGCGAGGGCGGCGCAGGCGGAGCCGATCGAGCGGGCCATGTCCGTGGACACGGCATTCATGGCCTTGGGCCGGTCGAGGACGAGCTCGGCGACGTAGGCGTGCCGCCTGACGCTGACGAATTCCCCGAACCGCTGCTCGCCACCCATTGCTTTCCTCCACGTCCGGTTAACGCCCGTTACCGGGCCACCCGCGGATCATGCCACCGCTGTAGGGCGATCGGGCGGGCGGACGAAAAAAATCTGCGGCGAACCGCGGGTACGCACATCCCCGGCGGTTCAGGTCCGGCGGTTCAGGTCCGGCGGTTCAGGTCCGGCGGTTCAGCAGCCAGGGCTCGACGACGCCGAGGCCTCGTACGGGCCGCTGCCACATCGGCTGCAGGGCGAAGCGGTAGGAGGGCGGCTCCGCGCCTTCCTTCTCGGCCCGCTCGGCGGCCTCCGCCGCCTCGGTCTCGGAGGCGGGCGCCTCCCCCGTACGCGTCAGTTCCTCCGCGAGCGCGCCGTCCACCAGGACCGCGTCCCGTGGCGCTATCGAGGTGAGGCGGCTCGCGAGGTTCACCGTCGTGCCGAAGACGTCACCCATCCGCGTGGTGACCGTGCCGAAGGCGATGCCGACGCGCAGTTCGGGCATCGTCTCGTCGTTGGCCATGGTCTCGATCAGCCGCAGCGCGATCTCCGCGGCCACGCCCGCGTTGTCGGCGGCGTACAGCACCTCGTCGCCCAGCGTCTTGATGAGCCGGCCGCCGTGCGCGGCGACGAGATCGGCCGCCGTGGTCTCGAAGGCCTCGACGAGCTCGCCGAGCTCCTCCTCCTCCATGCGCCGGGTGAGCCGCGTGAAGCCGACGAGGTCGGCGAAGCCGACGGCGAGGCGCCGGTCGACCATTTCGTCGTCGTCCGCGGCCTGCACGACGCGTCCGGTGGCGGCGGCGAGCTGCCGTCGCCACACGTAGACGAGGAACTCCTCCAGCTCGGGCAGGAGGAGCTCTATCAGCGGATACGTGACTTCGGTCCGCGTCATGCCCGGCTCGGGCGGCTCCGTCAGACCCTCCAGGAAGGAATCGATCTGCCATTCGGCCAGGCGGGCGGTGGTCTGTCCGGTCGACCGGGCCACCTGCACGGCCATGGCCTCGCTGAGCAGGCCCGCTTCCACGAGACCGGCGAGGCGGCGCAGTGCGAGCACGTCCGCCTCGGTCAGGGCCTTGGCCTGGCCCACGTCGGGAAAGCCCATGGCCCGCCAGAAGCGGGAGGCCAGCTCCATGGATACGCCGGCACTGCGGGCCGCCTGGAACGGGGTGTAGCGGCGGTCCGCGCCGAGGATCAGCCCTTCGAGACGCAGGGCCAGGGGGTCCCTCTCCGGATCTCCCGGCTTCTCGTCCCCGGAGTCCATCGAGTCGAACGTGTGGCTGACGGACCCAGCGGTGCGTCCGGGCTCACCGTCGGGCGATGCACCCGTGCCGGAGCCCGTGTCGTCGACGGTCACGCCTGCTGCCCTTCCGATCTGCCGCGGTCAGGTATCGACCGGCGCCAACTTTACGGCAGGTGTGCCGCAGCTCACGCCCGGCGGTACGCCTTTGCCTGGCGGGGCGCCTCGATCTGTGGCTCCCCCGTAGCCGCGCCGCCGAACACACCTTCGCCACCCACCCGCCCGTTTGCCCCACACCCTCACCTGAACGAACAAGCATTTCGCGCCCACCCGCCCGATTGCCCCGCAGCACCATCGATCGGCCGCATTCGGCGACGCTCACGAGGGGAGGTGCCGGTATGTCCGCCCGAAGCACGGTTCGCGGCACTCCGGAACCGAAGCACCCCAATGGCCACCGGACGATAGCGAGGGCGGACATACCGGCGCGGCACCGCACCAACAGACGGAGCGAACCCGCTGCCCGCACGCACCCCAGCCGGACCAGCACCGCACCCCGGCTCAGGCCCAAGCCCAGACCCAGCCCCCCCCTACGCCCCCCGCAAATGCACAACATCCCCCGCCCCCACAGGCTCCTGCACCCCGTCCCCCGTAGCCAGCACCAGGCGTCCGTCGGCGTCCACCGCCACCGCCTCCCCCGTGATCGACCGATCACCCGGGAGTTCCGCGCGGGCCTTGCGGCCCAGCGTCGCGCAGCCCGCCGCGTACGTCTCCTGGAGGCGGGAGGCCGACGGGTCGCCCTCTGCCGCGCGCCAGTCCCCGTACCACTGCTCCAGTGACCGCAGCACCGCCCGCAGCACCGTGTCCCGGTCCGTCGACGCCGCCCCGGCCAGCGCCAGCGACCCCGCCGTCGGCACCGGCAGCTCCTCCGCCCGCAGGGTCACGTTGATGCCGATGCCGACCACCACGCCCCCGCCGTCCCCGGAGCCCGCCCGCTCGGCCAGGATGCCGCCCGCCTTCCGTTCCTCCCCCGCCACCGTCACCAGCAGGTCGTTCGGCCACTTCAGGGCCGTGTCCACCCCGGCGGACCGCGAGAGCCCCGTGGCGACGGCGACCCCGGTAAGCAGCGGCAGCCACCCCCACCGTTCGACCGGCACCGCGGCCCCCGGCTTCAGGAGCACGGAGAAGAAGAGACCGGAGCGCGCGGGCGCCGACCAGCGGCGGTCGAGGCGCCCGCGCCCCGAGCTCTGCTCCTCGGCGACGAGCACCGCCCCCTCGGGCAGCTCGTCCGCGCGGGCGGCCAGATCCGTGTTGGTCGACCCCGTCGCGGGCACCACGTCCAGAGAGGTCCACAGCCCCCCGTCCCGAACGAGCGCACGCCGCAGCGACGCGGCGTTCAGGGGCGGCCGGTCGAGGTCGGACCACCGGCCACCGCCAGGGGTGCCGGAAGCGGGACCAGAAACCGGGCCCGAACCCGAACCCGAAGGAGTCTCTGAAGAGTCGTCTGAAGCATCTCGCGGCGTCATGCAAGCCACCTTAGGTGTGGTAAACGCCGCACTGCCGATCCGTATGCGCGCCGATACCCTACGAGTCAGTAGCAAGCGATCACCGCACCCGAGCCGTACCCGCAAGCCGCACCCCGAGCCGCACCCCCCAAGCCGCACCGCAAGCCGCCAGTCGCCCCTTTGAGCAGGCAGGGAGCCGCATCCCTATGTCCGAGCCGGAAGAGCCCAACGTGCCCGTGCCCAGCGCCGCAAGCGATACCGCCGCCATCCCCGACGCAGGTGGTATCGACATCCATACGACTGCGGGAAAACTCGCTGATCTCCAGCGCCGCATCGAGGAGGCCAAGCACGCCGGTTCGGCTCGCGCGGTCGAGAAGCAGCACGCCAAGGGCAAGTTGACGGCGCGTGAGCGCATCGAACTGCTCCTGGACGAAAGCTCCTTCGTCGAGTTCGACGAGTTCGCCCAGCACCGCTCGACCGACTTCGGCCTGGAGGCCAACCGCCCCTACGGCGACGGAGTCGTGACCGGTTACGGCACCGTCGACGGCCGCCCCGTGGCCGTCTTCTCCCAGGACTTCACCGTCTTCGGCGGGGCACTCGGCGAGGTCTTCGGCCAGAAGATCGTCAAGGTCATGGACTTCGCCCTGAAGACCGGCTGTCCGGTCATCGGCATCAACGACTCCGGCGGCGCCCGCATCCAGGAGGGCGTCATGGCCCTCGGGATGTACGGGGAGATCTTCCGCAGGAACACCCACGCCTCCGGTGTGATCCCGCAGATCAGCCTGGTCGTCGGCCCGTGCGCGGGCGGCGCGGTCTACTCCCCCGCCATCACCGACTTCACCGTCATGGTCGACCAGACGTCGCACATGTTCATCACCGGACCCGACGTCATCAAGACCGTCACCGGCGAGGACGTCGGCTTCGAGGAGCTCGGCGGTGCCCGCACCCACAACAGCACCTCCGGTGTCGCGCACCACATGGCGGGCGACGAGAAGGACGCGATCGAGTACGTCAAGTCCCTTCTCTCCTACCTGCCTTCGAACAACCTCAGCGAGCCCCCCGCGTTCCCCGAGGACGCGGACCTGGAGCTGACGGACGAGGACCGCGAGCTGGACACGCTGGTCCCGGACAGCGCCAACCAGCCGTACGACATGCACGGCGTGATCGAACACGTCCTGGACGACGCCGAGTTCTTCGAGACGCAGCCGCTGTTCGCGCCGAACATCCTCACCGGCTTCGGCCGGATCGAGGGCCGCCCGGTGGGCATCGTCGCCAACCAGCCGACGCAGTTCGCCGGCTGCCTGAACATCGACGCCTCCGAGAAGGGCGCCCGCTTCGTCCGCACCTGCGACGCGTTCAACGTCCCGGTCATCACCTTCGTCGACGTGCCGGGCTTCCTGCCGGGCGTCGAGCAGGAGCACACGGGCATCATCCGGCGCGGCGCCAAGCTGATCTACGCGTACGCGGAGGCCACGGTCCCGCTCATCACGGTCATCACGCGCAAGGCGTTCGGCGGCGCGTACGACGTCATGGGCTCCAAGCACCTGGGCGCCGACCTCAACCTGGCCTGGCCGACGGCGCAGATCGCGGTGATGGGCGCGCAGGGCGCGGTGAACATCCTGCACCGCAAGACGATCGCGGCGGCGGAGGCCACCGGCGACGTCGAGGCGACCCGGGCCCGGCTGATCCAGGAGTACGAGGACCGTCTCCTCAACCCGTACACGGCTGCCGAGCGCGGCTACATCGACGCCGTGATCATGCCGTCGGAGACCCGCTCCCACCTGGTGCGGGGCCTGCGTCAGCTGCGGACGAAGCGGGAATCCCTGCCCCCGAAGAAGCACGGCAACATCCCCCTCTAGACCGTGCCCCAGCGAGGAGAGCGAGGAGAGCATTCATGATCAAGGTCGTACGGGGCAATCCCACCCCGGAGGAGCTCGCCGCCGCGCTCGCGGTGGTCCAGGCGCGCGCCGCGGCGGTCGCGAACCAGCCGTCCGGCGCGCCCTCGGTACTCGACGCCTGGGCGGACCCCGCGCGCGTGGCCCGCGACCGGCTGCCCGCGCCGGGACCGACGTCGTGGGGCCGCACCTACTGGCCCGGGTGAGCCGGGCGGGCCGAGCCGGGAAATGAGTGGGACGGGCGGGGGCGCCTGAGTACGCGTACTCAGGCGCCCCCGCCGTCGCCGCGCGCAGTATCGGATTCATGCTGTGGTCCGACCCGGAGAACAACCCGCCCAAGGACATGCGGGACATGCAGGCGAAGATGCGCCGTGCGGGACTCGTCCTCGCCCTGGCCATGGTCGTCGCGATGTTCGTCCTGGGCATTCACTGAGGCTTCCGCTGAGGCACGCTCTGAGGCACCCGCCGGCACCCGCCGGCATCCGCCGAGACGTCTCCCGCGGCTCGCTAACCTGACCGCATGAGTGATCAGCCCCGACAGCCCGGACAGCCCCGCCGTCTCGTCCTCGCCTCCAAGTCCCCCGCCCGGCTCGGCCTCCTGCGCCAGGCCGGTCTCGCCCCCGAGGTGATCGTCAGCGGGGTCGACGAGGACGCGATCTCCGCACCGACCCCCGCCGAGCTCGCCCTTGCCCTGGCCGAGGCCAAGGCGTCGGTCGTCTCGGCGCGCCCGGAGACCAAGGGCGCCCTGGTCGTCGGCTGCGACTCGGTCCTCGAACTGGACGGAGAGGCGCTCGGCAAGCCCGCCGATGCCGAGGAGGCCACCGCCCGCTGGAAGTCCATGCGCGGGCGTGCGGGCGTCCTGCAGACCGGCCACTGCGTGTACGACACCGCGTCCGGCCGCCATGTGTCGGCGGTCGCCTCGACCGTCGTCCGTTTCGGTGACCCCTCGGACGAGGAGATCGCCGCGTACGTGGCGAGCGGTGAACCCCTGCACGTGGCGGGCGCGTTCACGCTCGACGGCCGCTCCGCCCCCTTCGTCGACTCGATCGAGGGCGACCACGGCAACGTCATCGGCCTCTCCCTGCCGCTGCTCCGGCGCCTCCTGGGTGAATTGGGCGTCGGCATCACGGAGTTGTGGGCGAAGTAGGCCTCAGAGGGCTCAGGCGGGCTGTGGGGCGCCGTTCTCCGGTGCGCCGCCGCCCGCTGCCCCGGTGCCGGTGCGCGGCGCGTCGGCGACCTCGTCGGGCTTCCTGTCGTACGCCACCAGCGTCAGGACGATCAGGCCGAGCACGACCATCATGAAGGCGAACGCGGGCCAGCCCACCAGGCCGACCGAGAACGCCCCGAGGAGCGCGTGCACCACGGCGGCGCTGATCAGCAGCAGCCGGCCGAAGCGGCCCGGCGCGCGGTCGAGTATCGCCGCGCGCAGCATGATGAAGGCGCACAGCGCGAGGTAGAGGCCGAAGAGGCCGCCCGCGATCCACGTCGACACGGACATCGCGTGCGGGTCGAGGCCTGCGAGCGACATGTCCTGCTTGTTCACGACAAGCCCGAGGAACCAGTTGAGCATCGCGATGCCCACCGCCTCCACCAGGAGCACGATCGCGCCCACCCAGGCAACCGGTCTACGCGCCACGGCGCCCACCCTCTTCCGCTGTTACCACCAGTACGTCCCAGACATCGCGAACGCTACTAACGGGTAAACCGGGGGACAAGGGCTCTGCCCAAGGCAAAGAATCATTGGGCCATTCGTAGGGACTCGACAAAGAATGCCCCTCTGCCGCAGCACGCTCTCACAGAGACCTTGGCCACATCGGCGCGTTAGTCTGCCCGCAAGGGACCCTGCGTACCGTGGTGCGACAAGGGATTTCGCGGACGGGCAGGCCCCGGATCACGCTCCGTGTGGGCAAGCTCACCACTGGGGACGGGTCGAAAGGTCGTGTCGGCAGTCCCTAAACTCGGCTTGTTTCAAGGAGGGAGCCATCGTGCGCAAGGTGCTCATCGCCAACCGTGGCGAAATCGCTGTCCGCGTTGCTCGGGCATGCCGGGATGCAGGGATCGCGAGCGTAGCCGTCTACGCAGATCCTGACCGGGATGCTCTGCATGTACGTGCGGCAGATGAGGCGTTCGCGCTGGGCGGTGACACTCCGGCCACCAGCTACCTGGACATTTCCAAGGTGCTGGCAGCGGCCAAGGACGCGGGGGCGGACGCGGTCCACCCCGGCTACGGCTTCCTTTCGGAGAACGCCGACTTCGCGCAGGCCGTCATCGACGCGGGCCTGATCTGGATCGGCCCGCCGCCGCAAGCCATTCGTGACCTGGGTGACAAGGTCGCCGCCCGGCACATCGCGCAGCGCGCGGGTGCCCCGCTGGTGGCCGGTACGCCGGACCCCGTGAGCGGCTCCGACGAGGTCGTGGCCTTCGCCCAGGAGCACGGCCTGCCGATCGCGATCAAGGCCGCCTTCGGTGGCGGCGGACGCGGTCTGAAGGTGGCCCGGAACCTCGAAGAGGTGCCCGAGCTGTACGACTCCGCGGTGCGCGAGGCCGTCGCGGCCTTCGGCCGTGGCGAGTGCTTCGTGGAGCGCTACCTGGACAAGCCGCGGCACGTGGAGACGCAGTGCCTGGCCGACAAGCACGGCAATGTGGTCGTCGTGTCGACCCGTGACTGCTCGCTGCAGCGCCGCCACCAGAAGCTCGTGGAGGAGGCGCCCGCGCCGTTCCTGAGCGAGGCCCAGAACGCCGAGCTGTACGCGGCGTCCAAGGCGATCCTGAAGGAAGCCGGCTATGTCGGCGCCGGCACCGTCGAGTTCCTCGTCGGCACCGACGGCACGATCTCCTTCCTGGAGGTCAACACCCGTCTGCAGGTGGAGCACCCGGTCACCGAAGAGATCACCGGCATCGACCTGGTCCGCGAGATGTTCCGCATCGCCGACGGCGAGGAACTGGGCTACGGCGACCCGGAGATGCGCGGTCACTCCTTCGAGTTCCGCATCAACGGCGAGGACCCGGGCCGCGGCTTCCTGCCGGCGCCGGGCACGGTGACCCTGTTCGCCCCGCCGTCGGGTCCTGGCGTGCGCCTGGACGCGGGCGTGGAGTCCGGCAGCGTGATCGGCCCGGCCTGGGACTCGCTCCTGGCCAAGCTGATCGTCTCCGGTGCGACGCGCCAGCAGGCGCTCCAGCGGGCCGCGCGCGCCCTGGAGGAGTTCACCGTGGAGGGCATGGCCACCGCCATCCCCTTCCACCGCGCGGTCGTCAAGGACCCGGCGTTCGCCCCTGAACTGACCGGCTCCACCGACCCGTTCACGGTCCACACCCGGTGGATCGAGACCGAGTTCGTCAACGAGATCCCCGCGTTCGCCGCGGCGGCCGACACCGAGACGGACGAAGAGCCCGGCCGCGAGACGGTCGTCGTCGAGGTGGGCGGCAAGCGCCTGGAGGTCTCGCTCCCCTCCTCGCTGGGCATGACCATCGCCCGCACAGCGGCGGCGGGCGGCGCCCGCCCCAAGCGGCGCGCGGCGAAGAAGTCGGGCCCGGCGGCCTCCGGTGACACCCTCGCCTCTCCGATGCAGGGCACGATCGTCAAGATCGCTGTCGAGGAGGGCCAGGAGGTGCAGGAGGGCGACCTGGTCGTCGTCCTGGAGGCCATGAAGATGGAACAGCCCCTGAACGCGCACCGGTCGGGAACGATCAAGGGCCTCACGGCGGAGGTGGGCGCGAGCCTGACCTCCGGCGCGGTCATCTGCGAGATCAAGGACTGACACCCCCGCTGAGCGGACCCCGGACGGGCTGGAGCATTCCAGCCCGTCCGGCGTCTTTACCCTTCGGGCAGACTTGAGGCACGCGTACGTTCAGGGAGGCACGCCATGGCAGAGAGCCCGCAAGAGCGCCCTCGCTTGAAGAGAGCCGACGCGCGCCGCAATTACGACCGGCTCCTCGCAGAGGCCCGCACCGCCTTCGCGGAGCACGGCACGGACGCCTCCCTGGAGGACATCGCCCGCCACGCGAACGTGGGCATCGGCACCCTCTACCGCCACTTCCCCAACCGCCACGCCCTGATGAGCGCCGTCTTCGAAGAGGCGGTGAGCGACCTCCTGGACCGCTCCCGCGCGCTGCTCGACGATCCGCGGCCCTGCTCGGCCCTGGTGACCTGGCTCCGCGCCATCATCACTCATGCGGGTGAGTACCGCGGGCTCTCCCGCGCCCTCATGTCGGCGTCGCACGACGACAGTTCGGCACTCTCCCGATGCAGCAGGCCCATGCGTGAGGCGGGCACGGCCCTGCTGGTGCGGGCCCAGCAGGCCGGTGCCGTACGCCCCGGCGTCTCGATCGGCGATCTGATGCAGCTGACCAACGCGATCGCGCTGGCCGCCGAAGAGACCCCGGACGAGCCCGAGTTGGCCGACCGGCTGCTGATGCTGACCCTGCGCGGCCTGAAGCCCGAAGGGTCGGCACCCGACGACTGCGGTACCGGACCGACGGCCGGTTCAGCGGCGGCGTAGATCCGCCACCCGCGCGGCCCGCTCCCCGGGCTGCTGCTCCCCGAGCACCGCACTGCGCAACTGCGCCCCGGGGCTCTGCCCGTGACCGCCGTGGTTACGGCGCTGCCCCGGCAGCGGCACGTCCCGGCGCGGCTGTCGCGCCGGGACGGGATCCACCCCTGATCCGGAGTTGGGATTCGCGGTCCCGCCCGCGACGGCGATCTGCACTCCCTGGTCCGCCAGGGCCTGCAGTTCGGTGGCCGCGCGGTCGTCGTGCGTGGGCGGTTCGTCCGTGACCAGGCGGGTGATGACGTCCGTCGGCACCGTCTGGAACATCGTGTCGGTGCCGAGCTTGGTGTGGTCGGCGAGGACCACGACCTCGGCGGCGGCCTGGACGAGCGCCCGGTCCACGCTCGCCGAGAGCATGTTGGACGTGGAGAGCCCGCGTTCGGCGGTCAGACCACTGCCCGACAGGAAGGCGCGTGAGACCCGCAGGCCCTGCAGGGACTGTTCGGCCCCGCTGCCCACGAGAGCGTAATTGGAACCGCGCAGGGTGCCGCCGGTCATGACGACCTCGACGCGGTTGGCATGGGCCAGGGCCTGTGCCACCAGGAGGGAATTGGTGACGACGGTCAGACCGGGTACCCGCGCGAGCCGTCGGGCCAGCTCCTGCGTGGTCGTACCCGCCCCGACGACGATGGCTTCGCCTTCTTCGACGAGTCCCGCCGCGAGATCGGCGATAGCCGTCTTCTCGGCGGTCGCGAGATGTGATTTCTGCGGAAAGCCGGACTCCCGCGTGAATCCGCCCGGCAATACCGCACCGCCATGTCTGCGGTCGAGGAGTCCTTCTGCCTCCAGCGCGCGCACGTCCCGCCGTACGGTCACTTCGGAGGTCTGGACGACGCGGGCGAGCTCCCGGAGCGATACCGCTCCGTTGGCCCGCACCATTTCGAGGATCAATTGGCGACGTTCTGCAGCGAACACGAAACTGACAGTAACCCCAACGACCGTCTGCTTTCAGCAGTTTGCGCCGAATTACAGAAGTTGTTCGCACGGCAGGGTGGGAAGTGGTATAGGTGCCTACTCGCCGCGCCTATGCCGGGCGAATGGGCGACAACAGCCCGTGACCTGCGCGGAGTTGTTACCCCGTGCGAACCCCGGTCAGTCGGCGTTCAACCGACGATCGGTCCGCGATCAGGCTTCGCCGGCCGACTTACGCGTGTGGAGTTGGCGCGCGACCTCGGCGATCGAGCCCGAAAGGGATGGATACACGGTGAACGCATTCGCGATCTGCTCGACCGTCAGATTGTTGTCGACCGCGATCGAGATGGGGTGGATCAGTTCCGAAGCGCGCGGCGCGACGACCACACCGCCCACCACGATGCCCGTACCGGGGCGGCAGAAGATCTTGACGAAGCCGTCGCGGATGCCCTGCATCTTCGCGCGCGGGTTGCGCAGGAGCGGCAGCTTGACGACGCGGGCGTCGATCTTGCCGCCGTCGACGTCCGACTGGCTGTAGCCGACGGTCGCGATCTCGGGGTCGGTGAAGACGTTCGACGACACGGTCTTCAGGTTCAGCGGCTGCACCGCGTCGCCCAGGAAGTGGTACATCGCGATGCGCCCCTGCATGGCGGCGACGGAGGCCAGCGCGAAGATACCGGTCACGTCACCGGCGGCGTACACACCCGGCGCGGACGTGCGCGACACCTTGTCGGTCCAGATGTGCCCCGAGTCCTTGAGCTTGACCCCGGCCTCCTCCAGGCCCATGCCGCTGCTGTTCGGGATGGCGCCCACGGCCATCAGGCAGTGCGTGCCGGAGATGACGCGGCCGTCGTCGAGCGTGACCTCCACGCGGTCGCCCACGCGCTTGGCGGAGGCGGCGCGCGAGCGGGACATGACGTTCATGCCGCGGCGCCGGAAGACGTCCTCCAGGACGGCGGCGGCGTCCGGGTCCTCGCCGGGCAGCACGCGGTCACGGCTCGACACCAGCGTGACGTTCGACCCGAGCGCCTGATAGGCACCGGCGAACTCGGCACCGGTGACACCGGAGCCGACCACGATGAGCTCCTCGGGGAGCTCATCCAGGTCGTACACCTGCGTCCAGTTCAGGATCCGCTCGCCGTCGGGCAGCGCGTCGGGAACCTCGCGCGGGTGCCCGCCGGTGGCGATGAGGACGGCGTCGGCGACGAGGGTCTCCTCGGTGCCGTCGGCCGCGCGCACGACGACCTTGCGCGAGCCGTCCGTGTCCTGCTGGCCCTCCAGACGGCCACGGCCGCGCAGCACGCGGGCGCCCGCACGCGTGACGGACGCGGTGATGTCGTGGGACTGCGCGAGCGCGAGGCGCTTCACACGGCGGTTGACCTTCCCGAGGTCGACGCCGACGACGCGCGCCGGGGTGTCGATGTGCGGGGTGTCGTCCGCGACGATGATGCCGAGCTCCTCGTACGAGGAGTCGAAGCTGGTCATCACCTCGGCCGTGGCGATCAGAGTCTTGGACGGGACGCAGTCGGTGAGCACCGACGCCCCGCCCAGACCGTCGCAGTCGACGACGGTCACCTCCGCGCCGAGCTGGGCGGCAACGAGTGCCGCCTCGTATCCGCCGGGTCCGCCGCCAATGATCACGATCCGAGTCACGTACTCCATTGTCCCGCACGCTTCAAGGTGCTTCGCCCCGGGGGCTCCATCCGGGCCGTTCTGCCCATGAGAAGGGCACTTCCGTTACGGGAGGGACGCACGCGTCGCCTGCCGTACCCTCGACCACATGTCGCTCTACGCCGCGTACGCCGGCAATCTGGATCCGCGGCTCATGTCACGCCGCGCCCCGCACTCGCCGCTGCGCCAGACCGGCTGGCTGAACGGCTGGCGGCTGACCTTCGGCGGGGAGCACATGGGGTGGGAGGGCGCGCTCGCCACCATCGTGGAGGCGCCTCGCTCGCAGGTCTTCGTGACGCTCTACGACGTCGCCCCCATGGACGAGGACTCCATGGACCGGTGGGAGGGCGTGGGGCTCGACATCTACCGCAGGATGCGGGTGCGCGTGCACACCCTCGACGGCGAGGAACCCGCCTGGGTGTACGTACTCAACGGTTACGAGGGCGGCCTGCCGTCGGCGCGTTATCTGGGGGAGCTCGCCGACGCGGCGGAGACCGCGGGAGCTCCCCACGACTACGTGATGGAGCTCCGCAAGCGCCCCTGCTAGGCGCGCGCCGGGCTGCGGTGAGCCTGCTTCGGGCCGCTGTGACACCTGCCGGCTCACCTCTCGTCGGAAACGACAAGACAACGATCCGAATCCCGTGAGCATCGTCATCTACGCGCGTAGGGCGTGAGCGGCTACTCTCGTCCGCGTGAACGCTTCAGTTATTCCGGACGACATCCAGGGCGACCCCTACGCCGCCGCCGACGCCGCCGCCGCGCGCCTGCGTGAGCTGACGGGCGCCGAGACCCACGACGTAGCCCTTGTGATGGGCTCCGGCTGGGCACCGGCCGTGGACGCGCTCGGCGTGCCCGACGCCGAGTTCCCCGTCACCGAGCTCCCCGGCTTCCCGCCGCCGGCGGTCGAGGGACACGGTGGCCGCATCCGTTCCTTCCAGGTCGGTGACAAGCGCGCCCTCGTCTTCCTGGGCCGCACCCACTACTACGAGGGCCGTGGCGTCGCCGCCGTCGCGCACGGCGTGCGTACGGCCGTGGCCGCGGGCTGCAAGACGATCGTGCTGACGAACGGCTGCGGCGGTCTGCGTGAGGGCATGCGTCCCGGCCAGCCGGTCCTGATCAGCGATCACCTCAACCTGACGGCCACGTCGCCGATCGTCGGCGCGAACTTCGTGGACCTCACGGACCTCTACTCCCCGCGCCTGCGCACCCTCTGCAAGGAGATCGACCCCTCCCTGGAGGAGGGCGTCTACGCGCAGTTCCCCGGCCCGCACTACGAGACTCCGGCGGAGATCCACATGGCCCGCACGATCGGTGCGGACCTGGTGGGCATGTCGACGGTCCTCGAGGCCATCGCCGCGCGCGAGGCGGGTGCGGAGGTGCTCGGCATCTCCCTGGTCACGAACCTCGCCGCGGGCATGACGGGCGAGCCGCTGAACCACGAGGAGGTCCTCCAGGCGGGCCGCGACAGCGCCACCCGCATGGGCGAGCTGCTTGGTCAGGTGCTGGGCCGCATTTAGCGGGCGGGGGCGCCTTGAGTGGCGGGGGCGTCTTACCCGGTGGGGCCTTGCCTGGCGGGGGCCTTGCTGGGCGAGCCTTGCCCGGCCCGGGGGGGGCTTGCTGGGCGGGGGCCTTGCTCGGTGGGTTCCTCGCTGGGCGGGGCCTTGCCTGGCGGAGGGCTTCCCCGGGTGGGGCGCCTCCGCACCGTGCCTTGCCGGCCCGCGGCGCACGCTCCCGCAAGGGCCTTTCCCGCCCACCCACCCGTTTGCCCGGCAGCACCGAGCGGGCGCACAGGCCCTCCCGGGATGGGGCGCTCGGGTGGGCGGGCGGGAAGAACCCGCAGGACCGGACGAGCCCCAAAGCCTTCCGACCGCCGGATGCTCCCCTTCGCACCGCCGGGTGCTCGGGTGGGTGGGTGGGAAAGTCCGCAGGACCGGGCCGGCCCGCAACCCCTTCCCGCCGCCGGGCGCTCCGGCAGGGGCGAGCGAGCCGTCGCGCACCGGCGGTGCAGGAACGGCCCCGGCCGGACCGGCCGGGAAGGCGTACCCCGTGGGGGTGGGGAAGCTCCCGCAGGGCCGCGTCGGACAGAAAAGCTCCCCGCAAGGGCGTACCCCGGGTAGGAGTAACCCGGACGCCCGCCATAGAACTCCGCACACGAGAGGCTGAAGAAACGTGCCGGACGACTCTGAACTCATCGCGCGAGCCCAGGCCTGGCTGGCCGAGGACCCGGATCCCGAGACCCGCGAGGAACTCGCGAAGCTCATCGACACCGCGGACACCGAAGAGCTGACCGCCCGCTTCAGCGGGACCCTCCAGTTCGGCACCGCGGGCCTCCGCGGCGAGCTCGGCGCGGGCCCCATGCGCATGAACCGCTCCGTGGTCATCCGCGCCGCCGCCGGCCTCGCCGCGTATCTCAAGGGCAAGGGCGAGGCCGGCGGTCTCGTCGTCATCGGCTACGACGCCCGCCACAAGTCCGCGGACTTCGCGCGCGACACGGCCGCCGTCATGACCGGCGCCGGACTCAGGGCGGCGGTGCTCCCCCGCCCGCTCCCCACCCCCGTACTCGCCTTCGCCATACGGCACCTCGGTGCGGTCGCGGGCGTGGAGGTGACGGCGAGCCACAACCCGCCGCGCGACAACGGCTACAAGGTCTATCTGGGCGACGGCTCCCAGATCGTCCCGCCCGCTGACGCGGAGATCGCGGCGCGGATCGACGCCATCGCCACGCTCCACGACGTCCCCCGCCCCGACAGCGGCTGGGAAACCCTCACGGACGACGTCCTGGAGGCCTACCTGGCGCGTACGGACGCCGTCCTGTCCCCGGACTCCCCTCGTACCGCCCGCACCGTCTACACGGCGATGCACGGCGTCGGCAAGGACACCCTCCTGGCCGCGTTCGCCCGAGCCGGTTTCCCCGCCCCCGTCCTCGTCGCCGAGCAGGCGGAGCCCGACCCGGACTTCCCCACGGTCGCGTTCCCCAACCCGGAGGAGCCGGGCGCGATGGACCTCTCCTTCGCGAAGGCCCGCGAGGTGGACCCGGACCTGATCATCGCCAACGACCCGGACGCGGACCGCTGCGCGGCGGCGGTCAAGGACGGTACGGGCGAGGCGGACTGGCGCATGCTCCGGGGCGACGAGGTCGGCGCGCTCCTCGCGGCCCATCTCGTGCGCCGGGGCGCCACCGGCACGTTCGCCGAGTCGATCGTGTCTTCCTCCCTGCTCGGCCGGATCGCCGAGAAGGCGGGCCTCGCGTACGAGGAGACCCTCACCGGCTTCAAGTGGATCGCCCGCGTGGACGGCCTGCGCTACGGCTACGAAGAGGCCCTCGGTTACTGCGTGGACCCCGAAGGCGTACGCGACAAGGACGGCATCACGGCGGCGCTCCTGCTCGCGGAGCTGGCGTCCGGGCTCAAGGAGGAGGGGCGCACGCTGCTCGACCTCCTGGACGATCTGGCCGTGGAGCACGGCCTGCACGCCACCGATCAGCTGTCGGTCCGCGTCGAGGACCTCTCCCTGATCGCGGACGCGATGCGCCGCCTGCGCGAACAGCCGCCGACGGCGCTCGCGGGCCTGCCCGTGACGAAGGCCGAGGACCTGACGCGGGGCACGGACAAGCTGCCGCCCACGGACGGCCTGCGCTACACGCTCGACGGGGCCCGCGTCATCGTGCGCCCGAGCGGCACGGAGCCGAAGCTGAAGTGCTACCTGGAGGTGGTGGTCCCGGTGTCGGCGAAGCCGGGCCTGCCCGCCGCCCGCACCGAGGCGGCGGACCGTCTCGCGGCGATCAAGCGCGACCTGTCCGTGGCCGCGGGCATCTAGCGGTCGCCCGGCGGGCTTCCGGGGCGGGTGGCCGCAGGGCCGCCACCCGTCCGAGTGATTGAGCCGGCGCAGCTGCCGCAGCGATCCGGTGCGCTGCCGGTCCCCCAGGAAGGGTGACCGGCAGCGCACGATCACGTTCCAGGAGCTGCCGCAGTGCCGTACGGACCGACCCCAGAGACCTCGACCGCGTCGACGTCCGCCGCCGCACCCCGGATCGTCTCCCCGGCCCGGCGCCCCCGCACCGCTCCGGGCAGTCCCCCGGGCCGCCCCGCACGCGCCGCCCGCGCCCTGCGGCACGCGTCGCCCGCACTCCTCGCGTACGCCGCCGTACGTCTCTTCGGCGCCCTCGTCTTCGCCCTCTGGGCCCGCGGGGAGCACCGGGACGTGTGGCATCTGCTTGCGGAGTCGTGGGACTGCGACTGGTATCTGAGGATCGCCGGCCAGGGGTACGCGCACACCCTGGGCACCCAGGTCGACGCGAACAACCTCGCCTTCTTCCCGCTGCATCCGCTGCTCATCAGGGCGGGCAGCGTGCTCGTCCCGGAGCCGCGCGGGGCCGTGGGACTCGCGATCGCCGTCGGCTGCTCGTTCCTCGCGGCGTGGGGGATCTTCGCGGTGGGCGACCATCTGTACGGCCGCAGGACCGGCGTCCTGCTGGCCGCCCTCTGGGGTTCGCTCCCCGTCGCTCTCGTGCAGTGGATGGGCTACACGGAGTCGCTCTTCACGGCGCTCACCGCGTGGTCGCTGTACGCCGTGCTCACCGGCCGCTGGGTCTGGGCGGGTGCGCTGGCCGCGCTCGCGGGCCTGACCCGCCCGACGGGTGTGGCGCTCGCGGCGGCCGTCTCCCTGACCGCACTGCTCACGCTGCTGCGCCGGTGCCGGCCGATGCGCCGGGGAGAGGTCACGCACCTCCTCCTGGGTGCCCTGCTCGCGCCGCTCGGCTGGCTCTCGTACGTCGGCTGGGTGGGGTTCCGGCTTGGCCGCTGGGACGGCTACTTCGCCGTACAGAAGCTGTGGCACAACGAGTGGGACGGCGGGGTGGGGACGTGGCGGACCGTGCGGGACCTGCTGTCGGCCAAGGGTCCGCAGCTGTTCCTGATCATGGTGACGGCGACGCTGCTGGCGTCGGCGGCGCTGTTCGTCCTGTCGGTGGGCGACCGGCAGCCGCTGCCACTGCTGGTCTTCACGGGACTGCTGCTGCTGATCGTGCTCGGCAGCAAGGGGGTCTACTTCCCCCGGGCCCGCTTCCTGCTCCCCGGCTTCCCGCTGCTGCTGCCGCTCGCGGCGGCCCTGGCCCGCGCCCGCCCGCATGTCGCCGTGACGGTGATGGTGACCGCGGCCGTGACGTCGGCGGCGTTCGGGGGCCACATGCTGCTGGCGTGGATGGGCCCTCCGTAGGCAGAGGCGCGGGGAGCCGTGGCGGCTCAGGTACTCCTAGGCGACGGCGAGGACCACGGCGAGCAGCACCGCTCCGGCCACGGCGGGCGCGATGATCTCGTAGCCCCAGCGCACCACGGGTTCGCCCTGCGCGGACTTCGCCCCGGCGCGCCGCTCGGACAGTTCGCGCAGGTCGTCCATGATCTGGTCCCCCGCGGCGCGCAGGGACTCCGGCTGGGCGGGCCGCCGCGAGGCGCCCGTGCCGATGCTCGGGTCGCCCGACGCGACGCCCTGCGTCTTCCTGCGGGCGACCTTCTTGCGGCCGCGGAGGGAGACGGGGACGGCCCAGAGCTGGTACTTGGTGCCGGACTGGGTGAAGACCTCGTTCGAGTACCCGGAGCGCAGCCCCGAGACGGACGCCCACGGCAGCGTGATCGTCCGGAAGGGGTTGCGGATGCGCATCCGGTCGTCGTTGGCGTACACGGCGGGGCGCACGGTGAAGGCGACGACGAGCGGCACCGCGAGGAGCAGTCCGGCGAGCGCGAGCCACGGGGTGCGGCCCTCCCCGCGGATCATCGCGTCGATGCCGAGCCAGCCGCCGAGGGCGAGCAGCAGGACGCCTCCGGCGATACCGCCGGACGACCGGAAGGTCCGGTCCTTGTACTCGGGGTCCTGGGGCTCCGCCACGGGGGGCTCGGGGTCGGTCATACCCCTGATTCTGCCTGAACCCGCGCGGGGGGCCGCCGGTGCGCCCCCGGAGAGGCCGGACAACCCGGTCGGTACCCACCCCCTGTACAGCCGCTACGCGCGTAGATATGCTCCCCTCGTGACCATGCCCACTGCACCCGCAACTCCGCACGCACTGACTGACGCCACCGCGTCGGACCGCACGCTGCGCCGCTTCCTCCACGGGCTGCCAGGCGTCGACACGGTCGGCCTGGAGGCGCGCGCCTCGGCGCTCGGCACCCGTTCGATCAAGAGCACGGCGAAGGCGTACGCCATCGACCTCGCCATCTCGATGATCGACCTGACGACGCTGGAGGGCGCCGACACCCCGGGCAAGGTCCGGGCGCTCGGCGCGAAGGCCGTGAACCCGGATCCGACCGACCGCGGCACGCCGAGGACCGCCGCCGTCTGCGTCTATCCGGACATGGTGGCCACCGCCAAGGAGACCGTCGGCGACAGCGGCGTCAAGGTCGCCTCCGTCGCGACCGCCTTCCCCGCGGGCCGTGCCGCCATCGACGTGAAGCTCGGCGACGTCCGCGAGGCCGTCGCGGCGGGTGCCGACGAGATCGACATGGTCATCGACCGCGGCGCCTTCCTCGCGGGTGACTACATGACGGTGTTCGAGCAGATCCGCGCCGTGAAGGAAGCCTCCGGCGCGGCCCGGCTCAAGGTCATCTTCGAGACCGGTGAGCTGTCCACGTACGACAACATCCGCCGTGCCTCCTGGATCGGCATGCTCGCGGGTGCGGACTTCATCAAGACCTCGACCGGCAAGGTCGGCGTCAACGCGACCCCCGCGAACACCCTCCTGATGCTGGAAGCCGTGCGCGACTTCCGCGAGCAGACCGGGGTACAGATCGGCGTGAAGCCCGCGGGCGGCATCCGCACCTCCAAGGATGCGATCAAGTTCCTCGTCCTGGTGAATGAGACCGCGGGCGCGGACTGGCTTGACAACCACTGGTTCCGCTTCGGCGCCTCATCGCTCCTCAACGACCTCCTGATGCAGCGCCAGAAGCTGGCCACGGGCCGCTACTCCGGCCCCGACTACGTGACGGTGGACTGACCCATGACTTCCACGACTTCAGCTTTTGAGTACGCCCCCGCACCGGAGTCCCGCTCCGTCGTCGACATCGCGCCGTCGTACGGCCTGTTCATCGACGGCGAGTTCGTGGAAGCGGCCGACGGCAAGGTCTTCAAGACCGTCTCGCCCTCCACCGAAGAGGTCCTCTCCGAGGTCGCGCAGGCATCCTCCGAGGACGTCGACCGCGCGGTGAAGGCCGCCCGCAAGGCCTTCGAGAAGTGGTCGGCGCTGCCGGGCGCCGAGCGCGCCAAGTACCTCTTCCGGATCGCGCGGATCATCCAGGAGCGCAGCCGCGAACTGGCCGTCCTGGAGACGCTCGACAACGGAAAGCCCATCAAGGAGACGCGCGACGCGGACCTCCCGCTGGTCGCCGCGCACTTCTTCTACTACGCGGGCTGGGCCGACAAGCTCGACCACGCCGGGTACGGCGCGGACCCGCGGCCGCTCGGTGTCGCGGGCCAGGTCATCCCCTGGAACTTCCCGCTCCTGATGCTGGCCTGGAAGATCGCCCCGGCCCTCGCGACGGGCAACACGGTCGTCCTGAAGCCCGCCGAGACCACTCCCCTGAGCGCCCTGTTCTTCGCGGACATCTGCCGCCAGGCGGGCCTGCCCAAGGGCGTCGTCAACATCCTTCCCGGGTACGGCGACGCGGGCGCCGCCCTCACCGCCCACCCGGACGTGAACAAGGTCGCCTTCACCGGCTCGACCGCCGTCGGCAAGGCCATCGCGCGCCAGGTCGCGGGCACGGACAAGAAGGTCACGCTCGAACTGGGCGGCAAGGGCGCGAACATCGTCTTCGACGACGCCCCCATCGACCAGGCCGTCGAGGGCATCGTCACCGGCATCTTCTTCAACCAGGGCCAGGTCTGCTGCGCCGGTTCGCGTCTCCTCGTACAGGAGTCGGTCCAGGACGAGGTGCTCGACGCCCTCAAGCGGCGTCTGACGACCCTGCGTCTGGGCGACCCGCTGGACAAGAACACGGACATCGGCGCGATCAACTCCGCCGAGCAGCTCGCCCGCATCACCGCGCTCACCGAGACGGGCGAGGCGGAGGGCGCCGAGCGCTGGTCCGCCCCGTGCGAACTGCCCTCGTCCGGCTACTGGTTCGCGCCGACGCTCTTCACGAACGTCACGCAGGCGCACACCGTCGCCCGCGACGAGATCTTCGGCCCGGTGCTCTCGGTCCTCACCTTCCGTACGCCGGAAGAGGCCGTCGCCAAGGCCAACAACACGCAGTACGGCCTCTCCGCCGGCATCTGGACGGAGAAGGGCTCGCGCATCCTCGCGGTCGCCGACCGCCTGCGCGCGGGCGTCATCTGGGCCAACACGTTCAACAAGTTCGACCCGACCTCGCCCTTCGGCGGCTACAAGGAATCGGGTTACGGCCGCGAGGGCGGCCGCCACGGCCTGGAGGCTTACCTCGATGTCTGAGCGTTTGAGTGTCTTCAAGACCTACAAGCTGTACGTAGGGGGCAAGTTCCCCCGCAGCGAGAGCGGCCGGGTGTACGAGGTGACCGACTCAAAGGGCAAGTGGCTGGCCAACGCCCCGCTCTCGTCCCGCAAGGACGCGCGTGACGCGGTGGTCGCCGCGCGCAAGGCGCAGGGCGGCTGGGCGGGCAAGACGGCCTACCTGCGCGGTCAGATCCTCTACCGCGTCGCGGAGATGCTGGAGGGCCGCAAGGACCAGTTCGTCCGCGAGGTCGCCGAGGCGGAGGGGCTGTCCAAGTCCAAGGCCGCCGCGGTCGTCGACGCGGCGATCGACCGCTGGGTCTGGTACGCGGGCTGGACCGACAAGATCGCCCAGATCGTGGGCGGCGGCAACCCGGTCGCGGGCCCCTTCTTCAACCTCTCCTCGCCGGAGCCGACGGGTGTGGTGACGGTCGTCGCCCCGCAGAAGTCGTCGTTCCTCGGCCTGGTCTCGGTCATCGCCCCGGTGATCGCGACGGGCAACACCGCCGTCGTGATCGCCAGCGAGGACTCCCCGCTCCCGGCGCTCTCGCTGGGCGAGGTGCTCGCCACCTCCGACCTGCCGGGCGGCGTCGTGAACATCCTGTCCGGCCGTACGGCGGAGATCACCCCGTCGCTCGCCGCGCACCAGGACGTGAACGCGATCGACCTCGCGGGCGTCGACGACGACGTACTGGCGAAGGAGCTTGAGGTCGCCGCGGCGGACAACCTCAAGCGCGTCGTCCGTCCACAGCCTGTGGACTGGTCGGCGGATCCGGGCACGCACCGCCTGACGGCCTTCCTGGAGACCAAGACGGTCTGGCACCCCACTGGTTCGCTCGGCGCGTCCGGCTCCTCGTACTGAGGCCCGCCCTCACACCGGACCACTCCCCGCACGACGAAGCCCCGGCCCTCCTCCGTCCAGGAGGGCCGGGGCTTCGCCCTTTTTCGGCCCGGCTCAGATGCCGAACCGTGCCGCGATCCCGTCCAGGACGCATTCGAGGCCCGTCTCGAACATCCACGTGGCGTCGTCCTTGCGGCGCGAGCGCAGGCCGTAGCGCCGGTAGGTGGGGTAGCGGCCGGTGCCCATGAGGTACGTCATCTGCGGTGCGAGGCCCATCCGGGTCTCGTCGCCCGACGACCAGCCCTCGGACCGCGTCCACTCCCGCAGGGCCGTCTCGGACGAGGCCGCGCCGTGCGCGTAGGCGCTGACCGTGCGGAAGGCCGCCATCATCGAGTCCTCGTCGAGCCCGAGGCCGTCGAGCGCCGCCAACTGCCGCTCGGCGATGGCCATCCGGCCCGGCGTGAGCACGAAGAGAGCCGTGGGCAGCTGACCCACCCACGGGTGGCGCAGCATCATCTCCCGCGTCAGCAGGGCGAAGGCGTGCAGCACCTCACGCCATTCGGTCAGCTCATCGGGGATCCGGTGCTCGGCCGCCACCCGCTCGGCCATCAGCGCCCACAGGTCGTCCTTGCCCGAGACGTGCCGGTACGCCGCCATGGGCGCGACCCCCAGCTCGGTGGCGAGCCGTCGCATGGTGACGGCGGCGAGGCCCTCCGCGTCGGCCACCCGCACCGCCACGGCGCCGATCCGCTCCAGGGACAGCGATGCGCGGGGCGCGGCGGCCGGCTTATCGAGGCGCTCCCAGAGCGACTTGTCCGGCACCGCCTTGCCGTCCTTCTTCTGGCCAGCCACAGCCGGGCTCCTCTCGTCGAAGGACGAGCGTACAACGTATCCCTCTGTAGACGCTGTACACATTGCGCGTGTACGTTGTACGCAGCTCGATACGCCGTACACACATCCGCGTTCCAGGGGGTCCCCATGTCCAGCGCCAGCTCCGGCACCAGTTCCAGCAGCAGCCCTCTCCGCGTGGCCGTCGTCGTCGCCAGCACCCGCGAGGGCCGGTTCGCGCCCGTCGTCACCCGGTGGCTCACGGGACACCTCGAACAGCGCGACGACATGACCACCGACGTCGTCGACCTCGCCGAGACCCCGCTGCCGACCGTCTTCCCGGCCTTCGGTCAGCCGCCCGCGCCCGGCACCGAGGAGGCCCTCGCCCTGGTCTCGCCGCGCCTCGCGGCGGCCGACGCGTTCCTCTTCGTCACGCCGGAGTACAACCACAGCTTCCCGGCGTCCCTGAAGAACGCCGTCGACTGGCACAACACGCAGTGGCACGGGAAGCCGATCGGCTTCGTCTCCTACGGCGGCCTCTCCGGCGGCCTGCGCGCGGTGGAGCAACTCCGTCTGGTCATGGCCGAGTTGAATGCCATGACCATCCGCAACACGGTCAGCTTCCACAACGCCTTCGGCAGCTTCGGCGAGGACGGCGCCGTCGACGACCCCATGGTCGACACCGCGGCCAAGGCGCTCCTCGACCAACTGGCCTGGTGGGCGCACGCCCTGCGGGACGCCAGGTCCCACACCCCGTACGCCGCCTGACCCGACGCCGCTTCGCACCAGGGGGACCCATGATCCGGACCACGCCAGCGACGCCCACTCGGGACGCTGATCCCACGGCCGAGGGCGGACCGTCGAAGCTCGTCCTCTTCGGGCTGCTGCTCGGCCTGATGCTCGGACTGCTCGACGGCACGATCGTGGGCACCGCCCTGCCCACGATCGTCGGTGACCTCGGCGGCCTCGACCACCTCTCCTGGGTGGTGACGACCTATCTGCTCACCGCCTCGGTCTCCACACCCATCTGGGGAAAGCTCGGCGACCTGTACGGGCGCAAGGGCAGTTTCCTCTGGTCGATCGCGGTGTTCCTCGCGGGCTCGGTCCTCTCCGGGCTCGCCCAGGACATGGGGCAGCTCATCGCCTTCCGCGCCGTACAGGGCCTAGGCGCGGGCGGTCTGATGGTCGGCGCCATCTCGATCATCGGTGTCATGCTGCCGCCCTCGCAGGCGGGCCGCTCGCAGTCGATGATCGGCGCGATGATGCCCGTGGCACTGGTGGGCGGACCCCTGCTCGGCGGTTTCCTCACCGACCAGCTGGACTGGCGCTGGGTCTTCTACGTCAACGTGCCCATCGGCGGGATCGCCCTGCTCATCATCGGCCTGTGCCTGGACCTGCGCACCGAGCGGGTCACGGCCCGCATCGACTTCGCGGGGGCCGCCCTCCTCTCCACGGGCATCCTCGCCCTGACCCTGCTCGGCAGTTGGGGCGGGACGACGTACGGCTGGTCGTCGCCGCAGATCCTCGGACTCGGCGTGCTCGGCGCGGGCTCCCTGGTCTGGTTCGCGCGGGTCGAGCGGCGGGCGGCCGAACCGATCATCCCGCCCCGGCTCTTCACCGACCGCAACTTCACGCTCGCCCAGGTCCTCACCTTCCTGGTGGGCGCGGCCATGCTCGCGGCGTCCTCGTACCTGCCGCAGTACATGCAGTTCGTACGCGGCGCCTCGTCCACGGCCAGCGGCATGCTGCTGCTCCCGCTGATGGGAGGCATGTTCGGGGCGCAGCTCCTGCTGGGCCGGATCACGGCCAACGGCGGCGGCTATCGCGCGTACACCATCGTCGGGGGCGCGTTGACGGCCGTGGGCGGTCTCGCGCTCCTCACGGTCGGCGCGGACACTCCCACCGCCGTGCCGTCCGCGCTGACGTTCGTGCTCGGCGCGGGCATGGGCTTCCTGATCCAGAGCACCCTGCTCATCACGATCAACAGCGCGGAGCCGCGCGACATGGGCGCCGCCACCGGCACCACCACACTCCTGCGCACGATCGGCGGCTCACTGGGCATCGCCGTCATGGGAGCCGTCTACGCGAGCCGCCTGGCATCGGGCGGCATGCCGGAGGGGGGCACTTCATGGACCCCGGAGGCGGTCGGGAAGATGCCGGACGCGGTCCAGGAAGCGGTGCGCACGGCGGTCACCGGCGGCATGCACGGTGTGGTCCTTGGCACAGCACTCCTCGGCGCGGCGGCCTTCGCGGTGGCGTGGCTGGTGCGGGAAGTCCCCCTGCGGAAGGAATAACAGAAGGAGTGACAGAAGGAATGTCAGGGGGACCCCGCGTCAGGGGCTAGCCGGGCAGCAGCGCCGCAACCGAGCTCACCACCGGCAGGTCGCTCAGCGACGCGCCCTGGGTCAGCGGGGCCGTCAGCGGCGCCGTGGAGATCGGCTTGAAGTCCGCGATCTGGGTGCCCAGGGCGTTGTCCAGCGGGTCGGACCCCGTACCGGCGAGCGGGTTGAGCTTCAGGTCCTTGGTCGGGCCGAGCCCGCCCGCCGCGACCTCCTGCAGCGCACGCAGCACCCCTTCGCCGGCCGCCGGCAGGTTGTCGGACGCCGGAGGCACCGGGGCGGGGGCGGCGCTCGCCGTGGCCGCGCCGCCGATGCCGAGCGCCGTGCCCGCGACGGTGACCGTGAGGCCCGCGCGCAGCAGGGCGCGGGAGAGGTGCTTGGAGGCTGTTGCGTGCCGTGCCATGGGTACCGCCCATATCGTCTTGAGTAATCAGATGTGCACGTAGCGTAGTTGAGGTGGGATGCGGGCACCAAAGCCCTACCCGTCGGGTCGCCTGGGCGGCTCAATGCAGCACACTGGTCTCTCGTGAGTTCCCATCCCCCGATACCCACCCGAGTCGTGCTGCTCGCCGGTCCCTCGGGTTCAGGCAAGTCGTCGTTCGCCGCCCGCTCCGGGCTGCCCGTCCTGTGCCTCGACGACTTCTACAAGGAATGTGACGACCCGACGCTGCCGCAGGTCCCCGGCAGCACGGACATCGACTGGGACTCGCCCGCGTCCTGGGACACGGATGCCGCCGTCGCAGCCATCGACGAGCTGTGCCGTACGGGTCGTACCCGCGTCCCCGTCTACGACATCGCCACCAGCTCGCGCACGGGCGAGTCCACGATGGACATCGAGCGCACGCCCGTCTTCATCGCGGAGGGGATCTTCGCGGCGGACATCGTGGAGCGGTGCCGGGAGATCGGTGTGCTCGCCGACGCGATCTGCCTCCGGGGGCGGCCGTCCACCACGTTCCGGCGGCGGCTGGTGCGGGATCTGCGCGAGGGGCGCAAGTCCGTGCCGTTCCTGCTGCGGCGCGGGTGGCGGCTGATGCGGGCCGAGCGCGCGATCGTCGCCCGGCAGACCGCGCTGGGCGCCCACCCCTGCGGGAAGGACGAGGCTCTGGGGCGGCTCGCGGCCGCTGCCGCCGGGCGGTGCGCCAAGGCTCGCGCCGAGGCCGCGTAACTCCGTACGCGGGAAGGGGATCGCGGGAGAAGGGCCGGACAAAGCAGAAGGACCGGAAAGACCCCCCGGCCTTCCGGTCCCGCCACTTGATTCCCCCGTGATCCCCGTTTTCCCCCGTGGATCCCCCCTGCTACCGCCACTTCCCCCCGGGAGCGGCGGCCCCCCATGATCCCTAGGCGACCAACTCGCCGAAGGACTCTTCCTGGTCACGGCCGAAGCTGAGGACGTCGTCCTCGCGCATCCGGCGCAAGGAGCGCCAGATGCTGGACTTCACCGTGCCCACGCTGATGTCGAGGATGTCCGCGATCTCGGGGTCCGTGCGGCCCTCGTAGTAACGAAGGACCAGCATCGTCCGCTGCAGTTCGGGGAGGCGGGCCAGGGCCTGCCAGAGAACCGCGCGGAGTTCGGTGCCACGCATCGCGTCCGTGTCGCCCGCCGTCTCCGGCAGCTCCTCGGTCGGGTATTCGTTGAGCTTGCGGCGCCGCCAGGCGCTGATGTGCAGGTTGGTCATGGTGCGGCGGAGGTAACCGCCGACCGCGGCCTTGTCGCTGATCCTGTCCCAGGCCCGGTATGTCGAGAAGAGGGCGCTCTGGAGCAGGTCCTCGGCCTCGAAACGGTCACCGGTCAGGTGATAGGCGGTTGCGTACAGGGAGGCACGACGCTCCTGGACGTAGGCGGTGAACTCCGCCTCCGACGCTGATGTGCGCTCCCCCGTGTCCTCCCTGTACGCGGCTCCCCCGTGAGCCCTTTCGCTTCCCCCGTTGTCCCCGCGGGTCTCCCCCGGGAACACGTCAACCACCGTCATGTACGCGGTGTGCTGACGCCCGGTGCCGCGAGCGCACCCCCGCCCGCTCACGGCACCGGACTTCTCGTGCCTCTCGGCAGGCCGGATCACGTCGTGGAGACGCGTGATTACTGCGCTTGAGCTGGTGCTGTGCAGTGTGTTCATCTCGCGCCCCCCGTCGGTGGTGTCCGGCTTTTCCGTGTGACCAAAACTCTGCCCGACCCACTTCATGACGGTGTCCGCCGACTGTCACAGGCCTGCAACAGGCGTTCCATGTGTAGGGGAGATGTGAGGATGGGGCCCCTCCCGGCCCTTTCAGGGCCCGGGGGAGCTCCAACAGTCGAACTGTGCCCCTGCCATGGGACAGAATGACGTCCGTGCCTTCCCTGTTGCTGATCGAGGACGACGACGCCATCCGTACGGCCCTTGAGCTTTCGCTCACCCGCCAAGGGCATCGGGTGGCTACTGCTGCCACCGGCGAGGACGGCCTGAAACTGCTCAGTGAGCAGCGGCCGGACCTGATCGTGCTGGATGTGATGCTGCCGGGCATCGACGGGTTCGAGGTGTGCCGTCGCATCCGGCGCACCGACCAGTTGCCGATCATCCTGCTGACCGCGCGCAGCGATGACATCGACGTGGTCGTCGGGCTCGAGTCCGGTGCCGACGACTATGTCGTGAAACCCGTGCAGGGACGGGTGCTCGACGCCCGTATCCGTGCGGTCCTCCGGCGCGGTGAGCGCGAGGCCAATGACGCCGCGACGTTCGGTTCGCTCGTCATCGACCGTGCCGCGATGACCGTCACGAAGAACGGCGAGGACCTGCAGCTCACGCCGACCGAGCTGCGGCTGCTCCTGGAGCTGAGCCGCAGGCCCGGACAGGCGCTGTCGCGGCAGCAGTTGCTGCGCCTGGTGTGGGAGCACGACTACCTCGGCGACTCCCGGCTCGTCGACGCGTGTGTGCAGCGGCTGCGCGCGAAGGTGGAGGACGTCCCGTCCTCGCCGACGCTGATCCGTACGGTGCGTGGGGTCGGCTACCGGCTGGACACTCCTCAGTGACCAAACCGCAGGACAAGCTCCGCGGTTGGGCCGCGGCGCGCAAGGCGATAATGGCGGGGCTTCGCTTCACGAGCCTGCGGCTGCGGCTGGTCGTGGTGTTCGGTCTGGTGGCGCTCACCGCCGCCGTGACGGCTTCCGGGATCGCGTACTGGCTGAATCGCGAGGCGGTCCTGACCCGCGCGCAGGACGCGGCGCTGAAGGACTTCCAGCAGGAGATGCAGACCCGCGCCGGCGCGCTGCCGCCCAATCCGACCCAGGACGAACTGCAGCAGGCCGCGGGGACGATGGCCAACAGCAGCCAGCGCTACAGCGTGCTCCTGATCGGGAAGAACGGCGACGGTGACACGATCGTCGGCTACTCCGACCTGGACGCCTTCACGCTCGCCGACGTGCCCAAGTCGCTGCGCAAGACGGTGAACAAGGAGCAGCCGCTCACCTCCAGCAACAAGAGTCCGTATCACCTGTACTGGCAGCGGACCGTCGACAACGGCACCCCGTATCTCGTGGGCGGCGCCAAGGTCATCGGCGGCGGGCCGACCGGTTACATGCTCAAGTCGCTCGAACCGGAGGCGAAGGACCTGAGTTCGCTCGGCTGGTCGCTCGCGATCGCCACGGGGCTCGCGCTGATCGGTTCCGCGCTGCTCGCGCAGGCCGCGGCGACCACCGTGCTCAAGCCCGTGCACCGGCTCGGCGTTGCCGCGCGGCGGCTCGGCGAGGGCAAGCTGGACACGCGCCTGAGGGTCTCGGGCACGGATGAACTCGCCGATCTGTCACGGACGTTCAACCGGACCGCGGAGAGCCTGGAGAAGAAGGTCGACGACATGAGCGCCCGTGACGAGGCGTCGCGGCGCTTCGTCGCCGACATGTCGCACGAGCTGCGTACGCCGCTGACCGCGATCACCGCGGTGACGGAGGTCCTCGAGGAGGAGCTGGACGCGGAGACCGGTTCCGTCGACCCGATGATCGAGCCGGCCGTACGCCTCGTGGTCAGCGAGACCCGCAGGCTGAACGACCTGGTGGAGAACCTGATGGAGGTCACCCGCTTCGACGCGGGCACGGCCAGGCTCGTCCTGGACCACGTCGACATCGCCGACCAGATCACGGCCTGCATCGACGCCCGCGCCTGGCTCGACGCGGTGGAGCTGGACGCGGAGCGCGGCATCATGGTGCGGCTCGACCCGCGCCGTCTGGACGTCATCCTGGCGAACCTGATCGGCAACGCGCTGAAGCACGGCGGCTCCCCGGTGAAGGTCTCGGTGCGGCTCGCGGGCGAGAAGCTCGTCATCGCGGTGCGTGACGGAGGCCCCGGCATCCCCGAGGACGTACTGCCGCACGTCTTCGACCGGTTCTACAAGGCGAGCGCGTCCCGGCCGCGGTCGGAGGGCAGCGGTCTGGGGCTCTCCATCGCCCTGGAGAACGCCCACATCCACGGCGGGGAGATCACCGCCGCGAACTCGCCCGAAGGCGGCGCCGTGTTCACGCTGTGGCTGCCGCGCGATCCGTCGGAGCTGCTGCCGGACGACGAGGCCGCGGAGGGCACGGACGGCGGCGACGCCGTCGAGGGAGAGGCACGATGAACCGCCGAAGGCTCCGTGGCGCGCTGCTCGCCGCCGTGCTGACCGCGACCCTGGCGGGCTGCGGGATCCGCTCGACGGAGGTGCCGACGGACTTCGGTCCCGGCCCCTCACGGGTGCCCTGTGTGATGTCCGGGTCGAGCATCGCGTCGCAGTCCACCAGCGGGGTGCCGGTGCAGGTCTTCCTGGTGTGCGCGGCGCAGCTCGTGACCGTCGACCGGTCGGTGCGGATCTCCACCGACAAGGCGACGACGGACCGGGTCCGGATCGCGCAGGCCCTCGTCGACGAGCTGTCGCACTCGCCGTCGGCGCCGGAGAAGCAGGCGGGCTTCGCCACGGACGTACGCGCCGGGACGGTCGTCAGCGGTCCCGGGAAGGGGGACCCGGACGACGCGCTGCGGTTCAGTACGTCCCCGGAGGACCTGTCGGCGTTCGCACTGGCACAGATCGTGTGCACGTTCGCCGACAGCGCGGCGGCGGGCGACGACCGTGAGGTGATCATGGGCGGCCCCGGCAGCGATCCGCTGCGCCGCTACGAATGCACCCAGGCGGTCCGCCAGCGCCCCGGTACGGTGGCTCCGCCCACCGAGACGGTGAAGTAGCCGAACAAGTCAGTCACGGTGTGCGATCAGGACAGTGCCGCGCACCGGGACGAGATGCGCGGAACCGATCCTGCCGCCAGGCGCGTCTTGGGGGGCGTGCGTCAAGGCTCGGGCGGCCACGGGGCCGCCATCCGCTTCCGTGCGACAGGAGGATTCCTCCTCGTCGCGCATCTTCTGTTCGTCGGATGGTTCACGCTGCGTCCACTGGACGTGCCCTGGGTCAGCGCGGCGAACCTGCAGCCGTTCGCCGGCATCAAGGCGGATCTGGCGCTCGGTCCTGTGCAGGCCGCCCGGCAGATAGGCGGTGGTCTGCTCCTCCTCGCCCCGCTCGGTGTGCTGCTTCCGCTCGCCGGTGGGCGGGTTCACGTGTCACCGCTGGGTTCGCTGGTGCGGACGATCGCGGCGGGCGCGCTGATCTCGCTCGGCATCGAGCTGCTGCAGACCGGGGTCCCCGGGCAGGTCGTCGACATCGACTCGCTGTTCCTGAACGCGGTGGGCGTGACCCTCGTGCATCTCGCCGTGGTGCCCGCGGCCAGGGCCAGGCTCCGCCGCCGTACCGGCGTGGACCATCGTGCGACCCTCCTGCGGGAGGACGCGTCTCAGGGTCCGACCCCGACGATTCCCAGGGTCGGTATCGCACCCTAGAGCGACGCATCGGCCGCTTCGCGAACGTAGCTTTGAGTCATCGGGGAAACGCCCCCGGACCTCACGTCGCCGGTTCACGAAGGAGTCACCATGACCGCCCTTGCCCGCCCCACCCACGGCCGGATGATCGGCGGAGTATGTGCCGCCCTCGCCCAGCGTTTCGGTACGTCGGCGACCACGATGCGTGTGATCTTCGTGCTCTCGTGTCTTCTTCCCGGCCCGCAGTTCCTGCTCTACATCGCGCTCTGGGTCCTGTTGCCCTCCGAGGGCAAGGCCAGGCAGGCCGCCTGGTGAACCGGCGGCCCTCGCCGCCACCCACGTATGCCGATGGGGCGCACCCCTGAGAAAGGGGTGCGCCCCATCGGCATGTGCGCGAGGCCGTGGTCAGCCGAGCGGCAGACCGTTCACGGGCAGGCCCTGCAGGGGCAGCCCCTGCGTGGGCAGGGCGCCGGCGAGCGGCAGGCCGCCGAGCAGCCCGGAGACCGGGTCGCCCGCGGCGGGCTTGCCCCTGTCGGAGGCGTCCTGCATGCTCTTGCCGAGCTTGTCGACGGTCGGCGCGGAGGCCTGCAGGGTGCTGCCGAGCGCGTTCTGGCCCGCGGAGACCGCCTCGGGGCCGCCGGCGGGCAGGTTCTCGGCGACCTGGTCCACGGGGAGCACGGCGGTGGCGGAACCCAGAGCGTCCGTGGCGTCGGGCAGGGCCGGAGCGGCGCTGGCGGCACCCGCGCCCACGGCGGCGAAGGCGGCACCGAGAGCGGCGACACCGAGGGTCTTGGCGGCAGACTGCTTCATCTTCTATGCGTCCTTGATGACGGGGACTTTTGAGCGGCCCATGACCGTAAACATGTGAAGGGGCAGTCCGCAAACAGCGAAACAGCGAAAACGCGGCCGGGAATTAATGTTCCCGGCCGCGCCCGTATTGCTTCAATTCCTGCTACACGTCGACAGAAGCCCTGGTGGAAGCGGTCTGACGGAACAGCCATTCGGACTTCAGCTCGGCATATCCGGGCTTGATCACGTCACTGATCATGGCCAGGCGTTCATCGAAAGGAATGAACGCTGATTTCATCGCATTGACTGTGAACCACTGCATGTCGTCGAGCGTGTAGCCGAAAGTACCGACCAGGTGCTCGAATTCGAGGCTCATGCTGGTGCCGGACATCAGTCGGTTGTCGGTGTTCACCGTGGCCCGGAAGTGCAGCTTGCGGAGCAGCCCGATGGGGTGCTCGGCGTACGAGCTCGCGGCGCCGGTCTGCAGGTTCGAGCTGGGGCACATCTCCAGGGGGATGCGCTTGTCGCGCACGTAGCTGGCGAGGCGGCCGAGCTTCACCGTGCCGTCGTCGGCGACCTGGATGTCGTCGATGATGCGCACGCCGTGCCCGAGCCGGTCGGCGCCGCACCACTGCAGGGCCTGCCAGATCGACGGCAGGCCGAAGGCCTCGCCCGCGTGGATGGTGAAGTGGTTGTTCTCGCGCTTGAGGTACTCGAAGGCGTCGAGGTGGCGGGTGGGCGGGAAGCCCGCCTCCGCGCCCGCGATGTCGAAGCCGACGACACCGAGATCGCGGTAGCGGTTGGCGAGTTCGGCGATCTCCAGGGCGCGTGCGGCATGCCGCATGGCGGTGAGCAGCGCGCCCACGCGGATGCGGTGGCCGTTGGCCTTCGCGCGCCGCTCGCCCTCCCGGAAGCCTTCGTTGACGGCCTCGACGACCTCTTCGAGGGTGAGGCCCTGCTCCAGGTGCTGCTCGGGGGCGTACCGGATCTCGGCGTAGACGACGCCGTCCTCGGCGAGGTCCTCGGCGCACTCGGCCGCCACGCGCTTGAGGGCGTCCTTCGTCTGCATCACCGCACAGGTGTGCGCGAAGGTCTCCAGATAGCGCGGCAGCGAACCGGAGTCGGCGGCCTCCCGGAACCAGATCCCCAGCTTGTCGGGGTCGGTCTCGGGCAGACCCTCGTACCCGGACTCGCGGGCGAGGTCGACGATCGTGCCGGGGCGCAGGCCACCGTCGAGGTGGTCGTGCAGGAGCACCTTCGGGGCGCGGCGGATCTGTTCGGCGCTGGGCGTTTCGCGGTCCGTCTGACCGGCTTTGGTGGTCTGGCTCGTCATCTCGGCACTCTAGCGCCTACGCGCGTAGATCTCACGGGTCGATACGTAACAGTGACCCCGCGGACGGGTGGCGTACACCATCGCTTCTGACACTGTTCTGTCATGGCACAGCAAGCGACGCCCGATTCCGCGCGCGCGGCCAGGCTCGGGCGCGTGATCGGCGCCCGTCCCTCGGCGGTCAGCGGCGCGGTGCTGCTGCTCCCCGGCGGCCACGAGACCTCCGCCCGCAAGCCGTCGCCGTTCGCCGCCGCCTCGCTGCGCGCGCTCGGCCGCAGGCTCGCCCAGGACGGCCGGGATGAGGGGCTCGCCGCGCATGTCGTGCACTACCGCTGCCGCGGGTGGAACGGCGCGCAGGCGGAGCTCGCGCGGGACGCGGAGTGGGCGGCGGACGAGATCATCCGGCTGTACGGCGACGTCTCGATCTGCCTCGTCGGCAGGGACATGGGCGGTCGGGCCGCCTTGCGGGCCAGTGGCCACGACGCGGTCAACTCCGTGCTGGCACTGGCCCCTTGGCTGCCCGAGGACGACGTGGCCGCCACGCCCGAGCCGGTGAAGCAGCTCGCCGGGCGCCGGGTCCTGATCGTGCACGGCACGACCGACGAGCGGACCGACCCCGAGCTCTCGTTCCGTCTCGCGGAGCGGGCGAAGAAGGCGAACCGGGAGGTGTGCCGGTTCGAAGTCCATTCCGACGGCCACCGGTTGCAGCAGCACCAGTCCGAAGTCCAGGCCCTGGCTTCGGACTTCGTCATGGGCTCGCTGTTCGGACACGCGTACGCGCGCCCCCTGGAGGACGCGCTGGCGGCCCCGCCGCCCCTGGGTCTTCGCATGCCGCTCGCCGCGGGGTTCGGGGATTCGTTACGGCACTGAGGGCCGCTACTCCGGCAGCAGCCGCCCCCTCCTCCCCAGCAGGAACTTCTTGAACGCCGCCACCGGCGGGGTGTCCGGATGGCCGTCCAGCCAGGCCACACCGATCTCGCGGACCGCCCGCTGGCCCGTCACCGTCAGTTCGACGACTCCCGGGCGGGGGACGGCCGGTGGCGGCAGGAGGGCGGCCCCGAGGCCCGCCGCGACCAGCCCCCGCAGCGTCTCCGCCTCCTCCCCCTCGAACGCGATCCGCGGCTTGAAGCCCGCCTCCTGGCAGAGGTCGTCCGTGATGCGCCGCAGGCCGTACCCCGGTTCGAGGGTCACGAAGGCCTCGTCCGCCGCCTCCGCGAGGCGGACCCGCTTGCGCCCCGCGAGCCGGTGGTCGTCGGGCACCACGAGACGCAGCCGCTGCTCGTCGAGGCGCCGGGCCACGAGGTCGGGGGCATCCGGCACGGGCGAGGTGAGGCACAGGTCCAGCTCCCCCGCCCGGAGCCGCTCGATCATCGCCTCCCCGTAGTTCTGTACGAGGCTGAAGCGGACCCTCGGATGGTCCGCGCGGAAGGCGCGGATCAGGCCGGGCACGGTCTCCGAGCCCATGGTGTGGAGGAACCCGAAGGCCACCTTGCCCGACGCCGGGTCCGCGTCCGCCCGTACGGATTCGGCGGCCCGCTCCACCTCGCCGAGCGCACGTTCCACGGAGGCGAGGAACGTGCGGCCCGCCGGGGTCAGGGACACCGTCCGGCCATGCCGCGCGAACAGGTCGACCCCCAGGTCCTGTTCGAGGCGTACCAGCGCGCGGGACAGCGTCGACTGCGGCACCTGCATCTCCTGCGCGGCCCGCGTCACGTGCTCCGTCCGCGCCACCCCCGCGAAGTACGCGAGCCGCGGCGAGAGCAGCGCGGACCACGACTCCGGGGTGAGCCCGGCGGGCGCCGCCGCGGCGGCCGACCCGATGTCTCCTACGTAACTGCTCTGCGACAGACGCCGCTCTGAACTGCGCTCATGCACCATAGGAACGATTATGGCCAATCCATGCATTGGACGGATGAGTCCTGTGTGCCTACGTTCGATGCATGCCTCCTGCCAGTAGCGGGGCGTCCGCCACCCACGCGGCCGCCCTCACCCCGTCGTCCCCTCTCATTGATCCCGCTGAACCCGCCGATCCCGCCGACACCCGCCTGACTCCCGGTGGGCCCGGCTATCGCCGGATGAGCTTCGCCCTCTTCCTCGCGGGTGTCGCCACGTTCGCCCTCCTCTACTCGACGCAGGCGCTGCTCCCCCTGGTATCCGCCGACTTCGGCGTGAGCGCGAGCTCGGCGAGCTGGACGGTGTCGGCCGCAACCGGCGCGCTGGCCCTCTTCGTCCTGCCGCTGAGCGCGCTCAGCGAACGGTTCGGGCGACGGACGCTGATGACGGCCTCGCTGACCGTGGCCGTGACCGTGGGGCTGCTCGTTCCCTTCGCGCCCTCCATCGGCGTCCTCATCGCGCTGCGCGCCGTGCAGGGCGCGGCGCTCGCCGGTCTCCCGGCGTCCGCGATGGCCTTCCTCGCCGAGGAGGTGCGGCCCAAGGCGCTGGTCGCCGCGATCGGCATGTTCGTGGCGGGAAATTCGATCGGCGGCATGAGCGGGCGCATCATCACCGGCTGGGTCGCGCAGGCATGGGGCTGGCGCGCGGCCGTGGGCGTGGTGGGTGTCGTGGCCGTCCTGTGCGCCCTCGCCTTCCGCGCGCTGCTCCCCGCGCCGCGCCACTTCACGGCCGGGTCGCTCAACCCCAAGGCCCTGGGCCGGACGATCCGTTCACACCTCTCCAACCCGCTGCTGTGCCGCCTGTACGCGATCGGCGCGCTGTTCATGACCGTGTTCGGCGCGGTCTACACGGTGATCGGCTACCGCCTCACCGAGGCGCCGTTCTCGCTCCCGCAGGGCATCATCGGCTCGATCTTCCTGGTCTACCTCGTCGGTACGGTCTCGTCGGCCGCCGCGGGGAAGCTGGTCGCGCGGCTCGGCCGGCGCGGGGCGCTGTACCTGGCGGTGAGCACGACGGCCGGCGGGCTGCTGTTCTCCCTGTCCGACTCGCTGCTCATGGTGCTGCTCGGGCTCGTCCTGATCACCGCGGGCTTCTTCGCCGGCCACGCGGTGGCCTCCTCATCCGTGAGCCGTACGGCCACCGCGGGGCGGGCGCAGGCTTCGGCGCTCTACCAGTCCGCGTACTACCTGGGATCCAGCGCGGGCGGCACGCTCGGTGCGGTCGCCTTCCACGCGGGGGGCTGGGCCGGGACGGTGGGCCTGGGGCTGCTCGCGGTGTCCGGCGTCGTCTCCCTCACCGTCTGGGGGTCGCACGCGGCTCGCGTCCAGGAGCGGCGGGGGCTCGTGGCCGCGCACTGAGCCACCCCTCTTGCCTGCGGGTCTTCCTACTCCGGGGGCCGTTGTCAGTGGGCTGCGGTAGCTTCCGAAGTGCTGGGACTTTCGTGGCAGCCGCAGGGGTGGGTGGGGATGACTGACATCGCAGGGACGACGTCGGAACTGGACGTCACGCTGGAGAAGCACCGGGTCGAGCTGACCGGGTACTGCTATCGCATGCTGGGCTCGGCCTTCGAGGCCGAGGACGCGGTGCAGGACACGATGGTCCGCGCCTGGCGGAGCTACGAGAAGTTCGAGGGCCGCTCCAGTCTGAGGTCGTGGCTGTACCGCATCGCGACGAACGTCTGTCTGGACATGCTGAACGCGGGCAACCGCCGGGCCCGTCCCATGGACCTGACCGCGGCGGCGCCGCTGGCCCAGGCCGCGCTCACCCCGCGCCCCGACAACGTGTGGCTGGAGCCGATGCCGGACGCACGCGTGCTGCCCTCCCCCAGCGACCCCGCCGAGGCCGCCGTCGCGAAGGAGTCGGTGCGGCTCGCGTTCGTCGCCGCCCTGCAGCAACTGCCGCCCAAGCAGCGGGCGGTGCTGATCCTGCGCGAGGTCCTCGCGTGGAAGGCCAGCGAGGCGGCCGAGCTCCTCGACACCTCGGTGGCCTCCGTCAACAGCGCGTTGCAGCGGGCGCGGGCGACGCTCGCCGAGGGTCCGGCCGACGACACCGCCACGTCCGACCCGCTCGACGAGGAGCAGCAGAAGCTCCTCGAGCGGTACGTGGCGGCGTTCGAGGGCTATGACATGGCGGCGCTCACCGCCCTGCTGCACGAGGACGCCATCATGACGATGCCCCCGTTCGACCTGTGGCTGCGGGGCACGGACGACATCACCGGCTTCATGTCGACCATCGGCGCGTCCTGCGCCAACAGCCGTCTCATGCCGGTCGACGTCAACGGCACGCCGGGCTTCGCCCACTACAAGCCCGACCCGGAGAAGGGTGGGTTCACGCCGTGGGCGGTTCAGGTCATCGAGATCTCAGAGGGGCGGATCGCGGGCTTCCACTGCTTCCTGGACACGCCCCGGTGGTTCCCGCTGTTCGGTCTGCCGCTGCATCTCGACCTCAATGGGGAGCCCGACGAGGTCCAGTAGCTCGCGCAGGGGCGGGGCCGGGTTCCGCAGGCGGATCCGGCCTCCCGCTCGGCGGGCGGTGAGCTGGAGTCGGGCGAGGGCGTCTATCGCCGCCAGGACGGGCGGGCCCACGCCCGCGACGTCGCAGACCAGGACTTCTTCCGCGCCGGTCGCTTGCAGCAGGGTTCTGGCCTCCTCGCAGAGGCGGTGCGTTGCTTCTCGGTCGAGGGTGCCGGTGAGGGTGAGGGCGGGGTTCTGGTCTGCATCCATGTTGGGGGGACTGGGCGGAGGGCCGGAACTCATCGGTGCGTCCTCAAACGCCGGACAGGCTGAAAGACACCGGCCGGGCTGGATATATCCAGCCCGGCCGGTGTTCGAGGCCATCTTGTGCGGGGTGTGCCTACGCGATGCGGTCCAGGACGATCGGCGTGGCCGAGAAGCCCGTGCCCTCGGGGGCGATGTCGAAGGAGCCCTCCACTGCCTGCAGGGCGTACTCGAAGCGCTCCGGGGTGTCCGTGTGCAGGGTCATGAGCGGCTGGCCCGCGGTGACCCGAGCGCCCGGCTTCGCGTGGAGCTCCACGCCCGCGCCCGCCTGCACCACGTCCTCCTTGCGGGCACGGCCCGCGCCCAGGCGCCAGGCGGCGACGCCGACGTCGTACGCGTCGAGGCGGGTCAGGACGCCGGACGACGGTGCCGTCACGACGTGCGTCTCGCGGGCCACCGGCAGCGTCGCGTCCGGGTCGCCGCCCTGCGCGGAGATCATCCGGCGCCAGACATCCATCGCCGAACCGTCGGCCAGCGCCTTCGCCGGGTCGACGTCCTTGAGGCCCGCAGCGTCCAGCATTTCGCGCGCCAGGGCGAGGGTCAGGTCGACCACGTCCGCCGGGCCGCCGCCCGCGAGGACCTCGACCGACTCGCGGACCTCGAGCGCGTTGCCCGCCGTCAGGCCGAGCGGCGTGGACATGTCCGTGAGCAGGGCCACCGTGCGTACGCCGTGGTCCGTGCCCAGGCCGACCATCGTGGAGGCCAGCTCGCGGGCGTCCTCCAGGGTCTTCATGAAGGCGCCGGTGCCGACCTTCACGTCCAGGACCAGCGAGCCCGTACCCTCGGCGATCTTCTTCGACATGATCGAGGAGGCGATCAGGGGGATGGCCTCCACCGTGCCCGTCACGTCGCGAAGGGCGTACAGCTTCTTGTCCGCGGGGGCCAGGCCGTCGCCCGCGGCGCAGATGACCGAGCCGACGGAGTCCAGGACCGAGAGCATCTCCTCGTTCGAGAGGAGGGCCTTCCAGCCCGGGATCGACTCCAGCTTGTCCAGGGTGCCGCCGGTGTGGCCGAGGCCCCGGCCCGAGAGCTGCGGCACCGCAGCGCCGCACGCGGCGACCAGCGGGGCGAGCGGCAGCGTGATCTTGTCGCCGACACCGCCCGTGGAGTGCTTGTCGGCCGTGGGACGGGACAGGGAGGAGAAGTCCATGCGCTCGCCGCTCGCGATCATCGCGGCGGTCCAGCGGGCGATCTCGCCGCGGTTCATGCCGTTCAGCAGGATCGCCATGGCGAGGGCGGACATCTGTTCGTCGGCGACCACGCCGCGCGTATAGGCGTCGATGACCCAGTCGATCTGCTCGCCGCTCAGCTCGCCGCGGTCCCGCTTCGTACGAATCACGGAGATGACGTCCATGGCATAACCCCTCTTTGCGCCTAAAACGGTGATCGCGACTCTACGCGCATAGAGCCACGAGATGAAGACGGCCCCCACCCGGCCTGAGGCAACGGGCAGGGGCCGTACGTCAGTTGAGGTGCTCCGGCCCGAACGGGTCCGGCAGCATCTCCCCCAGGGTCCGGATGCCCGCGGCCGTCTCCAGGAGGAGCGTCGCGCCGCCGAACTCGTAGAGCAGCTGGCGGCAGCGGCCGCACGGCATCAGGATCTCGCCCTTGGCGTCGACGCAGGTGAAGTGCGTCAGACGGCCGCCCCCGGTGAGCTGGAGCTGCGAGACGAGGCCGCACTCGGCGCACAGGCCGAGGCCGTACGAGGCGTTCTCGACGTTGCAGCCGGAGACCGTGCGGCCGTCGTCCACAAGGGCCGCGGCACCGACCGGGAAGCCTGAGTAGGGCGCGTACGCACGGGACATGGCCTCGCGCGCAGCATCCCGCAGCGCGTCCCAGTCGGTATCCGTCACGTTCGTCCCTTTCGGTAGGGCTGGCCGTCCGCCTTCGGCATCCGAAGGCGCTGGGCGGAGAGCGAGAGCACGAGCAGCGTGACGACGTACGGCGTCGCGGTGACGACCTGGTTGGGCACCTCGTCGGTCAAGCCGTACCACGCGAACATCAGCGCCGAGACGGCCGCGGTGATCGCCGCGGGCACGTAACGCTTGCGCCATACGAGGTAGGCCGCGCCGATGACCAGCAGGATCGCGAGCAGCAGGAGCAGTGCGTGCACGTTCGTGCCGCCGCCCCGGAGCTTCAGGCTGTCGGTGTAACCGAACAGTCCGGCACCGAGCGCGAGTCCGCCGGGCATCCAGTTGCCGAAGATCATGGCGGCGAGGCCGATGTAGCCGCGCCCGCCGGTCTGGCCCTCCAGGTAGATGTTGGAGGCGACCAGGGAGAGGAACGCGCCGCCCAGGCCCGCCAGACCACCGGAGATGATCACCGCGAGGTACTTGTACTTGTAGACGTTCACGCCGAGGGACTCGGCGGCGACCGGGTTCTCGCCGCAGGAGCGCAGCCGCAGACCGAACGACGTGCGCCACAGGACCCACCAGCTCAGCGGCACCATCGCGACGGCGATGACGGTGAGCGGCGAGAGGTCCGTGAACAGGCCGCCGAGCAGGCCCGCGAGGTCCGAGACGAGGAACCAGTGCTTCTCGTTGAGGTCCTGCAGCCAGTCGGAGAGACCCGGCACGGAGAAGCTGCCCAGCGAGTCCACCGGCGGCGACTGCTTGGACGTGCCGCCCTCCTTGCCCTCGAAGGCGAAGGTGGAGAGGTAGCGGGTGGCGCCCAGGGCGAGGATGTTGAGGGCCACACCGGAGACGATGTGGTTGACGTTGAAGGTGACCGTGACGATCGCGTGCAGCAGACCGCCGAGCGCGCCGCCGAGTATGCCGAAGAGGATGCCGACCCACGGGCCCCACTGGTAACCGGCGAACGCGCCGAACCAGGTGCCGAGGATGAGCATGCCCTCAAGGCCGATGTTGACCACGCCCGCGCGCTCGGCCCACAGGCCGCCGAGGCCCGCGAGGCCGATCGGCACGGCGAGCCGCAGCGCGGTGGACATCTGCCCGGTGGAGGTGATGCCGTCCGCGCCGGTGATCAGCCGGACCACGGACGTCAGGGCGAGGACGCCCGCGATGATCAGCAGGAGGACGGGGAGCGAGATGCGGCGGCGGCCCGGCGCGGGCTGCTTGGCCGGGGGCTTGGCTACGGTTGCCGAGCTCATCGGGCAGCCACCTCCTTCACGGTGTCGTTGTTGCCGTTGCCGTTGGCACGGGCCGCGGCGGCCAGTTCCTCGCCGACGCGCTGCTGCTGGCGGCGGAGCCCCCAGCGGCGTACGGCCTCGTAGGAGACGACGACCGCGATCACGATGAGGCCCTGCATGATCACCGCGATCTCCTTGTCGTACGCGACCGGGGTCGCGTAGTCGAGGGCAGGTGACGCCTTGTCGAGGAAGGCGATGAGCAGCGCGGCGAAGGCGATGCCGACCGGGTTGTTGCGGCCGAGCAGGGCGATGGTGATGCCGGTGAAGCCGAGGCCGGTGGGGAAGCTGAGGCTGTAGGTGTGGACGTCGCCGAGCAGGATCGGCATGCCCGCGAGGCCCGCGACAGCGCCGGAGATCAGCATCGCGCTGAGCACCATGCGCTTGGCGTTGACGCCGGAGGCCGCGGCGGCCGACTCGGAGGCACCGGTGGCGCGCAGGTCGAAGCCGAAGCGGGTGCGGTTGAGGATCAGCCAGTACAGGACGCCCGCGAGCGCGGCGATGATCACGAAGCCGTAGATCTCGCCGGACTCGCCCATGCTGATGCCGGGGAACCAGCCGGACTTGGACATCTCGCCGGTGGTCTGGTTGTTGCCGACCGGGACACCGAAGTTCTCGGTGAGGGTCATGTAGCCGATGACGCTCGTCGCGATGGCGTTGAGCATGATCGTCGCGACGACCTCGCTGACCCCGCGGGTGGTCTTGAGGATGCCCGCGATGCCGGCCCAGAAGGCGCCGGTGAGCATGGCGACCAGGATCAGGAGCGGGATCTGGAGGGGGGCCGGGAGCGCCACGTGCGCGCCGACGACGGCGGTGGCCATCGCGGCGAGGCGGTACTGCCCGTCCACCCCGATGTTGAAGAGGTTCATCCGGAAGCCGACGGCGACCGCGAGCGCGGCCAGGTAGTACATGCCGGCCTGGTTGATGATCAGGACCTGGATGTCGGAGAAGGTGGCCTGCTCGAACATCAGGCTGTACGGCTCGAACGGGTTCTTGCCCGATGCGATCAGGACGACCGAGGTCAGTGCCACGGCCGCGATGAGTGCGATGACCGGTCCGGCCACCGCGAGGAGCACGCGCTCCTTGTCGAACTTCTTCATCGGGTCTCGTCCTCCTCGGAGCCGTCACCGGACTCGACGTGTTCCAGGTGTCCGGACGCGGCACCGGTCATCGCCGAACCCAGCTCCTCCGGCGTGATGGTGGCCGGGTCGGCGTCCGCCACGAGCCGTCCGCGGTAGATCACGCGGAGGGTGTCGGAGAGGCCGATCAGCTCGTCCAGGTCGGCGGAGATCAGCAGTACGGCGAGTCCCTCGCGGCGGGCCTCGCGGATCTGGTCCCAGATCTGGGCCTGCGCGCCGACGTCCACACCGCGGGTGGGGTGGGCGGCGATCAGGAAGCGCGGCTTGTGGCTCATCTCGCGGCCGACGATCAGCTTCTGCTGGTTGCCGCCGGAGAGGGACGCGGCCGTCACGTCGATGCCCGGGGTGCGCACGTCGTACTGCTCGACGATGCGCCGGGTGTCGGCCTGCGCGCCCTTGGGGTCGAGCCAGAAGCCGCCCTTGCCGCGGGAGTTGGGCTTCTCGGTGACGTGCCCGAGGATGCGGTTCTCCCAGAGCGGCGACTCCAGGAGGAGGCCGTGGCGGTGGCGGTCCTCGGGGATGTAGCCGACGCCCTGCTCGCGGCGGTGGCGCGTGGCCATGGCGGTGATGTCCTGGCCCGCCATACGGATGACGCCGGAGTCGGCGTGCTTGAGGCCGATCAGTGCGTCGATCAGCTCGGTCTGGCCGTTGCCCTCGACGCCCGCGAGGCCGAGCACTTCGCCCTCGTGGATGGTGAAGGAGATGTCGTCGAGGAGGGCGCGGCCCGACTCGCCGTCGGCGAGCAGCTTGAGCGCCTCGACCTCGATCATCGGCCGGTCGGTGACCGTCGACTCGGCGGTCTCCGGCGTCGGCAGCTCGCTGCCGACCATCAGCTCGGCGAGCTGGCGCGGGGTCGTCTCGGACGGGACGGCCGTGCCGACCGTCGTGCCGCGCCGGATGACGGTGATGTCGTCGGCCACGGAGAGGACTTCGCCCAGCTTGTGGGAGATGAAGATGACGGACAGGCCCTCGGACTTCAGCTCGCGCAGGTTGTCGAAGAGCGCGTCGACCTCCTGCGGCACGAGGACCGCGGTCGGCTCGTCCAGGATCAGCGTGGTGGCGCCGCGGTAGAGGACCTTGAGGATCTCCACGCGCTGCCGGTCGGCGACGCCGAGGTCCTCGACCATCGCGTCGGGGCGCACCCCGAGGCCGTAGCGCTCGGATATCTCCGCGATCTGGCGGCGGGCCGCGGCGCCGATGCCGTGCAGCTTCTCGCTGCCGAGAACGATGTTCTCCAGGACCGTGAGCTGGTCGGCGAGCATGAAGTGCTGGTGCACCATGCCGATGCCGCGCACGATGGCGTCGGCGGGGCTGGAGAAGCTGACCTGCTCGCCGTCGACCGTGATGGTGCCCTCGTCCGGCTTCTGCATGCCGTAGAGGATCTTCATCAGGGTCGACTTGCCCGCGCCGTTCTCACCGACGAGGGCGTGCACGGTGCCCTTGCGGACGGTCAGGCGGATGTCGTGGTTGGCCACGACGCCCGGGAAGCGCTTGGTGATGCCGTCGAGTTCGACGGCAACGGCCTGGGCCGTGGTCTTGCCCCTGTCTGGGCTGGTGGACGCGTCGATGGCGCACTCTCCTCGGGAATCCTCAGGAAAGGGGCCACCTACGCGCGTAGCGCCCCTGGTTCGACGGGAGTTGAGCAGTCGGCCGCGCGAACGGGGCGCGGGGGAACATCGTCCCCCACACCCCGTTTCGCGGCCGTGACTTCGCTGTTGCAGCGCAGTCGTGGCTACAGCGTGGTCTTGACCTTGATCTTGCCGCTGGTGATGTCCTGCTCGGCCTTCTTCAGGGCGGCCTGCAGGTCCTTCATGCTCTTGAACTCGGGGTTCGAGTCGGCGAGCGCGACGCCACCGGACGCCAGGTCCGCACGGACCACGCCGCCCTTGGCGTTGTCATCCTGGACCGACTTCGTCAGGTTGTACACCGCTCCGGCGACGTCCTTGGTCGCCGAGGTCAGGATGTACTTCTTGTACTTGGCGAGGGCCTTCTGCTTGTACTGGTCGGAGTCGACACCGATCGCCCAGACCTTCTTGGCGGCCGCCGCCTCGATGACGCCCTGACCCGAGAGACCCGCGGCGTGGTAGACCACGTCGGCACCGCCCTCGATCTGGCCGCTGGCGCCCTCCTTGCCCTTGTCCGGGCTGGAGAAGCCGCCGTCCTCGGCCTTCTCGGTGAGGAACTGGCGCTTGATCTTGACCGACTTGTCGGTGGCCTGGACGCCCTGGACGAAGCCGGCCTCGAACTTGCGGATCAGCGGGTTGTCCACACCGCCGATGAAGCCGACGCTCTTCTTCTTGGTGGCCTTGGCCGCGGCGACGCCCGCCAGGTACGAGGACTGCTCCTCGTTGAAGACCAGGTCCGAGACGTTGTCCGCCTTGATGGTGGCGTCGTCGACGATGCCGAAGGTGACCTTCGGGAACTTCGCGGCGACCTCCTTCACGGCGGGCGCGTAGGCGTAGCCGATGCCGATCACCGGGTTGTAGCCCTGCTTGGCGAGCTCGGTGAGACGCTGGGCCTTGTCGGCGTCGGACTCGCCGTCCGTCGGCTCGACGGCCTTCTTGCCGATCTTCAGGTCCTTGGCGGCCTTGTCCATGCCGGCGGTCGCGGCGTCGTTGAAGGACTGGTCGCCCTTGCCGCCGACGTCGTACGCGATGGCGACGCCCTTGCCCTTGCCGTCGCTCTTGGAGCCTGCGGCGTCGCTGGACGTGCCGCCGCAAGCGGTGGCGGATACGGCGAGTGCGGCGGTCGCGATGCCCGCTGCGGCGATTCGGGAAACCCGGCGCATAGAGAGGAACTCCTTATGTACAAGCAAGCACAAGCACGTACGAGCGCCTCACCTGGCGCTGATTTCGCCGCAGCGTAACGCGCGTAGACCTGACATAAGAACCCTTCTGTCCCGTCCGTTATCGAGCTGTGGCCGCGGGGTTGCGGGAGCGTGTACGCAGTGTGGGGCGCCCCGCACACAGCGGGGCGCCCCACGGGCATCACAGGTACGGCTACGGAACGGTCTTGACCGTGACCTTGCCGTCGATGATGTCCTTCTTGGCCTTCTCCACGGCGGCGACCACGTCCTTCATCGCCGTGTACTTCGGATTCGTGTCGGAGAACCCGACGCGTCCCGACTTCAGGTCGTAGCGCTGCTCGCCCGTCATCGGCTTGCCCTCGACGACCGACTTGGTGAGGTCGTAGACGGCGCCGCCGACGTCCTTGAGGGCCGAGCCGAGGATGTAGTCCTTGTACTTGGCCAGGGCCTTCTGCTTGTACTGGTCGGAGTCGACGCCGATCGCCCACACCTTCTGCGAGCCCGCCTCCTGGATCACGCCCTGACCGGAGAGCCCCGCCGCGTGGTAGATCACGTCGGCGCCCGACTCGATCTGGCCACTGGCCGCGTTCTGTCCCTTGTCGGGGCTGGAGAAGCCGCCCTCCTCGGGCTTCTCGGTCAGATACCGCTTCTCGATCTTGATCTTCGGGTCGACGGACTTCACGCCCTGTACGAAGCCGGCCTCAAACTTGTGGATGAGGTTGATGTCGACGCCGCCGATGAATCCGACGTGGTCGGCCTTGGTGGCCTTGGCCGCGGCGACACCGGCCAGGTACGAGCCCTGCTCCTCGTGGAAGACGAGGTCGGCGACGTTGTCCGCCTTCACCGTGTTGTCGTCGATGATGCCGAAGGTGGTCTTCGGGAACTTCTCGGCGGCTTCCTTCACGGCGGGCGCGTAGACGAAGCCGACGCCGATCACCGGGTTGTAGCCCTGCCGCGCCAGCTGCTCCAGACGCTGCACCTTGTCGGCGCTGGACTCGCCGTCGCCCGGCTCCATGTCGACGCCGCCGACCTTGAAGTCCTTGCGGGCCTTGGAGTAGCCGGAGTACGCGGCGTCGTTGAAGGACTGGTCGCCCTTGCCGCCGATGTCGTACGCCAGGCCTATGCCCTTGCCCTTGTACTCCGAGGACCCCGAGGACTTGTCGTCCTTGTCGTCGTCCTGCGAAGCCTCGTTGCTGGTCTTGCCGCACGCCGAGGCCGCGAGGGCGAGGGACGCCACCACCACGGCCACTTGGGAAAGCCTCGATCCACGAGATCCGTGGATTCCACGAGATCCACCACGAAGACGCATAGGACGCACCCCTCACGTTCCCCAAAGCACCGTTGACGGCACTGATTTCGGCGCACAGTAACGCGCGTAGAAAGGGAGGGGAACGGGGTTTCGCGCGGCCGTTACCTATTCGTGCCGAGGGCCGGTTACGTCCGGGTGAACGGGTGTGCCGTAACCGGCCGATAGCGGTGGTTACCTACCGGGCGCCGTCGAGCAGTGCCGCGGCGGTGAAGAGCTCGACACCCGCCGTGATCGCCGACTCGTCGGCGTCGAAGTCGCCCTGGTGCAGATCGCGGACGGTGCGCTCGCCGGGCGTACGGACGCCGAGGCGGGCCATGGCGCCCGGCACGTGCTCCAGGTACCAGGAGAAGTCCTCGCCGCCCAGGCTCTGTTCGGTGTCCTCGACGGCCTGCGGCCCGCGCCGCAGCTCCATGGATTCGCGCAACAGCTCGGTCACCTCGGGGTCGTTCACCACGGGCGGCACCCCGCGGATGTAGTTCACCTCGGACTTGGCGCGGTACAGGTCGGCGATCTCCTGGATGGCGCCGTGCACCAGGTCGGGCGCCTTCCGCCAGGCGGTGAGGTCCAGGCAGCGGACGGTGCCGGAGAGTTCGGCGTGCTGCGGGATGACGTTGCAGGCGTGGCCGGACTCGATGCGGCCCCAGGTCACCGCGAGCCCCGAGCGGGCGTCGATGCGGCGGGCGACCAGGGCGGGCACCTCGGTGACGACCTTGGCGGCGGCGGTCACGAGGTCGGTGGTCAGGTGGGGGCGCGCGGTGTGACCGCCCGCGCCGTCCAGTGACACCTCGAGCCGGTCGCAGGCGGAGGTGATCGCGCCGTGCCGCAGCCCGATCTTCCCGGCGTCGACACGGGGGTCGCAGTGCACGCCGATGATGCGGCCCACCCCGTCGAGCACACCCGACTCGATGGCGTCGGGCGCGCCGCCGGGCAGGACCTCCTCGGCGGGCTGGAAGATCAGCCGTACGGGGCAGGGCAGTTGCCCCTGCTTCGCGAGCTCGGCGAGGACGAGCCCGGCGCCGAGCACCACGGTGGTGTGCACGTCGTGCCCGCAGGCGTGGGCGCGGTCGGGCACGGTGGAGCGGTACGGAACGCCCAGCTTGGTGTCCGGGATGGGCAGCGCGTCGATGTCGGCACGCAGCGCGAGCATGGGGCGCACGCCGTCCCACTCCTCGGCGCCGATGTCACAGACGAGTCCCGTGCCGATGTCGAGTACGCGGGGTTCGAGACCCGCGCGCTCCAGCCGGGCCTTGAGCGCCGCGGTGGTGCGGAACTCCTGGTTTCCGAGCTCGGGGTGCATGTGCAAGTCGCGGCGGAAGGCGATGAGTTCGGCGCGCAAGGCATCCGGGAGCGCACCGGGGAGTGCTGCTTCCCCGGGGGCGTCCCCCGCTGTTTCCCCGGGCAGATCAGCCCCGGACCCTCGCTCGGAATCTCGTGACATCAGTTGGTTCACCCTCTGAAGAGTAGGGCGGCGCGTGGGCCAACTGACCCACGATCAACAAAAGTTCAGCCCGATAGGGTAAGAAAAAGTGGCCGCGTGGCGCATGAGTGCTGGTCGCGCTGGGTATTCTCTCGCGCCCCATCAGGGAGGCAGACGAGGCCACAGGGGCTGCGGACGAGGTCATCGAGGCTCCCCGGAGGCCAATGGGTCGGGATCCGGCCTATTGCAAATCTACCGTCGCGGACATCCGGCATGCGACCTCCCGCGCCTCCCGAGGCGGCCCGTGCGGGGCGGCGCGCCCGCGGTGGTACCGGGCGTTTCAGCTGCCCCCCGCGCTCGTCAGGAGCGCGCTCGCGACCACCCCGAAGAGGCGCTCGGCGCGCGGGGCGAGCGAGGGCTGATCGCCGAGCCAGGCCAGCATGGCCACCAGCGCGAACACATCGGAGCCGTCGATGTCGCCGCGCGCCGTGCCCGCGGCCTGGGCGCGGGCGAGGAGGCGCGCGCCGGCCGAGCGCAGGGTGACGCACGAAGCGTGGAGCGCGGAATCGGGGTCCTCGATGGCGGCCGCCATCAGGACGGTCACACCCCGGTACTCGGTGGTCCACACGACGCAGTCGCGCAGCCAGGAGACCAGGGCTTCGTCGGGTGCGCTCGACGTCTCCAGCTCGCCCGCCCTGGCCGTCAGCTCGTCGAAGCTCGTGCGGAGCAGGGCGTCGAGCAGCGCCTCGCGCGTCGGGAAGTGGCGCAGCAGCGTCGCGAGCCCGACGTCGGCCCTGCGCGCGATGTCGCGCAGGGACACCTCCACGCCCTGCTCGGCGATGGCGGTGCCCGCTACGGCGAGCAGGTGGTCGCGGTTCTTCTGGGCGTCGGCCCGCATGTCTTCCCTCTTGGCTGTCCCGGCATGGCTGCCCCGGCATGACTGTCCGGCTCGGCTGTCCGGCTCGATGCTTGCGCTTGACGATCCGGATCGGTGGTCCATATATTCGGATCAGTGGTTCACTTATGTGGACCGCTGATCCGAATCAGCGTATCCCGCAACGCGAGCAGGAGAAAACGATGCCGACACAGCCGACACAGCCGACGATGAGGGCGGTCCGGCTCCTGGAGCACGGCGGGCCCGAGGTACTGCGCTACGACGAGGTGCCGATGCCCGAGCCGGGGCCGGGCGAGGTGCTCGTCCGCGTCCACGCGGCCGGCATCAATCCCCCCGACTGGTACCTGCGGGACGGGATGTCCAACCTGCCTCCGGAGACGAGGCCGAGGTTCGAGCTGCCCGTGATCCCCGGGACGGATCTCTCCGGCGTCGTCGAGGCGGTCGCCGCGGATGTGGACGGCTTCTCCGTCGGCGACGAGGTCTTCGGTCTGCTGCGTTTCCCCAGCTTCGAGGGCCACGCCTACGCCGAGTACGTGGCCGCGCCCGCCTCGGACCTCGCACTCAAACCGGTCGGCATCGATCACGTGCACGCCGCCGGAGCGCCCATGGCCGGGCTCACCGCATGGCAGTTCCTGATCGAGCTCGGGCACGATCACCCGTCGCCCTTCCAGGCGGCCCGGCATCGTCCGGTGCCGCTCGGAGCCGACACGACGGTGCTCGTCAACGGCGCCGCGGGCGGCGTGGGGCACTTCGCGGTCCAGCTCGCGAAGTGGCAGGGCGCCCGCGTCATCGCGGTGGCGTCGGGCGGTCATGAAGCGTTCCTGCGCGAGCTCGGCGCCGACGAGTTCATCGACTACACGAAGGGGCGCCCCGAGGAACTCGTGCACGACGTCGACGTCGTCCTCGACGCAGTCGGCGGCCCCGACAGCAGGCGCTTCCTGCGCACGCTCAAGCGCGGCGGCTCCCACTTCCCCGTGTTCTTCGGTGCGTTCGACGATGAAGAGACCGCGAAGCTGGGCGTCACGGTCACGGGCACCCAGGTCCGCTCGAACGGCGCGCAGCTCGCCGAACTGGGCCGCCTGCTCGACGCGGGCACGGTCCGGGTCGCGATCGACAGCACGTTCGCGCTCGCGGACGCCCGGGCCGCGCACGAACGCGCAGCCCGAGGTCACATCCGGGGCAAGATCGTGCTCACGGTCCCGTAGAGGCCCAGCAAGCTCCGTAGAGCGAGCGTCACGCCGTGGCGCCGGCCGCCGCCCCCGCCACTCCCGGTGCGCCGGCCGCGCCCGCCGCCACCGAGGCCAGGCGGTGTACGTCGCGGGCCGTGCCCGTGACGCCCGACAGGAAGCCCTGGGCCCGCGGTGAGGCGTTCTCCGTCAGCCAGGCCGGGTCGATGTCGCAGACCGCCACGCGGACCTCCGTGCCCGCGAGGGCGAGCGGAAGGGTGTGGACCACCGTCGACGGGAAGCTGAGGATCGTCCGGCCGATCGGGCCGCGCCGTGCGATCAGTTCCAGCGGCAGGTCCGGGCGGACCACCTGCAGGCCCGTCTCGACCGCGAGACGGTGGAGTTTGTCGGAGCTCTCGCGGCGGTGTGCGAAGTAGCGCGTCGCGCCGTGCGCCCGGGAGAGGGCGCGGACCGCTTCCACGTAGCGGTCCAGGTCCACCACGCCCGTCTCCACCAGGGAGGTGCCGACCAGGTCGGCGCCCTTGGAGACGCGCGGCGGGCCGAAGCGGTCGCGGGTCCAGGCGAAGCTGTTGACCGTCACACGCACCCCGTCCGGGGCCGATTCGATCGGCATGGAGGAGAAGACCTCCACCGTGCGCCTGCCGCCGGGCGTCAGGCGGCGCCGGGCGGAGGCCGAGATCGGGGCGAAGGCGATGTCGCGGGCGCCGGGACGGCCACCGCGGCGGTGCCAGCGCACCAGGCGCTCACCGGCGGCCAGTTGGGCCACGAACTCCATCGTGGCCGTGCCGTCGTCCACGACCACGAGGGAGCGGGCCCGCGTGATCGTCAGGAGCAGCTGTACGTAGCGCGAGAACGGGTCGCCGATCACGATCCGGTCCGCCCCGCGCAGCGCGCCCGTCAGGCCGCCGATGGTCTGGAAGGGAGCCGCGGCTCCGCCGCGCGCCTCCTCCCAGCGGACGTTCAGGCCCTCGTCACGGGCCAGCTGGGCCATCCGGCGCAGCTGGCCGCGGGTCATGGGGTCGTTCGGGGAGAGGACGACGACGGTGAGTCCCCCGGCCGGGCCGGTCGCCCCTGCCGAATGCGCCCACTCAAGGACGTTGAGCAGCTGCACAGGGCTCTCCACGAACGCCAGGGTGGTGGGCGCCGCGGTGGTGGGGGCCTTCGGCCCGGGTCGGGGACTCATCGTCGTATGACCGTGTCCTGTCCTGGTAAGGGGACCTGGTGAGAGGTCCCGTCAAGAGCGTCCGCGCGCTCAGACCGCGACCGGCTCGCGCTCGGCCGCGTCGGCCTCGGCGACGACGCCCGCGACACGGCGGAGCTTCTTCATCGGGCCGAGCTCCGACTCGTAGACCTTCTTGACGCCGTCACCGAGGGAGGCCTCGATGGTGCGGATGTCGCGGACGAGGCGGGTCAGGCCCTGCGGCTCGACCGACGCGGCCTGGTCCGAGCCCCACATGGCGCGGTCGAGGGTGATGTGGCGCTCCACGAAGGTGGCGCCGAGGGCGACCGCGGCGAGCGTGGTCTGCAGGCCCGTCTCGTGGCCGGAGTAGCCGATCGGGACGTTCGGGTACTCGCCCTGGAGGGTGTTGATGACGCGGAGGTTGAGCTCCTCGGCCTGCGCCGGGTACGTCGACGTGGCGTGGCACATCAGGATGTTGTCCGAGCCGAGGACCTCGACCGCGTGACGGATCTGCTTCGGGGTCGACATGCCGGTCGAGAGGATGACCGTGCGGCCCGTGGCGCGCAGGGCGCGGAGCAGCTCGTCGTCCGTCAGCGACGCGGAGGCGACCTTGTGGGCCGGGACGTCGAACTTCTCCAGGAAGGCGACGGCCTCGGTGTCCCACGGGGAGGCGAACCAGTCGATGCCGCGCTTCTTGCAGTGCTCGCCGATGGCCTGGTACTCGGCCTCGCCGAACTCCACGCGGTGGCGGTAGTCGATGTACGTCATCCGGCCCCAGGGGGTGTCGCGCTCGATGTCCCACTGGTCGCGCGGGGTGCAGATCTCCGGGGTGCGCTTCTGGAACTTGACCGCGTCACAGCCGGCGTCGGCGGCCACGTCGATCAGGGCGAGGGCGTTGTCGAGCTCGCCGTTGTGGTTGATGCCGATCTCACCGGTGATGTAGACGGGGTGGCCGGGGCCGGCGGTCTTCGAACCGAAGGTGCGCAGACGGGAGTTGGAGCTCATGACAGGAACTTTCCTTACTTGTTGAGGGAGGGGCCGAGGATCCATGCGGCGATCTCTCGGATCGCGCCGTCACCGCCGGGGAGAGCGGTGACCGCGCGTGCGGCGCCGCGTACGACGTCGTGGGCGCTCGCGACCGCCACGGGCCAGCCGACGAGGCCGAAGCACGGGAGGTCATTGACGTCGTTGCCGACGTAGAGCACGCGCTCGGGAGCGATGCCCTGCTCCTCGCACCACTGCTTGAGTGCGAGGTCCTTGCGGTCGATGCCGTGCAGGACCGGGATCTTGAGCTTCCTGGCCCGGGCGGCGACGACCGGGTTCTGTTCCGTGGACAGGATCAGCAGCGGGATGCCCGAGTCACGCAGGGCGGCGATGCCGAGGCCGTCCCCGCGGTGCACGGAGACGAACTCCCGTCCGTCGGAGTCGATCAGCACCCTGTCGTCGGTCTGGGTGCCGTCGAAGTCGAGTACGACCGCGTCGATGTCGTCGCGGGTCGGAAGGGCGTCGGCCCGGCCGGAGTCGAAGAGCGGCGCGAGCGCCCTGGCGCGGGCGAGGTCGTGCGGGTCGTCGATCTCCAGGACGCGCGCGGGGTCCGTGCGGACCAGCTCCGTGCGGCCGAAGAAGCGGTGCTTGTGCTCGCGGAAGCCGGCCACGTCCATGGCATAGACCGCGCCGGTCTCCAGGAGGTCCTGGGGGCGGTCCTGGCGGCGCGGGCGGAAGGACTTGTCGTGGTTGACGCCGTAACCGCCGTCGGTGGCGGTCGCGCTGGCGACCTTCGTGGTGCCGCCGACCTCGCCGGTGCGGCGGGCGTCGAGGGCCGCGGGCTCGTCGTCGGCGTCCCGCCACACGAAGCCGTGGAAGGGCGCGACGGTCAGCGCCGTGTCCGCGCCGCCGTCCACGATCGAGCCGACCACGCCGTCGATGTCCTCGCGGACGATGAAGGGGCTGGTGCACTGCACGAGCAGGACGACGTCCACGGAGGTGCCGTGCAGCGCCTCGTGGGCGTCCATCGCGTGCAGCACCGCCGCCTCACTGGTCGCGGTGTCCCCCGCGATCGCCGCGGGCCGCAGGACCACCTCGGCGCCGGCCGAGCGGGCGGCCTCGGCGATCACGTGGTCGTCCGTGGAGACGACGACGTCCGTGACGAGCCGCGACGCCAGGCACTCGCGGATGGCGCGCGCCACCAGGGGCACACCGCCGACCGGGGCCAGGTTCTTGGCGGGCACGCCCTTGGAGCCGCCGCGGGCCGGGATGACGGCCAGGACGCGGCGCACCGGCTGTACCGGGGTACCCGCTGGCTGGGGGTGGGACATGGGGGCTCCTTGAGGGCCAGGAAGAGGGCCTTGAGCAGGTCGGGGGCCTTGCGAGGGCCCTTGCGGGGGGATCACAGCTCGCCCATCCGCCGGATGACGGGGGCCACGCGCTGCACCCCGTGCCGGTAGGCGCCGCGGGCCGCGCTGCGGACGGCCTGGCGCACGGGGCCCGGCTCGCGGTCCGCCGCGGGGGCGCCGGGGAGCGGGGCTCCGTCCGGGCCGAGGTGGTGGCGGGCCAGGATGCCGGGGAGGTATCCGGGGGCCGTGGTGAGGCTGTAGTACGGGGCGATGGGCGGCAGTTGGGGCTGTGCGAGCAGGTCCGCGACGCGCTGTCGTGCCGCGTCGAACGCCTTGGCGTACGTCCCGTCGGGTGCCACGCCCTGCCGTGCGACCCACTCCGGAGCGGCCTCGGGGCTGTGCCCGGCGTCGATCTCGTCCCAGGACGCCAGGCATCCGGAGCCGATGAAGTGGTGGTTGCCGAGCGCCTCGCGCACTCCGAGGTCGGTGAGGACCACGGTGGGGATGCGGCGGTGCAGGGATTCGAGCGCGGCGGTGGAGCTGATCGTGACGAGCAGGTCGGTGCGGTCCAGGACCTCGCCCATGTTCCCGTACACGAGGCGGCAGTTGGGCGGCAGGTCCTCGCCCTTGGCGAGCTTCTGGTAGGGCAGTTCCTCGATGTGCGTGGTGTGTTCGCCGGGCTTGCTGCGCAGCTTGAGCAGGACCTCGCGGTCCGGGTGCATCCGGGCGTGCTGGACCATGCGGCGCAGCAGGTACGTCCGGTGTGCGCGGCTGTCCGGCACGGAGGGCTGCGCGGCGAAGACGACCGTGTACGGGTCGTGCTTCTGGTCCTTTCCGAGGTAGGCGGCGCCGCCGAGGAACGGCAGCGCGCTCTCCACGACGCCCGACGCGTCGGCGCCGACCCCCTCGTACACGGCGCGGAAGCGTTCCGCGTCCTGCCGGGAGTTGGCGAGGACGACGTCCGCGCCGTGCCTCAGCAGCAGGCCGTCGGCGAGCTTCTCGTAGACGACGCCGACATAGCCGGTGACGACGACGGGCCGCTTCGTGCCCGCGGCGCCCTCCGCTATGCGGGCGAGTCCGTGCAGCACCGCCTGGACCGCGCCGCCCACGAGGGCGAGCACGATCACGTCGGGCGCATCGCGCTCCACCTCGCGCAGGAATTCGACGGCGGTGACCTCGCGGAGCGAGTCCGCGCGCACTCCGACCTCTTCGAGCTGACGGACGGTGGGCGTGGCCCGGCCCCGGAGGAGGCGTCCGTCGAGGTGCGTGTCCGCTCCCTCACCCGAATCCGCTCCCTCACCGGCGAGGCGGCTCGCGGTGAGCGCACCCCATTTCCACCGGGTGTCGGAGTCGGCGAGCACGGTGATCCGTGTCGTCCCGCTGTTGCTTACTGGCACAGCCAAGACGCTAGGAAGGCATTCCGATTGGCGGCCCAACTCAGGTGCAACAAACGGTTAACAGCATGCCGACGAATGGCGAATCAGCCCGGGAATCCGCCGGTGGGCAGGCGGGTTAACCATTCCGCCACGCTTCGTTCACCTGGCATCTCACCTTCGGCCAAGACGAATGCCGGGCCGACACCTAACGTCACCCACGTGGTTAAGCTCTCCGTCATCGTGCCGTTCTACAACGTGCAGCAATACGCGCCCGACACCTTGAAGAGTCTGCGAGCGAACGCACGCGACGACTTCGAATTCATTCTCGTCGACGACTGTTCGAAGGACGAGACTCCAGAGATCCTGGAGCGTGCCGCGCGCGAGCTGCCCGGCGCCGTCCATCTCAGACATGAGACGAACGGCGGTCTGGCGACCGCCCGCAACACAGGCCTTGACGCGGCGCGCGGCGAGTACCTCACCTTCCTGGACGGTGACGACTGGCTCGCGCCCGGCTATTACGCACAACTCGTGTCCGCCATAGAGCAGTTGGGCTGCGACTTCGTGCGCACCGACCATGTGCAGTGCACCGCTCGGGCCCGCAGCATCCACCGTGTCCCGCACGGCAGGCGCGGTGTCGTCATGCCGCCGCGGGACGTCATCCTGCCCGCCGACCGGTCGACGTCCGTCGACTACGCCTACGCGTGGGCGGGCATCTACCACCGGCGCCTCGCCGACCAGGGCCTGCTGCACTTCACGGACGGCCTGCGCACCGCGGAGGACCGGCCGTGGATCTGGCGGCTGCACCGTGAGGCGGAGTCCTTCGCCGCGGTGGGTCTGCTCGGCGTTTTCTACCGGCGCGGGGTCGCCTCGTCACTGACACAGATCGGCGACGTACGACAGCTCGATTTCATCCGGGCATTCGACCAGGTGGTCCGCGAAACTGCCGAGGACCGGGACGCGGACAAACTCCTGCCGAAGGCAGTCCGCACCTATTGCGCGATCATTTCCCACCATCTGGGATCCATCGAAAGGTTCGAGCCACAAGTGGCGCGGAAATTGAAGTCACTGAGCGCGGCCGCCCTGAAGCGGATGCCGCAGGGTGTTCTCGACGACGCCCTCGACTCCATGGACATACAGCGGGCGACGCGCCTGCGCCGTCTTCGCCGGCGACCGGTGTCGGCGGAGGTGGCCGCGTAATGGCGACGACGCAGATCTTCCTCGCGTCCACGCTGTACGGCACCGCGACGCTGGCCGCGGCGATCGACGCCGACCGCTTCGGCCCCGCCGACCGGCGGCTGCTGCTCGTCAGCAACAACGCGGCGACGCCGGAGACGACCCCCTCCGTGGACGAGATGCCGGGTTTCGCACGCCTGCGGGACCGCTTCGACGACGTACGGTCGTGGAACGAGGCCATCTCCCCTTTCCATCCGGGCGGTTGGGCCCCCCGGGCGGACGACATCCCTATGTGGGAGCGGTACATCCGGCTCCTGTGGGACCTCGGTGACGACGACATCGAGCTGGCCGTCGAGTCGATCCAGGTCAACCCGGCCCTGGCCCTCACACAGATCTTCACGGGCGCGCCCGTGGACGTCTACGCGGACGGCCTGATGAGCTACGGCCCGACCCGCAACAAGATCGACCCGCTGGTCGGCACGCGGGTGCGCCGCCTGCTGCACCTGGACCTGGTGCCCGGCCTGACCCCGCTGCTCCTGACCGAGTTCGGCGTCGAGCCGGAGATCGTGCCGACCGAGGCGTTCGTGAAGGTCCTCGACCGCCTCGCCGACTCCGACGCGGACGTCCCCGACCTCCCCGACATCGCCGAGCCCGCCCTGCTCCTGGGCCAGTACCTCTCCGCCCTCGGCATCCTGACCGCCGAGGAAGAGGAGGAGCTCCATGTGCGCATGGTGCGCGGCGCCGCCGAACTCGGCCATACACGCGTGGTGTTCAAGCCGCATCCGACGGCCCCGGCCCGCTGGTCGCGCCTCCTGGAGAAGGAGGCGGAGGCGATCGGCGTGGAGCTGACCGTCCTGGACTCGCCGGTCCTCGCCGAGGTCCTGTACCAGCGGATGCGTCCCGCGCTCGTCGTCGGCTGCTTCTCGACGGCGCTGCTCACCGCGTCCGCGCTGTACGGCCTGCCCGTCGCCCGCACCGGCACGGAGACCCTCCTGGAGCGGCTCGCGCCCTACCAGAACAGCAACCGCGTCCCGGTCACCATCGTGGACGCGCTGATCCCCGACCTCGCCGACAAGGGGGCGGTCACCGGACGGCAGCCGGGCATGCCGGTCGCCGACCTGGGCGAGCTGCTCGTCGCCGTCGGCTTCGCCATGCAGCCGCAGATCTACCCGCGCCGGCGCACGGCCGCCGAACGGTACCTCTCGACGCACCTCACCCCGCACACCTGGCGCTACTTCAAGCGGCGCCGCCTCACGGCCCTCGCCCTGCCCGGAGCGCTGCCCTCGCAGCTCTCGTTCATCCCGCGCAACGCGGCCGTACGCCGGGTCGCGCGCCGCGCCCGTTCGGTCCAGCGCTCCATCAAGCGGACCGCACTCGGATGACCTCTCCCGGAACCACGCTCCCCCAGCACTCGGGGGCTCAGGCCCTCACGCGCTCGATACCGGCCCCGGCCGCCAAGCGTGCGCGGCCCCGCCTCAGGGCGCTCGACGGGCTGCGGCTCATCGCGGCCCTGATGGTGGCGGCCTACCACTACGGCGGCCGGGACGGCGAGATCAGCGAGGCCTGGGGCAGCTCGCCGCAGGTCCAGTTCCCCACGGCGCACAACTGGTTCGCCTACGGCTGCCTCGGCGTACAGATCTTCTTCGTGATCAGCGGCTTCGTGATCTGCATGAGCGGCTGGGGCCGTCCGCTGCGCGCGTTCTTCGCGTCACGCGCCTCGCGGCTGCTGCCCTCGTACTGGGCCGCGATCATCCTGGTCACGGCGGTCTTCGCGCTGCCCGTCGTCGCATACGAGGCGGTCTCGCCCAGCGACGCCCTGGTGAACCTGACCATGCTCCAGCAGCCGCTGGGCGTGGACCGCGTCCTCGGCGTCTGCTGGACGCTCTGGGCGGAGCTTCGCTTCTACGCCCTGTTCGCGCTCTTCGTGGTCATGCCGGGCGCCAACCGGGCCCGCGTGATCCTGTTCTGCGCGGTGTGGACGCTGGCCGCGGTCGTCGCGGAGGGCGCGAACGAGCCGCTGCTCGACCTCGTCCTGATGCCCGAGTACGCGCCCTTCTTCGTCGGCGGCATCGGCATCTACCTCCTGCACCGCGACCGCAAGGACCTCACGGCCTGGGGCATCGTGGGGGTGAGCTGGCTGATCGGCCAGCACTACGCGGTCTCCCGCCTGTGGCACGCGCCGAACCCCGACTTCTTCTCCTACCGCACGTCCTTCGGCATCATCGCGGTCGTGACGGCGGGCTTCGCGGCGGTGCTCCTGATCGGGCTCGGCGCGCTGCACCGGGCCGACTGGAAGTGGCTGACGGTGGCGGGCGCCCTGACGTACCCGTTCTACCTGGTGCACGAGCACCTGGGCTGGGTGACGGTGGGCGTACTGCACCGGAAGCTCGGGCTCCCGTCGTACGCGACCTTCGGTCTCACGATCGCGGCGATGCTGCTGCTCGCATGGCTGCTGAACCGTTTCGTCGAGGAGCGGCTCACCCCGCTGATCCGCAACGGGCTCATGACCGCTCGGAAGTGACTCCGCCGGCTTCGGTGGTGGTCTCGGCGGTGTCGGTGGAGTCGTCGGCCGACACCGCGCGCGCTATGTCCATCGCCTCGCCCATGGCGACCTCGGCCTCCCCCATCGCGTCCACCAGCTCCTGGACCAGCCGCTCCAACGTCTCGCCTTCGTTCATGGGGCAAGACTAGGCTCCCGGCGCGTCCCGCATCGTCGCCCCGATCCCGGCGACCACCGCGGCAAGCCCCTTCTCGAACCCCGCGTCGTAGTCACGGAACATCTCGTCGCCCGCGGCCGCCGCGAGCGGGTACGCGGCGAGGCGCTCGGCCCGCGCCGCCAGGTCGTAGCCGCCCTCCTCCTTCACGGGGTCGGGGCCCATGGACTGCTCCTCGATCACGTAGCCGATCGTGTAGCTGTACCCCGTGAGCCAGGCGCGGGCCGCCGCACCCGGCGTGAAGCCGCCGCCGGTGAGCATGCGCAGGTGGGCCTCCATGGGGGCGGCGTACGACATGTCCGTGAAGCGCGTACCGCTGTAGACCTTCGCGCCGTCGCGGTACATCAGCAGGTGCCGCCGCAGGCCCCGCAGCGCCGCGGAGAGGGCGTCCGGCCACTCGGTGTCCGGCTGCTCGTCCGCCGCGAGCTCCTCGTTCATGCGCCGCAGCATCTCCGTCGCCATCTCGTCGAGCAGCGCCTGCTTGTCCTTGAAATGCCAGTACAGAGCGGGCGCCTTGACGTCCAGCTCCTTGGCGATGGCGCGCAGGGAGAGCCCTTCGAGGCCGGTCTCGTTCAGGAGCTTCAGGGCGGCGCGCGCCACGCGGGTGCGGTCCAGGGGTGTCGTAGCCACCTTGACAATTTAACACTGTTAAGCGCAGGCTCTGGGACATGGAACTTAACAGCGTTAAGGACAACATCGAGAGCGCCTCATCCGGGTTCATCACGACGGACGTACTCGTCGTGGGCGCGGGCCCCACGGGCCTGACCCTGGCCTGCGACCTCGCCCGGCGCGGTGTGCGCGCCCTGCTCGTCGAGCGGGCCGACGCCCTCTTCCCCGGCTCGCGCGGCAAGGGCCTCCAGCCCCGCACCCAGGAGGTCTTCGACGACCTCGGGATCATCGAGGCGGCCGAGGCGGCGGGTGGCACCTACCCGGTCGGCATGATCTGGCGCGACGGCGAGCGGCAGGGCGAGCACCGGATGACCGACGAGACGGAGCCGACGGAGGACGCCCCGTACGACCGGCCGCTCATGCTCCCCCAGTGGCGCACACAGGAGATCCTCTACGCCCGCCTGCGCGAACTCGGCGGCGACGAGATCGAGTTCGGCGCCGCGCTGACCGGCCTCACGCAGGACGACGAAGGCGTCACCGCCCGGCTCTCGGACGGCCGGACCGTCCGCGCCGCGTACGCCGTGGCGGCCGACGGCGGCCGTTCGGCCGTGCGGGCCGCGCTCGGCATCGGCATGACGGGCGGGTGGGGCCTCCCCTGCTCGAACGAAGCCGAGAGCTCGGGGATCGTCGACCCGGACCCGATCCTGGTCGCCGACGTCCGCATCCCCACCCTGGACCGCGACAACTGGCACATGTTCGCGCCCACCGCCGAGGGCGCGGGCTTCCTGGCCGTCTGCCCGCTGGCGGGCACGCCGGACTTCCAGCTCACGGCCCAGTTCACGGACGGAACCGACCCCGACACCTCACTCGAAGGCGTACGCGAGGTCGTCGCCGCCCGTACGCACCTCACCGCCGACGAGGTGACCGAGGTGCGCTGGGCCTCCGGCTTCCGGCCGCGCGCGGCGATGGCGGACCGGTTCCGCGAGGGCCGCGTGTTCCTCGCCGGGGACGCGGCGCACGTGCACTCACCGGCGGGCGGGCAGGGCCTGAACACGAGCGTGCAGGACGCCTACAACCTGGGCTGGAAGCTGGGCGCGGTCCTGCGGGGCGGCGCCCCCGCGGAACTCCTCGACACGTACGAGGCGGAGCGCCTGCCCATCGCCGCGCAGATGCTCGGCCTGTCCACCCGTATCCACCGGGGCGAGGAGCGGCGCGGGGCGGCCACCCGCCAACTGGGCCTGGGCTACCGGGACAGCTCCCTGGCGGTGGAGACCCGGGACGGCCTCCCGGAGGAGGCACTGCGGGCGGGCGATCGCGCGCCGGACGGGCCGTGCGGCACGGGGCGGCTCTTCGACGCGTTCAGGGGCCCGCACTGGACACTCCTCGCCGTCGGAACGGACGCGGAACTCCCGCTCCTGGACGCGGAGTTGGTGCACGTACATCGCATCGACGGCTACGCGCCCTACGGCAAGGGGCTCTTCCTGGTGCGGCCCGACGGGTACGTCGGCTGGGCGGGGGAGGATGCGACGGGGCTGACGGAGTACTTGGGGATGATCCGCTGAGCCGCTGAAGCCCTGAAGCCCTGAAATACCGTCTCCCCAAGACAGTTGACCTCAATCAAACTTGAGGTTCTACGTTCTGGACATGGACACTTTCACGTACAGCCACAGCGACGAAGACCTCACCACCCAGCCCATCGGCTACTGGGCATCGGCGGCGGGCGAAGCCGTCGTCCACCACATCCGCACCACACTGGCCCAGGCCGGTCTCACCCAGCCCCAGTGGTGGATCCTGAACCAGGTCCTCGCCGAGGACGGCCGCGAGAAGGCGGCCGTGGTGGGCACCCTGCGCGGCTACCTGAACGTGGGTGACGGCCCCCTGCACCACGACATCCGCGCCCTGCGCGACCGCGGCCTGCTCACCGAGGACGCCGAAGGCCGCCTCCGCATCACCGACGAGGGCCGCACGCTCAGGGACGAGACCGGCGTGCTCCAGCGGAAGCTGCGCGCGGAGATCCACGACGGCATCACGGAGGAGGAGTACATCCGCACCCTCAAGGTGCTCCAGCGCATGATCCACAACGCGGGAGGGGCGGCCTGGCACCACTGAGGCACCTACGCAGTTGCGGCGCCTTCGCAGTACTACGTCCGGCACCCGCACTCAGCCGCTGGCGAGCGAGAGCTTCGCCGCGAACCCGAGGAACAGCACACCCGCCGCCGAAGTGGCTCCCGCCGAGAGCCGCTTGCGGCGGCGGAAGGCGGCCGACAGCTTGGTGCCGCTGAATATCAGGGCGGTGAGGTAGAGGACGCTCGCCACCTGGGCGAGGACACCCAGCACGAGGAAGGAGAGCGCGGGATAGGCGTATCCCGGGTCGACGAACTGCACGAAGAAGGCGATGAAGAAGAGGATCGCCTTCGGGTTGAGCAGGCTGATCACCAAAGCCCTGCGGAACGGCCGCTCCGCCGCGGCACCATCCTGCGGCTCCGTGCCGGCCTCGGCCGCCGGCTGCCGCCGCTCCCGCCACAGCGCCAGGGCCGCCCGCAGCATCCCGATCGCGAGCCAGGTCAGATACCCGGCACCGGCGTACTTCACGATCCCGAACAGCAGGGCGTTGGCCTGCAACAGGGAGGCCACACCGGCCGCCGACAGCGTCATCAGGACGGCGTCACCGCACCAGACGCCCGCGGCGGCGGTATAGCCGGTGCGTACGCCGCGGCGTGCGGCGACGGAGAGCACGTACAGCGAGTTCGGCCCCGGCAGCAGAATGATCAGGGCGAGGCCCGCGAGATAGGTCGGAAGATCGGTGACACCCAGCATGGGCGGAGTCTCGCACGCGCGTACGGCATGTGGGATCAGATGTCCGCACAGCGGACACCTGGCCACGTCAGGGAACGTCGGAGCGCCTCAGAACACATCCGTCGGCTCGTACGCCCCCCACACCTCCCGCAGCGCGTCGCACACCTCGCCCACCGTTGCCCGCGCCCGCAGCGCGTCCTTCATCGGGTGGAGGACGTTGGCCTCCCCCTTCGCCGCCTCCTGGAGCGCCGCGAGCGCCGCGTCCACCGCCGCTTGGTCCCGCTCCGCCCGCAGCTTCGCGAGGCGGGCCGCCTGCTGGGCCTCGATGGCGGGGTCGACGCGGAGGGGTTCGTAGGGCTCCTCCGCGTCCAGCTGGTAGCGGTTGACGCCGACCACGACGCGTTCGCCGGAGTCGGTCTCCTGGGCGATGCGGTAGGCGCTGCGCTCGATCTCGCCCTTCTGGAAGCCGTTCTCGATGGCGGCGACCGCGCCGCCCATGTCCTCGACGCGCTCCATGAGCCCGAGGATCGCGGCCTCGATGTCGTCCGTCATCTTCTCGACGACGTACGACCCGGCGAACGGGTCGACCGTGGCGGTCACGTCCGTCTCGTACGCGAGGACCTGCTGGGTGCGCAACGCCAGGCGCGCGCTCTTGTCGGTCGGCAGCGCGATCGCCTCGTCGAAGGAGTTCGTGTGCAGCGACTGGGTGCCGCCGAGCACCGCGCCGAGGCCCTGGACCGCGACCCGGACGAGGTTCACCTCGGGCTGCTGGGCGGTCAGTTGGACCCCGGCCGTCTGTGTGTGGAAACGCAGCATCAGCGACTTGGGGTTCTTCGCGCCGAACTCCTCGCGCATCACGCGGGCCCAGATCCTGCGCGCGGCACGGAACTTGGCGACCTCCTCCAGGAGCGTCGTGCGTGCCACGAAGAAGAAGGACAGGCGGGGCGCGAAGTCGTCCACGTCCATGCCCGCGGCGACCGCCGTACGGACGTACTCGATGCCGTCGGCCAGCGTGAAGGCGATCTCCTGCGCGGGCGTCGCACCCGCCTCGGCCATGTGGTAGCCGGAGATGGAGATGGTGTTCCACCTCGGGATCTCGGCCCGGCAGTACTTGAAGATGTCGGCGATCAGCCGCAGCGACGGCTTGGGCGGGAAGATGTACGTGCCGCGCGCGATGTACTCCTTCAGTACGTCGTTCTGGATCGTGCCCGTCAGCTGTCCCGCGTCGACTCCCTGTTCCTCGCCGACCAGTTGGTACATCAGGAGCAGCAGCGCGGCGGGCGCGTTGATCGTCATCGACGTCGAGACCTTGTCCAGCGGGATGCCGCCGAACAGGATCCGCATGTCGTCGATCGAGTCGATCGCGACGCCCACCTTGCCGACCTCGCCGGAGGCGATCGGGGCGTCGGAGTCGTGGCCCATCTGGGTGGGCAGGTCGAAGGCGACCGACAGGCCCGTCGTGCCGTTCGCGATCAGCTGCTTGTAGCGGGCGTTCGACTCGACGGCCGTACCGAAGCCCGCGTACTGGCGCATCGTCCAGGGGCGGCCGGTGTACATCGACGGGTAGACGCCGCGCGTGAAGGGGTACGCGCCGGGAGTGCCCAGCTTCGTCGCGGGATCCCAGCCGTCGAGGGACTCGGGGCCGTACACGGGCTCGAAGGGCAGTCCGGATTCCGACTCACGCGCCATCGCTCTGTGCCTCCTGCCAGAGATCCTTCGTTACTTCTCCGGTATAGCGGTGCTCCTCCAGCATGGGGCAACGTTCAGGGGTGGTCACTCGCGGGGAACACTCCCGGCGAGTCTGTCGAGCGGTCGAGGGATGACAGGGGGCATTGTGCGCACAGGTGCGATAGCCGTGGGTGCCGTGGTCGCGGTCGCCCTGGTGGGCGGCTGCAAGGCCCAGGCCGATGGCTCGGACGGGAAGGCGCATCCGGTCCGGATCTCCCCGACGAAGACGGATTCGGGCGGCTCGGGTGATTCGCGCGGCCCGGATGATCCGTCCGGGAGGCCGGAGCGGACCTCGACCCCGAAGCCGGTCCCCAAGCCGGCCCCCAAGACCCTGCTCGCTCCCGGACAGCGCGGCGACCAGGTGCGTGAGATGCAGGCCCGGCTCCGGCAGATCGCCTGGTTCTTCGAGAACCCCTCGGGCACGTACGGCTCGTCCACGACCTCCGCGGTCAAGGGATTCCAGGCCAAGCGCGGGCTGCCCCGCACGGGCACGACGGACACGGTCACCTGGCAGAAGCTGGTCGGCATGACCCGCAAGCCCACGAAGTACGAGCTCTACTCCGGGGGCGGCATTCCGGCGTCGAAGCCCGACAAGCGCTGCCTGACCGGCCGGGTCATGTGCATCAGCAAGGAGAGCCGGACGCTGACCTGGATGATCGACGGCAGGACCGTCTCGACGATGGACGTGCGCTTCGGCTCGCAGTACACGCCGACCCGCGACGGCACGTTCACCGTCTACTGGAAGTCCCGGCACCACGTCTCGACGCTCTTCGACACCGCCATGCCGTACGCGATGTTCTTCAGCGGCGGCCAGGCCGTGCACTACTCGTCGGACTTCGCGGCGACCGGTTACAACGGCGCGTCGCACGGGTGTGTGAACGTGCGGGACAAGAAGAAGATCGCGAGCCTGTTCGCGCAGGTCAAGAACGGCGACAAGGTCGTCGTCTACAAGTGACGCGGGAGATCGATCCGCGGGAGATTAATCAGCGTGGGCGGGATCGGGGGAACGTATCCCGCCCACGCTGGTGGCACTGAGCCAAAGGTACGGGGGGAACCCCTGGCTCGTGCGCGGGCCGATGACCAGTCGGCTCACTTCTTACTGCGTCACTGCTTCAAAAAACGTCACACCCGCAGCGAGCGGGGCTTTTCAGCAGGTCAGGAGCCGGGCAGCACGGGCTGGGCGCTGTACGAGGCGGAGACGGTGGGCGTGGGCGCCGGGTGCGGGTTCTGCGGGGTCGAGGGCGCCACGATCGGCGGGACGGGGCTGCTGCCGCCGTGGCCCCAGTGGTCGTTGCCGCCGGATGATCCGTCGCCGTCGCCGTTGTCGCCGTCGCCGCCCTTGTCGCCGCCGTCGTCACCTCCGCCGTTGCCGCCACCGCCGTTGTGCTCACGGTCGCTGCCCGATCCGTCCAGGACGCGACCGCAGAACTCGGTCACCCGCCTGGGTCCCTTGGCGGCCTCCTCCAGGCGGCGCCTCTTCTCGCCCTGGAGTTCTCCGCTGCGGTAGTCGCGGCAGGCGGAGACCACCTTGCGGTACCAGTCCTTCGCCTCGTCCTCGCGCTGCGGATCGCCGGAGCCGGGCTGGGTGGTGCCCGCGGTGCCCTTGGACGCGCCGTCGGAGTCCCCGGTCCGGCGCGGCGGCGGCGCGCTGGTGCCGGGCTCGTGCGCGGGGTCCTCCGGGGTGGTGGTCACATCGTCGGGCTCGACGTCCGGGGTGTTGCTCGCGCCGTCCGACGGGGACACGAGCGGCTCGGGCGACGCGACGGACGACGCGGAGGCCGCGGGGCCCGGCTGTTCCCGGTCGCCGAACGGCGAGGGCAGCACGCCCGTACCGGCCGCGACGGCGACCCCGCCGATCATGCAGCCGGCGAGCACGGCGGCGAGTCCGTAGCGCAGGGGGCGGGCCCAGCGCGCGGGGCGCGGAGACTCGGCCGAGCGCCCGATACGTACGGTTACGCCCGCTCCCACGCGCGTAGAAGCCGCTCGGGCCTTGGGGCCGCGGGCCTCCCGGAACGCCGCGAGCGCGGCTGCCTCACCAGGGAGTTCGGAAGAAATGTCGGCGGGTACGACAGAGCCGGCGCGGTCGTCCGCAGCCAGCGAGGCCAGGGCCTTGGCCAGCTGTGCGGCCCGTTCCCGTGCGTGATCGTCGGTGCCGTCGACGGGCTCACCGCTCAGCAAACGCTCCGCCGCTTCGCGGTCCAGCCACCTGTAGTCCTCGTCGGCCATCACATGTCCTTCTGCGCCCGCGAACGCGAATGCGTCACACCGGCGGATGTCACCGCGCGCCCGCGCCGCTCCCTCTGGGGCGGTACGGCGTCCAGTGCGCTTTCGTTCAGCGGGCCGTCCGCGCCGAGCAGTTCCGCGAGCCGTTTCAGGCCGCGGTGCGCGGCGGTGCGGACCGCGCCGGGGCGCTTGCCGAGGGTCTGGGCCGCGCTCTTGGCGTCGAGGCCGACGACGACCCGGAGCACGACCGCTTCCGCCTGGTCCTGCGGGAGCTGGGCTATCAGGGCGAGGGCGTCGCCGGTGGCGAGGGACTCCATCGCCTCGTCGGCGGTGTCCGCGTCGCCGGGTTTTCCGGTGAGCTCGGTCTCGTCGCCGCCTATCGCGGGGCGGCGGCCTCGCATACGTATGTGGTCCAGGGCGCGGTTGCGCGCTATGCGCGCGGCCCAGCCGCGGAACCGGTCGGCGTCGCCGCTGAACCGGTCCAGGTCACGGGCTATCTGCAGCCAGGCCTCGGACGCGACGTCCTCCGCGTCCGGGTCTCCGACCAGTGTGCGCACGTAGCCCAGCAGCCGCGGGTGCACGGCGCGGTACACAGTCCGGAACGCGGTCTCGTCCCCGTCCTGCGCCGCAAGCACCGCGGCGGTCAGTTCCGCGTCGTCCCCCAGCACAACTTCTCCCTATGCGCCTACACCGGTTGCGGTCCTGACCCCGCAGCCTGGCGCGAAGCAGCACGCTACGGGCTGAAGTGGGCCCGCGTCCATGTTTGGTACAACGTGCAACTAGCGCGTGACAGAACGCGGTGTGACAGAAAACGCACCCACGGCGCTGAAGGGAGTACGGGCCGCGTGCGGTCCGTCCGCGTGACGGCCGGGGTCTCTCCTGTGGGGGGTGGCGACCCCGGCCGCTCACCTTGGCGGGGCCTGCACATCTCCACCCTGCGGCTCCGAATCGCCCCGTCAGGGGCGCGGGGAACTGCGCGACCAGCCACGACGCGCGTGCGGACAAAGCACGACGCATGAGTCCCCGTCAGGGGCGCGGGGAACTGCGCGCTCGGCCACAACGCACGCGCGGACGAGACAAGACGGACAGGCGCCCTGTCAGAGGCGCGGGGAACTGCGCGACCAGCCACACGACGCACGTGCAGCGGGAAGACGACGCAAGCCCCTCCCCCCGCCTCCCTCAGACGCGCCAATCGTCGTGTGGGCGAGTAGGCGGGGAAGGGTCAACCCTGGTGCGGGCGAGGCGGAACGCCGCGACCGCATGGCGCTGCGCCTCCGCGTCGACCCGCTCGGCACGGATCGCCTCCGCGAGGATCGTGGCGAGGGGCTTCGCGGCCGGCCCCGGCCGCCACCCCCTCACCGCAAGCCCCCCAACTGCTGGGCCAGTCGCCGAAGTCCCCGGTACGCGGCGGTCCGCACCGCCCCGGGCCGCTTCCCCAGCACCCGCGCCGCCGTCGACGCGTCCAGGCCGACGACGACCCGCAGCAGCACCGCCTCCGCCTGATCCCGCGGCAGCCCGGCGATCAGCGCGAGGGCCTCCTCCGTGGAGATCGACTCCAGCGCCTGCTCCGACGTGCTGTGCGGCCCGGGCAGATCGAGCATGTCCTGTTCGAGGGCGGACGGGCGAGGCCTGACCTTCTGGCGCCGCAGATGGTCGAGGGCCCGGTGGCGCGCGATGGTCGCCGTCCAGCCGCGAAATCCCGCGCCGTCGCCGCGGAACCGCCCCAGATCGCGGGCTATCTCCAGCCAGGCCTCGGCCGCGATGTCCTCCGCGACCTCGCCGTCGTGGCCGACCAGACCCCGCAGATAGCCGACGAGCCCCGGCTGCACCAGGCGGTACGCGACCGCGAAGGCCGTCTCGTCACCCTCCTGCGCCCGCGCGACCGCAACGCCGAGCTCCTCGTCCCGCGCCCGTGCGCGACGGGGTTCCCCTCCTCGACCCACGCTTTCCCATCCGTACCGACGCGACACAGCTCACCGTGTCCGTGCCCCCACGCTGAGCTGCGCCAGGGCCCGCGGAAATGTCACAGGCACGGATCGCAGGCGCGGATCACAGGTACGGATCAGAGGTACGGATCAGAGGTACGGATCAGAGGTAACGGACGGGAGTCAGACCTCGAACAGCGAGCCCCCGCCGACGTCCATGCCGAGCGCTTCCAGGTCGAGGACCAGGGACGGGTCAGGAGCCTGCACGGTGACCGGCTTGTCGTAGTCGGACATCCGCATCTCCATCTGCTCGTCGCCCCGCGTCTGCGCCATGCCGACCATGTACGGCTTGTCGCCCGTCGCCACATAGGCCGTCATGTCGTGCCCGTCGTCCGTCGCGGTGAGCGGGGTGACCCGCTCCCCGTGCCACCGCCTCTCCGGCAGGGCGCGGGCGCCTTCCATGTCGGTGTCGGAGCCGTTGCCCAGCTGACCGAACACCTTGTCGAGATCACACATCTTCATCGGGGACGCGGCATCCGAACTCCCGCTGCCCTTCGGCATCTTCATGTACTTGCCGCGCGCGAGCGCCGTCCGCTCCCTCGCCCTGGCCGCGATCTGCGGGCCCCGCGCCACGGCTGCATCGCGGATCGCGTCGAGCGACGCGTCCGAGAAGCGGACGTAGACCGAGCCGCCGCCGACCATGACCAACTCGCCCTGCTGCATGGGCCCCGAGTCGAAGGTGCCCGTGCAGTTGCTGCTCCGGTCCATGTGCACCGAGACCTCCTGGTGCCCCTTGGGCGAGTTCATCTCGACCCCGATGCGCACGGATTCGGCGTTCTTGAGCAGTTCTATGGCCTCCCGCCCGAGCCGCTCGCCGCGTACCTCGTCGGCCGGGGCCGGCGCTTCCGTCGGCGTCCGCTCGACCAGCCCCTCGAACACCTTCCCCTTGCCCTCCGCGCCGCAGGACACGAGCGCCCCCAGCACGAGACAGCAGGCGACTCCCCGCACCCACCGGCGTCTCTCCCCCACCACTGGACCCATCGCCCCCACAGTCCCCACCCACGCTCTTCGTTCACAGCTGTCAGTTGACCCAGCGCAATCTTCTGTCCATGCGTCACACCCCGCGAGTGCGGCATACGTCACGTCACATTTCACCCACCCCCTTACAACCGTTTGAGTCGTCGGACAGTCGTAAGCACTCGCTTTGGTCAACCGGTACAACCGTCGATCTCGCTAAGGGGTGGGGCATTTGAGCCCGCGCAAACCGCGCGAAGCAGCGCCAAGCACGCACGCGTACAGACCACTGAGTCTCAAGCGCAGGGCGTGGCTGACGATCGGGGCCGTCGTACTGGGGGGCGCGGGGGCCGTCACGTACGCGATGGCCGATTCCTCGGACGGGAATCAGCCCGGCGACGTCTCGCGCGACAAGCGCCCGGTGAGCGTGCACGACATCGCGCTCAAGGCCGACGGTGCCAAGGAGAGGGAGCTGCCGCGCACGTCGACCGAGCAGTTCTCGCTGCTCGGTGTGTCGTGGACCGGCGTGACGAAGGAGCTGGAAGGCACGGCCCAGGTCCGCACCCGCTCCATCGAGAGCGACAAGTGGACCGGCTGGCAGAACCTGGACCTGGAGCTGCATCTGCCCGAGAAGGCCGAGGCGGGCATGCGGGCCGCTTCCGAGCCGCTGTGGGTCGGCCCCTCGGACGGCGTGGAGGTCCGCGTGCTCGCGGCGGACGGCAGCACGAGCGCCGCCCTGCCGAAGGGCCTCGAGGTCAACCTCGTGGACCCGGGTGTGACGTCCAAGGAGGCGAACAACCCGGCGCTCGACGGCTCGGCGATGGCCCCGGCGGCATTCGCGGCCGATGCGGCTGATGCGGCTGATGCGACCGAGACACCCGAGACGCCCACTCCGTCGGAGGCCCCCGCCTCTCCGGAGCCGACGTCGCCCGAGCCCACCGCATCGGACCCCGCACCCGACCCCACCACCTCGGACCCCGGCACCGAGCCGCCCGCGTCCCCCGACCCCACGGGCTCGCCGTCCCCCGACCCCGAGCCCTCGGTCCCGACGGCTCCGCCGTCGACCGTCACCAAGCCGCCCGTGATCAGCAGGGCCGCCTGGGGCGCCGACGAGTCCCTCGTCAAGGATCCGCCGGAGTACATAGAGAAGGTCAAGGCGGTCTTCGTCCACCACACGGTCGGCACGAACGACTACAGCTGCGCCCAGTCGGCCTCTCTGGTCCGCGGCATCATGACGTACCACGTGGAGACCGAGGGCTGGAACGACCTCGGCTACAACTTCCTCGTGGACAAGTGCGGCCAGGTCTTCGAGGGCCGCGGCGGCGGCACCGATCTGCCGGTGCGCGGCGCGCACACGTACGGCTTCAACGGCGAGTCCGCGGGCATCGCGGTCCTCGGTGACTTCGAGGGCGACCCCGCCACGGACAAGCCCGCGCGCAAGCCGACCCGCGCCGCGCTGGAGTCGGTCTCCCGCGTCGCGGCCTGGAAGCTCGGCCAGTACGAGGGTGACCCGGCCGGCAAGGTCACGCTGACCGCCGCCGACGACACCGGCGTGTGGAAGAAGGGCGACACACCCTCGCTCAACACGATCTCGGGCCACCGCGACGGCTTCGCGACCGCCTGCCCCGGCAAGAACCTGTACGCCAAGCTCGGCGAGATCCGCCGCTACGCGACCAGCGCCGGCCGCAACTCGGCCATCCCGACCGCGGACTTCAACCGCGACGGCATCACGGACCTGGTGGCGGGCACACCCAAGGCCTCGGGCGGCGTGGGCAGCCTGACGATCGTCCCCGGCGGCCTCGACGGCCCGGTGGCCGGTTCCAAGAAGACGCTCACCCAGTCGAGCCCCGGCGTCCCCGGCGCCTCCGAAGCGGGCGACAACTGGGCCGCGGCCACGGCGTGGGGCGACATCAACGGCGACGGATACGCGGACCTGGCGATCGGCGCCCCCGGCGAGGACGACGCCACGAACAAGGACCGCGGCGCGGTCACGATCCTCTACGGGCCCGCCTTCGACTCCGGCACGGACATGCAGCTGGCGGACGACTTCCACTACCCGGGCGCCAAGTTCGGCTCCGCGGTGGCGGTCGGCGACTTCAACGCCGACGGCAAGGCGGACGTCTTCTCGGCGTCCACCGGCACCGGCGGCACGTGGGCGGCACGCTTCAAGGCGGGCACCGAGGTGGGCGGCACCCTGACGTCGGGCGACACGGCCATCGCGTACGCCGACGCCGCGTCCGGCGACTTCAACCGTGACGGCTACGCGGACGTGGCCCTGAACTACCGCGACCAGGCCGGAATCGGCAAGGTCCAGTGGTTCAAGGGCACCAAGTCGGGCCTGAGCCGGGTGGGTTCCCTCTCGGTCAAGGGCGGCCGCTCGGTGGCCGTCGGCGACGTGAACGGCAACGGCTACGACGACCTGGTCATCGGCCAGCCGTACACAGCGGAGTCGGGCGCCTTCGCGGGCGGCCAGGTGACGGTCGTGCCCGGTACGTCGACCGGCTTCACGACCACGGGCCTCAAGACGGTCCACCAGGACACGTCCGGGGTCCCGGGCGCCGCCGAATCGGGCGACGCGATGGGCTGGTCGGTCTCGGCGGGCGACTTCAACCAGGACGGTTACGCGGACGTCCTGGCGGGCGCCCCGAACGAGGACATCACGCGCTCCGGCGCGGCCAAGAAGGACGCGGGCACGTCGCTCCTCCTGAAGGGCACGTCGTCGGGCCCGACCGGCACGGGCGCGCAGGCCTTCTCCCAGGACACGGAAGGCATCACGGGCTCCACGGAGTCCGCGGACCGCCTGGGTTCGTCGGTGCTCCTGGCGGACAGTTCGGGCTACGGCCGCGCGGACCTCGCCATCGGCGTGGACGGCGAGGACGAGGGCAACGGCACGATCCTGCAGCTGGACAGCGGCGCGTCGGGCGTCTCGACGACGAGCGGCGTGTACTACGGCCGTACGCAGTTGGGCACTCCGGCGGCGGCGCACTTGGGCGAGACGCTGACGCCGTAACACTCGGCACCAGGCGCTAGGCAGAGGGAAGGGCGGGACGGCCACGGCCGTCCCGCCCTTCCCTCTGCCACATCAGCCCCTCTGCCTCCACGGGCAGGAGCTGGGAGCTGGGAGCTGCAGGAAAGTCCCGGCCCCGCGCGCGATCCGCCCAGTTCGGCGCGGAGGCCAGCGGGAAATTCTCGCAACAGCCAGACCCCAGAGACGATGCGCCGCCCCTCCTACACCCGCCCCCGCTCCCGCCGCGAAACGACCGCCCGCAGCACCCGGCGTCCCTCGGTGGACACATCCAGTGCCTGTCGCAGCCCGCCCGCGCCCGTGCTCCGGTCCGCGAGGAGCTCCAGGATCCGTATCTGCCGCCGCAGTTCGGCCGCGACCAGCGGTGAGATGTCCTCCGTGCGTCCCGCGCGCCGTGCCCGCAGGGACGCCGAACGGGGGCCGCCGTCCGGCGCGGTGTCCAGCAGCCGGTGGATCTGCAGTGCGGCGACCGAGCAGGCGTCGGCCCACTCCCGCAGTTCGGCGGTGGAACGCGCGGAGGGCGCGGCGCCGAGCATGCGGTACACGAGGACGACGGCCTCGTTCGCGGGCGACCTCCCGGGGGACTTCCCGGTGAACGTCCCGGAGGACTCCTCCAGGACGTCCGAGCCGCCCAGCTCCACCCGCGCCTCGGCGAGGGCCGTGTCCCAGGCCCCGTCCTCCGCGAGACTCCGCCAGAGCGGCCGCAGTACCTCGTCGCCGCCGCCCAGGAGCGGCACGCACCGGTCCAGGCAGGCGAGTCCACTCGCCGCCAGACCCCTCTCGTCTGCCTCAGCGATCAACTCGACCAGACTCGGGCCGCTCATGATGTACGCCTCCCGTTGCGGACTCTGCATGACCTCTACTGCGCCCGGACCCGCAGGAACGTCACATCAAGCCACGCCCGGCATCACATCAAGCCATCGAAAGGCGTGGCCGTCGCAGGCCCGACGGCCCTCCCGCTCGCCGCCGCGCCTCGTCGCGACACCTCGCCGCGACACCTCACTGCGGCACCACGCCGAGCCGGTCCAGGAAGCGGAAGAAGAGTTCCTCCGCCGACGGTTCGGCGGCGGCGTTCAGCACGTCGAGCAGCGGCGCGGGCGCCACCGTCCTGCCCGACTCCGCCGCCCATGTCACCGCCCGGTCCGCCGCGTCGCGCGGTTCGAGGAAGTAGTCCTCCAGGCTGAGGCCGTCGTCGCCCAGATACCCGGCCATCGCCTCGCGGGCCAGGCACGTCGTCCATACGCCGCTCTCCGGCGCCGCCGCCTCGACGACCACGCAGTCGCTGTCCATGACGTAGCCGAAGAGCGCGGGCGAACCCGTCTCCAGGGCCAGGGTGTTCATGTTGCCGACGTCACGCGCGCCGTCACCGCCCGGCACCTCCCACACCTGCCAGCCGTCGTCCCGCTGGACGAGGAGGCTGAGCTCGTCCCGCACCCCTGCCACCGCCGCGAGCTCCACGAGTGGCCGCTCACTCCTGCCCACGACGTAGTAACCCCAGTAGCCCATGCTCGCGTCCCCCCGTGTGTTCGACTCTGCTCAACTGCGCTCGACGGCTTCGATCGGCTTTGGGCGAATACACCACAGACGTAAGCAAGTTCGCCACCAAAAAGCCGAAAACGGATCTCAAGCGCTTTCTCCGTCGAGGCCGGGCATCGGCGCACCCGCCCTGGCCTTCGCGTCCTGCATCCGCGTGAGACGGCGTACGAGGAGGATCGCGAGGACGGCGGCCGCGATGTCGAGCGCGTCGGAGAACATCAGCTTGGAGACGGCCGCGTCGACCTCGTCGATCTCCTCGGCGTCCCAGTACGCGGTGGTCGCCCAGCGGCCGACGAAGAGGGTCGCGAGCCACAGCGTCCACCAGGCGTTGATCAGCGGGCGCGACGGACGGCCGGCCGGGCCGGACAGGGGCATCGTCCGGTCGAGGGCCACCGACCGGGGGCCGCTCGCGTCCCAGATGTCGATCGCGATCCGCCGCGGGAACCACAGGTTCACGACCGGCACGAACCAACTGCCCACGGTCCAGCCGCGCGTCTTGGTGTGGAGATATGGCTCGAACACCTCGGCGTTGACGCGGACCCGGTGGAACCAGCAGAGAAAGACGACGCACGTCGCCACCAGGGCGGCCGTCTGCAGCCAGCCGGAGACGCCGTACAGCGTGTCCGCCCGCTCGGCCTCGCGCACGAGATCCGAGCCGTACCACCCCGCTGTGTCGCGCGAGATGCGCAGATCCTCCATCGCGCCCTGGATGACCGTGCCCGCCCACAGCGAGTACAGGTCGGCGGCGATGACGACGTCCAGCAGAGCGACGACGGCCCGGCCGAGTCCCGCCGGCGAGCGGAGGTGGGCGGGGCGTCCGCCGGGCCGGCTCGCCTGGGCGGCCACCGTGACGCACATGTCACAGAGGCCTTCCGACGTCGTCGCCGTATGGGACCGACATTCCGTGCACAGCATGACCGAGCAACCCCCCACGGGTTCGTCCAGGAGCATCCAGGAGTGTCAAGGACGTCCAGGAGCGTCCGGGACAGGACGACAGAGGCCGCCCACGTCCCTCCCCAGGGCGTCGGCGGCCTCCGGAACCTACCCTGTCCGGTCGGCCAGCTTCACGAATTCTCCCCAGGACAGGCCCGGTTCGCGTGCGTCCCACAGCTTCTGGACCGTCGCCCGCAGCGGCATCCGGATGCCCCGCGCCACCTGTTCCTGCGTCTGTGAGTTCGCCAGGTCGCACCAGACCGCGAAGGAACCGCCGAGGATCTGGTCGTCGTACTTCGCGTCCACGGGCTTCGTCCCGCGGATCACCAGCGGGGTCCACTGCTCGTAGATCCGCTGCCCGGTCGGATAGCGGAAGGTGTTGGGCTGGCCGAGCACGTAGTAGAGGTACTCGTCGTTGTAGTTGATGACCTTGCGGCCCGCCTTCAGGTACTCGGCGGGCTCCCTCGCCCCGATCTCCTTGCCCGTCCAGTACGCGACGTCGAGATCCTCGTCGGCCTTCTCCACGCCGCCGCGGAAGAACCCGTCGTTCCAGGCCCTGAGCCCGCGCTCGAAGGGGCGCATGGTCTCGGCCCGGTCATTCAGCCAGCCGGTCGCGAGGTCCTGGACGCGGGCGCCGGACCCGTACTTCTCGCGGGCCGCCGACGCCAGTTGCGGATAGCTGGCCTCCGGGTCGGCGACCGTGAGGGCACGGTACTCGTCGGCGCCGAGATGCCAGTAGCGCCCGGGGAAGAGGTCCGCGTACTCCTCCAGGAGGTCGTCGACGATCTCCGCGGCCTGCGGCTTGGAGATGTCGACCGCGCCGCGCGCCGCGACGCCGCGGGTGTCGCGGAGCTGGAGGGAGGGGTGCGCGGCGATGACCGTGCCGAGGTGGCCCGGCGAGTCGATCTCGGGCACGACCGTGATGTGGCGGCTTGCCGCGAGCTTCAGGATGCGGCGGACCTGGGCCTTGGTGAGGTGGTCGCGCGAGACGATCTCGGGGTGCGAGTCCGACTCGATGCGGAAGGCCTGGTCGTCGGAGAAGTGCAGGCCGAGCTCGTTGTACTTGAGGTCGCCGAGCTCGCGTACGCGGTCCTCGATCCACTTCGCGTCGAAGTGCTTGCGCGCGATGTCGAGCATGAACCCGCGCCGCGGCTTGGCGGGCTCGTCCCGTACGACGCCTTCGGGCGCGGTCCGGTCGCCGCGCACCTCCTGCTTCAGGGTGCGGGTCCCGTAGAAGACACCCGCTTCCTCGGGAGCGGTGATCTTCACCCGCTGCCCCTTCACGGAGAGGGTGTACGACTCGTCCCTGCCGCCGGAGGCGTCGGCGCCCTCCGGGTCGAGCGCGAGCTCCACGTCGCCCTTGCGGGGGTCGGCGTCACCGGCGTACGAGAGCTTCAGTTCGCCGGCGAGCAGCTTGCCCTCGTCCGCGAGGTCGTCGTCACCGGTGACGACACGCCCGCCGTCCGCCGGCTTCCATCCGGGTCCGCGCGCCGCGCTGTGCTCGCGGACCGCGGGGATGGTGGCCGGGGCCTTGGAGAGGGGGTACGACTTCGTGGGCGAGGGGGCCGGGGAGACCGCGGACTTGTTGTCGGAGGGGGGTTGCGCGGGCCCGCCGTCATTCCCGCCGCCGGGCCAGACGGCCACGGCGAGGGCGACGGCACCGGCGACGAGGGCCGCGGAGGCGATGGCGAAACGCCGCTGGATCATCGGTTGCCGCCCGGACTCGGGAAGCCCGCCGGGCGGCCGGACGGGCCGGTGGGGCCGGTGGGAGACGTCCGCCGCGGGGCGGCGGCGCAGGAATCCCCCCACCGGGCAGCGGGGACGAGACGAGCGGCGCAGGCAGCAGTCATGCCGCGAGGGTAAAACGTGCCTCACAGCGGTACCGTCCACCACGCGAAGCGAAACTCTCCCATCCGGGTGAAATTCACGCATCCGTCAGACAGTCCCCACCAAGCCTCGCTAGCGTTACGACAAATCCCCCCACGCCTCCCCTTTCGATGCCCCCTGCCCAGGAGTCCCCGCTGCCCCCGCACCGTTCACCGAGCCCTCCGGCGCAGCCGAGCCGCGCCCCGGAGCAACTGAACAGCGCAGAGCCCGGCGCCGCCGAAGCCGCGCTGCTCGCCTGCTGCGGCAGCCATCTCTGGGCCCGCCGGCTCGTCGCCCACCGGCCGTATCCCGATCTGGACGCCCTGCTCGCCGCGTCCGACGAAGCGGCGTACGACCTGCCGCCCGCGGACCTCGCCGAGGCCCTGGCCTGCGAACCTCTACGTCCGGTGCTCCCCCGGCAGGGCACCTACACCGCCGCGCACACGGCCCTGCAGGCCGCGCACGCCGCGTACGAGAGCCGGTTCGGTCACGTCTTCGTGATCTGCCTTGACGACGTTCCGCCGACCCAGGCGCTCGATCATCTGCTCGCCGGAATCCGGGCGCGCCTCGGCAACGACCAGGAGGAGGAGCGGGTCATCGCGGCCGAGGAAATGCGGAAGCTGGCCCGCGGGCGACTCACCCGGCTCGTGCACGACCTGAATAGCCCGTACGTGCCTGTTTGATTGCCTGTTTGATCACACCTGGCTACCCCGCGCGAGCGAACCGACAACTCGTCGATACGATGACGAGCGGCCGGTGGACCGTACCCGGCCGGGCCCGTCCGACCACCCAAGCCGGCTGGCCCCAATCCCCGCTCCCGGAGGGTTCTGCCGTGCCGGCTGGAACGCTGTACCGCGGCCGGGAAGGAATGTGGTCCTGGGTGGCTCACCGAGTCACCGGCGTCCTCATCTTCTTCTTCCTGTTCGTGCATGTGCTGGACACCGCTCTCGTCCGCGTCTCCCCGGAGGCGTACGACGATGTCGTCAGCACCTACAAGACGCCCCTCGTCGCACTCCTTGAGTACGGCCTGGTCGCCGCCATCCTCTTCCACGCGCTGAACGGCCTGCGTGTCATCGCCGTCGACTTCTGGTCGAAGGGCCCGCGCTTCCAGAAGCAGATGCTCTGGACCGTCGTCGGCATCTGGGTCGTCCTGATGGTGGGGGCGCTCTACCCGGTCCTCGGCCACGCCGTCCGCGAAGTCTTCGGGAGCTGACGCCTGATGTCCGACACCACGCTCGACAAGTCCGGAGTGTCCGGAGTGGGTCCCGTCGAAGGCGCCTCGCTCTACGACGTCGACAACCCGGCTCCCCTCATCGAGGCGCCGCGCAAGCGCACCTCCAAGACCCCGCGCTCGACCCGCGGCAACTTCGAGATGGCCGCATGGCTCTTCATGCGCCTGTCCGGCGTCGTCCTGGTCGTCCTGGTCCTCGGCCACCTGCTGATCCAGCTGGTGCTCGACGGCGGCGTGAGCAAGATCGGCTTCGCGTTCGTCGCGGGCCGCTGGGCCTCGCCGTTCTGGCAGGTCTGGGATCTGCTGATGCTGTGGCTCGCGATGCTGCACGGGGCCAACGGCCTGCGCACGGTCATCAACGACTACGCGGAGCGCGCCAACACGCGCCTGTGGCTCAAGGGCCTGCTGTACACCGCCACGGTGTTCACCATCCTTCTGGGCACGCTGGTGATCTTCACCTTCGACCCGAACATCCGCTAAAGCCGAGGCGAACCCAGTGAAGATTCACAAGTACGACACTGTCATCGTCGGCGCCGGTGGCGCGGGCATGCGCGCGGCCATCGAGTCGACGAAGCGCAGCCGCACCGCGGTCCTGACGAAGCTCTACCCGACCCGCTCCCACACCGGTGCGGCGCAGGGCGGCATGGCCGCCGCGCTCGCCAACGTGGAAGAGGACAACTGGGAGTGGCACACCTTCGACACGATCAAGGGCGGCGACTACCTGGTCGACCAGGACGCCGCCGAGATCCTCGCGAAGGAAGCCATCGACGCGGTCCTCGACCTGGAGAAGATGGGTCTGCCCTTCGGCCGTACGCCCAAGGGTGAGATCGACCAGCGCCGTTTCGGCGGTCACTCCCGCAACCACGGCGAGGCTCCTGTCCGCCGCGCCTGCTACTCGGGCGACCGCACCGGCCACATGATCCTCCAGACGCTCTACCAGAACTGCATCAAGGAGGGCGTGGAGTTCTTCAACGAGTTCTACGTCCTGGACCAGCTCCTCGTAGAGGTCGACGGCGTCAAGAAGAGCGCGGGCGTGGTCGCCTACGAGCTCGCGACCGGCGAGATCCACCTCTTCCAGGCGAAGTCCGTGGTGTACGCGTCGGGCGGCACCGGCAAGTTCTTCAAGGTGACGTCGAACGCGCACACGCTGACGGGCGACGGCCAGGCGGCCTGCTACCGGCGCGGTCTGCCGCTGGAGGACATGGAGTTCTTCCAGTTCCACCCGACCGGCATCTGGCGCATGGGCATCCTTCTTACGGAAGGCGCCCGTGGTGAGGGCGGCATCCTCCGTAACAAGGACGGCGAGCGCTTCATGGAGAAGTACGCGCCGGTCATGAAGGACCTCGCGTCGCGTGACGTCGTCTCGCGCTCCATCTACACGGAGATCCGTGAGGGCCGCGGCTGCGGTCCCGAGGGCGACCACGTCTACCTCGACCTCACGCACCTCCCGCCGGAGCAGCTCGACGCCAAGCTCCCGGACATCACGGAGTTCGCGCGCACGTACCTCGGAATCGAGCCCTACACGGACCCGATCCCGATCCAGCCGACCGCGCACTACGCCATGGGCGGCATCCCGACGAATGTCGAGGGTGAGGTCCTCGCGGACAACACCACGGTCGTTCCGGGCCTGTACGCGGCGGGCGAGGTGGCCTGCGTCTCGGTCCACGGCGCCAACCGTCTGGGCACCAACTCGCTCCTGGACATCAACGTCTTCGGCAAGCGCGCGGGCATCGCCGCCGCCGAGTACGCGGCGAAGAACGACTTCGTCGAGCTCCCGGAGAACGCCGAGGAGCTGGTCGTCTCCCAGGTCGAGCGGCTGCGCGACGCCACGGGCAACGAGCGGGTCGCCGAGCTCCGCAAGGAGCTGCAGGAGACCATGGACGCCAACGTCATGGTGTTCCGCACGGAGCAGACGATCAAGACGGCGGTGGAGAAGATCGCGGAGCTCCGCGAGCGCTACCTCAACGTCTCGATCCAGGACAAGGGCCGGCGCTTCAACACCGACCTCCTGGAGGCCATCGAGCTGGGCAACCTGCTCGACCTGGCCGAGGTCATGGCGCAGTCGGCCCTGGCCCGCAAGGAGTCGCGCGGCGGTCACTACCGTGAGGACTTCCCGAACCGCGACGACGTCAACTTCATGCGCCACACCATGGCGTACCGCGAGGTAGGCGACGACGGCACCGAGTCGATCCGACTCGACTACAAGCCGGTCGTGCAGACCCGCTACCAGCCGATGGAGCGTAAGTACTGATGGCAACCCCGACCCTCGACAAGGAAGACGCCAAGCCCGAGGCCGGCTTCGCCGACTCCCCGTACATCACGGTCACCTTCCGCATCCGCCGCTTCAACCCCGAGGTCTCGGCGGACGCGACGTGGGAAGACTTCGAGATCGAGATCGACCCGAAGGAGCGTGTCCTCGACGCCCTTCACAAGATCAAGTGGGACATGGACGGGTCGCTGACCTTCCGTCGCTCCTGCGCCCACGGCATCTGCGGCTCGGATGCCATGCGCATCAACGGCCGCAACCGCCTGGCCTGCAAGACCCTGATCAAGGACATCAACCCGTCCAAGCCGATCACGGTCGAGGCGATCAAGGGTCTGACGGTCCTGAAGGACCTGGTCGTCGACATGGACCCGTTCTTCCAGGCGTACCGCGACGTCATGCCGTTCCTGGTCACGACCGGCAACGAGCCGACGCGCGAGCGCCTGCAGTCGCCGGAGGACCGCGAGCGGTTCGACGACACGACGAAGTGCATCCTGTGCGCGGCGTGCACGTCGTCGTGCCCGGTGTTCTGGAACGACGGCCAGTACTTCGGCCCGGCGGCGATCGTCAACGCGCACCGCTTCATCTTCGACTCGCGTGACGAGGCGGGCGAGCAGCGCCTGGAGATCCTGAACGACAAGGACGGCGTGTGGCGCTGCCGCACGACGTTCAACTGCACGGACGCGTGCCCGCGCGGCATCGAGGTCACAAAGGCGATCCAGGAAGTGAAGCGGGCACTGATCACGCGCCGCTTCTGATTTCTTCCTCGTCCGTACGCTGACATGGGCCCCGCTCCTTCGAGGAGCGGGGCCCATGTGCGTCCCCAGGACCCCCACAGATAGCGTGTGTTCGCTTGTGTTACGCCCTCACCACCCCACGGGAGAGTCCAGAGTGAACCGCCGCCCCATCCGGCTCCTGACCGCCGCGCTCACCGCGTCCGCGGCCCTGCTGTTGACCGCGTGCGGCTCGGGAGGCGACGACGGCGGCTCCTCGGACAAGATCGAGGGGGCGGGCGGCGGGGGCGACAAGGCTTCGGCGAGCGCTTCCGCGAAGCCGGACGGGGTGAAGCGCCCGGAGATCGAGCTCCCGGGCGAGTTCCAGGCGAACTTCGCGAACTGGACGAACAGCGACCCGAAGGTCCAGGAGATCCTGGACGACGGCAAGGAGGAGCTGCGGGCGAAGTACGCGGCGATCATCGAGTCGAACCCGGAGTCGGAGGCGGTGGCGTTCTACGACTCGGGCTCCTCCCTCACCACGGCCCGCAAGTGGATCAAGAGCTTCGCCGACACCGACGACAGCCTGATCGGCGAGATCAAGGCCTACAACCCCAAGGTCAACGTCAGCGGCAAGGGCGCAGCCGTGTTCTTCTACTGCGTCGACGAGCGCGAGTCGTCCACGAAGAACCGCAAGACCAAGAAGGTCACCGCCACCCCCGACACTCCTGACTCCGTGCTGCAGTACCGGGCCAGGCTCACCAAGTCCAAGCAGGGTGTGTGGCAGACGGCCTCGCTCGAGACCGTCCCGGGCGGGTGCAAGTAGTGCGGACCACCTCCAAGGCGGGCGTCTTTCTGCTCGCCACAGCCCTCACTCTCGGCTTCTCGTCCACGGCGGCGTACGCCATCGGGGACAAGAACAACCAGAGTCCGCCGGGTCCTTCGGGCGGCGCGAACGGCAACACGCTGAACGCCGGGGTCGGCACCACGAACATCAAGGTCAACCAGGTCAGCGGCGGCAAGGGCGGTTCCTCCGCCAAGGGACTCGCCCCGGTGGACCCGAACTGGAAGCCCCCTGCCTGCTGGTACGAGCCCGTGGCGACCTCCGAAGAGGTGAAGGCCGCGACGGACCGGCTCAAGAAGGCGCCCAACGAAAACCTGGTCAAGGTGACACCCACGCTCAGCTGGGGCCAGGAGTTGATGGTGAACACCTTCGAGAAGGACAAGTCGCCGAGCGACGGCATCAAGAGCTACAAGAACTTCAACCTCGGCAAGGACGGCAAGTTCTGGCGCGGTGTCGTCAACCCGGCCATGAAGGACGATCCGGGGGGGTACGACTGCGAAGAGATCCTCTTCTGGCAGGATGCCGGCACCCTCCCGAAGATCGACAACGCCCCGACGCCCGAGGTCCTCGCCTCGTACGCGTACGACAAGGTCAAGGTCCCCGACACCAAGGTCGAGCTGAAGCCCGAGGCCAGGTCGACGGTGAACATGCCCACTTGGGTATGGCTGGACAAGGGCAAGTTCGAGCCGGTCAAGGTCCGCGCCGAACTGCCCGGCACCAACCTGTGGGCGGAGACCACCGCCAAGCCGGTCGCCCTCCACCTGGACCCCGGCACGAAGGACGCGCAGACCTTTCCCGCATCCGGCGACTGCAAGATCAACGACGACGGCGGCATCGGCACCCCGTACACGAAGGGTTCCTCCAAGCAGGACCCGCCGTGCGGCATCGCCTACCACCGCTCCACCGGCGGCAAGCCGTTCCAGATGAAGGCATCCATCACCTGGGAGATCACCTGGGAGGGCTCCGGCAACACGGGCGGCGACCTACCTAACGGCACCTTCGACGGGACGCAGGACGTCATCGTCCAAGAGATCCAGTCCATCAACCGATAGACGAAGGCACGAACCGGCGGGGGTTGCGGTATGGCGGGGAATCGTCCGGCGGATTGGCATGTCCTGGACCTGGACAAGGACCCGACTCCCGGCGATCCGGACCGGGTTCGAAACCTCGCCAAGAATCTGCACGATTTCGCCGACGATGTCTCGAAGGTCCTGCGCGACAGGACGTCGACCTCTCCGCCTTCGGGATCCGTCCGCCGCCCAAGGACTCCCCCGCCTGGACCCTCAAGAATGAAGACAACCAGCTGATGCCAGCGGCCGCTGCGGTGGGTCGGCGCGGCGTCGTTCATGTCATCAACGGTGATCCTATTCTGGCGATATGTCAGATATGTCGCACCAATCGCATGAGCGGCCTTTCGACCTGCTCGGCTTCGACAACGTCCTCTTCCCCGTCGGCGAGCTCGGCGAGGCCGTCGATTTCTACGAGCGCGCCGGGTTCCCCATCGCGCATCGGATCGACGAGATCGGGCTCGCGATTCTGAAGGTGGGCAAGGAGACGCCCGGGATTTTGTTGCGGGTGGAGGAAGGGGTCGAGCATCGGCCCTCGGGGTGGGCCACGCCCCGGGTGTGGGTCGAGGTTCCCGACGCGCGGGCCGCCGGGCAGGCGCTGGAGGCCGCCGGAGTCGAGCTCCTGGCCCCGCCCTTCTCCGTCGCCACCGGGTACACCGTGGAGTTCGCCGACCCGTGGGGGAACGTCGTGGGGTTCACCGACTACCGCAAGCGGCCGGAGCTGGCGCGGAGTTGATCAGTGGGGCGCGCGTCACTGCCAATGCGCCCCGCCGCCCTCCTCCGCCACCACCATGATCCGCCGCAGCATGTCCGAGAACTGAGCGCGCTCCTCGCCTGAGAGCACCCCGAGGAGGCGGTACTCCTCGTGGCCCAGGACGTCCATCGCGCCCAGCCAGATCGACCTGCCGGACGCGGTCAGCTCCACGTCCACCCGGCGGCGGTCCGTCTTCGACGGGGTACGGCGGATCAGGTCGCGCTTCTCCAGCCCGTCCAGGCGGCCCGTCACGGAGGCGGGGGCCAGGTCCAGGTCGGCGGCCAGCTCGGAGGGGGTCGCACGGCCGCCGCGTCCTGCCAGTTTGTGGAGGGTGTCGAACTCGTGGCGTTCCAGGGCGAAGTCGACCAGGGACTGTTCGCGGACCCGGCGCAGATGGACCGTCAGCTTCTTCATGCGCGTGACCGCGCCCTCGATGTCGGGATCGAGGCCGGGGAGCACCGGTAGCCAGCGCTCCACGTGGCCGTCCGTCCAGTCGCGCGACACTCTGCTCTCCCTCCCCTCCCCGTCTCCCGCGCCCGTGTTCTCCTTCTCGCGCCTCTTCGCCATGCACGCAGCCTACTTCCGCGTGCTTCGGTCCCTTATATTTCGTTGACGAATAGTTCGGTACCGAAATACAGTCCGCTCCATGCTGTCGCACCCCCTGCTGCGCAACCGCTCCTTCCGGCTGTTCTTCGTCGGCCGCTCCCTGTCCCTCATCGGCGATGCCGTCATCCCCGCGGCCCTCGCTCTCGCCGTCGTCCGGGCGACGGGATCCGCCTCCGCGCTGGCGCTCGTACTGGGCTGCGCGATGGGGACGAGGCTGCTGTTGCTGCCGCTCGGCGGTGTCGTGGGCGACCGCTTCAACGCTCGCACCGTGGCCCTCACCGCTGACCTGGTGCGCTGCGTGACCCAGCTGTTCGTCGGGCTACAACTGCTCGGCGGTGATCCCCAGTTGTGGCACATCGCTCTCGCCGAAGCAGTCGGCGGCGCCGCGTCCGCCTTCGCCATGCCGACCATGTCGCCGCTCATCGCGGGGATCGTCGCAGCGAAGGACCGACACGCGGCCAACGCCGTCCTGGGCGTGGTCCGCAGCAGCGCCCCCCTCGTCGGCCCCGCGCTCGCCGGGCTGCTGATCCTGACCGCGGGACCCGGCTGGGCGTTCGTCCTCGACGGCGCTTCCTTCGCCGTCAGCGCATGCCTCCTCACGGCCGTCCGCATCCACCGCACGGCCGCCGAGGAACCCTCCGCACGCCGCTCCCTGCGCAAGGACCTCGTCGAGGGCTGGCACGAGGTGCGGAGCCGGGACTGGTACTGGACCAGCCTCGTCGCGCACTCCGCGTGGAACGGCGCCGCCGCCGTCCTCATGACGCTCGGACCCGTCATCGCCGTCGAGGAGTTGGGCGGCGAAGGCACCTGGATCGCGATCCTCCAGACGGGCGCCGTCGGCCTGCTCGCCGGCTCCCTGCTCGCCGGGCGTGCCCGCCCGAAGCGGCCGGTCCTGGCGGCCAACCTCGGTCTCGCGACGTACGCTCTGCCGCTCGCCCTGCTCGCGGCCGAGGCCCCTACGCCGGCCGTGATCGCGGCGTACGGCCTCGCACAGGCGGGGCTCGGCTTCCTCAGCCCCATCTGGGAGACCTCGGTGCAAGCGGCGATACCGTCCGGCGTACTGGCCCGCGTCACCTCGTACGACTGGCTCCTTTCGCTGGCCGCGATGCCCCTCGCGTACATTCTCGGGCCGCTCGCGGCGGATGCGTGGGGCACGGCGACCCCGCTGTGGATCGCGGCGGCCTTGGTGGGAATCGCCTGCGCGGGGACGGCGGCGGTGCCGGGCGTGCGGCGGTTCGGGGCGAACGACGGCAGCCGCCAGTCCGCTCCGGCCGACCCCGAGCCTCAGACCACCCCCGGCGACACCGGCCTCTCGAAGAACGTCTCCAGCGACACCGTCGCCTGAGTCCCGCTCACCCCGTCGATCGCGTACAGCCGCCGCAGCACGTCCTGGAGTTGCTCCGTCGTCCCCGTGCGGACCTTTACCAGGACGCTCGCCGCGCCCGCGATGACGTGCGCCTCCTGGATCTCGGGGATCGCCGCGAAGTCCTCGGCCCGGTCCCCCATCCATGCCGTCGAGTCGACCATGACGAAGGCCAGCACGCCCTGCCCCACGGCCGCCGGGTCCACGTCGACCGTCGTGCGGCGGATCACCCCGCGCTCGCGCAGTTTGCGTACGCGCTCATGGGTCGCGCCCGCCGAGAGCCCCACCGCCTTGCCCAGGGTCGCGTAGGGCTGGGCGGCGTCCTGTTGCAGCAGTGCGAGCAGTTCTCGGTCGGTGTCGTCCATCAGCCGTGGTCCCGCCATCCGTCGTCAGCCCTTGCAAACTTCTGGAACTCTTGACGCGCACCATATCTCGTACTGCAATATCGTCGCACTACCGAATGTCATTCATTCATCACATGAGACAGGGGTCGTCATGTCCTCCCAGAAAGTCCCGACGTCGTACGAGATTCTGGACGACCGCTTCCGCACGGGGCGATGCGCCAACGGCGACGCCAAGCTGGAAGTGCTGTACGACGACTGCCGGTGGGCCGAAGGGCCGCTCTACCTTCCCGCCTGGCGGCAGCTCATCTGGAGCGACATACCCAACGACCGGCTGCTGCGCTGGGACGAGGCGACCGGCACCGTCGGCGTCTTCCGTACGCCTGCCGGATACGTGAACGGCAACACCCTGGACCGCGAGGGGCGGTTGATCTGCTGCGAGCAGGGCAACCGGCGCGTGACCCGCACCGAGCACGACGGCCGCGTCACCGTCCTCGCCGACCGCTTCGAGGGCAAGCGGTTCAACAGCCCGAACGACGCCGTGGTCCGCTCCGACGGGTCGATCTGGTTCTCCGACCCCGACTTCGGGATCACGAGCGACTACGAGGGTTTCCGCGCGCCCGCCGAGATCCGTGCCTGCAACGTCTACCGGATCGACCCGGTCACGGGAGCCGTACGGATCGTCGCCGACGGGTTCGAGGGGCCGAACGGACTCGTCTTCTCGCCCGACGAACGGCAGTTGTACGTGTCGGACTCGCGTGCTGCCCAGATCCGCGCCTTTGACGTGCGTGACGACGGGACGGCCCTCTCGGACGGCGTCGTCTTCGCCGAGTCGAAGGACTCCGGCTTCGACAACATCCGCTTCGACGACGAAGGGCGGCTGTGGGCCGCCGCCTTCAACGACGGGGTGCACTGCTACGACCCCGACGGCACCCTCATCGGGCGGATCACGGTCCCCGAGGCCGTCGCCAACATCGCCTTCGGCGGCCCGAAGAACAACCGCCTCTTCATCGCGGCGACGACCTCGCTGTACTCCCTGGTGATGTCGGTGACCGGGCTGCCTCGGGTCAAGGCCGCCTAGACCACCCTCAGCCCCTGTCGGCCCTCAGCCCCTGTCGACGTTCACCGCCTCCGCGTCCGCCTCTCCCCGCGCCAGCTCCACGTCGTACACCAGCGGTTCGTCCGCGACCATGATGTGCCGGGCGCGGGACGTGTGGCCGGGGGCCGTGGCCGCCAGCAGGTACGCGCCCGCCGACGGGGCCGCGACGATGTACGAGCCGTCGGCCAGCGACACCACGCGGTCCAGTTGACGGCCGCCCTTGGAGAGGAGCGTCAGGGTCGCGCCCTCCACCGGTTCGCCCTCCGCCGTGCGGATGAAACCGTGCACTACGGAGGCGACGCCTTCGCCGTCGGCCTCCTCCACGCGCGCGTGGGGCACGGGTGCCGGCTCGTCCGGCGCTTCCCGCGGCTCCACCGCCAGGTGCGGGAGGCGCTTCTCCAGGCCCGCGGGGAGCCACCAGTTGGAGCGGCCGAGCAAATGCATGGCGGCCGGGACGAGGGCCGTGCGCAGGATGAACGCGTCCAGGGCTACCGCCGCGGCCAGGCCGATGCCCGCCATCGCGCCCTCCATGTCGCCGCTCAGGACGAACGCGGAGAAGACGCAGATCATGATCAGGGCCGCGCAGTTGATGACCCTGCTCGTCTCGGCGAGGCCCACACGAACCGCCCGCGCGTTGTCCTTCGTGTGCACCCATTCCTCGTGCATGCGGCTCACCAGGAACACCTGGTAGTCCATCGAGAGCCCGAAGAGCAGCGACAGCATGATGACGGGCAGGAAGGCGGTGATCGGGCCCTCCTTGCCGATGCCGAGGAGCTCCGTGCCCCAGCCCCACTGGAAGACCGCCACCAGTACGCCGAAGGACGCGGCCGCCGCGATCAGGTTCATCAGGGCCGCCGTCAGCGGCACCACGAGGGAGCGGAACGCGATCAGGAGCAAGAGGAACCCGAGCGCGATGATGGCTCCTACGAAGTAGGGCAGTCGATCGCCGGTCACCGCGGCGAAGTCCTTGAAGACGGCGGTCACGCCGCCCACGTGGGCCTCGACCCCGGCTTCCGGAATCACGTCCCCCCGTAGACGGTCGATGAGCTGGTCCGTCTCCTCGGACTGGGGGGATGTGGTCGGGACCACGTTGATGACCGAGATGCCCTCCGCGGGCGGGGCCGCCGCCACCCTCGCGACGCCCTCCGTCTCGCGGATGGCCGACACCAGGGCCCCGGTGTCGGTCTCTTCGGCCACTACTTGGAGTGGCCCGTTGAATCCGGGACCGAATCCATCGGCCAGCATGTCGTACGCCTGCCGGGTCGTCGTCGACTCCTGGTGGTTGCCCTGGTCGGTCGCGCCGAGCCGCAAGGAGAGCAGCGGCAGCGCCAGGAAAGCCATCACCACGAAGGCGAGCGCCGCGATCGAGCGCGGACGCTTCTGGACGTACGAGGACCAGCGCGCCGCGAGTCCGCTCGCCTCGGCGGGCTCCGGTCCCGTCGCGGCGAGGCGGCGCCGCTGCCTGCGGCTGAGCACCCGGGGGCCGAGCAGTCCGAGCAGCGAGGGCAGCAGCGTGATGGCCGCCAGGACACTCAAAATCACCGTCAGGGAGGCCGCGATGACCACGCCGTCCAGGAAGCGCATGTTCATCACCAGCATCCCGGCGAGCGCGATGCACACCGTGCCGCCCGCGAAGAGCACCGCGCGGCCCGAGGTGTTCAGGGCCTGCACCGCGGACTCCTCGGACTTCATGCCGCGCAGGATGCCGCGCCGGTGCCGGGTGACGATGAAGAGCGCGTAGTCGATGCCGACGCCCAGGCCGATCAGCGAGCCGAGCAGCGGCGCCACTTCGGGGATGTCCGTGACATGGCTGATCAGCATCGTCGAGAGCATGCCGAGGCCCACTCCGAAGACGGCGATGACGATCGGGAGCACCATCGCGAAGAGCGAGCCGAAGGCCAGGAAGAGCACGACGGCCGCTGCCGCGATGCCGACCATCTCGGCGATGCCGGTGGGCGGCTCCTGGATGCGGGTGATCGCCTGGCCGCCCAGCTCGACCTGGAGGCCGGAGCGTTCGGCGTGCCGAGCCGTGTCCACGACGTCCTGGACGACGTCCTTGGGGACCGAGTTCGCCTCCTCGGCGAAGCTCACCTGGGCGTAGGCGATGCGCCCGTCCTCGCTGATCTGCGCGGCGCCCGCCGCCTTGGACGCGTACGGGCTCGCGACCTCGCCGACGCCCTTCATGCCGGCGATCTCCTTGAGCGCGGGCTCGATACGGGAACGTACGTCCGCGTCACGGGCCGAAGCGCCTTCGTCGACGCGCCAGATGACCGTGTCGGTGTCGCCGGAGCTCTCCGGGAAGGCCTTCGTCATCAGGTCGTACGCGCGCTTGGAATCCGTGTCCGGCAGGGAGAACACATTCGAATAGTCGGTTCCCGCCGAGGTCCCGGCGGCCCCCAGTCCGAACAGGGCTCCCACCCACAGCACAAGGACCACCAGACGGTGCCGATAGCACCATCGCGCCAATGCCGCCACGATCCACTCCTCCTCCGCGTCGTCGGTTCCCCCGGGCCCGTGCTTTCAGGAGCCTCAGCATCGGCGGCACCACGCCTCGGCGGCGTGGCACGGCCATGATTCTCAAGTAACTCCAAGGCACGGACCGGGTCTTCGTACAACGCCCGTGCCGATACTGGGGACATGAGCCACGCCGAAGGCCAGCAGGGAACAGATGTCGGAGAGCAAACCGGTCCGGGCGGGCAGGACGGTCCCGCCGGGGCGGGCGCCGGGGCCACCGTGCTCGTCGTCGAGGACGAGCCGAGCATCGCCGACGTGCTCGCCATCGCACTGCGCTACCACCGCTTCGACGTGATGGTGGCCGGCACCGTGCGCGAGGCCCTCGCGCTCGCCGGGCGCACCCGGCCCGACGTGGCGCTCCTCGACGTGATGCTGCCGGACGGTGACGGCCGCGCCCTGGCCAGGGAACTGCGCGCCCGCTGCCCCGAGGCGGCCCTGCTCTTCCTGACCGCGCGGGACGCGCCCGCGGAGGTCGTGGGCGCGCTCGGCTTCGGCGACGACTACATCACCAAGCCGTTCAACATCGACGAGGTCATCGCCCGCATCGGCGCGGTCCTGCGCCGCACCAGGGCGGGCGACGTGCTCCCCCAGCGCCCGCCGCTGCGCTACGGCGACCTGGAGCTGGACGAGACGACGTACATGGTGCGCCGCGCGGGCCGCACGGCGCAGCTCACACCCACCGAGTACGCCCTGCTGCGCTTCCTGGTCCGCAACGGCGGCCGTGTGGTGCCCAAGGAGCAGCTCCTGCGCCACGTCTGGCAGTACGAGCACCCCGCCGAGTCGACCGTCGTGGAGACCTACATCAGCTATCTGCGGCGCAAGCTGGCCGTGCTCGGCCCGCCGGTGATCACGACCCGGCGGGGTGTCGGATACGGCCTCGCATGAGGCGTGCGCGCCCGCACCGCGGCATGAGCTCGCTGCGCGCCAAGCTCACCTGGGTCAACGTGGCCCTGCTGGCCCTCGGCGTGATCGTGGCGACCGGCGTGAGCGTCATGGGCATGCGCCACTACCTGCTGGACAACGTGGACTCCGAGCTGACGCAGTCGCGCAGCTCGCTGCTGGGCACCGGCCTCACCATGAAGGACATCGAGCGGCTCAGTGAGCTGGGCATCGCCCTCGACAAGCTCTCGCCCGGCGGCAAGGAGCACGCGAGTGCGCTGCCGCGCGGGGACACGGTGTTCGTTGCCGTGGACAAGGGCGGCAAGCCCGTCGCCATCGGCTCCCTCGTCCCGACCACGCGCCAGCGCGCCCTGGCCGCCGCTGTCGACGACCCCTGGGCGGTCGCCGAGAGCACCGAGCCGCAGGACGTCACCCTGGACGGTGACGCCCACCGCCTGGTGGGCGCGGAGCTCGCCGACGGCACGACGGTCCTGATGGCCGCGGACACGGAGGACGTGGAATCGGGCATCAAGAAGGCGCTCAGGCTCGACGCCGCCTTCGGAGTGGTCCTGTTGGGGCTGCTCGCCGTCCTGACGATGATCGCCGCGCACCACCGGCTCCGGCCCCTGGAGGACATGGTCGAGACCGCGTCGGCCATCGCCGAGGGCGACCTCACCCGGCGCGTGCCGTCGAGCCGCGCCCCTGCCACGGAGACCGAACAGCTGCGCCTCGCCCTCAACTCCATGCTCCACCAGGTCGAATCGGCCTTCGAGACCCGCGAACGCAGTTCGGCACAGCTGCGCCGCTTCGTCGCCGATGCCTCGCACGAGCTGCGTACGCCCTTGTCGGCGATCCGCGGCTACCTCCAGCTGTACGACAAGGGGATGCTGCGCGATCCAGCGGAACGCACGCGCGCGTGGAGCCGCGTCCTCGACGAGACCGACCGGATGGGTCACCTCGTCGACGAGCTGCTCACCCTGGCCCGCCTGGACCAGCAGCCGGAACTGCGCTTCAGGAACGTCGACCTGAGCCGCCTCGTACGGGACGCCGCCGACGATCTGCGGGTACAGGAACCGGAGCGGCCGCTCACGGTCCGCGCCGACGGGGCGGTGCTTATCCACGCGGACGAGTCGGGAATGCGCCAGGTGCTCGGCAATCTCCTGGCCAACGTGCGCGTCCACACACCCGTCGACGCGTCGGTCACGCTGGGCGTGGAGCGGCAGGACGGGGTGGTGCGGCTGCGCGTGGCCGACCGTGGCCCCGGCCTCACGGAGGCGGACACCGCGCGCGTGTTCGACCGGTTCTTCCGCGCGGGCGGCGGCGCGGGCAGCGGCCTCGGGATGGCGATCGTGCAGGGGGTGGTGGCGGCACACGGCGGAGAGGTGGAGGTGGAGACGGCACCGGGGTCGGGACTCACGGTGACGGTCACGTTGCCTGCGCGAACGGGCGGATGAGGCTCCTTGCCTCCTGCGCGCGGCTCCAGGGCCCCCTCAGGCCCGCACCAGCGCCCACACCGTCTTCCCGTGCCGCCCCCGCTGCCAGACGCCCCACGCCTCCGCCAGTCCGTCCAGCAGCCGCAGGCCTCGGCCGCCCTCCTCCATGGGGCCCATATCCCGTAGCTCCGGACTGGACGGGCTTTCGTCGGACACCTCTATGAAGCAGTCGCCGTCGGCGAGCACCGTGACCGCGACCTCGAACTCCCGGTCCTGGACGAGGCCGTGGCAGACCGCGTTCGTCACGAGCTCCGACACGAGGAGCACGGCGTCATGCAGCGCGGCGCTCTCCTCCTTGTGCCCCCACGCGGCGAGATGATCATGCACACGGAGCCGGGCGAGCGAGACGGATGCCGGATGCGGTGGCAGCCGGAAAGCCTGACGGCGCAACAACGTTCCCCCTATGGCACACCAAAGCACCAAGAACCGCGCACAATTCCAACACTTAATGCTGCACAGAGGTAGCGGCTGGTGTCACTCCGTCACCTTGCGGCCCGGCAGTATCCGGCCAGATTCGTACCACATCGAACCAACATGCGATTACGCCTGGCGGGAGGCCAGTTCGACGACCGTGACGTCGGACGGCGCCCCGACCCGCACGGGCGGCCCCCAGGCACCCGCGCCCCGCGTCACGTACAGCTGCGTGTCGCCGTACCGCTCCAGCCCGGCGAGCGTCGGATTCGCCAGGTCGGCGATGAAATTGCCTGGCCAGAGCTGTCCGCCGTGGGTGTGCCCGGAGAGCTGGAGGTCGACGCCGTGCTTGACGGCGTCGTGGATGACCACCGGCTGGTGGGCCAGGAGCACGGAGGCCCGCGAGCGGTCCCGGTCGCCAAGCGCCTTGGCGAAGTCGGGCCCGTGCCCCTCGCTCTCACCGGCCACGTCGTCCACGCCCGCGAGGTCGAAGCCGGGCAGTTCGGTGCGGGCGTTCTCCAGGGGACGCAGGCCGAGTTCGCGTACGTGATCGACCCACTGCTCGGCTCCCGAGAAGTACTCGTGGTTGCCGGTCACGAAGTACGTCCCGTGCCGCGCCCGAAGCTGCGCGAGCGGCGCGGCGGCGGGCCCGAGGTCCTCGACGCTGCCGTCGACCAGGTCGCCGACGACCGCGATGAGGTCGGGCTGGGTGCCGTTGATCGTGTCGACCACACGCTGGGTGAAGCCGCGTCCGAGAATCGGCCCCAGGTGGACGTCGCTGACCACGGCGATCCGGAAGCCGTGCGCCCCGCGCGGCAGCTTGGCCAGCGGCACGGTGACGCGCTTCACGCGGGGACCGCGCAGGACGCCGTACGTTCCGTAGCCGACGGTTCCGACGGCGACGGCCGCGGCGGTCCCGCCGACGATGCGCGAGACGAAGAGACGGCGCGAGGGGGCGACCGGTGTTTTCCGCGCGCCCTCGGGAGCAGGGGTCTCCGACCGGGCGGGGGTCTCCGTAGGAGTGCCGTTGTCCACGGAGAGGCCCGGGGACAGGGCCGGAGAGAGGGCCGGTGCGGAATCGGCCTCCTCCGTAGCGGCGGGTTTCGTACGACGCCGCAAGAAGAAGGGCCGTACGAGCTCACCGGCAAGAAGCGCGAGCACCAGATAGATCGACAGCGCCATCCACATGAAGCCGGGCCAGGCCAGCACCTTCTGCAGCCAGAACGGCGCCCCGGCCCGCTCACTGGCGACCGCCGCGAACATCAGCAGCGGCCCCGCCACGAAGACGACGGCTCCCGCACGCCGGACGAATCCGGGGCGGGCCGTGGTGTCCCGCACGAGGCGCCGCCACGCGTACCACTGCATCCCGGCGAGGGCCGCGAGCGCGGCGAGACCGGCCAGCACGAACAGGATGACCACGGTGGTGCGCCCCTCAGCAGTGCCCGAAGTGACCGATCAGCTATGACGTACGGCGCAGAGCACGCACTCCGCGCAACCCGATGGTCCCTACCACCGTCCCCAAGACAAAGGAGGCGACGGCGAGCGTCAGGTGGACCCAGAAGTACGCGGTCGGGTCGCCTGCGTCATCGAAGGCGAGCCCACTGCCGTCCTTCCACAGGTTCTTGACGAAAGTGATCCAGATGAACCAGCTCCACACACCGAAGGCGAGCAGGAACCAGGAGACCGGGCGGCTGAGCTTCATACGTTCAGTATCGCGAGCCTCCCTTCCGCAGCGCCGCCGGGGTGGGGAGTCCGGGCCGCCACTGACACGGTCCACCTCGGCGGCGACTTCCTCAGCGACGCCCTGTACGTTCTCGTCCGTGCCTGCCGTAAAAAAGACCGCCTTGTTGGTCACATCCGCCGCATTGCTCACCATGTCGACCACAGCTCCCGCCTGGGCGGACGGCAAGCCGGGAGGCGAGAACAAGCCCAAGCCCCCCGCGTCGATGTCGACCGTCGGCGGCGCCAAGCTCGGCAAGCCGGGCACCCAGGTGAGCCTGAAGGCGGGCGCTCCCGTCCTCCCCAAGGAGCTCTCGGCGCGCTCCTGGATGGTGTCGGACGCCGAAACGGGCGAGATCCTCGCCTCGCACAACTCGCACTGGCGGCTGCCCCCGGCGAGCACCCTGAAGATGCTCTTCGCGGACACGGTCCTGCCGAAGTTCCCCAAGACGCAGAAGCACAAGGTCGAGCTCTCCGACCTGGCTGGCATCGGCGCGGGCAGCAGCATGGTCGGCGTCAAGGAGAACGAGACGTACACGGTCCACGACCTGTGGCTCGGTGTCTTCCTGCGGTCGGGCAACGACGCGGTGCACGTCCTGTCGGCGATGAACGACGGCGTCCCGGCGACCGTCAAGGACATGCAGGCGCACGCCGAGGAGCTCCAGGCCCTCGACACCCATGTGGTCAGTCCGGACGGCTACGACGAGAAGGGGCAGGTCTCCTCCGCGTACGACCTGACGCTGTTCGCCCGCTCCGGGCTGCAGAAGAAGGACTTCCGGGAGTACTGCTCGACGGCCACCGCCCAGTTCCCCGGCGAGACCAAGAAGATCAAGAAGGGCAAGGACAAGGGCAAGACGAAGCGCGAGTCCTTCGCGATCCAGAACACCAACCGCCTCCTTACGGGGGACGTCGGTCTGGACGCCTACAAGGGCATCGCGGGCGTCAAGAACGGCAGCACCACGAACGCGGGCAACACCTTCACCGGTGTCGCCGAGCGCGACGGCAAGGTGCTGCTCGTGACCGTCATGAACCCCGACTCCGGTGAGCAGCACGCGGTCTACAAAGAGACCGAGCGGCTCCTCGACTGGGGCTTCAAGGCCTCCGGCAAGGTCGAGCCGGTGGGCGAACTGGTCGCTCCGAAGGGTGCCGGTACGGGCAGCGGCAAGGGCGCGCCCGGCGCCGGCAAGGGCGGGTCGGACTCGTCCAAGAACGTGGCGCACGCCTCCGACAAGGAGTCGGGCAGCGGGGTCGGCATCGCGCTTGGGGTCGGGGCCGGCGTCCTCGCGCTCATCGCCGCCGGATGGTTCGTGATCAACCGCCGGATGCCGCTGCCGAAGAGCCGCCGCTGACGTCACCGGGCGCTCCTTGCGGCTGTGCCTGTGACTGGGTCTGTTTCTGTGGCTCTTCTTGTTCCGCCGCTGTACGTCCCTGCTTCCGCGTCGCCGTCCAGGCGGCGCAGAACAGCAGGAGCTTCGCGGTGAAGTTGATCCACAGGAGCAGCGCGACGGGTACTCCGAAGGCGCCGTACATGCTCTTGGCGGCGACGCCCTTCATGTAGCCGCCGAGCAGCAGCTTGAGCAGCTCGAATCCGGCCGCGCCGATCAGCCCCGCGGTGATCAGGTGACGGCGCGGGGGCTGGACGCCCGGCAGCAGCGTCAGGACGTAGAGCAGCAGCAGGAAGTCCGCGAGGACGGCGATGGCGAACGCGATCGCCTGCAGCAGCACCCCGCCCCAGCCGTCCTTGGAGATCCCGATGAGGTCGGCGCTCCAGCCGACGGCGGTCGACGCGAGGGTCGAGGCGACGACGGACGCGAGGCCCGCGCCGCCGAGCCCGATGAGCACCCCGGCATCCTTGACCTTGCGCAGGAGGGGGTTCTCCTCCTCGTCCTCCAGCTCCCAGACGACCCGCAGGCACTCCCTTATCGAGCCGACCCAGCCGATGCCGGTGAAGAGCAGCAGGGCGCCCGCGATGAGCCCGACGGTGCCCGCGTTGTCGACGAGGGCGTCCAGGTTCAGCTGGTCGGAGATGCCGGGGACCTGCTTGGAGATGGTGTCCTCGAGCTTGTCCTGCTGGCTCTTGGAGAGGGTCGCGGCGGCGACCGCGGCGGCGACGGTGATCAGCGGGAAGAGCGCCAGGAAGCTGATGAACGTCATCGCTGCCGCGAGGCGGGCCCAGTGCACACTGTCGAGCCGCTCGTACGCGCTCCACGCGTGCGTGCGCATCAGACGCTCCACCAGGGGTCCGATGCCGGGGAGCTTTTTCAGCCAGTCCATGATGCCTCCCTGCCCGTTGTGCGGAAGACCAAGGTCCGAGTACCCCAGAAACGCAGAACAGTGGCGAGTGCCATACCGACTCCTGCCCCGGAGACGGTGTCCGCGCGCTGCGAGGTGAGGCCGAGGCCGTAGTGGGACACCGCGATGCAGAGCAACTGCACCAGGGCGCCCGCGATGTTGACGGCGAAGAAGATCCCGTACTGGCGGAGCCGCGACGCTCCCGACACTCCGGGCCCCTCGCGCCGCCGGTAGGTGCCGAGCGCGTTGCCCGCGTACGCGACCGTGCATCCGGCGACGAAGGACAGCGCCTTGGCGGTCAGCGGGTCCAGACCGGCGGGCCCGCGCAGCCAGATGAAGAGGCCGAGGTCGACGGCGTATGCGCAGATCCCGGCGGCGGCGAAGCCGAGCAGTTCGGGACCCATGGCCCGTAGCCGCTCCCTGAGGGCGCTCACCAGTCGGCGACCGCGAGGGCGTACATCGCGATCCACACGAGGCCGATGACGGCCAGCGCCCGGTCGCGCAGGACGACGTCCTCGGGCTCGCCCGCCGTGCCGCGGTCGGCGAAGACGGCGTACCGCAGGACGGCGAGGACGAAGGCGGCCATCGACAGCTGCCGCCAGGGCAGCAGGCCGTTGGCGGTGCCGCCGCTCTCCATGGCCCACAGGCAGTACGCGAGGACGGCGACCCCGGCGGCAAGCTGCCAGACGAAGCGGAGGTAGCCGGTGGTGTATTCGGTGAGCAACGCGCGCGTGGCGCCCAGTTTCTCGGCGCTCCCGGACATCTGCACGGCTTCGGAGTACCGCTTGGCGGCGACCATGAAGAGCGCCCCGAAGCCGGTGGTGATGAGGAACCAGCGCGAGAGCGGGATGCCGAGGGCCACTCCCCCGATCATCGCCCGCATCAGGAAGCCCGTGGTGACGACGGCGAGGTCGACGACGAGGACGTGCTTGAGGCTGACGCAGTAGGCCAGTTGCATCACTACGTAGGCGCCGAGCAGACCCGCGGTCAGGGGTGTGCAGAGCACGGCGGCAGCCACCGGTGCCAACACCGCGAGCAGCCCGCCCACCGCGTACGCGACCGTTACCGGCACCTGACGCGCGGCGACCGGTCTGCGGCACTTGGTGGGGTGGGCGCGGTCGGCCTCGGCGTCACGCGCGTCGTTGATGAGGTAGACGGCGGACGCGGCTGCCGTGAACAGGGCGAACACCAGCGCGAGTTGGAGCAGCGAGTGGCGCGAGAAGAGCTCTCCCGCGGCTGCGGGGGCCGCGACGACCAGGACGTTCTTCACCCACTGGCGGGGGCGCGCGGTCTTCAGGAGGCCGAGCGGCAGGGCCAGGGAACCCGTGCCGGGCGGCCGGGGCGGCTGGGGGCGTTCGAGCAGCGCGGTGCGGTCAGCCATGGGCGCGGCCCCCGTTCATCCAGGCGGAGCCCACGCGCGCGGTGAGGGCGCCGAGGGCCGCTCCGGCCGCCACGTCACTCGGGTAGTGGACGCCGACGACCATCCGCGAGACACACATCGCGGCGGCGAGCGGCGGCACGACGCGGGCCCCCAGGGGGCTCAGCGCGCCGTACGCGACGGTGGCCGCGGCGGCCGAAGTGGCGTGCGAACTGGGGAAGGAGTGCCGCCCCGCGGTCCTGACGAGGGGCTCCACACCCGTGTCGCCGCCGGGCCGCGGGCGCCGTACGACCCGTTTGACGCCCATGCTGGCCAGGTGCGCCGCGGCGGTCAGCGCCGTGCCGCGCAGCCACGCACCGCGCCGTTCGCGGTCGACCGCGGCGCCGGCGAGCCCCGCGACGATCCAGAGGGCGCCGTGCTCGCCGGTCCAGGACAGGGCCCGTGCGGCGGCGGCCACGCGCGCGTCGGAGCCGCAGTCGCGCAGGGCCGACAGCAGCCGGTGGTCCATGTCGTGCATGTGGCCTCCTTCTCCGGGGACTTCTCCGGGGACTTCAAGGACCTGACCTCCCGACTCTTCTAGGCAACCTCTCAATATTTACGGCAATATACGACGACACTCCATCAATCACCCATTTCGGTGAGAGCTTGGATGAATATGGGCAAACTACCCTTGCTCGGACGATACGGTCACGCCTATGCCTGCCGACTCCGCTCCGCCCGCCGACTCCGCGACCGCGATGACGTCCGAGGCCGCGTCCATGGCGACGTCCGAGGCCGTGTCCGTGTCCGGCTGGGGGCGCACCTCCCCGTCCACCGCCCGTCTGATCCGCCCCCGTTCGCCCGAGGAGGCCGTGGCGGCACTCCACGCCTGCGGGGAGCGTGGCGGCATCGCGAGAGGCCTTGGACGGGCCTACGGGGACGCCGCACAGAACGCGGGCGGCGCCGTCTTCGACATGACCGGCATGAACCGCGTGCACGCCATCGACGCCGACGCGGGCACCGTCCTGTGCGACGCCGGGGTCTCCCTGCACCACCTGATGGAGGTCCTGCTGCCGCTCGGCTGGTTCGTGCCGGTCACGCCGGGGACCCGCTATGTGACCGTGGGCGGCGCGATCGGCGCGGACATCCACGGCAAGAACCACCACGGATCAGGGTCGTTCTCGCGCCATGTGATGGCCGTCGAACTGCTCACCGCGGACGGCGCGGTACAGGCGGTCGAACGCGGCACCCCCTTGTTCGACGCGACGGCCGGCGGCATGGGCCTGACCGGCATGATCCTCGCCGCGACGCTGCAACTGCAGCCGGTGGAGACCTCGTTGATGACGGTGGACACGGAGCGCGCCACCGACCTGGACGACCTGATGGCCCGCCTCACCGCCACCGACCACCGCTACCGCTACTCGGTGGCCTGGATCGACCTCCTCGCACGCGGGGCGTCGATGGGGCGCTCGGTGCTCACGCGCGGCGACCACGCCCCCCTGGACGCCCTCCCGGCACGCGCGCGTAGAGCCCCGTTGACGTTCCGCCCGGGCCAACTGCCCCCGGCCCCGCGCTTCCTGCCCGAGGGGCTGCTCGGCCGCAAGTCGGTGGGCCTCTTCAATGAGCTCTGGTACCGCAAGGCGCCCCGCGCCCGGGTGGGCGAGCTCCAGAAGATGTCGACGTTCTTCCACCCCCTGGACGGCGTCCCGCACTGGAACCGCGTGTACGGCCGCGGCGGTTTCGTGCAGTACCAATTCGTCGTCGGGTACGACAAGGAAGAGGCCCTGCGGCGCATCGTGCGACGCATCTCGGAGCGCGGCTGCCCGTCCTTCCTCGCCGTACTGAAGCGCTTCGGAGCGGGCGATCCGGGCTGGCTCTCCTTCCCGATGGCCGGCTGGACCCTCGCCCTGGACATCCCCGCCAATCTGCCCGGCCTCGGCGCCTTCCTCGACGAGCTCGACGAGGAGGTCGCCTCCGCCGACGGCCGCGTCTACCTGGCCAAGGACTCCCGCCTGCGGCCCGAGATGCTCGCCGCGATGTACCCGCGCCTCGACGACTTCCGCGCGCTGCGGGCCGACCTCGACCCGCGCGGCGTGTTCCGCTCGGACCTCTCGCGCCGCCTCGCCCTCTAGCACCTCCAGGAGTTGGTCCCATGAAGGACGCCTTCGGCACCCCCCAGTCCCTGCTCGTACTCGGCGGCACCTCCGAGATCGGCCTCGCCACGGCCCGCCGTCTGGTCGCGCGGCGCACCCGCACCGTGTGGCTGGCCGGGCGGCCGTCCCCGGGCCTGGAGAAGGCCGCCGCGGGCCTGCGCGACATGGGTGCGGACGTCCGCACCGTCGCCTTCGACGCCCTCGACTCCGAGTCCCACGAGGCCACGCTCGGCAAGATCTTCGCCGAGGGCGACATCGACATGGTCCTGCTGGCCTTCGGCATCCTCGGCGACCAGGCACGCGACGAGGACGAGCCGCTGTCGGCGGTGCGTGTCGCGCAGACGAACTACACCGGCGCGGTCTCGGCCGGCCTGGTGTGCGCGCGGTCGCTGCAGGCCCAGGGGCACGGCTCCCTGGTCGTGCTCTCCTCGGTCGCGGGCGAGCGTGCCCGCCGCTCGAACTTCATCTACGGGTCCAGCAAGGCGGGCCTCGACGCCTTCGCCCAGGGCCTGGGCGACGCGCTGCACGGCACGGGGGTGCACGTGATGGTCGTCCGCCCCGGCTTCGTGCGCTCCAAGATGACGGAGGGCCTGGAGGAGGCCCCGATGGCGACCACTCCGGAGGCGGTCGCGACGGCCATCGAGACGGGCCTGCGGCGGCGCTCGGAGACGGTGTGGGTGCCCGGCGCGCTACGGGTGGTCATGTCGGCGCTGCGTCACGTGCCGCGCACGGTGTTCCGGCGGCTCCCGGTGTGAGGCGACCGGCGGGCGCCGCCGCTCGACGGGCGGCTCCCTGCCGGGATCAGCGTGCGGGCAGCGTTCCGTGCGTCACCGGGGCCGCGGCCTGCGGCGGCACCACAGGACCGCCGCCTCCGAAGACGAACTCGCGCAGCTTGCGCCACACCCCGTCGGCGCCCTGCTCGTAGAGCGCGAAGCCGGTGCAGGGCCACTCGGCCTCGTACTCGGAAAGCTCCGCGTACGCCCGGTCCATGGCTTCCTCGGAGATGCTGTGCGCCACCGTGACGTGCGGGTGGTACGGGAACTGCAGCTCGCGCGCCATGGGCCCGGACGCGTCCCGCACCCGCTCCTGCAGCCAGCCACAGGCCGCGCCGCCCGCCACCACCTGCACGAAGACGACGGGCGAGAGCGGACGGAACGTGCCCGTCCCGAAGAGCCGCATCGGGAAGGGGCGCCCGGCGGCCGCCACGGCCCCCAGGTGCGCCTCGACGGCGGGCAGCGCCGTGGCGTCCACCTCGGTCGGCGGCAGCAGCGTGACGTGGGTGGGGATGCCGTGTGCCGCGGGGTCCCCGAAGCCCGCGCGCCGCTCCTGGAGCAGGCTGCCGTGAGGCTCCGGGACCGCGATCGACACACCGATCGTTACGGTCCCCACGTCGTACTCCTGTCGGTCGGATGGCGGGCAGAGGGCGCTGTTGTACCTGGCGTGGTGCAGGGGGCTGTGTGGCTCAGTGCTTGGCGGGCAGGAGGCCCACCTTGTCGTACGCCTGGGCGAGGGTCTCCGCGGCGACGGCGCGCGCCTTCTCCGCACCCTTGGCCAGGATCGAGTCGAGCGTCTCCGGGTCGTCCAGGTAGGCCTGGGTGCGGTCCCGGAAGGGAGTCACGAAGTCGACCATGACCTCGGCGAGGTCGGTCTTCAGCGCACCGTAGCCCTTGCCGGCGTACTTCTGCTCCAGTTCCGGGATACCGGTGCCGGTGAGCGTGGAGTAGATGCTGAGGAGGTTGCTGACGCCCGGCTTCTCCACGGTGTCGTAGCGCACGACCGTGTCGGTGTCGGTGACCGCGCTCTTGACCTTCTTGGCGGTGGCCTTGGGCTCGTCCAGGAGGTTGATCAGGCCCTTCGGGGTGGACGCCGACTTGCTCATCTTGATCGACGGGTCCTGAAGGTCGAAGATCTTCGCCGTCTCCTTGAGGATGTACGCCGCCGGGACGGTGAACGTCTCGCCGAAGCGGCCGTTGAAACGCTCCGCGAGGTCGCGGGTCAGCTCGATGTGCTGGCGCTGGTCCTCGCCGACCGGGACCTGCTGGGCCTGGTAGAGCAGGATGTCCGCGACCTGCAGGACCGGGTACGTGAAGAGGCCCACGGAGGCACGGTCGGCGCCCTGCCTGGCCGCCTTGTCCTTGAACTGCGTCATGCGCGACGCCTCGCCGAAGCCCGTGAGGCAGTTCATGATCCAGCCGAGCTGGGCGTGCTCGGGGACGTGGCTCTGGACGAAGAGCGTGCAGCGCTCCGGGTCGAGTCCGGCGGCGAGGAGCTGCGCGGCGGCGAGCCGGGTGTTGGCACGGAGTTCGGCCGGGTCCTGCGGGACCGTGATCGCGTGCAGGTCCACGACCATGTAGAACGCGTCGTGGGACTCCTGCAGCGCCACCCACTGGCGGACCGCGCCAAGGTAGTTGCCGAGGTGGAACGAGCCTGCGGTGGGCTGGATTCCGGAGAGCACGCGAGGACGATCAATGGCCATGAGGCTCATTCTCTCAGGTGTCTCTCATTGCTCGGAAACAGATGTGTGACGGGTGTGCCGCGATCTTGTCCTGCGTCGCCTCGATCCGGTCGTCGCGAATGCGGAACCGATCTCGTCCGGCCGGTGTATCAAGAGTGTGAGGGCACAGGGGGAGGTCCTGGAAGGGGGCCGCGTCGTCGACGAGGGTGCGGTGATCGCTCGAAGACGTGGTGCAGCAGGCCTTTTCCAAGGCGTACTGCTCCTTGGGGCGGTTCAGGGACGGCTCGGCGTTCAAGCCGTGGCTGTTGCCGATCGTCGCCAATGAGACGAGGAACACAGTGCGTTCGGCGGTCCGGCAGCGGTCGCTCGTCGGACGCAAGGCGGCGCTCGCGGAGGCGGAGCCGCTGATACCGGCATCGGCGGACCCGGCGGTGGCGGCGCTGCGGGACGAGCACCGGACGGCCCTGCTCGCCGCGCTCGACCGGCTGAGCGAGGAACACCGCCTGGTCGTCACGTACCGCTATCTCCTGGAGATGGACGAGGCGCGTCGAAGGAGCGGGCGCTGAAGATCGGGAATTCGGTTTCGGCCGCTCCGGGCGAATCGGGAACCTGAACGGCTCGGGCGGTGTACCAGAAGTGACGCGGTGCGGACGGTGCGGACGGATCGTGCCGGAGAGCGGCTGGGGGATCGGACATGCGGATGCGGACGGCGCGGGGAATGTGCGGGTCGGTGGCGGGGGTCGCGGCAGCGCTGGCACTGGTGGTGATGGGAGCACCGCAGGCGGTGGCGGACGGGCCGACGAGCGTCCTCGTGGTCTCCCCCGAGAGCGGGCAGAGCACGGCGCTCTATGTGAACGACAAGGAGTACGGCGAGCTGGAGCGCGGTCTGGGCCGCACCGGCGACATGGCTGAGGGGCGGCGTGAGCAGCCACCGGGGCTCACCATGAGCGACGAGAGCCGTCAGATCAATGTGACGTGGATGCTCCACGATGTGCGGCCGTGGCGGGTGGACCGGGCCTATCCGGTGGCGTCCGGCGCCAAGGACGGCAAGGAAACCAAGGCTGTGTGGATCCACACGACGACGGACGTCGAGTCCATGACCGGCTCCTGGCACAAGGCAAAGGACCCGGCTCGTCTGACGGCACTGTTCAAGAGGCTCGGGGTGATGGGGGCGCCGTCGGACAAGGGCAATCAGGCGATACCACCGAGGGCGGACCTGGTTCCGTCACCGACGCCCGCCTCGCAGGCCGGGGACGGGCAGGCCGCGAGTGGGCGGGCCAATGGCATACCGGGTGACGGCGGCACGGACTGGTGGTGGGTGATACCGGGCGTCGCCGCGGGGGCGGCGGGAGCTCTGCTGCTGCGGGGGCCGCTCGCCGAGCGCCGTCCCCTCCTTGCCTCGCTGCGTGGGCGGCGGCTTCATGAGGACGGCCCGCGGCAGGAGTTGAGGGACCTGTGAGGGCTGCGGCGCCCCCGGCCTGTGAGGCGGTCGGCCGGGGGCGGCTGTGCGGCCCGGCGGGTCAGTGGGCCGGCAGGCCCGGGGCCGGGTGGGCGGCCATCAGGTCGGCGACCTCGGACCGGATCTTCGTCAGGGCGTCCTCGTCACCGGCACGGGCCGCGGCGACGCCCCGGTCGATCCATTCGGCGACGGTCGGCATGTGCTGCGTGCCGAGACCGCGGGAGGTGAGCGAGGGGGTTCCGATGCGGACGCCGGAGGGGTCGAACGGCTTCCTCGGGTCGTACGGCACGGTGTTGTAGTTGACGACGATCCCGGCCCGGTCGAGGGCCTTGGCGGCGACCTTGCCCGGGACGTCCTTGGGGGTGAGGTCCATCAGGATCAGGTGGTTGTCGGTGCCGCCGGAGACCAGGTCGAAGCCGCGGGCGAGCAGCGCTTCGGCGAGGGCCCGGGCGTTGGCGACGACCGCGTGGGCGTAGTCGCGGAAGGAGGGCTGCGACGCCTCGTGCAGGGCGACGGCGATGGCAGCGGTGGTCTGGTTGTGCGGGCCGCCCTGCAGACCGGGGAAGACCGCCTTGTCGATGGCCTTGGCGTGCTCCTCGCGGGACATCAGCATCGCGCCGCGCGGGCCGCGCAGGGTCTTGTGGGTGGTCGTGGAGATCACGTCGGCGTGCGGCACCGGTGAGGGGTGGGCGCCGCCCGCGATCAGGCCGGCGATGTGCGCGATGTCGGCGACGAGGACGGCTCCCGTCTCGTGGGCGATCTCGGCGAAGGCGGCGAAGTCGATGGTGCGAGGGAGAGCGGTACCACCGCAGAAGATCAGCTTCGGGCGTTCCTTGAGGGCGAGGTCGCGCACCTCGTCGAAGTCGATGCGGCCCGTGTCGTGGCGGACGCCGTACTGGACGCCGCGGAACCACTTGCCCGTGGCGGAGACGCCCCAGCCGTGGGTGAGGTGGCCGCCCATGGGGAGGGCCATGCCCATCACGGTGTCACCGGGCTCGGCGAAGGCGAGGTAGACGGCGAGGTTGGCCGGGGAGCCGGAGTAGGGCTGGACGTTGGCGTGCTCGACGCCGAAGACGGACTTGGCGCGGGCGACGGCGAGGCGCTCGACGGGGTCGATGTTCTGCTGGCCCTCGTAGTAGCGGCGGCCCGGGTAGCCCTCGCTGTACTTGTTCTGCAGGACCGTGCCGGAGGCCTCGAGGACGGCGGTGGAGACGTAGTTCTCGCTGGGGATCAGGCGCAGGGTGTCGGCCTGGAGCTGCTCCTCGGCGCCGACGAGCGCGGCCAGCTCGGGGTCCTGCGCGGCGAGCGAGGGGTGACTGAGGGCGTTCGGACGGCCCTGGGGACCCGCGGAGTCCGGGGAGTCCGGGGAATTCGAGGAGTCCGGGGAATTCGGCGAAGACGAAGGGGAGTGAGTCATGGCGTCCTCCGGGGCGAGCGGTGTGTGTCCGGTCGTGGTCCCGGGGTGCCCAGGCGGGCGGCACCTCGAAGGTTCTGCCTCGCACGGCTTCCTCGGGGTCCGTTCCCCGTGCGCCAGTCGCCGTGCTGTAGAGACCAGCCTATCGGGCACGCCGGGTCGGCAGGTTTCTTCGTCCACGATCCGAGCGACGATAGAACTTGGGCGCCACACCCGCCCCATGCCGCAGGACGAACGGAGACCCCGTGTCGACTACCGAAGAGTTCATCACCTCGGCCGAAGCGCACAGTGCGCACAACTACCACCCGCTGCCCATCGTGGTCGCGTCGGCGGAGGGTGCCTGGATGACGGACGTCGAGGGGCGCCGCTACCTCGACATGCTGGCCGGGTACTCGGCGCTGAATTTCGGGCACGGCAACCGCCGCCTGATCGACGCGGCCAAGGCGCAGCTGGAGCGGGTGACTCTCACCTCGCGGGCCTTCCACCACGACCGGTTCGCCGACTTCTGTACGCGGCTCGCGGAGCTGTGCGGCAAGGAGATGGTGCTGCCGATGAACACCGGGGCGGAGGCGGTGGAGACGGCAGTGAAGACCGCCAGGAAGTGGGGGTATCAGGTCAAGGGCGTGCCCGACGGGAGGGCGAAGATCGTCGTCGCCCGCGACAACTTCCACGGGCGGACCACGACCATCGTCAGCTTCTCGACGGACCAGGAGGCGCGGGCGGACTTCGGTCCGTACACGCCGGGGTTCGAGATCGTGCCGTACGGCGATCTGACGGCGTTGCGGGCCGCCGTCACCGAGAACACCGTGGCCGTGCTTCTCGAACCGATCCAGGGAGAGGCCGGGGTGCTGGTGCCGCCGGCCGGGTATCTCGCGGGGGTCCGGGAGTTGACGCGGGAGCGGAACGTCCTCTTCATGGCGGACGAGATCCAGTCGGGGCTCGGCAGGACGGGGAAGACGTTCGCGTGCGAGCACGAGGGCGTGGTGCCGGACGTGTACATCCTGGGCAAGGCGCTCGGCGGGGGCGTCGTGCCGGTGTCCGCGGTGGTGGCGGACGCGGATGTGCTGGGGGTGTTCAAGCCGGGTGAGCACGGGTCGACGTTCGGCGGCAATCCGCTGGCGTGTGCGGTGGCGTTGGAGGTCGTCGCGATGCTGAGCTCGGGCGAGTTCCAGCAGCGGGCCACCGAGCTGGGCGAGCATCTGCACGCCGAGCTGGGACTCCTTGCCGGTACGGGGGCGGTGACCCAGGTCCGGGGCCGTGGGCTGTGGGCGGGGGTCGACATCGAGCCGTCGCACGGCACGGGCCGCGAGATCTCCGAGAAGCTGATGGACCGGGGTGTGCTGGTCAAGGACACCCACGGGTCGACGATCCGGATCGCTCCGCCGCTGGTGATCAGCAAGGAGGACCTGGACTGGGGGCTCGATCAACTGCGGGGCGTGCTGGCCTAGTTCGGGCGGGTCGGTCCACTGGCCTGGTACAGGGGTGGTACCGGCAGCAGTCAGTCACCGGTGGCCGGTGGCGCCGCCGGTGGGCGCCCGGCGGCTCATACCGGGTCCGTCATGTTCGGGGCGGGGGTGTCGTGGCCGCGGGTGTGTGCGGCCGCGTAGCCGTTCTCGCCGAGGGCGGTGCGGGAGCGTTGTGCGGCGCGGTCGACGTCGATGCGTTCGGCGGGCGGCAGGGGGCTGCCCGCCGCCTCGCGGAGGGCGGCCGCGGTACCGAGGAGTTCGGCGGCGCGGGTGTGGTCGTGTGCGAGGGAGCGGGCTCCGGCCAGGCCTTCGAGGGCGAGGGCGACCGCGCGTTCGTCGCCCGTGCTGCGGGCCACGGCGAGGCCCTCCCGGTGGAGTTTCTCCGCTCGGGCCGCGTCACCGCGCTGTTCGGCGACGTAGCCGAGCTGGGCCAGGATCAGGGCGGTGCCGGACCGGACGCCCAGGCGGCGGTTCCAGGCGAGCCAGGGCAGGAGGTGCTGCTCCGCGGTGTCGAGTTCACCGAGGCGGCGGGCGCCGATGGCGAGGCCCGTCTCGGCGAACTGCTGCGCGGGCCCGTGCGAGTGCTGCGCGGCGAGGCGCGCGGCGCGCTCGTGGAAGTCGGTGGCCGCGGCGTCGTCACCGGTGAGCAGGGCGACGCGGCCCAGGCGGGCGAGGCGGAAGGACACATCGGTCCACAGCTGGAGCTCCTCGGCGCCGCGCATTCCGTCGCGGTGGAGCTCGGCGGCGCCCTCGTAGTCGGCGGCGATCTCGGCGAGCACGCCCAGCTGCTCGGAGGCCTGCAACTGGCCCCAGCGGTCACCGAGTACGGCGAACAGTTCGGCGCTGGCCTCGGCGTCGCGCCGCAGGGTCGCGAGGTCGCCGCGGTAGAGGGCCCGGGTGGCGCGGGTGCTGAGGGCGGCGGCCACGCCCCAGCGGTCGTCCGCCGCGCGGAACTCCTCCAGGAGCTCGTCGACCTGGGACTCCTCGCTCTCCATACGGTTGAATCCGCTGCGGGCGAAGGCCAGGAGCCAGCGGGACCGGAGGCCGGCACCCTCGGCGGGGCCGTCGGTGCCGATGCCGGTGTACGGGGCGTCGTCGCCGGTGAGCAGGGCGAGGGCGGCGCGGGCCGTGCGGGCGGAGGCGCGGGCGGGCGCCGTGTCGGTGCCGTCGGCCGGGGCCGGGCTCGGGGCCGGACTCGGGCTCGGAGCCGGGGCGAGACTCAGGGCCTGGGCCAGGGAGCGCTCGGCTTCGCCCAGGCGTCCGCGCAGGAACCAGTACCAGGTGAGGGAGTTCGTCAGGCGCAGCGCGAGGGCGGCGTCACCGTCGGCCGCGGCCCACTCCAGCGCGGCGCGCAGGTTGACGGTCTCGGTGTCGAGGCGGTGCAGCCACTGCTGTTGGGCGGGGCCGCGGAGTCGGGGTTCGGCGTATTCGGCGAGGCCGGCGTAGTGGTGGGCGTGGCGGCGCCGTACGTCCTTCGTCTCCCCCGCCTCGTCGAGCCGTTCGAGGCTGTAGGCGGCGACGGATTCGAGCATGCGGTAGCGGATGCCGTGGGCGGGGTCGGTGCCGGGTGCCGTGGTGAGGAGGGAGCGGTCGACGAGGCGGGTGATGAGGTCGAGTACGTCTGCCCCGTCCGCCCCGGTGGAGGTGGACGTGCCGCGTGATGCGTCGCCTGTCATGGAGCCGGGCGGGCCATCGACGCCGTACACCGCTTCGGCCGATTCCAGGGTGAAACCGCCGCCGAAGACCGCGAGTTGACGTAGAGCGCCCTGTTCCTCCGCGGTCGAAAGCTCCCAGCTCCAGTCGATCATCGCGCGCAGGGTGCGCTGGCGGGCGGGGGCGTCCCTGCGGACCTGGTTGAGCAGCCGGAACCGGTCGTGCAGCCGCTCGGCGAGGGCGTGCACGCCGAGGGCGCGTACGCGGGTGGCGGCCAGTTCGATGGCGAGCGGGATGCCGTCGAGGCGGCGGCAGATGAGGGCGGCGGCGGGGGTGTTCTCCGCGTCCAGCACGAAGCCGGGCGAGGCGGCGGCGGCCCGCTCGGCGAACAAGGCCAGGGCTTCGCGCTCCCCGAGCGGCGCGACGGCTTCGACCGTCTCGCCGGAGAGGGCGAGGGGCTACTGACTGGTGGCAAGCACACGCAGCCCGGGTGCATGCCGAAGGAGTTCGGCGAGCAGCACGGCCACGGGCTCCAGCACGTGCTCACAGTTGTCAAACACCAGGAGGATGCGCCGCGGGGCGAGGGCCCTGGCGAGGAACCGCACGAGAGCGGGCACGTCGGAGGGCGCGACAGAAATGCCGGGGGTGCGCGGAGCGCTGGGGGCGGGGTCGGGAGCGTGGGGAGTCGGTGGCTCGGCCGGGAGGGGCGGGGGCTCGGTGTTGGGGGGCGGAGGTGTGTCCCTGATGCCCAGGGTTGCGGCCAGCGTTTCGGCGGCGTCGTTCTTCGTGCCGGCCAGTTCCACCAGCCAGACGCCGTCCTCGAAGTCGTCCGCGAGTCCGGCCGCCGCCTCCAGCGCCAGCCGGGTCTTGCCTACGCCGCCCGGCCCCACCAGGGTGACGAGGCGTGTCGTTCCGACCAGCTCCCGCACCCGGGCCGCCGCATCATCCCGGCCCACGAGAGCGGTGACAGGAGTCGGCAGGTTCGTGCGGGGGTGCGAGGGTGTCGGCCGTGACTCCGGGGCCGGGTGCGGCCTCGGGGCATCCGCCCTCGGCGGGGCCAGTTCCGGGGACTGGCGGAGCATTGCCTCGTGGAGTGCGGCGAGTTCCGCGCCGGGGTCGATGCCCAGGTCGTCGGCCAGGCGCTCGCGCAGGTCACGGTAGGCGTCCAGTGCCTCCGTCGGGCGCCCCGCCAGATAGAGCGCCCTCATGTGCGCGCCCCGCAGCCTCTCCCGCAACGGCTGCTCCGCCACCAGGTCCGCCAACTCATCCGCCAGGGAGGCGTGTTCCCCCGGGGCTGCGTACTCCAGGCGCAGTTCCGCCCGTGCCTCCTGAGCCGTGAGCCGCTGCTCCTCCAGGCGGGCCACCGCCACCCGCACGAACTCCTCGTCCCGGAAATCCGCGTACGCCGGTCCACGCCACAGCGTCAGCGCCTCCGAGAGGAGCGTGGCCCTCTCCCGTACATCGGGGGTGCCGTACGCGTCGTACGCACGTGAAGTCAGCGCCACGAAGCGCGCCGCATCCGTCAGCCCCTCCGGCGTCACTCCCTCGGGGGCCCGCAGCAGATATCCGGCGGGGCCGTACGCCACGAGCTCGCGCGCCCCCGGTTCCGCCTTCTCCAGGGCCCTGCGCAGCTGGGAGATCTTGGTCTGGAGGCTGTTGGCGGGGTTGCCCGGCAGCCGCTCGCCCCACAGCCCGTCGATCAGGACGTCCGCGGGGACCGGCCGGCCCTGGTGGATCAGGAGATTCGCGAGCAGGGCACGGACCTTCGGCTCCGGAACCGGGACGACAGCCCCGTCCGCCGTGCGCACCGTCAAAGGGCCCAGCACCTCGAATCGCATGCCGCAACGTTAATGCGGGCCTGCTCAGGTCCCCTCGGCGGCCGCCGTGCGTCAGCCGTCAGTGGCTCGTGCGCGGCCCCGGGCACGGTGTTCCACGTGACCAGGACAGGCCGAACGCCCCGGACCGAACACAGCCGGCCGATCAGCCGCCCGGTCACACACCACAAGCCGAAGCCACCTGGCCACAGCCCCGAAAGGACCCCCGCCATGTCCACGCCCACCCCCGCCACCACCTCCCGCGAAATCCGTCTCGCCGCCCGTCCCGTAGGCGAACCCGCCCCCAGCGACTTCGAGTTGGTCACCACGCCGGTCCCTGAGCCCACCGAGGGGCAGATCCTGGTGCGCAACACCTGGATGTCCGTGGACCCGTACATGCGGGGCCGTATGGACGACGCCCCCTCCTACATCCCGCCCTTCGCGATCGGCGCCGCCCTCGAAGGCAGCGCGGTCGGCGAGGTCATCGCGTCCCGTGCCGAGAACGTGCCGGTGGGCGCGACCGTCTCGCACTTCCTCGGGTGGCGCGAGTACGCCGTCCTCGATGCCGCCACCGCCACCGTCATCGACACCTCGCTCGCCCCGGCGCCCGCCTACCTCGGCCCCCTGGGCACCACGGGCCTGACCGCGTACGCGGCGCTCACCCGTACCGCCCCCGTCCGCGAGGGCGACATCGTGTTCGTCTCCGCGGCGGCGGGCGCGGTCGGCAGCGTCGCGGGGCAACTGGCCCGCGAGCTCGGGGCATCCCGGGTGATCGGTTCGGCGGGCGGGCCGGCGAAGACCAAGAAGCTGCTCGACACGTTCGGCTACGACGCGGCAATCGACTACCGCAAGGGCGGCATCCCCGAACAGCTCGCCCAGGCTGCCCCCGAGGGCATCGACGTCTACCTGGACTCGGTCGGCGGCGACCATCTGGAGGCCGCCATCGGCGCCATCCGCACCGGCGGCCGTATCGCTCTCGTGGGCGCCATCAGCGGCTACAACACCACCGCACCCGCGCCAGGGCCGAACAACCTGTTCCGTGCCGCGACCCACGAGGCGACCCTGCGCGGCATGCTCGTCAGCAGCCACTTCGACCTGTTCCCGGAGTGGATCGGCAAGGCCGCGGGCCTGCTCGCCAACGGCAGCCTGCGCACCGAGCAGACCGTCGTCGAGGGCATCGAGCAGGCGCCCGACGCCTTCCTCGGCGTGCTGCGCGGCGCCAACACCGGCAAGATGCTCGTCCGCCTCAGCGTTTGATGCCGACCCCGCCGAACATGGCCACGTCCTCGACGCCCGCTTCCGCCTCCGCCGCCCCCGCGTGCCACCGGTTGCACGAGACCACTCCGGGGGCGAGGAGGTCCAGGCCCTCGAAGAATCCGACGACCTGCTCGGGGGTGCGCTGCGTCAGCCTGGGCGTGCCGTTCTCGTTCCAGAACGCCACCGCCTCGTCCACGTCGGGCATCTCCGGGCTGGTGATCGTGTGCGAGAGGACCAGATGGCTGCCGGCCGGAAGCGCGTCGAGCAGGCGGCGCACGATGCCGTATGCCTCGGAGTCGTCGTCGATGAAGATGACGACTCCGAGCAGGATCAGCGCGACCGGCCGGTCGAAGTCCAGGGTCTTGGCGGCGTGTTCGAGGATCGTGTCGACGTTGCGCAGGTCCTCGTCGAGGTAGTCGGTCCTGCCCTCGGGGGTGCTGGTGAGCAGGGCGCGTGCGTGGGTGAGGACCAGCGGGTCGTTGTCCACGTAGACGACGCGGGACTCGGGGGCGATCCGCTGGGCGACCTCGTGGGTGTTGTCGGCGGTCGGCAGTCCGGTGCCGATGTCGAGGAACTGCCGGATGCCGCACTCGGTCACGAGGTGGCTCACGGCACGCCCGAGGAACTGCCGGTCGGCCAGCGCGTAGGCGCCGATGCCGGGGTGCAGCGTGCGGATCTGGTCGCCGGCCGCCTGGTCGACGGGGTAGTTGTCCTTGCCGCCGAGCCAGTAGTTCCAGATCCGGGCCGTGTGAGGCTGCGTGGTGTTGATCCTGCTGTCGGCCATGTGCGGTCGCCTCCGAGCACCTCCGGGTCCACCATCGATCAACCGGCAGCGTACTCGCCCGACTTGGGGCCACCGAGGCCGCCCGGGCCGGGGATCAGAGAATCACGTGCGGCACGAACCTCGCGTACTCGTCCGTGATCAGACCCGCCGACTCCCGGATGCCGAGCCCCGCCGCCTCGTTCTCGACGACCCACGCCCCGAGCACCACACGGTTGCCGTCGAAGTCGGGCAGCGGCGCGAACTCCTGGTAGCAGCAAGCCTCTTCCCGCACGGCGGGTTCGGCCGGTTCGGCGCCTGGCTCGTGAACCGTGACTCCGGCGCCTTCGCGGCCCAGGAGGGGCTTGGCTACGTAGCCCCGTCCGGAAGCCAGCTCCCGGGGGCCGTCCAGGTAGGCGGGGAGGAGATTGGGGTGGCCGGGGTACAGCTCCCAGAGGATCGCCAGGAGCGCCTTGTTGGAGAGGAGCATCTTCCAGGCGGGCTCGATCCACAGGGTGGAGCCGGTGCCGCCGCCGTTGTCGAGGGTCTCCAGGACGTGCGGGGCGAAGCGGTCGGTGGTCAGCCACTCCCACGGATAGAGCTTGAAGCAGCTGCGGATGAAGCCGAGTCTCTTGTCGACGAAGCGCCGCGAGAGCCGGTCCCAGCCGATGTCCTCCATGGAGATCGCCTCGGTGTCGAGCCCGGCCTGCTGCGCGGTCTCACGCAGATACGCGACCGTCATCAGATCCTCGCCGAGCTCGTCGCCCGCGGAATGCGCGAAGTACAGCGGGCCGCCGGGCGGGAGCAGGGCGGCCTGCTTCTTCCAGGCGTCCACGAGGCGCTCGTGGAGGGAGTTCCACTGGTCGGCGCCCGGGAAGCGCTCCTCCATCCAGAACCACTGCGGGCTCGCGGCCTCGACCAGGGACGTGGGGGTGTCCGCGTTGTACTCCAGCATCTTGGCCGGGCCGCCGCTCGCGCCCGCGTAGTGGAGGTCGAACCGCCCGTAGAGGGAGGGCAGTTCGGCGCGGCGGTGCCAGGCCTCGGTGACCGCGTCGGCCACGCGGGGGTCCGCGATGCCGAGATCGGCGAGGCGGCCGTGCGTGACGATGTGCTCGGCCGCCGCGAGGCACATCGCGTGCAGTTCCTCGACGACCTCCTCCAGGGCCTCGACCTCGGGGAGCGTGAACGTGTAATAGGCGGACTCGTCCCAGTACGGGCGGAGCGAGTCGTCGGGGTAGCGGGTCAGGGGGTAGATGAGCCCCTGGTCCTCGACCGTCTGCTGCCAGCCGGGACGGGGCGTGGTGGTGTGGCGGTCCATGGTCCGGGATCAGCCGCCGCCACTGCCCGAGCAGCCGAAGCCGTCGCGGTCGACGGCCTCGCTGCGGCTGAAGGTGCCGTAGTCGGCGTAACGGCCGTCGATGTCGGCGTCGTAGTACCACTCGGGGTCCATGCGGCCGGACTTGCCGGTGCCGTAGGAACCGCCGCTGCTCTTACGTCCCTTGCCGTTCGAGGAGTTCGAGGAGGACGAACCGGAACCGCTCTTGCAGTTCTTGTCGGCCACGATCTTGTAGCCGGTGAAGGTGTCGTAGCTGTCGCGGTCCACGCACCGCTTGTCCGGCTCCGAGCCGCACGAGGTCAGGGCCGCCGCGAGGACGCCCATTCCGCCGAGCACGACCGTGCTGGACCGCAGCCTCCGCCGTGGGGCCTTCCGCTCTTCCTGTTCTTCCATCTGTGCTTCCGCTCCCCCGTTGTCGTACGTGTGTCCGTCAGTTGTCCGTCTGTCGTACGTGGTCGGCGATCAGCGTAGGTAAGGGCCCGTGCGCCATGCCAACCGGCTCAGCCGAATCCCTCTCCTCTACAGTCACTTCGTGTCTCTTGGGATGATTTGCGCTCTCGGTTCAGCGGTCTGCTTCGGCACGGCCTCCGTCTTTCAGGCCATCGCCGCCCGCTCCACGGCGCCCGGAACGGGGTCCGGGGTCGACCCCGCGCTGCTGCTGCGCGCGGTGAAGCAGTGGCGGTACGTCGTGGGGCTCGGGCTCGACGGGCTCGGGTTCCTGCTGCAGATCGTGGCGCTGCGTTCCATCCCGATCTACGCCGTCGGTGCGGCCCTCGCCGCGAGCCTCGCCGTCACGGCGGTGGTGGCCTCGCGGATGCTGCGGGTGCGGTTGAGCGGTGTGGAGTGGGGGGCGGTGGGCGTGGTGTGCGCGGGGCTCGCGATGCTGGGGCTCGCGTCGGGGGACGAGGGGGAAGGCGTCGGCTCGACGGCCCTGCGGTACGTGATGCTCGGCGTGGCGGTGGGTGTGCTGCTGCTCGGCGCGGTGGCCGGGCGGTTGCCCGGACGGGGGCGGGCGCTGGCCCTGGGGCTCGGGGCGGGGCTCGGGTTCGGGGTGGTGGAGGTGGCGGTACGGCTGATCGACGATGTCTCGCCGGGGGCGCTGGTGAGGAACCCGGCCTGTTACGCGCTGCTGGTGGGCGGGGGTGCGGCGTTCCTGCTGCTCACGTCCGCGTTGCAGCGGGGCTCGGTGACGACCACTACCGCGGGAATGGTGATCGGGGAGACGATCGGGCCCGCGGTGGTGGGGGTCGTCTGGCTCGGGGATCGCACGCGGGGCGGGATGGAGTGGGTGGCCGTCCTGGGGTTCGTGGTGGCTGTGGTGGGGGCGTTGGCTTTGGCGCGCTTCGGTGAGGCACCGGTCGAGGAGGAGGCGGCGGTGGGAGGTCCTGCGTAGGGGCTGCCTGGGGGCTGGGTAGGGGCGGACCCTGCGGGGCTTTCCCCAGTCCCGCCCCTTCCCGGCTGTGACATTTGCGGCTCCGCCGCGTGGGGCTCCGCCCCAGACCCCGCTCCTCGAACGCCGGAGGGGCTGAGACACCGCCCTACGGCAACACCGCGCACAACGCCTCCAGCGCCCCTGCCCAGCCATGGTCCGCCGGTGTGCCGTAGCCCACCACCAGTGCGTCCCGCTCCGGGGGCCTCGCGGCAGGATGGCGGAAGCTCGCGAGGCCCTGTACCGCGAGGCGTTGCCAGCTTGCCGCCTGGACCACCGTCCGTTCCGTGCCCGGCGGGAGTTCAAGCACCGCGTGCAGTCCCGCGGCGATCCCCGTGGCCCGCACTTCGGGCGCCCGCGCGGCAAGCGCGGCGACCAGCTGGTCCCGCCGGCGGCGGTAGCGCAGCCGCGCGCCCCGCACATGGCGGTCGTACGCACCTGACGTGATGAACTCCGCGAGCGTCAGCTGGTCCAGCGCCCCGCAGGCCCATTCCGCGCCCCCCTTCGCCTCGATGACCTCGGCGGCGATGGGCGCGGGCAGCACCATCCAGCCGAGCCGGAGACCGGGGGCGAGGGACTTGCTGGCCGTGCCGAGGTAGACCACGCGGTCGGGGTCGAGGCCCTGGAGCGCGCCCACCGGCTGCCGGTCGTAGCGGAACTCCCCGTCGTAGTCGTCCTCCAGGATCAGGCCGCCCGTGCGCCGCGCCCAGTCGACGACGGCCGCACGCCGGTCGGGGTGCAGCGGCACCCCCATCGGGAACTGGTGGGCGGGCGTCAGGAGCGCCACCTTCGCCGAGCCCGACCCCAACTCGTCCGTCGAGGTGCCCAGTTCGTCGAAGGGCAGCGGCCTGGTCGTCAGACCCGCCCGCTTCAGCAGATTCCAGTGCACGTCCAGGCCGTACGACTCGACCGTCACCTCCCGCAGACCGCGGGCCCGCAGTACACCGCCCAGCAGGCTCAGCCCCTGCGCGAACCCGGCGCAGATGACGATGCGGTCCGGGTCCGTGCGCACGCCGCGGGCCCGGGAGAGGTAGTCGGCGAGGGCGGTACGCAGTTCGACGCGGCCGCGCGGGTCGCCGTAGCCGAGCGCGTCGTTCGGGGCGGCGGCCATGGCCCGGCGCGCGGCCTTGAGCCAGGCGGCGCGCGGGAATGTGGAGAGGTCGGGGGTGCCCGGCATCAGGTCGTACGTCGGACCGCCGGCGGCCCTGCGGCGCGGCGTGGGTGCGGCTGGGCGGGGAACGGCGCGTTCGGCGACGCGGGTGCCCGAGCCCTGGCGTGCGGTGAGCCAGCCCTCGGCGACGAGGTCCGCGTACGCGTCGGCGACGGTGTTGCGGGCGATGCCCAGGTCGACGGCGAGGGAGCGGGACGAGGGGAGGCGGATGCCGGGGGCGAGCCTGCCGCCGCGCACCGCCTCGCGCAGGGCGTCCGTGAGGCCCTTGCGCACGCCGGAGTGCATCGCCTCTCCCCCGGTCTCCAGGTGGAGGTCGACGCCCAAAGTGGCCCACGAATCTTCCATGGGAATGGACCATACCTGTGGGCTACTCCCCTCGTACGGTCGATGTCATGACGACGAACGAGAGCACCTCCGTAGACAGCCCCGCAGGCAGCCCCGCGGACATCCCCGTACCGGCGCAGTCCAAGGAATACGTCCACGAGCACACGCCCCGCCTCGACTGGCACGCGCAGGCGCCCGAGGTCTTCAAGGCGATGGTCCGGCTCGACGCGGCCGCCCGTAAGGGCGTCGACCCGGTGATCCTGGAGCTCGTCAAGATCCGCGCCTCGCAGATCAACCACTGCGCGCTCTGCGTCGACATGCACAGCAAGGACGCCCTCGCGGCGGGCGAGAGCGTGGAGCGGATCATCCAGCTCAGCGCGTGGGAGGAGTCGCAGCACTTCTACACCGCGAAGGAGGTCGCCGCGATCGCGCTGACCGAGGCGATCACCGTCCTGACGGACGGCTTCGTGCCGGACGAGGTGTACGACAGGGCCGCGGCCCTCTTCGAGGAGCAGGAGCTCACGCAGCTCATCGCCGCGATCACGGTGATCAACGCGTGGAACCGCTTCGGCGTGTCGACGCGGCAGGTGCCGGGCCACTACAAGGCCGGAGACCACAAATGACCGCTCGGACCGACCACAGTGCTCGGACCACTCATCTCGACAAGCGCTTCGGGTCCGCCCTGGCCGCCTTGAGCGCGGCGGCGAAGAAGGGGCTCGGCGATCCCGTGCTCGCCGAGCTCGTGATGGTGCGGGCCTCGCAGATCAACGCGTGCGCGTTCTGTCTGGACATGCATGTGGACGTCGCCGTGCGGAACGGTGAGAGCGCGAAGCGGATCGCCCTCCTCAACGCGTGGCCGGAGGCGGGCGAGCTCTTCAGCGAGCGGGAGCGGGCCGCTCTCGCGCTGACCGAGGCGGTGACGGTCCTGACGGACGGGTTCGTCCCGGACGAGGCGTACGAGGCGGCGGCCAAGCATTTCGACGAGGCCGAACTCGCCCATCGCATCGGGGTGATCACCGTCATCAACAGCTGGAACCGGGTGATGGTCAGCCGCCGTATCGAGCCGGGCGGGTACACGCCATGAGCCTCGTGGACGACTTCCGCGCGCTGCACCATGGGCGCGCGCCCGGTGACCCGCTGGTCCTGCCAGGACCCTGGGACGCGGCCAGCGCGCGAGTCTTCGCCGAGGCCGGTTTCCCCGCTCTCGCGACGCCGAGCGCGGGGGTCGCGGCGTCGCTCGGGTACGCGGACGGGGAGGTGCCGGTGGACGAGATGTTCGCGGCGGTGGCCCGGATCGTGCGGTCGGTCCCCGCATCGGTGCCGGTGTCCGCGGACATCGAGGACGGCTACGGGCTGCCGCCGAAGGAGCTGGTGGAGCGGCTCCTGGCGACGGGCGCGGTGGGCTGCAACCTGGAGGACTCGACGGACGGGGCCCTCAGGGACCCCCACGAGCAGGCGGACTGGCTGGCGGAGGTGCGTGCCGCGGCGGGCGACGGGTTGTTCATCAACGCCCGCGTGGACACGTTCGTCCGGGGGGTCGCGGATCCGGGTGCCGCCGTCGAGCGGGCCCGCCTCTATGTGGCGGCGGGCGCGGACTGCGTCTACCCGATCTTCGCGCCGCCGGAGGCACTGCCGCAGCTGCGGGCGGGCATCGAGGGACCCATCAACGTGGGGGCGAAGGCGGACGGCCCGTCGCTGCGGAAACTGGGCGAACTGGGCGAACTCGGCGCCACGCGGATCACGTTCGGGCCCGGCCTGCTGGTCCGTGCGACGGAGGCGTTGCGGGAGATCGCGGGCGGCCTGAAGCAGACGTGACGGCGCCGGGCGCCCTTCGCGAAGGGCGCCCGGCGCGCAGCACATGAGCCCGCCCCTGCCGCCGGGCAGCTCACACGGCGTCAGTGCCGGCCAGTGCTAGTACTTGCTGATGCAGGACGCCTTGACCCGCCCGACCTGGGCGTTCGGGATGCTGTTCTTGATGCTCCAGGCCTCGACCCGCCACTTCACCGAGCGCATCTCGGTGGGCGTCGCGCGCTCCGTCACCAGGACCTGCTGGGAACCCCCGAAGTTGTGCGTGTGCAGCGCACCGCCCCCGGTCGACTTGAACCGGTGCTTGAGGTTGCCGATCCCGCCGGATGAGATGTAGACGACCTTCCCCGCGGGGCAGGTCTTGGTGCCGGACTTCTTCTGGCTGAGGCGGTCCGACGCCTTGCCCACGCGCCAGCCCTGCGTGCTGCAGTAGCCGTACACCTTGCTCAGGTTCTTCTTGTTCCCGTACACCGAAGTGACCTTCCACGTGACGGACTTGCGCCACGTCGGAACGGTCCGCGTCGAGATGCCGTCGTGCGAGTGCTTCCACACCCGGGACACCAGCCGGCCGCCGGCAGGCTTCCACGACACCCGCGAGCGCCCCGCCGCCGAGTCCCAGATCCAGGCCGTCTCGCCGGGCTTGCGGCACTTGAGCGTGCCCTTCTTCGAGTGGAACCCACCCGCCGCGGCGACCACACCGGAGTCGGAGCCGGACGCCGAGCCGGAGACAGACGCCGCGGCGGAGGGAGCTGCGGGTGCGGCCTGGGCCGAACCGCTGCCGATCATCGGCACCAGCACGGCGGTGCCGACGGCGAGTGCACCCACCGACGTACTCACACGGCGAGGGAGTTTCATACGCGTCCACCAGCTCTCTGAGGGTTTGACATGAACATCACCCACCGTAGGAGGAGACGCGCGGGCCCCGCTATTGCACAAAAGTGCAACGCCCCAGATCAGAGGCCTCGCACATGCCGATGGTGCCGGCCCCGAGGGGACCGGCACCATCGTCACGGCTACACCGGCACAGCAGCCATCGCGCTGCACGGCGTCACATCACTCGCCGCGTCACTACTTCTTCGGGAGCCACTTCTCCCAGACGTCCTTGTTCTCCTTGACCCACTTCTTGGCCGCGGCCTCGCCCGTCATCTTGTCCTTGGCGATGGACTTGGCGACCTCGTTCTGCTGGTCGTTGTCCCACTTGAAGTTCTTCAGGAACTCGGCCGCGTCGCCGCCGTCCTTGGCGAAGTCGGCGTTCATGTACTTCTGCAGCTGGTTGTTGTCATAGCCGCACTTGGTCTCGGTCTTCGGCTCGTTGCATCCCTCGGTGTACTTGGGAAGCTTCACCTCGACCATGTCCAGGTCGACGTTGGCCCACAGCGGCTCCCACCAGTAGGTGATGAACGGCGTCTTGGCCTCGTACTTCGACTGGATTTCCTTGATCTGCGCGGCTTCGTTGCCGGTTTCCTTGATGTGGAAGTTCAGCTTGTGGTTCTTGATGAGGTACTGGTCGTACGTCGTGTACGAGGGGGCCGCACCGATGAACTCGCCCTTGTCGCCGGACTCCGAGGTCTTGAAGTCCTTGGCGAACTTGTTCAGGTTCTTGTAGTCGAGGATCTCGGGGTGCTTGTCCGCGTAGTACTTCGGGACGAACCAGCCGATGTGCCCCACGACACCGAGGTCGCCGGCCTTGACGACCGACTTCTTCTTGTCGATGTAGAGCTTCTGCTTGTCGGGCTGGCCGTTCCAGTCCTCCATGATGACGTCGGCCTTGCCGCTGTTCAGGGCGTCCCAGGCGATGGGCTCGTCCATCGTCTTGAGGTTGACCTTCTTGACGTCCAGCTCGTCCTCGAGGATCACCTTGGCGACCTCGGCGTTGGCGCGGGCGCCCACCCAGGACGGAACGGTGATCGTGACCTCGTCGCTGTTGCCCGACTTCTTGGTGTCGGCGGCGCAGGCGCTGAGGCCGACCATGCCGAGGGCAGCGATGCCTGCGATGAGACTGGTGCTTATCCGCTTGCTGTGCTTCACGAGATTCTTCCCTTACCTAGCAGGAGTAGCAGAAGTATGCGCGGAGTCGAGGGCCGAGGCGGTGGGCCCGCCCCCGGCGCCCGGGGTCAGCGCAGGGCGTTTTCCTTCACCTTCGCGCCCGGCTGCGAGACCCGGTCGAGCAGTACGCCGAGGCACACCATCGCGACACCGGCGGTCAGGCCGAGCGGCAGGTCGTCCTTGGCCAGGCCCGTGACCACCTGCACGCCGAGGCCGCCGGCGCCGATCATTCCGGCGATCACGACCATCGACAGGACGAGTACGACGCCCTGGTTGACGGCCAGCAGGAGCGACGAGCGTGCCAACGGGAGCTGCACACCGCGAAGTTGCTGACCCGTGGTGGCACCGAGCGAACGCGACGCCTCAAGGGCCGCCGGGTCGATCTGGTTGACGCCCTGCGTGGTGATGCGGATGACCGCGGGCAGTGCGTAGAGCACGGCCGCCACGACACCGGCGGTACGGCCGCCGTGGAAGAGCGCGATCGCCGGGATCATGTAGACGAACTGCGGCATCGTCTGCAGGGCGTCGAGCACCGGCCGGATCGCCCGCTCCACCCAGCCGACCCGCGCGGCGAAGACGCCGATGGCGAAGCCGAGCAGCAGGGTGACCACCAGGGCCGTGAGGACCACGGAGAGGGTGTCGAGCGACCGGGTCCACAGGCCCATGCCGCCGATGACGGCCAGGGCGAGCACCGCGGTGATGGCGGACCACCAGCGGCCCGCCAGGAAGGCGAGAACACCGACGACCAGGGCCAGCGCCCACCAGGGCGTGGCCTCCAGGCCGTCACGGATCGGGTTGATGACGTACGTGGCGAAGTTCGACGCCATCGTGATCGTGCCGCCCACGACGGGGACACCGGAGCCGAAGGTGTGCTCGATCCAGTCCACCGCGGAGTTGACCGGGTTCGCGAAGGCGACGACCCACTCGTCGGGCCACTCCTCCTTGCCCAGCACGGAGCCCAGTACGGAGCCCACGGCGGTCGCGATGACGACGCCGAGCCAGATGAGTCCGGTCTTCTTGCCGCCCCTGCCGGCGCCCGGGGAGTCGAGCCGTTCGCCCACGGCACCCGTGGTGCGGTCCAGCCAGATGGCGATCAGCACGATCGCGATGCCGGGCGCCAGCGCGAGGCCGGTGTCCACGGTGGAGATCGCGGTGTAGATCTCGCCGCCCAGGCCGCCGACGCCGACCACCGAGGCGAGCACGACCATCGACAGACACATCATGATCGTCTGGTTGAGGCCGAGCAGCATCTGCTTGCGGGCGAGCGGCAGACGCGCGGTCCACAGCCGCTGCCAGGCGCTCGCGCCGAGGGAGGCCGACGCCTCCAGCGCGGCTTCGTCGGCGCCGCGCAGACCGAGCGCGGTGAGGCGGGCCATCGGCGGAGCCGCGTAGATGACCGTGGCGACGAAGGCGGGCGGCACGTCGACGCCGAAGATCAGCGCGAAGGGCAGCAGATAGGAGAACGCCGGGAGGATCTGCATGGTGTCGAAGACGGGGTTCAGAATGCGCTGACCCCGCTCCGAGAGACCGGCCCAGAGTCCGAGCAGCGCTCCGACGAGGGCCGCGACGGCGACACAGGCCACCATCAGGGCGAGGGTCTCCATCGCCGGTTCCCACATGCCGAGCAGCCCGATGACCACGAAGGCACCGAGCGCGGTGCCCGCGGTGCGCAGCGCGCGGCGGCTGAGGTCCGCGCCGCCCGCCACCCAGGCGATCAGCACCGCCGCGAAGGTCACGCCGAAGACGCCGAGCGTCTCGAAGAGGCTGACGAGGCCGTCGACGGAGCCCTGTGCGGCATTGCTGATGTGCAGCAGGAAGTACAGGAAGATCCAGTGGGTGTCGCGGTTGTCCTCGAGCCAGGTCTCCGCGTCGCTCAGCGGGGACCTGACGTCGAACGTCCAGCCGCTGGGCCAGGCACTGTGGCTGACCAGGAGCGCGCTGACCACCGCGACGAGCACGGCAGCGACAAGGACGACCACCTTGGGCCGGGCGGCGAACCGGGCGGCCAGGCCCGGCGTCGGCGGGACGGCGGGCTCCTGCGGGGTGCGGTCCTTCTTCTCCAGGACGGAGGTGTCGGCGGCACTCATACGGCCGCCACCTCCCTGCCCTCGGCATCGCCGTTGATCCCGGCGACCACCGCGAGCAGTCGTGCGTGGTCGACGACGCCCAGCGTGCGTCCGTTGTCGACGACCCGGCAGTGCTCGCCGCTGCGCGCGACGGCCTCGATGGCGTCGACGACGAGGGTGTCCGGGCTGATCGCGACGCCCGTGGTCGCCTCGTCGCCCTCCGCGGGACGCATCGCGCTGCGCACCGGGATGACCTGCTCGCGCGGGACGTCACGGACGAAGTCGCGTACGTAGTCGTCGGCGGGCCTGGAGACGATCTCCTCGGGGGTGCCGAGCTGCACGACCGCGCCGTCCCGCATCAGCATGATGCGGTCACCGAGGCGCAGGGCCTCGGAGAGGTCGTGGGTGATGAAGACCATCGTGCGGCCCTCTTCGCGGTGCAGGCGGATGACTTCTTCCTGCATGTCGCGGCGGATCAGCGGGTCGAGGGCGCTGAACGGCTCGTCGAAGAGGAGGACCTCGGGGTCGACGGCGAGTGCGCGGGCCAGGCCCACACGCTGCTGCTGACCGCCGGAGAGCTGGCCCGGCCTGCGCTGCTCAAGACCGTCGAGGCCGACCTTGGCGACGACCTCCATGGCCTTCGCGCGGCGCTCGGTCTTGCCCATGCCCTGGATCTCCAGGCCGTACGCGACGTTGTCGAGGACGGTGCGGTGCGGCAGGAGGCCGAAGTTCTGGAAGACCATGGAGGCGCGGTGCCTGCGCAGTTCGCGCAGCCGGTTCTTGTCCATGGCCAGGACGTCCTCGCCGTCGATGACGACGGAGCCGGAGGTCGGCTCGATGAGCCGGGTCAGGCAGCGGACGAGCGTCGACTTGCCGGAGCCGGACAGGCCCATGACGACGAAGACCTCGCCCTTCTTCACCTCGAAGGACACATCGCGCACGGCTGCGGTGCAGCCGGTCCGCGCCCGGAGTTCGGCGGGGGTGAGCCCGTGCACCGAGGTGTCGCCCGGTATCCGGTCCGCCTTCGGCCCAAAGACCTTCCAGAGGTTCTCGACGGCGAAGACGGGTCCTTGGACGGACTCCTGTCGCGTCGCGTCGTCCCGCGTCGTGTCGTCCGTCTTGTTCACTGAGACCTCACTCATCGGCCTTCACCACCCAGCATCTCGGCACACTTCTCCCCGACCATGAGCACTCCGATCATCGGGTTCACGGCAGGCATCGTCGGGAAGACGGATGCGTCCGCGATTCGGATTCCCGCAAGACCGCGAATCCGCAGCTCCGGGTCGACTACAGCAAGTTCATCAGCGGAAGCGCCCATTCGGCAGGTTCCGGCCGGGTGGTACACGGTGTGTGCGGCCTTGCGCACGAGTTCGCTGATCTCGGCGTCGTCGGTGACGTCGGGGCCGGGGAACACCTCGCGCTTGAGCCACTTGGCGAACGGCTCGGCCTGCGCGACCTTGCGGGCCAGCTTGATGCCGTCGACCAGGGTCTGGCCGTCGTAGTCACCCTCGTCCTCGAAGTACCTGAAGTCGAGGGCGGGCTTGGCCTCCGGGTCGGCCGACGTCAGGTAGAGACGGCCGCGCGCACGGGACTTGGGGATGTTCGGCGTCATCGAGACGCCGTGCTCCGGGCGTTCGTAGCCCAGGCGCTCCGGGTTGTCCGTGAACGGGATCTGGTAGAAGTGGAACATCAGGTCAGGACCCTTGTGGTCCGGGTCCCGCTTCACGAACAGGCCCGCGTCGGAGTCCATCGCGGAGTTGCCGGGGATCGGCCCGTTCGTCTCCCAGACGATGACCGACTCGGGGTGGTCGATGAGGTTCTCGCCGACGCCCGGCAGGTCGTGCACGACCGGAATGCCGAGGGCTTCGAGGTCCTTGGCGGGGCCGATGCCGGAGTGCATGAGCAGGCGCGGCGTGTCGACGGCGCCCGCGCAGACGAGGACCTCGCGGCGGGCGGTGAGCAGTTGCTCGACGCCGTCCTTCGTACGGATGTGGACGCCGCGCGCGGTCTTGCCGTCGAGCTCCAGCTTGGTGGCCCACGTCTCCAGGAGCAGCCGGAGGTTGGGGCGGTCACCGGCCTCCATGTGGGGGTGGAGGTAGGCGACGGAGGCGGAGGAACGCTTGTTGTTCTCCGGGTGGTACGAGAGGTCGAAGAAGCCGACGCCCTCGTCGAAGGGCTTGTCGTTGAAGCCGACGACCTCGGGGACGCCGAGCGCGCTCTTCGTCGCCTCGACCCAGTCGGTGGCGATCTGGTTCTGGTCCTTCTTGGCGACGCGCACGATGTTGTTGCGCAGCTTGCCGAAGAAGGGGTCCATCGCGGCGGAGCCCCAGCCGGTGGCGCCCGCCTCTTCCCACTCGTCCCAGTCGGAGGGCAGCGGCTTGAAGGAGATCAGGGTGTTGTGCGACGAGCAGCCGCCGAGGACCTTGGCGCGGCTGTGCAGGATGTGCGAGTTGCCGCGCGGCTGCTCGGTGGTCGTGTACCCGTAGTCGAGGTCGCCGCCGAGCAGGCCGAGCCAGCGGCGCAGCGTGAGGACGTCCTCGCGGTCGATGTCGCTGGGGCCGCCCTCGATGACGGCGACGGTGACGTCCGGGTCCTCGGTGAGGCGGGATGCGATCACCGAACCGGCGGTGCCGCCGCCGACGATGACGTAGTCGTACTCAGTGGTCTCAGCCATGCGTGCTGCTCCTCTTCCTGCGAGGTGTGGTGCAAAGTGCTTGCGCGTAGTGAGCGGGGAGTGCTCGGACGTACAGACATGGATACGTGCGCGGGGGCGGGACCGCCGCCCCCGCGCACGCCTTCGTGAGTCGGGCCTCAGCCCGCGAACCAGCGGACCGGCTGCGGTGCGAGGTTCTGGTAGATGTGCTTGGACTCGCGGTACTCGGCGAGTCCGGCGGGTCCGAGCTCGCGGCCGACGCCGCTCTTGCCGAAGCCGCCCCACTCGGCCTGCGGCAGGTAGGGGTGGAAGTCGTTGATCCAGACCGTGCCGTGGCGCAGGCGCCGCGCCATGCGGCGACCGAGGCCCGCGTCATTGGTCCAGACGGCACCCGCGAGACCGTACTCGGTGTCGTTGGCGAGCGCGACCGCTTCGTCCTCGGTGCGGAAGGTCTCGACGGTCAGGACCGGGCCGAAGACCTCCTCGCGGACGACGCGCATCTCGCGGTGGCACTGGTCAAGGACGGTCGGCTCGTAGAAGTAACCGGTCGCGGGGCGCACGTCGCTGGGCTCGGGGCGCTTGCCGCCGGTGCGCAGGACCGCGCCCTCCTCCAGCGCGGAGGCGACGTACATCTCGGTCTTCTCGCGCTGCTGCTGCGAGACCAGCGGGCCGCACTCCACGCCGTCCTCGGTGCCGCGGCCCAGCTTGATGCGGCTCGCGCGGCGGGCGAGTTCGGCGACGAAGCGCTCGCGCACCGACTCCTCGATGATGAGGCGTCCACCGGCGGAGCAGACCTGCCCGCTGTGGATGAAGGCCGCGTTGAGCGCCTGGTCGACGGCGGTGTCGAAGCCCTCTTCGGTGGCGCAGGCGTCGGCGAAGACGACGTTCGGGTTCTTGCCGCCGAGTTCGAGGGCGACCTTCTTCACGCCGAGGGCCGCGGCCTGCGCGACCTTGGTGCCGGAGACGAGGCCGCCGGTGAAGGAGACCAGGTCGACGTCGGGGTGGTCGGAGAGGCGCGCGCCGACGGTGTGGCCGGGGCCGGTCACGATGTTGGCGACACCGGCCGGGAGGCCCGCCTCGACGAGCAGCTCGATCAGCGCGACCGTCGTCAGCGGAGTGACCTCACTCGGCTTGATGACGAAGGTGTTGCCCGCGGCGAGCGCGGGGGCGATCTTCCAGCTGGCCTGCAGGAGCGGATAGTTCCAGGGCGTGATCATCGTGCAGACGCCGACCGGCTCGTGCACGACGACGCTGTGGATGTCATCGGACCCGGCGTCGACCACACGGCCCGCACCCTCGCCGATCACCAGGTCGGCGAAGTAGCGGAAGGCGTCGGCGACGCAGTCGACGTCGACGCGGCCCTCCTCGACGGTCTTGCCGGCGTCGCGGCTCTCCAGCAGCCCGATCTTCTCCCGGTCGCGTACGAGGAGGTCCGCCACGCGGCGCAGCAGTGCAGCCCGTTCGGCGACGGGCGTGGCCGGCCACGGCCCGTGGTCGAACGCCTCGCGTGCGGCGGCGATGGCCGCGTCGGTGTCCTCGGTGCCGCCTTCGGCGATCAGTGCGAACGGCTTGGCATCAGCCGGGTCGAGGATCTCGCGTGTGGCGCCGGAGAGGGCGTTTCGCCACTCCCCGCCCACATGGATGGTCTGTTGTGCGGACACGTCCCGTTTGCCTTCCGTTCCTGTCATTCGCCCCGCCGGTCACCCGCGGTAGCCGGGAGCACATGCCCCCAGGTGGAGAAACCATGCGCATTACATAACTGAAAGTGCGCTGTGTCACTGCGCGTGCAGGCACCTGGGGAGATACGTACGCACGAAGAACGGTTTGTCCGGGGAGGTGGCGTTATACAGGGAAGGGCCGGAACTCGGCCCGAGGGCCCGTCAGTCGGTCTCGTCGAAGTCCGCTGGCTCGTCCCGCACGGCGAGCCCGGCCACCCACAACGGCATCAGCCAGTGCACGACGAACGCGGTGAACAGCGCCGGGAAGAGCAGCCCTTCGGCGTCCCATCCCTGGTAGGCGGCGAATCCCGCGCCGGCAGCGGCCACCAGGAGCAGCCACAGCATGACCTGACGGGCACGCGCCGCGACGCGGACGCGCTCCGCGCGCTGCCGCTCGTCGAGCGCGCGTTCGCGCAGTTCGAGGAGGCCGCGCGTGGCGCCGTTGATGACGCCGGTGGCGACACACCACGGCAGCAGCAGCGCGAGCATCGTCCACATCGCCCAGCGCTGGTCGCCGACGACCGTGAGCAGCCAGGCCGCGACGCTCGCCACGGTCAGCGCGATGTGGGCGCCGACCGCGATGCGCCTGCGCACGGCGGTGGCGTACATCGGCGCACCCTCGCGCCGGTTCATGAGCGCGAACATCCGCCGGTCGTAGCCGGTCATCCGCCGCGTCCCCGTCTCCCGCACCTGCTGGTCCGTCATTCCTGACTCCTCCCGTAGACCTCGTCCGTGAGCGGGCGGAACGGCTCCAGGGAGAACAGCGCCTCCACCGGCAGCCCGAAGAACACCGCGATCTTCAGCGCCAGGTCGAGGCTCGGGTTGTACTGCCCGCGCTCGATGTAGCCGATGGTCTGGTAGTGGACCCCCACTGCCTCGGCCAGGCTCTGGCGCGACACCTTCCGCTCCGCGCGCACCATCGCCAACCTGTTGTGCACCTGCTCGCTCATGTATAAGAAGTACTACATCTGTGAGTAGGTTGGCAACGGGCGACAGGTGGTGGTGATCAAGGCTTGGGGCAGGTCCCGCCCGACGGGCAGAACCACGACAGGGCGGTGGACAGGAGCTCCTCCTCGTCGTCCCTGCCGTCCGCGTCGGAGCCGTACACCGCCACGGCGTACAACTGGCCGTCCACCGCCTGGAAGCGATGGTCGATGACGTGCCACGGGCCGAGGTCGGGCTCGCCCTTGAACGTGTCGGCCACGTACTCGACGCGGGCCGCGGGGCGGCCGTCGTCGTTCCTGCGCTCCAGCGGGCCGAGCTGGTCGAAGCCGCCGGGCATCGGGGTCTCGTCCAGCCAGGTCCGCAGCGAGGCGTAAGGGGACGACTCCCCCACCCGGTACACCTGGAGCCGCCCGTCCCCCTTCGGGCTGCGGTAGTTGACGACGTTGAAGCCCTCGGCCGGTTCGACCAGGTCACGGACCCACCCCCGCGGCACCGCGAGCCTGAAGCCCTCCTCGTCGGACACCTCCTCGTACGGGGCGGGCGGCACGCCGTCGGGAGACGGGGCCGCGGTGTCGCCCTCGACGCCGGCGCCCGTGCTCTTCGAAGGCTGCTCCAGAACCGTCAAGTACCCCGTCGGGCGCGGCTCGTCCTTCCAGCCGAGCGCCCACGCCCCGAAGCCCAGACCGCACACGGCGAGGACCGTCACGACACCGCGCAGCGCCTTGTCCTGGAGCACCGCGTCCCGGCCGTGGAGCTCGGCGATCCGCTGCTCCTGCTCGTGGCCGACCCACTCCTGGCGGTCGGCGTCGAAGATCCGCACCGCTCGTCCCTCAGCCCGTGACCTGGGTGATCGCCTGGAGGACGGCCGTCACGGAGGCGGCGGTCGCGGCGGCGGCGCCGTACTGCTCCAGGCGGGTGCGGAGCCTGCCGAGCAGTCCGGCGTCACCGCGGCCCGCGCGACTGATCTCCCCCTCCACCTCGCCCAGTTCGGCGTCGAGCGCGTCGTCGTCGGCCGTGCGCCCCTCGGTGCGGGCCAGTTCGCCGCGCAACGCCCGGACCTGGGTGAGCAGGTGCTGCTGCTTCGGATCGGCCACCACCACCGTGTGGTTGGTGGACTCGGCCGTGCCGTGCGAACCGAAGGCCTGGGAGCCGCCGGTGATCGAGCCGATCTGGACGTGCGCCCCGCCGCCGGTCTCCTGCTCGCCGCTCATGCCGTGCTCCTCTCGGTGTGCGTGGCCCGGCCGTGGGAGCCGGTGGCGATCGCGCCGCCGGACATCTCCGTGATGTAGACCCCGCTGTTGTTGATCTGCGTGATGTTCTGTTCCAGTCGGTCCGTGCGGAAGCCGCCGGCCCGCAGCGCGTCGCGGACCCCCTCCCCGATGCGGTCCTGGAGGGTGCGGGTGTAGCGGGCGACGTCCATCTCCTGGAAGAGCGAGAGGTCGTCGGTGCTGGCCAGTTGGCGCAGCGAGACCAGCGGGGCGTCCGGCGGCGCCGCTGCGGGGGCGCCGATCCCGAGCCGGTCGCATGCGACCCGCAAAGCGCGCACCGCCGGTGACGCGGCGACGGCTCCCTCGGGCTGCGCGAGCCAGAGCCGGAACGAGGGGACGAGCGAGGGCAGTGCGCGCAGGGCGGCGATGCCGATCGCCACGCCGACCGCCGGGCCGTCGACGCAGGCGCGCAGGGCGTCGCGGACGGGACCCTCCGGCTCGCGGGCCACGATCGTGTCGACCTCGCGGAACTCGGGGACGATCGGCCCGAGCACGTGCGGCACCACTTCGAGGACCAGCATGCCGCCCTGGGTGTGCACCCGGACCAGGAGCGAGACAACGACCTGTTCGTTCCAGGCGCCGACCCGGATCCGCAGGAAGTGACGGCGTGCCTCCCCGCCCTCGCCGGCCGCCCGTTCGAGATGCCGGGCCGCCTGGCCGGCGTCGTAGAGCCCCGCGGTCTCGTACCCGTGTCCGGTGTAGAGCTGTTCGTCGCGGCCCGCGCCCGCCGGGAGGTAGACGAACTCCTCGATCTCCAGTTCCCGCAGCCGGTCCACGCTGCTGGCCGCGGCTGACCTGCGCAGATCCTTCAGGCGTGGCTCGATCATCTTGATGACCTCGCGGGCGGCGAGCGGTTCGTACGCGCGCTGCGGAGGCACCCCGGCGTCCCGGTCCTTCTCCTTCTCCGCGCGCTGCAGCTCAAGGACGACCGACCACGGTTTGCGGGGCTTTCCGGCGCCCACGAAGGGGCGGTTCGCGTCGTAGAGGGTGACCGGGGCGTTCTGCTCGCGGTGGATGCAGTCGACGATGCGGGAGAACCGCCGCGGGATGGCGGGCTGCTCGGTCTCGGCGAAGGCCTGCCGGGCGAGCTGGGTGCGCAGGGTCCGCTTGCGCAGGAACTGGTGGCGCCACACCACCGCCGCGATGAGCAGCGGGAAGATCACGGGGTACGGGGTGTCCTTGATCCCGGCGAGCGCGAAGTACGCGTATGCCGCGGCGCACCACCACACGAACGCGGTCACCAGCCAGCCGAGCCGGCGCCGCAGCCAGGCCAGCGGTGCCGGCAGCGCCACCTGCCGCAGGATCCCGCCGTCCGTGCCCCGGCCGGAGACGACCCGCGCCAGCCACAGCGAGACGACCACCACGGCGTACGCGATCGCCCAGCCGCCCGGCACGAAGGCGCCGAACGTGACGGCGGGTCCCGTGTCCACGAGGTCGTCCGGGTCGAAGGCGAGCAGCGCGAGGTCGACGCCGGAGACGCCGGACTTGCCGCCCTGGGCGTCTTCGAGCGCGTCCCAGATCATCACCGCGTCGGTGACGAGGAACCCGGTCCACACGGCCGCAAGGAGCAGCGCGGTGAACAGCTCCTCGCGCCGGGCGCGCAGCGCGTGCGCGAGCACCGGAAGCACATCGGCACCGAGCGGCGGCGCCACAGGGCGCTCCGCATGGCCGACGAGTTCGGAGACGACCCGCCTGCGGAACACCGCGTCCAGATGGACGCCGGCGCACAACAGCCTGGTGGCCTCGGTGTGAGCTGCCATGGCCAACTCCGTTGAGATGAAGCGGAATTGGATCGTAACTGAGCGTGTACGCAAGGGCCACAGAAAGGTGATTATGCCCCTCGAATAAGTGAATCCTCGGCCGTTGTGCGGGCGGGGGTCTCCGCCAGCAGGTCCCGCACGCACTGCCGCAGCCACGCGTGGGCCGGGTCCGCGTCGTGCCGGGGATGCCAGGCGATGCCCAGCGGGAGCACCGGCAGGTCGAGGGGGATCTCGAAGGTGACCAGGCCGAGGGTGTCCGTCAGGGGAAGCGCCCAGGAGACGGCCAGGCCCACCAGGTCGGTGCGCAGGAGGATGAAGAGCGACGAGGGATACGTCCCGACGCTGCCCACCACCCGGCGTTCGAGCCCCCGTTCGGCGAGGGCGGCATCCAGCGGCCCGTGCAGCCTGCCCCTCCTGGAGACCGTGATGTGGTCGGCGGCGGCGAACCGCTCGGGGGTCAACCCGCCCTGGAGCAACGGGTGTCCTGGGCGCACGACGCCCAGCATCCGGTCGTCGCGCAGCCGCTCCACCCGCACCTCGGGCGCGACCGTGTCGATCACCCCGGCCTCCAGGTCGGCGGTGCCCTCGCGCAGCACGGGCGCGTCCACGTGGCTCTCGCCGAGGAAGCGGATGCGGACGCCGGGTGCCTCGGCGGCGGCGCGGGCGAACAGCGCGGGGCCGTAGGCGGCGGCGATCGAGTCCTGCCCGAGGACGGTGAGGGTGCGGGACACGGTGCGCAGATCGGCCGCGCCGGGACCGGCGAACAGCGCCCTTGCCCGTTCCACCACGGCGCCCACCTCGGCCCGGACGGCGAGCGCGTGCGGGGTGGGCACCATCTGCCGTCCCGCCCGCACTAGGACGGGGTCGCCGAGGGCCTTGCGGATGCGGCCCAGGGTGCGGCTCATCGCCGGCTCCGACAGGTGCATGCGGCGGGCGGCGCCGGAGACGCTCTCCTCGTCGAGGAGCACGTCGAGGGCGAGCAGGAGATTGAGGTCGAGGCCGCTGCCGGGACCGCCCGGTTCGGATTGCGTCACGCGCATTCATCCCTTGCAAAGGTTGCACTGGAGATCAGGTAAGCGCCGAGCCTACGGTGGCAGGACCCCCCGCACCACGACCCCTGACGCTCCTTGGAGGAGCCTTGCCCTCGCCTGCCCCGAACCGTCTCAAGCGCTCGGCCGAACTGACGCTCTGCGCCTGCGTGCTCGTCGCGCAGGGCATGGTCGCCGCCATCAACCTCCTGATCCCGCAGCTGAGTTCGTCGTCCGTCGCCCCCTCGTCCAGCGAACTGCTCTGGACGGTCGACGCGTACGTCATCGTCTTCGCGGGGCTGCTCATCCCCGCGGGCGCACTCGGCGACCGGTACGGCCGCAAGGGCGCGCTGCTCTGCGGGATCGGCCTCTTCGCCCTGGGCGCCACGGTCAGCGCGCTCGCCGCCGGACCCGTCCAGCTGATCGCCGGACGCGGTGTCTCCGGCGCCGGAGCCGCGCTGATCATGCCCGCGACCATGTCGATCCTGGTGCGCACCGCCACGCCCGAGCAGCGGCCGCGGGCCGTCGCCTCCTGGGCGCTCGCCGCCGGGCTCGGCGGTTTCGCCGGGAACGCGGTCGGCGGCCTCATCGGCCAGTACCTGCCGTGGCGCGCGCTGTTCTGGCTGATGGTGCCGCTCGCCGCGCTGCTCGCCCTCGCCGTGGCGCGCACCGCGCCCCGTACGGAGACGTCGCCCGATGCCGCCGTCGACCCCGTCGGCGCGGTCCTCCTCACCGGCGGGCTGCTCGCGGTGCTCTTCGGCATCATCGAGAGCCCCATGTACGGCTGGACGTCTGCGCGCATCCTCGTCGCGTTCGCGCTGGGCGCGGCGCTCATCGGTGGCTTCGTGGTGCACGCCCTGCGCTCCCGCGCACCGCTCTTCGACCCGCGGGTCTTCAGATCCCGCCGGCTGCGCTCGGCGACCCTCGGCACGGCCGCGTCCTTCTTCGGCCTCTTCGCGCTCTTCTACGTCAACTCGCAGTACCTGCAGTACGTGAAGGGCTACGGCGCCGCCCGCGCGGGCCTCGCCATCATCCCGCTCACCGTGGGGATGGTGCTGGTACCGAAGCTCGCCGCCCGCTGGTCGCGCCGGCCGCGCCCGCTGGTGGGCGGCGGACTGCTCCTGATCGGGCTCGGCCTGCTCGGGGCGTCCACGGCGGACGCGGGCACGCCCTACGCGGCGTACGCCTGCTGGCTGCTCGTCATCTCGGCGGGCACCGGAATGTGCATGCCCGCGCTCACCCTCGGCGTCGTCTCGTCACTGCCGCCGCACCAGGCCGGGCTCGGCTCGGGCCTGGGCACCTCGGCCCGCGAGGTCGGCGCCGCACTCGGGGTGGCCGTCACGGGGACGGTCCTCGCCTCGCACCCGGGATTCACCTCCGGCATGGAGGCTGCGCTGCGGGTCGTGGGGCTCGCGGTGGTGGCCGCGGCGGCCCTGGTCACCTTCGGCTACCGGACCGGACGCACGTCGCCCCCGGCTGCCGATCGAGCGGCTGCCGGGGGCGAGGTGGACGAGCTGCCGTACGAGCCGAGCCGTACGGGAGGGCGTACTAGATGAGGCCGAGGCCGCGAACCGCCTCGCGCTCCTCGGTGAGCTCCTTGACGGACGCGTCGATGCGCGTGCGCGAGAACTCGTTGATGTCCAGGCCCTGGACGATCTCGTACTTGCCGTCCTTGGTGGTGACGGGGAAGGAGGAGATGAGGCCCTCCGGAACGCCGTACGAACCGTCCGACGGGATGCCCATGGAGGTCCAGTCACCGGCGGCCGTGCCGTTCACCCACGTGTGGACGTGGTCGATGGCGGCGTTGGCGGCGGAGGCGGCCGAGGACGCGCCACGGGCCTCGATGATCGCCGCGCCGCGCTTGGCGACGGTCGGGATGAAGTCGTCGGCGAGCCAGGCCTGGTCGCTCACGACGTCCGCGGCGTTCTTGCCGGCGATCTCCGCGTGGAAGATGTCGGGGTACTGGGTGGCCGAGTGGTTGCCCCAGATGGTGAGGCGCTTGATGTCGGAGACCGGGGCGCCGGTCTTCTTCGACAGCTGCGAGAGCGCGCGGTTGTGGTCCAGGCGGGTCATCGCGGTGAAGCGCTCGGCCGGTACGTCCGGGGCGGCGGCCTGCGCGATGAGCGCGTTCGTGTTGGCCGGGTTGCCCACGACGAGGACCTTGATGTCGTCCGCGGCGTTGTCGTTGATCGCCTTGCCCTGCGGCTTGAAGATGCCGCCGTTGGCGGAGAGCAGGTCGCCGCGCTCCATGCCCTTGGTGCGGGGGCGGGCGCCGACGAGGAGGGCGACGTTGGCGCCCGAGAAGGCGACGTTCGGGTCGTCGCTGATCTCGATCGAGTTCAGCAGCGGGAAGGCGCAGTCGTCGAGCTCCATGGCGGTGCCCTCGGCGGCCTTGAGGGCCGGCGTGATCTCGAGCAGTCGCAGATTGACCGGCACGTCCGCGCCGAGCAGGTGGCCCGAGGCGATGCGGAAGAGCAGCGCGTAGCCGATCTGGCCGGCCGCGCCGGTGACGGTGACATTCACGGGAGTGCGGGTCATGGCGATCTCCGTAAGACAGCTGGCGGTGGGGGTCCCTGCCCCTTGTGCTGGATCCCCAAGGACGCCCTCGATGATCGATCTCTTGGCATCAAGAGAGATCCGCCGCTCAGGCTATCGCGCCCCGCCTACCCCCGAACCCCGGGAGGGTGTGGCCCACCCCACAAAGATCAAGCCGTGCCGCTGGACGGCTGCCGAACGGCTGCCGCGCGGCGGTCGAACGGCTGCTGGGCGGCGGTCGGGAGGAGGAAATCCGCCGGGAAACAGCGGCTCAGAGGCCTGCGAAAAAAATCCGCGAAATCGACAGGCATGTCTCGCGTAGGTCGGGGCACACGCACGAGTACCCCCACGGGAGTGGTCACACCCCCAGGCGGCCGCCACGCTCCCCCCCCTGTGTTGGCGGCCGCCACCTCCCGGTGGCCACTCCCGACGTCCGGACCCGGCTGCACCTACTTCGTGCAGCCGGTCTGGCCGGCCTTGAGGGTCGCGCACGCCTCCGCCGAAGCACCGTCCTTGACGGCCACCATCGGCGTGTACGCGTCGAAGTCCGCGTTCACGGTCCCGTTCTGCTTGGCGCCGTCGCCGGAGATCGTGACCTTGTCGCCGGGGGCCGCCTGGGTGATGCGCGCCCATGCCGCCCCGCACGTCTTGCTGTAGCGGACCTCGATCACGGCCTTGCCCACCGTCGCGCGGGTCGTCGTACCGGCCAGCTCGCCGCCGCAGCCCATGGTCTCCGGGTCCTTGCCGGTGCAGCTCTTGCCGGTGCACTCGACGCCCGCGGGCAGGTCCTTCTCGCTCGTGCTCGGCGACGCCGGCGGCTTGGCGCTCTCGTCTCCCTTGTCGTCCTTGCCGAGGCCGGTCAGGAAGACGGCGGCGGCTATGACGACGAGCGCGCCGACGACACCCGCGAGGAACATCGTCAGCTTCCTGCGCCGCCGCTGCCGGTCGGGCGAGTCGGCGCCACGCCTCGGCGCGGCCGGACCGGACGGCCCCGGCCCGGCGCCCTGGTCGCCCCCGCCTCCGTACGGCATCTGCGGCGGCACCGTGGGCGAGACGCCCGCGGGGCCCGCGACCCCGGTGACGCTGCCGCCGGGACGGCCGGGGCGGTCGGCGGAATCGACACCGCCGCCGGTACCGGCGCCGGGGGCGCCATTGCGCGCGGCGCCGCTGTTCCCCTTGCCCTTGGGCGGATTCGGTCCCAGCTCGCCCAGCGCGGCCCGCGCCTGGGAGATGCGGATCGCCTGCATGGTCATGTCGTGCCGCATCTCGGAGCGACTCCACGCGCGCTCCGCGAGCTCCCACATGGTGATGAGGTGAACGGGGTTGGTGCCCGTCACCTCGGCAAGCGCGACGATCGCACCCTTCGGAGCGAGCAGCCGCCCGTTCAGATAACGCTCCCACGACGTCTTGCTGTACCCGGTGCGGTCCGACACCGCGGCAATGCTCAGACCACTGCGGTCGACGAGCCTGCGCAGCTGACTGGCGAACTCCCTGACCTCCGAGTCCAGCTCATCCGGTAGCGCCTTCCAACGAGGCATTGCTCCCCCTCATCCCCCCGTACGTGCCAACGTGCCCCCGCGCGTGGTTCCCCCGCTCCGCCCATGAGGCAGCCCCCGCTGTTCCTGTCATGGGCTACCCAGAGGGATGCCGAAAGTCAGGATGTCAGTTCCCGGACCGAGGGCGCACGGGGGCATTCGGTCCACGGGCGTGCACCGTTGCACTCCGTGCGGTCCGGCGTCCAGTGTCCCATCGCAGTCCCACATCACGATCCGGAACCCCTGGCAGCAGGTCGGGGCGTCCCAATCGATTCCGAATGTACTGGTTGACCCTTATATGGGATGGCTCCTGGAGGGAGCACCGGAGACGTCAACGCACCACATAAGGGGATCACCTGCGGATCAGCAAGGGCAGGCCGAAGCGGCTGCTCGGCGCGGCGGTGGCCGTGACGGCGGGGGCGACGAGGGCGATCTGTCCCGCCACAGCTTCGGCCGCAGGACCGAGTCGGCCACCAAGTGGTGGCAGCAGCACGAGGACACGGAGGACGTGGACGGCATCGTCGGCAAGGAGACGTTCGGCGTCGCGGACGACTACCTGAACGGTCCGGGCAGCGGCGGCCACGTCACCTACACCGGCCACCAGCACGGCGTCGGCTTCAAGCGCCTCTCCGGCACGTACTACGTGAAGATCAACGGCACGTGGAAGAAGGCCGCGTACGACCGGCGCGGCTGATCCCCCGACTCCACCTCACCATCCAGCTGGGGCCGCCATCCCGTCGCGGCCCTAGCGCATGAGGTAGCGCAGGAGTCCTTCGAGCAGCACCATGAGGACGAGCAACGCGGTGACGCCCGCGGTGGAACGCCACGTCCACGCCGAGCGAGCGCGCGACGGCCGCTGTGTCCTTCTCGGCCTTCTCGGCCTTCTCGGCCGGACCGGGGGCACGTCCCTGCCCGCCTTGCTCAGTACGACGCCCGGAGCGGGCCGCGCACTGCCCGCCCCACCCCGCGGCCACACGCGGACGGCCACCTCCCAGCGCGCGCAGAACCGTTCGCCGTCCTCCCCCGCCACCTTGCACAGCGCCGCGACCGCCTGCCGGGGCGGTGGCTGCTGCGCGTTGAGGTAACGCTGCCAGGAGGACTTGCTGTAGGCCGTCTCCCTGCCGAGCTCGATCAGGCTCAGGCCGGTGCGGTCCTTGAGCAGCCGCAACTGCTCCACGAAATGCCGTACCTCCGGCGGAAGTGCCTCCGGAAGCGGCTGCCAGGCAGCACTCATGCTTCACCCCCAGCATGTGCCCCGTTTGCCCGCATGACGGCGGAGCGACCCGAAGTGGTTCCTTCCGCGCCCCGCCGCCAGCTGTTGCGGGCTGGGAACACCGCTGCGGAATGGTCACCTCCGTGCCACAGGGGCAAGGCATCCCTTGTACGGAATCCGCGGGGGGATGACGCTGGTTCCCGTTGGAGCGGCCCCCCCCCCCACACACACAGACCGGCGGCGCCCGTCCTCCCACGGGGGAGAGGACGGGCGCCGCCTTCAGTTACCGGGGGCTTCGACGACCAGCGCCTTCAGCCACCGCCGCCCGGCGTGACGAGGCCCGTCTCGTACGCCACCACCACGGCCTGCGCCCTGCTGTCCAGGTCGAGTTTGGACATCGTGCGGTTGAGGTGGGTCTTGACAGTGGCCTCGCTGATGTAGAGGCGGTCGGCGATGTCCGCGTTGGACAGGCCCGTGGCGATCAGCTTCAGGACCTCGACCTCGCGCAGGGTCAACGCCCCCAGATCGGCGGGCGGTTCGGCACGGTCCTTGGCCCCGGGCCCGGTCTGCCGGGCGAAGGCCTCGACGAGGCGGCAGGTGACGCTGGGCGCGAAGAGCGCGTCGCCGCCCCCGACGGCGGCCACCGCGGCGAGCAGGCGCTCGGGCCCGGAGTCCTTGAGCAGGAAGCCCGACGCCCCGGCCCGCAGCGCCCCGTACACGTACTCGTCGAGATCGAACGTGGTCAGCACCAGGATGCGCGGCGGCGGTTCGGGCGCCTCGGAGAGGATCTTCTCGGTGGCCACGATGCCGCTCATGCCGGGCATGCGGATGTCCATCAGGACCACGTCGGGCCGGGTCGTCGCGGCGAGCGCGACGGCTTCCGCCCCGTCCCCCGCCTCCCCGACGACCTCGATGCCGGGCGCGGCGCGCAGCAGCCCCACCAGACCGGCCCGGATGAGGAACTGGTCGTCGACCACGAGCACCCTGGTCATTTAAGTCGCGTCGTCCCCCTGCGATGCGGCCTGCGCCGAGGTCGGCAGGGTCAGTCGCACGGCGAACCCTCCCTCGCTCCGCGGGCCGATGCTGATCGTCCCGCCGTAGAGCTTGGCCCGCTCCCGCATCCCAATCAACCCATGACCGCCCCCCGTACCCACTCTGTCCGGAATCACCCCCTCGCCGTCATTGGTGACCGAGACCGTGACATGGTGCGGCTGATAACGGAGTTCGACCAGCGCACCGGCCCCGCGCGCATGCTTCAGAACGTTCGTCAGGGCCTCCTGGACCACGCGGTACGCGCACAGTTCGACCCCGGGAGCCAGCTGCCGCGACGTCCCCTCGACGCGCAGCTCGACGGCGACTCCCCCGGCCCGCACCCGCTCGACCATCTCGCCGAGCCGCGCGAGCCCCGGCATCGGCGCGTCGGGCGCGCCGTCGCCCTCCTCCCGGGCCCGCAGCACCCGCAGCATGCGGCGCAGCTCCTCCAGCGCCTCGCCGCTGGTGCCGGAGATGGTGGACAGCGCGGCGTGCGCGGTGGCCGGATCGGACGTGAAGACGAACTTCGCGAGGCCCGCCTGCACGGATATCACCGACATGTGGTGAGCGACGACGTCGTGCAACTCCCTTGCTATGCGCCCGCGTTCCTCGGCCACCTCGCGCCGCGCCCGCTCGTCCTGCTCACGCTTGAGCTGCCTGGCCAGCTCGGCGGACCGGCGTGCGACATGCCCGAACCGCCAGATCACCAGGGGGAAGCCGATGGCCTGCCCGATCACGGACGCCATGGTCGCGCCCTCGCTGATCGCGCCGGCGTAGATCCAGACCGCGCTCATCAGCGCGGCGCACGGCAGAGAGACGCGCGGGGGCTTCAGGGAGGCGACGGTGTAGACGGCGAGCATGGGCCCGAAGGTGTTCACCACGGGCCAGTAGCCGACGGTGACGTACGCGATCCACGCCAGGTACACGACGGTGAGCACGGTGAGCGGGGCCCTGCTGCGGGCCACGATCGGCACATTGACCAGCGCGACCAGCACATAGCCCCGCACGTCGAGTTCGGGCCACCCCTGCTTGGCGGACTCCTGCCCGAGGAGTACGGCGACGGTGGTGAGGGCGACCGCGATCGACGTATCGGCGACGAGGGGGCGGATCCGCATCGCCGCAGCGTAGCCCGGGTGCGGGCACCGGAACGTCAAACCACCGCGGTACAGCGGAAGTTGCAGCAACCGCGCGGCTACCTCGCAGGGCGCACCGCGAGATCAACCGAGTGCGGGACGACGCCCCGCCGGGCCGCCCGTAGCTTCTTGGACCAGCACCACGGGCACCGGCCGACCATCGGGGCCCGGCAGTTCGGGGGCGGGGCCCGACGGGGGACCCAACGGGGGGACCCGGGCCGCGCTCCGGAGAAGGGACCGCAATGTCATTGCGCAAGAAGGCCGCAACGGCCGCCGTCATCGCCGCCCTCGGCGGCGGGATCGCCCTGGGCACGACCCCGGCATCGGCCGACGCCGGCTCCGGCTACGTCTCGGGCCAGGGATCCATCAACGACGACTGGGGCGACGAGGGCCTGCTGAGCACCACCTCGCACGCGCACAGCAACGCCACCGCCCTGTGGCAGGCCGTCCTGTGGGCGGACGGCAACCTGGCGTACTCCGGTGTGGACTGCCGGTTCGGCAGCGGCACGAAGACGGCGACCAAGAAGTGGCAGGCGGCCCGCGGCCTCAACGCCGACGGCATCGTCGGCAAGAACACGTTCGGCAAGAACGACAGCAAGCTGAGTTTCAGCCACTACGAGGGCAACTACGAGATCCACAAGTACGACGGCACCAAGCACGACTTCTGGATCAAGCGCACCAAGGGCGGCGGCGCCCACTACATCCAGGTGAGCACCGGGGTGGGCTTCAAGGCGGCGTCCTACACCTCCGCCTCGGCCTGCGGCTGATCCTCGCCGCGACACGGCGGTGGCCCGTCCCCCGGGGGAGGACGGGCCACCGTCATGCGCGCGCGGCGTACCGACCGCTAGGTCGTGATCGTCCGGTGCAGGGTTTCGCCCAGGAACGGGATCCTCAGCCACGGATCGGGCTGCGCCATCATGGCGAGCAGCACGATGGCGAGGCCGAGCGAGCCGTACGTGACCATGTCCGTGAAGCGCGAACGGACCGCCAGCATGCCGACGCCGGGCAGCGCCCACCGCATGACGGCGCCAGCGATCAGCGCGAGGCCGATCAGTATCGTGCCGACGCGGAACACGTCGAAGGCCGTGAGCAGCAGCCCGAGCCCCACCGTCGAGAGCACGGTGAGCAGCGGCCACTGCCGGGCGGGCGCGGGGGCGTCGCCGCCCGCTGCCCGGCCGCCGCCCTCGGGGCGCGCGGTGTCCCGGGTCAGGAGCGGGAAGCGCCGCGTGGTCTTCTTCGGCCCGTCGGGGCCGGGGGCGCTGACGGCACCCTTGGCTTCGCCGTCCGCCACGGCCTCGGTCTCCGTGACGTCGGCCGGCGATGCCCCTTGATCAGGTTCGGCGCTCATGGGCTCACCCTTTCCCGGTTCAGCTCGCGGCGGCGGACGCGGCGCGCTCGGCGGCCTCGACGACGTTGACGAGCAGCTGGGCGCGCGTCATCGGGCCGACGCCGCCGGGGTTCGGCGAGATCCACCCGGCGACCTCGCGGACGCCCGGGTGCACATCGCCGACGATCTTGCCGGTCTCGTCGCGCGAGACGCCGACGTCCAGGACCGCGGCGCCCGGCTTCACGTCCTCGGGCTTGATCAGGTGCGGGACGCCCGCGGCGGCCACGATGATGTCGGCCTTCTTCAGGTGGAAGGACAGGTCGCGGGTGCCGGTGTGGCACTGCGTCACCGTCGCGTTCTCCGAGCGGCGGGTGAGCAGGAGCGGCATGGAGCGGCCGATCGTCACACCGCGGCCGACGACCACGACCTCGGCACCGTTGATCTCCACGCCGTACTGGCGCAGCAGCGTGATGATGCCGAAGGGCGTGCAGGGCAGCGGCGCGGGCTCGTTCAGGACGAGGCGGCCGAGGTTCATCGGGTGCAGACCGTCGGCGTCCTTGGCCGGGTCCATGAGTTCGAGGACGCGGTTCTCGTCGATGCCCTTGGGCAGCGGGAGCTGCACGATGTAGCCGGTGCAGGCCGGGTCCTCGTTGAGCTCGCGGACGACGGACTCGATCTCGTCCTGCGTCGCGGTCGCGGGCAGCTCGCGCTGGATGGAGGCGATGCCGACCTGCGCACAGTCACGGTGCTTGCCGGCGACGTACTTCTGGCTGCCCGGGTCGTCACCGACCAGGACAGTGCCGAGGCCGGGCGTGAGGCCCCTCTCCTTCAGGGCCGCCACGCGGGCGGTCAGTTCGGACTTGATCGCGGCTGCGGTGGCCTTGCCATCGAGAATCTGGGCGCTCATGACCCCATCTTCCCGGATGGGACCCGCCCGGTACCAATCAGGTCGCCGCCGCGGGCCGACTGTGTCTCAGCCGTGTCCCGAGACCTGACCAGCTCTGTTGCACTTGCACAACTCATAGTGAATGCGGCTGGACAAATAAGCCTGGCCTAAAGAACGATATGCGACACAGTGCCGCGGGCAGTGTCGGGGGGACGGACCGCATCTGTAGAACATTCCTCCGTGATGTGCCGCGTCGTCCCCGCATTACCCGACGGAGGAAGACCGCCATGAGTTACGGCGACCCGAACAACCCCTACGGGCAGCCGCCCCAGCAGCCCCCGGCCGCTCCCGGATACGGCTACCCCCAGGCCCCGCCCGGCGTCCCGCCGCAGCAGGGCTACGGCTACCCGCAGCAGCCGGCGTACCCCGGCTACCCGGGCGGCAACATGATGCCGCAGTCGATGCCGGGGCTCCTGATGACCGCGCGCGTCTTCCTGTTCCTGATCTCGGCGGTGCAGATACTGGGCGCGATCGGGTTCCTCTACGGCGCCGCTGTCGCCAACGACGTCTCCGACAGCGCCGACGAGTTCGGCTTCAACAGCACGAGCGACTTCGGCGACGCAGCCGCCGGCCTGTTCGTGGTCTTCGCGCTCGTCGCCGCGGCGCTGGCCGCCCTGTCGATCACGCTCGGTGTGAAGTTCGGCCGCGGCGCCCAGGGCGTGCGGATCACCACAGTGGTGTACGGCGCGCTCGGCGGCATCCTCGGCCTGATCTACCTCTTCGTCGGCATGGACACGGGCTTCGCGAGCGCGATCATCTTCCCGCTGATCTGGGTCGTCTTCGCCGTCATCATCACGATCGCCCCGGTCGTGCCGAGCGGCACCGCGTGGTTCAACCGGCCGCGCTACTGAGGCACTTCACGGCTGCGGGCCGTGTCCCCCTGTCGAGGGGGGCACGGCCCGCAGCCTTTGCTCAGCACTCAGCTCAGTGCTCAGTGGAAGAAGTGCCGCGTACCCGTGAAGTACATCGTCACGCCCGCCTTCTTCGCGGCCTCGACGACCAGCTCGTCACGGACCGAACCACCCGGCTGCACCACGGCCTTGACGCCCGCGGCGGTCAGGATCTCCAGACCGTCGGGGAACGGGAAGAACGCGTCCGACGCGGCGTACGCGCCGTGCGCGCGCTCCTCGCCCGCCCGCTCGACGGCGAGCTTCGCGGAGTCGACGCGGTTGACCTGGCCCATGCCGACGCCGACCGAGGCGCCGTCCTTGGCGAGCAGGATCGCGTTGGACTTCACCGCGCGCGACGCCTTCCAGGCGAAGGCGAGTTCGGCGAGCTCGCCCGCGTTCAGGGCGTCGCCCGTGGCGAGCGTCCAGTTGGCGGGGTTGTCGCCGTCGGCCTGGAGGCGGTCGGTGACCTGGAGCAGCGCGCCGCCGTCGATCTGCTTACGTTCCCAATTGCTTTCGCGGGCCACCGCGTTGGACGGAGCCTGGTGGCAGCGCAGGACGCGGATGTTCTTCTTCTTGGTGAGGGCTTCGAGGGCGCCGTCCTCGTACTCCGGCGCGACGATGACCTCGGTGAAGATGTCGGCGACCTGCTCCGCCATCTCCTTGGAGACCGGGCGGTTCACCGCGATCACACCGCCGAACGCGGAGAGCGGGTCGCAGGCGTGCGCCTTGCGGTGCGCCTCGGCGACGTTCGAACCGATCGCGATGCCGCAGGGGTTGGCGTGCTTGATGATCGCGACGCAGGGGTCTTCGTGGTCGTACGCGGCACGGCGCGCGGCGTCCGTGTCCGTGTAGTTGTTGTACGACATCTCCTTGCCGTGCAGCTGCTCCGCCTCGGCGAGACCGCCGTTGCCGTCGACGTAGAGGGCGGCGCCCTGGTGCGGGTTCTCGCCGTAGCGCAGGACGTTCTTGCGGGAGTACGCGCTGCCGAGGAACTCGGGGAAGTCGGTGCCGTCCGATGCGTAGTCGTCGGCGAACCAGGAGGCGACCGCGAGGTCGTACTCGGCGGTGTGGCGGAACGCCTCGGCGGCCAGGCGCTTGCGGGCGGTCAGGTCGAAACCGCCGTCACGGACGGCGGCGAGCACGTCGGCGTACCGGTCGGGGCTCGTGATGACCGACACCGAGGGGTGGTTCTTGGCGGCGGCGCGGACCATCGAGGGGCCGCCGATGTCGATCTGCTCGACGCACTCGTCGGGCGTCGCGCCGGAGGCGACGGTCGCCTTGAAGGGGTAGAGGTTCACGACGACGAGCTGGAACGGCTCGATGCCGAGCTCGGCGAGCTGGCGCTGGTGGTCCTCCAGGCGCAGGTCGGCGAGGATCCCGGCGTGCACGCGCGGGTGCAGCGTCTTGACCCGGCCGTCCAGGCACTCGGGGAACCCTGTCAGCTCCTCGACCTTGGTGACGGGCACCCCGGTGGCGGCGATCTTCGCGGCGGTCGAACCGGTCGAGACGAGCTCGACGCCGGCCTCGTGCAGCCCGCGCGCGAGCTCCTCGAGCCCGGTCTTGTCATAGACGCTGATGAGCGCGCGCTTGATGGGGCGCTGCGAACCGTGCGTACCTTCGGCGGTCACGGGATAAGTACCTTTCGTCCCTCAATGCGGTAGCCGTTGCGGGCCAGACGCCCCACGACATCGACGAGCAGCCTTCGCTCGACTTCCTTGATGCGCTCGTGCAGAGCGCTCTCGTCGTCCTCGTCCCCGACCGGGACCACGCCCTGGGCGATGATCGGGCCGGTGTCGACGCCGTCGTCGACGAAGTGGACGGTGCATCCCGTGACCTTCGCGCCGTACGCGAGCGCGTCGCGCACACCGTGGGCCCCCGGGAAGCTGGGCAGCAGGGCGGGGTGCGTGTTGACGAACCGCCCGCCGAACCGTGCGAGGAATCGCTTCCCCACGATCTTCATGAACCCGGCCGACACGACCAGATCGGGCTCGTACGCGGCGGTCGCCTCGGCGAGAGCCGCGTCCCATTCGTCGCGCGTCGCGTGGTCCTTCACCCGGCAGACGAAGGTGGGAATCCCGGCGAGCTCGGCACGCTCCAGGCCGGCGATGCCGTCGCGGTCGGCGCCGACCGCGACGATCTCGGCGCCGTAGCCGGCCGTCCCGTCCGTCGCGATCTTGTCGAGCAGAGCCTGCAGATTCGTGCCTGATCCGGAGACCAGCACGACCAGGCGCTTGGCCACAGGGCTCTTGGCCACAGCGGGGCCCTTTCTCGGGAGGTGCGTCTTTGTAGGGTCGTACAAAGGCTTCGCCCCCAGCGATACGGGGAACTCTACGAAGCGGCCGACCGTCAGCAACGATACCGGCACACGGTGCGGCCCCTCACGGGACGGGGGCGCGGCCGGAAGGTAGCGTCTGCACCAAGACGTCACACCGTCCAGAAACTCGCCGGACAAGCTCGCCAGTCAAGCTCGTCAGCCGGGCCCGCTCGACCAAGGGGAAGACGCACACCTGATGCCGGACCGTAGCCTCCGCCTCCCGCTGTCCTTCGCGTTCGGACTGACGCACGCAGGGGAGCGCGGCTCGACGCTGCTGCGCGACGGCCGCCCGTCGTCCTTGCCGCAGGACTCCCAGGACTCACAGGACGCCTCGGGCAGCTCCGGCGACTCCGGGAAGAAGTCCGGTAAGCCCGGGAAGAGGTCCGGGGAGAACGACGACAATCCCTTCGCGCCACCGCCGGAGGGGACCCCTGACCAGCCGTGGCGGCCCCGGCCTGGCAACGGCGGCGACCACCCGGACGGCCAGGGCCACTCCCCCTGGGGCAGCCAGTGGAGCGACCGGCAGCCCGGCCGCTCCCAGGGCGGCGGCTTCGGCGAGCGTCCCGGCAAGGAGGGCGGGGGCCAGGGCCCCGACGGACCCTCCGGGCCCGGCTCCGGCATGCGCTGGGACCCGACCGACCCGGCCCAGCGCCGCGCTCGCTACGCCCTGCTCTCCGGCATGTGGGCCTTCTTCTTCGCACTCTTCGGCTGGCGGTACGTGGCCCTGCTCCTGGGCGCGCTCGCGCTGAACTGGGGCATCAGCTCGCTGCGGGCGAAGCCGAAGCAGCCGGACCCGACGGCGCCCGCCACCCAGCAGCCCGCGGCCGATCCGGCGAGCACGAAGCCGCAGCGGACGGCGGCGATCAGCGGCCTGGTGACGGCTTCGCTGGCCCTGGCGATGGTGGCGGCGACGTTCGCCGCGCAGCTGGTGTACCGCGACTACTACACGTGCGTGAGCGACGCCCTCACCAGCCAGTCGAAGCAACAGTGCAACGACCTCCTGCCGAAGCAGCTGCGGCCCTTGCTGGGCGAACGCGACTGATTCCGGCCGGGGCCCGGCTCCGTGTTCTCGGCCACCGCTGCGCGGTGGATCGATCCTTACCTCCCACCCGCGCGATTGCCCGGTGGGGTGACGTGCGAGCCCGATTGCCCGGTGGGGTGACGTGCGACGGCCCGCAGCCTCCCGTCCGTAAGGGGCTCGGGCTCCACCCAGGCGTCCTCGCCCCTCATGCCGGTCGGCTTCCCGATGCTCGCTGCCCCTAGCCCCCCCCGGCTAAGCCCCCGGCGGCCGTTCCTTCTTGGTCGCGTCTCTGAGGGCTGCCCAGCGGGCCTCCCGGGAGGCTTCGTCGTGCCAGTCCGTCATGCCCCAGTCCGTCGTGTCGCCCACCGGCGTGTGCGGCAGGAAGTCGTACGGCTCGAACGGTTCCGGGGCCGAGGGCTCCGAAGGCGGTGGAGGGCTGTTTCGGCGGCTCGGGAGGCGCAGGTCAGGGGCGCGGAGCCGCGGGCGGGGCAGGCGCGGCTTCGGCAGGCGCAGGGTGGGCCATGTCCAGCGCGGGATGGGCCACGTCCAGCGCGGTGTGGTCCGGCGGGTCCTCAGGCGCCAGGCCCGTACCAGCAGGGCGCCCGGCACGCCCACCACCGCCGTCCACCCCAGCGCCGCCGCCCCCGTCTGCCACCACACCGGCCCGAAGTCGGCCAGGGCGGCCACCCCCATCGGGCCACCCGCCAGCGCCGCGAGCCCCGCGAGAGCCGCCCCGCACACCGCCGCCGCCCCCACGGCGACCAGCGCCGTCCGCCTCCGTGACCATGCCTCGCCCCGCTCCCCTACGACGGGCGCCGCCGCCCCGGCCGTGAACCTCGCGACCGCGAACGCCGCCGCCAGCGGCACCGCACCCGCCGCCCACGTCAACGGCGACCCGGGCCCCTCCGCGGGCACCGCCGCGAGCAGGGGGAACGCCGGCAGCATCGGGCCCCCGCTCACGGCGAGCGGCCCCGCCACACCTCCCGTGCCGAGCGCGAAGCCCGGGCCGAGGCCGTACGCCGCGCCCCACACCGCCGCGTTCGGCACCAGCGCCACGGCAAGCAGGAGCACCGCGAAGCGGCCCGACCACACGTCCGTGACCTGCGCGAACGACGCCCTCGCCAGTCCGCCGTGCAGGGCGAGCGACACCGCGACCAGGAGCGCTCCCCCGCCGACGAGCACCACCGCCCCGGCCGCTCCGGCCCGCGTGACGGCGCGGACGTGCCGGCGCAGGAAGAAGGGACGTACGGCTGCGGGCAGCGTGCGCAGGCCGACCCGGACCACGCCCGGCAGCGGCTCCCGGGGGCGGCCGATCGCCGTCCACACCCCCACCGCCGCCGCACCCGCCACGACCAGCGGCAGGTGCAGGGCCGTGCTCGGCCATGACGGCCGCAGCTCACCCCCGGCCGCGTACAGCGTCGCGGCGGCGGCGACCAGGAGGTAGCCGCCGACCACCCCGCACCACGCGGTCCGCGGCGCCATCCCCCGTTCCTCCGGGTCCGCCGCGTCCCGCGCCGCCCGGTGCGCGAGCCAGCCCGGCAGCGCCATCAGGAGCAGGGGCGTGACGCCGACCGGCGCCGGGGCCCCGGAGAGCGTGTCCGTCCTGACCAGCTCTACGCCATGGGCGATCAGCCACACCGAGGCCGCGACGTGGAGCGCCCCGTCGGGCCCGCTGTCCGGATAGGGCGAGCTGATCCAGAGGACCATCACCAGGACGGCGCACGAGCCCAGGCCGAGCCCGGCCGCGACGGCCCCTCCGAACAGGCACGTCCCCAGTCCGGGTGAGCGGTCCCGGAACCGCTCGACCAGCGGCTTCAGGGGCGGCAACGGTGAGGTGCGATCGGTGATTTGAGTCACACCCGCCATGCTCCCAACGACACGCGCTTTCTCCCCGTAACAGGCGAATACCCGATGTGTCGCTCAAGATACGTTTATGTACTTTTTCGTACGACGGATCAGCCGCGCCCCGCTGCCCGCCGCACGAAGGCCCACGGCCAACGGCGCGGAGAGTCCGACATGACCCAGAGCCCTGCCGCCCCCAAGCGCTCGACCCCGGTCGGGCAGGGGGGAGCCCCTTCGTTGCCGACCCCGAAGGAACGCCGCCGCCTGCGCGAGGCGAAGCACCTGAGCCAGGCGGAGGTCGCCGCGAAGGTGGGCGTCACCCGGGAGACGGTCCGCTCCTGGGAATCGGGGCGCTCGACGCCGCGCGGCCGCAAACGCGACACCTACGCGAAGCTGCTCGCCGAGATCGCGAACGAGCAGACCGTCTCGGATTCCGGCCCGGGCAGACGTGCCGCACGGCGCCCCAGCTGGGCCCGGGACATGGCCCCCACCGTCGACACCAAGGACGGCAAGGCCCCCGCGCGCATCCCCGTGGGCGCGGCGATGAACGGCCACACCCGGCCCGAGCCGGTGGTGCGGGCCACCCCAGCTGCCGCCGAGGCCGCCCCTCAGACAGCGCGGGAGTCCGGGCCCACCACTGTGGCGACCCCCGCCGAAGCCTTCGACATGCTCTGCGCGACCTGCGCCCCCGGCCTCGTACGCCAGACGTACCTGCTCACCGGCCGCCGCACCCTCGCCCAGGAATCCGTCGAGCGCGCCTTCCAGCTCGCCTGGCAGCGCTGGCCCGAGGTCGCCGTGGACCGCGACCCGGCGGGCTGGGTGCGCGCGGCTGCGTACGAGTACGCGATGTCCCCCTGGCACCGCCTGCGCCCGGCCCACCGGCAGCCCGACGCACCGCCCGCCGAAGCGGCCGACCGCGCCTTCCTCAAGGTGCTGATGAGCCTGCCGCCCGCACAGCGCCGCACCTTGCTGCTCTACGACGGCGTCGGGCTCGACCTGCCCGAGACCGCGGCCGAGACGGAGGCGAGCACGCCCGCGGCGGCCAACCGGCTGCTGCACGCGCGCGAGGCGCTCGCCGAGAAGCTCCCCGACCTCGCGGCGACACCCGAAGCCCTGCACCAGCGCCTCGGCGAAATGTGCGGCGCGGAGAAACTGCGGCCCCCGAACGCGGTCCGGGTCCGCACCGGGAGCGAGCACCGCGCCCGGTTCTGGACCCGCGCGGCGATCGCCTTCACCGCCCTGATCGTCGGCGCGACGGCCCTCACCCTGCGAACGGCCCCCACGCACTACGAGCCGCCCCAGGCCCCGGGCAAGGCCATCAGCGGAGTACCGCCCCGCATGGGCCCCGGCCACCTGACGTACGCGGACCAGATCCTCCACAAGAAGCTCCGCGAGGACCTGTCGAGCGGCCCGGAGAGACTGACGCCAATGGCGAAATAAGCCGCGCCCCTTAAGGGGTGCGGGGAACTGCGCGACCAGCCACGGCCGGCCTGCAGGTCACAACGAACGAACAGTGGGCCCGCACCTCTCATAAGAGAGGTGCGGGCCCACTGTTCAAACGGTTCAGGCAAACTCAGCCCGCGAGAATCGCCCGCGCGAGCTTCGCCGTCTCGGTCGGCGTCTTGCCGACCTTGACGCCGGCGGCCTCAAGGGCCTCCTTCTTGGCGGCGGCCGTGCCGGAGGACCCGGAGACGATGGCGCCGGCGTGGCCCATGGTCTTGCCCTCGGGCGCGGTGAAGCCGGCGACGTAGCCGACGACCGGCTTCGTCACGTTGGCCTTGATGTAGTCCGCCGCACGCTCCTCGGCGTCGCCGCCGATCTCACCGATCATGACGATCAGGTCGGTGTCGGGGTCGGCCTCGAACGCCTCGAGGGCGTCGATGTGCGTCGTGCCGATGACCGGGTCGCCACCGATGCCGACGGCCGACGAGAAGCCGATGTCACGGAGCTCGTACATCATCTGGTACGTCAGCGTGCCGGACTTCGAGACCAGGCCGATGCGGCCCGGCTTCGTGATGTCGCCCGGGATGATGCCGGCGTTCGACTGGCCCGGGGTGATGAGACCGGGGCAGTTCGGGCCGATGATGCGGGTCTTGTTGCCCTTCGACTTCGCGTACGCCCAGAAGGCGGCGGAGTCGTGGACGGCGATGCCCTCGGTGATGACGACCGCGAGGGGGATCTCGGCGTCGATCGCCTCGACGACGGCGGCCTTGGAGAAGGCCGGCGGCACGAAGAGGACGGACACGTTGGCGCCCGTGGCCTCCATGGCCTCCTTGACCGAGCCGAAGACCGGTACCTCGGTGCCGTCGAAGTCGACCTTGGTGCCCGCCTTGCGCGGGTTCACGCCGCCGACGATGTTCGTGCCGTCACCGAGCATGAGCTTGGTGTGCTTCATGCCCGTGGCACCGGTCATGCCCTGGACGATGACCTTGCTGTCCTTGTTGAGGAAGATAGCCATGGCTGTTCTGTCCCTCGTCCCTTACTTCGCGGCCGCGAGCTCGGCGGCCTTGTCGGCCGCGCCGTCCATGGTGTCCACGCGCTGCACGAGCGGGTGGTTGGCGTCGCTCAGGATCTTGCGACCCAGCTCCGCGTTGTTGCCGTCGAGACGCACGACCAGGGGCTTGGTGACTTCCTCGCCCTTGGACTTGAGGAGCTCGAGCGCCTGCACGATGCCGTTGGCGACCTCGTCACAGGCGGTGATGCCACCGAAGACGTTGACGAAGACGGACTTGACGTCCGGGTCGCCGAGGATGATCTCCAGGCCGTTCGCCATGACCTCGGCCGAAGCGCCGCCGCCGATGTCGAGGAAGTTGGCCGGCTTGACGTTGTTGTGCGCCTCACCGGCGTACGCGACGACGTCCAGGGTGCTCATGACGAGACCCGCGCCGTTGCCGATGATGCCGACCTCGCCGTCGAGCTTCACGTAGTTGAGGTTCTTGGCCTTGGCGGCAGCCTCGAGCGGGTTGGCTGCGTCCTTGTCCTCAAGAGCCTCGTGGTCCGCCTGGCGGAAGTCGGCGTTCTCGTCGAGCGAGACCTTGCCGTCCAGCGCCAGGATGCGGCCGTCCTTGGTCTTGACCAGCGGGTTCACCTCGACGAGGAGCGCGTCCTCGGCGACGAAGGTGTCCCACAGGGTCACCATGGCCTCGGCGACACCCTCGGCCACCTCGGCCGGGAACTTCGCCTGGGCCACGATCTCGCGGGCCTTCTCGATGTTCACGCCTTCGACGGCGTTGACCGGGACCTTCGCGAGGGCCTCGGGGGTCTTCTCCGCGACCTCCTCGATGTCCATGCCGCCCTGCACCGACGCCATGGCGAGGAAGGTGCGGTTGGTGCGGTCGAGGAGGTACGAGACGTAGTACTCCGACTCGATCTCCGGGGACAGCTCGGCGATCATCACCTTGTGGACCGTGTGGCCCTTGATGTCCATCCCGAGGATGTCCGTCGCGCGAGCGACGGCCTCGTCCGGGGTGTCGGCCAGCTTCACGCCGCCGGCCTTGCCGCGGCCACCGACCTTCACCTGTGCCTTGACAACCGACTTGCCGCCCAGCTTCTCGGTGGCCTCGCGCGCCGCCTCAGGCGTGTCGATGACTTCACCGGCCAGCACCGGTACACCGTGCTTGGCGAAGAGGTCCCTCGCCTGGTACTCGAACAGGTCCACGCGCGTCCGTCCCTTTTCCGTGATCTCGCTGCGATCTCGCTGCTTTGTGGTCAGCTGTCTGCGTGGGCGTGCCGCGGAGGGCAACGTGACTGCGCTGTCACAAGGGAGGCGTAGGACGGAGTCCGGTACGCGGCATGTCCGTCTCGCAGGTTATCGCCGTGGGCCGTAGGTCCCTAAATCGCAGATCACATTTGGGCGGTGATGACTGTCACAGATCGCGGGGCCGGGCAGGGGGAGGGCGGCCCCTGGGGTGACAGGGACCGCCCGTTTGCGCCTGTTACTGCTGGTACAGCTCGTGCCGCCGCATGAGCTGAATCTTTCCGCTGTCAGGCTTTGCGCCGTCAGGCTTTGCGCCGTCAGGCTTTGCGCCGTCAGGCTTTGCGCCGTCAGACCGCGTACGTCGCGTTGTACGCCTGCTCGTAGGTGGGGAGGTAGTCCGGGGTGACCGAACCGGCGACGCCCTGGACGCCCGTGACGGCGTTCCCTGCGAGGGACTGCGCGTCGGGGGCGACGGTGCCGGTCAGGTCCTGCGCGAAGGGGGACACCTGGCCGACGACGCCACCGGTGAACGCGGGGACATCACCCGTGACGCCGTACGCGAGCTGGTCCGCGCTGCCGCCGACGCCCCGCACGACGGGCCGCACCTGGTCGGTGACGGTCTGCACGAGCGGCGAGACCGAGCCGACGATTCCGCCCGCGAACGGCTGGACGTCGTCGCCGACGACACCCTGCGCGAACGGCGGGACCTCGCCGACGACGCCACCGGCGAACGGCTGCACGTCCCCGACCACGCCCTGCGCCAGGTAGCCGGCGTCGCCCACGGCCTGCCCGGCGACCGGCACGACGCCGTCGACGGCGGTGGCGGCGACGGGCGGCAGCACGGAGGCGGCGGTCTCTTCGGCGATGGGGGTGGCGGTCGCCTCGGCCTCGTCGACAGCCGGGGCGAAGGCGGAGAGGGGGCCGAAGAGGTAGTCGACGGAGTCCTCGGGTGCCTGGGGAGCCTTGGGAGCCTTGGGCGTGTCGAGGTGGGGGGTGTCGAGCTTCGGGGCGGCGGCCTTGGGGGCGGCGGCCTTGGGGGCGGCGGCCTTCGCGTCCGCGACGGTGGACTTCGTGTCGGAGAGGGCGGACTTCGCCTTGCCCTGGATGTCGGTGACATCGGCGGTGTCGACGGTGTCGGTGACGTCGGCCGCGTCGCCGGTGGCGTCGGCGACGGCGTCGGACGCCTGGTCCGGCAGGGAGACGGAGTGCTGCGGCAGCTCGTCCGCGCTGGCCACGGCGGACCCGAGCGCCCAGGCTCCCGTGACACCGGCGGCTATGACGATGGAACGACGGATGTTCTTGTTCATGCGTGCTTCAGATCCTTCGAACTCTGGCTGTGAATCCGACCCGGTACGAGATGCGTCCGGTCGGCGGGCAGACCTTTGCCACCCCCGCGCGGCAGGTCTTCGCGGGGAAAGGGCTGCCCTAGCCAGGGAATTCGGGAATGTCCCGGTGTCGTTCGCGGATCGGCGCGGGAACCTGACCGGCCCCGGCGCCCTGCAGAAGCCTCACCGGCGCACGGCCGTCGAGCGAGGCGGTACACGGATCGCCCTGCCGCGTCGAACTCCCGTCACCGGCCGACTGCCCGCCCAGCGTCCGCGCGGGATCACCAGGGGCTGACGGGAACGAGGACGGGAGCGGGGGCGGGGGCGGGGACGGCTCGTGCCCGGTGCGGTGCGCCTGCTGACCGCTCGGGAGGGTGGAGCCGGTACCGAGGTGGGTGCTGGTGCGAGTGCCGGTGCCGGTGCCGGAACCGGTGCCGTACGAGGACTCGGCCCGCGCCCCGTGCGCCCGTGCCGTCACCTCTCCCTGACCGGCACGAGAGGCCGGAGGCTCTGCACCGGCGCCGGCACCCGCACCATGGCCGGGGCCAGGCTGCGGAAGCTCGGGCACGTCGGCGGCGGGCAGGCTGGGCGTACCCGGCAGGTCGGACGCCTCGGGCAGTACCCGCTGCGGCGCACCCTCGACAACTCCGGTGACCCCGTCCACGACCGGCCGCACAACACCCCGCGCGGTCCGGGCCACGGGCTCGGCGACGTCGGCCACGGGCTCGACGGCGGCATCGCGCACCGCCTCGCCCCCGCCCCGCACGGCCTCGCGCGCAGGCTCGGCCACCCGCACACGCACCGGTTCCACCGACCGCGCCGCAGCCTTGGTTGCCTGGCCCGGAGCCGGCACACCGTCGGCCGCATGCGCACGCTCGCCGCAGAGGAAGCCCAGCGCGAGCAACCCGGCGAGCAGCAGCACCACTTGCAGCACACGCCGCCCGGCCACGGCGCGCGGCATGCGCACGGCGGCATCGGGCAGAACGACTGCTGCGGGAGTCAAGACGAGGGGTTCCTCTGCTGGTGCTGGGCCGGGCGGGGCCGGGTGGGGCCGGGCGAGGCCCGGAACACGGCACCGGAGCATGACGCTCCGGGAGTGAAGCGACGCTCCAGGAGTGAAGCCCGCCGATACTCGCACGCCCCGCCCGCCCTCGCGCAAGTCCCGGGTTACCGATGCGTATTCATGTGTTACCGATGCGTACTCATGTCCGGTATGGGCAGCGGGCGCTTCTCGATCGCCGCTGCCATCACCTCCGGGAAGAGGTCCGGGGTACAGGCGAAGGCCGGTGCGTCCAGAGCCGAGAGCGCCGCCGCGTGTTCGCGGTCGTACGCGGGCGTCCCCTCGTCAGAGAGCGCGAGCAGCGTCACGAACTGCACGCCGGACGCCTTCATCGCAGCGACCCGCTTCAGCATCTCGTTGCGTATGCCCCCTTCGTAGAGGTCGCTGATGAGGACGACGATGGTGTCGGCGGGCCGGGTTATCTGCGACTGGCAGTACGCGAGCGCCCGGTTGATGTCCGTCCCGCCCCCCAACTGCGTGCCGAACAGGACGTCCACCGGATCGTCGAGCTGATCGGTCAGATCGACGACGTTCGTGTCGAAGACGACGAGCCGCGTATTGAGCGACCGCATCGAACCGAGCACGGCACCGAACACCGAGGCGTAGACGACGGACGCGGCCATCGAGCCCGACTGGTCGATGCAGAGGATGACTTCCTTCTTCACGGACTGCGAGGCCCGCCCGTACCCGACGAGGCGTTCGGGCACGATCGTCCTGTACTCCGGCAGGTAGTTCTTGAGGTTGACCGCGATCGTGCGGTTCCAGTCGATGTCGTGGTGGCGCGGCCTGCTGACGCGGGCGCTGCGGTCGAGCGCGCCGGTGAGGGTGGCCCGGGTGCGCGTGGCGAGCCGCTTCTCCAGGTCCTCGACCACCTTGCGCACGACGGCCCGAGCGGTCTCCTTGGTGGTCTCCGGCATGGCCTTGTTGAGGGAGAGCAGGGTCCCGACCAGATGCACGTCGGCCTCCACGGCCTCCAGCATCTCGGGCTCCAGGAGCAGCGTCGACAGACCCAGCCGCTCGATGGCGTCGCGCTGCATGACCTGGACGACGGACGAGGGGAAGTACGTCCGGATGTCCCCGAGCCAACGCGACACGGACGGCGCGGACGCCCCCAGCCCCGCCGAACGGTCCCGCCCCCGGTCCTTCTTCCCCGCCTCCCCTCCCCCGTAGAGCGCACCGAGCGCCCCATCCATGGCCGCATCCCTCCCGCCGAGCTCGCACCCGGTCCCGTCGGCAGCACCCCCACCCAGCACAAGCCGCCACCGCCGCATCCGCTCCCCGCCATCCCCCACGCCCGAAGCCTCCCCTCGATCCAAGCCCCCCGCCCCTTGCCCTGCACCTGCACCCCGAGCCACACCCCCCGCCCGACCCGCACCTGCAACGACAGCCGCCCCTCGAACAGCCGACACCGCCCCACCCCGACCAACGACCACCGCCTCACCCCCATCCGCGACGACGACCGCCCCTCGATCAACAGCTCCCACCCCACCCTGACCAGCGGCTACCGCCCCACCCCGACCAACGACCACCGCCTCACCCGCCCGAATCCCCAAAGCCCCGCCCTCCAATACGCCCACCCCCGCGTCAGACCGCACCCCCTGAGCCACGTCCGCCCACACCTCCCGAACCACGTCCGGCCGCACCCGAGCCAAGTCCGGCCGCCCTCCCCGAGCCACGTCCGCCGCCACCTCCCCCGCCACGCCCCGACCCGCTTCCCGCGTCATCACCCCACCCCCACAAGCCCGTTACCGTCACCAACGCCAGCCCTGGCTTCGGACGCAGACCCGGTCCCGCCCCTGGCCCCCGTCTCGGAACCAGCCCCGCCCTCAGCCCGACTCCCAACCTCGGCCCCGGCCCCGGAACCAGCCCCGACCCCAACCCCCAGCAACAAACTCAGCACCGGCAGCACCGCATCCGCCCGCTCGGCGTCCAGGTCCGGCCCGAAGCCGGGTATCCCGCCGGCAACGGTCGCGCCGCCCGCGCTCGCCGCCGGGCCACGTCGCACCAGTTCCCCCAGCGTCCGCCGTACTCCCGGTTCGTACGCCGAGAAGGTGCGTCGCAGCAGTGGCAGTACGTCGGTGAAGGCACGGTCAGGGACTCCCGTCAGCCAGTCGTCGACCAGACCGAGCAGCCGCTCGTCGTGCACGAGCAGCATGCCGCCCCCGGACCCGCCGCCCACGAACCCCTCGATCCAGGCGGCGGCTTCGGCGGGTTCGGTCCCCCGGGACAGGGCGAGCCCCATGAACCGAGCGGCCTCCCCGTCGGCCAGCTCCCCGCCGTCCATCAGGATCCGCACGCACCGGCCCCGCACCACCCCGGCAACACTGTCCCGCTCGCCCAGCACCCTCAGCACGGAGTACCACCGTCCCCGCATGCCGGCCCCCGGCGGAGTCACGCGCTGCCCGGCCGTCCCCTCCCCCGCAGGCCCGCCGTCCGACTCCCCCAGCAAGCCCACCGCCTGGTGAACCGCGTCCACATGCCCCCGCATCTCGAGCGCCGCGTCCTGGTCGAGCCCCGCACACGCCGGGGGCAGCCCGACGAACACCCGCTCGGCGAGGCCCACCGCCACCTCGCCGAGGGCAGCCGTGTCCGTGCCCCGCACATCCCCGTACCGCAGCGACCGCACCAACGCGGGCAACGCCTGCGCCAGATGTCCGACATCCGCGTCCAGCGCCGCCCGGTCCGCGAGGACCTGCATCACCACGGGCAACGCGTCCGGCAACTCGGCCAGCAGACACCGCTCGGCCAGCGCGGTGACCTCGGCCAGGGCCCTGGCCCCGACGGCATCGGACTCCGTGCGGGCGGTGGCCGCCGCCACGACAGTCGTCCCCCATACCCCCGCCTCCGCCACCCGCACGGAAAGCTCCGGCTCCCACCGCAGCCGCCAGGTCTCCCGGAACGTACCCGTGCTCCCCCGTGACTCGACCGGCACGCCCCAGCCGATACCGAGCAGCCGGAGGCGATGCAGCAGCCTGCTGCGCGCCGCATCCGTCTCCTTGCGCAGGTCCAGCTCCAACTCCCGCTCCAGAGCCTCCGGTTTGAGCCGGAGCTTGCGCTGGAGGCGCGTGAGATCGCGCTGCAATGGCACCGCAGGCGCAGAGTCCGGCACCTCCCCCAGCACATCTCCGACGACGAGCTTGTCGTGGACGAGGGAGAGCGGCACGTCGGAGCCCTCGCACATCACCGCCCGGATCGCGTCCGTCGTCTCGGTGAGCCCCGCCAGCGGACGCCCCCGCATCGCGGCGAGCGTCTCCGCGAGCCGCACCGCCTCGATGACATGCGCGGACGACACGAGCCTGTCCTCGTCCCGAAGGAGCCGTGCGACCTTGGTCAGCCAGCGCTCGACGGGGCGGTCGGGCGCGCTGAACAGATGCCCGTACCAACCGGGCGACGCGATCCCCGCGCCGTATCCACTGGCCCGGGAGAGGCGGCGGTGCGTCCAGGGCACCCAGGTCATGTCGACCTTCACCTTCGGCAGCCCCTTGAGCAGCGCCCGGTCCGCCGCCAAGGTCACCTTCTGCCGCAGCGCGGGCACATGCCAGGCCCCGCACACGACCGCGACGTCGTCGACGCCGAACTCTCTCTGTGCAGAACGCAGTTGGATCCGCATGTACGCCTCGCGCACCAGGTCGCGGTCGTGCCCACCGACCCCGTGCTCCTCGCGCAGCGCCCCCATGGCCTCACCCAGCGCGTCGAACGGCGCGAACGCGTCCTCGCCCGCCCCCCGGTGCTCGACGACGTCCTCCCACCACCGCTCGGGATCGTCGTACCCGGCGGTCTCGGCGAGCACCGCGAGCGGATCGATCCGCACCGCCTCGACGTCCGCTTCCCCCGGCGATCCGGGTTCGCCCGGCTCCCCCTCCGCGGCACCCTTGTCCCCCTCTGCGGCGTCCGCTTCCCCCTCCGTTCCCTCCGCCCGCGCCAGTGAATGCGCCGCCGGAAGGTCCATGAAACGGACCGGAACCCCGGCCCCCGCAGCCCACTTGATCGCGACCCACTCCGGCGAGAACTCCGCCAGCGGCCAGAAAGCCGACCGGCCGGGCTCATCCACCACATGCGCGAGCAGCGCCACCGGGGGCCGCATCCCCTCGTCCGCCGCGAGCGCCACAAGGCCGTCGGCCTCGGGTGGCCCCTCGATCAGCACCACGCGTGGCGCGCCCTCATCGAGCGCGGCCCGCACCGCTCGCGCCGACCCGGGCCCGTGATGCCTAACCCCGAGCAGCAACGGCCCCTCGCCAGCCCGCGTCGTCGTCCCCCGCACCTCGTCGCCCATGTCCGCCCCACCCCTTCTCACGCGAACCAGCCACCGTCACGCCCACGCCCGCTGCCACGCCCGGCTCATCCGGGCCGCCCGAACCGCCCCCGTACGTCACGCACTCACCTCACGGCACGCGCGGTAGAAGTCCTTCCACCCATCACGCTCACGCACCACCGCCTCCAGGTACTCCTGCCAGATCACCCGGTCCGCCGCCGGGTCACGGACGACCGCGCCGAGGATGCCCGCCGCGACATCACCCGGCCGCAGCACGCCGTCCCCGAAGTGCGCTGCCAGAGCAAGGCCGTTGGTGACGACGGAGATCGCCTCGGCCGTCGAGAGCGTGCCGCTCGGCGACTTCACCTTCGTACGCCCGTCGGCCGTGACCCCGTCCCGCAGCTCGCGGAAGACGGTGACGACGCGGCGTATCTCGTCGATCCCCTCGGGCCCGGTCGGCAGGTCGAGCGAGCGCCCGATCTGGTCGACGCGGCGCGAGACGATGTCGACCTCGGCGTCGGCGCTCTCCGGCAGCGGCAGAACCACCGTGTTGAAGCGGCGGCGCAGCGCGCTCGACAGGTCGTTGACCCCGCGGTCGCGGTTGTTGGCGGTGGCGATGAGGTTGAAGCCGCGCACCGCCTGTACCTCCTGCCCCAACTCCGGTATGGGGAGGGTCTTTTCCGAGAGGATCGTGATCAATGTGTCCTGTACGTCGGCGGGGATGCGGGTCAGCTCCTCGACCCGCGCCGTCATGCCGTCGGACATGGCCCGCATGACAGGGCTGGGCACGAGCGCGTCGCGGCTGGGGCCGTGCGCGAGCAGCTGCGCGTAGTTCCAGCCGTACCGGATCGCCTCCTCCGGTGTGCCGGCCGTGCCCTGCACGAGCAGCGTCGAGTCCCCGCTGACGGCGGCCGCCAGATGCTCGGACACCCATGTCTTCGCGGTGCCTGGCACGCCGAGCAGGAGCAGGGCGCGGTCCGTGGCGAGGGTGGTGACGGCGACCTCGACGATGCGGCGCGGCCCCACGTACTTCGGCGAGATCACCGTTCCGTCGGGCAGCGTGCCGCCGAGCAGATACGTCGCGACCGCCCAGGGCGAGAGCCGCCAGCGGGCAGGGCGCGGCCGGTCGTCCTGCGCGACGAGCGCGGCCAGTTCGGCGGCGAAGGCGTGCTCGGCGTGCGGACGCAGCGCCTCTCCCGCGGGCGCGGATTCAAGCGTGGGCCGGTTCTCGGTCGTCGCAGACGTCCCAGTCGTACCAGTCGGCGAAGTCGTCGAAGTCGTCGAAGTTGCTGAGGCCGATGAGGTCGTTGCGGTCGTCGAGTCGACGGACACGGTCATGGAGCGATCCCCCTCCAACTCGTCCGGGCGCATCTGGCCCGGATGTGATTCCAACCGTGCACCACGCCACTGACAATCGACCCTCGCGCGCCGCTGACCTGCGCATATAGCAACGCCCAGGCCGATTGTCAGTGGCGGGATCTACCTTCGATGACATGACTCAGCAGGGGGTGCACTGGACGGCGGATCAGGTGCTGGCCCTGGCGCCTGACGCCCCGTCACGCAAGGCGGGAAGCAAACTCGGCGTCGCCGGCCCATGGTCGGAGGCAGGCAGTTCGGGCGAGGGGACGGTGTGGGGACTGTGCAAGGGGAGTGGCAGCAAGCCGTATCAGACGGTCGTCGACATCGCGGACATCACCGGCGCGGCGGGCCCGGCGTACAAGTGCAGTTGTCCGAGCCGCAAATTCCCGTGCAAGCACGCGCTCGGGCTGCTGCTGCTCTGGGCGGGCGAGGACGGGACGGTCGGCGCCACGCCGGACGGGCAGCCGCCGGAGTGGGCGGAGGAATGGCTGGCGGGGCGCCGTAAGAGGGCGGAGACGAAGCGGACTTCGGACGCCGGGCCGGCCGCGCAGGTCGCTGACCCGGAGGCGGCGCGCCGCAGGGCGGAGCGGCGGGCCGAGCGGGTCACGGCGGGGGTGACGGAGCTGGAGCAGCGCCTCTCGGATCTGTTGCGGGGCGGTACAGCCGCCGCCGAGCAGACGGGGTACGGGCTGTGGGAGGAGACGGCGGCCCGCATGGTCGACGCGCAGGCGCCGGGACTGGCCGCGCGGGTGCGGGAGTTGGGAGCCATACCCTCCTCGGGCCCCGGGTGGCCGGTGCGGATGCTGGAGGAGTGCGCGCTCCTCCACCTCCTTGACCAGGGCTGGCTGCACCGCGAGAAACTGCCCGAGGCCCTGGCGGCCACGGTCCGCTCCCGCATGGGCCTGCCCACGTCTGCGGAGGGCCCGCCGGTGCGGGACCACTGGCTGGTGCTCGCGCAGTACGACACGGCGGACAGCAAGCTCACCACCCGACGGATATGGCTGTACGGCGCGGAGTCCGGCCGTACGACCCTGCTCCTGTCGTACGGAGCCGCGGGCCGCGCACCCGCGCTCGCGCTGCCGGTGGGCCTCGCGCTCGACGCCGAGCTGACCTCGTATCCAGGTGCCGGGCAGCTGCGGGCCGACCTGGGCGAGCAGTTCGGCGCTCCCGCGCCGACACCCGCCCGGCCGCCGGGCGTGCGGACGGAACAGGCCGCGCGTCGCTACGGAGAGGTGCTGCGGGACGACCCCTGGCTGGATTCCTGGCCGGTGACGCTGCACGAAGTGATACCGGCCCCTCACCCCGGTCCCTCCTCCGACAGCTGGCAACTGGTGGACGCGGAGGGCGGGACGGCGCTGCCCATCACCCCCTCCGCTGCGTCCCGAGCGGGTCTGTGGCGGCTGGTGGCACTCTCCGGAGGCGCTCCCGTGACGGTCTTCGGCGAGTGTGGTCACAAGGGCTTCACCCCTCTGACGGCCTGGCCGCGCGGAATGGGAGAGGCGGTGGCCCTGTGCTGACCACCCTGCGTGCTCCTCGGGCACTGCGGGGCGCCCACTGAGAGCACCGAACGCTCTCCATCAGGTCCTCCAGACCTCCAGACCAATACGTCCAGAAGAAGAACCCGAAGTACCCCCGAAGGACCCGGGACACCGGCGAAACCCGCGAGACCTGAGAAACCAGAGAAGCCCAAGAAGTCAGCGAGACCCGACAGACCAGACGGATCCGTCCGGGAGAGGAGTCCACATGACCGGCACCACCGCACTCACCGAAGCGACCGTCATCCCCTGGGAAGACCTGGTCACCGCCGCGCTCCTCGGCACCGACCGCCGCACTCCCCCTGTGCGCACGCACGACAAGGACGCACCGACCGCCCTGCTGGACGCGGCCGCGGTGCAGACCGTGCGGCGCAGAGCCGGGCTGTCCCCCGCGCCCGCCGCCACACCTCCCGAGCCTGCCGCGGACGACCCCAGGCCCCTGGTGCCACCGGCGGCACGGCGCAGGCTCGCCACGCTGCTCACCGATCACCCCGGGGCAGGCAGCGGCGGACGCCGTGGCGCTGTGCCCGACCTGATGGAACTGCTGCCCCAGTGGCTGGCGCTGGCCAACGACCGCGGCTTCGCGGCACCGCCCGAGCTCCTGCCGGCCCTCCTGAACGCGGCCCGCGGGCGCACGGACATCCGCCCACAGGCCCTCACCTTCGCGGGCCCGCGGGCCCTGTGGCTCGCGCGGCTCAACCCGGACTGGAAGTTCGCACTCCGCTCCACCCCGGGCGGCGGTGTGGCCCTGCCCGCCCCGGAGGACACGGCGCAGGTCCAGCGGCTCTGGGAAGAGGGACTCTTCGCCGAGCGCGTCGCCCTGCTCGGCGCCGTGCGGACCCATGACCCGGCCGCCGCACGGGACCTGCTCACCTCCACCTGGAGCACGGAGCGGGCGGAGGACCGCCTGATGTTCCTCGACTCCCTGCGCAACCGGCTGTGCGAAGCCGACGAGCCGTTCCTGGAACAGGCCCTCACCGACCGCAGCCGCAACGTCCGCGCCACTGCGGCCGAGCTCCTCTCCGCGCTCCCCTCCTCCGCCCTCGCCGCGCGGATGGCGGACCGGGCGGCGTCCTGCGTGGCCATCGACCACGCGCAGGGCACGAAGGCCATGCCGACGCTCACGGTCGAGGCGCCGCACGAGTGCGACGCGGGCATGGAGCGCGACGGCGTCACCCCGAAGCCACCGGCCGGACGGGGCGAACGCTCCTGGTGGCTGGGTCAGTTGGTGGAGTCCGCCCCGCTCGGCACCTGGCCGGAGCGGCTCGGCGGCCGTACCCCCGCCGAGATCGTGGCGCTTCCCGTGGCCGACGACTGGCAGAGCGAACTGCACGCCGCGTGGTGCCGCGCGGCGGTGCGGCAGCGCGACGCGGTCTGGTCCCGGGCGCTGCTCGGCGCCCCCTCGTCCCCCGATGCGGCGGGGCCCGGCGCGGCGTCGCTCGCCGAGCGCGCGAAGCTCCTCGCCGCGCTGCCTGCCGGGGAGCGGGCCGACTGGGTCGCGGGATTCATCGCGACGCACGGCCTCTCGGAGGCGTTCCAGCTGCTCGGCGTGTGTGCGCTGCCCTGGTCGGAACCGCTGGGCCGGGCGGTGGTGGACGCGCTGAACATCGCGCGGGACGCCGGGAGTTACCCCTGGAGCTTCAGCGGGGTGATGGGACTGGCGGAGCGCTGCCTCGACCCGGCGGAGGCGGTCCGCCTCGACGTACTGACCGCGATACCGGACGAGCCGGAGGACGCTTCCCCCGGCGCGGGCGGCTACTGGTCGGAAGCCTTCCAGCGGCTGGTCAGTACGTTGCGTCTACGCGCGGCGATGCGAGCGGAACTGGGCGCGGAGCCTCGGGATCCAGGTGCAGAGCCTGGAAATCCCGGTGCAGAGCCTGGAACCCCGGCCATGGAGGCTCAAAACCCGGGCACGAAGCCGCAAAATCCGGGCGCGGACCCTCAAAGTCCGGGCGCCGAGCCGGGAAACCCAGGCGCGGAGCCTCGGAATTCGGGCGCGGCGCCGGAAGATCCGGAGGTGCCGTCATCTTAGGCACCGCCACCAAGCAGCCGAGGCGGCCGGAGAACCTCACCGCCGCCCCCACCGCACGACGACGCCCGTCAGGCGCCCGCCGGCTGACGGACGTTCGCCCGGACCCAGTCCACGATCGACGCCGTCGTCGCCCCGGGAGTGAAGATCTCCGCGACGCCCTTCTCCTTGAGCGGCGCGATGTCCGCCTCAGGGATGATGCCGCCGCCGAAGACCTTGATGTCCTCCGCGTCGCGCTCCTTGAGAAGTTCGATCACGCGCGCGAAGAGCGTGTTGTGGGCACCGGAGAGGATGGACAGACCGATCGCGTCGGCGTCCTCCTGGATCGCGGTGTCCACCACCTGCTCGGGCGTCTGGTGCAGGCCGGTGTAGATGACCTCCATACCCGCGTCACGCAGTGCCCTCGCGATCACCTTGGCCCCGCGATCATGACCGTCGAGACCCGGTTTGGCCACCACCACGCGGATCGGACCGGCTGCCACACCCATCACTGCCTCCATGTACCGATATCCATCTGTCCAAGCACTGGCACCCCGTGCCGCACCGGCCGGGGAAGTGAACGAACGTTATCTCCAGCATCTCGCACACGGCAGTTTCACGGTGGTGAGCGAGGGGGAAATCACACGATGGGACACGTTCGCTGCGCGCCACTCCCGTATCCAGCGGCATATGGACCGCCCCGGGAACGGCGCAAGGGGAGCCGCAACGAGGTCGCGGTGCCACCGCGCCGTCAGCCGCGCGCAGTGGTGATGCGGCACATCGGCGATCGCGCCGGTGTGCGGAGCGCCACCGGCGCTGAGCACGCATCGTCGTACGACCTCTGCCACGCCTCCCCACTACGGGCACACGGGGGACAGAGCCGTCCTCTCGCGTGCCGACCGGGAGGTCGACCATGACCATCACGAGGGGCCTGCCCTTTCGCCCGCCCTGCCTGTCGCTGCCCGCCAGACTGGCCGGGCTCTCCATGGCCCTGCTGAAGGCGACCGCACTCGAGGTGGCGATCCTCGCCGGCCACCTTCTCCTGTACCCCTCGGGCATCGCCCAGGAACGCAGGATCGCCGCCGAACTGCCACCTCCCGACGCCACCCGGCTCCCGGCGGAGGGCCGCCCTCCGGTCGTCCTCCTGCACGGCTTCATCGACAACCGCTCGGTCTTCGTCCTCCTGCGCCGCTCCCTGGCCCAGCACGGCGGCCAACACGTGGAGTCCCTCAACTACTCCCCCCTCACCTGCGACATCCGCACCGCCGCCGAGCTGCTCGGCCGCCACATAGAGGAGATCTGCGAGCGCACGGGCCACCACCAGGTGGACATCGTCGGACACAGCCTCGGCGGCCTGATAGCCCGCTATTACGCACAGCGTCTCGGCGGCGACGAGCGCGTCCGCACGCTGGTCACCCTCGGTACCCCACACGAGGGAACGCGGGTCGTGCCGCTGGCCGACGCGCACCCGATCGTGCGCCAGATGCGCCCCGGCTCGGACGTGATCGAGGAGCTGCGCGAGCCCGCGCCGGGCTGCCGGACCCGCTTCGTGAGCTTCTGGAGCGACCTGGACCAGCTGATGACCCCGCTCGAGACGGCCTGCGTCAACCACCCCGACCTGATCGCGCAGAACGTACGCGTCTCCGGCGTCGGTCATCTCGCCCTGCCCGTGCACCCCGCGGTCGCCGCCGGAATCCGCCAGGCCCTCGATCTGCCCGCTCCCGGAACCGCCGCGACGGGTGCCCGGAAGGGACTGACCGTGGCCTGAGGAGCAACTCGGACACGCCTCAACGAGGGAAAATTGTCGAACGGATCTCGAACGCAGGGCCAAAGCTGTGCCCGCAGTCCGCCGAAAGGCGGCCGAATGCCCGTTTCCTGAGAGCGTGAAACCTGACGAAGATTGTCGCGCCCGCATACCGCCGGGTACAGTCACCGCACTGCTCTGCCCCTGCTGCCGAGGCGAAAGAGAAGTTGGTGAACGACCGTCACCCGTCGGGGAGCTCGACACCCCCGGCCTCGGCACCCGCCGACCATGCGCCCTACGCGGCGTACGACCCGCAGAGCACCGAGCACGGCGCCTACACCGGTTACGACGGCTACTCCACCGGAAGCTTCGACACCACAGGCAGCTATGCGACGGCCGGTCACGACACCGGAAGCTTCGCGTCCGATCCACTCTTCGGCGACATGCCCGGCGGTTCGTACGACACCGGCCAGTGGTCCACCACGGGGACGCAGCAGACGCTGAACCACGACCCGTACGCCGCTCAGCACCAGGCCGCGTACGACACCAGTGGTTACGAGACCGGCAGTTATGACACCGGCGCCATGTGGTCGACCGGCGGCTATCAGCACCTCTCCGCCGACATCCCCGCACAGCCGGGCCCCGACGCGACCGCGCAGTGGGACGCGAGCGCCTGGAACCAGCCACAGCAGACGGGCCAGTGGGAGACCCAGGCCTTCGACACAGGCGCGTATGACGCGACCGCGTGGAACTCCGGCGGCCAGGACATGACGCAGGCCATGCCGTACGGGGCCACCGGGACGCACGAGGCGTACGGCACTCCCGAGACGCTTGAGGCGCACGAGAACCACGGCGCGCACGAGGACCTCGGCGCGTACGAGGCCCAGGACACGCCCGGAGCGCCGGACACGTACGAGGCGCCCGAACCGTACGAGCATTCGCCTTACGACACCGGGTCCTACGCTTCCGACGCGTACGCCCCCGGTTCTCAGTCGCCCGAGGCATACGCCCAACCGGCTCCCGCAGAGCACGAGTTCACGCCCGACGAGGCTCCCGCCGATTCGCTCGGCCCGGTCGAGCCCAGCCCCAGGGGCACCGCGGGTGACGACGAACCGCCGGTCATGGACCGTTCGCACGGCTCCCGCTCGCGGGCCCGCCGCCGCTCCCCCGCCAAGCGTTCCGCACTCTTCACGGTCGCCGTGCCCTCCGCCTGCGTGATGGGCGTCGCCGGTATCGCCGCCGCCTCCGTGGGCGACTTCGGCAGCGACGACGCCAAGGAGACGCAGGCGGCAACAGCCCCCGACCCCGCGTCGGTGCAGCCCTCCGCCGCGAACAACAAGCTCGACACGCAGCTGGCGAACCTCTCCGCGGACGCCGGTGACTTCGCCGACCGCGCGAGCCGCACCCAGGAGCGCATCGACCTCAAGGCGGAGAAGGTCGCCGCCCAGAAGAAGGCCGCCGAGGAAGCCGCGCGCAAGGAGCGCCTGCGCCCCAAGTTCGCGCTGCCGGTGAAGCAGCGCGGCCTGAGCGCGTACTACGGACAGGCCGGCGTCAACTGGATGTCCGCGCACTCCGGAATCGACTTCCCGGTGTCGTACGGCACCGAGGTGCTCGCCGCCACCGACGGCACGGTCTCCACGAAGTGGAACAGCGCCTACGGCAACATGGCGATCGTGACCGCCAAGGACGGCACGGAGACGTGGTACTGCCACCTATCCACGCACAAGGTGTCCAGCGGACCCGTCAAGGCGGGCGACCCCATCGCCTTCTCCGGTAACTCCGGCAACTCCACGGGACCGCACCTGCACTTCGAGGTGCGCCCCGGCGGCGGCTCGGCTATCGACCCGCTGCCGTGGCTGCGCAGCCACAACCTCGACCCGACGTAACTCCGGCCGCCGCCCCGGGCGTTACAGCTTCTCCACCGGCGCGTACCGCAGCAGGAGCCGCTTCGGCTTGGGCTCTCCGAAGTCCACCGTCGCCTCGGCGTTGGCGCCCGTACCCTTCACTCCGACCACGGTCCCGAGGCCGAACTGGTCGTGCGTGACCCGGTCCCCGATCGCCAGCGCGACCACCGGCTTCTCCGAGGCACGGCGCGTGGCGAAGCCCTGCGCGCCCCCGGTGCGTGAGCGCGACGACGACAAGGAGGAGGCGATTCCGGCCGCGGGCCCGGAGGACGCGGGTGCGCCGACGGAACCCTTCCGCTTCCAGTCCAGGTGTACCTCCGGGATCTCCTCCAGGAAGCGCGACGGCGGGTTGTACGAGGGCTGTCCCCAGGCGCTGCGCATGGAGGACCGCGTCAGATAGAGCCGCTCACGCGCGCGCGTGATGCCCACGTACGCGAGGCGGCGCTCCTCCTCCAGTTCCTTGACCTGGCCGAGGGAGCGCATGTGCGGGAAGACGCCGTCCTCCATGCCGGTCAGGAAGACGACAGGGAACTCGAGGCCCTTGGCGGTGTGCAGCGTCATCAGCGTGATGACTCCGGAGCCGTCGTCCTCCTCGTCCGGGATCTGGTCCGAGTCGGCGACGAGCGCGACCCGCTCCAGGAACTGGGACAGCGTGCCCGAAACGCCTGCGGCAGCAGCCGCGTCCGCTCCGTCCGCGGCGTCGGTCTCAGCGTCGGTGTCGGTGTCGGTGTCGGTCTCGGCGTCGGTCCCGCCCTCCGCTGCACCGCTGTCGTGCTCGAACTCCAGCGCCACGGCTGCGAGTTCCTGGAGGTTCTCGATGCGCGTCTCGTCCTGCGGGTCGGTCGAGGCCTGCAGCTCGGCGAGGTACCCGGTCCGTTCGAGCACGGCCTCCAGGACGACGGCGGGGCCGGCGCCGGACTCGACGATGGTGCGCAGCTCCTCCATCAGCACGTTGAAACGCTTGACGGCGTTCGCCGAGCGGGCCGCCATTCCGTACGCCTCGTCGACGCGCTTCAGCGCCTGCGGGAAGGAGATCTTCTCGCGCTGCGAGAGCGCGTCGATCATCGCCTCCGCGCGGTCGCCGATGCCCCTCTTGGGTACGTTCAGAATGCGGCGGAGCGGGACGGAGTCCTCCGGGTTGGCGAGCACCCGCAGATACGCAAGGACGTCGCGGACCTCCTTGCGCTCGTAGAAGCGGACGCCGCCGACGACCTTGTAGGGCAGGCCGACGCGGATGAAGATCTCTTCGAAGACACGGGACTGCGCGTTCGTCCGGTAGAAGATCGCGACGTCGCCCGCCTTCGCGTCGCCCGCGTCGGTGAGCCGGTCGATCTCGTCGGCGACGAACTGTGCCTCGTCGTGCTCGGTGTCGGCGACGTAGCCGGTGATGCCCGCGCCCGCGCCCGCGTTGGTCCACAGATTCTTGGGGCGACGGCTTTCGTTGCGCTCGATGACGGCGTTGGCCGCGGTCAGGATCGTCTGCGTGGAGCGGTAGTTCTGCTCCAGGAGGATCGTCGTCGCGTTCGGGTAGTCCTCCTCGAACTGGAGGATGTTGCGGATCGTGGCGCCACGGAAGGCGTAGATCGACTGGTCCGCGTCACCCACGACACACAGCTCGGCGGGGTCGTCCCCCTCGCCTCCGGAGGGGCCCACCAGCTCGCGCACCAGGGCGTACTGGGCGTGGTTGGTGTCCTGGTACTCGTCGACCATCACGTGGCGGAAGCGGCGGCGGTAGTGCTCGGCGACGTCGGGGAACGCGCGGAACATGTTGACCGTCGTCATGATCAGGTCGTCGAAGTCGAGGGCGTTCGCCTCGCGCAGACGCGACTGGTACATCGCGTACGCCTGGGCGAGCGTCTTCTCGAAGCCGTCGGCGGCCTGGCCGGCGAAGGTCTCCTCGTCGATCAGCTCGTTCTTCAGGTTCGAGATCTTGGCGCTGAAGGACTTCGGCGGGAACTTCTTCGGGTCGATGTCCAGATCGCGGCAGACCAGCGCCATCAGGCGCTTGGAGTCGGCGGCGTCGTAGATCGAGAAGGAGGAGGTGAAGCCGATCGTCTTCGACTCGCGGCGCAGTATGCGCACGCACGCGCTGTGGAACGTCGACACCCACATCGCGTTGGCCCGCGGCCCGACGAGGTTCTCGACGCGCTCCTTCATCTCGCCGGCGGCCTTGTTCGTGAACGTGATCGCCAGGATCTGTCCCGGGTGCACGTGCCGCTCGGCCAGGAGATACGCGATGCGGTGCGTCAGGACGCGGGTCTTGCCGGAACCGGCGCCCGCGACGATGAGCAGCGGGGAGTCCGCGTGCACGACGGCCGCGCGCTGGTTCTCGTTCAGCCCGTCGAGCAGGGCCGCCGGGTCGATCACGGGGCGCGGGGCGCCGCCGCGGTAGTGCGCGTCCCGAGGTGTGGGCGCGTCGAACTTCCCGTCGAACAGATCATCCGGAACGGATTCCGGACCACTGTCCTCGGGCGGCGGCGGGGGCTCTTCCTCCGAAGCCCGCGAGGGCTTGAGGTCCGCCAGGAAGCTGTCATCAAAGAGGCTGCTCATCGCCTCCCGAGTCTAGGCGGCCCCACTGACAACCCGCCCCGGGTTCCGGCCACCCCGTCCTTCCGCGCCCGCCTACGCCCAGCCCGCGGACCGTCACGTTCCGCTACGTCGCGGCATGCCCGCGTCAAGCGCTTCGCAAAGTAACGAAAACGTATCGGGCATATCGAACATCAACCTTCACACGGGCCACACGAATTGGCTAGGTTGCTGCCCGGGCTGCTCGTACTCCCACCGGCGAACCCCGCCGGGAACGAGTGGCCTCCGCCGAGTTCGATCTCCTCGGAGCCGGGGACCCACGTAGAACTTGGGGTGAATCGGTCCCGTACGCAGTACGGGACCGTAGGGCAACCTTCCGGAACCACCCGCCCGAACCCGACAGCTAACCCGGTAGGCGGTCTACGGAAGGAGTCGCCTCCCTTGGCGTCGCACCGCAAGCCGCGGACCCGCATTGCCGGCCTACGCGCCACCCCCGCCCTCGGTATCACGACGGCAGCCCTGACGTCCGTGGCCCTCCTCTCACAGAGCGCGCAAGCGGCACCGTCCGCGCCCCAGAAGCCCAGCCTCGAAGAGGTCCAGAAGAAGGTCGACGACCTCTACCACCAGGCGGGCGTGGCCACCCAGAAGTACAACTCGGCCAAGGAGCGCACCGACAAGCAGCGCAAGAAGGTCGACGCTCTCCTCGACGACGTGGCAGAGCGCGCCGACAAGCTGAACGAGGCCCGCCGGCAGCTGGGCACGTTCGCCGCGGCCCAGTACCGCACCGGCGGCGTCTCCGAGACCGCCACGATGATGCTCGCCGACGACCCGCAGGGGTTCTTCGACCAGAACCACCTGTCGGACCGGCTGACCGCGCGCCAGAAGAGGGCGGTCGACGACTACCAGACGCAGCAGGCGTCGGCGACGAAGCAGCGCACGAAGGCCACCAAGAGCCTGGAGACGCTGAGCAACTCGCGGGACGACCTCAGGACGAGCAAGCAGACTGTCCAGAAGAAGCTGGGCCAGGCGCGCACGATGCTCTCGGAGCTGACGGCCGAGGAGAAGGCGCGGCTCGCGGCGATCGAGAAGAAGAAGGAAGACGAGGCCAAGCGCAAGGCCGCCGAGCTGGCGCGCAAGCAGGAGGCCGAGGCGGAGGCCAAGCGCAAGGCGGCGGAAGAAGCCGCCGCCAAGGAGCGCGAGTCGGACAAGGAGACCCCGGACGCGGGCTCCGGATCCGGCACCGGCTCCGGCTCCGGCTCCGGCACGGACAGCGGTTACGCGACGAAGGCCGCGAAGGTGATCAACTTCGCCGAGGCCCAGATCGGCAAGCCGTACGTATGGGGCGCCACCGGCCCGGACTCCTACGACTGCTCCGGGCTCACCCAGGACGCGTGGAAGGCCGCGGGGATCTCCCTGCCGCGTACGACGTGGGACCAGGTGAAGGTCGGCACGACCGTCAAGACCGCCGACGCCAAGCCGGGTGACCTGGTCTTCTTCTACGACGACATCAGCCACGTAGGGATCTACATCGGCGACGGCAAGATGATCCACGCCCCGAAGCCGGGTGCGAACGTCCGCGTCGAGTCGATCTACTACATGCCGATCCACAGCGTGGTCCGCCCCGCGTAACCGTCACACCGCATGAGAAGCGGCCCTCCACGCGCGCGTGGAGGGCCGCTTCTCATGGTGGAGGGCCGCTTCTTATGAAGGTGACCGGGTGAGGGTGGAGATCAGGTCCACAGCACCGCGATGAAGATGTTCGCGACGGTCAGCAGCCCGACGGCGCCGAACATCCCCTTGTCCACCTTCTCCTCGTCCCGCTTCACATAGACCAGCGCGAGGATCACGATCAGGACGGCCATCTTGATGCCGATCTTGACGTTGTTGACGGGGTTGTCGTCCGCCTGGTTGAGACCCACCAGGACCACGCCCGTGACGAGCATCGTGAGCGCGCCGTGCAGCATCGCGGGGCTGAAGCGTGCCGTGCCCTGGCCCATCTGCTTCATCTGGGTGAGGAAGCCGCCCAAGAGGGAGGCGATGCCGATGATGTGCAGGCCGACGAAGAGATGGGTGAGAACGTCCATGTCCCGGAGCCTAGCCGGGGCCATATCACCGCTCCGTGGCCAGGTGGGCCACAAGCTCCGCATCAGTCACAGGCGTACGCGAAGGTCGTGCGACTCAGCGGATCGCATGGTCGCACATAGTCACCTGTCCGCACACTTCCGTCAGTTGCGCACAATCCGTCACCAACCCGTGACGGTCAGGTTTAGCGTCCTTCGTCAGGTGACCGGCTCCCCACCGCCGCCCGGTCCAGGGGCGGCAGTCGGACACCACCGCCGAGAATCCGGCGGCGGTCCGCTCCCCCTGTGCGGGCCGCCGCCGGAACCTTAAGGAGCCCCCTACGTTGGCAGCGCACCGCAAGCCGAAACAGCGCTCGCTCAGTGGCCATACGGCCCGTACCGCCGCCACCATCGCCCTCGCCGGGGCCGCCACAGCCACCGCCTTCGACGGAACGGGACACGCGGATCCGCGGCTCAGCCCGGCCGAGGTGAAGTCCAAGGTCGACGCGCTCTACCGCGAGGCCGAGGTCGCCACCGAGAAGTACAACGGCGCCAAGGAGAAGGCCGAGAACGCCGAGAAGTCTCTGGGAGAGCTGCGCGACGAGGCGGCCCGCAAGACGGAGAAGCTCAACTCCGCGCGTGCGGGGCTCGGTTCGATGGCGGCGGCGCAGTACCGCAGCGGCGGCATCGCCCCGTCCGTCCAGGTCGCGCTCTCCTCCGACCCCGACCAGTACCTTGAGCGCGCCGCGCTCGCCGACCGGGCGAACAGCCGCCAGGCCGCGACCGTCACCGGCGTACAGAAGCAGCTCCAGGAGATCGACCAGCTGCGTGACGAGGCCGACGACACCCTCGCGCACCTCAAGTCCCGCCAGGCGGAGCTGAAGAAGCACAAGAAGACGGTCAACGGAAAGCTCGACGCGGCCAAGCGGCTCCTGTCACAGCTCACCGGCGACCAGCGCGCGGAGCTCGCGGGCAAGGACAGGGCATCCCGTACCGCGGGCCGCGACGGCGTCCCGGGCGTCCCGGCCAAGGCTGCCAACTCCCGTGCCTCAGCGGCGGTCTCGTACGCCTACAAGGCGCTCGGCAGCCCGTACGTATGGGGCGCCACCGGGCCCAACGCCTTCGACTGCTCGGGGCTCACCCAGGCCGCCTACCGGTCGGCAGGGGTCGACCTGCCGCGCACGACGTACGCGCAGATCGCCGCGGGCGAACGCGTCCCGCGCTCCCAACTCCAGCCCGGCGACCTGGTCTTCTTCTACCAGGGCATCAGCCACGTCGGCATCTACGTGGGCAACGGCCAGATGATCCACGCCCCGAACCCGAGCGCACCGGTCCGCATCGCACCGATCAGCCAGATGCCGTTCGCGGGGGCTACGCGGGTGGCGTGAGAAGGCCTCACGGGGGTGACGCGGGTGGCGCGAGGGGTCGGCGAGCCCGCAGGTACTGTCAGGGGCATGCCCCGCCGTACGCTGCCGCCCCCTCCGCCTCCTGTCTATCTGCGCACCTGGCCGGACCGGAACGCGCTGCTGTACGACCGCGGCATGGCCCTCGAGGACCTGCGCAGACGAAGCCTGGGCGTGCACCGCATCCTGCTGCTCTGGCTGTTCGCACTCGGCTGCGTCATCGGCTGGGCGCTCCTGACGGTGCCGCTTGAGATGTTCGAGGACCACGATCCGCTGGCCTTCGTGATGGGCCCGGTCTGCGCGGTCCTGGGCCTCGGGGCCCTCGCTCCCTCGGTGGTCGGCGTCGTCATCGCCATGCGCGACGACCGGAAGATCCGTGAACTCACCGACAGCTGGCTCGCGCTGGACAGCCACCCGGCGTCGGACTCCGCTCTGCGCTCCCCTGGACTCAGCCTCTGCTGGCTCCTCTCGTCCCTCGCTGTGTGCGCGCTCGGCCTGTGGGCGTCCTTCGCGGCCGCCGCCTACGCCGAGCCCGGCCGTGACTCGTACAGCGACGTCGCGCTCGGCATGGGCACGGGCCTCATCCTGTGGCTGACGGGCCTCATCGGCATCGTCAAGGCGGTGGGCCACTACCGCTGGGCGATACGGAGGCTGGGCCCCGCCCCGGCACCTGACGGCACGCACCGCTGACCCGGGGCAGGGCGCACCGCAGCCCCCGGGCCGGTCCGTCAGACCAGTCGCCGCGCCGTCGCCCACCGCGTCAGCTCATGCCGGTTGGACAGCTGGAGCTTCCTCAGCACGGCCGACACATGCGACTCGACCGTCTTCACGGAGATGAACAGCTGCTTGGCGATCTCCTTGTACGCGTACCCCCGCGCGATGAGCCGCAGCACCTCCCGCTCGCGCTGCGTGAGGCGGTCCAGGTCCTCGTCGACCGGGGGCGCGTCGGTTGACGCGAAAGCGTCGAGGACGAACCCGGCCAGGCGCGGCGAGAACACCGCGTCGCCGTCCTGCACACGGAAGATGGAGTCCACCAGGTCGGTGCCGGTGATCGTCTTGGTCACGTAGCCGCGGGCACCACCTCGGATGACGCCGATGACGTCCTCGGCGGCGTCCGAGACGGAGAGCGCGAGGAACCGCACCGGACGCTCGGCATCAGACATCAACGGCGCGCAGCGGCGCAGCACTTCGACACCGCCGCCGCCCGGAAGGTGCACGTCGAGGAGCACGACCTCGGGGCGCGTCGTGGTGATGACCGTGACCGCCTGGTCGACGTCCGCGGCCTCTCCGACGACCTCGACCCCGGTGATCGCGGTCCTGCCGATCTCCGCCTGGACGCCCGTGCGGAACATCCGGTGGTCGTCGACGAGGACGACGCGCGCACGGCGGCCCTCCGGGTCACCGACTGCGGCGGCACCGGCCGCATCGGCGGGCTGAGCCGATTCGGGCGCCCCTGCCGACGTGTTCGGTTCGGCCGCGGACGACTCGGCCGCACCGTCCGATCCACCCCTGGGCCCCATGGACTCACTCGCGTCGCTCATGTCGTCGCCGTCCTCTCCATCTCCAGCTCGACTTCCGTGCCGCCCCCCGGCACCGCGCGCAGCCGCGCCGTGCCGCCGTTGCGCTGCATACGGCCGATGATCGATTCTCGTACGCCCATGCGGTCGTCCGGCACGGAATCCAGATCGAAGCCGGGGCCACGGTCCCGGACGGACACGAACACCGTCTCCCCCTCGACTTCGGCGAAGACCTGCACCGCACCGCCGTCGCCACCGTACTTGGCGGCGTTCACCATTGCTTCCCGCGCGGCCTGCATCTGCGCCGTGAGCCGGTCGTCCAGCGGGCAGTCGCCGACTATGACGACCTCGATGGGGACACCGTGCTTGTCCTCCACCTCCGCGGCATCGCGCCGGACGGCTTCGGCGAGGGTGTCGGGCTCGTCCGCCTCGTCCTTGCCCGTGCCCTCCGGTTTGTAGAGCCATTGCCGCAGGTCCCGCTCCTGGGCGCGGGCCAGGCGGCGCACCTCGCCGGCGTTCTCGGCGTTGCGCTGGATCAGGGTCAGGGTGTGGAGGACCGAGTCGTGCACATGGGCGGCGACCTCGGCCCGCTCCTGGGCGCGGATACGCATCAGCCGCTCCTCCGAGAGGTCCTGCATCATGCGCACGAGATAGGGGCCGGCCAGCAGCGCGACGCCGACGAGCACGGCGAGCGCGGCCTGCAGCACGGAGCTGAGGTGCGAGGTGGAACCCTGCAGCACGACGATGCCGGAGACACCGGCGCCGACGAGCAGCACTCCGGCCCCCGCGCGGGCGATGGTGAGGGTGCGCCTGCGGCGGCCGACGGCCATCCAGCGGGCCCGGCGGGCATTGTCGGCCTGCCGCCAGACCAGGGCGACACCCGCGGCGACGAGCAGGGTCGGCCAGAGATAGGCCTTGGTCGAGCTGCCCAGGTCCACGTTGCCGACGAAGACCATGGCGACGACGACCATCGCGAGCAGCGCGACGAGCTGGCCCTTGTCCGGCTTGCGGGCCACGAGTCTGCGGCGCCCGTCGGGCGACATCTCGGCGGTGACCGCGGAGGGCGGGCGCTGGGCGTCGACCCCGCCGACGCCCAGCGGCACGAAGAACCAGAACGCCGCGTACAGCAGCGCGCCGAGCCCGTCCGCCATGAACAGGCCGGCGAAGATCAGCCGCACCCAGATCACGGGCAGCCCGAGATGACCGGCGAGGCCGCGTGCGACACCGCCGAGCCAACGGCCGTCACCGCTGCGATAGAGCTTTCGCAGCGGCCGCTCGTCTTCGATGGATACTGCTGCGGCTTCCGGCATGTCTCCGATATTCACACGCGTACGCGGGCGCGGGCATCAGGGTCGACCCCCGAGACGTCCCTGATCTCCGACCCGGACGGCGGGGCGAGGACGCTGGGCCAGGGCCGTGTCAGGGACGATCTCAGGGTTCGGCCAGGGTTGTCCCGACTGCCGCGGCGGCCTCCGGCCCGTCACCATGGACACATGACAGACGAGCAGCCCGCCGGGACGGGCCCGCAGGCCGCGCCGCGCGATCCACATTCCGCCACGGCGCAGGAGCCGGGCGGGCCGATGGTCGTGCGGACCTTCCGCCGCGACCGTCGGCACAAGAAGCTGGGCGGCGTGTGCGCGGGGCTCGGTCAGCACTGCGACATGGATCCGGTGATCTTCCGGATCGGGCTCGCGCTCCTCTCTGTCACCAGTGGCCTCGGCCTTGTCTTCTATGGCTTCGCGTGGCTCTTCGTTCCGTTCGAGGACGAGGAGGAGAACGAGGCGCGCAGGCTCCTCTCCGGCCGAGTGGACGGCCAGGCGCTGACGGCCGTGCTTTTCGCGCTCGTCGGCTGCGGTGTCTTCCTCTCCCTGCTGAACAACGGCGGTGCGCTGGCCTTCGCGGCCGTCCTCGCGCTGCTCCTCGCGGGCGCCGGGTACTGGTCGCAGCAGCGCGGCACGACCGACCCCGACCCGGTGGCTGCACAGGCCGTGGCGGACGCCCCGCCCGAGGCGAAGGCGCCGCCGGTGGCCGGCGCCCCTTCGTGGTGGCGGGACCCGATCGTCAAGGACGGCACGCACGACGGGATCTCGGGCTATTTCTGGGGGCCCGAGGGAGTAGCCGTCGAGTATCAGCCCGATCCGCCGCACGGGCGGCCCCGGCCGCGTGCCCCCGAGGCGGCTCCCCGGCCCAAGCCGCAGGGTCCGCGGTGGATCGGCGGTTCCGTCTTCCTGGGAGCGGTGCTCGCCGGCGCTCTGGGCATCGTCCTCACGTGGGAGGAGCAGTCGCTCGGCACCAGCCTGCAGACCGGCCTCGCGCTCGCGCTCGGTGTGTTCGGCATCGGCATCGCCCTCAGTGCCTTCCTCGGGCGCACGGGTGTGGGATCGATCGTGTTCGCGGTGATCACGGCAGCGCTGCTCGCCGGTGCGGCCGCACTGCCCAAGGACATCAGCACCAGCTGGTCGGAGACGCAGTGGAAGCCGACAGCGGTGGAGCAGGTCCAGCCCAGGTATGAGATGGGGACGGGCGTCGGCACACTCGATCTGACCCGTGCCGACCCCGGCAAGGGGCAGACCCTGAGCACCGGTGCCGAGGTGGGAGCGGGGCAGCTGAAGGTGATCGTTCCGAACGAAAGCACGGTGAAGCTGCACATCGAAGTGGGCGTCGGCGACATCCAGTTGCCGGACGACCACAAGGGAGACGTGGACATCGCTCCGGGCAAGGAGGAGTCGGTGACGCTGGACCCGGTCGCGGGCAGCAAGGACGGCGGCATGCTCGAACTGCACGTCGAAGTGGGCATCGGACAGGTGGAGGTGGCCCGTGCTACGTCATGAGTTCCATCCCGGCAAGCTGGTCCTGGGCCTGTTCCTGCTGATAGCGGCCATCGCCTACGCGGGCGACGCGGGCGGCATCTGGGACACGCCATGGTTCGTGGCCTTCCCGCTCCTGCTGGCGGGTCTGCTGCTCGGGGGCGCGGCGGCAGCGGTGTCCCACGGCATACGCGGCCGGCCCGCCGCCCGCGCGGCGGGCCGCTCGGCCGATGACTCCACGGACGCCTAGCCACCGCCCCAGCAGGGCTCACCGGGCCCGGTCGGCAGTCAGAGGTAAGGGGCCAGAGGTCAGAGAGCTGCGGCCAGCAGTCGGCAGTCGGCAGTCGGCGGTCAGCCGAGTCCGGACGTGTGCCTGCGCCGGGTCGCGATCATGGCGTCGACCGAGAGGATGGACGCCCCCGCGAGGATCAGCGGGAGCCAGGCCATCAGGTAGGCCAGGTCGTTGCCGTAGTAGTAGGGCTCGGTGGACCAGCTCACGGTCAGCCAGAGGCTGAGCGAGATCAGCGCGCCGCCGAGCGCGGCGATGCGGGCGAACAGGCCGACGAGGGTGCCGATGCCGACGGCCAGCTCACCGAGGGCAATGGCATAGCCAAAGCCGACGGGGCTTTTGAGGGAGAGGTCGACGAGGGCCGGGATGGCGGAGATGTCTCGGACGCCTTCCATCATCTCGCCGATGGAACCAGCCCCGCTGGCCGACATGAAGGCGCTGTCGGTGAGCTTGTCCAGGCCCGCGTAGATGAAGGTGACGCCGAGGAAGATCCGGAGCGGGAGCAGGGCGTAGCGGGAAGCGCTCTCCCGCCAGCCGCTGCTTCTGACGTAGCTGGTGTGGCTGTCGGTACGCATGCCGTGAGCCATCGCTCTCGCCGCCTCTCCCGTTGACCCGCGTCGCCCGGTTACCCGTCATCTGACGATACGTACGAAGAGGGGGCCCTGCTCAGTGGCTTGCACCGAATTCGCGAGGCCCGACCCGAAGCCGGGCCGGGGCACTCAGTCCGTCGGCCGGTCCATGGCCTGGTTCGTCTTCCGGTTCATTGCTCGGTTCATCGCTCAGTCCGTGACGTCGATCGTGCAGCGGTTCGTCTCCACGCCCGCGGCCGTGATCACCTGGACGTCGACGCGCCCCGGCTCCACGTCGACCGGGACGGGGACGGTCAGGGCAGCGTCGGACGGGTTGGTGAACCCGCCCGGCACGGGAACGAGCGGCACATGGACGTGCACGGTTCCGATGCGAACGACCATCCGGGCGAGACGGTCGGCGGTCTGCGCGCCGGGGGGCACGAATCCGGCGCCGCGGATCTCGATGTCGTCACCCGTGCGGATGGGGGCGTCGAGATCACCCGCCTCTCGGGCGCGCACCACGGAGAGGATCACCGGTCGGCCGCCCTCGGCGTACTTGCCGGCGAGGTACGTCGCCGCCGACACCAGGACGAGGAGGGCAAGACCCCACGGCAGGTCGGGCAGCTGCTCGGGACGCCGCGCGAGGCGTACGGCGGCGAAGACCATGGCGACGGCGCTGACCAGGACGTACTGCGCGTCCGCGAAGCTGCCGCGGCCCGCGTCGTCGGTGAGCAGGTCGGCGGCCCGAGGCCGGTCGGCGGGCACCTTCTGCAGCCGCTGTCCGAGGACGCGCAGGCCGACCACGCGGCGTACGAGCACGGCGACCGCGCAGGCCACCGCGAGGACCGTCACGGCGCCGGCGGCGCGGGCGAGGTCGAGCCCGGCGATCAGTTCGTCCCGCTCGCGGTGTCCCGAGACCCCGGCGAGCTGGCCGACGAGGACGAGCACGGCGAAGACGACGAGGAGGACCCAACAAGCGGCCACCGCGCGGGAGGTGGAGAGGCGGTTGTCCTCCCCGATCAGCGGCGCGAAGATGCCGCCGCGCGCCCGGTGCACGTATCCGGCGCCGGTCAACAGGCCGCCGACGATCACGGCCGCGAGCAGCCCTGCGGTCCGGGCGAGGGTCCACCCGGTGCCGATCGCGGTGAGCGCCTGGACCAGGAGAAGGACGCCCACGGCCACCCAGACCACGGCGGCCGTGCGGCGCCAGAGCCGGCCGAGCCAGGCCTCGCCGTCGGCCCGGCCGCGTTCGGCGACGGCGCGAGCGGACTGGGTCAGCTCGTCCGACACCCACTGCCGGGAAGCGCCCGCCGAGTGGGCGACCGCGGCGGGCAGCCCCTGTCCGGCCGCCAGCTCGTCGCGCTTGGCGAGGAATGCGGCCACGGCACGTCTATGCCCCTCGCGCGCACCGTGCGGGCAGCCACCACAAGTGCAGCCGCCCCCATGTGCGCCGTCGCGCGCCTCCTGCACCGCCACCGCGTACGCCGCCTTCCCCGCCCTCGTTCGAGCACCGAAACGTGAACTTCCTTGCGATGAAAGGGGATTGTGCCGTACTGGAAGACGATCAGGTCCCCCGGGTCAGGTCAGCGGGGGTGGTTTACCCGTACGCATGTTGACGGCGGGGGCTGACGGCTCGGAGTCGGGCTCACGCAAGGAGATCCGGTTCGCTGCGGCTGATGTCCTGCCACATGGACTGGTAGTTGATCCACGCGACGAGATCGCTGCCGAGTTGCTCGCGCGTCGCCACCGCCTGCTTGTGGCCGATGAGGATCGGGCGGCCCGCGGCCCGCGCGCTCAGCTGGACCTGGCAGGAGCGCTCCATCGTGAGAAACCACCAGGCGGCGGCGTCGACGGAGTCGCCGACGGTGAGCAGCCCGTGGTTGCGGAGGATGACGGCCTTGTGGTCGCCGAGCGCGGTGGCGATCCGCCGGCCCTCGTCCGAGTCCACGACGACACCCGTGTAGCCGTCGTACAGCGCATGGCTCTCGTAGAAGGCGCAGGACTCCTGGGTGATCGGGTCGAGGAGTTCGCCGAGTGTGGACAGGGCGCGGCCGTGCAGCGAGTGGCAGTGCGCGACGGCGACGACGTCGGGCCGCGCCAGGTGCGCCTGCGCGTGGACGGTGAAGGCGGCCTGGTTCACGTGATGGCGGCCCTCGACGACCTGCCCCTCCGCGTTGGCGAGGACCAGATCGCCCACGGTGACGTGCTTGAAGGGCATCCCGAAGGGGTTCACCCAGAAACAGTCCTCGTGCTCCGGGTCCCGCGCGGTGATGTGCCCGGACACCCCGTCCTCGTATCCGAGCCGCCCGAAGATCCGCAGCGCCCCGGCGAGCCGTTCTTTGCGGTACCGCCGTTCGTCCGCCAAAGAGTCGTGCACCGGCGGCATCGCGAACTGCAACCGTTCGACGGGTATCGGTGTGGGCGCCTGCATGTGTCCTCCATCCCTGGCTGTACGGAGCGGAAGTTACCGCCGGTCAGCGCAGGAAGACAGGGGCTGCCTGTGAAGAGAGTGCGCAATCGGGGCGCGAAGCCGGGCCCGGACCGGAGCGCCATACAGGACAGGAGGTGTCGGGTATCGGCGGGACACTCGCCGTATGACGACGAACTGGGCAGTCTTCAGCGCAGCGGAACCCGCCTTCGCTCGGACCGCGGAGGAGCGGTTCGGCCTGTTCACGCACCACGTCCTCGCCACACTCCGCAAGGACGGGTCACCCCGCACGACCGGGCTCGAAGTCCGTTTCCTGCACGGGGAGTTCTGGCTCGGCATGATGCCGAACTCGATGAAAGCGCTCGACCTGCGCCGCGATCCGCGCTTCTCGGTCCAGGCGAACCCCGGACCGGGCACGGAGATGGCCGGCGGCGACATCCGGATCTCCGGGCGGGCGATCGAGGTGGAGGATCCCGAGGTCATCGCGCGGTACGTGGGCGAGGTGGACCCGCCGGACCCGGCCGCGTTCCACCTCTTCCGCACGGAGCTGACGGAGGTGGTCCGGACGTACATCGAGGACGAGAAGTATCTGGCGGTGCAGCTGTGGAAGCCGGGCGCGCCGGCGCGGACGACCAGGCGGACCTGACGTAGGCGAACGGCGCCGCCCACCTCGGTGGACGGCGCCGTCTCAGGGCTGCGGGATGGCTCCCGCCGGGAGGACTACTCCCACTCGATGGTGCCCGGCGGCTTGCTCGTCACGTCGAGGACGACGCGGTTGACGTCGGCGACCTCGTTCGTGATGCGCGTCGAGATCTTCGCCAGGACCTCGTACGGAAGACGCGACCAGTCGGCGGTCATGGCGTCCTCGGACGAGACGGGCCGCAGCACGATCGGGTGGCCGTAGGTCCGGCCGTCGCCCTGCACGCCCACGCTGCGCACGTCCGCGAGCAGCACCACGGGGCACTGCCAGATCTCACGGTCGAGACCGGCCGCGGTCAGCTCCTCACGGGCGATCGCATCGGCCTCACGGAGCAGGTCGAGACGCTCCTTGGTGACGTCGCCGACGATGCGGATGCCGAGGCCGGGGCCCGGGAAGGGCTGGCGCTGGACGATCTCGTCCGGCAGGCCGAGCTCCTGTCCGACCATCCGCACCTCGTCCTTGAAGAGCTGGCGCAGCGGCTCGATCAGCTGGAACTCGAGGTCCTCGGGGAGGCCGCCCACGTTGTGGTGGGACTTGATGTTCGCGGTGCCGGAGCCGCCGCCGGACTCGACGACGTCCGGGTAGAGGGTGCCCTGGACCAGGAACTCGACGGGCTGGTCGCCGGGCGCCTCGGCGACGATCTCCGCCTGGGCCTGCTCGAAGACGCGGATGAACTCGCGACCGATGATCTTCCGCTTCTGCTCGGGGTCGGAGACCCCGGCCAGGGCGCTCAGGAAGCGCTCCTGCGCGTCGACGACCTTGAGCTGCACGCCCGTGGCCGCGACGAAGTCCTTCTCGACCTGCTCGGTCTCACCCTTGCGCATCAGACCGTGGTCGACGTACACGCAGGTCAGCTGCGAACCGATCGCCTTCTGCACGAGGGCGGCGGCCACGGCGGAGTCGACGCCGCCGGACAGGCCGCAGATCGCGCGCTTGTTGCCGACCTGCTCGCGGATCGCGGCGATCTGCTCCTCGACGATGTTGCCGGTGGTCCAGTCGGGCTTCAGGCCCGCGCCCCGGTAGAGGAAGTGCTCGAGCACCTGCTGGCCGTGCGTGGAGTGCATGACCTCGGGGTGGTACTGCACGCCGTACAGCTTCTTCTCGTCGTCCTCGAAGGCCGCGACCGGCACGACGTCCGTGGACGCGGTGACGGTGAAGCCCTCGGGCGCCGCGCTGCACGCGTCGCCGTGCGACATCCACACGGACTGCTCGTCCGGGGTGCCCTCGAAGAGCGTCGATCCGGACTTGGAGACGTGCAGGGGCGTGCGTCCGTACTCACGGGCGCCCGTGTTGTCGACGGTGCCGCCGAGGGTCGTCGCCATCAGCTGGAAGCCGTAGCACATGCCGAAGACGGGGACGCCGGCCTCGAAGAGCGCGCGGTCCAGGCGCGGTGCCTCGTCCGCGTACACCGACGAGGGGCCGCCGGAGAGGATGATCGCGGCGGGGTTCTTCGCGAGCATCTCGGAGACCGGCATGGTGCTCGGCACGATCTCGCTGTAGACCCGGGCCTCGCGGACGCGGCGGGCGATGAGCTGGGCGTACTGCGCTCCGAAGTCGACGACCAGAACGGTGTCGGGGGCGGCGGCAGCGGGGGACGCTGATGGCACGGCGGCGGCCTTCCGGCGTTGAGCGTGAGCTTGAGCGTGAGCTGGGGCTCGTGCGTGAGCAGGGGGTCTGTATTTGTCGATTCTAACGGGCTCGCGGCCACCGCCTTCGTCGCATCCGACGGAGGCCCGCTCCCCGCGCCTCCCCGCACGGCGGGGTCATGCCCCGCGCACCCGGCGACGCGGGACGTCTCAGCATCCGAGCAGCCACGGAACCCGTGTTGACCAGGGAAGCGCGTGTGGGGGCATACTGGCCTCGTGACCAAGCACCTCAGCTTCCTCTTTACCTATGGCAACCGGCCCGCCGGCTGCCATGGTCGAGCTGCTTGATCCACTGACAAGCGACTTCCCAGGCGCCCCGGGCCGACAAGGCCCGGGGCGTTCTGTCATTTCCGGGCCTTGCCGCTCCGGGGCACTCCACCGAGATCCCGCGATCTACGGGATCACCGAGATCCATCCGACGAGGAGCCCCAGATGACCATCGCCACGACCGACAAGACCGGCGCCCGCACCCCCGAGGCCGCCGACGTGATCGAGGGCGCACGTGACCGCATCGACGCACTCGACGACCGCATCATCGGTCTCGTACAGGAACGGATGGCCGTGTCGGCCGTCATCCAGGAGGCCCGGATCAGTTCGGGCGGGCGCCGCGTCAATCTCTCGCGCGAGATGGAGGTCCTCGCGCACTACAGGGACGCGCTCGGCAAGCCCGGCACGTCGCTCGCGATGACGCTCCTCGAACTGTGCAGGGGCCGGGTCTGAGCGCCTCCCGACGCGCCCCGGGCCGCACCGGACCTGAGTTCGGGTCCGCTCTCACCCGTACGGCGCGTGACCGGGCCCGGAGGGACTTCGTTGGTCCCGATGTCCGTGCCAGCCAGGGGCGGGCACGGAAAAACCACGCGTGGCTCCGCTGGAGCGATGAGGCGCACACCTGGTGTGCGCCGTGGGACCTCGCTCCAGAGACGTGACCGGACGGCAGGGGACAGCAGCCCGGTCACCCAGGGAACGGTCGGCTTCGGGGACGCCCGGAGCCGACCGGCCTCCGTCCCTCCGACGTCACCCCAAACGTCACCCCGATGTCCCCCGAGTGCCTGTCCCAACCGTCCCCCCGTCCCCAGGCGCCTCAGCCTTCAGCCTCTCCCGTACCCGCATACAGACCCAGCTGTCCCAGTTCGTCCGGATCATGTCGAACCGGTTGCGCGGGTCACGGCGCATCCAGCACGATGCCTAGCAGGACAGGCCGCACGTACGGCACTGCACAACTTCATTGCCATTGGTCGAGACCACTCGTGCGCCCCTCGTGCGCCGGGTAGGCCACACCAGCGCCCTCAGACCCGCGGCGCACTCCCCCGGCGCCGCTCCGTGGCACCGACGCTGCCCTGACGTCGGTGCTGACGGCCAAGGGCCCCGCGGATCCGTCCCGCGGGGCTCTTCGCTTCGCCGCCGTCCAGAGATCCCTCTCCGCAGAGGAGGCCTCTACTTCACCCTCGCCAGCTTCGCGAGCTGCGCGTCGACGATCGCGTCGGCCACCTTCGGGTCGCCCGTCGCCCCGTCACGGAACTTCTCGGGCATCCCGGCGGCCTCACTCTCCTCGTCGGCCTTGACCGACTCCGGGTCGAAGACGTTCGAGGCGCGGAAAGCGATCAGCGTCGAGCCGCTGCGTACGACCGTGACGCGGTCCCGGTCCAGGAACTCACCGGCACGGCTCGCGAGCTTGTACGAGACGGCCTCGTCGCCACCGACCGGCCCGGGCTGCGGCCTGACGCCGAAGTACCGGTGGCCGCCATCCCTGAACATGGCGCACTTCTTCGACTTCGTCGCCGTGCGCAGGGTGTCCATGGCCTTCTCGGCGTCGGCCCGGCCGTACGCGAGCAGCACGACCTCGGTCGTCGTGGTGTCCGCGGTGTCAGTGCTGCTCAGCGAGCGGCTGACGTGAGCCTTCGACTTCGGCGGGGCGGCGGCCGTGAGCATCTCGGACAGCGGGCGGCACTCGGCCGGGTTCACACGCCCGGCGGGAGGCGTCGCCTTGCCCTCCGGCGCCGCGGACCCCTTCGTAGCCTCGACCTTGTACTTCTTCACGTCACCCGAGGCGAGAGCCGCCTTCTCCAGCTTCGCCGTGGCAGAAGACGCGTCCGCCGGGGCCGACTGCGACGGCTTCCCGCCCGCGGCGCCATCGCCCTCACCCTTGCCGCCACCGTCGCTGCCGCTTTCGCTGCACGCCGCCATCAGGCCGAGCACCGCCACGGTCGAAACGGCCACCACGCCCCGCGACACAGCTGACTTCATGTTCCCGTTCCCCCACTTTCGTGCGCAACGCGCACCGAGCACCGCGGGCGTCACCCGCACCCGCCCTACGAATCCGTCGCCTCCATCAACTCCTACGACGGAAGATCGTTACGCACGGTTCCCACCCCGACCACTGCCAGGGCCACCACCAGGACCGCTGCCATGACTACTGCCACATCCAGAACCGGAACGGGCTCAGGAGCACGATCGCCAGCGCCATGCCGCCCACCACGATCACCACGCTCCACACCCGTCGGCTGCGCTCCGAACGCGCTCCGCGCCGCGGCCCGGTCGGCGCGGCGCGCCACTCGTCCGGCCGCCACGCCCCGGCGGCCCCCTCCCCCCGCGCCGCCTTGCGCTTCCTGCGCCGGCGGCCCAACGCCCTGGAGTCCGCGGCCTGCCGACGGGCCGCCTCCTCGTCGAGGCGCCGCAGCCGTTCGGCCACCATGCGCGCCCGCGCGGACGGCTCCTTCGGCGCCGACGCACGGATGTCGCGCAGACTGTCGCGCTCGAACCGCTCCCACACGTCGTCCGGCATCCCGCCCGCCGCGCCGTCCACTGCCCCGTCCGGTATCTCGTCCTTCTCCGCCACGCCGCCCCCTCGCGCTTCGTCCTGCCACCCCTTGCCCCTCGGCGGATCGCCGTCGAGCGGAGGAATTTCTACGGCAACCCCCAACACCCGCACAAGCTGTGTGATCCAAGCCACATAAGAATTCTGTGAGTTCGAGGACAACCATTCACAGGCGACGCAGGTCATGCATGCGTAACAACGGCCACACCCGCGTCCCCACCGCGGAGGCCTCCACCTCCGTATCGCTCACCGGGTGATACGCCGGACTCCCTGAGGTCTTCATGAAGCTTCGACGTGTCATGGCCGCCGCGGCCGCGACCGCTGCCATAGCCCCGATCGCACTGCTGTCGGCTCCCGCCGCGTTCGCGACCGACGGCACCCCGACCCCGACCACGACGGCCACCGAGTCGGCCACGCCTCCCGCGACGGAGACCCCGACCGAGAAGCCGACCGAGAAGCCGACCGAGACGGCGACGCCCACCCCGACGGCCACCAAGCCGACCACCCCCGCGCCGACCGAGCCCACCAAGACGGCGGAGCCCACGAAGACGGCGGAGCCGACCGAAGAGCCGACCGAGGAGCCCACGGACTGCCCGGTCGACGAGGACGGCGAGGACGCCGACTCGAAGCTGGAGATCGGCCTCTCGGGCCTGCCGGGCAAGATCGTCGCGGGCAGCGGCTGGCACCAGTTCAAGCTGACCGCCTCGAACCCGAGCGACGAGGACCTCGGCGAGGTCCAGTGGCTCGCCCTGGTGGACAACTACACGGAGAGCGAGAAGGAGAAGGACTGGCTCGCCAACTACGCGCAGATCCAGTACTTCAACCCCGACTCCAAGGCCTGGGAGTCCATCTCGGACGAGGTCTCCGGCGGCTTCTACTTCGGCTCCACCCCGCTGGGCGCCAAGGAGAAGGTCGACATCAAGCTGCGCCTCAACGTCAGCGCCAAGGCCCCGGCCGGTGACGGCTACGCGCTCGGCCTCGGCGGCTACCTGGACTCCGAGGAGAACTGCGTGCGCAGCTCGTTCTCCATGTACGAGTTCACGGTCCTGAAGCCGGGCAGCGACAACGAGAACCCGGGCGAGGCCGACGAGAACGAGGGCGGCAAGAAGCCCTCCGGTGGCAAGACGCCCCAGGGCGGCGCCCAGGAGATCCCGGTCACCGGCAGCCTCGCCGAGACCGGCTCCAGCTCCGTGCTGCCGACCATCGGCCTCGTCGGCGGCGTCGCCGTCATCGCCGGTGCGGGTGCGGTCTTCGTCGTCCGCCGCAAGAAGGCCGACGCCACCGCGTAAGCACGTACGCCGGTAACGGCAGCACGCCTGCCGACGGCACGCCGCTCAGCGGCACCTGAAGCACGCGAAAGGACCTGCGCTCGGAGGGGGGTGCAGGTCCTTTCGCGTACGCGGCTTCCGTTGCCGCCGGGCCACTGGTTCTCGGCAGGCGCCGCTACTTCTTCGCAGGCATCGCGGGCATCCCCAGGAAGGGCAGCTTCAGGGCGCCGAACGCGTCCGCCGGTACCGCAGGGGACTTCGGTTCGACGGCGGCGAGACGCACGTACTGCCCGCCCTGTGCGGGACGTGTGTCCTCGGCACCCTTGTTGGGCCAGAACGACATCGCGCGCTCGGCCTGCGCGGTGATCGTCAGCGAGGGGTTCACGCCCAGGTTCGCGGAGACCGCGGCGCCGTCGACGATCGAGATGCCGGGATGGCCGTAGAGGCGGTGGTAGGGGTCGATGACCCCGGTGTCGGCGGAGTCGCCGATCGGGCAGCCGCCGAGGAAGTGCGCGGTCAGCGGGGTGCCCATCAGCTCGCCGATGTTCGATCCGGCGAAGCCGTTGATCTCCTTGGCGAGCAGCGTCGCGGCCTCGGTGGCCTCGGGGATCTGCGTCGGGTTGGGCGCGCCGTGGCCCTGCCGGGCGGTCAGCAGGCCCTTGCCGATGCCCTTCTCCTTGCGGTACGTGGTCAGCGAGTTGTCGAGAGTCTGCATGACCAGGCCGATGATGGTCCGCTCCGACCAGTGCCGGTTGGAGAGCGAACGGGCCATCAGCCAGGGATGCCTGGCCACGTTGCCGAGCCATCCGGCGACACGCGCCTTGCCGCCCTTGATGCTGTACGGCACCTGCAGGATCGTCAGGCCGCCCATCGCGTTGGACTTCTTGCCGTAGCGGACCGGCTCGATGTGCGTGGAGGCGTTCGGGTGGATCGACGAGGTGATCGCGACGCCCTTGGTGAAGTCCACCTTCTCCACGCCGTGCCGCTTGCGATAGCGGCGGTCGGTGGTCTGCGTGCCGACCAGGGCCTCGGAGTTGGTGCGGGTCAGCGCGCCGAGCCGCCCCGAGATGCGCGGGAGCAGGCCGGTGTCCTTCATGCGGTGCATGAGCGTCTGCGTGCCGTAGGTGCCCGCCGCGACGACGACCTCGCGGGCGGTGAACGTACGTCCGTTGCCCTTGCGCTTGTTGTCGGTGGGCAGCGTGGCGACGGCGAACCCGCCCCGCGAGTCCTCGGTGAGGCTGACGACGGAGGTCATCGGGTGGATGACGGCGCCCGCCTTCTCCGCCAGGTAGAGGTAGTTCTCGTTGAGGGTGTTCTTCGCGCCGTGCCGGCAGCCCGTCATGCACTCGCCGCACTCGGTACAGGCCTTGCGCGAGGGGCCCGCGCCTCCGAAGTAGGGATCGGGAACTTCCGCGCCCGGCTCGGCCGTTGAAGTACCTGAGGCGTCCTGTTCGTCGCCGAAGAAGACACCGACCGGTGCCATGTGGAAGCTGTCGCCCACTCCCATGGCCTGGGCGGTCGCCTTCAGATGGACGTCGGACGGAGTCGTGGTCGGGTTGATCCGCACCCCGAGCATGCGCTTGGCCTGCTCGTAGTAGGGGCTGAGCTCGCCCTGCCAGTCCGTGATGTCCTTCCACTGCGGGTCGTTGAAGAACGGCGCGGGGGGCACGTAGAGCGTGTTCGCGTAGTTCAGCGAACCTCCGCCGACGCCCGCCCCGGCGAGCACCATCACGTTGCCCAGCAGATGGATGCGCTGGATGCCGTAGAGGCCGAGGGCCGGTGCCCAGAGGTAGTTCTTGAGGTCCCAGGAGTTCTTCGGGAGCGACTCACGGGTGAAGCGACGCCCCGCTTCGAGCACGCCGACGCGGTAGCCCTTCTCCGTCAGACGCAGGGCGGAGACGGAGCCGCCGAAGCCGGACCCGACGACGATGACGTCGTAGTCGTACGACGCGTCGTCGTAGCCGCCCGCCTCACTGTCCGGCTGTTTCTGGACAGAGCTCTCCTGTGACATTGACTCTCCTCGTTGAGAACTAACCCCTGGAGAACGGCTCTTGAGGACCCGGACCCATGGCTGGCCGGCCCCGCCTACCGCAGGCGCAGGGACTTCATGACCTTCAGGCTCAGGCTCATGAACGCCGCGTACTTCTCGTCGTCCATGCCGAAGGACGGCGCGAGGGGCATCAGACGCTGGTGCGCGACGGTCTGCGCCTCGGTGTACTTCAGGATGCCCTCGGAGCCGTGGCGGCGGCCGAGGCCCGATTCCTTCATGCCTCCCATCGGTGCCTGCACACTGCCGTAGGCGGGTGCGAAGCCCTCGTTCACGTTGACCGTGCCGGTGCGCAGGCGGGTGGCGATCTTGCGGCCGCGGCTGCCGTCCTTCGTCCAGACCGAGGAATTCAGTCCGTACGAGGTGGAGTTGGCAAGCTCGACAGCTTCGTTCTCGTCGGTGAAGCGGTAGACGGAGACGACCGGCCCGAAGGTCTCCTCGCCGCACACGGCCATCGGGGACTCGACGCCGTCCAGGATCGTCGGCTCGAAGAAGTACGGGCCGATGTCGGGCCGGGCGACGCCGCCCGCGAGCACCGTGGCGCCCTTGGCGACGGCCTCGTCGACATGCCGCTTGGTGGTCTCCAGCTGCCGCTCGCCGACCAGCGAGCCCATCTCCGCGCCGTACGCGAGGGAATGGCCGAGCCGCATCGCCTTCGTCCGCGCGGCGAAGCGCTCCAGGAACGTGTCGGCGATCGACTCGTGGACGTACAGCCGCTCGATGGAGATGCAGAGCTGGCCCGCCGACGAGAAGCAGGCGCGCACCGCGCCGGCCGCCGCCTTGTCGATGTCGGCGTCGTGCAGGACCAGCATGGCGTTCTTGCCGCCGAGTTCGAGCGAGACGCCGACGAGCCGGCCCGCGGCGCCCTGGGCGACCTCGCGGCCGACGCGGGTGGAGCCGGTGAAGGAGACGTAGTCGGCGTGCTTGACGATCTCGGGTCCGACGACGGGTCCGTCACCGAGGACGACCTGGAAGACCTCGGCGGGCAGACCGGCCTCGATGATGAGGTCACGGGCCCACAGGGCGGTCAGGCAGGTCTCCGTGTCGGGCTTCATCACCAGCGCGTTGCCCGCGACGAGCGCGGGGAGCGCGTCGCCGATGGACAGCTCGAGGGGGTAGTTCCAGGGCGCGATCTGGCCGACGACACCGCGCGGCTGCCGGTTCTCGGTGACCTTCGTGAGGGTCGGTACGACGCCGGTGTGCCGCTTGGGGTTCAGATACGCGGGGGCCTTGCGGCCGTAGTGCCGCGCGGCGAGCGCGACGGCCTGCAGTTCCTCGTGCGCGTGCAGCCGGGCCTTGCCGGTCTCCAGCTGGATGAGGTCGAGGACCTCGGCCTGGCGCTGCAGGACCAGGTCGTGAAAGCGGAGCAGGACCGCGGCGCGGCGGCGGACCGGGGTGCGCTCCCAGGCGACCTGGGCGACCCGGGCGCGCTCGAAGGCGGTGGCGACGTCCTCGGGGGTGGACTCGGGCAGGTCCGCCAGCTTCTCACCGGTGAACGGCTGGTGATTGGCGGTCCGTCCCGAGCCGATCACATCCCGGGTGAGCTGCGCGATGAGCTCGGGAGTCACCACGTCGGCGGCGGTGCGCGCGCCTGCGGGGGCGGTGGCTATCGGGTTCGTGCCGAGGGGCGCTGCGGTCGCCTGCGAGTCCGTCATGCAGGTGAGCGTAAGCCCAGGTCAAGGTTTTGGGTACCCGTCGGTAATCAGCTTTCACCGCGTACACACACAACGCCAGTGATCACTGGCGGCAAAGCCCCTGATCAGGGGCTTAGCAGGAGTTGATCAACGGGGGCCCGAATTTTCGAGCCCCCGTCGCCGGGCCGGGCGGATCAGAGCTCGTCGATCTCCAGGTTCGCGATCGCGGTCTTGGCGACCTCGCGACCGCGCTCGGTGAAGTCGCCCTTGCCCGGGTAGTCGATCCACAGCCGGTACATGTTCCCGGAGCGGGTCTTGTAGTAGAAGATCTTGGCCTCGTGCGGCAGCTCGGACTCCGAGTCGGTGTAGGTCACCGTGTTCTCGGCCGCGCCCCGCTCCTTGTACTTGGTGCCCTGCGTCTTCCCCTGGGGCGCGGGGTCGCTGCTCATGTGGCTGAAGGCCGTCTCGCCGCTCGCCTTGAAGTCCTCCATGTCGGCGTACGCCTGGGACTCGGCGGACCCGAGGATCTCCGCGGAGGTGTCCTTCTTCTCGGCGAGGTCGAGCGTGATGAAGACGGAACCGCTGGGGTCGGTGTACCTGACCCACGTCTTGTCCGTGTCCGTGGGTTCCGGCTTGCTCTCCACGTAGTGCTCGGGCGCGGAGACCGTGGCCGCGACGACCTTGGACTCGTGGTCCTTCCAGCCCTCCGCGTCCGAACCCCCGAACGGGTTCAGCGCCACGAGGACTCCCGCCGCCACGGCCGCGACGACGACGCCCGCGATGACGGCCAGCGCCCTGCGGCTCAGGAAGACGCCCTTGCCGCCGCGCCCGTCACCACGTCCGTCTCCCGTGACCGTGACGACCTGCGTCGGCGCCGGCTGCGGCGGTCTCGCCGCCTCCTCCAGGAGCGCGCGGACCTGCGCCGCGCGCGGGCGCTGGCCGGGCTCCTTGATCAGGAGGCCGTTGATCGCCTGCGCGAGCGGACCCGAGGCCGATGCGGGCGCGGCGGGCGTCGCGTTCAGGACGGACTGCAGAGTCGCCGGGGTGTTGTTGCGGCGGAACGGCGAGACGCCCTCCGTCGCGGCGTAGAGGACCACGCCGAGCGACCAGAGGTCCGAGGCGGGGCCGGGGCGCTGGCCCAGGACCCGCTCCGGGGCGATGAACTCGGGCGAACCGACGAAGCCGCCCGTGTCCGTCAGGTTCGTCTCGCCCTCGATCTGGGCGATGCCGAAGTCGGTGAGGACGACACGGTCGTGCTGCCCCAGCATCACGTTGTCCGGCTTGACGTCACGGTGCAGGATGCCCGCCTGATGGGCGGCGTCCAGGGCGCCGAGCACCTCCAGGCCGATGCGGGCGGCGTCGCGGGCGCCCAGGGTGCCCTCCTGGAGCGCGGCGCCGAGCGAACGCCCGTGCACCAGCTCCATGACGATCCACGGCTGGCCGTCCTCCACCGCCACGTCGTGGACGTTGACCACGGCCGGGTGGTCGAGGCGGGCCGCGGCGCGTGCCTCGCGGCGCATCCGCTCGAAGACGTTGGTGCGCTCGCGCTCGGGCAGATGGTCGGGGATGCGGGGTTCCTTGACGGCGACCTCGCGGTCCACCGTCTCGTCCTTCGCGCGCCAGACCGTGCCCATGCCGCCGTGTCCGAGCTTGGACAGCAGGCGGTAACGGCCCGCGATCAGCCGGCCCGCGCCCGGATCCGGCTCGGACGGCTGATTCGGCACCACCTGCGTGGGCTGGGCGTGCGGCGAGAGCGGCTGCGGGTGCGGGTGCGGCTGCGGGTCCTGCGCGTACGGAGACTGGGGGTCCTGGGCGTACGGGGACTGCGGGTCCTGCGCGTACGGGTTGGCGTCCTGACCGTACGGACCGCCCTGCCCCCCTTGCCCAGGCGCACCGGCCTGCGGCGGCTGTGGCGGCTGCAGGCCGAAACTGGTCGGTTCGTACGGCCCGTAAGAGGCTCCCCCGTCATTACTCATGCCCCCATGAGTACCTTGCCGAAGGCCCCGGGTTCCACTGGGGTCACTGACTTGTGACAGGGGTGGTGCGCCGGGCGGGAACTCAGCGGCGTACGAACGAGTCCACGGCCGTGTCGAAGTACCGCCTGCCCTCCGCTGCCCTGCCGACCGGCGCCGAGACCCACACGTCGTACATCCGGCCGCCCTCCTCCCAGCACAGGTCGTACGTGTGCCGGTCGCCCTCCGCCTCCGTGAAGCCGTCCCAGCTGAACTGCCAGAGTGCGGCGGGCCGTCCGTTGTGCGACGTCTCGGTGACCTCGGCGTCCCGGTAACCGGGGTTGTTCTCCGGCCCCTTGGCGTCGGAGCGGCGCTGCACGGCGAGCGGTCCGCCCGGCTCCGGGGCCGACTCCTTGATGCCTATGCGGAACGTGCCGCCCGACGACTTGTAGAAGACGCGGGGCCCGTCCACCTCGCGCCTGAAGCCGTCGGGCACGGCGAGAGTGAAGCCCCGGTCGTCCTCCGTCACGCGGTAGCCCTCCGGGGCCTCCGGCGTGGAGGGCTTGGGGGTGCGGGAGCCGCGCGTGACCGTCACCGTCGGGGTCGGCGAGGGCGAGGGGCTCACCGTCTTCGTCTGCGCGGACTGCGTGGACGGTGTCGTGGGCGTGCCGTCGCCGTCCCTGCCCAGCAGCAGCGCGGCGGACACCCCGGCCCCGGCCACCGCCGCCACGAGGGCGGCGGCGATCAGCATGACCCGGCGACGGCGACGGGATGGCCCCGCCGGCTGCCCGGGGGGACGCGTGGGCAGGTCACGGTAGGTGGGTGTGTAGCCGCCCGGCCCCGCGCCCGGCAGCGCCGACGGCTGACCGCCGGCCCGGCCCGCGGGCGTCGACGGCATCCGCCCCGTCTCGACGTACGTCCGCAGCAGCCGCTCCGCCTCCACCGTGCCGAGCCGTCGGTCGGGGTCGCGTTCGAGGAGGCCGAGGATGACGGGCAGCAGCGGAGCGGCGGCGGGCGGCGGGCGGATCTCGTCGAAGACGACGGCGTGCAGCACGCCGCCTATCGAGTCCCGGCGGAAGGGCGACTCACCGGTCATCGCGGTGACGAGGAGCGCGCCGAGCGACCAGAGGTCGGACTCGGGCCCGGTCCGCTCGCCCGACATCCGCTCGGGCGCGGTGTATTCGGGAGAGCCCACGAACGATCCGGTCTCCGTGAGCGTCGTCGCCCCGCTGACCTGCGCGATCCCGAAGTCGGTGAGGACGACACGGCCGGTCGTCTCCTCCAGGAGGACGTTGGCGGGCTTGATGTCGCGGTGCAGGACCCCGGCGGCGTGCGCGAGACGCAGCGCGCCCAGCAGGGCTATGCCCATCCGGGCCACCTCCCGCGCGCCCATCGGACCCACCCGCGCGATCCGCCCGGCCAGCGAACCGCCCTCGATCAACTCCATGACGATGTAGGGGTGGTCGCTCTGTACGACGACGTCGTGGACGACGATGATGTGCGGATGGCGGAGCTGCGCCGCCGCCCGCGCCTCGCGCAGGGTCCGTTCGCGCTGCTGCGTCGAGTCGGTGTCGGAGAGCGTGTCGTCGAGGGCGAGTTCCTTGACGGCGACCCGGCGGCCGAGGAATTGATCCGTGGCCTGCCAGACCACGCCCATGCCACCCCTGCCGAGCCGCGCGTCCAGGCGGTAACGGCCAGCTATGACCCGGGCGTTGTCCCCCACGCTCCCCATGCGGCCATCATGCCCCACACGTGTGCGGACGGACCCTGCGGGCGTGTGTGGCGGACTGGTTCCGGCCGCTCGCCCCAGCCGCCCCGGCCGGGAACCGTCGGGCTCAGGGCTCTCGCCAGCTCCGGACGATCGCGTCGAACTGCTGCCGTGCCGTCTTCCAGTCGGCCGCGGGGGACGACATGTAAATCACGTACTCGACGCCGTCACGGCTGATATAGCTCTGTGAGATGGCGCGGCGCGGGCCCTTGGTGGTGTCGTTCGCCCCCGCCTTCCAGCTGAACTCCCAGAGGGCGCCCTGCTGGTCGCGGAAGGTGTTCTGGTCCAACTGCAGCCGCTTGTAGTCGGGAAGTTTGGTCCGCAGGTTCTTCTCCAGCGCGAGCTGATGCCTGTAGGGGTTCTCGAACGTCGTGTTGCGGTCGATGCTGATACGTACGAAGTGCCGGCCGAAGTCCGGGGTGTAGTCGATCTGGCTGCCGTCGACCTCGCGCTCCCAGCCCTTGGGCAGCATGATGCTGAAGCCCTCGGCGTCCTTCACCCGGTGCCAGCCCTTGGGGATGCCGCCGACGGTCTTGCCCGGATCTCCGTCGCTGGAGTTCTGCGTACCGCCGTTGTGGTCCGCGTAGTACAGGTAGCCCGCGGTTCCACCGCCGAGCAGCACGGCCGCTGCGACCACCGAGACGATCGCGGTCGTCTTGCGGGACTTCTTGGGGTGGGACGGGGGCTGGGGGGCACCCTGGACAACAGTGCCGGAGTGGTGGGGGTAGAGGCCCGGGGCGGGGGTGGCGCCGGAGGCCGCGGGGTCGGTGGCGAAGCCAGTGCTGCGGCTTCCGCTTCCGTAGGTGCTGCCGCTCCCGCTTCCGTACATGCTGCCGTTCCCATTTCCGGGGACGGCGGTGCCGGGCTCCATGGAGTGGTGGCCGGGGGGCGGGGTGTGCTGTTGCTGGGCCTGCGACTGCGCATGTGGCTGCGACTGCGGGTGTGGCTGTGACTGCTGGGACGTGGGGTGGATCTGCGTCGGCACGTACGCCTGCGCCGCGCTCGGCCGACGTCCCTCCACCGCCTCGGCGAGCATCAACTCGGCGACCTCCGCGGTCGGCCGGGTGTTCGGATCCTTGCGGAGGAGTGCGCTGATGACGGGGGCCAGCGCCCCCGCGTGCTCGGCCGGCTCGGGCTCCTCCGTGACCACGGCCTGCATGGTGCCCAGCGGGGACGTGCGCCGGAACGGGGAATTCCCCTCGACCGCCGTGTACAGCGTCGCGCCGAGCGCCCACAGGTCGGACGCGGGCCCGGGGTTGGCGCCACTGACCCGCTCGGGCGCCAGATAGTCGACGGAGCCGACGACCTCGCCGGTCCGCGTGATCGTCGTGTCCCCCTCGATCGCGGCGATCCCGAAGTCGGTGAGCAGGATGCGCCGGTCGTCCGCCAGAAGTACGTTGCCGGGCTTGACGTCGCGGTGCAGGACCCCGGCGGCGTGCGCGGCGCGCAGGGCCTTCAGGGTCCACAGGCCGATACGGGCGGCCTCGAAGGGATCGATGCGGCCCTGGTCCTTGACGGCGTCGGCGAGCGAACACCCCTCGACCAGCTCCATCACGATCCAGGGCCGGTCGTCGTACTCAAGGACGTCGTGGACGGTGACGACCGCGGGGTGGTTGATCCGGGCGGCGGCCCGCGCCTCCGCGTGCGTACGGGCGAAGAGGATCGCGCGGTCCGCCTCCTGCACGAACTGCGCAGCCGTCAGCTCCTTGACGGCGACGGTCCGGTGCAGCACCTCATCGCGCGCGCGCCACACCCGTCCCATGCCACCGCGGCCGATGGACTCTCCGAGCCGGTAGCGGCCCGCGAGGAGCAGGCCCTGCATCTGATTCACGATCCCCCGCATTGGTTCTGACATGGCCAGGGTAGGGAGCGGCCGGCGCACGGGGAACCTCCGGGGGTACTCGGAGACCTCACTGTGACGCGCGACGCAACGACGCCGGGCCGTTCCCGCGGTCGAGGAACACCACGGAACAACGGTCAGGAGCAGTCAATTACCGCGCCCGAAGAGAAACATGATGACTGATAAGCGACGAGTGACGGACTGTGAACTCTGGGCGATGCTCAATCGGTGACCTGATATGTCGAGGAGGCCTGCTCATAGAGGCGGTCCACTTTGTCACGCTCGGATTCCGGCCCCCGGATCTGCACGACGTGATACTTCCCGCCGACGATCATCGCAAGATTGCGTACGAAGATGTCACCACCTCCCGAACCCTGCCAGGTGAACTGCCCCTCACCCATGATCCGGCCGCCCACGTCGATCCTGCGCATCCCGGAGGACACCGCCCAGGTCGAGTCGCGGAACGGCTGCAGCTCCCGCTCGTGCTCACGCTGGTACTTCATGGGGTCACTGCCGTACTCGTCCGTGCCGTCCCGCCCCGGCACGACGATGAGTTCGAAGTCGCCCTTCTTGTAGACGACCTGGCCCCGGCCGTTCTTGGGCTGCCGGTCCCAGCCGCTGGCGACGGCGACCCGGAAGCCCTCGGCGTCCTTGCGGAGCGTAAAGCCCTGCGGCACCTCGGGCCCGCTGGTCTGCGGCTTCTCCGAGCCGGGGCTCTTCTCCGGCTTCCCGCTGGGCTCACCGGACCTGCCGTCCTCGCTGGGCCGGGCACTGGAGCTGCGGCCGGGGTCGGGCGCCTGGCTGGTGCCGGGATCCCCCGCGGAGCCGGCGCGCTCACTGCCCTTGTTCTCACCCGACTTGGGCATGAAGAGCATGGCGTACGCGACTGCCGCGACGAGCCCGATCAGGATGGCGATGAGCAGGAGGCGCCCCAGGGAACGTGGCCGTCCCGTCCCGCTCCGCTTGGGCCCGCGCGACGAGACTGCCCTTTCGGACATGGGAGCTGACCGGCCGGGCACGGATGCTGCCCGCCTGGACTCCGAACCCATGCGCTCGGTTCGCATCGACTCTGCCCATATGGACTCTGTCCGCGGCGCCTCCGGCCCCGGGGCCTCTGTTCGCATGGGCGCGGCGGCTGTCGGCCCGGCTTCCCGCCCGCGCTTGTGCTTGTGCTTGCGGCGCCCGTTCTTCCGGGAGTTCGGGGCGGGGGCGACGGCGGGCGCGGAGGCGCGCCGCTTCTTACGCCGTACGATCTCGCCGCGACGGCGTACGACAGGCAGCCGCCTGGCGTCGAACGGCGGCGCGGGCACGACGTTCGCCCCGGCCTCCGGCTCGGGTGCCGAGCGCACCAGCGACCGCAGCCAGCCGCTCAGTTCCTCGATGTCGAGCCGCTCGGTGGGGTCCTGCCGCAGCAAGGACTCGACGACGGGCCGGAGCGGCCCGCACTCCTCCGCGAAGGCGGGCGGTTCGGCGCACACCATCTGGACGAGCTCGAAGGTGCTTTCCTCCGGGTAGGGCGCGTGGCCCTGCACGGCCCGGAACAACAGGGCGCCCAGCGCCCAGAGGTCGGTGGCGGGCCCGATGGGCGGGGCCAGCTGCCAGTTCTCGTGCACGGGCCCCGCCTGCTCGGGCGCCCACCGCTCGGTCACCCCTCCGACCACGGTCATCCGGGCATGCCGGGCCCGCTCCGCGGCCAGAGCGGTGGCGGGCCCCCGCCGCACCCCACTCCGCTCGGCGACGAGGGCGTCCCAGTAGCTGTGGCCGGATGATGCTGGGGGGGCCGGGGGGTTGGGGTTGGGGTTGGGGTTGGGGTTGGGGGTTTTGGTGCTGGGGCTGTGGGGACTGAGGGCAGGGGTGAGGTGGGCCCCCGTCCCGCCTCGGCTGACCGCGGAGCCAGGCGCGCTCTGGCTCGACGCGGGCCCGCTCTGCCGACCGCCGCGCGGCATGTCGTGACGTGAGTCGGACCGGCCCTGCACACCGGGGCTCGGGACGTCCTGACGGGAGGCGGGGTCGTACGCGGGGTCGAACCCGGGCCCGGGTCCACTGCGGCCCGACGCGGCGGCGGGCCCGCGACCGTACGCAGCACCGGCACCAGGCGCTCCGGGGTCCGAAGCTCCCGCTCCCCCGCTTCTCGGCACCGCCCCGTGCCACGGCTTCGTACCCGCGACCCCGTACGGATCCAGGATCCGCCCGGCAGCCTCGGCTTCGGCTCCACCGCTCCGCTGCTCCGCGCCGTACCCGCGCGCCCCTTCCTCGTCGTACCCCTCGTACCCTTCGCACCCCTCGGCCCCCTCGGCCCCCGCCGAACCGCCGCCCCTGGGGCCCGGCACCTCCGCGCCGCCCCGTGACGCCGGATCCCGGCGCCCCTCGGCCTCGCTCACCCGCGCCGCGGCCCGCGTCCCGGCGCGATACGCGGCTATGGCACTGGTCCGTGCCGACCGCGCGTCACTTCCGGGCTCTGGGGTCGGCGGGGCCGGGGCAGCCTCGATCGCGGCGTGCCCGCGCGACCCGCCAGATTCCTCGACCTCATAGCTCTCGTAGCCCTCGTTGGCCCCATAGGCCTCGTCGGACTCACTCGCATCGGGTCCAGCCTCGGCATCAGCGGCAGCCCCGACATCGGCATCCGCCTCGGTGCCGCCCCCACTCTCGAACCCCGCGAGAAACTCCTCGGGCCGAGGGTCGTACCCGCACAGCGCCTCTTCCGCCGCGCCCGCCGCGAGGCCAGTGAGGACCACCCGGCCGTCCTCGCAGACCAGGACCGTGCGAGCGGTGATGTTCCGGTGGACCCAGCCATGCGCGTGCAGCACCCGCAACGCCGTGACCACGTCCGACGCGACCTCCGCCGCCCGGTAGGGGCTCAGCGGCCGGTCCGCGAGCAGCGCGGCCAGCGGCCTCGCCGCCACCAACTCGCTGACTATCCACAGCGAGCCCCCCTCGGCGAACACGTCGAAGACCTGGTCGAGCCGCGGGTGGTCGGGAATCTGCGCGGCGGCCTGCGCCGCCTCTATCGCGCGGCGCACCGCGGGGTCCGAAGGCCTCCGCGTCGTACGCGCCGACGGCCGCCGCACCGCCCCCGCGCTCACGAACCCGGCCGGAAGCTCCCCTTCCGGGAGATCACGCTCATCGAGCTCAAGTACTTCCGCGTCGACGACCTCAGGTAACGGCACCTGCCTGACCAGGACTTCCTGCCCGCTGTACGTGTCGAAGGCCCGCGTCTCCGCGAGTTCGTACTCGTCCGCGGGAGGCAGCGGCAGGCGATAGCGGTCGGCGAGAACCCGCCCCGCGTATTCGTCCACGACGCCTCCCCCGTCCGCACGGTGGTCAATTCCGTTCGCCTTACGCCTTGTTGTGGCTGCGTACGGTCCGCAAGCACTCACGATACGTGCCGGAGGCAAACCACATTGAGGGGATGCGAGATCTCACCGACCCCGGTCCGCCGCTACTTCTTCGGCTCGAACGACTTCGTGAGGGTCTGCCACGTGTCCTTGCGCTCGTCGCTGCCCCACTTGCCCGCCTTGGCCGTGTACATCATTCCGTAGCCCAAGTGGTCGTTGACGACGAACCCACGGTCTATCGAGCGGTACTTCGTGCCGCCGTCGACGTACGTGAACTCCCAGTCGGCCGTGTTCCAGCCACGGAAGTCGGCCTTCTCTATCCGGATCCGCTTGTACTGCGGCCGGACCATGCCCGACTCCTGCTTCTTCCAGTCGCTCACGGGGTCCGACTTGGGGGTGGTGGTCCAGCCGATCAGCAGCTTCTGTCCGTCAGGACCGGAGAAACGCGCGCCCGCGAGGGCCGTGGTCTGGTACTTCCAGCCCTTGGGCAGGCCCACGGAGAAGCCCTGGGAGTGCTTGTACGTCGACTCGACACCGTCTTCCGGCTTCTTGCCGGAGTCGTCGTCACCCCCGTCGCCGCTCTCGCTCGGGTCGCCGCCCTCGCCCGCACCGGGGCTCGACCCCGCACTCGCTTCCGCGTCGTCCTTGCCCTTGCCCTTCTCGGCACCGCCGTCCTGCCCGGCGCCCTTCTCCTTCTCTTTCTCCTTCTCGCCGTTGCCCGCGGTCGTCCCGCTGGAGGCGCTCTTGTCGCCGCCGTTCTTGCTGTCCCGCCCGTCGCTGTCGTCCCCGTCGCTCAGCGCGAACGCGAGCACGGTACCCAGCACCGCGATCGCGAGGGCCAAGGAGAAGATCACGAGCGTCCGCCGGGGCACCACATCGGTGAGCGAGGCCTTGGGAGGCGTAGCCGACGGCGGCGACGCCGAGACCGGCCGAGTACGCGCATCCCCGGAACCAGAGCCAGAGCGTGAGCCTGAGCCTGAACCGGAAGCAGTCGCAGGAGCAGAAGCGGAAGCGGAAGCGGCACCAGCCGCACCGGCGGCGGCAGAGCCAGCAGCTCCTCCAGCCGTCCCGGAACGCGAAGGCTTCTCCGCCACTGCCCCGGAACCCGAGCCGGAACCGGCAACAGAACCGGAACCGGAGGGCGAAGCAGAACCGGAAGCCGCGGTCCCGGCCCCCGCACCTGCACCCGCACCCCGCGCGGTGGCCGCAGCCGCGGCCTTCCGCACCGACCGGAGCGCACCCTTCAGCCGCTCGGAGGCGTCCTCGCCCTTACGGCCGGAGTCCGCGGAGGACCCGGCAGGCTCAGCCGTACCCGCCGAACCAGCAGCCCCAGCAGCGCCGCCGGCAGCCGCACCCGCACGGCCAGAGCCACCCTTGCCCTTGCCGAACCGCTTGCCCGCCCCGGACATCGGCGGCACCGGAGGCAACGGCACGACCTTCGTCGCGTCTATCGGCTCCGGCTCGTCCTTGGCCTCCGGCGCGTGAATCACGTCGATCAGGAGCGCCCGCGCCCCCGCGTCGTCGAGCCGCTGCTCGGGGTCCTTGGCAAGCAGGCCATAGATGACCTTCTCCAACGGCCCGGCGTTCGTCGGCTGTTCGACGTCCTCCGTCATGACCGCGGTAAGGGTCGCGATCGCCGACCCCTTGTCGTACGGAGGCACGCCTTCCACCGCCGCGTACAGCAGACCGCCGAGCGACCACAGGTCGGCCGCCGGACCCGGCTTGTGCCCGCGCGCCCGCTCCGGCGAGATGTACGAGGGCGCGCCGACGAGCATGCCGGTGGACGTGATCGACGGGTCGCCCTCGACCTGCGCGATGCCGAAGTCCGTGAGAACGACCCGCCCGTCCTCGGCGATCAGCACGTTCGACGGCTTCACGTCACGGTGCAGGATCCCCTCGCGGTGCGCGGACCGCAGTACGTCGAGCACCGCGAGCCCGACCTCGGCCGCACGCCTCGGCGTGAGCAGTCCGTCCTCACGGATGGCCTCGGCGAGCGACTTGCCCTCGACCAGTTCCATCACGATCCAGGGGCGGTCGTCCTCGTCGACCACGTCGTACACCGTCACCGCACTGGTGTTGCGGATCCGCGCGATCGCCTTGGCCTCACGCAACGTACGCGTGATGAGCCGGCGCTTCTCTTCCTCGTCGATGCTCGACGGAAAGCGCAGTTCCTTCACCGCGACCGTACGGCCGAGTGTCTCGTCCTTGGCGCGCCAGACGGTTCCCATTCCGCCGCGGCCGAGCACTTCGCCCAGCCGGTAGCGCCCGGAGAGGAGACGTTCGCTCTTGTCCTGACGGGACTGACCCGTCTTCTCCGCGTCCGACATGCGTCCCCTCTGCTGCTACCGCTGCTACCCGCGCAACCCGCCCTGACAGAGCCTCCATTGTCCCTTACTCGGGGACCGGTCTACGCCCAGGGTCCAACGTCCCTCATGATGGGCTCCGCACAAGGAGGGACCACCATGCCCCATTCACGGACACTGCTGGCCATACCCCTTGCGGTGGCCCTCATCGGCCTGACTTCCGCCAGTGCGCCGCCGGCCGGGAAACCGGCCACGGACGCCACTCTTCCGTTGCTCGTCACCCGAGGCAAGGCCCCCGCCGCCGCTCTGTTGGCGCGCGAAGCCCCCTGGTCAACGGCCGAACCCGGAGCCCCGGCCGCCCAACGGGACCGACAGGCGGCCCAACGACCCCTCTGGCACTTCGCCCACGTCACCCAGCCCACAACCGACGACACCACCCCACCCACGGACATAAACCCAACACCCGACACCGACCCCGGATCTGACATCGCAACCAATACGAACACCATCTCCAGCACTGCCGCGGACAGCCCCTCCGGCGCACGCAACACCGACGCCGACGCCGACAACGCCGCCGCCACCCGCATCCGCCGCACCGACCACTTCCGCGCGGGCAGCATCACCAAGACGTTCATCGCGACGGTCGTCCTCCAACTCGCCGCCGAACACCGTCTGTCCCTGTCCGACCCCGTGGAACGCCACCTGCCCGGCCTCATCCACACCAAGGACAGCAAGGACAGCAAGGACAGCAAAAGCCTGGACGGCCGCACCCTCACCCTGCGCGCCCTGCTCACCCACACCAGCGGTCTCGCGGACTACACCACCGCCACCAAAGGCCTCGTCCCCCTCAGTCCGTCGGAAGCGGTCCGCACCGCCCTCGACCTCCCCGCGACCACGCCCGGCCGCTGGTCCTACTCCAACACCAACTACGTCGTCCTCGGCATGGTGATCAAGCAGGTCACCGGCCGCTCGTACGCCACCGAGACCGCACGCCGCATCATCACCCCCCTTCGCCTGTCCGGCACTTCCTTCCCCGGCACCCGCACCACGCTCCCGTCACCGCACGGCCGCGCGTACACGAGTCAGGGCCGGGACGTCACCGCCCTCAACCCGGGCGTCGCGGGTGCCGCCGGTGAGCTGATCTCCACGCTCACCGACCTGGACCGCTACTACGCCGCCCTCCTCGCCGGCCGGCTGCTCCCCGCGCCCCAGCTCCGCCAGATGCTCGACACCCGCGCCGCGGAGGGCCACTACGGCATGGGCCTCTACCCGCAGAAGCTGCCCTGCGGAAACACGGTCTGGGGCCACAACGGCCGCATGGCCGGAAGCTACGTGCGCACCGCCGCCACCCGCGACGGCGATCGCGTCCTCACCTTCCGGGTCAACACGGACGAGATGGCGGACCCGGCCCTCGAACGGACACTCCTGACTTCCGAGTTCTGCCCGTAGCGCCCACGCACTGTCGCGCCTCCGGCGCTAGAGCGGCACGATGTCCGGCGCCCCCAGCCTCGCCGCGTCCGCCGTCAGGTCGTCCGGCTGCCGCTGCGACTCCCGCTCCGCCTCCACCCGCTTCTCGTAATGCTGAACCTCCCTCTCCACCTGATCCTTGTCCCAGCCGAGGACCGAGGCCATCAGCTCCGCGCACACCCGCGCGCTGCGCGTGCCCCGGTCGAACGTCTCGATCGAGATGCGCGTGCGCCGGGTCAGCACGTCGTCCAGGTGCCGTGCCCCCTCGTGCGACGCGGCATAGACGATCTCGGCGCGCAGATAGTCGTCCGCGGCGGGCAGCGGCTCGCCCAGCGTGGGATCGGCCGTGACGAGGGCGAGGACCTCTTCCGCCAGTGAGCCGTACCGGTTCAACAGGTGCTCCACGCGCACCACATGAAGCCCGGTGCGGGCGGCGATCCTGGCGCGCGCGTTCCACAGCGCCTTGTACCCCTCGGCGCCGACCAGCGGGATGTCCTCGGTGACGCAGTCGGCGACCCGTTGGTCGAGGCCGTGCACCGCCTCGTCCACCGCGTCCTTCGCCATCACCCGGTACGTCGTGTACTTGCCGCCCGCGATGACCACGAGGCCCGGTGCCGGATGCGCCACCGTGTGCTCGCGCGACAGCTTGCTGGTGGCGTCCGACTCACCGGCGAGCAGCGGCCTGAGTCCTGCGTACACCCCTTGGACGTCGTCGCGGGAAAGGGGCACCGCGAGCACCGAGTTCACATGTTCGAGGAGATAGTCGATGTCGGCGCTGGACGCCGCCGGATGCGCCTTGTCCAGGTCCCAGTCGGTGTCGGTCGTCCCCACGATCCAGTGCCGCCCCCACGGAATGACGAAGAGGACGCTCTTCTCCGTCCGCAGGATCAGCCCGCTCGTCGAGTTGATGCGGTCCTTCGGCACGACCAGGTGGATGCCCTTGGAGGCCCTGACGTGGAATTGTCCACGTTCCCCGACCATCGCCTGTGTGTCGTCCGTCCACACACCGGTCGCGTTGACCACCTGTTTGGCCCGGACCTCGTACTCCCCGCCGCCCTCCACGTCCTGCACCCGGGCGCCGACGACTCGTTCGCCCTCGCGCAGGAAGCCCGTCACCCGCGCCCGGTTGGCGACCTTCGCGCCGTACGCCGCCGCCGTGCGCACCAGGGTCGCCACATAGCGCGCGTCATCCATCTGCGCGTCGTAGTACTGCATCGCCCCGACCAGTGCGTCCTTCTTCAGACACGGGGCGACACGCAGGGCATGACGCCGGGTCAGGTGGCGGTGCATGGGCAGGCCGCGGCCGTGTCCTCGCGACATGGACATGGCGTCGTACAACGCGACGCCCGATCCGGCGTAGATCCGCTCCCAGCCCTTGTGCTGCAAGGGATACAGGAACGGCACCGGCTTCACGAGGTGCGGTGCGATCCGCTCCAGGAGCAGGCCGCGCTCCTTCAGCGCCTCCCGCACGAGCGCGAAGTCGAGCATCTCCAGATAGCGCAGGCCGCCGTGGATCAGCTTGCTGGACCGGCTCGACGTGCCCGACGCCCAGTCCCGCGCCTCTACCAGGCCGGTGGACAGGCCGCGGGTCACGGCGTCCAGTGCGGTGCCCGCACCGACCACTCCCGCACCCACGACCAGGACATCCAGCTCCCGCTCGGCCATTCCCGCAAGTGACTCGGCACGCTCCGCCGGTCCCAAGGTCGCTGTCCTCACCGCTGCCTCCCGTTAGCTGTCGGGTGTGGTCGCGCTCACATCATGCCCAGATTCTGGTCAGGTCCGCTGAGTTCATCCGCCGCCTGTGGACAACGCGCGGCCAACACTCCGACGCCTGACACAGGACAATGCCGCATAACGGTCATATTTACTCCTAGTCTGACATTGCGCTGGTCCACTTTGTCCACAGGGCTTGCGCGCTCGTCCCGCTCCGGCTATTGGGAGGACGGCCCACCGCCATGCCCGCAGATCTCGCCGTCATCGGTCTCGGCCACCTCGGCCTGCCCCTCGCCCAGGCCGCCGTCACCGGCGGCATCGCCACCATCGGCTACGACCCCGTCCGCGCCGTCGACCTGGCAAGCGGACGCCTGCCCTGCGACGGCGCCGAGGGAACCCTCACCGCCGCCGAAGTCCGCCGGATGCTCTCGGGGGGCTTCCGGCCGACCACCGATCCGGTGGAACTCGGCCGGGTCCGCACCGCGGTCATCTGCGCTCCCACTCCTCCGGCAGCCGACCGCAGCCTCGACCTGAGCCAGGTGGCCGAAGCCGCCCGCGCCCTGGCCGCGCGACTGCGCCCGCACACCACGGTGATCCTCGAGTCACCCGTTTACCCCGGAACCACGGAGGAATTCCTGCGCCCCATCCTCGAAGAGGGCTCGGGCCTGCGCGCGGGCCGCGACTTCCACCTCGCGCACTCGCCCGGCCGCCTCGACCCGGGCAACCGCAGCCACGGCTACGCAGGCACCCCCAAGGTCATCGGCGGCCTCACCCCGGCCTGCACCGAATCGGCGGCGGCCTTCTACGGCCGCCTCACCGACAAGGTCGTACGCGCGCGTGGCCCACGCGAGGCCGAGACCGTGCACCTCCTGGAGACCAACTACCGGCACGTGAACATGGCCCTGGTCAATGAGATGGCCGTGCTCTGCCACGACCTGAGCATCGACCTGTGGGACGTGATCCGCTGCGCGGAGACCAAGCCCTTCGGCTTCCAGGCCTTCCGGCCGGGACCCGGCGTGGGCGGCCACGGAGTCCCCCTGGACATCCCGGGCCCCGGCCGCGGCGCCCGCCCCCTGCGCATGGTCGAACTGGCCCAGCAGGTCAACGACCGCATGCCCCGCTACGTGATCCAGCGCTCGGCGACCCTGCTCAACGAACACGGCAAGTCCGCCCGCGGCGCCCGCGTCCTGCTCCTCGGCGTCACCTACAAGCCCGACCTCGCCGATCAGCAGGGCGCCCCCGCCCAGGAGGTCGCGACACGCCTGATGGAGATGGGCGCCTCCATCAGCTACCACGACCCCTACGTCCCCAACTGGAGCGTGCTCGGCCACCCCGTGCCCCGCGCGGACTCCCTCTATGAGGCCGCGGCCGACGCCGACCTCACGATCCTGCTCCAGCACCACCGCACGTACGACCTGCAAGGTCTCGCCGTGAAGGCCCAACTGCTGCTCGACACCCGCGGCGCCACCCCGGCGGGCGCGGCCCACCGCCTCTGACGCGCGCAAGACACCGCCTCTGACACACGCAAGAAGGGCCCCGGTAGAAGTACCGGGACCCTTCTTGAGAAGCAGGCGATCAGCGCTTGTGCTGCGAGTCCGCGACCGTCACCTCGACGCGCTGGAACTCCTTGAGCTCGCTGTAGCCCGTCGTCGCCATCGCGCGGCGCAGCGCCCCGAAGAAGTTCATCGAGCCGTCCGGAATGTGCGAGGGACCCGTGAGGATCTCCTCCGTCGTCCCGACCACACCGAGGTCGACGCGCTTGCCGCGCGGCACGTCCTCGTGGACGGCCTCCATGCCCCAGTGGTGGCCCTTGCCGGGCGCGTCCGTGGCACGCGCCAGCGGCGAGCCCACCATCACCGCGTCGGCACCGCAGGCGATGGCCTTGGGCAGGTCGCCGGACCAGCCCACGCCGCCGTCGGCGATGACGTGCACGTACCGGCCGCCGGACTCGTCCATGTAGTCACGGCGGGCGGCCGCGACGTCCGCGACGGCGGTGGCCATCGGCACCTGGATGCCCAGGACGTTGCGCGTGGTGTGCGCGGCGCCACCGCCGAAGCCGACGAGGACACCGGCGGCGCCCGTCCGCATCAGGTGCAGCGCGGCGGTGTACGTGGCGCAGCCGCCGACGATCACCGGCACGTCGAGCTCGTAGATGAACTGCTTGAGGTTGAGCGGCTCGGCGGCACCGGAGACGTGCTCGGCGGAGACGGTGGTGCCGCGGATGACGAAGATGTCGACGCCGGCGTCGACGACCGCCTTGGAGAACTCGGCGGTGCGCTGCGGCGAGAGCGCGGCGGCGGTGACCACACCGGAGTCGCGCACCTCCTTGATGCGCTGCCCGATCAGGTCGGCCTTGATCGGCGCGGCGTAGATCTCCTGGAGGCGGCGGGTCGCGTTGTCGGTGTCCAGCTCCGCGATCTCGTCGAGCAGCGGCTGCGGGTCCTCGTACCGCGTCCACAGGCCCTCGAGGTTCAGTACGCCGAGTCCACCCAGCTCACCGATGCGGATCGCGGTCTGCGGCGAGACGACCGAGTCCATCGGCGCGGCCAGGAAGGGCAGCTCGAAGCGGTAGGCGTCGATCTGCCAGGCGATCGAGACCTCCTTCGGGTCGCGGGTACGACGGCTCGGCACGACGGCGATGTCGTCGAAGGCGTACGCGCGGCGGCCGCGCTTGCCGCGCCCGATCTCGATCTCAGTCACGTGGGTGGCCCTTCAGCTTTCTTCGGTACTTCGCACTTCTTCGGCACTCGGTCTGCCGCTCCAGTATCCCCGACGCGCGCGAAGGGGGCGGCCCCGGGAATCCGGAGCCGCCCCCTTCGCGCGCGTGGAACGCCGTCAGCGCCTCTCGGCCTGAGACAGTCAGCGCTTGTTCGTGTAGTTCGGCGCCTCGACCGTCATCTGGATGTCGTGCGGGTGGCTCTCCTTGAGGCCCGCGGAGGTGATGCGCACGAAGCGGCCCTTGGACTCCATCTCGTCGACGGAGGCGGCACCCACGTAGCCCATCGTCTGGCGCAGGCCGCCGACGAGCTGGTGCAGCACGTTGGCCAGCGGGCCGCGGTAGGGCACCTGGCCCTCGATGCCCTCGGGCACGAGCTTGTCGTCCGAGGAGACCTCTGCCTGGAAGTAGCGGTCCTTCGAGTACGAACGTCCCTGGCCACGGCCCTGCATGGCACCGAGCGAACCCATGCCTCGGTAGGACTTGAACTGCTTGCCGTTGATGAACATCAGCTCACCCGGCGACTCCTCGCAGCCCGCGAGCAGCGAGCCGAGCATCACGGTGTCGGCGCCGGCGGCCAGCGCCTTGCCGATGTCACCGGAGTACTGGAGGCCGCCGTCGCCGATGACCGGGACACCGGCGGCGCGTGCCGCGACGGCCGCCTCGTAGATGGCGGTGACCTGCGGGACGCCGATTCCGGCGACCACGCGCGTGGTGCAGATGGAACCCGGTCCGACACCGACCTTGACGCCGTCGACACCGGCGTCGATGAGCGCCTGCGCGCCGTCGCGCGTCGCGACGTTGCCGCCGATGACGTCGACGCCCACGCCCGACTTGATCTTCGACATCCAGCTCAGGGCGTTGCTGTTGTGCCCGTGCGAGGTGTCGACGATCAGGAAGTCGACCCCGGCGGCGGCCAGCGCCTGCGAGCGCTCTAGCGCCTCGGGGCTGGCACCGACGGCGGCACCGACGAGGAGACGGCCTTCGGCGTCCTTGGCGGCGTTCGGGTACTGCTCGGCCTTCTTGAAGTCCTTGACCGTGATGAGGCCCTTGAGGACCCCCGCGTCGTCGACGAGCGGCAGCTTCTCGATCTTGTGGCGGCGGAGGAGCTCCATGGCGTCCACACCGCTGATCCCGACCTTGCCGGTCACGAGCGGCATGGGGGTCATGACCTCGCGCACCTGACGGCTGCGGTCGTTCTCGAAGGCCATGTCGCGGTTGGTGACGATGCCGAGCAGCTTGCCCGCCGGGTCGGTCACCGGGACGCCGCTGATGCGGAACTTGGCACACAGCGCGTCGGCCTCCGCCAGCGTCGCGTCCGGGTTCACGGTGATCGGGTCGGTCACCATGCCGGACTCGGAGCGCTTCACGAGGTCGACCTGGTTGACCTGGTCCTCGATCGACAGATTGCGGTGCAGTACGCCGACGCCGCCCTGCCGCGCCATGGCGATGGCCATGCGGGCCTCGGTGACCTTGTCCATCGCCGCCGAGAGCAGCGGAATGTTCACGTGGACGTTGCGGGAGATGCGGGACGAGGTGTCGACCGCGTTCGGGAGGACCTCCGACGCACCGGGCAGCAACAGCACGTCGTCGTAGGTCAGCCCGAGCGTCGCGAATTTCTCGGGCACTCCGTCGACGTTTGCAGTCATGACACCTTCCCCAAATGGCCTTGATCGGTGCGGATGTCCATGCTAACGGGAACAGAGGGTGTCTCATTCCACGATCAAGATCATCGACCAGGTTTGTACGTTCGTACGTCATGAACGGACACCGAAGTCGATCAGTGAGCGCCTGGTGATCGTTACTGCTCGGCCAGTGCCCGCAGACGACTCAACGCGCGATGCTGCGCGACTCGCACCGCCCCCGGGGACATGCCCAGCATCTGCCCGGTCTCCTCGGCCGTGAGCCCGACCGCGATCCTCAGGAGCAGCAGCTCGCGCTGGTTCTCCGGAAGGTTGGCCATGAGCTTCTTGGCCCATTCGGCGTCGCTGCTGAGCAGCGCGCGCTCCTCGGGGCCGAGGGAGTCGTCGGGCCGCTCGGGCATCTCGTCCGACGGCACCGCCGTGGATCCGGGATGGCGCATCGCCGCGCGCTGCAGGTCGGCGACCTTGTGCGCGGCGATCGCGAAGACGAACGCCTCGAAGGGACGTCCCGTGTCCTTGTAGCGCGGCAGTGCGAGAAGGACCGCGACACACACTTCCTGTGCCAGGTCCTCCACGAAGTGCCGCGCGTCACCGGGCAGTCGGGAGAGTCTGGTGCGGCAGTACCGCAGCGCCAGGGGGTGCACATGAGCCAGCAGGTCGTGCGTCGCCTGCTCGTCACCCTCGACCGCGCGAAGGACGAGGGCACCGATCACCGTCGTCTTGTCATCGCGCATCGGTCCATGGTGCCTTGGCGCTGATTGATCCGTGGCACCACGTCCGTAGTTGTGCACCGAAGCGTTATGAGCAGGTGCGCCGGAACTCATCTCGTGCGCCCTCCCCTCCCGCTCGACCGACCTGTCCCCGAGGAACTCCACACCTCAAGGATGCGGCATCGGCGGCGAAGCAACGGCAACCGCTCCCGCGAGAGGGAGCGACGGGCGTCCGTCACCCCGCCCACCACGCGGCGAGCGGGGATCGCCGTGCCCGCACGGCGGCACACCTATCGGACCAGGCCCCAGCGGAAACCGAGCGCCACGGCGTGCGCGCGGTCCGAGGCGCCGAGCTTCTTGAAGAGTCGCCGGGCGTGGGTCTTGACCGTGTCCTCGGAGAGAAAAAGCTCACGTCCGATCTCGGCGTTCGACCGGCCGTGACTCATGCCCTCGAGCACCTGGATCTCCCGCGCGGTGAGGGTGGGCGCCGCGCCCATCTCGGCCGAGCGCAGTCTGCGCGGAGCCAGTCGCCACGTCGGGTCGGCGAGCGCCTGCGTGACGGTCGCGCGCAGTTCGGCACGCGAGGCGTCCTTGTGCAGATAGCCCCGGGCACCGGCGGCGACCGCGAGCGCGACACCGTCCAGGTCCTCGGCCACGGTGAGCATGATGATGCGCGCACCGGGGTCGGCGGACAGCAGCCGCCGGACCGTCTCCACGCCGCCCAGACCGGGCATGCGTACGTCCATCAGAATCAGGTCCGAGCGGTCGGCGCCCCAGCGGCGTAGGACTTCCTCGCCGTTGGCCGCTGTCGTCACGCGCTCGACGCCGGGCACGGTCGCGACCGCGCGGCGGAGCGCCTCTCGGGCAAGCGGGGAGTCGTCGCAGACGAGGACGGATGTCATGACTGTCCTCCGCGGCTCTCACAGCTGCTGCGCGTCACCTTGAGCCTCCAGGCTGGTACATATTCGTCACCTGTGCGGTTGACGCTCTCGGACATCTGCCCGAGCGCTTGTTCTTTCAACCGCCTCGCACTCTCAACGACGGTCACCCGAAAGAGTTACGGGGCGGTCAGCCACGTTCGGCACTCTACGTGAGGGCGCGGACACAGAGCAGGCAGCGCAAGAGACCCTCAACCTTTCATCACAACCCATGCCCCATTTAGCCCTCTTCCTTCCCTTTTGCTGGTGTCTGTGGCTAGATTTTCCAATGAGTCATATTTTCATCTCCTTAGACAGTAGATGTACGGTCGTGGGCACCGTATCCGCGCAGAACGGCTACCAGGAGACAAGCAATGGCAGATTTCTCCCGCCTTCCCGGACCGAACGCTGATCTCTGGGACTGGCAGCTCCTCGCGGCCTGCCGCGGGGTCGACAGCTCGCTCTTCTTCCACCCCGAGGGCGAGCGGGGCGCGGCACGCAGCGCGCGTGAGAACTCCGCCAAGGAGGTCTGCATGAGGTGTCCGGTACGCGCGGAGTGCGCCGCTCACGCCCTCGCGGTACGGGAGCCGTACGGCGTGTGGGGCGGGCTCACCGAGGACGAACGCGAGGAACTCATGGGCCGCGCCCGCAACCGCCTCGTCACGACCACAGCACCCTCGGCGTCGGCATCGGCCGCGGCCAGGGCTTCAAGCGGCGGCATGGTCACGCACACCTGAAGGAACGTTTCTTCGGAAGCGCTCAGCGCTCCGCGGCGCGCGCGAGGTGGTCCAGCGTGGCTGCCACCGCGGGAACCTGCGCCAGATCCGGCAGGGTGAGCGCGACGATCTCGCGCTGGACGGCAGGCTCCACCGTCACTGTGCGTGCACCTTTGGGGCGTACGGACTCGATGGCGAGCTCGGGCAGCACCGCGACCCCCAGGCCCGCGCCGACCAGACCGATCACCGCCGGATAGTCGTCGGTCGCGAAATCGATGCGGGGCACGAAACCCGCCCCTTCGCAGACCTCGACCAGCTGCCTGCGACAGCGCGGACAGCCCGCGATCCACGGCTCGTCGGCCAACTCCCCGATGGCGACCGACTCCGCCTTGGCGAGCCGGTGCCCCTCGGGCACGAGACCGACGAGCCGGTCGGCGAGAAGGGGCCGCACGACCAGGTCGTCCCACTCCTCGGCGGCGGACGCGCCGTCGTAGCGGAAGGCGAGCGCCACGTCGCAGTCGCCCTCGCGCAGCATCTCGACCGAGCGCGGCGGTTCGGCCTCCACGAGCGAGACCCGGGTGCCGGGGTGCGCCGCGCGCAGGGCGGCCAGCGCGCTCGGCACCAGCGTCGAGCTGCCGCTGGGGAAGGAGACGAGGCGGACGCGGCCTGCCCGCAGGCCCGCGATCGCGGCGACCTCCTCCTCGGCGGCCGTCAGTCCCGCCAGGATCCCGGCAGCGTGCCGGACCAGGGCCTCGCCCGCCTGGGTGAGGCGCATCTCGCGGCCCGTGCGGATCAGCAGTGTCGTGCCCGCGGAGGCTTCGAGCGCCTTCATCTGCTGACTGACGGCGGGCTGGGTGCAGCCGAGCTCGCGCGCCGCGGCGGAGAAGGAGCCGGTGGCGGCGACCGCACGCAGGACACGGAGATGACGGGCCTCGATCATGACGCAAGCATAAGTGACGCTTGGGTCATACGCCCAATAATGCGTCGACGCTTTGGGTGGGCTCGCCTAGCCTTCCGTCATGAAGCTCCTTTCCGTGAATCTGGGCCGGTACAAGGCCGTGGAGTACACCGACGCCCCGTCCGGCGGCACCGGCATCGACAAACAGCCCGCCGAGGGGGCCGTACGGGTGGAGGCTCCCGGCGCGAAGGGTGTCGCCGGCAGCGGGGTGGCCGGGGACGAGGTCTGCGACCTGCGGCACCACGGCGGCGACGACCAGGCGGTGTACGCCTACGCGCGCGAGGACCTCGACGCATGGGAACGGCTGCTCGGCCGTCCGCTGCCCCATGGCTCCTTCGGCGAGAACCTCACGACGTCCGGCCTCGACGTGAGCGGCGCGAAGATCGGCGAGCGCTGGCGCGTCGGCCCCGATCTGCTCCTGGAGGTGACGTCGGGCCGCATTCCCTGTCAGACGTTCCAGGGCCATCTCGGCGAGACGAAGTGGGTCAAGCGCTACACGCGACAGGGCGTTCCGGGCGCCTATCTGCGGGTGATCGAACCGGGCGAGATCCGTGGCGGGGACGCGATCGAGATCGCGCACCGGCCGGCGCACGACGTCACCGTCGCCCTCCAGTTCCGGGCCGTGACGACGGAGCGGCACCTGCTGCCGAGCCTGCTCGCCGCCGGTGCCGCGCTGCACCCCGAGTCGATCGACGCGGCGCGGAAGTACGCGGAGAAGTACGGCTCGCGGGTGTCGTAACGGGCGGTCGGGAGAGGCGACTTGGCGGCGGGACGGGCGGTCGGCGCAGCGCGGTCGGCGATGTGGGCCGGAGAGTCGTGGCGGAAGGACAGCAGGCCGGGAGGCCATCCGGGGAACACAGCGGTCACTGGATCTCACTAGCCTTGGGCCATGACTACGGCTCTGATTACGGGATCGACCGCCGGTATCGGCGCGGCCTTCGCCAGGCGGCTCGCCGGTGACGGCCACAACCTGATCCTGGTGGCACGGAACACCGAGCGGCTGCGGGAGCAGGCGACCGAACTGCACGACCGGCACGGCATCGAGGCGGAGGTGCTGACCGCGGATCTCGCGACCGACGAGGGGATCGCCGCCGTCGAGAAGCGGCTCTCGGACCGCAGGAACGCGGTGGACCTGCTGGTGAACAACGCCGGTTTCGGCAACAAGGGCCAGTATCTGGAGGTGCCCATCGAGGACGAGCTGACGATGCTCAAGGTGCACTGCGAGGCGGTGCTCCGGCTGACGTCGGCGGCGACGGCGTCGATGCGGGAGCGGGGACGCGGTGGCGTCGTCAACGTCGCGTCGGTGGCGGCGTTCGTGCCACGCGGGACGTACGGCGCGTCGAAGGCGTGGGTCGTGCAGTTCACGCAGGGCGCGGCCAAGGATCTGGCCGGCTCCGGGGTGCGGCTGATGGCTCTGTGTCCCGGATTCGTACGGACCGAGTTCCACGAGCGCGCCGGGATGGGGACGTCGAACATCCCCAAGTGGATGTGGCTCGACGCGGACAAGCTGGTCGCGGCAGCGCTGGACGACCTGGCGCGCGGCAAGTCCCTGTCCATCCCGGACCCGCGCTACAAGGCGCTGATGGGAGTGGTGAAGGTGACGCCGAGGGCGCTGCTCGGCGGGGTGACGTCACGTACGGGCAGGAAGTACGGCCCGCAGTAGAGAGACACCCCTCAAGGGGCGCGGGAACCGGACCCGGCGGGCGAGCATCCGAGAACGCGCCGAGGCCCGGCGCCCCCAGATGGGGGCGCCGGGCCTCGGTTCAGCTCAGCGGCAGCGGGTCAGTGCGAGTGACCGTGGCCGTGGCCCCCGGCGTCGGCCTCGTCCTCGGCCGGCTTCTCGACGACCAGGGTCTCGGTCGTGAGGAGCAGCGACGCGATGGACGCGGCGTTCTCCAGGGCGGAGCGGGTGACCTTGACCGGGTCGATGACGCCGGCCTTCACCAGGTCGCCGTACTCGCCGGTCGCGGCGTTGAAGCCGAAGCCCTTGTCGAGCTCGGCGACCTTCGAGGTGATGACGTAGCCCTCGAGGCCGGCGTTCTCGGCGATCCAGCGCAGCGGCTCGACGGCGGCGCGGCGGACGACGGCGACACCGGTGGCCTCGTCGCCCTCCTTGCCGAGGTTGCCCTCGAGGACCTTGACGGCGTGCACCAGAGCGGAGCCACCACCGGAGACGATGCCCTCCTCGACCGCGGCGCGGGTCGCGGAGATGGCGTCCTCCAGACGGTGCTTCTTCTCCTTGAGCTCCACCTCGGTGGCGGCGCCGACCTTGATGACGCACACGCCGCCGGCCAGCTTCGCGAGGCGCTCCTGGAGCTTCTCGCGGTCCCAGTCGGAGTCCGTGGCCTCGATCTCGGCCTTGATCTGGTTGACGCGGCCCTGCACCTCGGAGGCGTCGCCGCCGCCGTCGACGACGGTGGTGTCGTCCTTGGTGATGGTCACGCGGCGGGCGGTGCCGAGCACGTCCAGGCCGACCTGGTCGAGCTTGAGGCCGACCTCTTCGGCGATGACGGTGCCGCCGGTGAGGGTGGCGAGGTCACCGAGCATGGCCTTGCGACGGTCGCCGAAGCCGGGGGCCTTCACCGCGACGGCGTTGAAGGTGCCGCGGATCTTGTTCACGACCAGGGTCGACAGGGCCTCGCCCTCGACGTCCTCGGCGATGATCAGGAGCGGCTTCGAGGCGTTGGTCTGGATGACCTTCTCGAGCAGCGGGAGCAGGTCCTGGATCGAGGAGATCTTGCCCTGGTGGATCAGGATGTACGGGTCGTCGAGGACGGCCTCCATACGCTCCTGGTCGGACACCATGTACGGGGACAGGTAGCCCTTGTCGAAGGCCATGCCCTCGGTGAAGTCGAGCTCCAGACCGAAGGTGTTGGACTCCTCGACGGTGATGACACCGTCCTTGCCGACCTTGTCCATCGCCTCGGCGATGAGCTCGCCGACCTGCGGGTCCTGGGCCGACAGACCGGCGACGGCCGCGATGTCGGCCTTGTCGTCGATCGGGCGCGCGGTGGAGAGGAGCTCCTCAGACACGGCCTTGACGGCGGCGTCGATGCCCTTCTTCAGGGCGGCCGGGGAGGCGCCGGCGGCTACGTTGCGCAGGCCTTCCTTGACCAGGGCCTGGGCGAGGACCGTCGCGGTGGTGGTGCCGTCACCCGCGATGTCGTTGGTCTTGGTCGCCACCTCCTTGACGAGCTGCGCGCCGAGGTTCTCGTACGGGTCCTCGACCTCGACCTCGCGGGCGATGGTGACGCCGTCGTTGGTGATGGTGGGAGCGCCGAACTTCTTGTCGATGACGACGTTGCGGCCGCGGGGGCCGATCGTCACCTTGACCGTGTCGGCAAGCTTGTTGACGCCGCGCTCGAGGGCGCGACGGGCGTCCTCGTCGAACTTCAGGATCTTCGCCATGGGAGCGGTTCAGCCCTCTCGAAAAATCGGGTTCAAACGAACTGCGCCCCTCGCCGCCCGGCAATCAGCAGCGGGGTGACCAGGGGCGCAACTCAAAAGCAATACTGGTGAAGCAGGTGAATTACTTCTCGACGATCGCGAGCACGTCGCGAGCCGAGAGGACGAGGTACTCGTCGCCGTTGTACTTCACCTCGGTGCCGCCGTACTTGCTGTACAGCACGACATCGCCGACCTTCACGTCGAGCGGCAGGCGCTCACCGTTCTCGAAGCGGCCCGGACCCACGGCGAGGACAGCACCCTCCTGGGGCTTCTCCTTCGCGGTGTCCGGAATGACCAGGCCAGAGGCCGTGGTCTGCTCGGCGTCGAGCGGCTGGACCACAATGCGGTCCTCGAGCGGCTTGATGGCAACCTTGGAGCTGGCGGTCGTCACGATCCGGTCTCCCCCTTCGGAGATCTACGGGGTTAACAGTCTGGGGTGGCGACCAGGTGGATCCGTCGTCGCGGGTGCCGGACCTGCCCGTCGCTGTTGGCACTCTCCAGTGGTGAGTGCCAGGGTTGACACTAGGACGACGATTAGCACTCGGTCAAGCGGACTGCTAATTCGCTGACGCGGGTCTTATCCGGAGGGGGATGTGGAAGAGCCCTCGGATGGGGACGCGACGGAGCCCTCGCGCCCCTCAGGTGGGGCCACGGAGGAGCCCTCGCGCCCTACGGGGCAACGCTTCCCCTCGCTCGCGGGTTCCGTCTCCGTCGCCTCGTACCGATCCGTTTTCCGTGGCCCGGCGAGGTGGGCGCAGCTGGGCGACGGTGCCGGCTTGCGCGTCGGGACCTTCTCGGCCGCCTTCCTCCCCAGCCTCTCGATCGGGTCCACCGACTGCGCGCACCCCGTGAGCAGTGCGGGCGCGAGCACGCCTGCCGCGAGCATGCCGACAAGGGACCGCCGCGCCCGCGCCCGCCCGGTCACAGGTAGTCCTCCAGCCTGGCCACCGCGTACCCCTTGTCGGTGACCGTCTTCATGACCTTGCGGACCATGTCGGGCATCGTCCCCTTCCAGTCCTCGCGCCCCCGGAAGTGCGTGAGGATGATGTCGCCGGGGTGCAGGTCCCGGTCCCACTCGCGCCACTCCATGTGGTCCGCGAAGGCCTCGGACGCCCACAGCGGCACGGCCTTGACCCCGCAGGACTTGGCGGCCCGCAGCGTGTCCTCGTTGTAGTTGCCGTAGGGCGGGCGGAAGAGCTCGGGCCGCTTGCCGTAGCGCTTCTGGATGACGTTCTGCATGCCGCAGATCTCGCGGCGCTGGCCCGCGTACGAAAGCCCCGGCAGGTAGCGGTGGTTGAGGGTGTGGTTGTTCAGCGAGACGCCCCGGGCCTGCATCTTCTTGAAGTAGCCGTAGTCCTCCTTGACCAGGTAGTCACTGAGGAACGCGGTGTACGGGATCTGCAGCTCGCTCATCATCTTGAGCAGCGCCGGGTCCTTCTCGGCGCCGTCGTCGATGGTCAGGAAGACGACCTTCTTCTTGGTCGGGACGGTCGTGAAGACCGGCGGCAGCGCCGCCTGCCCCTTGACCTCGAACCCCTTGCGGGTGGTGATCCTCGGCTTCTTGGCCGGTGCGGCCGGCGCGGCCAGCGGGGGCTTCGCCAGGCCCCAGCGCTTCGCGGCGGCGGCGCGGGCCACCTGGGCGACGCGGAGCTTCTGGGCGTAGGAGTCGAGGGCGCGGGCGGGCGGCGCGTCCAGGCGCTGCTGGCCGGGGGCGGGGTTCGCCCCGCCGTCGGAGCCCGAGGCGCAGCCGGAGGCGATCGCGGCCACGACGAGCGCGGCCACCCCGGCCCGCATCCGCCCCCTCACCCGACCCTTCCGTCTTGGACCGAATTTATCGTTTTGTCTTACTAGTTGCATGGCGCCGGATCTTTGCAGCTCACGGGCCCGCCGCGGGGCCGACACCGCCGCCGGGCCCGCACCATCCACCGACTGGCCCACAATGGACCGGGTGAACGACCTCGACCGTGATCCGACTGCCCCGACCCCCCTGACCTCGTTCTCCGCGCTGCTCACCCCCGAAGGCCGGTCCCTGCTCGACCTCGACGAGGTGCGGGAGGCCGATCCGGCCCGGGAGCTGGCCGTCGCCACCCGCCTGCGCCGCGACCACCCGGCGGAGCTGGTCACGGCGGTGCTCGCACAGGCGCGGCTGCGGCGGCGGGCGGTGGCGAAGTTCGGCGCCGATGACGCGGGGCGGATGTTCTTCACGCCGAACGGCGTCGAACAGGCAACCCGTACGAGTGTGGCCGTGCACCGCGCCGAGAGCTTCCGGGCGCTCGGCGTACGCGGTGTCGCCGACCTCTGCTGCGGCATCGGCGGCGACGCGATCGCGCTCGCCCGGGCCGGGATCGCCGTCCTCGCCGTCGACCGTGACCCCCTGACCTGCGCGGTGGCCCGCGCGAACGCGCACGCCCTCGGACTCGGTGACCTCATCGAGGTACGCGAGGCCGATGTCACCGAGGTCGACACATCCGCGTACGACGCGGTCTTCGTGGACCCGGCGAGGCGTGGCGGGCGGGGCCGCATCTTCGACCCCGAGGCCTACTCACCGCCCCTCTCCTGGGCCGTCGAAACCGCCCGCGAGGCCCCGCACGCGGCGCTGAAGATCGCTCCCGGCATTCCGCACGAGGCGGTTCCCGCCGATGCCGCGGCGGAGTGGATCTCGGACGGGGGTGACGTGAAGGAGGCCGTGCTGTGGTTCGGCACGGATGCCCCGTCCTCGCACCGCGCGACGCTGCTGCCCTCGGGCGCCTCCCTGTGGTCCTCGCTCGACGCGATGCTGCCGGATCCGGAGGTGCGTCCTGTGGGGCGCTATCTGTACGAGCCGGACGGCGCGGTCATCCGTGCGCATCTGGTGGCGGAGGTGGCGGCGCGGGTCGAGGGCGGGCTGATCGACGAGACCATCGCGTACGTCACCTCCGACGCTCTGCACGAGACGCCGTACGCGGTGGCGTACGAGATCACCGATCAACTCCCCTTCGGGGTGAAGAAGTTGAAGGCGGTGCTGCGGGAGCGGGAGGTCGGGATCCTGACGGTGAAGAAGCGGGGGTCGGCGGTGGAGCCGGAGGAACTGCGCCGCAAGGTGAAGCCGCAGGGCAAGAACGCGGCGACGGTGTTCCTGACGCGGGTGGCGGGCGCGCCGGCGATGCTGATCGGGCAGCCGGTGGCGGCGGGGCGCTGAGAACCGGCCGCGCCGAAGCCCCGGGCACCGTCGATCACCGGCTCCGCCGAGTCCGTCCTCAAACGCCGGACGGGCTGATTCCGTCCGCCCGCCCCAGCAGCAACTCCCGCTCCCGCTCGTTCCGCGTGAGCCCCGCCGCCCGCTCGAACTCCGCCCGCGCCTCCGCCGCCCGGCCGAGGCGCAGCAGCAGGTCGCCCCGCACGCTCGGCAGCAAGTGGTAGTCCTTCAGGGCGGATTCGTCGGCGAGGGCGTCCACCAGGTGCAGGGCCTCCGCCGGGCCCGAGGCCATCGACACCGCCACCGCGCGGTTCAGTTCGATCACCGGTGACGGGGTGCGGGCGGCAAGCAGTTCGTACAGGGCGACGATCCGGGGCCAGTCCGTGTCCTCGTACGACAAGGCGTTCGCGTGGCAGGCGGCGATCGCGGCCTGGAGAGCGTAGGGCCCTGCCGCGCCCGGAGCCGCCGAGTGCGCGCGGGCGAGCGCCGCGAAGCCACGCCGGATCAGCGGCCGGTTCCAGTGGCGGCGGTCCTGGTCGGCGAGGAGCACCGGCTCGCCCTTCGGCCCCGTCCGCGCCGCCGAGCGGGACGCCTGGAGCTCCAACAGCGCTGCCAGGCCGTGCACTTCGGGCTCCCGGGGCATCAGCCCCGCAAGGACCCGGGCCAGCCGCAGGGCGTCCTCGCACAGGGCGGGGCGCAGCCAGTCGTCGCCCGCCGTGGCCGCGTACCCCTCGTTGAAGATGAGGTAGATGACTTCGAGCACCGAGCCGAGCCGGGCCTCGCGCTCGGCTCCGTACGGGACTTCGAAGGGCACGCCTCTGGCCGCGAGGGTGCGTTTCGCGCGCACGACGCGCTGGGCCACCGTCGCCTCGGGGACCAGCATCGCGCGGGCGATCTCGGGCGTCGTGAGGCCGCCGAGCAGCCGCAGCGTGAGCGCGATGCGGGCCTCGGCGGAGAGCACCGGGTGGCAGGCGGTGAAGACGAGGCGCAGGAGGTCGTCGTCGATGTCGTCGGGATCGGCGGGCTCGTCGACGTGGGGCGGCGCCACCTCCAGGTCGCGGCCCATCTCCGCCAGCTTGCGCGCGTAGCGCTCCCTGCGGCGTACGAGGTCGATGGCGCGGCGCTTGGCGGTGGTCATCAGCCACGCGCCCGGGTTGTCGGGGACGCCGGTCCGCGGCCACTGCTCCAGCGCGGCGACCATCGCGTCCTGCGCCAGCTCCTCCGCGATGCCCACGTCGCGCACGACCCGCGCGACCCCCGCGATCAGGCGCGGGGACTCTATCCGGAAGACGGTCTCGATGGCGCGGTCAGGGGTGTCCGGGGAGGCCCCGCGCGGGGGCTCTGAGGGGTGGGCCGTCACGGCCACCCATCAGAGCACCCCCGCGGCGACACCGCAAAGGTTCTCGCCCCCCCGGGGGGCAGGACCTCAGCCCTCGACGATCTCCCGGACCTCTGCCGTCACGGTCCACTGCTCGTCGTGGGTCTTCAGGAAGCGGCTCGCCCACTCGACCGCCTCGGCCCGGTCCTTGCACTGCGTGATGGAGTAGCCGCCGACGACCTCCTTGGCCTCGGTGAACGGCCCGTCCGTGACGGAGAGTCGGCCGCCCTTCCAGTGGACCTGGGTGGTGTCGGAGCTCGGCGTGAGGCCCGCGGTGTCGAGCATGACCCCGGCCTTGGTGATCTCCTCCAGGAGCGCGCCCATGCGCTCGCCCATCTCGGGGCTTGGACCGCCCTCGGGGGAGTTCTTCTCGTCGACGCGGATCATCGTCAGAAAGCGCGGCATGGTCATGTCCTTTCGGCGGTCACGTGCCCTGCGGGCCACGGGACGGGCGGGGCTTCTTCCCGCCTCTCACCCCTGCGTCGAACGGGAGACGCCCGGATCGACATCGTCACCCAGATTCTTCGAAGATTCTTTCTGGACGTACGTTTTTGCAGGTCGCAGCCGGGCGGGCACGCGATGCAGCAGTGCGGTCGCCAGGGCGGCCGCGGCGAGCAGCACCGCCGCGACCCCGAAAGCCGTCGCGTACCCGTCCGCGAGCGCACCCCGCCCCCGCCCCTCCTCCGTGACGCCCGACGCCACCGTCACCAGAACGGCGAGCCCCAGCGAACCGCCCAGCTGCCGGGAGCTGTTGAGCAGCCCCGAAGCCATGCCGGTCTCCTCGGCGGCGACACCGGAGGTCGCCGCCGTGCCCAGCGGCACGAAGCACATGCCGATGCCGACGCTCGCCACCAGCGACGGGCCCAGGACCGACCCGAGGAAGGTGCCGCCGGGCCCGACCGCGAGGGCGAACCACACGAACCCCGCCGCCCCCAGCAGTCCCCCGGTCACCAGAAGCGCCCGCTCCCCGTAGCGCACGACGGTCCGTGCCGAGATCACCGACCCGGCGACGACGCCCACGCAGAACGGCAGGAACGCAGCCCCCGCGAGCGTCGATCCGTACGACATGACCTCCTGCAGATACAGCGAGGTGAAGTAGAAGGCGGCGAACTGCCCCGACGACATGAGCAGCGCGAAGGCGTTCGCGGAGAGCACGGGCCGGTTCCCGAGCAGCCCGAGCCGGAGCAGCGGCTCCCGCCGGCGCGACTCGACCACGGCGAACGCGGCGAGCAGCAGGACCGCCGCCCCGAGGGTGCCCAGGGTCGTGCCGGACCCCCACGCGTACGTCTCCGTGCGGACGAGGCCGAGGACGAGCACCGCCATGCCCGCGGTGACGAGCAGCGCGCCCACCACGTCGAGGCGCGGGGCGGGCCCGGTGCGCCGGTCGGCGGGTACTCCGTGCCGCGAGAGGAGCAGCGCGGCGAGCACCACCGGGACGTTGATCAGCATCACCGAGCGCCAGCCAGCCCAGTCCGTGAGCAGCCCGCCCGCCATCACCCCGACGGCGCCGCCGAGCGCGCCCGCCGCGCCCCAGAGCCCGAGCGCCCGCGAACGCGCCGCCCCGGCGGCGTAGTTGACGGTGATCAGCGCGAGCGCGACGGGTGCGAGCGCCGCCGCCCCACGAGGTCGGCGAGGCGCCCGCCCAGCATGAGGAGGCCGCCGAAGGCGAGCGCGTAGGCGTTGACCACCCAGAGCAGCGAGTCGGCTCCGAAGCCGAGGTCGTCGCCGATGTCGGGCAGCGCGATATTCACGACGGACATGTCGAGGGAGACCAGGAACTGCACGGTCAGGAGCACCGGCAGCAGCCAACGGGTCCCCGGGGACTTCGGGTCAGCGTTGTTCACCATGCTCACGCATATTAACTATACGCGTATAGAAAATCCAGCGGCATGCGTCATCCGCCCGGCGCGGGCGCGACAATGAGCCACGTGGAAGCAGAGAAGGAACCAGCGCCGGACGCGGTGAAGCCGGGCGGTACGAGGCCGGGCGAGGCGAAGCCCGCCGCGGAGAAGAAGAAGCGTGGCCGCCCGAGCCGCATCGACCTCGACACGATCGTCGGCATCGCGCGCCGCATCCTCCAGGAGGAGGGCGTGGCCGCCCTGAGCATGCGCCGGGTCGCCAAGGAGGTCGGCACGACCCCGATGGCGCTCTACCACCACGTACGCGACAAGGACGAGCTCCTGATGCTCACCCTGTCCGGCACGGCCGACTCGGTCCCGCGCCCCGAGCTCCCCGACGATCCGCGCGACCGGCTCCTGGCGGTGTCCCTGCACATGCACGGCACGCTGGCGCGGATGCCCTGGGTGGTCGAGGTGCTCAGCCTCGGCGACCTCACCGACAGGGGCGCCCTGTGGATGGTCGAGGAGATCATCGGCTGCTGCGTCGCCCGCGGACTCACCCCGCCGCAGGCCGTCGCCGCCTACCGCACCATCTGGCACTGCGTCTACGGCGACCTGGTCTTCCGCCAGGCGATGGCCCGCCGCGCCGAGGAGCCGGACCGCAGGCGCCACTTCCCCGACATGTTGACGGACGCGGACGCCGAAGAGCTGCCCCACCTGGCCGCACTCGCCGGCCGCTGGCTCGAACTGACCGAGAGCTACGACCCGGCCGCACAGCTCGGCGCGGTCATCGACGGCCTCCTGGGGCAGGCACGACGCCCCTGAAGAACCCCCGGCCGGTACGGGTCGTCAGTCCAGGCCCACCGACTCGAACCGCCACCTGTGCACCGCCCGCGTCACCAACTCCGGTGCGGGCTCGGGGATTTCGGGGAGGTCTTCGTCGTATGCGGCGTCCCACCAGGTCAGGACGAGGACCCGGTCCTGCGGGGCGCGGAAGCTCTCCCGGCGGACCGGGGCACGGTCCAGGACCTGCGCCCGTGCCCACGCGAGCAGTTCGTCGCCCCGCCCGTCGGCGGCACGGGCCTCCCACATCAGCGCGACGGTCACGAGTACAGGTTCTCCTTGCTGACCTCGTGCACATGGTCGTGGGAGTGCGCGTGGGCGTGGCCCGGGACGTGCGGCTCCGTCACCGGGAGCGAGGAGTCCGCCGAGAGGTCCCAGTCGGAGGCCGAGCGATTCCGTGCCACCATCTCCGCACCGAGCGCGGCCACCATCGCGCCGTTGTCCGTGCACAGCTTCGGCCGCGGCACCCGCAGCCGGATCCCGGCCGCCTCGCACCGCTCCTGGGCCAGCGCGCGCAGCCGCGTGTTGGCGGCCACCCCGCCGCCGATCATCAGGTGGTCCACGCCCTCGTCCTTGCAGGCCCGCACGGCCTTGCGGGTCAGCACGTCGACGACCGCCTCCTGGAAGGACGCCGCCACGTCACGCACGGGAACGTCCTCGCCCGCGGCCCGCTTGGCCTCGATCCAGCGCGCGACGGACGTCTTCAGGCCGGAGAAGGAGAAGTCGTACGCGGCGTCGCGCGGCCCGGTGAGGCCGCGCGGGAACGCGATCGCCTCCGGGTCGCCCTCCTTCGCGTACCGGTCGATGACAGGTCCGCCCGGGAAGCCCAGGTCGAGCACGCGCGCGATCTTGTCGAAGGCCTCGCCCGCCGCGTCGTCGATGGTCGCGCCCAGGGGGCGTACGTCCGAGGTGATGTCGGTGGAGAGCAGCAGCGAGGAGTGGCCGCCGGAGACGAGCAGCGCCATCGTCGGCTCGGGCAGCGTGCCGTGCTCCAGCTGGTCCACGCAGATGTGCGAGGCCAGGTGGTTCACGCCGTACAGCGGCTTGCCGAGCGCGTACGCGTACGCCTTGGCCGCCGAGACGCCCACCAGCAGCGCGCCCGCGAGACCCGGCCCCGCGGTCACCGCGATGCCGTCGAGGTCGGACGCGGCGACCCCCGCTTCCTTCAGCGCGCGGTCGATGGTCGGCACCATCGCCTCCAGGTGCGCGCGCGAGGCGACCTCGGGCACGACACCGCCGAAGCGCGCGTGCTCGTCGACGCTGGAGGCGATGGCATCGGCGAGCAGGGTGGTGCCGCGGACGATGCCGACGCCGGTCTCGTCGCAGGAGGTCTCGATGCCGAGAACGAGAGGTTGGTCGCGCGAGTCAGCCATGGGTGTCGGTTCCTTGTACGGAAGATGATGGATCGGTCAGACGCATGACGAGGGCGTCCACGTTGCCCGGCTGGTAGTAGCCGCGCCTGAAGCCGATGGGCTCGAAGCCGAAGCGCTCGTACAGCTTCTGCGCCCGGGTGTTGTCGACCCGCACCTCGAGCATGACCTCGGCGCACTCGAAGGCGGTCGCCGCGCCGAGAAGATCGGTCAGGAGGCGCGAGCCGAGTCCCGTGCCCCAGTGGCTCGGGGCCACCGCGATGGTCTGTACGTCGGCCTGGTCACCGGCGGAGGCGAGCCCCGCGTACCCGACGAGCCGGTCCCCGTCCGTCGCGTCCGTCGCGACCACATAGCGGCGGGTGGCCAGCGGCCCGCGCGCGTGGGCGAGCTCGGACCAGAACATGCCGCGCGACCAGGCGTCGTCCGGGAAGAGTTCCTTCTCCAGGACGAAGACCGGCTCGATGTCCCACCAGCGCATCTCGCGCAGGGCGGCTGTCGTCACGGATGTCACTTGGGGGTGACCACCTTGTAGTTCTTGGGCACCTGCGCGTCAGGACGGCGCAGGTACAGCGGCCTGGGGGCCAGGAGTTCCTCGCCCGCGGCGAGCTTCTCCGCGGCCAGCGAGGCGAGCGACGCCGCCGAGACGTGCTCGGGGGCGCGGGCGTCCGGGAAGGTCTCGGGGTAGAGCACCGCGCCGGCGCCGACAGCGGGCAGGCCAGCCACCTCGTCCGCGATGTCGGCGGGGCGGTCCACGGCGGCCTCGGTGAGGCGGGTGCGCGGGTCCGCGTACCGCGCCCAGTAGACCTCCTTGCGCCGCGCGTCCGTGGCGACGACGAAGGGGCCCCCGTCGATGCCCGATGCGTACGCGAGGCCGTCGAGCGTGCACACCCCGTGCACCGGCACGCCGAGCACGAGGCCGAAGGTGTCGGCGGTCATCAGGCCGACACGCAGACCCGTGTACGGGCCGGGGCCCACGCCGACGACGATGCCGGTCACGGCGTCGAGTCTGAGCCCGGCGTCGGCGAGCACCCGGTCGACGGCGGGCAGCAGCAGCTCTCCGTGGCGGCGGGCGTCCACCTGGCTGGAGGCTGCGACGACGGACGAGCCGTCGTGCAGCGCGACGGTGACGGCGGGGGTGGCGGTATCCAGAGCGAGCAAGAGCACGCGAATAGCCTACGGCTCCGACGCCCGGAGCACGGCCGACCGAGGATGCCGCACACCTGCTGCTAACGTCACCCCGTAGCCGTACGGAGTACGAAGAGGGTGGCGCAGGTGTCCAGGAGCAGCTCGGGATTCGTGGCCGGCCTGACCGCCGCCGCGCTCGCCGCGGTCGGCTTCCTCGCTTACCAGGCCTCGGCCAGCGCGCCGGACACCGTGGGCAAGAAACCGGACGCGTCCCCTTCCGCGCCGACCACCCGCTCCCCCAAGGAGAAGGCCGACCCGAAGACCGTCCCGGCGCAGTCCGGCGCGGGCGAGCGGGTCGTCTACTCGGTGAGCGAGGACCGCGTGTGGCTGGTCGGCGGCTCCGGCAAGACGCAGCGCACCTTCAAGGTCACGCCGAGCACGGTGGACCCCGTCCCCGGCACGTACGCCGTCACCTCGCGCTCGGGCACCGTCACCGGAACGGACGGTGTGGCGATCGAGCACGTCGTGCGTTTCGCGAGCGTGGACGGGATCGCGATCGGCTTCAGCGCGGCGACGGACGGCTCGACGCCGAAGCCCGACCCGTCGAAGAAGACCGGCGGCATCCGTGAGTCGCGCAAGGACGGCAACGCGATGTGGGAGTTCGCGACGATCAGCAAGAAGGTCGTCGTCGTTCCGTAGCCGCGCCGCCCCTGGGGGCCGGATCGCGCGGCGGTGTGGAGACCGCGCTCGCGGCCACGCAGGACGCCAGCAGATCGCGCATGGAGATCCCCGATGGCTCCGACGGGCCCGGCAGCGCGTGCGGCCGGGTCGTGGCGTCACGTTCTGAAGCCGACATGGATGCCTCCTGGGCTCCGGGGGCAGACGTGGTTAGGTAGACCTAACCAGTACCGGTATCCATGTGACCACGCGCGGAGCGCGCCGCGCAACATCTTGCCGACGGCTTGTCGGAATGTTGGGCGAAAAGACGAGGGTCACGGCAGGGTCAGGCCGAGAGCAGCGTGAGGTCGGCCTCGGCCCACCGTGTTCCGACCCCGGTCAGCGTCACTTCGCGCACCTCGTCCGTGGTGTCGCCGACGGTCCGGTCGATGACGACGCGCAGCCGGTCGTCCGAGAGCTCCTCGACCTTGCCGTCGCCCCACTCCACGACGATCACCGATTCGGGCAGCGAGACATCGAGGTCGAGGTCCTCCATCTCGTCGAGCCCGCCGCCCAGGCGGTACGCGTCCACGTGCACCAGGGGCGGGCCGTCGGAGAGCGACGGATGGACGCGGGCGATGACGAAGGTCGGCGATGTGACGGCGCCGCGCACGCCGAGGCCTTCGCCCAGGCCGCGGGTGAGGGTCGTCTTGCCGGCGCCGAGCTCGCCGGTGAGCATCACCAGGTCGCCGGGGCGCAGCAGCTTGGCCAGGCGGCGACCCAGGTCGCCCATCTGTTCAGGGGAGGTGACCGTGATGCCGAGGGTGTTCACGGGGGCCGGGTTGTGCGGTGCTTCCATGCCCACCCACGTTAGCCGCTGGACGTCCGTGCATCGGCCGAAGCGGGCACCGCTCCCGCCCGTACGAGAAGGTCCGCGAGGCGGTCCGTGACCACCTCGGGGTGCTCCAGCATGGCCAGGTGCCCGGCGTCGGGGACGAGCACGAGCTCTGCGTCCGGGAGCAGATCGGCGATGACCTCGCTGTGCTCGCTGGGCGTGACCAGGTCCTTGTCACCGGCCAGGACCAGTACCGGGAGCTCGGCGAAGTGCTTGAGCGCCTCCGTCTTGTCGTGCTCGGCGAACGCCGGGTAGAACTCCGCGACCACGTCGATGGGCGTCGACTCGATCATCCGCTCGGCGAACCGCGAGATCGCCGGGTCCACGTCCCTCGACGAGAACGAATAGCGCTTGATGATGCCGGCGAAGAGGTCCGCGGTGGCCCGCCGCCCCTTCTCCACCAGCTCGGCCTGCGATCCGAGCGCCTTCAGGACACCCGGCAGCACGCGCCGCACGGCGTTCATCCCGGCGACGGGAAGGCCGAAGTTGACCTGGCCGAGCCGCCCGGACGACGTACCGACGAGGGCGACGCCGACGACGCGCTCGCGGATCAGCTCGGGGTAGTGGTCGGCCAGCGCCATCGTCGTCATGCCGCCCATGGAGTGCCCGACGAGGACCAGCGGCCCCTCGGGCGCCGCCGCGTCGATGACGGCCTTCAGGTCCCGGCCCAACTGGTCGATGGAGACCGGCGTCCCGTTCGTCTGGGCCACGCCGCGCGCCGAACGGCCGTGGCTGCGCTGGTCCCAGTACACACAGCGCACGACGCCGCGCAGGGCCGCCCGCTGGAAGTGCCAGGAGTCCTGGCTCAGGCAGTACCCATGACTGAAGACGACGGTGACGGGAGCGGGCGTCCTGCGCCCGAAGAGCCTGCGTCGGCGCGGTGTCTGAGCGCTGTCCGGCTCGACCTCGTCCACCTCGTACGACAGTTCCGTGCCGTCGTCCGCGTACGCCTGGCCCGGCAGGCCGCGCAGCGAGCCGTAGGGCCCGGACGCGTCGAGTGCGAGCCGTGCCTTCTTGCGCATGCCGCGGCCCACGGTCAGCCGCTCGATGGCGACACCCGCCGCGGCGCCCGCGGCGACGACACCGATCGCGGCACCCGCGAAGCCGGCCCTGCGCCAGTTCCCGGCCGCCGCGGCGACTTCCGCCACCGCGTCCGCGGCCGCCCCCGTGCTGGTCTCGCTCACGTGCCGCTCCTCCTCAGACGCCGTCCGCTGTCAGCCGCTCATTCACATGGACGCGCGGGACACGCGATCCGATGCGCGTGACGATTTCGTACGCGATGGTGCCCGCCGCCTGCGCCCAGTCCTCGGCAGTCGGCTCGCCCCGGTCACCGGGGCCGAAGAGGACGGCCTCGGAGCCGACCGCCGGCTCGTCACCGCCGAGGTCGACCACGAACTGGTCCATCGCCACCCTTCCGGCGACGGTCCGCAGCTTGCCGCCGACGAGCACGGGACCGGTGCCGGAAGCGTGCCGCGGGATCCCGTCCCCGTACCCGACCGGGACGAGTCCAAGGGTCGTCTCGCCGGGTGTGACGTAGTGATGCCCGTAACTCACGCCGTGACCCCCGGGGGCGTGCTTCACGAGGGCGAGTGACGCGCTGAGCCGCATGACGGGCCGCAGCCCGAACTCCTCCGAGGTGCCGACCTCGGGGCTGGGCGAGATGCCGTACATCGCGATCCCGGGACGTACGAGATCGAGGTGCGTCTCCGGAAGTGTGAGCGTGCCGGGCGAGTTGGCGATGTGCCGCACCTCGGGCCGGATGCCCCGCGCCTCGGCTGCCGCGACCATCTCGTGGAACAGGGCGAGTTGGGCCGCGATGGACGGGTGGCCCGGCTCGTCGGCGCACGCGAAGTGCGACCAGATCCCGGTGACGCGCACCAGGCCCTCGGCCTCGGCCTGCCGCGCCTGCGAGACGAGTTCGGGCCAGTCGGCGGGCATGCAGCCGTTGCGCCCGAGCCCCGTGTCGGCCTTCAACTGGATGCGGGCCGTACGCCCCACGGCCCGCGCGGCGGCGGACACTTCACGCAACGCCCAGAGGCCGCTCACCGCCATGTCGAGATCGGCCTCGATGCCTTCGCGCCAGGGCCCGCCCGGGGTCCACAGCCAGCACATCAGGCGCCCCTCGATCCCGGCGGCCCGCAGCGCGAGGGCCTCCTCGGGGGTCGCGGTGCCCACCCAGGTGGCTCCCGCCTCGACGGCGGCACGGGCGCAGGGCACCATCCCGTGGCCGTACGCGTCCGCCTTCACGACGGCCATGAAGGCGGCTCCTGGCGCGTGGGCACGCAAAGTCCGCACGTTGGCCCTCAGGGCGGCCAGGTCGATCTCGGCGCGGGCACGCAAAGGTGCGGTCTCAGTCATAACGCCGACCAGTGTCTCAGAGCCCGCTGACACCCTGGCAGCCACGCGGCGCCTCGCGGCCCGGGACCAGCCCCTGCGCCCGCCAGGGCGGTGCACGCCCCCCCTTGCCGATCACCCCGCAGCATCACCCTGCCCCGAACAAGCTTTGCCGCCTGCCCACCCGATTGCCCCGCAGCGCCAAAGGGGGTGGGCAGGCGAGTGGGCCACGTGCGGGTGGGTGGGCCGGGGATCTCCGGCCCGGGTGGGCAACACCGGCGGGGGCCCCACCCAGAGCACCCGGCCCCACGCACCCGCTGTCGGCAGCGAGGCCCGAGGGGACGTGCCGGTATGTCCGCCCGGAGCACGGCTCCCGGCACTCCGGAACCGAAGAAACCCCGCGGCCACCGGACGACAGCGAGGACGGACATACCGGCACGGCCCCGCACCCACGGACGGACCGACACCGCACCCAGCACGGCGGCGCAGCTCAGCACCCCAAGACCCAAGACGGAGCGAACCCGTACCGCCGAGCCGGACGCTAGTCCCCCCGTACATCCCGCCAAGCCGGCGGAATCGCCTCAGCCACATCGTGTGCCCCCACCGGCGCCCCGTCCGCCGCAACGCGCCCCGCGAGGCCATGCAGATACGCCCCCACGGACCCCGCGTCCCGCGCGCCGAGCCCCGCAGCGAGCAAAGCCCCCGCCAGTCCCGACAGGACGTCCCCGCTGCCCGCGGTGGCCAGCCATGGCGTCCCCGTCGGGTTGACCCGCACAGGGCCCTCCCGGCCCCCAGGATCCGCGACCAGCGTCGTAGAGCCCTTCAGGAGCACCGTCGCCCCGTACCGCCCCGCCAGCTCCCGCACAGCATCCAGGCGCCCGCGCTCGACCTCCTCCCGGGCAACCCCCAGGAGCGCCGCCGCCTCCCCCGCATGCGGCGTCAGCAAGGTCGGCGCCGCCCGGCCCCGCACGGCATCGGCGTCGGCAAGCCGCAGCCCGTCCGCGTCGATCAGTACGGGCACCTCCGCGCCGACCACGTCCGCGAGCCGCTCGGCATCGTCCCCGAGCCCCGGCCCGACCACCCAGGCCTGCACACGCCCCGCCTTGGACGGAGGACCGGCGGAGACGAGGGTCTCCGGGTACCGCGCGATGACGGCGTCCGCCGCGTGCCCCACGTAACGCACGGCCCCCGCGCCACCCCGCAGCGCACCGGCCACGGCGAGCACCGCCGCCCCGGGGTACCGGGCCGACCCGGCGACGATCCCCACGACGCCCCGCCGGTACTTGTCGCTCTCCCCGGTCGGCATGGGCAGGAGCGAGGCCACATCGGCGTACTGAAGGGCCTCAACAGCACCCGCACCACCACCATCCGCACCGGTACCGGCACGGGCACCGGCACCCAGCTCAAGCCCGATATCGACGAGCCGCACCACCCCCGCGTACTCCCGCCCGGGATCGATCAACAGCCCCGGCTTGTGCACCCCGAAGGTCACCGTCACATCGGCCCGCACGGCTTCGCCCTCGACCACCCCGCTGTCCGCGTCGACCCCGCTCGGCAGGTCGACGGCGACTACGGGGGTCCCCAACTCGCGTACAGAAGCGGCCAGTTCAGCGGCGGCGGCCCGCAACCCGCCCTTCCCGCCGATGCCCACAATGCCGTCCACGACAAGATCCGCCCGGCGCAGCACACCCTCCGCACCCCCGGTGGCGACCACCCGCCCCCCGGCCGCCCGAAAGGCCGCCACCCCGCCCTCATGCACCCGTTCGGGCGAAAGCAGCACCGCGGACACCCCGGCCCCACGCCGGGCAAGCCGCGCCCCGGCGTACAGCGCGTCGCCGCCGTTGTCCCCGCTCCCCACGAGCAGCACGACCCGGGAGCCGTACACCTTGCCGAGCACCTCGGCGCAGACCACCGCGAGGCCTGCCGCCGCCCGCTGCATCAGGGCACCTTCCGGCACCCGCGCCATCAACTCCCGCTCAGCAGCCCTGACCGTCTCCACCGGGTACGCAGTACGCATACCCCCGAGTGTCACCCAGGGCCTAGCCCTCAGCAATCACCACGGCGGAAGCCACCCCCGCGTCATGGCTGAGCGAGACATGCCAGGACCGCACCCCCAGCTCGGCGGCCCGCGCGGCCACCGTCCCCTTCACCCGGAGCCGCGGCTGCCCGCTCCCCTCGACGTACACCTCCGCGTCCGTCCAGCGCAGCCCGGCCGGCGCGCCCAGCGCCTTGGCCAGCGCCTCCTTGGCCGCGAACCGCGCCGCCAGCGAGGCGATCCCGCGCCGCTCCCCGCTCGGAAGCAGCAACTCCCGCTCCACGAACAACCGCCCGGCCATCCCTGCCGTACGCTCCAGCGCCGCCTCGAACCGCTCGATCTCGGCCACGTCGATTCCGACCCCAATAATCACGAGCAGCAGCCTACGAGGCCGGGCACCCTAACCCTTCGAGCCCCGCAGTGGGTGACGCACCCCACCCCCCGGCTCGTTCAAACAGCCGTAACAATGGACTGTGATCTCATCGGTCTCCGAACCCCCGACGACCGCGCGGAGCGCCCACCGGCACAGGCCGGAGGCGACTCCCTACGTCGACCTCACCCGCACCGAGTGGAGCGCCCTGCGTGACAAGACGCCGCTCCCCCTGACCGCCGCGGAGCTGGAGGAGCTGCGCGGCCTGGGTGATGTCATCGACCTGGACGAAGTACGGGACATCTATCTGCCGCTCTCACGCCTCCTCAACCTCTACGTGGGCGCCACGGACGGTCTGCGCGGCGCCCTCAACACGTTCCTCGGCGAGAAGGGCTCCCAGTCGGGCACGCCCTTCGTCATAGGAGTCGCGGGTTCGGTGGCCGTCGGCAAGTCGACCGTCGCCCGTCTCCTCCAGGCCCTGCTCTCCCGCTGGCCCGAGCACCCGCGCGTCGAGCGGGTGACGACCGACGGCTTCCTGCTGCCCACCAGGGAGCTGGAGGCCCGCGGCCTGATGTCCCGCAAGGGCTTCCCGGAGTCGTACGACAGAAGGGCCCTGACCCGCTTCGTGGCGGACATCAAGGCCGGCAAGGACGAGGTGACGGCGCCCGTCTACTCCCACCTGATCTACGACATCGTGCCGGACCAGCGCCTCACGGTCCGCCGCCCCGACATCCTCATCGTCGAGGGCATCAACGTCCTCCAGCCGGCCCTGCCCGGCAAGGACGGCCGCACCCGCGTGGGTCTCGCCGACTACTTCGACTTCAGCGTGTACGTGGACGCGCGCGCGGAGGACATCGAGCGCTGGTACCTGAACCGCTTCAAGAAGCTCCGCGCCACGGCCTTCCAGGACCCGTCCTCGTACTTCCGCAAGTACACCCAGGTCTCGGAGGAAGAGGCCCTGGACTACGCCCGTACGACCTGGCGCACGATCAACAAGCCCAACCTCCTGGAGAACGTGGCCCCCACCCGCGGCCGTGCCGCCCTGGTCATCCGAAAGGGCCCCGACCACAAGGTGCAGCGCCTGAGCCTGCGCAAGCTCTGATCCCCGGGCCCCGGACGGGCCCCGGTCCGCCGCCAGCTACCCTGCGCGCATGCTGCATCTGCGCCTGATCACCCCGGCGGACAAGACGGACGACGTGCTGCGCCTGATCGAGACGACGGTCGGCGCCACGCACCTGGCCGTCATGCCGGGCGCGGCCCGCAACCCCGCGGGCGACGTCGTCACGTGCGACGTCGCCCGTGAGGCGGGCGACCCGCTGATCGGCGGCCTGCGCGAGCTCGGCATCCACGAGTCGGGCTCGATCGCGCTGGAGAACATCGACCTGTCGCTGTCCTCGCGCGCGGACAAGGCGGAGGACGACGCGCCGGGCGAGGGCGTGGACGCGGTCCTGTGGGAGCAGCTCTCGGACGCGACGCACGAGGAGTCGACGCTCTCGGTCACGTACCTGGCCTTCATCACGATCGCCACGATGATCGCGGCCTGCGGTGTGGTCCTCGACAACGCGATCCTGATCGTGGGCGCGATGGCGGTGGGCCCCGAGTTCGGCCCGCTGGCGGGCTTCTGCACCGCGCTCGTCCAGCGCGCGCCGCGGCTCGCCCTGCGCTCGCTGATCGCGATCCTGGCGGGCTTCGCCGTCGCCATGGCGGTGACCGTGGGCTTCAGCTTCTTCATGGACGCGGTCGACCTCTTCAGCGAGAGGCAGCTGGACCAGGACCGCCCCAACACCGGTTTCGTCTACGCGCCCGACTGGTTCTCGTTCGTCGTGGCGGTCCTGGCCGGAGCCGCGGGCATGCTCTCGCTGACCTCGGCCAAGTCGGGCGCCCTGGTGGGCGTCGCGATCTCGGTGACGACGGTCCCCGCAGCGGCCAACGCGGCGGTGGCGCTCAGCTACGGGGACGCGCGACAGACCTGGGGGTCCACGGAGCAGCTTCTGCTCAACCTGCTCGGGATCGTCTTCGCCGGTACGCTCACGCTGCTCGTCCAGAAGCTGCTCTGGGCCAGGCAGCACGAACGTACCGCGAAGGCACGACGGGCCTAGCCCAGCGCCGACTTCACCACGTCGGCGAGGCGTCCCGCCACGGACCGGGCCTGCTCGATGTCGGCGGCCTCGACCATGACGCGCACCAGCGGCTCCGTGCCGGAGGAACGCAGCAGCACCCGGCCCGTCTCGCCCAGTTCACGCTCGGCCTCGGCGACGGCGGCCGTCAGCTCGGCGGAGGTGCTGACGCGCGACTTGTCGACGTCGGGCACATTGATCAGGACCTGCGGAAGCCGCTCCATGACCCCGGCGAGCTCCGCGAGCGAACGTCCGGTCTCGGCGACGCGCGCCGCGAGCAGAAGGCCCGTCAGGGTGCCGTCACCCGTGGTCGCGTGGTCGAGGATGATCACGTGCCCGGACTGCTCGCCGCCGAGGGCGAAGCCGTGCTCCTTCATCGACTCCAGGACGTACCGGTCGCCGACGGCGGTCTGCACGAAGGCAAGGCCCTCGCGCTCCATGGCGATCTTGAAGCCGAGGTTCGACATGACCGTCGCGACCACGGTGTCCGAGCGCAGCGTGCCGTGCTCGCGCATGGCGAGCGCCAGGACGGCGAGGATCTGGTCCCCGTCGACCTCGGCACCGGTGTGGTCCACGGCGAGGCAGCGGTCCGCGTCCCCGTCGTGTGCGACACCGAAGTCGGCGCCGTGCTCGACGACGGCGGCCTTCAGGAGGCCCAGGTGCGTGGAGCCGCAGCCGTCGTTGATGTTCAGGCCGTCCGGCTTGGCGCCGATCGTGATGATCTCGGCACCGGCGCGCGCGAACGCCTCGGGCGAGACCCGGGCGGCGGCGCCGTGCGCCTCGTCGAGGACGATCTTCAGTCCGTCGAGGCGGTTGGGGAGCACACCGAGGAGATGCGCGACGTACTGGTCGAGGCCCTGGTCGTACGTGGTGACCCGGCCGACGCCCGAGCCCGTGGGGCGCTGCCAGGGGGCGCCGGTGCGGTGCTCCTCGTAGACGGACTCGATGCGGTCCTCCAGCTCGTCGGCCAGCTTGTGGCCGCCGCGCGCGAAGAACTTGATGCCGTTGTCCGGCATGGCGTTGTGGCTCGCCGAGAGCATCACGCCGAGGTCGGCGCCCAGCGCACCGGTGAGATGCGCCACCGCGGGGGTGGGCAGCACACCGACGAGCTGGACGTCCACGCCCGCGCTCGCGAGACCGGCGACCACCGCGGCCTCAAGGAACTCCCCTGACGCGCGCGGGTCACGCCCGACCACCGCGACGGGCCGATGGCCCTCGAACGTCCCCACCTCACCGAGCACATGAGCCGCTGCCACGGAGAGCCCGAGCGCGAGCTCGGCCGTCAGATCCGCGTTGGCGACACCGCGCACGCCGTCCGTACCGAAGAGTCGTCCCACTGCTGTCCTCCTCCAGGGGTTTTTCGATAAACGAACGCCCCGGCAGCACACAACGTGCCGCCGGGGCGAACGAAAAGTACAAGCAGGCAGATTAGCGCTTGCTGTACTGCGGAGCCTTGCGGGCCTTCTTGAGACCGGCCTTCTTGCGCTCGACCGCACGGTCGTCACGCTTGAGGTAACCGGCCTTCTTGAGGGCGGCGCGGTTGTTGTCGACGTCGGCCTCGTTCAGCGCACGGGCGACACCGAGACGGAGCGCACCGGCCTGACCGGAGACGCCGCCACCCGAGATACGGGCGATGACGTCGTAGCGGTTGTCGAGCTCGAGCACCTTGAAGGGCTCGTTGACTTCCTGCTGGTGGACCTTGTTCGGGAAGTAGTCCTCGAGCGTGCGCCCGTTGACCTTCCACTTGCCGGTGCCCGGGACGATCCGGACGCGGGCGATGGCGTTCTTGCGACGGCCCAGGCCGGCGGCCGGCTGCGGGTCGCCGAAGCGCGCGGCGTTCGACTCAGAGGTGTACTCGCCCTCGACGGGCACCTCGGACTCGGTGGTGTACTGCTCGACGTCAACAACCTCGGTCTCTTCGACCGGCTGCTCAACGGTGGTCTCGGCCACGATTCTCCTCAGAATTCTTTACGTCTTTGGGGGTGGCCGGAACTACTGCGCGACCTGGGTGATCTCGAACGGGACCGGCTGCTGAGCGCCGTGCGGGTGCTGGTCGCCCGCGTAGACCTTCAGCTTCGAGAGCATCTGACGGCCCAGGGTGTTCTTGGGGATCATGCCCTTGATGGCCTTCTCGACGGCCTTCTCGGGGTTCTTCTCAAGAAGCTCGTCGTAGCGGACGGAACGCAGACCACCCGGGTAGCCGGAGTGGCGGTACGCCATCTTCTGGGTCTTCTTGTTGCCGGACAGGTGAACCTTGTCGGCGTTGATGATGATGACGAAGTCGCCCATGTCCATGTGGGGGGCGTAGATCGCCTTGTGCTTGCCCCGCAGGAGGTTGGCGGCAGTGGTCGCCAGACGGCCCAGGACGATGTCCTGAGCGTCAATGACGTGCCACTGGCGGGTCACATCGCCGGGCTTGGGGCTGTACGTACGCACTTCGTAGCCTTCGCTTCTTCAGTGGATGGGGTCCAGACACACGGCACCCAGGAAGCGATCATGCAGCTGGGGCTCACAATGCCGGGGACGCTGCCCGTATGCGAGCCACTGGTAACTGCTCCAGGGAACCGTTACGTATGGGCCCTTCGCGTGAGAACGATGACACCAATACGCATAACAATCGTCGAGACTACCCGCGCCGCCCCGTACGGGTCAAAACGCGGCTCTGGAGACCGGCACGGGCGGCTCCCCCGCCACAGGCGCGTCGGCACTTTCCACAGTAGCCCCGCCCGCCCGGACGCAGCTCCGGGCGCCCGTGAGCGCCAGCACACAGAGCGTCACGGAGTCCCGGAAGGCCCGCCTGGTGCCCGGCTCCAGCCAGGGCCAGGCGAACCCCGGGATCTGCGGTACGAGCGCCAGCCAGAACCACGGCCTCCGGGCCACCGCACCGGGCTCCCGGGCCCCGGCCAGCAGCAGCGGCACGACGACGAGCAGATAGTGGTCGTACGACGGCTTGGACACCAGGAACGCCGCCAGCATCAGCATCACGGCCGTCTCGACCACCCGCTGCTCCTGCGGCCCCGCACCGCCCCGCCAGCGCCGCCACGCGCACCACACCCCGGCGCCCGCGGCCACGAGGGCCAGCAGCGTCGCCGCCCCCTGCGGCACCCCGAGCCGCGGCAGCACCGCCGCGGGCGACGCCTCATAGAGCCGTACGAAGCTGTCGTCGCCCCGCAGCAGGAACGGCAGCGTCCGCGTGAAGAACCCCGCCGGGTCCGGCATCGCGAGCGCCGCCCCCACCGACACCACAGCGGGCGCGAGCACCGCGGCCCCCAGCGCTCGCCACCGCCGCGCGAAGACGAAGAGCAGCACGACCGGCGCGAGCAGCGGCTTCACGGCGACGGCGGCCCCGATCACCAGACCCGCGGCGACCCACCTCCCCCGGCACACGAACAGCAGCGCGAGCGGCAGCGCGGCGGCTGACGCCACGGTCCAGTTGCCGAGGTCGACGAGGTGCCCGAACGGCGCGAACCCCACGGCCAGCGCGAGCAGCCCGAACACCGCGAACCGGCTGCGCCACGGCACCCCGTGGATCCGCAGCGCACACCCCCACCCGAAGACGAGCGAGGCAGCGACCCCCGCCGGGACGAGGAACCGCACGACGGCCTGCGGGAGCACCGCCTGCGGCACCGCGGCGAGCACGGCACCCGGCAGATAGAGGAAGTGCCGGTCGGCGTAGGGCGAGCGCCCCTCTAGCCAGGCCTCGGCGGCCCGCACCACGATGGCGTTGTCCATCCCGCCGTCCGGGCCCCGCAGCCCCACCCGGACGACCGCGGCGAGCAGCACGGCCCCCAGCGCCACCCAGGCGTGCCAGGTCACCGGCCGCAGCAACCACCCACTAACAGCTACTTTGCCCGTATTCATAGGGATCAGGCTAGGTCGGGCCCCTCCCCCGGCCCCCGCTCAACATCCCCAACTCCCCGTCTAAGATGCGGCGCATGAGCTTTGGGCAAGGGGGACCTCAGTGGGGTCCAGGGGATTCACAGACCCCTGACTGGGCGGCGCTCGCCGAGGCGTCCGAATCGCGCGCCCGGCGCCGCAAGTGGCTGATGATCGGCGGAGGCGCGCTCGCCACCGTCGTGGTCGCCGCCGCCGTCGCCATCGCGGTCGTCTCCGCGAACAGCGACAACACCTCCGCGTCGAACAAACCGGCGAGCGAGCTGCCCTCGACCGCGGACATCCCCGGCGCGAGCGAGAAGCCCGGCCCGTCCTTCGAGGAGACGACGCCGCCGCCCCCGCCGGACCCCAAGGAGTTCATCTCCAGCGCCAAGAAGGACAAGGCACCGCTCAGCGCCGACATCCTCTTCCCGGGCAAGACGCTGACCTCGGGCGACCGCGTCTACAAGAAGGGCGCGACCAGCGGCACGAAGAAGTGCGCGAGCGTCACCCAGCCCAAGCTCGCCGCGGTCCTCACCAAGCACGACTGCACGCAGCTCTTCCGCGCCAGCTACGTGAAGGACAACATCGCCGTGACGGTCGGCGTCGCCGTCTTCGACACGGCGGCCCAGGCCGCCAAGGTCAACGACGAGGCGAACGAAGGCCTGGTCACCGCACTGCCCGGCAAGGGCGTCCCCGCCTTCTGCCAGACCGCGGTCTGCCGCGGCACCTACAACGCCTACGGCCGCTACGCCTACTTCACGACGTCCGGCTTCACCAGCGACAAGGACGTCACGCCGAAGGAGCGCAAGGTCTACACGGTCGGCGACGACCTGGGCCGCTTCGCCTTCGGCCAGATCAACCGGCGGGGCGAGGCCCAGGCTTCCGCCGCGGCCAACGCCCCGTAGCAGTCCGGCAGTCGGGCGTCCGGCGGCCGGGGCTCAGCAGCACCCGGCGCCGGGCAACGTCCGCTTGTTGCGCGCTTCCTTGCTGCGCGCGGCGAGCAACTCGTCGGCGGGGTAACCGACTTCCTCAAGGGTCAGCCCGTGCGGCCGTACGACGTGCACGGCGGAGTCCCGCACTCCCGCGGCAAGAACCTTGGCGGGCCACTCCACGGGCCGGTGCCCGTCGCCCACGAACAACATGGCACCGACCAACGACCGCACCATGTTGTGGCAGAAGGCATCGGCCCGCACGGTCGCTTCGAGGATCCCGTCGGCCCGCCGCTCCCACCGAAGCTCTTGCAGCGTACGAATGGTCGTGGCGCCCTCACGCTTCTTGCAGTAAGCGGCGAAGTCATGCTCGCCGAGGAGTTTCTCGGCCGCCGCGTTCATGGCGTCGAGATCCAACTCCCAGTCGTGCCACAGCACATGACTGCGCAACAGGGGGTCGACACCGCCCGGGTGATCGGTCACGCGATAGGCGTAGCGCCGCCACACGGCCGCGAACCTCGCGTTGAACCCGGCGGGAGCCTCGGCCACCTTCCAGACCCGCACATCGTGCGGCAGCCGCCCCGCGAGCCTGCGCAGCAGCTTGTCACTGTGCTCGGCCCACACGCTCTCCGGCAGATCGACATGGGCGACCTGCCCCCGCGCGTGCACCCCGCTGTCGGTCCGCCCGGCGACGGTCAGCTCGTACGTCTCCTGCGACCGCGTCACGGTCCGCAGCGCGCTCTCGATCTCGCCCTGGACGGTCCGCTGCCCCTGCTTCTGCTTGGCCCAGCCGGAGAAGTCCTTGCCGTCGTACGAAAGATCGAGACGCACCCGCACGAAACCGGGCTCTACTTCATCACTCACTCGTGGTTCCTCTCAGGCAACGAAAAAGCGGGCCCACCCCTGCAAGGGGCGGACCCGCGACGCCCTGAAGGGCGCGGGGAACTGCGCGACAAGCCACGACGCGGCCGCAGCCGATGACGCACAGTCCCCGGCAGAACGCTTACGCGTCCTTCGACTCCTCGGCAGCCTCTTCACCCTTGGTCGTGTCGACCTTGGGCTCGGAAACCTCGGCGTCCTTGGCAGCGCGCTTCGTGGCCGCCTCGGCCTCACCGGTGGCAGCCTGCGCCACGGTCAGGGCCTCGACCAGCTCGATGACAGCCATGGGCGCGTTGTCGCCACGACGGTTACCGATCTTGGTGATACGGGTGTAACCACCCGGGCGGTTCTCGTAGCGCGGGCCGATCTCCGTGAAGAGCGTGTGCACGATGCTCTTGTCGGTGATGACGGACAGCACCTGGCGGCGGTTGTGAAGGTCACCCTTCTTCGCCTTGGTGACCAGACGCTCCGCGTAGGGACGCAGACGACGGGCCTTCGCCTCGGTGGTGGTGATGCGGCCGTACTCGAAGAGCTGCTTGGCGAGGTTCGCCAGCAGAAGCTTCTCGTGCGCGGCGCTGCCGCCCATACGGGCACCCTTGGTGGGCTTCGGCATGGTGTTTCTCCTTGTTGTCTGCCCCGGCCGTATCAGGTACCGGGGTCAGTGGCACCGCGCCCCGTAAGGGGCGCGGGTCTGTATCAACTTGCGGCTCCGCCGCGCGGGCGCGACCGGCCACAGGCCAAATCAGTACTGCTCGGTCTCCACGAAGCCCGCGTCCGCGTCGTCGTCGGCGCCGAAGGCGTCAGCGGCGGCGGTCGGGTCGAAGCCGGGAGGCGAGTCCTTCAGCGCGAGGCCCATGCCATTGAGCTTCATCTTGACCTCGTCGATCGACTTCGCACCGAAGTTACGAATGTCGAGCAGGTCCGCCTCGGAGCGGGCCACGAGCTCACCCACGGAGTGGATGCCCTCGCGCTTGAGGCAGTTGTACGACCGAACGGTGAGCTCCAGCTCCTCGATCGGCAGGGCGAGATCAGCGGCCAGGGCCGCGTCCGTCGGCGAGGGGCCCATGTCGATGCCCTCGGCGTCGATGTTGAGCTCGCGGGCCAGACCGAACAGCTCGACCAGGGTCTTGCCGGCGGACGCCATGGCGTCACGCGGGCGCATGGCCTGCTTGGTCTCGACGTCGACGATCAGCTTGTCGAAGTCGGTGCGCTGCTCGACACGCGTGGCCTCGACCTTGTACGTGACCTTGAGAACCGGCGAGTAGATCGAGTCGACCGGGATGCGCCCGATCTCCTGACCGACCTGCTTGTTCTGGACGGCGGAGACGTAGCCGCGACCGCGCTCGACGGTCAGCTCCATCTCCAGCTTGCCCTTGCCGTTGAGCGTGGCGAGGACCAGGTCGGGGTTGTGCACCTCGACACCGGCCGGCGGGGCGATGTCAGCGGCGGTGACGAGACCGGGACCCTGCTTGCGCAGGTACATCACGACGGGCTCATCGTGCTCGCTGGAAACGACCAGCTGCTTGATGTTGAGGATGAGGTCGGTGACGTCTTCCTTGACGCCCGGCACGGTGGTGAACTCGTGCAGGACACCGTCGATGCGGATGGACGTGACGGCCGCACCCGGGATCGAGGAGAGAAGGGTCCGACGCAGGGAGTTGCCGAGGGTGTAACCGAAGCCCGGCTCCAGCGGCTCGATCACGAACCGGGAGCGGAATTCGTCGACGACCTCTTCGGTCAACGAGGGACGCTGAGCGATCAGCATGAAGTGATTCCTTCAGTCATGGGCACCCACTATTTGATGCCCTTGAGTACTGCAAGGGTACGGGCGGTGAGGCTCCGAGGAGCCGCACCGCCCGAGAATCCCTGGGTCAAGCGACGTGCGTCAGACGCGGCGACGCTTGGGGGGACGGCAGCCGTTGTGCGGCGTGGGCGTCACGTCCTGGATCGAGCCGACCTCAAGGCCGGTCGCCTGCAGCGAACGGATGGCGGTCTCACGACCGGAACCCGGACCCTTGACGAAGACGTCAACCTTGCGCATGCCGTGCTCCTGGGCGCGACGCGCGGCCGACTCGGCGGCCATCTGCGCGGCGAACGGAGTCGACTTGCGCGAGCCCTTGAAGCCGACGTGGCCGGCGGAGGCCCAGCTGATCACGTTGCCCGTGGGGTCCGTGATCGAGACGATGGTGTTGTTGAACGTGCTCTTGATGTGGGCGTGCCCGTGAGCGACGTTCTTCTTTTCCTTGCGGCGCACCTTCTTGGCAGCGCCCTGACGACCCTTGGGGGGCATCTATTACTCCTACGGGAGGTGGTCGGTCCTGCAGCGACAGCTGTCGATAGACCGCTGAGCGAGGACTACTTCTTGCCCGGCTTCTTCTTACCGGCGATGGCGCGACGCGGGCCCTTGCGGGTACGAGCGTTCGTGCTGGTGCGCTGACCGCGGACGGGCAGGCCACGACGGTGACGAAGACCCTGGTAGCAACCGATCTCGACCTTGCGGCGGATGTCGGCCTGGATCTCGCGGCGGAGGTCACCCTCCGTCTGGATGTTCGCGTCCACGTACTCGCGGATCTTGATCAGGTCCTCTTCGGACAGATCACGAACACGGGTGTTGCGGTCCACACCGGTGGCGTCCAGCGTCTGCTGAGACAGCGTGCGGCCAATGCCGAACACGTACGTGAGGGCAACCTCAACACGCTTTTCGCGCGGGAGGTCAACACCTTCAAGGCGTGCCATTCAAGGCTCCTGTTGATTTTCGGAGGTCTTCAGCAGAACCGTTCCCAGGTGCCGTACGAGGTACATCCTGGGTCCCCGGCCTCCGACCGGGGGTGTCGCCCTCCATTACTGAAGAGGGACGGGTCCTGCACATGTGCTTTACGTGCGTCGCGCGAAAATCTGCGAACTGCAGTCGTGCGTCAGCCCTGGCGCTGCTTGTGGCGCGGGTTGTCGCAGATAACCATGACCCGGCCGTGACGGCGGATCACCCTGCACTTGTCGCAGATCTTCTTGACGCTCGGCTTGACCTTCATTGGTGAGGTTCTCCGGGTCAGTGCCATCACCCCACGCGAATGGGGTGCGGGCAAGATCTACTTGTACCGGTAGACGATCCGGCCACGCGTCAGGTCGTACGGAGACAGCTCCACCACGACCCGGTCGTCAGGGAGGATGCGGATGTAGTGCATGCGCATCTTGCCGCTGATGTGTGCCAGGACCTGGTGGCCGTTCTGGAGCTCAACCTTGAACATGGCGTTCGGAAGAGACTCAACGACAGTGCCCTCGATCTCGATGGCACCTTGCTTCTTGGCCACGCTTTGCCCTTCGAATCGACTACCTTGATCGACTTCGTACGCCGCATGCAGGCACACGGATGCACGAGAGCCGACGAGTCAGTCTACGTCAGGCACCCCGGAAAGACGAATCGAGGAAGTCTGCCCCACGCGCAAGATCTTTAAGCAGCGACACAACGGGGCTCAGGCCAGTGGATCCGGGGCGACCGTGACCCCGTACTCCGCCGGCTTCGCCTTGCCGCAGTCCGGAGCCGTAAGGACGATCGGCCCTTCCTCCGTCAGCGCGATCGTGTGCTCCCAGTGCGAGGACCAGGTGCCATCCGTCGTGATGACGGTCCAGTCGACCATCTCTCGACGCCCCTCTCGCGGGATCGGCGCCAGGGGCGCCTCACAAGCTTCGAGCGGCTGCGCCGGACTCCGTCCGTCGGCGTCGGCTCAGGCCAGCGGATCCGGAGCCACCGTGACCCCGTACTCCGCCAGCTTCGCCCTGCCGCAGTCCGGGGACGTCAGGACCAGCGGACCTTCCTCGGTCAGCGCGATCGTGTGCTCCCAGTGCGAGGACCACGTGCCATCCGTCGTGATGACGGTCCAGTCGTCCTCCAGGACCTCCGTGCGGGGGGTGCCGAGGGAGACCATGGGCTCGATGGCCAGGCAGAGGCCGGGAACCAGCTTGGGGCCCTTGCCACGGCCGCGCCCGACGTAGTTCAGGACGTGCGGGTCCATGTGCATCTCGGTGCCGATGCCGTGGCCGCCGTAGTCCTCGACGATGCCGTACTTGCCGCCGCCGGGCTTCGGCTGGCGGCGGATGTACGTCTCGACCGCGCGGGAGATGTCGACGAGCCGGTTGCCCTGCTTCATGGCGGCCAGGCCGGCCCACATCGACTCCTCGGTCACCCGGGAGAGCTCAAGGAGCTCCGGAGAGTGACCGGTGCCCACGAACGCGGTGTAGGCGGCGTCGCCGTGCCAGCCGTCGATGATCGCGCCCGCGTCGACCGAGATGATGTCGCCGTCCTTCAGGACGGTCTTGTCGTCCGGGATGCCGTGCACGACGACCTCGTTGATCGAGGTGCAGATCGTCGCCGGAAAGCCGCCGTACCCGAGGAAGTTGGACTTCGCGCCGTGCTCGGCGATCACCTTGCGCGCGACGTCGTCCAGGTCCTTCGTGGTGGCGCCCGGCACCGCCGCCTCGCGTGTCGCGGCGTGGATGGCGGCGACGACAAGGCCCGCCTCACGCATCTTCGCGATCTGCTCGGGGGTCTTGATCTGCACCATGGGGCTTCCGCTCTCCGTCATCCGTCCAACAATCGGCTACGTACACAACACTACGGCCGCGGTCCCCCGAGGGGCACCGCGGCCGAAACAGCGTACTGGACTGCGTACGGGCTACTTGTCGCCCTTGAGCGCGTCCATCGCACGCTTCGTGACCTCGTCCACCTTGCCGAGCGCGGAGATCGTCACCACCAGGCCCTGGGCCTTGTAGTGGTCGATGATCGGCTCGGTCTCGCGGTGGTACACGTCGAGACGCTTGCGTACGGTCTCTTCCTTGTCGTCACCGCGCTGGTAGAGCTCGCCGCCGCAGACGTCACAGACGCCCTCGGCCTTCGGCTTGCTGTACGTCACGTGGAAAACGTGGCTGGAATCGTTCCGGCAGATGCGGCGGCCGGCGATGCGCTTGACCACCTCGTCCTCGGGGACCTCCAGGTCGAGCACCGCGTCGAGCTTCTGGCCGTCCGTCTTGAGCGACTCGTCCAGGGCCTCGGCCTGCGACACGTTCCGCGGGAAGCCGTCGAGCAGGAAGCCGTTCACGGCGTCCGGCTGCATCATGCGGTCGTGCGCCATGCCGATGGTGACCTCGTCGGGAACGAGGTTGCCGGCGTCCATGAACGCCTTCGCCTGCTTGCCCAGCTCCGTGCCCTGGCTGATGTTGGCGCGGAAGAGGTCGCCCGTGGAGATGTGCGGGATCTTCAGGTTCTTGGCGAGGAACGCGGCCTGCGTTCCCTTGCCCGCACCGGGCGGCCCGACGAGGACGATTCGCATCAGCGGAGGAACCCTTCGTAATTGCGCTGCTGGAGCTGGCTCTCGATCTGCTTCACGGTCTCCAGACCCACACCCACGATGATCAGGATGCTTGTCCCGCCGAACGGGAAGTTCTGGTTCGCGCCGAAGCCCACCAACGCCATCGTCGGTACGAGAGCGATCAGACCCAGATACAGCGAGCCCGGCCACGTGATCCGGTTGAGTACGTAGCTCAAGTACTCAGCGGTCGGACGGCCAGCCCGGATGCCCGGGATGAAGCCACCATACTTCTTCATGTTGTCCGCGACTTCCTCGGGGTTGAACGAGATAGCCACGTAGAAGAAGGCGAAGAACACGATCAACAAGAAGTACGTCGCGATGTAAATCGGGTGGTCGCCCTTGGTCAGGTTCGCCTCGATCCACCGCTTCCACCCGGAGTTGCCACCCGCGAACTGGGCGACGAGAGCGGGGATATAGAGCAGCGAAGAGGCGAAGATCACAGGGATGATGCCCGCCTGATTGACCTTCAGCGGAATGTACGTCGACGTGCCGCCGTAGGAACGGCGACCGATCATGCGCTTCGCGTACTGGACCGGAATGCGGCGCTGAGCCTGCTCCACGAAGACGACCAGACCGACCATGACCAGACCGACCGCGATGACGGTGCCGAACTCGATCCAGCCGTCGGCCAGCGAGCCCTGCTTCTTGATCGCCCACAGGGCGCTCGGGAAGGTCGCGGCGATCGAGATGAACATCAGGATCGACATGCCGTTGCCGATGCCGCGGTCGGTGATGAGCTCACCGAGCCACATGACGCAGGCCGTGCCCGCGGTCATCGTGATGACCATGGTGACGGTCACGAAGATCGACTGGTCCGGAACGATCTCGGTGGCGACGGGGCAGCCGGAGAACAGCGAGCCCGTGCGTGCGGTGGCCACGAGGCCGGTGCCCTGGAGGATCGCGAGCGCGACGGTGAGATAACGCGTGTACTGCGTGATCTTCGCCGTGCCGGCCTGGCCCTCCTTCTTGAGCGCCTCCAACCGCGGGATCACCACGGTCAGCAGCTGCAGGATGATGCTCGCCGTGATGTACGGCATGATGCCGAGCGCGAAGATCGTGATCTGCAGCAGCGCCCCGCCACTCATCATGTTGACCAGACCGAACAACCCCTGGTTGGAGTTGGCCTGGTCCATGCAGACCTGGACGTTCTTGTAGCTGACGCCCGGGATCGGAATGTGCGTACCGATCCGATAGATCACGATGATGCCGAGAGTGAAGAGCAGCTTCTTGCGCAGGTCGGGCGTCTTGAACGCCCGGGCGAACGCGGTGAGCACGGTGCCTCCTGCGACCCCCGCGCGCGTGCGTCAGAGGTAGTGGTCTGAGGATCGACGAATACGTATCAGTCAGAAAAACCGCACGGCGGACCGCACGGAGCTTAGACAGTGCACGCCACCTTACCGGCGACCGTGCCCCCCTTGGAACGACCAACCGGGGATGCCCCTTTTGTGGGGCATCCCCGGCTGGGAATCGCTCAAGTCATCGAGTGGCCTGAAGAATTCAGACGAGCTCGGTGACGGTACCGCCGGCGGCGGTGATCTTCTCCTTGGCGGAGCCGGAGACGGCGTCAACCGTCACCTGCAGCGCCACGGTGACCTCACCCTGGCCGAGGACCTTGACGAGGCTGTTCTTGCGAACGGCACCCTTGGCGACGAGACCCTCGACGGTGACCTCGCCACCCTCGGGGAACAGCGCGCTCAGCTTGTCGAGGTTCACGACCTGGAACTCGGTCTTGAACGGGTTCTTGAAGCCCTTGAGCTTCGGGAGACGCATGTGGAGGGGCATCTGGCCACCCTCGAAGCGCTCCGGAACCTGGTAACGGGCCTTGGTGCCCTTGGTACCACGACCAGCGGTCTTACCCTTGGACGCCTCACCACGACCCACACGGGTCTTGGCGGTCTTGGCGCCCGGGGCGGGCCGGAGGTTGTGGACCTTCAGCGGGTTCTGCTCCGCCATGTCAGTCGACCTCCTCAACCGTCACGAGGTGGCGGACGGTGTTAGCCATTCCGCGGAACTCGGGGCGGTCTTCCTTGACGACCACGTCGTTCAGGCGCTTGAGCCCGAGCGAACGCAGCGTGTCGCGGTGGTTCTGCTTGCTGCCGATGTACGACTTCGTCTGCGTGATCTTGAGGCGAGCCATTACGCACCCGCCCCGGCACGTGCACGAAGCAGGGCCGCGGGAGCGACGTCCTCGAGGGGCAGACCACGGCGAGCCGCGATCTCCTCGGGACGCTGCAGGCCCTTGAGGGCCGCCACGGTCGCGTGCACGATGTTGATCGCGTTCGAAGAACCGAGCGACTTCGACAGGATGTCGTGAACGCCGGCGCACTCGAGCACAGCACGCACCGGGCCACCGGCGATAACACCGGTACCGGGGGAAGCAGGCTTGAGCAGGACGACGCCCGCGGCCTTCTCGCCCGTGATCGGGTGCGGGATGGTGCCCTGGATACGCGGAACCTTGAAGAAGTTCTTCTTGGCCTCTTCAACGCCCTTGGCGATGGCCGCGGGAACTTCCTTGGCCTTGCCGTATCCGACACCTACGGTGCCGTCACCGTCGCCCACCACGACCAGCGCGGTGAAGCTGAAGCGGCGACCACCCTTGACAACCTTGGCGACACGGTTGATCGCGACAACGCGCTCAACGTATGCGGTCTTCTCGGCGGCAGCGCCACCGTCGCGACCCTTTCGGTCCCGCCGCTCGCCGCCACCGGCACCGCTTCCGCGGCGCTGGGGTCCAGCCATTGGAATTACCTCTCTCTGTTACGTCCGCTAGCTCCGGAACCGGGGCTTAGAACTTCAGCCCGGCTTCGCGGGCGGCGTCCGCCAGAGCGGCAATGCGCCCGGCGTACTTGTTGCCACCGCGGTCGAACACGACGGTCTCGACACCCGCGGCCTTGGCACGCTCGGCAACGAGCGCGCCGACCTGCTTGGCCTGCGCGGACTTGTCGGCCTCGCCACCGCGGATCGTGGTGTCCAGGGTCGACGCGGACGCAAGGGTGTGACCCTTGAGGTCGTCGATGACCTGAGCAACGATGTTGCGGTTCGAGCGAGTCACGACGAGGCGCGGACGCTCCGCCGTACCCGACACGTTCTTGCGGATGCGGATGTGGCGGCGGGCCTTGGCGGCACGCTTGTAAGCGTCACCCTTGGCGATCTTTACACCGTATGCCATGGCTTACTTACCTGCCTTTCCGACCTTGCGCCGGATGACTTCGCCCTCGTACTTGACGCCCTTGGCCTTGTACGGGTCGGGCTTGCGCAGCTTGCGGATGTTGGCCGCAACCTCGCCGACCTTCTGCTTGTCGATGCCCTCGACCGAAAGCTTGGTCGCGGACTCCACCTTGAAGGTGATGCCCTCAGGGGCCTCGACCAGGATCGGGTGGCTGTAACCCAGCGAGAACTCCAGGTTGGAGCCCTTCGCGAGCACGCGGTAACCGACACCGCTGATCTCGAGCTTCTTCACGTAACCCGTGGTCACGCCGGTGATCATGTTCGCCACCAGCGTGCGGGACAGGCCGTGCAGGGCCTTGTTCTGACGCTCGTCGTTCGGGCGGGTGACGTTCAGAACGCCGTCCTCACCCTTAGCGATGTCGATCGGCGCGACGACGGTGTGGGAAAGGGAGCCCTTGGGGCCCTTAACCGCGACCGTCCGGCCGTCGATGGTGACGTCCACGCCGGCGGGAACCGTGATGGGGAGCTTGCCAATACGCGACATTAGCTATTCCTCCGTTCCCGACTACCAGACGTAGGCGAGGACTTCCCCACCTACGCCCTTCTTGCCTGCCTGCTGGCCGGTGAGGAGACCGTGGGACGTGGAGATAACCGCCACGCCCAGGCCGCCGAGCACCTTCGGCAGGTTGGTGGACTTCGCGTAAACCCGGAGACCGGGCTTGGAGATCCGCTTGATGCCCGCAATGGAGCGCTCACGGTTCGGGCCGAACTTCAGCTCGAGAACGAGGTTCTTGCCAACCTCGGCGTCCTCGACCTTCCAGCCCGTGATGAAGCCCTCCTGCTGGAGGATCTCCGCGATGTGAGACTTGATCTTGCTGTGCGGCATCGCCACGGTGTCGTGGTACGCCGAGTTCGCGTTACGCAGACGAGTCAGCATGTCCGCGATCGGATCAGTCATGGTCATGAATTGGCCTTCGGCCTCTCTCGCCGTGGTTTCCTATCTGCGCCATCCCTCTCCCCACTCAGAGGCGGGACGGGTGCGGCGCGGGGACCTACGGCGTAGTAAGTCGGTCAGGGCGGCAGGCGCCCAACCCTCCTAGCCTAAGGCATGGAGAGGTGGGCCACCTACCGACCAGATACTTACCGAGAGCCTCCAGTAATTCCCAAGTCCCTAAGGACAGAGGGGAATTACCAGGAGCTCTTGGTCACGCCCGGCAGCTCGCCACGGTGAGCCATCTCACGAAGGCACACGCGGCAGAGGCCGAACTTGCGGTACACGGAGTGCGGACGGCCACAGCGCTGGCAGCGGGTGTAGCCGCGCACACCGAACTTGGGCTTACGAGCAGCCTTGGCAATAAGAGCCTTCTTCGCCATCTCGCTTACGCCTCCTTGAAGGGGAAGCCGAGGTGACGGAGAAGGGCACGGCCTTCGGCGTCGTTGGTCGCCGTGGTGACCACGGTGATGTCCATACCCCGGACGCGGTCGATCTTGTCCTGGTCGATCTCGTGGAACATGACCTGCTCCGTGAGACCGAAGGTGTAGTTGCCACGGCCGTCGAACTGCTTGGGGGACAGACCACGGAAGTCGCGGATGCGCGGAAGCGCGAGCGACAGGGTGCGGTCCAGGAACTCCCACATGCGGTCGCCACGGAGCGTGACGTGGCAGCCGATCGGCTGACCCTCGCGCAGCTTGAACTGCGCGATGGACTTCCGGGCCTTCGTGATGGCCGGCTTCTGACCCGTGATGGTGGTCAGGTCACGGACGGCACCGTCCATGAGCTTCGAGTCACGGGCGGCGTCGCCGACACCCATGTTGACCACGATCTTGACGAGACCCGGGGTCTGCATGACGTTCTCGTACGAGAACTCTTCCTGCAGCTTGCCCGCGATCTCCTCGCGGTACTTCGTCTTCAGACGCGGAGTGGTGGTGGTCGTCATCAGATGTCCTCACCCGTCCGCTTGGCAACGCGGATCTTGTTGCCGTCATCGTCGAAGCGGAAACCGACACGCGTGACGACCTTGTTGCCGTCCTTCTCCACGACGAGCTGAACGTTGCTCACGTGGACAGGGGCTTCGGTGGTCACGATGCCGCCGGCCTGCGAACCGCTGGCGGTCGGGCCGGCCTTCGTGTGCTTCTTGACCCGGTTGACACCCTCGACCAGGACGCGCTCGTCGCGCGGGTAAGCGGCAATGACCTTGCCCTGCTTGCCCTTGTCCTTACCGGTGATGACCTGAACCAGGTCGCCCTTCTTGATCTTCATGCTTACAGCACCTCCGGCGCGAGCGAGATGATCTTCATGAACTTCTTCTCGCGCAGCTCACGGCCGACGGGGCCGAAGATACGGGTGCCGCGAGGGTCGCCGTCGTTCTTCAGAATGACGGCGGCGTTCTCGTCGAAGCGGATGTACGAGCCGTCGGGACGGCGGCGCTCCTTGACGGTGCGAACGATGACCGCCTTGACGACGTCACCCTTCTTCACGTTGCCACCGGGGATCGCGTCCTTGACGGTGGCGACAATGACGTCACCGATGCCCGCGTAGCGGCGACCCGAGCCACCGAGAACACGGATGGTGAGAATTTCCTTCGCACCCGTGTTGTCGGCGATCCGAAGTCGCGACTCCTGCTGGATCACGTCTATCTCCTGTTTGTCTGCCGGTTCCCGGCGGGGACTGTGCTTGACAGTCCCCACCGAGCCTGGCGGAACTGATCCGAGAGGGAAAACCCCTCGGAATTACTTGGCCTTCTCGAGGATCTCGACGATGCGCCAGCGCTTGGTCGCCGACAGCGGACGCGTCTCCATCAGGAGGACGCGGTCGCCGACGCCGGCAGCGTTCTGCTCGTCGTGCGCCTTGAGCTTGTTCGTACGGCGGATGACCTTGCCGTACAGCGCGTGCTTCACACGGTCCTCGACAGCGACGACGACGGTCTTGTCCATCTTGTCGCTGACGACCAGACCCTCACGGGTCTTGCGGAATCCGCGGTCGCTCTTGGTCTCAGTCACGTTGCTCTCGCTCATCAGGCGCTCTCCACCGTCTCGATGCCCAGCTCGCGCTCACGCATGAGGGTGTAGATCCGCGCGATGTCCTTACGGACGGCCTTGAGCCGACCGTGGTTCTCGAGCTGACCGGTCGCCGCCTGGAAGCGGAGGTTGAACAGCTCTTCCTTGGCTTCGCGGAGCTTCGCGAGAAGCTCCTCGTCACCCAGTTCGCGCAGCTCGGACGCCTTGGTACCGGCCGACATCACGACTCACCTGCCTCGCGCCGAACAATCCGGCACTTCATCGGAAGCTTGTGAGCAGCGCGGGTAAGCGCCTCACGCGCAGTCTTCTCATTCGGGTAGGACAGCTCGAACATCACCCGTCCGGGCTTGACGTTCGCGACCCACCACTCGGGGGAACCCTTACCGGAACCCATGCGGGTCTCGGCGGGCTTCTTCGTCAGCGGGCGGTCCGGGTAAATGTTGATCCAGACCTTGCCGCCACGCTTGATGTGGCGGGTCATCGCGATACGAGCCGCCTCGATCTGGCGGTTGGTCACGTACGCCGGAGTGAGGGCCTGAATGCCGTACTCGCCGAACGCAACCTGCGTACCACCCTTGGACATACCGCTGCGCTTCGGGTGGTGCTGCTTGCGGTGCTTGACCCTACGAGGGATCAGCATGTCGGTCAGGCCTCCGTTCCGGTGCTCTCAGCCGGAGCGGCAGCTGCGGCGGGAGCGTCGGCCTTGGGGGCCTCGGCAGCCGGCGCGGACTGCTGCTGCGGCTTGCGGCCGCGGCCGCCACGCTCGCCACCACGGCCACTACGGGCCGGTCGGTCGTTGCCGCCACCACGGGCCGGGCGGTTACCCGCACGGGCCGCGGCGTTCTCGGCGCGGACCTCGGCGATGTTCTTGACGTCGCCCTTGTAGATCCAGACCTTCACGCCGATACGGCCGAAGGTCGTCTTGGCCTCGAAGAAGCCGTAGTCGACGTTCGCACGGAGCGTGTGCAGCGGCACACGACCCTCGCGGTAGAACTCCGACCGGGACATCTCGGCGCCGCCGAGACGGCCACCACACTGGATCTTGATGCCCTTGGCGCCGGCCTTCATCGTCGACTGCATGCTCTTACGCATGGCGCGACGGAAGGAGACGCGGGAGGACAGCTGCTCCGCAACGGCCTGCGCGACCAGCTGAGCGTCGACCTCGGGGTTCTTGACCTCGAGGATGTTCAGCTGGACCTGCTTGCCCGTGAGCTTCTCGAGGTCACCGCGGATGCGGTCGGCCTCGGCGCCACGGCGGCCGATGACGATGCCGGGACGCGCGGTGTGGATGTCCACCCGCACGCGGTCACGGGTGCGCTCGATCTCAACCTTCGAGATGCCGGCGCGCTCCATGCCGGACGTCATCATCCGACGGATGGCGACGTCTTCCTTGACGTAGTCCTTGTACAGCTTGTCGGCGTACCAACGCGACTTGAAGTCGGTGGTAATGCCGAGCCGGAACCCGTGCGGGTTTACCTTCTGGCCCATTACCGGGTTCCTTCCTTGCTGCTGACGACCACGGTGATGTGGCTGGTCCGCTTACGGATCCGGTAGGCGCGACCCTGAGCACGCGGACGGAACCGCTTCAGGGTCGGGCCCTCATCCACGTACGCCTCGCTGATGACCAGCGAAGAGGCGTCACTGTGGTCGTAGTTGTGTGCAGCGTTGGCAATGGCGCTGTCAAGCACCTTGCCAACCGGCACGCTCGCGGCCTGCGGGGCGAAACGCAGGACCGCCTGAGCCTCCGTGGCATCCATGCCACGGATGAGGTCCACCACTCGGCGGGCCTTCATGGGCGTGACGCGGATGTACCGCGCCTGGGCCCTGGCTTCCATGGTTGTCCCTTCGGTGTAAGTCATAGTCGTTCCACCCCGCGCTAGCGGCGCTTCGACTTCCGGTCGTCCTTGACGTGGCCGCGGAAGGTGCGAGTCGGCGAGAACTCGCCGAGCTTGTGGCCGACCATCGCCTCGGTGACGAACACCGGGATGTGGGTCTTGCCGTTGTGCACCGCGATCGTGTGGCCCAGCATGGCCGGGACGATCATCGAGCGACGGGACCAGGTCTTGATGACGTTCTTGGAACCTGCTTCGTTCTGGACATCCACCTTCTTGATGAGGTGTCCGTCGACGAAGGGTCCCTTCTTGAGACTGCGCGGCATCTAAACCCGCTCCTAGCGCTTCTTGTTCGTCTTGCGGCGGCGGACGATGTACTTGTTGCTCGCCTTCTTCGGCGAACGAGTACGACCCTCCTTCTGACCCCACGGCGAGACCGGGTGGCGACCACCGGAAGTCTTGCCTTCACCACCACCGTGCGGGTGGTCGACCGGGTTCATCGCCACACCGCGAACGGTCGGGCGAACGCCAAGCCAGCGCTTACGGCCGGCCTTGCCCCAGTTGATGTTCGACTGCTCGGCGTTGCCGACCTCGCCAATCGTGGCGCGGCAGCGGACGTCGACCAGACGGATCTCACCCGACGGCATACGAAGGTGGGCCATGGAGCCCTCCTTCGCCAGCAGCTGCACGGAGGCACCCGCGGAGCGGGCGAACTTCGCGCCGCCGCCGGGCCGCAGCTCGATGGCGTGGATGGTCGTACCGACCGGGATGTTGCGGAGGGCCAGGTTGTTGCCCGGCTTGATGTCCGCGCCCGGTCCGTTCTCGACCCGGTCACCCTGCGACAGGTTGCGGGGGGCCAGGATGTAGCGCTTCTCGCCGTCCGCGTAGTGCAGGAGCGCGATGCGCGCGGTGCGGTTCGGGTCGTACTCGATGTGCGCGACCTTCGCCGGCACGCCGTCCTTGTCGTGACGACGGAAGTCGATCACTCGGTAGGCGCGCTTGTGTCCGCCACCCTGGTGGCGAACGGTCACACGACCGGCGTTGTTACGGCCGCCCTTGCTGTGCAGCGGGCGGACCAGCGACTTCTCCGGCGTGGACCGCGTTACCTCGACGAAGTCGGCGACGCTGGAGCCACGACGGCCCGGCGTAGTCGGCTTGTACTTGCGGATTCCCATTTCTCAGTCCTCGTCCGATATTCGGACCAGGGCGCTCCGTTAGGAGGCCTGGCCGAAGATGTCGATACGGTCGCCCTCAGCAAGGGTCACGATCGCGCGCTTGGTGTCAGCGCGCTTACCGAACCCCGTGCGGGTGCGCTTGCGCTTGCCCTGGCGGTTGATCGTGTTGACCCCAGTGACCTTGACCGAGAAGACCGCCTCGACGGCCTGCTTGATCTGGGTCTTGTTGGCGCCGGGCGCAACGACGAAGGTGTACTTGCCCTCGTCGAGGAGCGCGTAGCTCTTCTCGGAGACGACCGGCTTGACGAGGACGTCACGGGGGTCCGTGAAGCTCTTGCTCAGCGGCGTCTCGACGGTGTTCTTGCCCTCGGTGGCGTGGCGCTTCGCCTTGGCGAGGCGCGCGGCCTTGGCGGCCTTGGCCGCCTTGGGGGCGATGCTCGGGTGACGCGTAGCCATCAGGCTTCGCTCCCTTCGGTCTCATCGGCCTTGGGGCCAGACACGAAGGACTCGAAGGCGGCCTTGGTGAAGACCACGTCGTCCGAGACGAGCACGTCGTACGTGTTCAGCTGGCCCGGCTCCAGGATGTGCACCTGGGGCAGGTTGCGGGCGGAGAGCAGCGAAGTCTCGTCCGCGCGGTCGATGACCAGGAGCACGTTCTTGCGCTCGCTGACCTTGCCGAGCAGCGTCTTCGCGGCCTTGGTGGAGATCTCGCCCTCGACCACGTTGGTGACAACGTGGATGCGAGCGTTGCGGGCCCGGTCGGTGAGGGCGTGGCGCAGGGCCGCGGCCTTCATCTTCTTCGGGGTCCGCTGCGAGTAGTCACGCGGCTGCGGGCCGTGGACGACGCCACCACCGGCGAACTGCGGCGCACGGGTCGAACCCTGGCGCGCGCGGCCGGTGCCCTTCTGGCGGTACGGCTTCTTGCCGCCACCGCGGACTTCACCGCGGCGCTTGGTCTTGTGCGTGCCCTGACGGGCAGCTGCCAGCTGAGCGACAACGACCTGGTGGATCAGCGGAATGCTGATCTTCTCGACGTCGAAGATCTCCGAGGGGAGCTCGACGGTCCCGGCCTTGTCGCCTGCCGGCGAAAGGATGTCAATGGTGCTCATCGGTTCCTCAAGCCCCCTTGGCCGCGGTACGGACCAGGACGAGGCCGCCGTTCGGACCGGGAACTGCGCCCTTGATGAGGAGCAGGCCCTTCTCCGCGTCAACGGCGTGAACGGTCAGGTTCTGGGTGGTGACCCGCTCGTTGCCCATACGGCCCGCCATGCGGAGGCCCTTGAACACACGGCCCGGGGTGGCACAGCCACCGATGGAACCGGGAGAGCGGTGCTTGCGCTGGGTGCCGTGACCGGCGCCGAGTCCCTTGAAGTTGTGACGCTTCATGACACCGGCGAAGCCCTTGCCCTTGCTCTTGCCCGTGACGTCAACCTTGACGCCGGACTCGAACACCTCGGCAGTCACCTCCTGGCCCAGCGTGTACTCGCTGGCGTCAGGGGTGCGGATCTCCACCAGGTGGCGGCGGGGAGTCACGTCGGCCTTGGCGAAGTGACCCTTGAGGGGCTTGTTCACCTTGCGCGGGTCGATCTCGCCGAAGGCGATCTGGACCGACTCGTAGCCGTCGGAGTCATTCGTACGGACCTGGGTAACGACGCAGGGCCCGGCCTTGACGACGGTGACCGGGACGACACGGTTGTTCTCGTCCCAGACCTGGGTCATGCCGAGCTTCTCGCCCAGGACGCCCTTGATCTGCTTAGTCATCTTTCCGCGCCTCTCAGAGCTTGATCTCGATGTCGACGCCGGCCGGAAGGTCCAGGCGCATCAACGAGTCAACGGTCTTGGGCGTCGGGTCGAGGATGTCGATCAGGCGCTTGTGCGTGCGCATCTCGAAGTGCTCGCGCGAGTCCTTGTACTTGTGCGGCGACTTGATGACGCAGTACACGTTCTTCTCAGTGGGCAGCGGCACCGGGCCTGCGACCGACGCACCAGTGCGAGTCACCGTCTCGACGATCTTCTTCGCCGAAGAGTCGATGACCTCGTGGTCGTAGGCCTTGAGCCGGATGCGGATCTTCTGTCCCGCCATGGCTACTTGGTAGTCCTGTCTCTCGAAACGCTCTGGAACCCGGTGTTCCACTCATCCTCTGTCCGACCCACGCGGTCGGGCGTGTCGCAATCTCACTAACGAAATCTCCCGAAGGAAATCCACTGCTGTGGGATCGCGGCCCAAAGACCGCTGGCCGGTGAGAAGAAACCCACCGGGTGCCTGGTCAGCACCCCGCCCACGCTTCCCAGAAGATTCCCGTACGTCCGCTCCAGCGCTGCCTTACGGCAGATGGGGCGACGAGTACTGTGGGACTCGCTTCCGGTCCTCCCGGCGGGAGGCGCGCAGCATCGGCAACTCAACCGAGCAACCCCGACAGTCTGCCATATCATCGCGGGGCTGGCTAATCGGAGCCGGAGAGCGTACCTCGCGGCTGCCGGGGCGCCAACCCAGACCTCCGCACGGCGCGCCTCGACGGGCCCGCTCTGTAAAAAGTGCCGCACAAAGTGCCGTACAAAGCGCCTCTCCAAAGTGCCGCGCCTGGATCGCACGCCACCGGATCCCGTTCCCGCGTGCTCCGGTGCCACCGGCGCCTTTCTCCAAGAACCCGAGAGGCAGAAAGAACCCGACCAAGCCCCACCCCACCCGCCCACGGTCGGGCGCCCGCTCGGCCCCGGTCGGGGCCTGCTCTGGGCCTGGTATGGATCTGGTCGGCAACGCACGGGACCACGCTCACTCACGCGAGTGAACATCACCTGCTCAGCTGGATTTCCGGTCCCCCGACTGCCCTAATCTCGGCCCGAGCACACAAAACAACAGCAGACATGCGACGGCCCCCGCCGGGACGGCAATCCCGAGGCGAGGGCCTGACCACCGAGGAAGAGGAAGCTTCCCGATGGACACCCAAAACCCTAGCGCGCCCCCGCGCGCCCAGTCCGCCGTGGGCGGCAGTCAATCCCACGCACGAGCGACCCGGCGCCCCCGCGGCCATCCCCGCCCCACCGCTGCGCGCCCCTCCGGCATCGCCCACGAGAACACCCGCCACACCACCCGCTTCACGGTGATCGGCAACCACCTCACCCAGCACCAAGAGCTATCCCTCCTGGCGATCGGCCTGGGCTGCCACATGCAGTCGCTGCCCGCCGGAGCCCGCGTCGACATCAAGACGCTCGCCGCCCGCTTCCCCGAGGGCGCGACCCGAATCGCCGCCGCCCTGCGCGAGCTGGAGAGCCACGGCTACCTGCGCCGCGAACGCGAACGCACCCCCGCCGGCCGCATCGTCACCCGCACGACCTCCTGCAACCATCCACACGCGGCGGTCCAGCGCCGCCCGCACTCCCCCGCCCCGAGGCCGATCACACCGCCGCCCGAGACCAACACGGCTCCGGCCACCCACGCACCCCCGAAACAACCCCGCCCCCTCCCCGCCGTACCGCACCCGGCCTTCCCCGCCTCCGCCCTCCTCCAGCAGGCCACCGGCCTCCTCGCCGACCTGCGCCACGAGGACCCGCGCCTGCTCCTCTCGGCCCGCGACACCGCCTGCCTCGCCCCCGGCGTCGCCGCCTGGCTGGAACGCGACGTCGCCCCCACCGCCGTACGCCACGCCCTCACCCACGACCTGCCGCCCGAGGGCCCACGCCGCCCGGCCGCCCTCCTCGCGCACCGCCTGACAGCGCTGCTGCCTCCCCCACCCCACTTCCACGGCCCACCGCCCGCCCGGCACCCCCTCCAGAACTGCGACACCTGCGACCGAGCCTTCCGCGGCCCCGCCCCGGGCCACTGCCGCGACTGCCGTCCCGATTGAAAGGAGGCCACCTAGCATGAACGTGACGACCCTTACCCCTGGGCTCAGACGAGGAGCGCACGCCATGACCATCGCCCCGGACAGTGCACAGCAGGGCAGCCCTCACTACCGGGCGATGCGTGAACTCGTCGAGCAGATGGACGACCGGATCTCCGGCAAGTTCGAAATCACGAAGCAAGGGATCGTCCACGACATGATGTCGCCGAGCAAGCCACACGAGCTCACCGCGCTACGGCTGCGCCGACGTCTGGAGTCGGTGATGCCTGAAGGGCGCCTCGCACACACGGGTGCGCCCGACGTGGAGGACATCTTCGAGGGTGTGCTGCGGCTGCCCGACATCATCCTCATCGATGAAGCGGACATGGAGGGCCAGGGTTCCTTCGACCCTCGCACCCTCATCGCCGCCATCGAGATCGTCTCCCGCTCGAACCCCGAGAACGACTGGGTCGGCAAGACCCGCGACTACCCGCTCCTCGGCATCCCGGTGTACGCGATCTTCGACCCCCGTACCGGCACCGGAGCCGTCCTCTCTGAGATCCACCCGACGCCCCAGGGCCCGCGCTACGCCACCCGCAAGGACTTCGTCTACGGCGAAGACGTCACCATCGGCGAGTGGTCGATCTCGACCGAGGGCCTGCCCCGTTACGAGAACCAGGTCGAGGGGTCGGGCGCGTAAGCCCCCCGGCGCGGGCGGATAGCGACGGGGTACGCGAAAAGGGCCCGTACGACCGAAGTCGTACGGGCCCTTCCGTTACTGCGTTTACTGCTGTGCTCTCAGTTCAGAGCAACCGGGTTACCCCGATCTTCAAGAAAGCGAAATGCTTACTTGTTGATCTTGGTGACCTGGCCGGCGCCGACGGTCCGGCCACCCTCACGGATGGCGAACTTCAGGCCCTCTTCCATCGCGACGGGCTGGATGAGCTCAACGGTCATCTCAGTGTTGTCGCCCGGCATGACCATCTCGGTGCCCTCGGGGAGGGTCACGACGCCGGTCACGTCCGTGGTGCGGAAGTAGAACTGCGGGCGGTAGTTGTTGAAGAAGGGGGTGTGACGGCCACCCTCGTCCTTCGACAGGATGTAGGCCTGGGCCTCGAACTCGGTGTGCGGCGTGACCGAACCGGGCTTGATGATGACCTGGCCGCGCTCGACGTCCTCGCGCTTGATGCCACGGAGGAGCAGACCGACGTTCTCACCGGCCTGGCCCTCGTCGAGCAGCTTGCGGAACATCTCGATGCCGGTGACCGTGGTGGTGGTCTTCTCGGTCTTGATGCCGATGATGTCGACGGTCTCGTTGACCTTGAGGATGCCGCGCTCGATACGACCGGTGACGACGGTGCCACGACCGGTGATCGTGAAGACGTCCTCGATCGGCATCAGGAACGGCTTGTCGACGTCACGCTCGGGCTCCGGGATGGACTCGTCGACAGCCTTCATCAGGTTGAGGACGGACTCACCCCACTCCTTGTCGCCCTCGAGCGCCTTGAGCGCCGAGACCTTGACGACCGGAAGGTCGTCGCCCGGGAACTCGTACTCGGAGAGGAGCTCACGGACCTCGAGCTCGACGAGCTCCAGGATCTCCTCGTCGTCCACCATGTCGGCCTTGTTCAGGGCGACGACGATGTACGGAACGCCGACCTGGCGGGCCAGGAGCACGTGCTCCTTGGTCTGCGGCATCGGGCCGTCGGTGGCGGCAACCACGAGGATCGCGCCGTCCATCTGCGCGGCACCCGTGATCATGTTCTTGATGTAGTCCGCGTGACCCGGGCAGTCGACGTGCGCGTAGTGACGCGTCTCCGTCTGGTACTCGACGTGCGCGATCGAGATCGTGATACCGCGCTGGCGCTCCTCGGGAGCCTTGTCGATCTGGTCGAAGGCCGAGGCCTCGTTCAGCTCGGGGTACGCGTCGTGCAGCACCTTGGTAATGGCGGCCGTGAGGGTCGTCTTACCGTGGTCAATGTGACCGATGGTGCCGATGTTGACGTGCGGCTTAGTCCGCTCGAACTTTGCCTTCGCCACTGAATCCTCCTGCGGAGTGGTTCTGTACGCCTTGCTTCATCGGCGCCAGGTGATCTTTGCTGGGATACCCGGGGCCCGGGGCACCCGGCCCGAAGAGGGTCGGAATGCCCCGGAGACTCCGGAGTCAAGCCTAAAGCGTCAACTCGGGTGAGTTACTCGCCCTTGGCCTTCGCGATGATCTCCTCGGCGACGTTCCGCGGAACCTCGGCGTAGGAGTCGAACTGCATTGAGTAGCTTGCGCGACCCGACGTCTTGCTGCGGAGGTCTCCGACGTAGCCGAACATCTCCGAGAGGGGCACGAGGCCCTTCACGACGCGAGCACCGCTGCGCTCCTCCATGGCCTGGATCTGGCCACGTCGGGAGTTGATGTCACCGATGACATCGCCCATGTAGTCCTCGGGCGTGGTGACCTCAACGGCCATCATCGGCTCGAGCAGCACGGGCTTGGCCTTACGCGCGGCCTCCTTGAAGGCCTGCGATCCGGCGATCTTGAAGGCGAGCTCGGAGGAGTCGACCTCGTGGTAGGCGCCGTCGAGAAGCGTGATGCGAACACCAGTCATCTCGTAGCCCGCCAGGATGCCGAACTGCATGGCCTCCTGCGCACCGGCGTCCACCGACGGGATGTACTCCCGCGGGATACGGCCACCGGTGACCTTGTTCACGAACTCGTACGAAGCGTCGCCGCTGTCGATGGGCTCGATCGCGATCTGCACCTTGGCGAACTGACCGGTACCACCGGTCTGCTTCTTGTGGGTGTAGTCCACGCGCTCGACGGCCTGACGGATCGTCTCGCGGTACGCGACCTGGGGCTTGCCGACGTTCGCCTCGACGCGGAATTCGCGCTTCATGCGGTCGACGAGCACCTCGAGGTGAAGCTCGCCCATACCACCGATGATGGTCTGGCCGGTCTCCTCGTCCGAGTGAACCTGGAAGGAGGGGTCCTCCTCCGAGAGACGCTGGATGGCTACACCCAGCTTCTCCTGGTCACCCTTGGACTTGGGCTCGATGGCGACCTGAATGACCGGCGCCGGGAAGTCCATGGACTCCAGGATGACCGGCTTCTTGTCGTCACACAGCGTCTCACCGGTGGTGGTCTGCTTCAGGCCCATGACGGCGACGATGTCGCCGGCGCCCACCGAGTCGATCTCCTCACGCTTGTTCGCGTGCATGCGGTAGATCTTGCCGATGCGCTCCTTCTTGCCCTTGACGGAGTTCAGCACCGCGGTGCCGGCCTCCAGGCGACCGGAGTAGATCCGGACGAAGGTGAGCTTGCCGAGGTGCGGGTCGCTCGCGATCTTGAACGCGAGAGCCGAGAGCGGCTCCTCGTCAGAAGGCTTGCGCTTGACGACGACCTCGGGGTCCTTGACGTCGTGGCCCTCGATGGCCTCGACGTCCAGGGGCGACGGCAGGTAACGCACGACCGCGTCGAGCAGGGGCTGAACGCCCTTGTTCTTGAACGCGGTGCCGCAGAACACGGGGGTGACGGTGGTGTCGCCGCCCTTGCCGGAGGCGATGGTGACGCGGCGGATGGCCTCGTACAGCTGCTCCTCGGTGGGCTCCTGGCCCTCGAGGTACAGCTCCATCATCTGCTCGTCGTTCTCCGCGACGGCCTCGAGCAGCTTGCCGCGGTACTCCTCGGCAGCCTCGGTGTGCGTGTCGGGGATGTCGACGATGTCGTAGGCCTCGCCCATCTTGGTCTCTGCGGACCAGACGAAGGCCTTCATGGTGACGAGGTCGACGACGCCCTTGAAGTCAGCCTCTGCGCCGATGGGCAGCTGCATGACGATCGGGGTCGCACCGAGGCGCTCGACGATCATGTCGACGCAGCGGTGGAACTCGGCACCCGTACGGTCGAGCTTGTTGACGAAGCAGATGCGCGGGACGCCGTAGCGGTCCGCCTGACGCCACACGGTCTCGGACTGGGGCTCAACACCGGCGACGCCGTCGAACACCGTCACGGCACCGTCGAGGACACGGAGCGAACGCTCTACCTCGACGGTGAAGTCGACGTGGCCCGGGGTGTCGATGATGTTGATGGTGTGGTCGACATCGTTCAGCGGCCAGTGACAGGTGGTGGCAGCAGAGGTGATCGTGATGCCACGCTCCTGCTCCTGCTCCATCCAGTCCATGGTCGCGGCGCCGTCGTGAACCTCACCGATCTTGTACGACACACCGGTGTAGAACAGGATCCGCTCGGTGGTCGTCGTCTTGCCCGCGTCGATGTGGGCCATGATGCCGATGTTGCGCACCTTGGCCAGGTCAAGTGAAGTGGTAGCCATATCGGCTCAGTCTTCTCTCGGTCTCGATGTGGGTAGCGACTACCAGCGGTAGTGCGCGAAGGCCTTGTTGGACTCGGCCATCTTGTGGGTGTCCTCACGCTTCTTCACAGCGGCACCAAGGCCGTTGGAGGCGTCGAGGAGCTCGTTGAGGAGACGCTCGGTCATCGTCTTCTCGCGACGGGCGCGGGAGTAACCGACCAGCCAGCGCAGGGCCAGCGTGTTGGCGCGACCGGGCTTGACCTCGATCGGGACCTGGTAGGTCGCACCGCCGACGCGGCGGGACTTGACCTCAAGGGTCGGCTTGATGTTCTCGAGCGCGCGCTTGAGCGTGATGACCGGGTCGTTGCCGGTCTTCTCGCGCAGGCCCTCCATGGCGCCGTACACGATGCGCTCGGCGGTGGAGCGCTTGCCGTTCAGCAGCACCTTGTTGATGAGGGAGGTCACCAGAGGAGAACCGTAGACCGGGTCGATGATGACCGGGCGCTTCGGGGCGGGGCCCTTACGAGGCATTCTTACTTCTCCTTCTTGGCGCCGTAGCGGCTGCGGGCCTGCTTGCGGTTCTTGACGCCCTGGGTGTCAAGGGAGCCGCGGATGATCTTGTAACGAACACCCGGCAGGTCCTTCACACGGCCACCACGCACGAGCACGATGGAGTGCTCCTGCAGGTTGTGTCCCTCACCCGGAATGTAGGCCGTGACCTCGATCCCGGAGGTCAGACGCACACGCGCGACCTTACGGAGTGCCGAGTTCGGCTTCTTCGGGGTGGTCGTGAACACACGCGTGCAGACGCCGCGGCGCTGGGGCGATCCCTCGAGCGCGGGCGTCTTGTTCTTCTCGACCTTGTCCTGCCGGCCCTTCCGGACCAGCTGCTGGATCGTAGGCACTACTTCTCCGGTTTCTGTGTGCCGAATGGTAAAGCTAACCTGGAACATTTACCGACCCACGCGGTCGGGTGTGTCGAATCCTGCAGACTCCCGCCGCAAGGCGAGGAGGGGCGCAGATTACGGTGGCCGTTCACGGACTCACGCTGCGGTTGAGGACACGCGCGCGAGCCCAGGCACACCCCAGGCACAAGGTCTGAGCGTACCTACCTCATCGGGTTCGGTCAAAACAAATGCGGTGGGGGGCGACACGCCGGGCTTTTCGTCTCCCATGTGACCGGTCTCGGCCAGAGGGGCCGATTGCCGCCCGTTCCCCGAACGGCCGCCTCAAGTACGTTGACTGGTTGCGAGATCAATGGCATCGGCGCACGTGAACACGGGGGCAGCGGGATGGCCGGGGGACAGGCGCACGCAGGGGAAGACGACGGCTTAGACGATCGGGTGCCCTTCCTCGCACGTCTGGAGAGAGACGACCGGACCGCGCTGCTCGCGATCGGCCGCCCCCTGCGCTATCCCGCACGCGGCGTCATCATGCGCCAGGACGAGCCCTCCGCCCACGTACTGCTGCTCCTCCAGGGCTGGACCAAGGTCACGGCGACCGCGGTCAACGGCTACGAGGCCCTCCTCGCCCTGCGCGGCCCCGGCGACATCATCGGCGAGGGTGCCGCACTCAGCGGCCGTGGCCGCTCGGCGACCGTGACCGCGCTGGAGCAGGTCGAGGCGGTGGCCATCGAGCAGGGCCGCTTCACGCGGTTCCTCACCGACAGCCCCCAGGTGGCACTCAAGCTCCTCGGCCTGGCCACCGACCGGCAGCGCTCGACCGACCGCCGTCGGCTGGAGTGGGCGGCACTCTCGGTGCGCGAGCGACTGGCAGTCCTCCTGCTCGACCTCGTACGCACTCATGGCACCCGGACCGAAGCGGGCATCGAGCTCACCGTTCCGCTCAGCCAGCAGGAGTTCGCCGGGTCGGTCGGGGCCTCGCGCGAGGCGGTGGCCCGGCTCCTGAAGGAGTTGCGCGACCGGAAGGTCGTCGCGACGAGCCGCCGCCGCATCGTCGTCGTGCGCCCCGACATCCTGCGCCGCATCATCGACGGCGGAAGCATTCAGTGAACGGCATGTAGCCGAGAGTCACTCTGTGTACGCAGTCACAGTTCGTACGCGTCATCTGCCCTCTGCCGTCTCGCCCCGGGCCGCCATCGTGCTGGTCAACGGAACCGAATCGGTGAGAGGCAGATATGACCGACTCCCTGAACCGCACGATCCTGCTCTTCGACATTGAGCAGTTCGGCACCAGAGACGATGTCGAGCAGGCATTTCTCCGACGCATGCTGTACGACGTCGCCGACGGCACGCTCGCCGCAGCCGACGTCAGCGAAACCTCTCGGCTCCGCGCCGACCGAGGTGACTCTGTGGTCGAACTCATCGACGCGAACGTTCCGGTGTCAGGGCTGGTGAAGGCGCTGCTCACCGACACTCCGCTGCTGCTGCACGCCAAGAACCGGCTGATGGCGGGCAGCGCCCGGATGCGGCTGCGCATCGTACTGGCCGCTGGATACGTCGCCGTGGACGAGAAGGGCTGGATCGGCGGGGACCTGAACCATGCCTTCCGTCTGTTGGATGCCGAACCACTGCGTGAGGCCCTGCGGACCGCTGCCGACAGCAGCGTCCTCTGCGTCTCCGACACCCTCTACCAAGGGGTGGTGCGCCACGGCCACCACGGCGTTCGCCCAGAGGAGTTCCACAAGGTGGCCGTGGAGACCAAGGAAGGGCCGAGCACCGCATGGCTGCACCAGGTGGCGGCGCCCGAGCGGGGCGGCAGCGGAGGCTCCCAGCCCACCGGCTACTCCCCCACTGGCTCCCCCTCCACCAGTCCCTCCGCCACGAGCACCCAGATCATGGGCTCGCAGTACGGGATCACTGGCGGCCACGTCGCGGGCGACGTCAACTTCGACTTGCGAGGCGGAGAGCGGGGTGACCGGAAGTGAGCCAGGAGGAGGCCAAGCCGGAGAAGCCGCCGAAGGGCGAGCGACCCGAGAAGAGCGAGAAGCCGGACACGGACGCCGCCAATTCAGACGAGGCCCCCGATGGTGGCAGGGCTCCGGAGCCGGAACAGGAACCCGAAGCACGGCAGCCTGCCTGGGCCGCCCGCCGTGACCTGATCGACCACGCCCCCGACTTCGTCGGCAGCCTGATCCGCGGCGACCAGCTAGGGGTCACCGGCGGCCATGTCGCGGGCAACGTCAACATCAACCTCGGTCCGCGAGGCTTCGGCGCGGCCTCACGTTCGGTGTCCGGCCAGGTCCGCCGCGAGGACGTCGAGCGGCTGGCGACCGTCTTCCGGACCTGCCCGAGCTTCGACGCGGCACTGGAGCGGCTCCGGGACGACCATGTCGTCGTACTCAAGGGCAGCCGCGGCACCGGGCGCGAGTCCGCCGCGCTGATGCTGTTGAACCGGCTCGGCGCCCACCCAATCCAGTCCTTCGATCCGGGCACGGCCCCGGCGGCGCTGCCGGACGCTCTGGAGGACTCACCCGGCTTCCTCCTGCACGAGTTGTCGACCAGCCGCAGCCGTCCGCTCCTGGGACCCCACCTGCTGAGCATGCGGGAGAAATTGCGGCTGCACGGCGGACGGTTCGTGATCACTGTGGATTCGTCGGCGATGCTGGGCGAGATCCCCTTCGTGCTGTGGGAACCGCCACCGGCCGAGGACGTTTTGCGCGCCCATGTGACGACCCTGGTGGGACACGAGGCTTGGGAGCGGCTGCGCCGGCTCACGCCGGTCGAGGAATTCCTCGACCGTACGCACCAGCCGGGCGAGACCGAGAAGTTCGCCGATCAGCTCGCCGCCCACCACCAGGGCGAACTCGACGAGGAGCAACTGGCCGACTTCGCACAGTCGGCTCTGGCCGACCGGGTATCCGGGTGGCTCACGTCACCCGAGAAGGAAGGCGGGGACGAACTGCGCGAGAAGGCGTTCCTCATCGCCCTCGCCGTCTTCGACAAGGCCCCGTACGCGATCGCGGCGGAACTCGGCGACAGTCTCTTCGTCGAACTCCAGACGACGGCCAACCCCGATAAGCCACCCGTGATCCCGATCTTCGGCAGCTCCACGGCATCGCGCCTCGCCTTCGCCCATGCCCTCGGCAGTACGCAGGACGAGGTCACCGAGTGGGGTCCGGTCTCCCAGTACCGGGCCGAGTTCCAGGACAAGCACACCGCAAGCATGCTGCTGCGCGAGGTCTGGACCGTGCATCCCTCCGCGCGCACCGCCCTGGTGCGCTGGCTCCAACAGCTCGCGAAGGACGGTCGCCCGTTGGTCCGCACCCGGGCCGCCGCGGCCACGGCGCTCCTCGCCGAGGCCGACCTGCCGTCCGCCATGGCGCACCTGGTCGAGCCCTGGGCCGGCGGCAGGTCCTACAACGGCTGGCTGACCGCCGCCAACACGCTCAGCCTGGCCAGCCTTCTCCAGGTACGGGGCGTGTCCCGGATCCTGCACGCCTGGTGCACCGGCGAACACCCCAGCCGCCGATGGACCGCGATCCGCGTCTACGGACTCCTCGGCCCGATTCAGCCGGTGAAGGCGCTGGATGCGCTGCTCGACACCGTGCGTCTGGAGAACGACGAGGAAGAGGAGGTGAACCAACTGGCCGAGGCCACCCAGCTGTTGTTGCTCGCCGCCCATGAGCCGGTGCTCCCGCGGCTCGCCCAGCTGGTCGAGGACGAACAGACGCCACGCGACGAGGCGCTGTACAACCACGCGCTGCGTGCCTTCGGTCTCGCCTGCCGTGAGTCCGAAGAGGGCACTGAACGCCCTCTCGTCCTGAAGTGGTTCGCCGATGCCCACTCCTCTCCCGACTGCGACGAGGACGAACTCGTCACCGGTCTCTGGCGTGCCGGGCTGCGCGACCGCGCGCACACCGACACGGCGCGGGAGTCCTTGCAGCAATGGGTCCGTGTGGCGGAGCGAGACCCCTACACCGAGCGGTCCTTGACCCCGCTGCTGGCCGCACTCGCCGACACCGAAGCCGACCGGCAGCGGATCGACCACCTCCTGCGCACGGCGCACGCCGCCGACGGCAGCCCCCTGCACGTCACCCACCGCCTGCGCACGGCCGTCGCAGCGCACTCATGAGCCGGAGAGGAGCCCGCTGTGGCGACAGGTCAGGAACACCCTGAAAGCCGGACCCCCCAGTTCTCGCGAGAGGCACAGACGACACCTGTGGCACCCGACAACCGTGACCGGTCTGGCCTGATGGGCCCGCCCAGCCTGGACGAGCTGACCGATCTGATCCGCCCGAACAATCCCCGCGCCCCCGGCAGTCCTCACGATCCGGACGCCAGGGACACCCTCCCGGAGCACTGCGGTCGGCCTACTGGCCTGACCGATCCCGTTCTCGCCGTACGCCAGCTGTCGCGCTACGAGATCCCGGGCCGTCGCTATCTGGGCCGCGCCGACTGCGCTCTCGTGGTCGCCGGGGCCGGTGACTCGTACGAGACGTATCTGCCACCACGGCGCCCGACAAGCCTCCGTGGCCGAACCGCCGTGTACGAGGTCGACCTGGGCGTCCATCCCCTGCGCCTGCGCACTCGTCTGCCCAGCGACATCGACAGCTTCGAGTTCGACACCACCTTCGACCTCACCTGGCAGGTGACTGACCCGGAGCGCTTCGTCGTCAGCCAGGAGCGCGACATCCCGGCCCTGCTGAACCGCGTACTGCACCGTCTGCTGCGCCCTGTGACCAGGAAGTTCACCATCTCCTCGAGTGCGGACGCCGAGGCCGCCGTGCAACAGACCCTCGATGCCTCCGGTGACCACGCGGCACGGCAAGGGCTCCGGCTCGGCGGCACCGCGCGGCTGCGGCGCGATCCCGAAGAGCGCGCCCAGCAGGGGCGCCTGCGCGCGGCCCGGTACAACGCCGAGGCCGCGCTGTCCGAACACGACGTGGAACTGATGCGGCTGGAACAGGAGCAGCAACTCAAGGCGCGGAAGATCGAGTTCTACCGTCATCACCTGGCCAAGGGCGGAGTCGCCGCCCTCCTCCTACACCTGGCCGAGCACACGCAGGACACCCGACTCGTCGTAGAGAACCTGCGCGCCGACGAGAAGCGGACGATCGAGAACCAGCTCGGACTCATCGACCGGGTCCTACCGGAGGGAACCCTGGAGAAGTACCAGCTGGAAGAGCCTCAGCAACTGGTCCTCGCGCTGTTCAGGTCGATGTTCGCCCAGGCAGTCGGCGGCTCGGCCGACGCACAGCAGGAAGACCCGCTGCGCAAGCCGCCCGATCGCGCCGCCCGGCATCCTGACGACCAAACCGAATCCGTATGACCGCCGAGGAATCGCAATCCGGTGTCCGGCTGCTCGCCGAGATCCGGGCCGAGATCAGCCGCGCCGACAACAAGGCGGCCGTAGCGGTCGGCGCCATCGCGATGGTGGTGGGGCTGCTCGGCGGCCTCGTCGTGAGCCGCGGCTGGGACCCGTCCCGGCTCGCCCTTCCCTGGGCCGTCATCTGGTGGACCGGAATCTGCGCACTCGCGGCTTCCCTGGTCTCGATGCTCCTCGCGGTCATGCCTCGCTACCGCAAGAGCGACTGGGAACTGGGGCGGCCACTCGGCTACTTCGGCGACATCCGACGCGCCGCCGAATCAGGCGCCCTGACACAAGCGCTGACGGAGGCCGACCGCGACCCGACTCCCCTTCTTGTGGCGGCGCTTGCGGCGACCAGTCGGATCGCCGCACACAAGCACCTGTGCGTACGCGCCGGACTCCTGGCCCTCACAGCGGCGACCTTGCTGCTGCCCGCGGCCCTGCTGCTCGGCTGAGGAAGCCCGTACCGAAGGAAGGAACACCATGTCCCAGCCGTACGAACCTGAGTACCCGGAACACGACCCGGCGGTGTCACCCCGCTATCCCGAGCCTGACTCCACTCCACAGCCACGCCCGCCCGATGCCTTGCGGAAGCCGGCGGCGGATGCGGCATCACAGGCGCCCCGAATATCCGATACCTCAGAGACGCCGGCGACCGTGAGCGGCCAGGACCCCGAGGCCCACGTCCCGCACACCGGGCGCGTCCACATAGCGGCCCGCCGCAGGGGCGCCGACGCCCTCGCCGTCGGATCGCTGGCGCTCCACCTGCCGCACGCGGCGGCCAGCCTCTTGGTCGTGGCCTGCCTGGCCTACGTACTGGAGAGCGCGACCGGCATTCCCCTGTGGGCCACGGTCGCCGGGTGGCTGCTCAGCGGTGCTCTGATCTTTCACCGCCCGACAGAGGCGTTCCTGGCCCACCATGTCTTCGGCCACAGGCCACCGTCCCTCGTGGAGGGTGATCAACTGAAGCCGCTCTGGCGCGACGTCACGGCCCGCTTCGGAGCGGACCCGGCCACATACCAGCTCTGGATCTCCGAGAGCGAGGAACTCAACGCGGAGGCCGCAGCGGGACACATTGTGACCGTCACCTCGGCAGCGCTACGGCTCCCGCCCGGCCAGCTCGCGGCAGTGCTCGCCCATGAGCTCAGCCACCATGTCGCGGGGCACTCCTGGTCCGCGCTCCTGAGCAACTGGTACGCCCTGCCCGGCAGGCTCCTCTGGCGGGCGCTGCAGGGCCTCCACCGGCTCACGCTTCCGCATCGGCACATCGAGGCAAAGGAAGCCAACCGTCGACTCATCCTGCTGGCGGTAGTGGTCGGCCTTGTGCTGCTCTATCTGTTCCCCTGGCTGCTCCTTCCGGCGCTCACTCCATGGCTGCTCGCCGCAGTGAACAGGCGGGCCGAGCTGCGCGCCGACCGAGCCGCGGCCCTGCGCGGCTTCGGCCCTCAGCTGGTCGCGGTGCTGCAGCGCTTCATCACCGACGAGGAAGCCTCGAAGCCACCCAGCCCGGTCCACCGCCACGACCGCCTCCTCCCAGCGCCTTCAATGCTCTCCTCCAAGCCGGATCACCACACCCGGCTGCAGCAGCTCCAGCGGCAGCTTCAGCACCCCGGTCACTGAGGAACGCCGAAGGGCGGCCACCCCACAGGGTGACCGCCCTTCAACAGACGTAGGTCCTACTGGTTGTAAGGCCCGTAGTCGTAGTCCTCCAGCGGAACAGCCTGGCCGGAGCCAGTGCCGAAGGGCGAGTAGTCGATGTCGTCGTAGCCGACGGCCGAGTACATCGCTGCCTTGGCCTCTTCGGTCGGCTCCACCCGGATGTTGCGGTAGCGGGAGAGACCCGTACCGGCCGGGATGAGCTTACCGATGATGACGTTCTCCTTGAGGCCGATCAGGGAGTCGGACTTGGCGTTGATCGCCGCGTCCGTCAGGACCCTGGTCGTCTCCTGGAAGGAGGCGGCCGACAGCCAGGACTCCGTTGCCAGCGAGGCCTTCGTGATACCCATCAGCTGCGGACGGCCGGAGGCGGGGTGACCGCCCTCGGTGACCACACGACGGTTCTCGGTCTCGAACTTCGAGCGCTCGACGAGCTCGCCCGGCAGCAGTTCAGCGTCGCCGGACTCGATGATCGTCACGCGGCGCAGCATCTGCCGGATGATGATCTCGATGTGCTTGTCGTGGATCGACACGCCCTGGCTGTTGTAGACCTTCTGGACTTCGCCGACCAGGTGGACCTGGACCGCGCGCTGACCGAGGATCCGCAGCACGTCGTGCGGGTTGGTGGCACCGAAGGTGAGCTTCTGGCCCACCTCGACGTGGTCACCCTCACGCACGAGGACCTTGGCGCGCTTCGAGATCGGGAAGGGAGTCTCGTCGCTGCCGTCGTCCGGCGTGACGACGATCTTCTTGGTCTTCTCGGTCTCCTCGATACGGATGCGGCCTGCCGCCTCCGAGATCGGGGCGACACCCTTGGGCGTACGAGCCTCGAAGAGCTCGACGACACGGGGCAGACCCTGGGTGATGTCGTCACCGGCCACACCACCGGTGTGGAACGTACGCATCGTCAGCTGCGTGCCGGGCTCACCGATGGACTGGGCGGCGATGATGCCGACCGCCTCACCGATGTCGACCAGCTTGCCGGTGGCGAGCGAACGGCCGTAGCAGAAGGCACAGGTGCCGACCGCGGACTCACAGGTCAGGACCGAACGGGTCTTGACCTCCTCGACGCCGTTGGCGACCAGGGCGTCGATGAGCACGTCACCGAGGTCGACGTTGGCCGGCGCGATGACCTTGCCGTCGATGACGACGTCCTCGGCCAGCATGCGGGCGTACACCGAGGTCTCGACGTTCTCCGTCTTGCGGAGCACACCGTCCTCGCCCTTGACCGCGATCTTGAGCTTCAGACCGCGCTCGGTGCCACAGTCCTCCTCGCGAATGATGACGTCCTGAGAGACGTCGACCAGACGACGGGTGAGGTAACCGGAGTCAGCGGTACGGAGAGCCGTGTCCGCCAGACCCTTACGGGCACCGTGCGTGGAGATGAAGTACTCGAGGACCGAGAGGCCCTCACGGAACGACGCCTTAATCGGACGCGGGATCGTCTCGTTCTTCGCGTTCGACACCAGACCACGCATACCGGCGATCTGACGCATCTGCATCATGTTTCCTCGGGCACCCGAGTCAACCATCATGAAGATGGGGTTCGTCTTGGGGAAGTTCGCGTTCATCGCCTCGGCAACCTCGTTGGTCGCCTTGGTCCAGATCGCGATGAGCTCCTGCGTGCGCTCGTCCTTGGTGATCAGACCGCGCTCGTACTGCTTCTGGACCTTCTCGTCCTGCGCCTCGTAGCCCGCGACGATCGCCTTCTTGGCCTCGGGGACCACGACGTCGGAGATGGCCACGGTGACACCGGAACGGGTCGCCCAGAAGAAGCCCGCCGCCTTCAGGTTGTCGAGCGTCGCCGCCACGATGACCTTGGGGTAGCGCTCGGCCAGGTCGTTGACGATCTCGGAGAGCTGCTTCTTGCCCACCGAGTAGTCGACGAACGGGTAGTCCTCGGGCAGCAGCTCGTTGAAGAGCGCGCGGCCCAGGGTCGTACGCAGCCGGAAGCTGTCGCCCTGCTGGTACTCCTGCTCGCCCTCTTCGACGGCCGGCGGGGTCCAGCCGCGCGGCGGGATGGTGCCCACCGGGAAGCGGATGTCGACCTTGGCCTGGAGCGAGAGCTCCTTGGCGTCGAACGCCATGGTCGCCTCGGCGGAGGAACCGAACGAACGGCCCTCACCGATGACCTTGCGCTCTTCCTCGTCCGTCGTGAGGAAGAAGAGACCGAGAACCATGTCCTGGGTCGGCATGGTGACGGGACGGCCGTCTGCCGGCTTCAGGATGTTGTTCGAGGACAGCATCAGGATGCGTGCCTCGGCCTGCGCCTCCGCGGAGAGCGGCAGGTGCACGGCCATCTGGTCACCGTCGAAGTCCGCGTTGAACGCGGTGCAGACGAGCGGGTGGATCTGAATGGCCTTGCCCTCGACCAGCTGCGGCTCGAAGGCCTGGATGCCGAGGCGGTGCAGCGTCGGCGCACGGTTCAGGAGAACCGGGTGCTCGGCGATGACCTCTTCCAGGACGTCGTACACGACCGTGCGGCCGCGCTCGACCATGCGCTTCGCCGACTTGATGTTCTGCGCGTGGTTGAGGTCAACCAGACGCTTCATCACGAACGGCTTGAAGAGCTCCAGCGCCATGGCCTTCGGCAGACCACACTGGTGCAGCTTCAGCTGCGGGCCGACGACGATCACGGAACGCGCGGAGTAGTCCACACGCTTACCGAGAAGGTTCTGACGGAAACGACCCTGCTTGCCCTTGAGCATGTCGCTCAGGGACTTCAGCGGGCGGTTACCGGGACCGGTGACCGGGCGACCACGACGACCGTTGTCGAAGAGGGCGTCCACGGCCTCCTGGAGCATGCGCTTCTCGTTGTTCACGATGATCTCGGGAGCACCGAGGTCGAGAAGCCGCTTCAGGCGGTTGTTGCGGTTGATCACGCGGCGGTACAGGTCGTTCAGGTCGGAGGTCGCGAAGCGGCCACCGTCCAGCTGCACCATCGGACGCAGGTCCGGCGGGATGACCGGCACGCAGTCGAGCACCATGCCCTTGGGGCTGTTGCTGGTCTGCAGGAACGCGGAGACGACCTTGAGGCGCTTGAGCGCACGGGTCTTCTTCTGGCCCTTGCCGGTACGGATGATCTCGCGAAGCCGCTCGGCTTCCTCATCCAGGTCGAACGACTCAAGGCGCTTCTGCAGTGCAGCGGCACCCATCGAACCGTCGAAGTACGTGCCGAAGCGGTCACGCAGCTCGCGGTAGAGCAGCTCGTCACCCTCCAGGTCCTGGACCTTGAGGTTCTTGAAGCGGTTCCACACCTCGTCGAGACGGTCGATCTCGCGCTGCGCACGGTCACGCAGCTGCTTCATCTCACGCTCGGCACCTTCGCGCACCTTGCGGCGTACGTCGGCCTTGGCGCCCTCGGCCTCGAGCTCGGCCAGGTCGGTCTCGAGCTTCTTGGCGCGGGCCTCCAGGTCGGAGTCGCGACGGTTCTCGACCTGCTGACGCTCCACGGAGACGTGCGCCTCCAGGGAGGGCAGGTCACGCGTACGGCGCTCCTCGTCCACGAACGTGATCATGTACGCCGCGAAGTAGATGACCTTTTCGAGGTCCTTCGGGGCGAGATCAAGCAGGTAGCCGAGGCGCGACGGGACGCCCTTGAAGTACCAGATGTGCGTGACAGGCGCGGCCAGCTCAATGTGGCCCATCCGCTCACGACGCACCTTGGCGCGAGTGACCTCGACGCCGCAGCGCTCGCAGATGATGCCCTTGAAGCGGACACGCTTGTACTTGCCGCAGTAGCACTCCCAGTCCCGGGTCGGACCGAAGATCTTCTCGCAGAAGAGTCCGTCCTTTTCGGGCTTGAGCGTGCGGTAGTTGATGGTCTCCGGCTTCTTGACCTCGCCGTGGGACCACTGTCGGATGTCGTCCGCGGTGGCAAGGCCGATCCGCAGCTCGTCGAAGAAGTTGACGTCGAGCACTTTGTCGTCAATCCCTCTTTCGGGGTCGAGTCTCAATCATGGTCTGAACGGGTCCGGGGAGAGCCGGCCGGACACGAGGTCCGGCCGGCCAACCCGTCAGACCTCTTCGACGCTGCTCGGCTCGCGCCGGGACAGGTCGATACCGAGCTCTTCCGCCGCGCGGAAGACGTCCTCGTCGGTGTCGCGCATCTCGATGGACATGCCGTCCGAGGACAGCACCTCCACGTTGAGGCAGAGCGACTGCATTTCCTTGATGAGCACCTTGAAGGACTCGGGAATGCCGGGCTCGGGGATGTTCTCGCCCTTGACGATGGCCTCGTAGACCTTCACGCGGCCGGTCACGTCGTCGGACTTGATCGTCAGCAGCTCCTGGAGGGCGTAAGCGGCGCCATAAGCCTCGAGCGCCCACACCTCCATCTCACCGAAGCGCTGACCACCGAACTGAGCCTTACCACCCAGCGGCTGCTGGGTGATCATGGAGTACGGACCGGTCGAGCGAGCGTGGAGCTTGTCGTCGACCAGGTGGTGCAGCTTGAGGATGTACATGTACCCGATCGAGATCGGGTCCGGGAACGGCTCGCCGGAGCGACCGTCGAACAGCCGCGCCTTGCCGGACGGGAGGACCATGCGGTCGCCGTCGCGGTTCGGGACGGTGTGCTCGAGGAGGCCGGTCAGCTCGTCCTCGCGGGCGCCGTCGAAGACCGGGGTCGCGACGTTCGTCCGCGGGGCGACCTGGTCGGCGCCGATGCGCTGCAGGCTCTGCGCCCACTCCTCGCTGAGACCGGAGACGTCCCAGCCCTGGCTGGCGAGCCAGCCGAGGTGGATCTCCAGGACCTGACCCGGGTTCATTCGGGACGGGACACCCAGCGGGTTGAGGATGATGTCGACCGGCGTGCCGTCCTCAAGGAAGGGCATGTCCTCGATCGGAAGGATCTTGGAGATGACGCCCTTGTTGCCGTGACGACCGGCGAGCTTGTCACCGTCCGTGATCTTGCGCTTCTGCGCCACGTAGACACGAACCAGCTGGTTCACGCCCGGCGGCAGCTCGTCGCCCTCTTCACGGTCGAAGACGCGGACGCCGATGACCTTGCCGATCTCGCCGTGCGGCACCTTCAGCGAGGTGTCGCGCACCTCGCGCGCCTTCTCACCGAAGATCGCGCGGAGCAGACGCTCCTCGGGGGTCAGCTCGGTCTCACCCTTGGGCGTGACCTTGCCGACGAGGATGTCGCCGGCGACGACCTCGGCACCGATACGGATGATGCCGCGCTCGTCGAGGTCCGCGAGGACCTCCTCGGAGACGTTCGGGATGTCCCGGGTGATCTCCTCCGGGCCCAGCTTGGTGTCACGGGCGTCGACCTCGTGCTCCTCGATGTGGATCGAGGAGAGGACGTCGTCCTGCACGAGGCGCTGCGACAGGATGATCGCGTCCTCGTAGTTGTGACCTTCCCAGGGCATGAACGCCACGAGCAGGTTCTTGCCGAGGGCCATCTCGCCCTCTTCGGTCGCGGGACCGTCGGCCAGGACCTGGCCCTCGATCACGCGGGCGCCCTCGTCGACGACAACCTTCTGGTTGACCGAGGTGCCCTGGTTCGACCGGGAGAACTTGGCGATGCGGTACGTGGTGTACGTGCCGTCGTCGTTCGTGACCGTGACGTAGTCCGCGGAGACCTCCTGGACCACACCCGCCTTCTCGGCCTTGATCACGTCACCGGCGTCGACCGCACAGCGGTACTCCATGCCGGTGCCGACGAGGGGAGCCTCGGCGGTGATCAGCGGCACGGCCTGACGCATCATGTTCGCGCCCATGAGGGCACGGTTGGCGTCGTCGTGCTCGAGGAACGGGATCATCGCGGTCGCGACCGACACCATCTGGCGCGGCGAGACGTCCATGTAGTCGACGTCGTCGCCGGGGATGTAGTCGATCTCGCCGCCACGACGGCGGACCAGGACGCGCGACTCGGTGAAGCGCATGTCCTCACCCAGCACGGCGTTGGCCTGGGCGATCACGAAGCGGTCTTCCTCGTCGGCCGTCAGGTAGTCGACGTCGTCGGTGACGACGCCCTCGACGACCTTGCGGTACGGCGTCTCGACGAAGCCGAACGCGTTGACGCGGCCGTACGAGGCGAGCGAGCCGATCAGACCAATGTTGGGGCCTTCAGGCGTCTCGATCGGGCACATGCGGCCGTAGTGGGACGGGTGCACGTCACGGACCTCGAAGCCGGCCCGCTCACGGGAGAGACCACCCGGGCCAAGCGCCGACAGACGGCGCTTGTGGGTGAGACCCGACAGCGGGTTGTTCTGGTCCATGAACTGCGACAGCTGCGAGGTGCCGAAGAATTCCTTGATCGACGCCACGACCGGGCGAATGTTGATCAGGGTCTGCGGCGTGATCGCCTCGACGTCCTGGGTCGTCATGCGCTCACGCACGACGCGCTCCATACGAGCCAGACCCGTGCGGACCTGGTTCTGGATGAGCTCGCCGACGTTGCGCAGACGACGGTTGCCGAAGTGGTCGATGTCGTCGGTCTCGACGACGATCGACGTGCCGCTGTCGCCAACGGTCTCGGTCTCACCGGCGTGCAGCTTCACCAGGTACTTGATCGAGGCGATGATGTCCTCGACCGTGAGGATGCCCGCGTCGAGCGGAGCGTCCGCACCCAGCTTCTTGTTGACCTTGTAGCGGCCGACCTTCGCGAGGTCGTAGCGCTTGGGGTTGAAGTAGAGGTTCTCAAGCAGCGTCTGAGCAGCCTCACGCGTCGGCGGCTCGCCCGGACGGAGCTTGCGGTAGATGTCGAGCAGCGCGTCGTCCTGGCCCTGGGTGTGGTCCTTCTCCAGGGTGGCGCGCATGGACTCGTACTCGCCGAACTCCTCGAGGATCTGCTCGGTCGTCCAACCGAGAGCCTTGAGCAGAACGGTGACCGACTGCTTGCGCTTGCGGTCGATGCGGACACCGACCATGTCGCGCTTGTCGATCTCCATCTCCAGCCAGGCACCCCGGGACGGGATGATCTTGGCGGAGAAGATGTCCTTGTCGGACGTCTTGTCGATCGAGGAATCGAAGTAGACACCCGGCGAACGGACCAGCTGCGACACGACGACACGCTCGGTGCCGTTGATGACGAAGGTGCCCTTGTTCGTCATGAGCGGGAAATCGCCCATGAAGACCGTCTGGGACTTGATCTCGCCGGTCTCGTTGTTGGTGAACTCGGCAGTGACGAAGAGCGGGGCGGCGAACGTGAAGTCGCGCTCCTTGCACTCGTCGATGGAGTTCTTCGGGGGCTCAAAACGGTGGTCGCGGAACGTCAGGGACATCGACCCGGAGAAGTCCTCGATCGGAGAGATCTCCTCGAAGATCTCCTCCAGACCGGACTTGGTGGGGACGTCCTGTCCACTGTCGAGAGCCGCCTCGACACGAGCCTTCCACGCGTCATTGCCGAGCAGCCAGTCAAAGCTCTCGGTCTGCAGCGCAAGAAGGTTCGGAACCTCGAGGGGCTCCCTGATCTTTGCAAAGGAGATGCGCAGCGGGGCGGTGCTGGCGCCGTTGTTCGTATTCGCGGTCGAGGCAGTGCGCGAGGCGGCCAAGAGGGGGTCCTTCCGAGGGCTCGGACTCACTACGCGCGTACCGGTCCCAAGTTGGACAGGGGGACAGAATTCCCAGGTCAGGGAAGATTCGGTCCACAGTGCTCAAGCATGGGCATGCCCCTGGTGACGGGCAGGAGGCAGCTAACAGGCAGCGCAAAGGGTCAGTGTAGCCAGTTGGCCCACTGATGTCCAGTGCGGGTTCTGGGAGACCCTCGTTGTTCTCAACCCCTGCTGCAAGCCACGCCCTCGATGCACATCGATACTGCCCTCTTCGCCGCCGATCCATGCCTCGGATGCGGATCCTTGTGACGACGCGTCCTGAGAATTGCGCGCTGCGTGCGGTTCGTCAAGGCCCCCCTGCCCCGACTTGGCTCCCGGAGCGCACCGTCACGGCGGTTCGGAGGCACGACGAAGATCACCATACTCGTCGGGACGGGCTGCGCAAGGCAGCCGTAAGGGTGCGCCGGAGAACGCCGAAGGGCGACCACCCAGATGGGTGATCGCCCTTGGCGTAGCGCTGCCTGAGCAGCGCTGAAAAGCCCTGCCACCTACACGCCTACAGGCGCGTGGCAGACGACTCGCGAGGTGTTACTTGACCTCGACGGAGGCGCCGGCGGCCTTGAGGGACTCGGCAGCCTTGTCAGCGGCCTCCTTGGCGACCTTCTCGAGGACCGGCTTCGGGGTGCCGTCGACGAGGTCCTTGGCCTCCTTGAGGCCCAGGGAGGTGAGCTCGCGCACGACCTTGATGACCTGGATCTTCTTCTCGCCGGCGCCGGTGAGGATGACGTCGAACTCGTCCTGCTCCTCGGCGGCCTCGACCGGGGCGCCCGGGCCGGCCGGGGCGGCGGCGACGGCCGCGGCGGCGGTGACGTCGAACTTCTCCTCGAAGGCCTTCACGAACTCGGAGAGCTCGATGAGGGTGAGCTCCTCGAACTGGGCAAGCAGGTCTTCCTGGCTGAGCTTCGCCATGATGGGCGATCCTTCCACTAATTCGGCTGGTGCCGGGTGTATATGAAGGCGGGCGTACGTTCGGCCCGCTGCGACCGTCGCCCTAGCGGGCGGCGATCAATGCGCGAGCCGAATTACTCGGCACCGCCCTGCTCGGCCTTCTTGGCGCGAAGCGCTTCCGCGGTGCGGACGAACTTCGACGGCAGAGCCTGGAAGAGCTGCGCAGTCTGCGTCTGCTTGCCCTTCAGCGCGCCGGCCAGCTTGGCGAGCAGAACCTCGCGGGACTCGAGGTCCGCGAGCTTCTTGATCTCGTCGGCGGACAGCGCCTTGCCATCAAGGACACCGCCCTTGATGACGAGGTTGGGGTTGTCCTTGGCGAAGTCACGAAGACCCTTCGCCGACACCACCGGGTCACCGGTGACGAAGGCAACAGCGGTCGGACCCGCGAACAGGTCGTCCAGCTGGTTGATCCCGGCCTGGTTGGCCGCGATCTTGGTCAGCGTGTTCTTCACCACGGCGTACTCGGAGTTCTCACCGAGCGAACGGCGCAGCTGCTTGAGCTGGGCCACGGTGAGACCCCGGTACTCGGTCAGCACGGCGGCGTTCGAGCTGCGGAACTTGTCCGTGAGCTCGGCTACCGCGGCAGCCTTGTCGGGCGTCGGCATAGAGCGTCGGCCTCCTTCCGGGTGATGAGGACCGCTCAGAAGGGGCTGACAAAACAAAACGCCCCGGCGCAGGCGCCGGGGCATGAGCTCGACCTGACGGAATTCCGTCCGGGAGCACTCACTTCCACAGTCACCTACGCGGGTCGTCCGCAGTTTCAGCGGATCCTTCGGCCGCCGCACACTCTTACGAGCACACGGCAACGACCAGCGGTCTTTGGCTTCTGTGGAAGAGTACGCGAACGGGTTCGCGTCAGGCAAATCGGCCGGGAAGGGCCGCGGTAAGGGCCTTTGAGAGCGGTCAGAAACCGCTGTCCTCGCCGGCTCCCGCGCCCTTTCCGAGCTCCTTGAACATCTCCATCAGGTCGAAGGTCTTACCGGCCGGCGGGGCGGACACCTCGGCGGTCGTCCCGTAGTCGGAGAACTTCTGCGAGGTCTTCATCGTGCCCTCGGGGCTCTTGATGTCGATGTCCATGCGGACGGGGTAGTCGTCCTCATTGACCCAGACCTCGGTGTCGTACCCCTTGATGCCCGACTTCTCGATGTTCTTGAGGAGCTTCTCGCGCTCGCCCTTGCCGAGCATCTCGTCGAGGCCCTTGTTGGACGCCATCATCTCCTTGACGGAGAGCCGGCCCTTGTAGCGCTGGGTCTGCACGCCGTCGACCTTCGCGGGACCGGCGTGCTTGAGGTTCGGCGAGTCCAGGAGCATGGCGAGCTGCTGCGCCGGGTCCTGGTTCATGCTGTCCAGGCCGCCGGTCATCTGCTTCGCGAGCTTCTCGTCACCGGCCTGCTCGGCGATGGAGTTGAGGTCCATCTTCATCCAGTGCTTGCCGTCCATCTCCTTGGCGGCGGCAGCCCCGGCGTCCATGTAGATCACGTTGTCGCGCCAGATCATCCGGACCTTGTCCGGAGCCTGCGGGTCGCCCTCGGTGAGCGCCGAGCCCGACATCGTCATGTCCATGACGGTCGGGTCCCAGCCCATGACACCGGACATCTTCATGTTGCCGCTGGAGCCGCCCATGGACTTCGGCGCCGTCATCGTCATCTCGACCTTGGCCGACTTGGCCTTCGAGGTCTTCTCGTACGCCGCCGTGATGACCTCGGTCACCTGCGACCGGGACTGGGTCTCCCCCGAGCCCGTCCCCTTGGCCTTGTCGTCCTTGTCGGAGCCTCCGCAGGCCACCGCGCCCGTACACAGCAGTGTGGTGGCGAGTACAGCGCCCGCCATTCTCTTCACAGTCATGACCCCACCCCTAGGAACACATGATCGACACAATTAGGTCTGGCGAGAATACCCGACGTCCGAGGTCAGGCCTGCGGCTGCCGGTTCATGAGGTCCTTGAAGCTCAGGGTGTCCGAGGACGGGGGCTTCTCCACGGACACGGGGGTGCCGTAGTCGCTGTAGTAGGCCGTCTGTGAGAACCCGCCCTCGTTCGTCTCGCCCTTCTCGGTCTTCTTGACCAGGAGGTCTTCGTCGTTGACCCAGATGTCGACCGTCTGCGTGGTCAGGCCGACCTGCTTGAACTGCTTCTTCAGCTCGGCCATCTGCCCGGCGTCGAGGTCCGCGCTCTTGCCGGTTAGGTCCGCGGCGTCGACGGTCCCCGAGTAGTGGGTCGTCCGCGTCCCGCGGACCTTCTCCTCGCCCACGCGCTTCACGTCTCCCGAAGCGAGAAGCATCTTGACCGACTGGTTCGGGGTGGTGTTCTGCATCTGGTCCTTGAACGCGTCGCCGGCGGCGCCGCTCATCTCGGCCAGCGTGTCGTAGTCGTACGCGAGCCAGTGCTTGCCGCCACCGGCCTGCGAGGCGAACTGGTCCCCCATGTTCGCGTAGAACCCGTCCTTCAGATAGCGGTAGTCGATCTTCGACTGACCCATCTGCTTCATCTGCTCGGCCTGCGTGCCGCCCGTGAGGGTCGCGGTGACATTGCCGGTGATGCCGTCCGACCACGCCATGGAGCCCGTCATGTCCATCGACATCTTGGTCCCCATGACCGTCTTGCTCTCGATCTTGGCCGAGTCGGCGTCGCCGGTCTTGTCGTCGATGGAGCGCAGGGCCGCCACGGGGCTGAGGGCCACGGAGCCCTTCTTGCCGCTCTTCGCGTCACCGCCGCCGTCGGAGGAGCCACAGGCCGCGACCCCGGTCAACGCGGCGGCCACCGCGATCGACAGGCCTGCGCGTCGCATGGTCGTGCTGTTCATGACATCCCACCCCTTGCACTCGTGTGAATCCCGCACGCTGGCACAGTCCCCCGAGTGCTCTGAGGAACCGCACGCATACGAGGACGGGCCCCGCACCTCGAAAGGTTGCGGGGCCCGTCGTCAGAAACGCGTGCGCGACGCGACTGCCGTCAGATTCAGACGGCGGCCGGGTCCTCCTCGGTGAGGAGGTTGCGGGTGCGGTTGCTGTCCAGCGGAATGCCGGGGCCCATCGTGGTGGCGATGGCGGCCTTCTTGATGTAGCGACCCTTGGCGGCCGACGGCTTCAGACGGAGGATCTCCTCCAGGGCCGCGGCGTAGTTCTCCACCAGCTTGGTCTCGTCGAAGGAGACCTTGCCGATGATGAAGTGCAGGTTCGAGTGCTTGTCGACGCGGAACTCGATCTTGCCGCCCTTGATGTCGTTGACAGCCTTCACGACGTCGGGGGTCACGGTGCCGGTCTTCGGGTTCGGCATCAGACCACGCGGACCGAGCACGCGGCCGAGGCGGCCGACCTTGCCCATGAGGTCCGGCGTGGCGACGACGGCGTCGAAGTCCAGGCGACCCTTGGCGACCTCGTCGATGAGCTCGTCGGCGCCGACGATGTCGGCCCCAGCGGCTTCCGCGGCCGCAGCACGGTCACCGGTCGCGAAGACCAGGACCCGGGCGGTCTTGCCGGTGCCGTGCGGGAGGTTCACGGTGCCACGGACCATCTGGTCGGCCTTGCGCGGGTCGACACCCAGGCGGAAGGCGACCTCGACGGTGCCGTCGAACTTGGTCGCGGAGGTCTCCTTGGCGAGACGGACGGCCTCGAGCGGGGCGTAGAGCTTGTCCCGGTCGATCTTGGCGTCCGCAGCGCGGAGAGTCTTGCTGCGCTTCACTTCTGCTCCTGTTGGTTTCAGGTGTGGAGTCGTGGTGCGGACCAGCGCTTGGTCCTACCACTGAGAAAGGTCAGACGGGGAAAGCTCTTAGCCCTCGACCGTGATGCCCATGGAACGGGCGGTGCCGGCGATGATCTTCGACGCGGCGTCCAGGTCGTTGGCGTTGAGGTCTTCCATCTTGGTGGTGGCGATCTCGCGGACCTGCGCCTCGGTGATCTTGGCGACCTTGGTCTTGTGCGGCTCGCCGGAGCCCTTCTCGACACCCGCGGCCTTGAGGATCATCTTGGCGGCCGGCGGAGTCTTGGTCACGAAGGTGAAGGAGCGGTCTTCGTAGACCGTGATCTCCACCGGGATGACCCAGCCACGCTGCGACTCGGTCGCGGCGTTGTAGGCCTTGCAGAACTCCATGATGTTGACGCCGTGCTGGCCCAGCGCGGGGCCGACCGGCGGGGCCGGGTTGGCTGCGCCGGCCTGGATCTGGAGCTTGATAAGCCCCGTGACCTTCTTCTTCTTGGGAGGCATTGCTCTCTCCGGGTCCTAGTGAGAGTTTCCAGCCACCATCCAGTCATCCGGATGGAGGCATACCGCACCACGATAACGGGTATAGTCGCGCGGCCAAAAACCGAGCAGGTCAGACAGGCTTTGAGAGCCGGTCTGACCTGGTCGGAGGCGTGTGTTCCAGAGGAAGCCGCGAAGGCTAGTTCTTCTGGATCTGGTCGAAGCTGAGCTCGACCGGGGTCTCGCGGCCGAAGATCTCGACGAGACCCTTGACCTTCTTCGAGTCGGCGTTGATCTCGTTGATCGTCGCCTGCAGCGTCGCGAACGGGCCGTCGGTGACGGTGACCGAGTCGCCGACCTCGAAGTCCAGCACCTGGACCTCGACCTTGCGGGACGGAGCCGGCTTGCCCTCGGCCTCGGCGGCCTCACGGGCTGCCTTCTCCTCGGCCTCGGGAGCGAGCATCTTGACGATCTCGTCCAGGGTCAGCGGGTACGGGTCGTAGGCGTTGCCCACGAAGCCGGTGACGCCGGGGGTGTTGCGGACGACGCCCCAGGACTCGTTCGTCAGGTCCATGCGCACCAGGACGTATCCGGGGAGCTTGTTCTGACGGATCGTCTTGCGCTCGCCGTTCTTGATCTGCGCGACCTCTTCCTGCGGCACCTCGGCCTGGAAGATGAAGTCCTCGACGTTCAGCGAGACGGCACGCTGCTCGAGGTTGGTCTTCACGCGGTTCTCGTAACCGGCGTACGTGTGGATGACGTACCACTCGCCGGGGAGGGTACGGAGCTCTTCGCGCAGGGCCACGATCGGGTCGACCGGCTCGGCCTCCTCCTCGTCCTCTGCGGACTCGGCGGCCTCGGTGCCCTCTTCGGACTCGTCATCGGCGACGGCCTCGGCGTCCTCGTCGGACTCGGCGGCGGCTTCGTCACCGGCCTCGGCGTCATCGGCCTCGGCAGACTCGGTGTCGGTCTCGACGTGCAGCGCCGACTCCTCGGCGGGTGCGCCCGCGGCGGCGTCAGCAGCCTCGGCCTGGTCCGGGTCCTCGGCGTCCGCCGCCTCGACGATGTCGAGCTCGTCCTTCACGGACTCCTCGGAATCCACGCGCGGCTCAACGGCGTCGTTCAGGTTCGGGTCAGACACGGTGGCTGCTTCTTCCTGGATACAGAGGGGTGGAACGCGCGAAACGGGCGCCGGGTACGGCGCCCTTCGCTCTCGGCTCAGCCGAAGACGTACTTGACGGCCTGGTTGAGCCCATAGTCAATCACGGTCACAAGACCGATCATGATGACGACGAAGACAATCACCACGGTGGTGTACGTCGTGAGCTGATTGCGAGTCGGCCAGACGACCTTGCGGAGTTCCGCGACGATCTGGCGGTAGAAGAGCGCGAGACGGCCGAAGGGGCCCTTCTTGCCGCGCTTGCCACCCTTGCGGGCCTTCTTCTTGGACTCCGGCGCCTCGTCCTGGGCATCAGGCATGTCGATGGAGCCCACGGCGTCCGTCACTCGTCCTCACCTGATTCCGGGTCGTGGCCGTGCCGCGCCCGGTATGAGCCGCACGGCGGTGCAATGCAGTACGTACATGCGCACACATCCGAGAGGAGTGTGTAGCAGGGCCGGAGGGACTTGAACCCCCAACCGCTGGTTTTGGAGACCAGTGCTCTACCAATTGAGCTACGACCCTTTGATTTCCCCCAACCTACCGCATCCGCCCGAGTGCACAGAGTGCGAGGAGAAGGTGCGGCCGGTGAGGGCCAACGAGCAGTGAGTGTACGTGCTCTGCGGCCCTCCGTCGAACAGAATCAGTTCCGGCGGTCGTGTAAACCCCTGTGCCAGGGGTGTTTCGGGTCTGGAACGATGGGGCGATGAGCGCTTCCACTTCTCCCACCGAGCGCAGGGTTTCCGCCCGCGTCGGCGCGATCTCCGAGTCCGCGACCCTCGCCGTCGACGCCAAGGCGAAGGCCCTCAAGGCCGCGGGACGGCCGGTGATCGGTTTCGGCGCGGGTGAGCCCGACTTCCCGACGCCCGACTACGTGGTCGAAGCCGCCGTCGAGGCCTGCAAGAACCCGAAGTACCACCGCTACACCCCGGCCGGCGGACTTCCCGAGCTCAAGGCCGCGATCGCCGCGAAGACGCTGCGCGACTCCGGCTACGAGGTCGACGCCTCGCAGGTCCTGGTGACGAACGGCGGCAAGCAGGCGATCTACGAGGCGTTCGCCGCGATCCTCGACCCGGGCGACGAGGTCATCGTCCCGGCTCCCTACTGGACGACGTACCCGGAGTCGATCCGTCTCGCGGGCGGTGTGCCGGTCGACGTCGTGGCCGACGAGACCACCGGCTACCGCGTCTCCGTGGAGCAGCTGGAGGCCGCGCGCACCGAGCGCACCAAGGTCGTCCTCTTCGTGTCGCCGTCCAACCCGACGGGCGCCGTCTACAGCGAGGCCGACGCCGAGGCGATCGGCCGCTGGGCCGTCGAGCACGGCCTGTGGGTCATGACCGACGAGATCTACGAACACCTCGTCTACGGAGACGCGAAGTTCACCTCGCTCCCCGCGATCCTGCCCGAGCTGCGCGACAAGTGCATCGTGGTCAACGGCGTGGCCAAGACGTACGCGATGACCGGCTGGCGCGTGGGGTGGATCGTCGGCCCGAAGGATGTCGTGAAGGCCGCGACGAACCTCCAGTCGCACGCCACGTCGAACGTCTCCAATGTGGCGCAGGTGGCGGCCATCGCGGCCGTCTCCGGCGATCTGACCGCCGTCGAGAAGATGCGCGAGGCCTTCGACCGGCGCCGCAAGACCATGGTGCGGATGCTGAACGACATCGAGGGCGTCTTCTGCCCCGAGCCCGAGGGCGCCTTCTACGCGTACCCCTCCGTGAAGGGCCTCATCGGAAAGGAGATCCGCGGCAAGCGCCCGCAGAACTCCGTGGAGCTCGCCGCACTGATCCTGGAGGAGGCCGAGGTCGCGGTCGTTCCTGGCGAGGCCTTCGGGACGCCGGGTTACCTGCGCCTTTCGTACGCCCTGGGCGACGAGGACCTCGTCGAGGGCGTCTCGCGGATCCAGAAGCTCCTGGCCGAGGCCCGCGACTGATTTCTCCGGCCTTCCCGGTCTCCGGGCCGTCTCCCTCTCCGGGGAGGCGGCCCGTTTCTTCGTTCGGGGGAGACCTCGAAGGGGGAAAGTGGCTTCCGGGACGCCACGTACGTACGGCAAGATCCTTGAATGGAGCGTGTACGTGACGTAAGAGAGCTGCCCAAGGCCCACCTGCATCTGCACTTCACCGGGTCGATGCGGCCCACGACCCTGCTGGAACTCGCCGACAAGTACGGGGTGCGACTGCCCCCGGCACTGACCGGGGGTGAGCCTCCGCAGCTTCGGGCGACCGACGAACGCGGGTGGTTCCGCTTCCAGCGGCTCTACGACATGGCGCGGTCCTGCCTGCGGGAGCCCGAGGACATCCAGCGCCTGGTGCGGGAGGCCGCCGAGGAGGACATACGGGACGGGTCGGGGTGGCTGGAGATCCAGGTCGACCCGACGTCGTACGCGCCGAGGCTCGGTGGGCTCATCCCGGCCCTGGAAATCATCCTGGACGCCGTCGAGAGCGCCTCACGGGACACCGGCCTCGGAATGCGCGTGCTCGTCGCCGCGAACCGCATGAAGCACCCTCTGGACGCCCGCACGCTGGCCCGGCTCGCGGTGCGGTACGCCGATCGCGGCGTCGTCGGCTTCGGGCTCTCCAACGACGAACGCCGGGGCTTCGCACGGGACTTCGACCGGGCCTTCGCGATCGCGCGGGACGGCGGCCTGCTCGCCGCCCCGCACGGCGGTGAGCTCAGCGGGCCCGCCTCCGTGCGGGACTGCCTGGACGACCTGCACGCGGGGCGGATCGGGCACGGGGTGCGGGCAGCCGAGGACCCGCGGCTCCTGAAGCGGCTGGCCGAGCGGGGCGTGACCTGCGAGGTGTGCCCGGCGTCGAACGTGGCGCTGGGTGTCTACGACAAGCCCGAGGACGTACCGCTGCGCACCTTGTTCGACGCCGGGGTGCCGATGGCTCTCGGGGCCGACGATCCGCTGCTCTTCGGGTCACGGCTGGCCGCGCAGTACGAGATCGTGCGCAGGCACCACGCCTTCGACGACAGCGACCTGGCGGAGCTCGCCCGGCAGTCGGTGCGCGGCTCGGCCGCCCCCGTCGACGTACGGGAGAAGCTCCTGGCGGGGATCGAGGAGTGGCTCAGCGGCTGATGCCCGCGAGGAGGGTGCGGGCGAGGGCCGCGGCGAACTCGTCGACGGGCTGCGGGGGTTGCTTGCCGATCATCGAGTCGTAGGCGAAGGCGCGCTGGGCACAGGCGCCCAGCAGGAGCGAGGCGGCCGCGAACGTGTCGGCTCCGGGGTCGATGCGGCCGGCGTCGCGTTCGGCGCGCAGGTAGGCGTCGAGGGCCTCGATGGGCATGTGCGGGCCCGTGCCCATCTCCTGCATGGAGTCCGCGTGACGGCGCATGAGCTTGGGCTCGGCGTACAGGGATGCGGCGATCGGGAAGCTCTGGGCGTAGAAGTGGCTGGCCAGGCGGGCGATCTCGGCGAGGTTCTCCTCCACGGGGCGCTCCCCCGGGTCCTCGGCGAGGCGGCGCAGGAGCGGGCCGAGGCGGGGCAGCCGCTCCTGGAGGACCGCCACGAACAGCTCCTCCTTGCTCGCGAAGTGCTTGTAGAGCGCGGCTTCGGAGCAGCCCGCCGCCTTGGCGATCTCCTTGGTGGTGGCACGGGCGAGGCCGATGGTGAGCATGAGTTCGTGCGCCGCGTCGAGGATGCGGGCGCGGGTGGGCTTCTGCTGCATGTGCCGTCCAACCAACCTTGACGAATGGGTGAGTGGATACTCACTCTAGGGGTGAGTGAATACTTACCCACCTTGGGAGGGTGTGCGATGAAGCTCACGGTGTTCGGTGCGACCGGGGGTGTCGGCGGGCAGATCGTCCGGCAGGCGCTCGCAGCGGGTCACGAGGTCACGGCCGTCGTGCGTGATCCAGCACGGCTGAGCGTGACGGGAGAGGACCTCGAAGTGTTCCGGGCCGACCTGAGCGACCCGGAGTCCCTGCGGGCCGCGGTGGCCGGGCGGGACGCGGTCCTCTCCGGCCTTGGGGCGCGCAAGAAGGCGGACGCGGGGATCACGGCGAGGCTCACGCGGTCCGTGGTGCACGCCATGGAGGCCGAGGGGGTGCGCAGGCTGGTGGTGGTGAGCGCGGCGCCGGTCGGGCCGCCGGCCGAGCGGGAGCCGGTGATCGACCGGATCATGGGAGCCCTGGTCAGCAGGATCCTGAAGCCCGTGTACGACGATCTGCGGGCCATGGAGGCGGAGCTGGCGAGCAGCGCGACGGACTGGACGTCCGTGCGCCCGCCGAGGCTCCAGGACAAGCCGGTGACGGGCGGCTACCGCAAGGTCGTCGGGGGCACACCGGTCAGCGGGCGGTTCATCGGCAGGGCCGACGTGGCGCACGCGATGCTGGCGGCGGTCGAGGACGCGTCGACGGTGAAGCAGGGCGTGGGCGTCGCCTACTAGCGGCCCGGCCCATCAGGGGCTCAGGGGCGCAGAGGCCAGGGGGCCCAGGGGCCGCTCAGAGGCTGACGCCCACCGTCACCGGCTCGTTGACCAGCGTGACCCCGAAGGCCTCCCGTACTCCGGCGACGACCTCACGGGCGAGGGCCAGCAGGTCCTCCGTGGTCGCGCCGCCGCGGTTGGTGAGGGCGAGCGTGTGCTTGGTGGAGATGCGGGCCGGGCCCTCTCCGTAGCCCTTGGTGAAGCCCGCCTTGTCGATGAGCCAGGCGGCGGAGGTCTTCACGCGGCCGTCCTCCGTCGGGAAGGCGGGGGGCGCCACGTCCGCACCGAGACGGTCCACCACGCGCGCGTGGAAGGCGGTGAACTCCTCCTCGGTGAGGATCGGGTTGGTGAAGAAGGAGCCGGCCGACCAGCTGTCGTGGTCCTCGGGGTCGAGCACCATGCCCTTGCCGGCGCGCAGCTTCAGGACGGTCTCGCGGGCGACGGCCGCGGGCACCCGGTCACCGGCCTCGACGCCGAGCGTGCGGGCCGTCTCCGGGTACTTGAGGGGGGCGCTCATCCCCTGGGCGTCCTCCAGCGCGAAGCGGACACGCAGCACCACGAAGCGGTCGGGTTCGGCCTTGAAACGGCTGTGGCGGTACGAGAAGTCGCACTCGGCGTTCGTGACGGTGACCGTCTCGTGCGTCTTCCGGTCGTACGCGATCACTTCGGTGATGGTCGACGAGACCTCCTGGCCGTACGCCCCCACGTTCTGGATCGGCGTCGCACCCGCGGAGCCCGGGATCCCGGCGAGGCACTCGATGCCCGCGAGACCGGCCTCCACGACGCGGGCCACGGCGTCGGTCCACACCTCGCCGGCCGCCAGCTCAAGGCTCGTACCGTCGAGTTCGAAGCCCTTCGTGGCGATGCGCAGAGCGGTGCCGTCGAAGCCCTTGTCCCCGATGACCAGGTTCGAGCCGCCGCCGATGAGCAGCAGCGGGGTCCCGGAGTCGTCGGCTTCGCGGACGGCGTCGATCACCTCGGCGTCGGTCGTCGCGGTGATCAGACGGGTCGCGGGACCGCCGAGCCGGAAGGTGGTCAGCGGGGCGAGGGGAGCATCGTGGAGTTCCTGCACGTGCTCAAGGGTACGGTCCGGGCCCGACAGGGGGTGAGAGCGGGCGGGGCCGGTACGGCGCCGACCCGACGCGGTGCGCCGCAAGAGGGCGGACACGTAAGAGGCGCCCGCTATTGCGGGCGCCTCTTACGTGCATGTTCCTGCCTGTACCTGCATGTTCTGCTTGCGCGGTGGTTCAGCGATCAGGCGAGCTGGACCACGGCGCGGGACATCCCCAGCACCTTCTGGCCCGCGCTCATCGCCACCAGGTCCACCCGGACCCGGTTGTCGTCGAGCTTCTGGGCGACCTTGGCGCTGACCTCGATCAGCGCGCCCTTGTCGTCGTTCGGGACCACGACGGGCTTGGTGAAGCGCACGCCGTACTCGACGACGGCGGCCGGGTCACCCACCCAGTCCGTGACGACACGGATCGCCTCGGCCATGGTGAACATGCCGTGCGCGATGACGTCGGGAAGGCCGACCTCGACCGCGAACTTCTCGTTCCAGTGGATTGGGTTGAAGTCACCGGAGGCGCCCGCGTAACGGACGAGCGTGGCACGCGTCACAGGGAAGCTCTGGGCCGTCAGCTCGGTGCCGACCTCGACGCTGTCGTACGAAATCTTGGCGGTCATCGCGTCACGCTCCCTCTGCCGCGGGCTCCGCCGCCGCACGCGCGACGAGCTTGGTCCAGGCGGTCACGACGTGCTCGCCGGCCTCGTCGTGGACCTCGCCGCGGATGTCCAGGATGTCGTTGCCCGCCAGCGACTTGATGCCGTCGATGGTCGAGGTGACCGTGAGCCGGTCCCCCGCACGCACCGGGCGGGTGTACGCGAACTTCTGGTCGCCGTGCACGACGCGGCTGTAGTCGAGCCCCAGCTGCGGGTCCTCGATCACCTTGGCCGCGGCCTTGAACGAGATGGCGAACACAAAGGTCGGCGGAGCGATCACATCAGGGTGTCCGAACGCCTTGGCGGCCTCCGCGTCGGTGTACGCGGGGTTGGCGTCGCCCACCGACTCGGCGAACTCACGGATCTTCTCCCGGCCGACCTCGTAAGGATCGGTGGGCGGGTAGGACCGCCCCACGAAGGACTGGTCGAGCGCCATGGACTCGGTACCTCCTGCAGGTATGGGTAAACGACGCGAGGCCGCCCCCAGAAATCGGGGACGGCCTCGTGTACGAGCCTGTATCTAGCGCGTTTCGCGGTGCGCAGTGTGCGCGTTGCAGCGCGGGCAGTGCTTCTTCATCTCAAGACGGTCCGGGTCGTTACGCCGGTTCTTCTTGGTGATGTAGTTCCGCTCCTTGCACTCCACGCAGGCCAGCGTGATCTTCGGGCGGACGTCTGTGGCAGCCACGTGAGTGCTCCTTGACGGACGGATGGACGGATGAACGCAAAAAAATAGTAGCCGATCGAAGGTCCGACCCCACAATCGGCTACCAAATGAGTAGCGGTGACCGGACTTGAACCGGTGACACAGCGATTATGAGCCGCTTGCTCTACCGACTGAGCTACACCGCTGCGATGCCGGATCACCTCACCCGAGGGTGAGGATCAACCAACATCAGAGCCCCAATGCGGAATCGAACCGCAGACCTTCTCCTTACCATGGAGACGCTCTACCGACTGAGCTATTGGGGCGAGCGATGAAGACATTACACGCTCGGTCGCCGATCGCCCAAATCCGTTTCGACGGGGCTGTCCGGGGGCATCTCGGCAGGCGTCCCGGGCGCCTCAGGACGTCACTTCGGCGCCTCGCGCCACACCGGTTCGGCCCCTCCCGCGACACCGGTCGAACGTCTCCCGCCACGCTGGTCGGGCGTCACCCGCCACGCGGGGTCAGCGCCTCGTGGCGAGGCTTCCCCTGAGGCTCACACCACGCCGGTACGACTATTCCGCTCCTCCTCGAAGAGGGCCGGTCGTCGCCCTAGGCTCGACCCACCCTGCGTGATCTTGGACGTCTCGGTCCCGGACACCTCCACCCCGGACGACGCCATGCCCCGCAGCCGCCCCCGAACCTCAGGAGCGCGATGCCCGACAGCCAGCCGCAGCCCCACTCCTCCGGGTCATCCGGCTCTTCCGGCTCCTCAGGTGACGACGCCGACGCCTCCGCGCTGCTCCTCTGCGGCGCCCGGCTGACCGACGGCCGGACCGTGGACGTGCGGCTCGGCTCCGGGCGCATCGAAGCGGTCGGCACGGCGGGCAGCCTGACCGCGCACTCCGCGCGCGTGGACCTCGGCGGCTACCTCCTGCTGCCGGCCACGGCCGAACCGCACGCGCACAGCGACACGGCACTGTCCGCGGACGCGGAGGGCCCGGTCTCGTACGAAGTCGCCGACGTCCAGCGCAGGGCCACCGAGGCCGCCCTGCTGCAGCTCGGGCACGGCGCGACGGCGCTGCGCTCGCACGTGCGGATCGGCGACGTCCCGGGGCTCACGTCGATGGAGGCGGTGCTGCAGGCACGGCGTTCGCTGCGCGGCCTGGTCGACCTTGCGACCGTGGCCGTGCCGCGCCTGCTGACCGGGGTGGCCGGTGCCGACGGGCTCGCGATGCTGCGGGACGCGGTGAAGATGGGCGCCTCCGTGGTGGGCGGCTGCCCCGACCTGGATCCCGATCCGACCGGGTACGTGGAGGCCGTGCTGGAGGTCGCCGCCGAGCACGGCTGCCCCGTCGACCTGCACACGGACGGCAGCGATCCGGCGCGGCTCGGTCGGCTCGCGGCGATGGCGGGCGGGCTGCGGCCCGGGGTGACGATCGGGCCGTGCGGCGGGCTCGGGCGGCTGCCGTCGGACGTGGCCGCACGCACCGCGGAACAGCTGGCGGCGGCCGGCGTGACGGTGGTGTGCCTGCCGCAGGGCGGCTGCGGAAGCGTGGAGCGGCGGGGCGCGGTGGCCCCGGTGCGGCTGCTGCGGGCGGCCGGGGTGCGGGTCGCCGCGGGCAGCGGGGCCATGCGGGACGTGGCGAATCCCGTGGGGCGGGGGGATCCGCTGGAGGCCGCCTATCTGCTGGCCTCGCGGTGCGGGCTGCGTCCCGAGGACGCGTACGGCGCGGTCAGCTCGGGGGCGCGGGCCGCGATGGGGCTGCCCCAGGTCCGGGTGGAGGCGGGCTTCCCCGCCGAACTGCTCGCAGTGCGGGGCGACCATCTCGCGGGCGCGCTCTCGCTCGCGTACAGCCGCATCGTGGTGCACCGGGGGCGCGTGGTGGCACGGACGAGCGCGGTGCGGGAGTACTGCGACTCGGCGGCCGCCGTCGCGCTCGACCTGCCGCGGCAGGGCCGCTCGAAGGGGAGCGGCCCAGGTCGGACGAAGGGCGCGGAACCCTCCTGAGGGCGGGCGGCGCGGCCTGACGTGCTCCCGCGTGCGCGGGGCGATCTTGCGGGGGCTGTCGTACGGTCGGAGACATGCGCATTGTCATCGCTGGTGGTCATGGTCAGATCGCGCTGCGGCTCGAGCGGTTGCTCGCCGCGCGGGGTGACGAGGTCGTCGGGCTCGTCCGCAGAAGCGGGCAGGAGGGCGAGCTGCGGGCCGCGGGCGCCGAAGCGGCGCTGTGCGACCTGGAGTCGGCGTCCGTCGACGAGGTCGCCGGGCTCCTGGAAGGCGCCGACGCGGCCGTCTTCGCGGCGGGCGCGGGACCGGGCAGCGGCGCCGACCGCAAGAACACCGTGGACCGCGATGCCGCCGTGCTGTTCGCGGACGCGGCGGAGCGCGCGGGCGTGCGGCGCTTCGTCGTCGTGTCGTCGATGGGCGCGGACCCCGCACACCAGGGCGACGAGATCTTCGACGCCTATCTGCGGGCCAAAGGCGAGGCCGATGCCTCCGTACGCGGTCGCAAGGCCCTGGACTGGACGATCCTGCGCCCCGGCATGCTGACGGACGACGCGGGCACCGGTCTCGTGCGCCTGGAGGCGTCGACCGGGCGCGGGCCGATCCCGCGTGACGACGTGGCCGCGGTCCTCGCCGAGCTCGTCGATTCGTCGGCGACGGCGGGCCTGACGCTGGAGCTGGTCAGCGGGTCCACGCCGGTGTCCGTGGCGGTCAAGTCCGTTGCGGGGAACTGACGTCCGTACGGCGAAGTCGGTCTTCTGAGGGATGTCCCGCGCGTGGGGCGGTGCTTGGCTGGAGTTGCCGCCTACGTGAGGAACGCCATGCCTGCTTCCGATGTGCCTCCCGCGCACGAAGCCCTCTTGCGGCAGATGTACGCCGTCTTCAGTACCGAAGAGCGCGATGCGTTCATCCCCCGCTCCCTGGCACCCGACGTGGACTGGCCGAATCTCCTGGACAACACCCGCGCTCGCGGCATCGCGGCGGTCCGCGCCTACTGGGCGCGGCAGTTCGCGGTGATGCATCCCTTGGTGCACCTGGAGCGGCTGCGGCTCGACGACGACGGGCGGCGGGTCGTGGCGACCGTGCGGCCCGGGCTCCGGGACGAGACGGGCGACCACTGGGCGCCGACGACGGTCGAGCACGTCTACACGTTCCGGGCCGACGGCCTGGTGAGCCGGATGGACGTCCGCCAGCCGTAACGGCCGACGCAAGGCCCTGAGCAGCCCTGAGAGCGCCTCAGAAGAGTGGGAGCTGGCCGGGGAAGTCCGGGACCGTGTAGCCGTCCAGAGCGGGCTGTGCGGCGCCGAGCATCGCCTGCCTGCGCGATCCGGGACAGGAGACGAGGTCGCCGCTGCCGCGCTGACCCGGCGGATCATGGCGCGCGAACCGCCCCCCGACGACCGCGATTTCCCGTCGGCACTCGGGACAGTTCCTGCGGCGCGAGGACCCTGATGACACTGAGGATGCTGATGGCATGGACGGCATGGCCTCAGCGTACGAAAAGACCCCCTCCGACTCGCGTTTCCGCAAGACCGGAGAGGGTCTCCTTCGTGTGGCGGCGCCAGGATTCGAACCTGGGAAGGCTGAGCCGGCAGATTTACAGTCTGCTCCCTTTGGCCGCTCGGGCACACCGCCTGGGTCGCTGCCTGGATACGTCCGCTTTGGGGCGGCGCTCTGTGGCAACGACGTAAACGATACCTGATGGACAGGGGTGCTTCGCCACCCGATTGATCGGCCCCCGGCGCGGGGGCGGTGGCTAGGCTTTGCGGATGCGGCCAGGGACCGACGGCCGTGCACCAGCTGAGTACGCAGACCCCCGATACAAGGAGCCACAGGACATGGCCGACTCCAGTTTCGACATCGTCTCGAAGGTCGAGCGGCAGGAGGTCGACAACGCCCTCAACCAGGCCGCCAAGGAGATCTCGCAGCGCTACGACTTCAAGGGCACGGGTGCCTCGATCGCCTGGTCCGGCGAGAAGATCCTGATGGAGGCGAACGGCGAGGAGCGGGTCAAGGCGATCCTCGACATCTTCCAGTCCAAGCTGATCAAGCGCGGCATCTCGCTGAAGTCGCTCGACGCGGGCGAGCCGCAGTTGTCCGGCAAGGAGTACAAGATCTTCGCCTCGATCGAAGAGGGCATCTCCCAGGAGAACGCGAAGAAGGTCGCCAAGATCATCCGCGATGAGGGCCCCAAGGGCGTCAAGGCGCAGGTCCAGGGCGACGAGCTGCGGGTCAGCTCGAAGAGCCGCGACGACCTGCAGGCCGTACAGGCGCTGCTCAAGGGGCAGGACTTCGACTTCGACGTGCAGTTCGCGAACTACCGGTAGTCGCCGGTAAGTACTGGTTGTTGCTTGTCGTGCGACGCCGAAGGGCGGGCACCCGATTCGGGTGCCCGCCCTTGCTGCTGGCCGCAGATCGGGGGATCGCCGCCTGAGGCGGCGTGCGTGACTCAGCGGCGTGAGTGGCCGAAGAGGATGCGGTAGGCGACGAGCAGGACGAGTGAGCCGCCGATGGCCGCCGCCCAGGTCGCTCCGTCGTAGACGTCGGTGGCTATCGGGCGGTCGAGGTAGCGGGCGGATAGCCAGCCGCCGATGAAGGCGCCCGCGATGCCGATGAGGGTCGTGCCGATGAAGCCGCCCGGGTCGCGGCCCGGCAGCAGGATCTTGGCGACGACACCGGCCACGAGCCCCAGAACGATCCAGCTGATGATGCCCATGCGGTGAACCTGCCCCTCTACGTGCTGTTGTCCTTGAGGACGTCACGGGAGCGGGGCGCGGTTGCGGTGATCAGCGTGATGCGGCGTATGACACACGAGGGCCGCGCCGCTGTGCGGCACGGCCCGGGAGGTGCGTCAGCGCGTCGCGAACGGCTGGTCCGTGCGCACGATTTCGCGGCCGAGCGGCATCAACGACACCGGGATCAGCTTGAAGTTGGCGACGCCCAGCGGGATGCCGATGATCGTGACGCACAGGAGGAAGCCCGTGACGATGTGGCCGAGCGCGAGCCACCAGCCCGCGAGGATCAGCCACAGGACGTTCACGATGCAGGACGGCGCGCCCGCGTCGCGGCGCTCAACTGTCGTGTAGCCGAAGGGCCACAGGGCATAGCGGCCGATCCGGAAGCTGGCGACTCCGAACGGGATGCCGATAATCGTGATGCACAGGAGCACCCCGGCCAGGAGATAGCCGAGGAACATCCAGAAGCCGCACAGGACTAGCCAGATGACGTTGAGGATTGTCTTCACTGTTGGCGACCTGCCATCTGCTCGAGCCGGGCAATGCGCTCCGCCATCGGCGGATGCGTGGAGAACATCTTGGACATGCCCTGCCCGGGACGGAAAGGGTTCGCAATCATCATGTGACTTGCCGTCTCGATGCGTGGCTCGGGGGGCAGCGGAAGCTGCTTGGTGCCCGCGTCGAGTTTGCGCAGGGCGCTCGCGAGGGCCAGTGGGTCCCCCGTGAGCTGTGCGCCGGACGCGTCGGCCTCGTACTCCCTGGAGCGGCTGATCGCGAGCTGGATGACGGAGGCGGCCAGCGGGCCCAGGAGCATGATCAGCAGCATGCCGAAGATGCCGGGGCCTTCGTTGTCGTTCGACCTGCCGACCGGGATCAGCCAGGCGAAGTTGACGAGGAACATGATCACCGAGGCGAGGGCGCCGGCGACCGACGAGATCAGGATGTCGCGGTTGTAGACGTGGCTCAGCTCGTGGCCGATGACTCCGCGCAGCTCACGCTCGTCGAGGAGGCGCAGGATGCCGTCGGTGCAGCACACCGCCGCGTTGCGCGGATTGCGGCCGGTCGCGAAGGCGTTCGGCGCCTCGGTGGGCGAGATGTAGAGCCGGGGCATGGGCTGGCGGGCCTGGGTGGAGAGCTCGCGGACCATGCGATAGAGCTCGGGGGCCTCGAATTCGCTCACCGGGCGCGCGCGCATAGCGCGCAGGGCGAGCTTGTCGCTGTTCCAGTACGCGTACGCGTTGGTGCCGAGCGCCACGAAGAGTGCGACGATCAAGCCCGTACGTCCGAAGAAACTGCCGATGACGAGGATGAGAGCGGACAGTCCCCCGAGGAGTACGGCGGTCTTCAGCCCGTTGTGCCGGCGGTGCACGGTGCGCCCTCCTGTGGTGCGTGGGGGAACCCTCTGTCTGCTGGTGCTTCCACTCTTCAGTGGACCCTCCCGTACTGGTCAACGCCAGGCGGGGAGCACTAGTTCCCTTGTGCACGCAGGAGCGGTGTGGGCCGCTCGGGTGATGCCCGAGCGGCCCCCGCGGAGAAGGTGACGCGTCAGAAAAGGCCGGTGCCGGAGAACCTCAGGACGAGTTGCGGTGCTCCGGAGAGCGCGATGCCGAGGACCGCGGTGAGGGCGATGGCCGCCGTCAGGGGGGCCGGGACGCGGTGTTTGACCGGCTCGCCCTCGGGGGCGCGGAACAGCAGCGCGGTCCACTGGAGGTAGTAGAAGAGAGCGATCACCACGTTCACGGCCATCACCACGGCGAGCCAGCCCAGGCCCGCGTCGACCGCCGCCGAGAAGACGGTGACCTTCGCGAAGAGGCCGATGATGCCCGGCGGCAGGCCCGCGAGGCAGAGCAGGAAGAAGCCGAGCACCAGGGCCGCGAGCGGGCTTCGGGCGTAGAGGCCTCGGTAGTCGCTGACGCGGTTCAGGCGCTGCGTACGGCCGACAAGGGCGGCGACGGCGAAGGCGCCGAGGTTCACGGCCGCGTACATCAGGGCGTACGCGACGGTGGAGCCGACGGCCTTCTCGGCCTCCGCGGGGTTGTCGGCGTATCCGGCCGCCGCGATCGGCACGAGGAGGTATCCCGCCTGGCCGACCGAGGACCAGGCGAGCAGGCGTACCGCGCTGTACGCGCGCGTAGCCTGCTGGCGCAGCGCCGCCACGTTGCCCGCGGTCATGGTGAGGGCGGCGAGCACGGCGAGTGCCGGTCCCCACACGTCCGCGTACGAGGGGAACGCGACGACGGTGACGAGGATCAGGCCGGTGAAGCCGACCGCCTTGCCGACCACCGAGAGATACGCGGCGATCGGCAGCGGCGCGCCCACGTAGGTGTCGGGCACCCAGAAGTGGAAGGGCACGGCGGCCACCTTGAAGGCGAAGCCGACGAGGGTGAGGGCGACGCCGGTCTGGGCGAGCGTGTCCAGCTGCCCGTCGACATGCTGGAGCTCCTCGGCGATCTCCGTGAGGTGCAGGGTGCCGGTCGCGGCGTACACGAAGCTGACGCCCATCAGCGTCACGGCGGTCGCGGTGACGGACGAGAGGAAGAACTTCAGGGCCGCTTCGGAGGACCGCTTGTCGCCGTGCCGCAGACCGACGAGCGCGAAGGCGGGCAGGGAGGCGACCTCCAGGGCGACGATGAGCGTCGCGAGGTCGCGCGAGGCGGGCAGCAGCGCGGCACCCGCCGCGGAGGAGAGCAGCAGGAACCAGAACTCCCCTTCGGGGAGTTCCTTGTCGGTGCCGTTCGCGTCCTTGAGCGTGCTCATCGACAGCAGCGCGGCCAGCAGGGCGCCGCCGAGGACGAGCAGTTGGATGACGAGCGTGAAGCGGTCCGCGGTGTAGCTGCAGGCTTCGGCGCCGCCGGTCAGGCAGAACGTCGACCGGTCGTCGTTCAGGATCGGCAGGAGTGAGAGCGCGGCGGCGGCAAGGCCCGCCACGGAGATCCAGCCGAGCAGCGCCTTCTTGTTGTCGCCCACGAAGAGGTCGGCGACGAGCACGAGGAGACCGACGACCGCCGCGATGGTGGGCGGGGCGATCGCGAGCCAGTCGACGGACTGGACGACGCCGGCGGCGCTTTCGGCGGCCATGGTCACGACTTGCCTCCTGAGAGGAGCTGCTGCACGGCCGGGTCGGTGAGGCCGAGCAGAGCGGCGGGCCAGAGTCCGGCGAGCACGGTGAGGGCGACGAGCGGCGTCCAGGCGGCGAACTCATAGCCCTGGACGTCGGCGAGCGCCGGGGTTTCGGTCTTGGCGGCACCCTGGGGCCCCTGAGCCACCGGGCCCATGCAGACACGGCGTACGACGATGAGCATGTACGCGGCGGTGAGCAGGGTGCCGAAGGCGGCGATCGCCATGAAGGTGAGGAAGGCCGGGCGGCTGAGGTCGTCGGCGGGCTTGAACGCGCCGAACAGGGCGAGCATCTCGCCCCAGAATCCGGCGAGGCCCGGAAGGCCGAGCGAGGCGACCGCGCCGAACGCGAGGAGGCCGCCGAGGCGGGGTGCCTTGCCGTAGAGCGCGGCGCCCGATTCCTGCGCGAGGGTGTCGAGGTCGCTGGTGCCGGTGCGGTCCTTCAGCGCACCGACGAGGAAGAACAGCAGGCCGGTGATGAGGCCGTGCGCGATGTTGGCGAACAGCGCGCCGTTCACGCCGGTCGGGCTCATCGTCGAGATGCCGAGGAGCACGAAGCCCATGTGGCCCACGGACGAGTACGCGATGAGGCGCTTGAGGTCGCCCTTCGCGCCCTGCTTGGCGAGGGCGAGGCAGGCGAGCGAGCCGTAGATGATCCCGACGACCGCGAAGGCCGCGAGGTACGGCGCGAAGGTGTGCATCCCGTCGGGTGCGATCGGCAGCAGGATCCGGACGAACCCGTACGTTCCCATCTTCAGCAGCACACCGGCCAGCAGGACCGAGCCGACGGTGGGCGCGGCGGTGTGCGCGTCCGGCAGCCAGCTGTGCAGCGGCCACATCGGCGTCTTGACCGCGAGCCCGATCCCGATCGCCAGAACGGCGATGACCTGCACGGATGTGGTCAGGCCCCGGCCGTTGTCAGTGGCGAGTGCCACCATGTCGAATGTGCCGGACTTGAGGCCGATGAGGAGGAGACCGAGCAGCATCACGACGGAGCCGAGCAGCGTGTAGAGGATGAACTTCCAGGCAGCCTGCGTGCGTTCGGCGCCGCCCCAGCGGGCGATGAGGAAGTACATCGGGATGAGGACCATCTCGAACGCCAGGAAGAACAGCAGCAGATCGAGGACGGCGAAGGTCGCGAGGGTGCCGGACTCGAGCACGAGGATCAGCGCGACGAATGCCTTGGGAGACGGGCCCGTTGGCATTTTGAAGTAGGAGTACAGCGCGCAGAGGAAGGTCAGCAGCGCGGTCAGGACCAGGAGGGGGAGCGAGATGCCGTCGATGCCGAGGTGGATGCGCACGTCGAGTGCGGGGATCCAGCTGATATCGGTCGTGGCCTGCATCTTTGACGGGTGGTCATGGTCGAAGCCGAGCGCGAGAGTGATCGCGGCGATGAGGATCACGCCGGTCACGAGCACGCCGTGGCGGAGCACCGCCTGGTCGGGTGACTTCCCCTTCAGTCCTGGCGGGGCGGGCAGGAGAGCCGCGACGGCGCCGATGAGCGGGCCGACCACGATCAACGCGAGAAGAAGCTGCATCACGGATTCACTGATATCGATCACGGCTGCTCACGCTCCGACGGTGGCGACGAGGACGGCGGCGACAGCCAGGACGACGGTGCCTGCGAGCAGCGCGCTCAAGTAGGTCTGCACATTGCCGGTCTGCGCGCGGCGGACGGCCGCGCCGAGCCAGCGGGGTGCGGTGCCCGCGCCGCGTACGTAGGTGTCGACGACCTCGCGGTCGAGGAACCGGACGAGGCGTGCGGCGGCCTGGACGGGGCGCACGAACAGGGCGGTGTACACGGCGTCGAGGTGGAAGCCGACGGCGGCGTGCCGGTGCAGCGGCCCGAGCAGGAGGCGGCCGGGGTCGGCCGGGTCGTGGGCGGCGGCCACGTCTCCGTAGGCGGGGGTGTGGGTGGCGATGGCCTCGGCCTCGACGACGCCTCCGTCGGCTCCCGCGTCGGCGGCGACCGCGCCCATCGGATGCCGGGCGGCGAGCGCCGTGGTGTGGCGCCACGCGCCGTACGTGACGAGTCCGCCGACGAGGGCGAATCCCGTGCCGAGTACGGAGGTGGTGAGGGTCGGGGTGAGCGAGTGGCCGTCGAACCAGTCCGGCAGGACACCGACGGTGAGGCCGAAGGCGAGTGAGGGGACGGCGAGCACCCAGAGCACGGCGATCATCGTGACGGGCTGCCTGCCGTGGTCGGGGGCTGCGGGGCCCCTGCCGTTGAAGGCGAGCAGCCACAGGCGCGTCGCGTAGGCGGCGGTGAGGAGGGCGGTCAGCAGACCGGCGATCAGGACGATCCAGCCCGCCGCGGTGGGGGCGGTCTCGGAGTGGCCGGTGGCCGCGTGCTCGGCGGCGCCCAGGACGGCTTCCTTGGAGAAGAAGCCGCTGAACGGCGGGATCGCGGCGAGCGCGAGGAGCGCCACGGTCATCGTCCAGAACGCGTCGGGGACCCGGTCGCGCAGGCCCTTCATGCGGGACATCGCGGCGAGGGAGTTGGTGCCGGCGGCGTGGATGATCACGCCCGCGCCGAGGAAGAGGAGTGCCTTGAACGCGCCGTGCGAGAGGAGGTGGAAGACGGCGGCACCGCGGTCGCCGACGGCGAGGGCGCCGGTCAGATAGCCGAGCTGGCCGATCGTCGAGTAGGCGAGGACGCGCTTGATGTCGTCCTGGGCGAGCGCCGCGAGGGCCGAGCCGGCCATCGTGACGGCGGCCATGACGGCGAGGACGACCAGGGCCGCCGACGAGGCGGCGAAGATCGGGAGGAGCCGGGCCACGAAGTAGACACCGGCGGCGACCATCGTCGCGGCGTGGATGAGCGCGGAGACGGGCGTGGGGCCCGCCATCGCGTCGGGCAGCCAGGTGTGCAGCGGGAACTGCGCCGACTTGCCCGCCACACCGGCGAGGAGCAGCAGGGCGATCAGCGTCGGGTGGTCGAGGCCGCCGTCCGCGACCTTCGCGAGGATGGTCGTGATGCGGAACGACCCGGCGTCGACTGCGAGCGCGAACAGGCCGATCAGGAAGGGGACGTCGCCGAGCTTGGTGACGAGGAAGGCCTTGAGGGAGGCCGCGCGGGCTTCGGGCGTCTCCCAGTAGTGGCCGACGAGGAAGTACGAGCAGATGCCCATGATCTCCCAGCCGACCAGGAGCACCATCAGGTCGCCGGAGTAGACGACGAGCAGCATCGCGGAGGTGAAGAGGGAGACGAGAGCGGCGTACGAGGGGTAGCGCGGGTCGTCGCGCAGGTAACCCGTCGAGTAGATCTGCACGCAGGAGGCGACGACGCCGACGAGTACGGCGACGAGGGCGGCGAAGCCGTCGATGTGCAGGGCGAGTTCGACGGGGACCGAGCCGGTCGGGGTGAGCTCGGTCGCGGAGTCGATGTCGGCGCCGCCGCCGTGGCGGGCGGCGACCAGGACGGCGATGACCAGCGCCGCCAGGGTGGGCAGCACCGCGAGGGGGCGTACGAGACCCGGGACGGTGCGGCCGAGCAGCAGGCCGGCGAGCGAGCCGAGGAACGGCAGGAGGGGGACGAGTACGGCGAGGGTGGTCGTGGTCACGCGGTGGCCTCAGCCTTCTGCGACTTCTTCGGCTTCTCTGCCGTCTCCGCCGGGGCGGGTTCTTCGGCGGCGGCGCCCTCGGCGTCGTCATCGGGGTCGTCGGGGCGCTCGGCGGTGTCGCGGAGTTCGTCGACGGCGGAGGAGCCGCGGTTGCGGTAGACCGCCAGGACGATCGCGAGGCCGATGCCGATCTCCGCCGCGGCGATGGCGATGGTGAAGAGGGTCAGGGCCTGGCCGGAGTGGAGGGCGTCGCGGAGCCAGACGTCGAAGGCGACCAGGTTGAGGTTGACGGCGTTGAGCATCAGCTCGACGGACATCAGGACCAGGATCGCGTTGCGGCGGGCGAGGACTCCGTACAGGCCTACGCAGAAGAGGAGAACGGCCAGGACGGCGGGATAGGCGAGGTGCATCAGCGCTGCTCCTTGTCGCTGGGGGCACCGGTCGTGGGGCTGTCGCCGGGGGCGCCGGTCAGGCGGGTCATGCGGGCGTTCCTGCGGGAGAGGACGATCGCGCCGACCAGGGCGGCGAGGAGCAGGACCGAGAGGGCCTCGAAGGGCAGTACCCAGTGCTGGAAGAGGAACTTCCCGGTCACCGCGGTGGAGCCCTGGGCCTCGTCGGCGGCGCGGTCGAGGTCGATCCAGGTCGTCCGGAAGGCGTCGACGACGACCCACACCAGCGCGGCGGCCGCGAGGACGGCTACCGCGAGCGCGACCGGGCGGTTGCCCGAATCGGCGTCCGGGGAGCGGCCGATGGGGGCCCGGGTGAGCATCAGTCCGAACAGGAGGAGGACGACGACGGAGCCGACGTAGATCAGTACCTGCACCCAGGCGATGAACTCGGCGGTGAGCAGGAGGTACTCGACGGCCAGGCCGCCGAGGGTCGCCACTAGCCAGAGAGCGGCGTGCACCAGCTGCTTGGTGGTGACGGTGACGATCGCCGAGCCGAGGGTGACGAGGCCGACCAGGAGGAAGGCGATCTCCACTCCCGTCGGGGAGAGGAAGCCCTGGGGGGCGTTGGCCGCCAGCGGGGCGTTGGCCGCCAGGGCGGCGGTGGCTGCGAGGGTCACGCGTCTCCCTCCGGTGCGGACGGCGCTTCGGGGGACGGTGCTTCGGAGGACGGCGCTTCCGGGGACGCGGCGGCGGCTTCGGCTGCCTGAGCGGCTTCGGCTTCCTGGGCCGCGGCCAGCTTCTCCGCCGCCTTGCGTGCCGTGACGATTTCCTTGGGGTCCTCGGCGGCGGGGTCCAGGGCCGGCGGGGCCGGGACCGTCCACATCCAGTCGCGGAGCTTGTCGCGCTCGTGGGTGAGTTCGTGGATGTCGGTCTCGGCGTACTCGAACTCCGGGGACCAGAACAGTGCGTCGAAGGGGCAGACCTCGATGCAGATGCCGCAGTACATGCAGAGGGAGAAGTCGATGGCGAAGCGGTCGAGGACGTTGCGGCTGCGCTCGCGCCCGCCTTCGACGGCCGGCGGCACCGTCTCCTTGTGGGAGTCGATGTAGATGCACCAGTCCGGGCACTCGCGGGCGCAGAGCATGCAGACCGTGCAGTTCTCCTCGAAGAGCCCGATGACGCCCCGGGTGCGGGGCGGGAGTTCGGGCTGGTGCTCCGGGTACTGCTCGGTGACGGTTTTCTTCGTCATCGTGCGGAGGGTGACGGCGAGGCCCTTGGCCAGGCCGGATCCGGGGATCGGGGCCACTAGTTGATCGCCACCTTCACGATGCCGGTGAGCGCGATCTGCGCGAGTGCGAGGGGGACGAGGAGGGTCCAGGAGAGCTTCTGGAGCTGGTCCTCGCGGAGACGGGGGTAGCTGACGCGGAGCCAGATCACCACGAAGGCGAGCAGTCCGGTCTTCAGGAGGGTCCAGACCCAGCCGAGGCCGTCGGCACCCCATGGGCCGTGCCAGCCGCCGAGGAACAGGACGGTGGTGAGGCCGCAGAGGACGACGATTCCGGCGTACTCGGCGAGCAGGAAGAGGGCGAATCGGAGGCCCGTGTACTCGGTGTACGCGCCGAAGATGATCTCCGAGTCGGCGACCGGCATGTCGAAGGGCGGGCGCTGGAGTTCGGCGAGGCCCGCGACGAAGAAGACGAGGGCGCCGACGATCTGCCAGGGCAGCCACCACCACTCGAAGGCGTTGAGGATGCCGGGCAGCGAGACCGTCCCGGCGGCCATCGCCACGGAGGCCGCGGCGAGCAGCATCGGGAGTTCGTACGCCAGGAGCTGGGCGGCGGTGCGCAGGCCGCCGAGGAGGGAGAACTTGTTGGCGCTCGCCCAGCCCGCCATGAGCGAGCCGAGTACGCCGACGCCCATGACCGCGAGCACGAAGAAGATGCCCGCGTCGACGAGTTGGCCGACGGCGCCTTCGCTCGGGCCGATGGGGATGGCGATCAGGACGAGGAGGTACGGCAGCAGGGCGACGGCGGGGGCGAGCTGGAAGATGCGGCGGTCGGCCTCGGCCGGTACGACGTCTTCCTTCTGCGCGAACTTGACTCCGTCGGCGACGAGCTGGGCCCAGCCGTGGAATCCGCCCGCGTGCATGGGGCCGAGGCGGCCCTGCATGTGGGCCATCACCTTGTGCTCGGTCTGGCCGATGACCAGGGGCAGGACCATGAAGACGGCGAAGACGATGAGGAGACGCAGGGCGACGTCGAGCGCGTCGGTCACTCCGAGCCTCCTGCGCGGTTGTCCTCTGTGCCGGCTGTGCCGGCTGTGTCGGCCGTTTCAGGTGTGCTGTCGGTGCTGTCGGTGCCTTCGGTGCTGGTGTCGCCGGTGTCGGTGTCGGGGGTTTTGGGCGGCTCCGGGGTTTCCCGTACCGGCTTCTCTGGGGTCTCGAATGCCGGGCGGGCCTGGTGCCATGGGGCGTCGGAAGCGGCTTCGGGGGCCGCTTTCGGCTTCGCCTCGGGAGACTTCGCCTCGGGAGACTTCGGCTCGGGAGACTTCGCCTCGGGCGCCGGCTCCCCCGCCGGTCGCTGCGACGCCGAGCCCTGGCTCACGCTGCGCGTCCGGCGCGGAGTCGGAGGCTCGGGCTGCGCCCCCTCCGCCTGACCGGCAGCCGCCGCGCCCGCCTGGCTCGCCGAGCCCTCCCCCGCCGTCCGCGTCCGGCGGACCGGGCGGTCGCCCGCCGCGCGGGCTGCGCCGCGGGCCGGGCGGGCCGGGGCAGCGGGGAGCTGGCCCTTCAGGGGGCCCCATTCGTTCGGGTCGGGTACGCCGGGCGGCAGCATCTGGCGGCGCTTGGGCCCGCCGTGCTCCGACTCCCCCGGCTCCTTCGCACCGGGCCACGCCTTGGCGACCCGGGCCGCCAGGACGAAGTCCTTGCGGAGGGGGTGGCCTTCGAAGGTGTCCGGGAGGAGCAGCGGCACGAGGTGCGGGTGGCCCTCGAAAGCGACGCCGAACATCTCGTGCGTCTCGCGCTCGTGCCACGCCGCGCCCGCGTAGACGCCGACCGCGGTCGGCAGCACCGGGGCGTCGTGCGGAACGGTCGTACGGATGAGGAGACGTCGTACCGGAGAGAGGGCGACGACATGGGCCGAGACCTGGAAGCCCGTGCCCGGTTCATCGACGGCGCTCAGCCAGTCGAAGTAGGTGCAGGTCAGGGTCGTGCGCGCGGTTTCGAGCGCCGCGATCCACGAGCTCGGCGGGACGTCGACCGTCAAGAGGTCGTACGACTCGTCCGCCGTGGCCTCCGCACCGAAGAGCTCCTCGACGGGGCTCGGCAGCCAGCCGGTCATGCCTTCCCCTCCCCCGGCGTCGAGGCGTCCGGCGCCACCGGCGGCTTCACGAGCCCGCTCTGGAGAGCCGCCGCCGAAGGCCGGTTGCCATTGCCCTTCCCGCTGCCGCCGCCCTTCCCGCTGCCGTTGCCGTACCGCTCGCTCAGCGACTCCGACGCGATCTTCTCCTGGAGCTTGAGGATGCCCTGGAGGAGCGCCTCGGGCCGGGGCGGGCAGCCGGGTACGTACACATCGACCGGAATGATCTGGTCGACGCCCTTGGTCACCGCGTACGAATCCCAGTACGGGCCGCCGCAGTTGGAGCAGGCGCCGAAGGAGATGACGTACTTGGGCTCGGGCATCTGCTCGTACAGGCGCTTCACGGCCGGGGCCATCTTGTCCGTGACCGTGCCGGAGACGACCATCAGGTCGGCCTGTCGCGGCCCCGGCGCGAACGGGATCACGCCGAGCCGGATGAAGTCGTGCCGGGCCATGGAGGCGGCGATGAACTCGATGGCGCAACAGGCGAGGCCGAAGTTGAAGACCCACAACGAGTACCGGCGGCCCCAGTTGAGGACCACCTTCATCGGCTCGGGGGCCAGGCGCGAGAGCACGCCGAGCTTCTCCGGCTCGGGGCGCAGCACCGGCTCCGGCAGATCGACGGAGGCGGAGCCGGACGCGGGAGCGGAAACCGGGGTGGAAGCGGAAGCGGGGGTCACGTCCATGTGAGGACGCCCTTCTTGTATGCGTACAGCAGGCCCACGGTCAGGAAGCCGAGGAAGATGAACATCTCCACCAGCGTCGTCGCACCGTAGCCGGGCGCGGCGAAAACCGTCGCCCATGGAAAGAGGAAGATCGAGTCGACGGCGAAGATGACGTAGAGGAACGCGTAGACGTAGTAGCGGACCTGGGTGTGGGCCCAGCCCTCGCCGACCGGGTCGACACCGCACTCGTACGTCAGGAGCTTCTCGGGTGTCGGCACGACGGGCCGCAACAGCCGCCCCGCGCCGAAGGCTACGGCGACGAACAGCACGCCGACCACGGCGAGCAGTCCGACGACGGAGTACGACTGGTAGTAGCTCGCCGCGACATTCGGCACGTGCACGTCAGCCCCTCACTCCCTGTTCTCTCCGACCGCGGATCACCGGTCACCGACCACGTCATCAATCGCGCGATCGATCACGTCATTGCCACCGGCTACTGAACACTGATCACTGTTCGACGATCTGTACGCACGGGAGTCTAGGGCCTGCTAAAGACGAGGTAAGCAGAGCGTCACGCATCGGCAAGTACTCGCCGCATCCATCGACGGATCGTTCGACGGGTGGGGTTATCCCCCGGACGTCCTGGCGGCCCTCCTCATGGCATCGCGGCGGCGAGCCGTGCACCCTAACGCGTATGACCGCACGCGCCACGTCCTCGATCACCTACCCGGGCTCCCCGGGATCCCCGGCTTCCCCACCGCCGCCACCCGCGCGCTTCGCGGCGTACGACCGGCAGACCTGGAAGGAGATCGCGTATCTCCTCGCCAACCTGCCGATCGGCGTGGCCGGTTTCGTCTACGTGGTCGTGACGCTCGCGGCCGGCGGCGGTCTCGCCGTGACGGTCGTCGGACTGCCGCTGCTCGCGGGCGCGCTGATCGGCGCGCGCCAGATCGGCAGGGCGGAGCGGGCGCGGGCGCGGAAGTTGCTCGGTCTGCGGATCGACGAGCCGAGCCCGATGCCGAAGCAGCGGGGGCACGGTTTCTTCAGCTGGCTGTGGTCGAGCCTTAAGGATCCGGTCGGCTGGCGCACGATGCTGTACTCGTTCATGCGGCTGCCCTGGGGCGTGATGACCTTCGCCGTCGCCCTGATCGGTCTCTTCGTGCTGTGGCCCGTGCTCCCCTACATCGTGCGGGGCCTGACCAACGCCGACCGCGTGATGGCGCGCGGCCTGCTCTCGCCCTCCGACGAACTGGAGCGGCGCATCGTGGAATTGGAATCGGACCGCGGTGTGGTCGTCGACACGGCCGCGGCCGACCTGCGCCGCATCGAGCGCGACCTGCACGACGGGGCACAGGCCCGCCTGGTCGCACTCGCCATGGGGCTCGGTCTGGCCAAGGAGAAGCTCCTGGAGGGCCAGGCCGACGACACGGTGGCGGCGATGGTCGACGAGGCGCACGGCGAGGTGAAGCTCGCCCTCCAGGAACTGCGCGACCTGGCCCGCGGCATCCACCCGGCGGTCCTGACCGACCGCGGCCTGGACGCGGCCCTTTCCTCGGTGGCCTCGAGGTGCACGGTCCCGGTGAAGGTGACCGCCGATCTGCCGGCCCGCCCGGCCGCCGCGATCGAGGGCATCGCGTACTTCACGGTCTCCGAGCTGCTTCAGAACGTGAGCAAGCACAGCGGGGCCCGTTCGGCCTCCGTGGAGGTGTGGCGTGCCGACCAGCGGCTGCTCATCCAGGTGTGGGACGACGGCAGGGGCGGCGCGAGCCTCGACGGCGGCACGGGCATGGCGGGGCTCGCGGACCGGCTCGGCGCGGTCGACGGCCTGTTCGTGATCGAGTCGCCGGAGGGCGGCCCCACGACGATCACGGCGGAGCTGCCCTGGCGGGACAGGGACAGGGACCGGGACCAGACGGCCCGTGACAGCGACCGGGACCAGGCGGCCCGGGGGTAGGGAAAACCCCCGGTCGAAGACACCTACGCACCACATGGTCCGGATCAGCTTCGGCCAGCACTCTTGAGGTACGACGCCGAAGCAGACCCCACACATCACGCGGACCGAGCAGAAACGGACGACACCGATGGCCACGGAGTACGGACAGGAGTACGGACGCATGGACCGTTCGGAGTTCCGGGGATCCGACCTCGACGAGCGACGCCGCCGTGTCCCCGCCGGGCTGCGCGCGCCGATCGAGGCCCGCGCCTGGAAGGAGTTCGGCTATGTGCTCCTCAGCCTGCCGATCAGCATCGTCACCTTCACGTTCGCGGTCACGATGCTGTCGCTCGGCGCCGGCCTGCTGATCACGTTCATCGGCATCCCGGTGCTCGCCGCCGGGCTCGCCGCCTGCCGCGGCATCGGCTCGCTGGAGCGGGTGCGGGCGCGGGCACTGCTCGGCGTGGAGGTGGCGAACCCGGAGCCGCTGCGGCCCAAGAACGGCGGCGGGATGATGGCGTGGATGGGTGCCGTGCTCAAGAGCGGCGTCTCCTGGCGGCACGTCCTCTACGCCATCCTCCACATGCCCTGGGCGATCTTCTCCTTCACCGTGTCGGTGATGTTCTGGACGTACGGCTGGGCGATGCTCACGTACCCGCTGTGGCGCTGGGTCTTCCCGGCCTACGCCGGCCAGGACGGCATCCAGCTCTACGGCGACGACGGCCACCGCATCTACCTGGACAACCCCTTCGAGATCGGTGTCACCGCCCTCACCGGCCTGCTGATCACGCTGGCCACCCCCTGGATCATCCGGGCCCTGACCACCGTCGACCGCGTCATGGTGGCCGGTCTGCTCGGCCCGTCGAGTCTGGCCACGCGCGTCGTCGAGCTGGAGTCGGACCGCGGTGTCGTGGTCGACACGGCCGCGGCCGACCTGCGCCGCATCGAGCGCGACCTGCACGACGGGGCGCAGGCCCGCCTGGTCGCACTCGCCATGGACCTGGGCCTGGCCAAGGAGAAGCTGACGGAGGACCCGGAGGCCGCGGCGCGCATGGTGGGCGAGGCGCACGGCGAGGTGAAGGTGGCCCTCCAGGAGCTGCGCGACCTGGCCCGCGGGATCCACCCGGCGGTCCTGACCGACCGCGGCCTGGACGCGGCCCTTTCCTCGCTCGCCGCCCGGTGCACGGTCCCGGTCCAGGTCGAGGTGGATCTGCCCGCGCGGCCGGCCGCCGCGATCGAGGGCATCGCGTACTTCACGGTCTCCGAGCTCCTGCAGAACATCAGCAAGCACGCGCGGGCGTCCCGTGGCTCGGTCGACGTCTGGCAGGTCGAGGACCGGCTGATGCTCCAGGTCACCGACGACGGCGCCGGGGGCGCGGACGTGACCGCCGGTTCCGGCCTGGCCGGGCTCGCCGAGCGGCTCGACGCGGTCGACGGGATCCTGGTCGTGGACTCACCGGTGGGCGGTCCCACGACGGTGACGGCCGAGCTGCCCTGGCGGGCGTAGCCGTCGGCCTCCGGCAGGCGTAGCCCTGGACCGGACCTCTCCTCCGCTCACCCATCCGGTCGCCCCGCAGCACGGGCGGCCGGATAGGTGCTGTCCGTGCCCGCTCCTCCGGCCGCCAGGAGCGAACAAGGGCAAGCGGTTGTCCGCGAACGCCGTAACGCCCCTCCGTACGCGCGATACTGAGGTGCCGGGGGACATCCAGAATCAAATATGCCGGGGGGCCGTGAACGTGGAGGACAAAGTGCGGGTCGTCATCGCCGAGGATTCGGTGCTGCTCAGGGAGGGCCTGACCCGGTTGCTGACCGACCGCGGGCACGACGTCGTCGCGGGGGTCGGCGACGCGGACGCGCTGATCAAGACGATCAACGAACTCTCCTCCGAGGGCGAGCTGCCCGATGTGGTCGTCGCCGACGTGCGCATGCCTCCGACGCACACCGACGAGGGGGTGCGTGCCGCGGTGCACCTGCGCCACCAGTTCCCGGGGCTCGGGGTGCTCGTCCTGTCGCAGTACGTCGAGGAGCAGTACGCCACCGAGCTGCTCGCCGGGTCCAGCCGTGGTGTCGGCTATCTGCTCAAGGACCGCGTCGCCGAGGTGCGCGAGTTCGTGGACGCCGTGGTGCGTGTCGCGCAGGGCGGCACCGCGCTCGACCCGGAGGTCGTGGCGCAGCTGCTCGGCCGCAGCCGCAAGCAGGACGTCCTCGCGGGGCTTACTCCGCGCGAGCGCGAGGTACTCGGTCTGATGGCCGAGGGGCGGACGAACTCCGCGGTGGCCCGGCAGTTGGTGGTGAGCGACGGTGCGGTCGAGAAGCACGTCAGCAACATCTTCCTGAAGCTGGGGCTATCGCAGAGTGACGGGGATCACCGGCGCGTGCTGGCGGTCCTCACCTACCTCAACTCCTAGCGATCTGACACTCTGTCAGCTATTTGGCGGCACGGAAAACCAATGGCAGCAGCATGAGTACGGAGAACAGTCCTAGAACCAAAGGATGAGTGGGGGGCGTCTTCCATGACGGCCAGGGGATGCGGCACATCATGACAAAACGGGGCAATGAAGCGTCTCAAAAGCACGTCCGTCATGCGATCAACCCCAGGAAGGTGACCCTTACAGACGTAGGGTGGGCCTTGGGAAGGCCGGTCGCCCAGCCCTTCCCGCTCAGCCGCCCGAGGGAGGTCCAGTTCAGTGACCAGCCAGGTCAGTAGCCCAGCCGAGCAGGCCGATGGGGCAGTCGTCGGAGAGCAGCGCAAGCCTGCTGGTGAGAAGGATGTACGCCGTCTGGACCGGGTGATCATTCGCTTCGCGGGTGACTCCGGTGACGGTATGCAGCTCACCGGTGACCGGTTCACGTCGGAGACGGCGTCCTTCGGGAACGACCTCTCGACACTGCCGAACTTCCCCGCCGAGATCCGTGCTCCAGCCGGGACCCTGCCGGGCGTCTCCTCCTTTCAGCTGCATTTCGCCGATCACGACATCCTCACGCCGGGCGACGCGCCGAACGTGCTCGTCGCGATGAATCCGGCGGCGCTGAAGGCGAACATCGCCGACGTGCCGCGCGGGGCGGAGATCATCGTCAACACGGACGAGTTCTCCAAACGGGCGATGCAGAAGGTCGGCTACGAGGTCTCGCCGCTGGAAGACGGTTCGCTGGACGGCTACAGCGTCCACCCGGTGCCGCTGACGACGCTGACGGTCGAGGCGCTCAAGGAGTTCGACCTCTCGCGCAAGGACGCCGGCCGCAGCAAGAACATGTTCGCGCTCGGCCTGCTGTCGTGGATGTACCACCGCCCGACCGAGGGCACCGAGAAGTTCCTGCGCACGAAGTTCGCCAAGAAGCCGGACATCGCCGAGGCGAACATCGCCGCCTTCCACGCGGGCTGGAACTTCGGCGAGACGACGGAGGACTTCGCCGTCTCGTACGAGGTGGCCCCGGCCGCCCACGCCTTCCCGACCGGCACCTACCGCAACATCTCCGGGAATCTGGCCCTCTCCTACGGCCTGATCGCCGCGGGCCGGCAGGCGGACCTGCCGCTCTACCTGGGTTCGTACCCGATCACCCCGGCCTCCGACATCCTGCACGAGCTGTCCAGGCACAAGAACTTCGGTGTGCGGACCTTCCAGGCCGAGGACGAGATCGCGGGGATCGGCGCCGCGCTGGGTGCGGCGTTCGGCGGCTCGCTCGCGGTGACGACGACCTCGGGGCCCGGTGTGGCGCTGAAGTCGGAGACCATCGGCCTCGCGGTGTCGCTGGAACTGCCGCTGCTGGTCGTGGACATCCAGCGCGGCGGCCCTTCGACCGGCCTGCCGACCAAGACCGAGCAGGCGGATCTGCTGCAGGCGATGTTCGGGCGCAACGGCGAGGCGCCGGTGCCGATCGTGGCACCCAAGACCCCGGCGGACTGCTTCGACGCGGCGCTGGAGGCGGCCCGCATCGCGGTCACCTACCGCACGCCGGTCTTCCTGCTGTCCGACGGCTACCTGGCCAACGGCTCCGAGCCGTGGCGCATCCCGGACACCGATGAACTCCCGGACCTGCGCGTCCAGTTCGCCTCGGGGACCAACCACACCGAGGACGACGGCACCGAGGTCTTCTGGCCCTACAAGCGCGACCCGCAGACCCTGGCCCGCCCCTGGGCGATCCCCGGCACGCCCGGCCTCGAACACCGCATCGGCGGCATCGAGAAGCAGGACGGCACCGGCAACATCTCCTACGACCCCGCCAACCACGACTTCATGGTCCGCACCCGCCAGGCCAAGATCGACGGCATCCAGGTCCCCGACCTCGAAGTCGACGACGCGACCGGCGACGCCAAGTTGCTGGTCCTGGGCTGGGGTTCGACCTACGGGCCCATCACCGCCGCGGTACGCCGCCTGCGGGCGGTCGGCGAGAGCGTGGCCCAGGCCCATCTGCGCCACCTCAACCCCTTCCCCCACAACCTGGGCGAGGTCCTGAAGCGTTACGACAAGGTGGTGATTCCCGAGATGAACCTCGGGCAGCTCGCCACTCTCCTCCGCGCCAAGTACCTCGTGGACGCGGTCTCGTACAACCAGGTCAATGGAATGCCGTTCAAGGCCGAGCAGCTCGCCACGGCTCTCAAGGAGGCCATCAATGGCTGACACGAAGACCGAAGGCACCGGGAGCACGATCGAAGCGCTTTCCCTGGTCCCCAAGGCCGAGGCCAAGCAGTCCATGAAGGACTTCAAGTCCGACCAGGAGGTGCGCTGGTGCCCCGGCTGCGGTGACTACGCCGTCCTGGCCGCCGTGCAGGGCTTCATGCCCGAACTCGGCCTGGCCAAGGAGAACATCGTCTTCGTCTCCGGCATCGGCTGCTCCTCCCGCTTCCCGTACTACATGAACACCTACGGGATGCACTCCATCCACGGCCGTGCCCCCGCCATCGCCACCGGACTGGCCTCCTCACGCCGCGACCTGAGCGTGTGGGTGGTCACCGGCGACGGCGACGCACTGTCCATCGGCGGCAACCACCTCATCCACGCCCTGCGCCGCAACGTCAACCTGAAGATCCTGCTCTTCAACAACCGCATCTACGGCCTCACCAAGGGCCAGTACTCCCCGACCTCCGAAGTCGGCAAGATCACCAAATCCACGCCGATGGGCTCCCTCGACGCACCCTTCAACCCCGTCTCCCTCGCCATCGGCGCCGAAGCCTCCTTCGTGGCCCGCACCGTGGACTCCGACCGCAAACACCTCACCTCGGTACTGCGCGAGGCCGCCGAACACCCCGGCACCGCCCTGGTGGAGATCTACCAGAACTGCAACATCTTCAACGACGGCGCCTTCGAGGTCCTCAAGGACAAACAGCAGGCCGAAGAAGCCGTCATCCGCCTGGAACACGGCCAGCCCATCCGCTTCGGAGCACCCCTGGAAAACGGCCTGGGCTCCAAGGGCGTCGTCCGCGATGCGGCCACCGGTGACCTCAAAGTCGTCCCGGTCACCTCTGAGACCGAGTCTCAGATCCTCATCCACGACGCGCACTCCACCTCGCCCACGCTCGCGTTCGCACTGTCCCGCCTCGCCGACCCCGACACCCTGCACCACACCCCCATCGGCGTCTTCCGCAACGTCGAACGCCCCGTCTACGACACCCTGATGTCCGACCAACTCGACACCGCCATCGAGCAGAACGGCAAGGGCGACCTGGCCGCACTCCTCGCGGGCGGCGACACCTGGACCGTCGTCGGCTGACCCGGCACGCCCCTCGCTCAACTCGCCCGACCCGAAGCCCGGTTCAGAGTCCCGAACTCAGGACCGGGCTTCGTCGTACGCCTGGCGCGCTTCCTGTACGTCCGCGAGGCGCCGCTCGGTCCACTCGGCGAGCACCCGGACCTGCGCCCCGGCCTCGCGGCCGAGGTCGGTGAGCGAGTAGTCGACGCGCGGCGGAATGACCGGCTTGGCGTCGCGGTGCACGAGGCCGTCGCGCTCCAGGGTCTGCAGGGTCTGCGTCAGCATCTTCTCGCTGACCCGGCCGAGGGCCCGGCGTAGCTCGCTGAAGCGGTACGAGCGCTCGTCCAGGGCGATCAGGACGAGCACGCCCCAGCGGCTCGTGACGTGCTCCAGGACGAGACGCTGCGGGCACATTCCCTCGTCCCCGAGGTTCCAGTTACTTACTGCCATGCCAGTACCTTACTTCAAAGTGGGTACTTTCCAATAGTTAGCGCCCAACGTAAGCTCATCGTCAGAACCACACCAAAGGGAGATTCAAGACATGAGCATCGTTGTCACCGGAGCCACCGGACAGCTCGGCCGTCTCGTCATCGACGGACTGCTCGACGCGCAGGTGCCCGCCGGGCAGATAGCCGCCGTCGTCCGCGACAAGGAGAAGGCCGCCGGTCTCGCAGCGCGCGGCGTCGAGCTGCGCATCGCGGACTACAGCGCGCCCGAGACCCTCGCCGGCGTCTTCGCCGCGGGGGACAGGGTCCTGCTGATCTCCGGCAGCGAGGTCGGGCAGCGCGTGCCGCAGCACGCCGCGGTGATCGACGCCGCGCGTGCGGCGGGCGTCGCGCTCCTCGCGTACACCGGCGTCCTGGGCGGGCCCGACGCCGACTTCGACCTCGCGGCCGAGCACAAGGTGACCGAGCAGCTCATCCTCGACTCCGGCCTTCCGTACACCTTCCTGCGCAACGGCTGGTACCACGAGAACTACACCGCCAACCTCGCCCCCGTCCTGGAGCACGGCGCCGTCGTCGCCTCCGCGGGCGACGGCCGGGTCGGTTCCGCCTCGCGCGCCGACTACGCGGCGGCCGCCGTCGCCGTACTGACCGGCGAGGGCCACGAGGGCAAGGCGTACGAGCTGAGCGGCGACGTGGCGTGGAGCCTGGCCGAGTACGCCGCCGAGGTCGCGCGGCAGAGCGGCAAGGACATCTCGTACGCGAATGTCCCCGCCGAGCAGAACCTCGCGATCCTGACCGGCGCCGGGCTTCCCGAGCAGTTCGCCGCGATCCTCGTCGACGTGGACGCGGCGATCCAGCGGGGTCTGCTCGCCGGCGGGAGCGGCGAGCTGTCGCGCCTGATCGGGCGCCCGACGACGCCTGTCGCGGACGCGATCTCGGCGGCCCTGAAGGGCTGAAGGCCTCACGGGGCTGACGGGCTGACGGGCTGAAGCCGCAGGTCGTGGGGGTGCGCGGGGAGTGTGCACGACGTCATGACCGTTTTCGTGAGACGGGCATGACACGAGGGTGTCCGTGCCGCTACCTTCTTGGGTGCAGCGTGGGGCTGCCTTGCACCAAGGAGGGGCCGTGGACGCTGCCGCAGCCGAGCAGTCGAAGAGCGAGCAGCGCATAGGCCTGCTGAACGGTTTCGCGGCCTACGGGATGTGGGGCCTCGTGCCCCTGTTCTGGCCGCTGCTCAAGCCGGCCGGGGCGGGCGAGATCCTCGCGCACCGGATGGCCTGGTCCCTCGTCGTGGTCGGCGTCGCGCTGCTGGCCGTGCGGCGCTGGGCCTGGGCGGGCGAGCTGATCCGGCAGCCGCGCAAGCTGGGCCTCGTGACGATCGCCGCGGCGGTCATCACGGTCAACTGGGGCGTCTACATCTGGGCCGTGAACTCCGGCCACGTCGTGGAGGCCTCCCTCGGCTACTTCATCAACCCCCTCGTCACCATCGCCATGGGCGTCCTGCTCCTCGGCGAACGGCTGCGGCCCGTGCAGTGGGCGGCCGTCGCCGTCGGCCTCGCGGCGGTCCTCGTCCTCGCCTTCGGGTACGGGCAGCCGCCGTGGATCTCGCTCTGCCTCGCCTTCTCCTTCGCCACGTACGGCCTGGTGAAGAAGAAGGTCGGCCTCAGCGGTCTGGAGTCCCTGGCCGCCGAGACCGCGATCCAGTTCCTGCCCGCGGTCGGGTTCCTGGTGTGGCTCGGGGTGCGGGGCGACGCCACGTTCGGCACGGAGGGCGGTTTCGGGCACGGGGCGCTGCTCGCGGCGACCGGTGTGGTCACCGCCATTCCCCTCGTCTGCTTCGGGGCCGCGGCGATCCGGGTGCCGCTCGCGACGCTGGGGATGCTGCAGTACCTCGCGCCCGTCTTCCAGTTCCTGCTCGGCATCCTGTACTTCCATGAGGCGATGCCGCCCGAGCGGTGGGCCGGGTTCGGTCTTGTGTGGCTGGCGCTGACGTTGCTGACGTGGGACGCGGTGCGGGGGGCTCGGCGCACCGCGGTTCGGCTTGCCGCTGCGCGGGCTTCCGCGGTTCCTGTTGCGGGGCGGGATACGGAGCCGATGACTCCCGCTGCCGGGCGGGAAGCGGAGTCCTCGGTCTGACCTTTCCCGCGGGTGCGCCGTGGCTGGTCGCGCAGTTCCCCGCGCCCATACGGGGCACTGCTCAGTTCCAGGCCGCCGAAGCTGCCGCTGCCTTCGCGTAGACGCTGAAGTCCCGGGGCTCCCGGCCCAGGACATCTCGTACGCCTGTCACCGGCGCCGCGTTGTAGCCGGTCTTCAGCCAGTCGAGGACGTCGGCGAGGGCGCGGGCGATGTCGGCCGGGACGTCGGCCGCGGTCAGCTCCGCGACGTACTCGTCCGGGGTGATGTGCTCGAAGCGCATCGGCCGCCCCGAGGCCTCCGCCAGCTCCGCGACCGCGTCGGCGAAGCTCAGCGCGCGGGGTCCTGACAGCTCGTACGTACGGCCCGTGTGCCCCTCCTCGGTGAGCAGGGCCGCGGCCACCTCCACGATGTCCTCCACATCGATGAACGGCTCCGGCACGTCGCCGACGGGCAGCGCGAGGCGGCCTTCGAGCAGGGCCGTGGCGAAGATGTCCTCGTCGAAGTTCTGCGAGAAGTTGTTCGGGCGGATCACCGTCCAGTCGACGTCCGCCGCGCGCACCACGCGCTCGGCCTCCGCCATGGACGGCTCGAAGGAGTCCTTGAACACCTCGACGCCCCGCCCGGACAGGACCACGAAGCGGCGTACGCCCGCCGCCACGGCCGTGTCCACGAAGTCGGCGATCGGCTCGGGTTCGGGCGGGCCGACGAGGTAGAGGGCGGTCACGCCCTGAAGGACCGGGGCCCACGTGGAGCGGTCGTTCCAGTCGAAGCGGGTCTCGCCGGAGCGCGAGGCCGCGCGCACGGTGTGGCCCGCGGCCCTGAGCAGGGGCACCAGGCGGCGGCCGGTCTTGCCGGTGGCGCCGAGCACGAGGATGAGGGCGTCGGGCTGCGTCTGCTTCTTCGGGTTCGTGGTCATGGGTCAAGCCAACTCCCCCTGCCCGGAGGGTGACATGGGAGCCCGTCTCGCGTGCATGGGAGTACGTCCACGGGGCTCGGGCTCCGTTTACGGTGGAGGGCATGGACGCTCTGGGGGATCTGCTGCGCGGGGTACGCGCGGACGGCGCGCTGTTCGGTCGCACGGTGCTGAACGGGCCGTGGGAGGTGGTCCGCGACGAGGGGGCGGCCCTGACGCTGATCACGGTGATGCGCGGCACGGCCCGGATCACCGCCGCGTCGGGCGAGCCGCAAATCCTGGAGGAGGGAGGGGCGGCCGTGGTCTGCACGACGGCACCGTTCACGCTGTCGGCGCCTTCCGCGGCCGAATCCGGGGCTTACGCAGCCGAATCCGGGGCGGAGTGCGAACTCATCACCGGTGCGTACCAACTGGACGGCGCGGTGGGCCGGCGGCTCATCAGCATGCTGCCGCCGCTCCTCGTGGTCCCGTCCAGCGAGGACTGCACGCCCATCCTGGAGCTCATCGCCTCGGAGGTGGCCGCCGACCGGCCGGGGCGCCAGTACGTGATGGACCGGATGCTCGACTGGATGCTGGCCTGCACCCTGCGCGACTGGTTCGAACTGCCGGACGCCTGCCCGCCCGACTGGTACATCGCCCTCGGCGACGAGGTGGTCGGCCCCGCGCTGCACGCCATGCACGACGAGCCGTCGCGGCCCTGGACGGTGGCGTCGCTCGCCGCGCGCGCCCAGGTGTCGCGCGCGCTGTTCGCCCGCAACTTCGCCGAGCTCGTGGGCAGGCCGCCGATGGCGTACCTCACCGAGTGGCGCATGACGCTCGCCGCCGAACTGCTCGCCGAGCCGGGCGCGACGGTGGCCGCCGTGGCCGGGCAGGTGGGATACGCCGACGGATTCGGCTTCAGCGACGCCTTCAAGCGAATCCGCGGAATCGCACCGAGCGGCTACCGCGCCTCACTGGGCACGAGGCGCCCGGCTTCCGGACCACTCAGGGCAGCGGGCTGACCGCCGGCCCCGCGGAATTCTCGAGCCGGGCGGCTGCCACGACAGAACTCACAGCAGGAGCCGCGTCACCATCTCGTCGATGAGGCGCTCGGGCCGATGCGGGGCCAGCAGCCCGGGGAGGGTCAGCTCGTCCAGCATGAGCCCGGACATGGCCATGTAGAGCAGCACCATGCCCGTCCCGTCGCCCGGCAGCCCGTGGTCGAGGTGGAAGCTGATGTTGCCCTCCATCTCGGCGCTGAAGAAGCGCGTCAGTTCGGCGTGCAGCTCAGGGTTCCTGGTGGCCATCAGGCGGAGCTCCAGCATGGCCAGATGGGAGCTGCGGTCGGCCCGCATCCGTTCGACGATCCCGCGCATGAAGGTCTTCACCAGCTCGTGCGACGGCTCCGCCTCCAGGTCCTTGGCCACATCCGACGGATCGGGCGTCAGCCGCTCGCGGGTGCGCCCCATGATCTGGCCGAGCATGTCGGCGCGGTTGGTGAAGTAGTTGGACGCCGTACCCGTGGGCACGGCCGCCTCGGTGTCGAGGGCGCGGAGGGTCAGCCCGCGTGCCCCCTCGCGGGCGAGCACCTCGATGGCGGCGTCGAGCAGGGCGACGCGGCGGGCGGGGTTCTGACGCATGACGTTCTCCCGGGACAGGAAACAGGGACGGGGGACAGGGGGCGGGGGGCGGGGACAGGTTTCGGTTCGGCGATCCATTGACACCACTGCAAGTGAAGTACTAAGTTCGGACCACTTCAGTCACAGTACATCGAGTGCAGCGCCTTCCGCCTTCCCTGCCGCCACCCCGCGGCATCCGCAGCCACAGAAAGAGCCCCGCATGCGAAAGCTCACGTACTACGTCGCCGCCACCCTCGACGGCTACATCGCCGGCCCTGAAGGGCAGTTCGACTTCTTCCCCTTCGAGGGCGAGGTCCGGGACACGATCCTCGCCGAGTACCCCGAGACCCTGCCCACGGTGGCCCGTGAACCGTTCGGCATCACCGAGGCCCCCAACAGACACTTCGACACCGTCCTCATGGGGCGCAGCACTTACGAGGCAGGTCTGCCGCAGGGCCTGACCAGCCCCTACGCGCACTTGAAGCAGTACGTCGTCTCCAGCACCATGGCCGCCCCCGACCCGGAGGTGGAGATCGTCGCCGACGACCCGGCCGGGCTCGTGCGCGGCCTGAAGAAGCAGGACGGCCTGGACATCTGGCTGTGCGGCGGCGGAAAGCTGGCCGCGGCGCTGCTCGACGAGATAGACGTACTGATCATCAAGCGCAACCCGATCGTCATCGGCTCCGGAATCCCCCTGTTCGACGGGCCGTTCAACCTGGCCGGCTTCACCCTGTCGGCCAACCGGTCCTTCGACACCGGCGTCTCCATGACCACGTTCCACCGGAAGTGACCTCCGGCGGTGACCGCCCTGCGGAACACGCCGACCGATATGCGCTCTTGACGCGCGGTCAACCTCACACGCACCATCAGGCACGCCAATTCCGCGCGGCAAGCGCGGATTTGGCGTACCCCCACGCAACGATCCAACAGAACACGGAGCCCCCCACATGAAGCTCTCCGTTCCCGGACGCACCGCGACAGCCGCCGTCATAGCCGTCGCCGGACTCCTCACCACCAGCGCGATATCCTCCGCGGCCCCCTCCCCCGAGGCGGCCGCTCCCGACATATCCGTGGCCAACGTCCAGGGCCACCTCTCGCAGTTGCAGAGCATCGCCTCGTCCAACGGCGGCAACCGCGCCCACGGCAGCGCGGGCTACAAGGCCTCCGTCGACTACGTGAAGGGCAAGCTGGACGAGGCCGGATTCACCACCTCGCTCCAGGAGTTCACCTCCGGCGGCAAGACCGGTTACAACCTGATCGCGGACTGGCCCGGCGGCGACGCCGACCAGGTGGTCATGGCGGGCTCGCACCTCGACAGCGTCGATTCGGGCCCCGGCATCAACGACAACGGCTCCGGTTCGGCGGCGGTCCTGGAGACCGCGCTCACCGTGGCCAAGGAGAAGTACAAGCCCACCAAGCACCTGCGGTTCGCCTGGTGGGGCGCCGAGGAGCTGGGGCTCGTCGGCTCCTCGCACTACGTCGACAAGCTGCCCGCCGACGAGCGCTCGAAGATCAAGGACTACCTGAACTTCGACATGATCGGCTCCCCGAACCCGGGCTACTTCGTCTACGACGACGACCCCGCCATCGAGAAGACCTTCAAGGACTTCTACGGCGGCCTCGACCTCGCCACGGAGCCCGACGAGGAGGGCGACGGCCGTTCGGACCACGCGCCGTTCAAGGACGCGGGCATCCCGGTCGGCGGGCTCTTCAGCGGCGCCGACTACGAGAAGACCGCCGAGCAGGCCCAGAACTGGGGCGGCACGGCCGGTGAGCCGTTCGACAAGTGCTACCACTCCGCCTGCGACACGGAGTCGAACATCGACGGCACCGCGCTGAACCACAACAGCGACGCGGTGGCGTACGCGGTGTGGGGGCTCTCCGCCTAGGCGCCGCCGGTCCGGCGTCGGCCCGACGCCGGGCCACACACCCCGAACCCCCTGGACGCAATTACCTGCGCATGCATATAGTGCATGCGCAGGTAATTGCACGGCCTCAGACGGCCGTGCGCCGACCACGCCATACCCAGGGGGCCCACCATGACCCGCAAGTTCCTCTTCGTACTCGGCAGCTCCCGGCCCGAGGGCAACACCGAGATCCTGGCCCGCCGGGCCGCCGAACAGCTCCCCGCGGAGTACGAGCAGCGCTGGCTGAACCTCGCCGATCATCCGCTGCCCGACTTCGAGGACCTCCGGCACGACAGCGACCACACCCGCCCGTCGGGCAACAGCGCCGCGGTCCTGCTCGACGCGACCGTCGAAGCGACCGACATCGTCATCGCCTCGCCCCTGTACTGGTACTCGGTCTCGGCCACCACCAAGCGCTACCTCGACTACTGGTCGGGCTGGCTGCGTACGCCCGGCGTCGACTTCAAGGCCACGCTGGCCGGGCGCACCCTGTGGGGCGTGACGGCGCTCGCCGACGAGGAGCCGGTCGTCGCCGATCCGCTCGTGGGCACCCTGCGGAACTCCGCCGCGTATCTCGGGATGCGCTTCGGCGGCGTACTGCTCGGCAACGGCAGCAAGCCCGGCGACGTCCTGAACGACGAACGGGCGCTGACCGAGGCCAAGTCGTTCTTCGCCCAGGAGCCGGAGCTCGCGCGCTTCCCGTACGAGAGCTGACGCTTCCGTACGGGAGCTGACGCCGCCCGCGCCCCGGCCCGCTACGCCGTGATGTCCTTCGCCCCGAACCGCGCCCACGCCGCCGAGCCGAACACGGCGGCGTACAGGCCCTGCAGGCCGAGGTTCTTGACCAGCTCGTCCCAGTAGACCGGGTCGCGCAGCAGGTCGGCGAAGGACAGCCAGTAGTGCGAGAAGAAGTAAGGCTGGATGGCGTGCAGTTGCGGGATCTGGTCGAGGATCTGGATCGTGATCAGCAGCCCGACCGTCGTCGCCATCGCCGCGATGCCGCTGCTGGTCAGCGTCGACACGAAGAGGCCGAGCGCCGCCATACCGACCAGTGACGCGGCGACCACGAGGGCGATGAGCAGGGCCCGCAGCAGTCCTTCGCCGAAGCTGATCCGGGTGCCGGAGATCGTGGTGACCTCGCCGACCGGGAAGAGCAGCGCCCCGACGGCGAGCGCGGAGACCGCCACGACGAGTGTCGCGACCAGGCAGAACGTCATCGTCGTCGCGTACTTGGTGAGCAGCAGGCGCGTACGGCCCGCCGGGGCGACCAGCAGATAGCGCAGCGTTCCCGCGCTGGACTCGCCCGCGATGGAGTCGCCCGCGACGACGCCGACCGCCATGGGCAGGAAGAAGGGGAGCGTCGCGGCGAGTGCGGTGAAGACCAGGAACAGGCCGTTGTTGGTGATCTGCGCGATGAACGCCGGGCCTCCCCCGTCGCCGCCCCCGCCGACCGACGAGCCGTCGCTGGTCTCGATCTTGACGGCGATGCCCACCAGGATCGGCACGGCGGCGAGCACACCGAGCAGGGCCAGCGTGCGCCAGCGGCGGAAGGTGATGCCCAGCTCGCTGCGGAAGAGCCCGAAGGTCCAGATCCGCCGGACCTCACGACCCTCGTCGCCCGCCCGTACGTCATGCCCGTCGTGTACGTCATGCCCGTCGTGTACGTGGACGAACTCAGCCCGCGACATCGAAGCCCTCCCCCGTCAGCGCCACGAACGCGTCCTCTAGCGAGGCCCGTTCGACACCGAACCCCCGTACCCGTACGCCCGCCCCGACCAGGGCGGCGTTCAGTTCCGCCAGGTCCGTGCCGGTCTCCGCGCCCGGCGGTTCGCCCGTCACGCGGTCCTCCGTGACGACGAGATCGGTCACGCCGAGCTCCTTCAGGACGCGGACCGCGTCGCCCGTGTCCGGCGTCGCCACGACGAGCCGCCCCCGCGCACCCGCGGCGAGTTCGGCGACCGGCCCCTGGGTGATCAGGCGGCCCTGCGCCATCACCGCGGCATGCGTGCAGACCTGCTCGATCTCGTCCAGGAGGTGCGAGGAGAGGAAGACGGTCGTGCCCTCCGACGCCAACTCCCTTACCAGCGCCCGGATCTCGCGCATGCCCTGCGGATCGAGGCCGTTGGTCGGCTCGTCGAGCACGAGGAGCCTGCGCGGCTGGAGCAGCGCGGCCGCGAGGCCGAGGCGCTGTTTCATGCCGAGTGAGTACGCCTTCGCCTTCTTGCCCGCGGCGGCCGTGAGACCCACCCGGTCCAGGGCCGATTCGGCGCGGGCGCGGCGCGTGCGCGGATCGGCGGTCGGGTCGGCGGCGTCGTACCGCAGGAGATTGTCGCGGCCGGAGAGGAAGCCGTAGAGGGCCGGACCCTCGATGAGCGCGCCCACATGTGGCAGCACGGTGCGCGTTTCGCGCGGCATGGCGCGGCCGAGGACGCGCGCCCGGCCGGAAGTCGGCTCGATCAGGCCCATCAGCATCCGGATGGTGGTCGTCTTGCCCGAGCCGTTCGGTCCGAGGAACCCGAAGACGCTGCCCGCGGGGACGGTGAGGCTCAGCCGGTCCACGGCCAGCTGCTTGCCGTACCGCTTGGTGAGCGCGGAGGTCTCGATCACGCTCTCCGGCGCCCCGCCGCTGGTGCTGGTACTGGTGCTCGGCACCGCGCCCTCCCCCGCTCGAAGTCGTGCCGGCGGGTCCGAGGTGCCTGTCCGGCACCTCGGACCCGCCGCTCAATCACTCAGCCGCAGCCCTACTTCGCCGCGTTCGCCGCCTTCACGAGGGCGTCCTTGGTGACCGCGCCCGCGTAGACCTTGCCGTCCTCGGTGATGAGGGCGTTGATCAGACGCGTCTTGAAGACCGTGCCCGAGCCGAAGTCGCCCGACACCTTGTCGCCGAGCGAGTCGAGGAACCGCTGCGCGTCCGGCGGGACGTCGCCGGAGCCGCCCGACGGGATGCCCTGGCCGCCCGGCAGTTCGAGCTCGGCGATGGAGTTCCAGCCCTTGCCGATGACGTTCAGACCGTTCAGGTCCTCCTCGCCCTTGAACTCCTTGCCTCCCTTGAAGTCCTTGCCGCCGTCCTTGAAGCCGTGCTTCCCGGCCTTGGCGTCGCCTTCCTCCGTGACCTTCGCGCCCTTGGGCGGCGTGAAGTCGAAGGTGGAGGCGGCCGGCTTGCCGAAGTCGACCTTGGTGAAGCCCGCGTCGACGACCGCGCTGCCGCCGCCGGACGGGGTGAGCGTGAACTTCAGCGGCGTACCGGTCTTGGAGTCGACCGCGACCGTGATCTGGCCGACCGTCGAACCGGACTGCTTGGGCTTGATGACCAGGCGGTAGGCGTCACGGCCCGCGACCTGCGCGGTGCCGTCCACCTTCACCGACGTCGTGCCGTCGGCTGCCTTCAGCGCTTCCTCGGCCAGTTCCTTGGGCGTGGACGGGACACCCTTGGGGAGATCCTTGGGTGCGTCCTTCTCGCCGGACTCCCCGGCCTTGCCCGCCGACTTGGAGTGGTACGCCTCGTTCGACTTGCTGTCGTACGCCCACACGTCGTCGCCGTTGTGGATCAGGCTGTACTCCGCCGCGTCGTCCAGGACGGACAGCTTCTGCTTGTCGGGGCCGTCGGCGGCGACGCGCAGCGTGTGCGTGCCGGACGCCAGCTCCATCAGCTTGGACTGCGGGTCGGCGGCCGATCCCTCGCCGTCCTCGCCGGCGCCGCCCGAGCCGCTGCCCGGAGCGAGGCCGCCCGCCATGTCGCCGCCGAAGGACGGAAGGCCGAGGTCGGTGCTGATCTTCACGGTGCCCGAGAGCTGCTCCGTGTCCGACGCGGCGATCTTCTCGATGAGTTCCTGCGCGGTGACGTCGGGCAGCTTGGGGTCGCCCGACGTGGCGAGCGCCGGGACGAGCCCGATGGTCGCCGCCGCCACCCCCGCCACCGCGACGGGAACCACGTAACGCGTCGCCTTGCGGCGGCCGGCGCGCAGCTCTCCGGTCTCGCTGGTGTCCTGCTCCGGTTCGTACGGTGCCATTGTGTGCCCTACCTCCGTGGTCGGCGGCGGCCTTCCCAGTACGTGCGTGCGTCCACCCCGCGCCGCCATTCTCACCCGAATAGGTCAGGAGTGGTTGTTCTTGCTGGACCTTGCTTGCCTCTATACGACCAAATCGGCCAGCGAGAAGCGTCAGACCCCGGGATCAACTCCACGTACTGCTGTGGGATGACACAGAGCGGTGGCGCCTCCCCCATCCCGTAGGGGAGACGCCACTTCGATGTCGGGGCTCAGCGCTGCACGAACACGTAATCCGCCTGGTACGGCACGCTCGCGATGGCGCCCGGCTTGCAGGTGCCCGCCGGTGCGACCCCGCCCACCGTATTCAGGCGCAGGATCTCCGCGGTGCCGGCGAGCAGACCGCGGTGCTTGCCGCTCTGGGTCGCCGCCAGGTCGAGTCCGGGGATGTTCTTGTCGCCGTTCGGGGTCTTGGAGATCAGCTTGCCGGTGACCTGGCTGCGGTCGGGGGCCGTCCAGCGCGGGGTACCCGAGTTGGGGGCCACGAAGTCGTGCGCGATGTTGCCGCCGAGCCTGGCGCGCACGTCACGCTGGGCGAAGGCGAACGTGCCGGAGCCGTCCTCGGCCTTCTTGCACTCGTAGATCTGGCTGCCCTGGATGACGGACGCCTGGAAGTTGGCCGCCGCGTTGCGGAAGTCGAAGTCGGTGGTCACCTTGTGGAGCTGGCCACGGACCGCGCCACCGGGGAACTCGGCGGTGTGCAGGTTGGCGTAGAAGCTGTTCGGGTTGGTCTTCAGCTGCTCCAGGAGCGCCGCGTCGTCGACCTTGACGGTGCCGCTGACGCGGTGGTTCTTGCTCTTGGCGAGCAGCTTGGTGAAGTCGATCTTGATGCCGCCGTTGGTGCCCTTGGCGCCCTGGTGGATGTGGAGGGCGGTCGGCTTGGCGGTGCCGCGCCACTTGACGGTGACCGACACCTTGTCGCCCTTGACCTTGACGAATTCGAGCGCACGGCCGTCCTTGTCGCCGACCGCCGGGCCGCCCTGCACGGGCACCTCGTTCGCGCCGTTCAAGCTGGCCGCGAAGAGGGCTCCGCCGCGACCCGCGGCGGCGCCGCTCTGCACCTCGACGAACTGGCCGCCGTGCGCCGCGTGTGCGCCGTGTTGCGCGCCGCTGCCGCTGCCCGCCCCACTGCCGCTCCCACTGCCGGCGAACGCCGGAATCACGGCCGCAGCGACCCCCGCCGCGGCGGCGACCACGACGCCGGAGACGAGCAGGGTCTTGCGCCGACCCGCGAAGGCCCGGTCCGTGCGGGTGCTGTTGCTGGTACTGGTGCTCGTGCGGGTGCTGAAAGTACCCATGATCGGAAAACTCCCCCATACCTGGGCTGACGCCCCCTGCGTCAGCTTCCGGACATGAGTACGGAGTGGATCCGAGTCTGGACTCAATCCAAACTGGACAGGATGATGTGACGTGAGTCACACCATCCCGACGAGGCCTCAGCCCGCCCTGTGCACGACCAGATCGCAGAGCTCGACGAGCGACGTCTTCGCGTCGCAGTCCCGCAGCGGCGCGAGCGTGTCCCGGGCCTCCTCCGCGAACCGCACGGTGTCCTTGCGCGCCTGCTCCAGGGCCGGGTGGGCCCGCAGCCGTGCCAGCGCCTCGGCGTGCCGCGCGTCGTCCGTCAGGTCCGATTCGAGGAGCTCGCTCAGGGCGATGTCCTCGGGCAGCCCGAGCTTCTCCACCCGCTCGCGCAGGCGCAGGACCGGCAGCGTGGGGATGCCCTCGCGCAGGTCGGTGCCGGGGGTCTTGCCGGACTCGTGCGAGTCGGAGGCGATGTCCAGTACGTCGTCGGCGAGCTGGAAGGCGACGCCGAGCCGCTCGCCGTACTGGGTCAGGACGTCCACGACGGTCTCGTCGGCGCCCGACATCATGGCGCCGAAACGGCAGGCCACGGCGACGAGCGAGCCGGTCTTGCCGCCGAGCACGTCGAGGTAGTGGTCGATCGGGTCGCGGCCCTCGGTCGGGCCCGCCGTCTCCAGGATCTGGCCGGTGACCAGGCGTTCGAACGCCTCCGCCTGGATGCGGACGGCATCCGGGCCGAGGTCGGCCAGGATGTACGAGGCGCGGGCGAACAGGAAGTCACCCGTGAGGACGGCCACGGAGTTGCCCCAGCGCTGGTTGGCGCTGTCCACCCCGCGGCGCACGTCCGCCTCGTCCATCACGTCGTCGTGGTAGAGCGTCGCGAGGTGCGTGAGCTCGACGACGACGGCGGAGGGCACGACGCCCGGCGCATACGGATCGCCGAACTGCGAGGCGAGCATCACGAGGAGCGGCCTGAACCGCTTGCCGCCCGCGCGCACCAGATGCTGCGCGGCCTCCGTGATGAAGGGGACCCCGCTTTTGGTGGCGTCGAGCAGACCTTCCTCGACGGCCGCCAATCCGGCCTGGACATCGGCTTCGAGAGCCTGGTCCCGCACGCTGAGGCCGAAGGGCCCGACGACGGTCACGAGGGGTTCTCCTGTCTGCTGACGATCACAAGTCGGTCACTCGGTCGATCATCACTCGGTCGATCTTTGCGCGATGACGGGGTCGATGACACGGTTTGTCGATGTGTCGCTGCCATCACTCAAGTCAGCGTATCCGGTCGCCTTTCGATCACAGTGGGCACCCGCCTGTGCAATGCCGCCCAGGCGGCGCGTGATGACCACCGGTATGTTCTTGATCAGCTGATACGACCCAGAAGACCCCATCGCCCCACAAACAACGGAACTACCGGGAGCAGACCCTTTGTCCCGCACCGAGGCCGACACCGAACCGCCCGCGGACCCCTCCGGAGAGCCGACGGAGCCGCAGCCCGGCGACGACCACGCCTTCTTCGGGCAGCCGCGCGGGCTGCTCACCCTGTCGGGCCTCGAAGTCTGGGAGCGTTTCTCGTTCCTGGGCATGCAGGCCATCCTCGTCCTGTATTTCGCGGACTCCGTCGCGAACGACGGAATGGGCATGAATTCCGGGACCGCCGCCTCGGTGTCGGCGGCGTACGGAACGCTCGTCTATCTCGTGTCGGTGGCCGGCGGCTGGCTCGCCGACCGCATCCTCGGCTCGTACCGCGCGGTCCTGTGGGGCGGCATCCTCATCGCCTGCGGCCACTACTCGATGGCCGTGCCGACGGCGACGATGACGTGGGTGGGCCTCGGCCTGATCAGCGCGGGCACCGGCCTGCTCAAGCCGAACGTCGCCTCGATGGTCGGCAAGCTCTACCGCACCGACGACGACCGCCGCGACGCGGGCTTCGCGCTGTACTACATGGGCATCAACATCGGCGCCTTCGCGGGACCGCTGATCACCGGCTGGCTCGGCGACCACAAGGGCTGGCACTGGGGCTTCTCGGCGGCCGCGATCGGCATGACCTTCGGCCTGATCCAGTACGTCCTCGGGCGCCGTCACCTCGCCGGACGCAAGGCGTCCGCGGAATTCGCCCTCCCCAGGGACGCGATGCGCAGGGCGGTGCTGCTCATCGTCGTGGGCATCGTCGTCTTCGCCGTCCTCGCGGCGCTGCTCGCCGCCGTCGGCTGGCTGACGATGGACCGCTTCGTCGACCTGCTCACCGTCATCTCGGTGATCGCGCCCATCGTCTACTTCGCGGTCATGTTCCGCAGCCCGCGGGTGACGTCCGAGGAGCGCGGCCGTCTCAGGCCGTACGTGGTGCTCTTCCTCGCCTCGGTCGTCTTCAACTTCATCCTCTTCCAGGCGTACTCGACGATGATCCTCCTCGCGTCGACGAACGCCGAGACGTCGATCCTCGGCTTCACCTTCCCGGCCAGCTGGTACGCCTCCGCGCTCGGCGCCTTCGAGGTCGCGCTCGCCCCCGTCGTCGCCATGGTCTGGGCCCGGATGGGCCACCACCAGCCGCACGCCTCCAACAAGATCGCGTTCGGCGTGATCCTGGGCGGACTCTCGTTCCTCCTGATGGTCCTGCCGACCTCGGGGCACGGCGACGACACGTACAAGATGGCGGTCTGGTGGATCGTCGGCTCGTACCTGCTGCTCGGGCTCGGCGACATCCTCGTGGAGACCTCGGGCATGTCGGCCACCACAAAGCTCGCCCCGAAGGCCTTCGCCAGCCAGACCATGGCCCTCTGGTTCCTCTCCCTCGCCCTCGCCAACGGCATCCAGGCCCAGATCGTGAAGCTGTACGGCGAGGTCTCCAATCCGGCGTACTTCGGCGTGAACGGCGCGATCGCGGTGGCCGCGGGTGTCGCCGTCATCCTGCTCGCGCCGTGGCTGCGCCGCACCATGCACCCCGTCCACTGAGGACACTGAGGTTCCCCCCATGCAGATTCGCTCTTCCTTCCCGTACGAGACCACCCGCGAGGACGTCCAAGTACCCCTCCCGGACGGAACCAGGCTCTACGCGCGCATCTGGCGCCCGGTGACGGACGAACCGGTCCCCGCGCTCCTGGAGTACCTGCCCTACCGCCTGAGCGACTGGACGGCGCCGCGCGACTGGCAGCGCCACCCCTGGTACGCGGGCCACGGCTACGCCTCCGTGCGCGTGGACGTGCGGGGCCACGGCAACTCGGAGGGCATGCCGGGCGACGAGTACTCCCCGGTCGAGCTGGCCGACGGGGTCGAGGTCGTCAACTGGCTCGCCGAGCAGCCCTGGTGCTCGGGCAAGGTCGGCATGTTCGGCATCTCGTGGGGCGGCTTCAACTCCCTCCAGATCGCGGCCCTCGCGCCCGAGCCGCTCAAGGCGATCGTCACGGTCTGCTCCGCGGACGACCGTTATGACAACGACGTGCACTACATGGGTGGTTCCGTCCTCGCGGTGGACATGCACGCATGGGCGGCGACGATGCTCGCCTTCGTCTCGCGCCCGCCGGACCCGCTGTTCGTCGGCGACCGCTGGCGGGAGATGTGGCTCAGCCGCCTCGAAGCCGTGGACCCCTTCATCCACACCTGGCTCGACCACCAGACGCGGGACGCCTACTGGCAGCACGGCAGCGTCTGCGAGGACTACTCGGCGATCGGCGCGGCGGTGCTCGCGGTCGGCGGCTTCCACGACCCCTACCGGGACACGGTCCTGCGCCTGGTCGAGCATCTGCCGGGTGACGTACGCGGGTTGATCGGGCCGTGGTCGCACCAGTACCCGGACCGGGGGCTGCCGCCGGGCCCGGCGATCGGTTTCCTCCAGGAAACCCTGCGCTGGTGGGACCACCACCTCAAGGGCATCGACACGGGCGTGATGGCGGAGCCGAAGCTGCGCTCCTGGATCAGCGACTCGCATCCGCCGGCGACGGTGTACGCGGAGCTGCCGGGCGGCTGGGTCGGTGACCCCTCCTGGCCCTCCCCGAACGTCACACCGACCCCGTACGCCCTCCAGGGCGCCCCGCTGATCGTGAACTCCCCCCAGCACACGGGCCTGGACGCGGGCCGCTACTTCCCCTTCGGCAACGACGCGGACCTGCCGCCGGACCAGCGGGACGAGGACGCGAAGTCGGCGTGCTTCGAGTTCGAGGTCCCCTCGGCCGTACGCATCCTGGGCCGCCCCAAGGTGACCCTGCGCCTGAAGATGGACACCCCGTCCGGCCAGGCGATCGCGCGCGTGTGCGACGTGGCCCCGGACGGTTCGTCGACGCTGGTCACGCGCGGCGTCCTCAACCTCTCCGCCCGCAACGGCCGGGACCGCGTGGACCCGTGGCCGGTGGGCGGGACGGAGGACGTCACCTTCGAACTGAACGCGATCGGCCACACGTTCCCGGCGGGCCACCGGATCCGGCTCGCGGTGTCGTCCGCGTACTGGCCGTGGATCTGGCCGCAGGCGGACTCGGCGGGCTTCGTCCTGGACCCGGCGGGCAGCGCGCTGGAACTCCCGGTGCGGCAGGGCGACCTGGACCCGTCCATCACCTTCGCCGCTCCGGAGCAGTCGGAGCCCCTCGCGGTGGTCTACCCGGCGACGCTGGACGAGCTGCGCCCCGAACGCCTGGTCGTACGCGATGTGGCGAAGGGCGAATGGCGGATGGAGGTGGACCCGCGCTACGGCGGTACGCGGGTCTACCCGGACGGCCTCGAATTCACCGAGGACGCGGTGGAGACGTACACGATCAACGAGTCGGACCCGCTCAGCGCCCGCACCCGCTCGGACTGGACGATCCGTCTGCACCGCCCCGAGCTGGGATGGGACGCGAAGATCGAGTCCCGCTCCGAGATCACCTGCGACGCGACGGACTTCATCACGTCGAACGAGGTGGTGTGCAAGGACGGCGACGAGGTCGTCTTCCACCGGACGTGGGAGAAGCGGATTCCGCGGACGGCGGGCTAACTCCGCGCTGCCAGCAGCCGTTCGAGCACGACGGCCACCCCGTCCTCCTCGTTGGACGAAGTCACCTCATCGGCGGCCGACTTGAGGTCGGGGTGGGCGTTGGCCATGGCGACGCCACGGGCCGCCCAGACGAACATCGGCACGTCGTTGGGCATGTCCCCGAAGGCGATGGTGTCCTCGGAGGTCATCCCGAGCCGCTCGGCGGCGAGCGCGAGCCCGGTCGCCTTCGTCACCCCGCGCGGCTGGAGTTCGACGGTGCCGGGCCCCGACATGGTGACGGTGGCGAGCGGCCCGACGGCATCACGGGCGACGGCGGCCAACTCGTCGTCGGTCAACTCGGGATGGCGCAGGAGCACCTTGCTGATGGGTTCGGCCCAGAGCGCGTCGCGCCTCCGCACGCGCACGGCGGGCAGGGTGGGGTGCGGCATCAGGTATCCGGGCTCGATGAGGGTGAGTCCGTCCACGCCGTCCTGGTCCACGGCGGCGTAGACCTGCCCCACCTCCGCCTCGATCTTCCCGAGCCCGGCCTCGGCGAGCTCGCGGTCCAGCGTCACGGACCAGATCATGCGGTCGGCCCCGGAGTCGTACAACTGCGCCCCCTGCCCGCAGACGGCGAGGCCACCGGTCCCCAGATCGTCGAGGAGCGGCTTCACCCGGGGCGCGGGCCGCCCGGTCACGACCAGGTGGCGCGCCCCCGCCGCGGCTGTCGCCGACAGCACGGCCAACGACCGGTCGGAGACGGTGTCGTCGCCGCGCAGCAGCGTTCCGTCCAGGTCAGTGGCGATGAGTGAATATGCGAGGGGGGGGGCCATGATCCAGAGAATACGGATCCCGGGCCCTGCCGATGGCAACGTTCACAAGAGCTGTGACGCGCGGAGTGCGCTGGTCGCACAACCGGCGCTCGCGGGATTCACCGGGACGTGTCTGCGCGGGCCGTCCTTACGGTAGTACTCGGCCTGGACGCCGGACCCGGAGAAGCCATGACGAACGAGCCACCCACGCCCCTCACGCGCCGCGCACCCCCGCAGAGATCAGCATTCGTGATGCGGCTGGACGACGGCATGCTCGAATACTTCGGAGAGATCGTCGACGAAGCAGTGACCCGCTTCGGCATCTCCCGCGCGGAGGCCGTGGCCCGGGTCAACGAGAGGTACGGGCGCCTGGAGATCTCCCCGTACCCGGACCTCATGTGCCATGAGTTCCCCGCGTTCTGGGCCTATGGCATCTATTTCCTCCCCGATGAGGAGGGGCGGCAGCCATCAGGCGACGAAAACGAGGACGTCGACCTCTCCACCTTCGAGATCCGCCCGGCTCCGCCGAAGGACTCCGCCGCCTGGACCCTGCCGAGCGATGACTGAGCCCGCCGCCTCCGGGGCGGCGTTCGACGCGGTCCGGCCGGACACGACGGCCTAGCGTCAAGCCATGGACATCACGGGGCACGCGAGCGACTTCATCGTGGATATGACATTCCCCGTCGCCGTACGGCAGTTCGTCGCACGTCGGCGCCAACGGTGGCCCGGCCTCTTCCTCTGCGGGGAGCCGGTCGGGGCATCGTCCGCCGACTGGGAACTCCCGGCCGCCGATGCCGGCGATGACCACCCGGACATCATCACCTTCTCGTCGGGCCAGGAGATGGAAGACTTCTGGGGCGCGAACGGCTACGCCCTCGACGGCACGGGCGAAGGCCCCTTCTCCGTGTTCTACCGGCTCCACGCCCAGCCGCTGCGTGCCGGACAGGTGACCGGGGTCCGGTGCACGGCCCCCGAGACCGCGACAGCCCTCGAAGGCGCGGGACTTCTCCTCGGCGCGTACTTCTCCGTCAGTCTCGTCACGCCGGAGGACCCGGCCACCGACCCGTTCTCGGGGCACGTCCTTGCCGATTTCCTGGAGTCGTTCGGCTCGCTCTCCCCGTGATCGCCGTTCCGCACCCAGGGCCCGCCCCCCTCACCCGTGCGCCCGCGCCAGATGCCCCGCCAGCCGCGGCGAGGCGAACTCCGTGCCGCATACGAATCGCATCACCGGGCCGTACGACGCCGCCGCCGGGAGCCCCGTGAAGTACAGGCCCGGGATGGACGAGACGTAGCCCGCGCCCAGCTTCGGCGTGCCGCGGCTCGCCGCCAGGCGGGCGCGGAGGGCGGGGTCCAGGAAGTCCATCGCCGCGATGTCGACCCGATAGCCCGTGGCCGCGATGACGTGGTCGGCGGAGAGCTCCCGGATGCGGCCGCCCAGAGTCTCAAGGCGCAGGACCGGGCTGCCCTCCCGGACGTCCGCCGAGATGAGGCGGCGGACCTCGCGCGTCTCGACCTTGCCCTCGTAGCGGTCGCGCAGCCACCACGCGCCCAGCGGGCCGAGGATGCGGCGGACCAGGAAGTGGCGGGCCTGCGGGGGCAGGTAGCGGTAGGGGTGGGGGTAGTAGCTGAGCGCGTGGAGCGACCAGGCACGGCCGAATGGGGACTCGGGGCGCAGCTTCGGCTGCTTCCACGGAGGGGAGCCGAAGGCCACCGATCCCTTGCCGCGCGCCACCACCCGTACGGTCGCGCCCGCTTCGGCGGCGAGCACGGCCGTCTCCAGGGCCGACTGTCCCGCGCCGACCACGATCAGCTCACGCCCCGCGAACCGCGACAGGTCGCTGTGCTGCGAGCTGTGCGAGACGGCCCCCGAGGGGGCCGGCCCGTCCGGTGCCGCCGCGACGAGCGCGGGCGGCAGCTGCGCGAGCCCCGAGAGGCCGGTGGCGACCACCACCGCGCGGGCCGTGAACTGCTCGCCGGAGTCCAGCTTCAGGTCGAAGCCCGACGTGCCCTTGCGGTGCACCGACACCACCCGCACCTGCTCCAGATCGGGCACCAGCTTGTCCTTGAACCACTCCCCGTAGGCGACGAAGGTCTCGATGGGGATGATGTCCTCGTCGGTGACCAGACGCGGTATGCCCGCCGCGTCGCAGTAGTCGACGAGGTTGTGGCCGCGCTGCGGGGCGTCGATGCTCGACGCCACCGGGGTCGACTTCAGGAGCATGCCCGCGGGCATGTGCGCGCGCCAGCTCACCATCGGGTCGCCGAAGACCCGCACCGGAATGCCACGGGCCCGCAGATGGGCCGCGGTGGAAAGGCCGAACGGCCCCGCCCCGATGACTGCTACTGGATGGATCACGAAGTCCCTCCCCAGGACGTCACTTTCCGCGTGTGCCTGCTTCGTGGGCCTAACCCGTGCTGCTGCCGCGGCGGTTCGTCCGCCACAACTGATAGAGATGCTTCGCCCCCGGTCGCACGAAACGCGCGAGCATCGTGAAGAACGGCTTCATGTCGTCCGCCGCGAGCCACGCCAGTTCCGTGCCGCTCGCGTGCGGGGGCGCGTGCGGTGTGGTGTAGCCACTGCGGCGGTAGGCGAGGAGGGCGGGCAGGTCGATGTTCTCCACGACGTACCGATTCCCGGCGCGCTGTTCCCCCTCCGGAACCGGGCGCCCTGTCAGGTGGAGGTGCATCGCGCGGACGACGTCGATCCCGGACTCGTTCTCGAAGAGCCGGAACTGCGCGCCCATGCGGGGGTTGAAGTCGAGCAGTTTGTACTGACCGTCGCGCCGGTCGAAGCGCAGGTCCAGGTCGATGACGCCGGTGAAGCCGATCTGCTTGATGAAACGGGCGGCGAGGTCCGCGAGTTCCGGATTGTCGACGACGTACGCATTCGCCGTCATCCCCGCGTGCGGCGGCCAGGAGCGCACCTTGACGCCCGTGAACAGTGCGCGCGGCGCCGAGTCCGCGTCGAAGTACGCGTGCACGATCCAGTCCTCGGCCTGCTCCCGGGGCAGGTACTCCTGGAGTATCACTCCGGGCCGCTCGCCCCAGTCACGGGCGAGGCCGAGCAGGCCCTCCAATGTCTCTATGCGCGTCGTCCCGTTCACCGCGGGCCGGGTGCGGCGCGTGAACGCCTCGCGGTTCTTGGCGACCACCGGGAAGACCGCCGTGGCGGCGAACTCCTTTACGTCCCCGTAGCTCTCGGGGAAGGACGCGGCGGGCGAGGCGATGCCGTGCTTCACGCACAGCTCGTGCAGGCCTTGCTTGCTGGCGAGGCGGCGGGGTAACTCCGGGTCCACGCGCGGGAAGAGGAATCCGGCGGCGCTCAGCGGCTCCTGATGCTCGGCGATCAGGACGGCCGCTTCCTCGTCGGTCGGGATCAGGACCGTGGGTCTGCCGATCCGGCGCGCGATGCGCAGCATCCCGTCGATGAGCCGCGCCGGCTCCTCCGCCCCGGTGGTCGGCCAGGGAAACGCGCCGGTGAGATGGCGGGAGGCCGCGGCCGGTGTGAAACGGTCCTCCGTGATCGCGTACATGGGCACGCCGAGCCGGCCGAGGCTGCGGATCGCGCCTACGCCGCCGTGGTGCAGCGGATAGCTGCCGAACTTCACGATCAGGCCGGGCACCTCACGGTCGACCGCGAAGGGCACGCTGTCGTTCCTCATGGCCACGGGTCCCCCCACGTGTCCCTCCGTATGACCCGGACCCACCCCGTCCGCGTCCCCCAAAGGACGCTAAGCCGGAACTGACCAGTCCAGCAAGGTTTATCCGGACATTGCGAACTCTTTAGACACTGCCCCAATCGAAGGTTCCCACGTAACGTGTGGCACACCCATATGGAAAGCGAGGCAGGTACGCATGTCCGAGCACACCCCGCTCGACCCGGCCGGGAGCGACCCTTCCGTCCACTCCGTAGGCGACCCCTTCGCTCTCGCGGAGGGCGATCCCTTCGGGCCGCACAATCTCCCGTACGGCGTGTTCTCCCTGGCCGGAGGCCCTGGGGACGCCGGTGGGAGCTCCGACGGGGCCGCGGAGCGCCGCGTCGGCGTACGGCTCGGCGATCATGTCCTGGACGCGGGTGCCGCTGCCGCCGCGCTCGGCTCGCCCTATGTCTCGCTGCTCGCCGGGCCCACGCTGAACCCGCTGCTCGCCGCGGGGCGCACGGCGTGGTCCGACGTGCGTCGCGCGCTCACCGCGTGGGTCACGATCCCGGCGCACCGCGAGGTCGTGCGCCCCCTGCTGTACCCCCTGTCCGAGGTCACGCTGCACCTGCCCTTCGAGGTCGCGGACTATGTGGACTTCTATGCCTCCGAGCACCACGCGACTCACCTGGGGCAGATCTTCCGTCCGGACGCACCGGCCCCGCTGACCCCCAACTGGAAGCACCTGCCCATCGGTTACCACGGCCGCTCCGGCACCGTTGTGGTCTCCGGGACCGAGGTGGTGCGCCCGTCGGGGCAGCGCAAGGCTCCCGCCGAGACGGCCCCGGTCTTCGGGCCCTCCGTCCGCCTCGACATCGAGGCCGAAGTCGGCTTCGTCGTGGGTACGCCGTCGGAGCTGGGCACTCCGGTGCCGCTCGCGGACTTCCGGGAGCACGTCTTCGGGCTGAGCCTCCTCAACGACTGGTCGGCGCGGGACATCCAGGCCTGGGAGTACGTTCCGCTCGGACCGTTCCTCGGCAAGTCCTTCGCCACCTCCGTCTCCGCGTGGATCACCCCGCTTGAAGCCCTGGACGCGGCGCGGGTCGCCCCTCCGGAGCGCACGCACGAGCTCCTCCCCTACCTGGACGACTCGGCGGAGTCCGTCGCGGACGAGCCCGGCGGCTACGACCTGCGCATCACCGTGACCCTGAACGGCCACGTCATCTCCGAGCCGCCCTTCTCCACCGTCTACTGGACGGCCGCCCAGCAGCTGGCCCACATGACGGCGAACGGCGCGTCCCTGCGCACGGGTGACCTGTACGGCTCGGGCACCGTGAGCGGGCCCGCCGAGGGGCAGTACGGCTCCCTGATCGAGATCACCTGGAACGGCCGCGATCCCCTCGAACTGCCCGACGGCAAGCGGACGTTCCTCGAGGACGGCGACGAGGTCACGCTCACGGCGTGGGCCCCGGGCCCGGACGGCACCCGGGTGGGCCTCGGCGAAGTGTCCGGCAGGGTCACCTCGGCGCGTTGAGGCTGCTGGCCGGGGGTGGAGTCACCCCCGGCCACCTACCGCGCGGATCGTCCGCGGCGCCGTCGTGGCTGATCGCGCACTCCCCCGCGCCCCTGCCGGAAGCCGGGCCCAACGCCCCGCGCCTAACCCACCGGAAGCAAGCCCCGTCCGCCTCCCGCGCCCTCGTGGCTGATCGCGCGCTTCCCCGCGCCCCGCGCCCCTTTGGGGCGCTGCCCTCTCGGCGCGTCTGCCACGCTGCTCAAGGCACTCAGAACTCGTCCGGGGGCTCCGGCCACTCCTCGTCCTGGGGCTCCGGGGCCCGCGGAGCCTGCGCGGGCACCGACGTGGCCGCCCCTCCCAGCTCCGCCAGGACCTCCAGCACTCCCTCCCCGTACGTCGCCAGCTTCTTCTCGCCCAGGCCGCTGACCCCGCCGAGCTCCGCCAGGGACGAGGGGCGCAGCGTGGCGATCTCCCGCAGCGTGGCGTCGTGGAAGATCACGTACGCCGGCAGGCCCAGCTCCTTGGCCTGCGCACCGCGCCACGCCCGCAGCGCTTCGAACACCGGCACCGCTTCCTCCGGCAGCTCCGCGACCGCCGCCGCGGCCTTCGCCTTCCGCTCTCCCTTGGCGGCCTTCGCCGCGGCGGGCCGCTTGGGCTCCTTGCGCAACCGCACCTCCCGCTCCCGGCCGAGGACGGAACCGCTCTCCTCGGTCAGAACGAGCGTGCCGTACTCCCCCTCGACCGCGAGGAGTCCCTGCGCCAGCAACTGCCGCACCACGCCCCGCCATTCGGCCTCCGCCAGCTCCTCGCCGATGCCGAAGACCGAGAGCTGGTCGTGGTCGAACTGGATGATCTTCGCGGTCTTCCTGCCGAGCAGGATGTCGATGATCTGCCCCGCGCCGAACTTCTGGCCGCGCTCGCGCTGGAGCCGCACGATCGTCGAGAGGACCTTCTGGGCCGGGACCGTGCCGTCCCAGGTCTCCGGGGGTGTGAGGCAGGTGTCGCAGTTGCCGCAGGACGAGCCGTCCGCGTCCTGGCCGAAGTACGTGAGGAGCTGGGCCCTGCGGCACTGGGCCGTCTCGCACAGCGCCAGCATCGAGTCCAGGTGCGAGGCCGCCCGGCGGCGGAACGCCTCGTCCCCCTCGCTGCCCTGGATCATCTTCCGCTGCTGGACGACGTCCTGCAGGCCGTACGCCATCCAGGCCGTCGACGGGAGTCCGTCACGTCCGGCGCGGCCCGTCTCCTGGTAGTACCCCTCGACCGACTTCGGCAGGTCGAGGTGGGCGACGAACCGGACGTCCGGCTTGTCGATGCCCATGCCGAAGGCGATCGTGGCGCAGACGACCAGGCCCTCCTCCCGGAGGAACCGCGACTGGTGGGTGGCACGCGTCCCGCCGTCCAGACCCGCGTGGTACGGCACGGCCTCGATGCCGTTGCGGCACAGGAACTCGGCGGTCTTCTCGACCGAATTGCGCGAGAGGCAGTACACGATGCCCGCGTCACCCGCGTGCTCCTCCTTGAGGAAGGAGAGGAGCTGCTTCTTCGGCTCGGCCTTCGGCACGATGCGGTACTGGATGTTGGGCCGGTCGAAGCTCGCCACGAAGTGCTTCGCGTCCGGCATGCCGAGCCGCTCGGTGATCTCGCGGTGCGTGGCGTGCGTCGCCGTCGCCGTCAGGGCGATCCGCGGCACGTCCGGCCAGCGCTCGCCGAGGAGGGAGAGCGCCAGGTAGTCGGGGCGGAAGTCGTGGCCCCACTGCGCGACACAGTGCGCCTCGTCGATCGCGAAGACGGAGATCTTGGCGCGGGAGAGCAGATCGAGCGTCCCCTCCAGGCGCAGCCGCTCCGGCGCGAGATAGAGGACGTCGAGCTCCCCCGCGAGGAACGCGGCCTCCATCACGCGCCGCTCGTCGAAGTCCTGCGTGGAGTTGATGAACCCGGCCCGCACGCCGAGTGCGCGCAGCGCGTCCACCTGGTCCTGCATGAGCGCGATGAGGGGCGAGACGACCACGCCGGTGCCGGGCCGCACCAGGGCCGGGATCTGATAGCAGAGGGACTTGCCGCCACCGGTGGGCATCAGGACAACGGAGTCCCCGCCCGCGACCACGTGCTCGATGATCGCTTCCTGCTCACCGCGGAAGGCGTCATACCCGAAGACGCGGTGCAGCGTCCGCAGCGCGTCACTCTCCGCCACCGCGCCGGGTACGGCCACCGCGTTCGGTACGGCCACCTCGCTCATGCCATCGTTCCCATCCATCGCCCTGCCCCCGCACGTCGCGCTTCGACCACTGCCCCCACGATAGGGCTCCGCACCGACAACCCTCGAAGTTATCCACAGGCCGCCGCCCGGCACCCCTGTCGGACGGGGTGCCGGGCGGCGGCGAGTAGAACAGGTGGACCAGCGGAGCGGACGGGCTAGCGGACGAAGACCCCCGCCTGGTTCGCCAGATCCAGGAAGTACTGCGGGGCCACACCCAGTACCAGCGTCACCGCGACGCCCACGCCGATCGCCGTCATCGTCAACGGCGAGGGCACGGCGACGGTCGGGCCGTCGGCCTTCGGCTCGCTGAAGAACATGAGCACGATCACGCGGATGTAGAAGAACGCCGCGATCGCGGACGAGATCACACCGACCACGACGAGCGCACCGGCGCCACCCTCGGCCGCCGCCTTGAACACCGCGAACTTTCCGGAGAACCCGGAGGTCAGCGGAATGCCGGCGAAGGCGAGCAGGAACACCGCGAAGACGGCGGCGACCAGCGGCGAGCGCCGGCCGAGCCCGGCCCACTTCGACAGGTGCGTGGCCTCTCCGCCCGCGTCCCGCACCAGCGTGACCACCGCGAACGCGCCGATCGTCACGAAGGAGTAGGCCCCGAGGTAGAAGAGGACCGACGAGATGCCGTCCGGGGTCATGGCGATGACACCGGCGAGGATGAAGCCCGCGTGGGCGATGGAGGAGTACGCGAGGAGCCGCTTGATGTCGGTCTGCGTGATCGCGACGATCGCGCCGGCCAGCATCGTGAGGACCACGACGCCCCACATCACAGGGCGCCAGTCCCAGCGCAGGCCCGGCAGGACCACGTAGAGGAGCCGGAGCAGCGCGCCGAAGGCGGCCACCTTCGTCGCCGCGGCCATGAAGCCGGTGACGGGGGTGGGCGCGCCCTCGTACACATCCGGGGTCCACATGTGGAACGGCACCGCGCCGACCTTGAAGAGCAGGCCCATGACGATCATCGCGGCGCCGATCAGGAGCAGCGCGTCGTTGCCCATGGTGTCGGCGAGCGCCGGGTTGACCGTCTGGACGCTGCCGTCGATGACCTTCGCGATGGTGCCGTACGACACCGAGCCCGCGTACCCGTACAGCAGGGCGATCCCGAAGAGCAGGAACGCCGAGGAGAACGAGCCGAGCAGGAAGTACTTGACGGCGGCTTCCTGCGACATGAGGCGCTTACGGCGGGCGAGCGCGCAGAGCAGGTAGAGCGGCAGCGAGAAGACCTCAAGGGCGATGAAGAGCGTCAGGAGGTCGTTCGCCGACGGGAAGACGAGCATCCCGCCGATCGCGAAGAGCGCCAGCGGGAACACCTCGGTGGTGGTGAACCCCGCCTTGGTGGCGGCCTGTTCGCTCTCGCTGCCCGGCACGGAACCGGCCTGCGCGGCGAACGAGTCGACCCGTCCCCAAGCTCTCAACTTCGTTCGAGCAGGGGAGGCCCCAACGCCGTGCGCCACCGGATCGAGCCGCCGCTCCGCGAAGGTGAAGATCGCGACGAGCCCCGCGAGGAGGATCGTGCCCTGCAGGAAGAGCGCCGGTCCGTCGACCGCGATCGCGCCCATCGCCGCGATATGCGCCTTCGTCGTGCCGTACCCGGTGGCGGCGAGGCCGACGACCGCGGCGAAGGCCGCGGTGAGGGCGACGACCGCCACGAACACCTGCGCGTAGTAACGGGACTTCCGCGGCACGAAGGCCTCGATGAGGATCCCGAGGACCGCCGCGCCGATGACGATCAACGTCGGCGACAGCTGCGCGTACTCGATGGTGGGAGTGTCGATCTTGTCGATCGCGTCCTGCGGCGCCGCGGCCGACGCCATTGTCCACAGGCTGTGGACGGCTGATGCGCTCACTTGGCCGCCTCCACGTCGGGCTTCGGGTCCTTCTGCTGTACGTCGGACATGGTGTGCTTGACCGCCGGGTTCACCAGCTCGGTGAGCGGCTTCGGGTAGACCCCGAGGCCGATGAGGAGCGCGATCAGCGGTGCGACGACCAGGAGCTCACGCACCCGCAGGTCCGGCATGGCCGAGACCTCCGGCTTCACCGGGCCCGTCATCGTCCGCTGGTAGAGGACGAGGGTGTAGAGCGCGGCGAGCACGATGCCGATGGTGGCGATGATCCCGGCCACCGGATAGCGCGCGAACGCGCCGACCAGGACGAGGAATTCACTCACGAACGGCGCGAGTCCCGGCAGCGAGAGCGTCGCGAGACCGCCGATCAGGAAGGTTCCCGCGAGCACCGGTGCGACCTTCTGCACCCCTCCGTAGTCCGCGATGAGCCGCGAACCGCGCCGCGAGATCAGGAATCCCGCCACCAGCATCAGGGCGGCCGTCGAGATCCCGTGGTTGACCATGTAGAGCGTCGCGCCGGACTGGCCCTGCGAGGTCATCGCGAAGATGCCGAGAATGATGAACCCGAAGTGCGAGATCGACGCGTACGCCACCAGGCGCTTGATGTCGCGCTGGCCGACCGCGAGCAGGGCGCCGTAGATGATGCTGATCAGCGCGAGCACGAGGATGGCCGGCGTCGCCCACTTGCTCGCCTCGGGGAAGAGCCCGAGGCAGAAGCGCAGCATCGCGAAGGTGCCGACCTTGTCGACGACTGCCGTGATCAGCACGGCGACCGGGGCCGTGGCCTCGCCCATCGCGTTCGGCAGCCAGGTGTGCAGCGGCCACAGCGGTGCCTTCACCGCGAAGGCGAAGAAGAAGCCGAGGAACAGCCACCGCTCGGTGCTGGTCGCCATCTCCAGCGAGCCGTTGGCCCGCGCCTCGGTGATCTCCTGGAGCGAGAAGTTCCCCGCCACCACATAGAGACCGATCACGGCGGCCAGCATGATCAGGCCGCCGACGAGGTTGTAGAGGAGGAACTTCACGGCCGCGTACGAGCGTTGCGCCGACGCGTTCTCGTCGCTGCCCGCGTGGGCACGGTCCCCGAAGCCGCCGATGAGGAAGTACATCGGGATGAGCATGGCTTCGAAGAAGATGTAGAAGAGGAAGACGTCGGTGGCCTCGAACGACATGATCACCATCGCCTCGACGGCGAGGATCAGGGCGAAGAAGCCCTGGGTCGGCCGCCAGCGCGAGGACTTCGTCTCCAGGGGGTCGGCGTCGTGCCAGCCCGCCAGGATGATGAAGGGCATCAGGAGGGCGGTGAGCGCGATGAGGGCGACACCGATGCCGTCCACGCCGAGCTCGTACCGCACCCCGAATTCCGCGATCCACGAACGCGACTCGGTCAGTTGATAGCGGGCCCCGTCGGGGTCGAACCGCACGAGCACGGTCACGGCGAGCGCGAGCGTGGCGAGCGACACGAGCAGCGCGAGCCACTTGGCGGCGGTGCGCCTTGCGGCCGGGACGGCTGCCGTGGCGATCGCTCCGATCGCGGGCAGGGCCGCCGTCGCTGTCAGCAGAGGAAAGGACATCGGTATCAGACCGCCCTCATCAGCAGGGTCGCGGCGATGAGTACCGCAACGCCGCCGAACATCGAGACCGCGTAGGAGCGGGCATAGCCGTTCTGCATCTTGCGCAGCCGCCCGGAGAGCCCGCCGACCGAAGCCGCCGTGCCGTTGACTACTCCGTCGACCAGGGTGTGGTCGACGTAGACCAGGGACCGGGTGAGGTGCTCTCCGCCGCGGACCAGGACGACGTGGTTGAAGTCGTCCTGGAGGAGATCGCGACGGGCCGCCCGGGTGAGCAGCGAACCGCGCGGGGCGGTGACCGGGACGGGACGGCGGCCGTACTGGACGTAGGCCAGCGCCACACCGATGACCAGGACGACCATGGTGGCGCCCGTGACCGTGGTGGCGCTCAGCGGCGAGTCACCGTGGTCGTGCTGGGTGACCGGCTCCAGCCAGTGCATGAAGTGGTCGCCGATGCTGAAGAAGCCACCCGCGAAGACCGACCCGAAGGCGAGCACGATCATCGGGATCGTCATGGACCTGGGCGACTCGTGCGGGTGCGGCTCGTGGCCGTCCGCGTCGGGCTGCCAGCGCTTCTCACCGAAGAAGGTCATGATCATCACGCGCGTCATGTAGAACGCGGTGATCGCGGCGCCGAGCAGCGCGACCGAGCCGAGGATCCAGCCCTCCGTGCCGCCCTTGGCGAAGGCGGCCTCGATGATCTTGTCCTTGGAGAAGAAGCCGGACAGACCGGGGAAGCCGATGATCGCCAGATAGCCGAGCCCGAAGGTCACGAAGGTGACCGGCATGTACTTCCTGAGGCCGCCGTACTTCCGCATGTCGACCTCGTCGTTCATGCCGTGCATGACCGAACCGGCCCCGAGGAAGAGCCCGGCCTTGAAGAAGCCGTGCGTCACCAGGTGCATGATCGCGAAGACGTAGCCGATGGGGCCGAGGCCCGCGGCCAGGATCATGTACCCGATCTGGGACATCGTCGATCCGGCGAGCGCCTTCTTGATGTCGTCCTTCGCGCAACCGACGATCGCACCGAAGAGCAGCGTGACCGCGCCCACGACGGTGACGACGAGCTGCGCGTCCGGTGCTCCGTTGAAGATCGCGCCGGAGCGGACGATCAAGTACACGCCCGCGGTCACCATCGTCGCCGCGTGGATGAGGGCCGAGACCGGGGTCGGGCCCTCCATCGCGTCGCCGAGCCAGGACTGCAGCGGCACCTGGGCCGACTTTCCGCATGCCGCGAGCAGCAGCATCAGACCGATGGCCGTCAGCTTGCCCTCCGACGTCTCACCCGTCGCCTCCAGGACGGGCCCGAAGGCGAACGTCCCGAAGGTGGTGAACATCAGCATGATGGCGATCGAGAGGCCCATGTCGCCGACCCTGTTGACCAGGAAGGCCTTCTTCGCGGCGGTGGCCGCGCTGGGCTTGTGCTGCCAGAAGCCGATCAGGAGGTACGAGGCGAGGCCTACGCCCTCCCATCCGACGTACAGGAGAAGGTAGTTGTCGGCGAGGACGAGGATGAGCATCGCCGCGAGGAACAGGTTCAGATAGCCGAAGAAGCGGCGGCGCCGCTCGTCGTGCTCCATGTACCCGATGGAGTAGATGTGGATCAGGGTGCCCACACCGGTGATCAGCAGGACGAACGTCATCGACAGCTGGTCGAGCTGGAAGGCGACGTCCGCCTGGAAACCCTCCACGGGGATCCAGCTGAACAGGTGCTGCGACAGGGAGCGCTCCTCGGCGCCCTTGCCCAGCATGTCGGCGAAGAGCATCACACCGACGACGAAGGAGGCGGCCGCGAGCAGCGTGCCGAGCCAGTGGCCGACACGGTCCAACCGCCGCCCGCCGCACAGCAGTACGGCCGCTCCGAGCAGAGGCGCCGCTACGAGCAGCGCGATCAGGTTCTCCACTTTTCAGCGACCCCTTACAGCTTCATCAGGCTGGCGTCGTCGACCGAGGCCGAGTGACGGGAGCGGAACAGCGACACGATGATCGCGAGGCCGACCACGACTTCCGCCGCGGCGACGACCATCGTGAAGAAGGCGATGATCTGGCCGTCGAGATTGCCGTGCAGCCGGGAGAAGGCCACGAAGGCGAGGTTGCACGCGTTGAGCATCAGCTCGATACACATGAAGACCACGATCGCGTTCCGCCTGATCAGTACGCCGGTGGCGCCGATCGAGAACAACAGCGCCGCGAGATACAGGTAGTTGACCGGATTCACTTCGACGCCTCCTCGGTCTTGGGCGACCGCTCCAGACGCTCCGCGGAGCGCTGTTCGAGGGCCCGCAGATCGTCGAGTGCCTCATCCGACACATCGCGGATCTGGCCGCGCTCACGCAGCGTCTTGTTGACCGTGAGCTCGGAGGGGGTGCCGTCGGGGAGGAGACCCGCGACGTCCACGGCGTTGTGCCGGGCGTAGACACCGGGGGCGGGCAGCGGCGGAAGGTGATTGGACCGCACGCGCTCCTCGGACATCTCCCGCTGCGTCTTGGCGCGTTCCGTGCGCTCGCGGTGGGTCAGCACCATCGCGCCGACCGTGGCGGTGATGAGCAACGCGCCGGTGATCTCGAACGCGAAGACGTACTTCGTGAAGATGCTCTCGGCGAGGCCCTCCACGTTGCCGCCGGCGTTCGCCTTGCTGAGTCCGGCGAATTCGTTCACCGAGGCGTTCCCGATCCCCGCGAAGAGCAGGAGGGCGAAGCCGAAGCCACAGATGCCGGCCAGCCAGCGCTGCCCCTTGATGGTCTCCTTCAGGGAGTCGGCGGCGGTGACACCGACGAGCATGACCACGAAGAGGAAGAGCATCATGATCGCGCCGGTGTAGACGACGACCTGGACGATGCCCAGGAAGTACGCACCGTTGGCGAGGTAGAAGACCGCCAGGATGATCATGGTCCCGGCGAGACAGAGCGCGCTGTGCACGGCCTTCTTCATGAGGATCGTGCACAGGGCGCCGATCACGGCGACCGCGCCGAGCACCCAGAACTGGACGGCCTCACCGGTGGAGGTGGTGTAGGCGGCGAGCTGCGTCATCGGTTGATCACCTCCCCCGACGCGGGTTCGGAGTCCCCGAAGGTGGAGGCGGCCTCCTGGGGCGTCTCCCCCTTGGAGAGAGCCACTTGGGGCACCGTGCCCGGCGCGGCTTCCGTCACGAGACCGCGGTAGTAGTCCTGCTCGTCCGTGCCCGGGAAGATCGAGTGCGGTGACTCGACCATGCCTTCCTCCAGGCCCGCGAGCAGCTGCTCCTTGGTGTAGATGAGGTTCTCGCGGCTGCTGTCGGCCAGCTCGAACTCGTTCGTCATCGTCAACGCGCGCGTGGGGCACGCCTCGATGCACAGACCGCACAGGATGCAGCGGGCGTAGTTGATCTGGTAGACGCGGCCGTACCGCTCGCCCGGGGAGTAGCGCTCCTCCTCGGTGTTGTCCGCGCCCTCCACATAGATCGCGTCCGCGGGGCAGGCCCAGGCGCAGAGCTCACAGCCGATGCACTTCTCCAGGCCGTCCGGATGGCGATTGAGCTGGTGCCTGCCGTGGAAGCGGGGAGCGGTGGTCTTCTCCTGCTCCGGATACTGCTCGGTCAGCCGCTTCTTGAACATGGCCTTGAAGGTCACGCCGAAGCCCGCGACGGGGTTCTGGAACCCCTGCTTCGATTGGTTCGACTCGTGTGGCTCGTGCTGCGGCTCTTTCTTCGACTCAGCCATCGGACGCCTCCTTTCCGTCACTTCGGGTTCCGTCACTTTGAGTATCCGTCCCACCACTGACAATCAACTCGCGCTCCTGGCGCGGGCGTCGTCGCGGTACGGGCGGCAGGCTCTGTCCGGGCAGGGGCGGGACCGGGAATCCGCCCGCCATCGGGTCGAAGGCCACCGGCTCCTCGCTCTCGGATCGTGCCGCCGCTTCCTTCTCGCGCTTGTCGCGGAAGATGTCGACGACGACGGAGAGCAACAGCAACGCGATGACTCCGCCGCCCACATAGAGCGCGATCGAGGTGAAGTCGTAGTTCTCGTTCCGCATCGCCTTGACCGTGGCCACGAGCATCAGCCAGACGACCGAGACCGGGATCAGGACCTTCCAGCCGAGCTTCATGAGCTGGTCGTAGCGGACGCGTGGCAGCGTGCCGCGCAGCCAGATGAAGAAGAACAGCAGCAGCTGGACCTTGATCACGAACCAGAGCATCGGCCACCAGCCGTGGTTCGCGCCCTCCCAGAAGGTGCTGACCGGATACGGGGCCCGCCAGCCGCCCAGGAAGAGGGTGACCGAGACCGCCGAGACGGTGACCATGTTGACGTACTCGGCGAGCATGAACAGCGCGAACTTGATCGACGAGTACTCGGTGTTGAAGCCGCCGACGAGGTCGCCCTCGGACTCCGGCATGTCGAACGGGGCGCGGTTGGTCTCGCCGATCATCGTCACGATGTAGATCAGGAACGACACCGGGAGCAGCAGGACGTACCAGCGGTCCGCCTGCGCCTCCACGATCGCCGACGTCGACATCGACCCGGAGTAGAGGAACACCGAGGCGAACGCGGCGCCCATCGCGATCTCGTACGAGATCATCTGCGCGCAGGAGCGCAGACCACCGAGGAGCGGATAGGTCGAACCGGAGCTCCAGCCCGCAAGCACGATTCCGTAGATGCCGACCGAGGCGACCGCGAGGATGTAGAGCATCGCGATCGGCAGGTCGGTGAGCTGCATCGTCGTGCGCTGGCCGAAGATCGAGATCTCGTTGCCCGCGGGCCCGAAGGGGATCACCGCGATCGCCATGAAGGCCGGGATGGCCGCGACGATCGGCGCGAGGATGTACACCACCTTGTCCGCGCGCTTGACGATCAGGTCTTCCTTGAGCATCAGCTTGATGCCGTCCGCGAGGGACTGCAGCATGCCCCAGGGGCCGTGCCGGTTGGGGCCGATGCGCAGCTGCATCCAGGCGACGACCTTGCGCTCCCACACGATGGAGAAGAGCACCGTCACCATCAGGAACGCGAAGCAGAAGACCGCCTTGACGGCGACCAGCCACCACGGGTCGCGGCCGAACATGGACAGGTCTTCCGCCGCGAGCGGCACCACGTTGTGCATCATGACGTCACCTCCGGGGCCTCAGAGGGCTCCGGCAGGAGCGCCGGGCCGATGCGGACGAGGTCACCGGGGCGCGCACCGGTGTCGGAAGTGACGCCTCCCCCGGTCGAGTTCAGCGGCAGCCACACCACACGGTCGGGCATCGCGGTGACCTGGAGCGGCAGTTCGGCCGTCCCCGCGGAGCCGGTGACGGCCAGCATGTCGCCGTCCTTCACGCCGGCCTCGGCGGCGGTGGCCGCGGAGAGCCTGGCGACCGCGGCGTGCCGGGTACCGGCCAGCGCCTCGTCGCCCTCCTGGAGACGGCCCTGGTCGAGCAGCATCCGGTGCCCCGCGAGAACGGCCTCTCCGGAGGCGGGCCTCGGCGGCTGAGCACCTGTCTCCAGGGGCTCGGTGGCGTGCGTTCCTTCCCAGCCGCCGAGCCGGTCCAGCTCTCGCCGGGCGGTGGCCAGGTCGGGAAGACCGAGATGTACGTCCCCGGCGTCGGCCAGCATGTGCAGCACCCGCGCGTCCGTCGGCGCCAGCGTGCGCGTCATCTGGTCGGGCTTGAGCGCGGCGTCGAACATCCGCGCCCTGCCCTCCCAGTTGAGGAACGTGCCGGGCTTCTCCGCGACCGCGGCCACGGGGAGCACGACGTCGGCGTTCGCGGTGACCTCACTGGGCCGCAGCTCCAGCGAGACCAGGAACCCGACCTCGGAGAGTGCTTCACGCGCGCGTGCCGGGTCGGGAAGGTCGGCGACCTCCACACCCGCCACCAGGAGCGCGCCCAGTTCGCCGGTTGCCGCGGCCTCGATGATCTGGCCGGTGTCGCGGCCGTAGCGGTGCGGGAGTTCGGCGACGCGCCAGGCAGCCGCGACCTCGTCCCGCGCGCGCGGGTCGGTGGACGGACGCCCGCCGGGAAGCAGCGAGGGCAGCGCACCGGCCTCGATGGCACCGCGCTCCCCCGCCCGGCGCGGAACCCACACCAGCCGCGCGCCGGTCGCGGACGCGGCCCGTACGGCTGCGGTGAGCCCGCCCGGTACGGCGGCGAGCCGCTCGCCGACCACGATCACCGCACCCGGAGCGCGCAGCGCCTCGGCCGCCTTGGCGCCGTCGCCCTCAAGACCGGATCCGGCGGCCAGCGCGTCGAGCCACTGCGTCTCGGTGCCGGGAGCCGCGGGCAACAGCGTGCCGCCCGCCTTCTCCAGGCCCCGCGTCTGATGCGTGGCGAGCGAGAACGTCCGCTGGCCGTGCTTGCGCCAGGCCTTGCGCAGGCGCAGGAAGATCCCGGGCGCCTCCTCCTCGGCCTCGAATCCGGCGAGCAGGACCGCAGGCGCCTTCTCCACTTCCGCGTACGTGACTCCGGCGCCGTCGAGATCCCGGCCCCGGCCCGCGACACGGGCGGCGAGGAAGTCTGCCTCCTCGCTGCTGTGCACGCGCGCGCGGAAGTCGATGTCGTTCGTGTCGAGCGCCACGCGCGCGTACTTGCTGTACGCGTAGGCGTCCTCGACGGTGAGACGGCCGCCGGTCAGCACACCGGCCCGGCCGCGCGCGGCGGCGAGCCCGGCGGCCGCGGCTTCGAGGGCCTCGGGCCAACTGGCGGCCTCCAGCTCCCCCGTCTCCGCGTTGCGCACCAGCGGCGTGGTGAGCCGGTCCGGCTTCTGCGCGTAACGGAAGCCGAAGCGGCCCTTGTCGCAGAGCCACTCCTCGTTGACCTCGGGGTCGTCCGCCGCGAGCCGCCGCATGACCTTGCCGCGCCGGTGGTCGGTGCGGGTGGCGCAGCCGCCCGCGCAGTGCTCGCACACCGACGGCGACGACACCAGGTCGAAGGGCCGGGAGCGGAAGCGGTACGCCGCCGAGGTCAGCGCGCCGACCGGGCAGATCTGGATGGTGTTCCCGGAGAAGTACGACTCGAAGGGGTCGCCCTCGCCCGTGCCGACCTGCTGGAGCGCACCGCGCTCGATCAGCTCGATCATCGGGTCGCCCGCGATCTGGTTCGAGAACCGGGTGCAACGCGCGCACAGCACGCACCGCTCGCGGTCGAGCAGCACCTGCGTGGAGATCGGCACCGGCTTCTCGTACGTCCGCTTCTTGCCCTCGAAGCGGCTGTCCGTGTCGCCGACCTGCATCGCCTGGTTCTGCAGCGGGCACTCGCCGCCCTTGTCGCAGACCGGGCAGTCCAGCGGGTGGTTGATGAGGAGCAGCTCCATCACGCCGCGCTGGGCCTTCTCGGCGACCGGCGAGGAGAGCTGCGACTTCACGACCATGCCGTCGGTGCAGGTGATGGTGCAGGAGGCCATCGGCTTGCGCTGGCCCTCCACCTCGACGATGCACTGCCGGCAGGCGCCCGCGGGGTCGAGCAGCGGGTGGTCGCAGAACCGCGGGATCTCGATGCCGAGGAGCTCGGCGGCCCGGATGACCAAGGTCCCCTTGGGGACGCTGATCTCGATGCCGTCGATCGTCAGCGATACGAGGTCCTCCGGCGGAACCGCCGCCTCGCCCCCTCCGGAGGGAGCGCTGTTGGTGGTCACTGTCATGCGTTCACCTCCGAATGTGCGGCGGGCCGGTCGGCCCAGAGAGTCGACTTGGCCGGGTCGAAGGGGCAGCCCTTGCCGGTGATGTGCTCCTCGTACTCCTCGCGGAAGTACTTGAGCGAGGAGAAGATCGGCGACGCGGCGCCGTCACCGAGGGCGCAGAAGGACTTGCCGTTGATGTTGTCGGCGATGTCGTTCAGCTTGTCCAGATCGGACATGACGCCCTTGCCCGCCTCGATGTCGCGGAGCAACTGGACCAGCCAGTACGTCCCTTCGCGGCAGGGCGTGCACTTGCCGCAGGACTCGTGGGCGTAGAACTCGGTCCAGCGCGTGACCGCCCGCACCACGCACGTCGTCTCGTCGAAGCACTGGAGCGCCTTCGTGCCGAGCATCGACCCGGCGGCGCCCACTCCCTCGTAGTCCAGCGGGACGTCGAGGTGCTCGTCGGTGAACATCGGCGTCGAAGAGCCGCCCGGCGTCCAGAACTTGAGCCGGTGGCCCGCCCGCATCCCGCCGCTCATGTCGAGCAGCTGGCGCAGGGTGATGCCGAGCGGCGCCTCGTACTGGCCGGGGCTGGTGACGTGGCCGCTCAGCGAATAGAGCGTGAAGCCCGGGGACTTCTCGCTTCCCATCGACTTGAACCAGTCTTTTCCGCGATTCAGGATCGCGGGAACCGACGCGATGGACTCGACGTTATTGACAACAGTGGGACATGCGTAGAGGCCCGCGACGGCCGGGAAAGGGGGACGCAGTCGCGGCTGGCCACGGCGGCCTTCGAGCGAGTCGAGCAGCGCGGTCTCCTCACCACAGATGTACGCGCCCGCGCCCGCGTGCACGGTGAGTTCGAGATCGAGTCCGCTGCCCAGGATGTTCTCGCCCAGGAACCCCGCCTCTTTCGCCTCACGCACGGCCTCGTGCAACCGCCTGAGCACGGGGACGACTTCACCACGCAGGTAGATGAAGGCATGCGAAGAACGGATCGCGTAACACGCGATCACGATCCCCTCGATGAGGGAATGCGGGTTCGCGAAGAGGAGCGGGATGTCCTTACAGGTCCCCGGCTCCGATTCGTCGGCGTTGACAACTAGATAGTGCGGCTTTCCATCTCCCTGCGGAATGAACTGCCATTTCATTCCGGTGGGGAATCCCGCGCCGCCCCGGCCGCGCAGACCGGAGTCCTTCACGTACGCGATGAGGTCGTCCGGCGCCATGGCCAGGGCCTTGCGCAGGCCTTCGTACCCCTCGTGCCGTCGGTAGGTGTCCAGCGTCCAGGACTTCTCCTCGTCCCAGAACGCCGAAAGCACCGGCGCGAGCAGCTTCTCGGGGCTCGTCTCGTTGTCGATCTCGGCTGCCAAGGTCATCACTCCCCCTCCTCGGCGGTCGGTCCGGCCGGGTGGGCCGGGTCGGATGCCGAGGTCTCCTGCGGTGCGTCGTGCGAGCTGAGGTGCTCGGCCGGCGCCTCGTCCTGCGGGCCGCCCGCGCGCGGGTGCACCACGCGCGGCTGAGCCACCTCGCCCTTGGCCAGGCGCAGTCCGATCAGCGAGGCCGGGCCCGCGCCGCCGGTCGCCTCGACGGCACCGGCGCGCTCGTCCGGGAAGCCCGCCAGGATCCGGGCCGTCTCCTTGTACGTGCACAAGGGGGCGCCGCGGGTCGGCTCGACCTGCACGCCCGCGCGCAGGTCGTCGACGAGCCGCTTGGCGGTCTCGGGAGTCTGGTTGTCGAAGAACTCCCAGTTGACCATCACGACGGGAGCGAAGTCACAGGCCGCGTTGCACTCGATGTGCTCCAGCGTGACCTTGCCGTCCTCTGTGGTCCCCTCGTTGCCCACACCCAGGTGCTCCTGCAGCGACTCGAAGATCGCGTCGCCGCCCATGACGGCGCACAGGGTGTTGGTGCAGACGCCGACCTGATAGTCACCGGAGGGCTTGCGCCGGTACATCGTGTAGAAGGTCGCGACCGCGGTGACCTCGGCGGTGGTCAGGCCGAGGACGTCCGCGCAGAAGGCCATGCCCGTGCGCGTGACGTGACCTTCCTCCGACTGCACCAGGTGCAGCAGCGGGAGGAGCGCCGACCGGGAGTCCGGGTAGCGGGAGATGATCTCCTTGGCGTCCGCGTCGAGCCTGGCCCGTACGTCGGCCGGGTAGTCGGGGGCGGGGAGTTGGGGCATGCCCAGGCTGACGCCCGCACCCTGTTGGGAAGGAGTGGTGGTCACCGGTCGACGCCTCCCATCACGGGGTCGATGGACGCGACGGCGACGATGACGTCGGCGACCTGGCCGCCCTCGCACATCGCCGCCATGGCCTGCAGGTTGGTGAAGGACGGGTCACGGAAGTGGACCCGGTAGGGGCGGGTGCCGCCGTCGGAGACGACATGCACGCCGAGCTCGCCCTTGGGCGACTCGACCGCGGTGTACGCCTGCCCGGCCGGGACCCGGAAGCCCTCGGTCACCAGCTTGAAGTGGTGGATCAGGGCCTCCATGGAGGTGCCCATGATCTTCTTGATGTGGTCGAGCGAGTTGCCGAGGCCGTCCGGGCCGAGCGCCAGTTGGGCGGGCCAGGCGATCTTCTTGTCTCCGACCATGACCGGGCCGGGCGCGAGGCGGTCGAGGCACTGCTCGACGATGCGCAGCGACTGGCGCATCTCCTCCAGGCGGATCAGGAAGCGTCCGTAGGAGTCGCAGGTGTCGGCGGTCGGCACGTCGAACTCGTAGTTCTCGTAGCCGCAGTAGGGCTGCGCCTTGCGCAGGTCGTGCGGCAGACCGGCCGAGCGCAGGACGGGTCCCGTGGCGCCGAGGGCCATGCAGCCCGCGAGGTCGAGGTAGCCGACGTCCTGCATACGGGCCTTGAAGATGGGGTTCCCGGTGGCGAGCTTGTCGTACTCGCCGAGGTTCTTCTGCATCTTCTTCACGAACTCGCGGATCTGGTCCACCGCGCCCGGGGGCAGGTCCTGGGCGAGTCCGCCGGGCCGGATGTACGCGTGGTTCATGCGCAGGCCGGTGATCAACTCGAAGATGTCGAGAACGAGTTCACGATCACGGAATCCGTAGATCATGATCGTCGTCGCGCCCAGCTCCATGCCGCCGGTGGCGATGCACACCAGGTGCGAGGAGAGCCGGTTGAGCTCCATCAGGAGCACGCGGATGACCGAGGCGCGGTCCGGGATCTGGTCCTCGATGCCGAGGAGCTTCTCGACCCCGAGGCAGTACGCCGCCTCGTTGAAGAACGGCGTCAGATAATCCATGCGCGTGACGAACGTCGTGCCCTGCGTCCACGTGCGGTATTCGAGGTTCTTCTCGATGCCCGTGTGCAGATAGCCGATGCCGCAGCGGGCCTCGGAGACGGTCTCGCCCTCGATCTCCAGGATGAGCCGGAGCACACCATGGGTGGAGGGGTGCTGCGGACCCATGTTGACGATGATGCGCTCGTCGTCGGACCGGGCCGCGGACTGGACGACCTCGTCCCAGTCGCCGCCGGTGACTGTATATACAGTCCCCTCGGTCGTCTCCCGAGCGGAAGCATGAGAAGTGGACATCAGCTGTACGACCTCCGCTGGTCCGGAGCCGGGATCTGGGCGCCCTTGTACTCGACGGGGATACCGCCGAGGGGGTAGTCCTTGCGCTGCGGGAAGCCCTGCCAGTCGTCCGGCATCATGATCCGCGTCAGCGCCGGGTGACCGTCGAAGATCAGGCCGAAGAAGTCGTACGCCTCGCGCTCGTGCCAGTCGTTCGTCGGATAGACGGAGACCAGCGAGGGGACGTGCGGATCGGCGTCAGGGGCACTGACTTCGAGCCGGATCAGGCGATTGTGGGTGATCGAGCGCAGGTGGTAGACGGCGTGCAGCTCGCGGCCCTTGTCCTCGAGGAAGTGCACCCCCGAGACGCCCGTGCAGAGCTCGAAGCGCAGGGCCGGGTCGTCGCGCAGGGTCTGGGCGACCCGGACGAGGTGCTCGCGCGCGATGTGGAAGGTGAGCTCGTCGCGGTCGACGACCGTCTTCTCGATCGCGTTCTCCGGCAGGAGCCCCTGCTCTTCCAGGGCCCCCTCCAGTTCGTCCGCGACTTCGTCGAACCACCCGCCGTACGGGCGCGCGGTGGCGCCCGGCAGGGTGACCGTGCGCACCAGGCCGCCGTAACCGGACGTGTCGCCGCCGTTGTTGGCGCCGAACATGCCCTTGCGGACGCCGATGACCTCGCCGGCCTCGTCGCGGGGGGCGGGAACGCCGTTTCCGTTGAGGTGCTCTTCGTGCGCGTCGCTCACCGCAGCAGCCCCTTCATCTCGATGGTGGGGAGGGCCTTGAGGGCCGCCTCCTCCGCCTCGCGGGCCGCTTCCTCGGCGTTGACCCCGAGCTTGCCGCCCTGGATCTTCTGGTGAAGCTTGAGGATGGCGTCCATCAGCATCTCGGGCCGCGGCGGACATCCGGGCAAATAGATGTCAACAGGGACGATGTGGTCCACACCCTGCACAATCGCGTAATTGTTGAACATCCCGCCCGACGAAGCGCAAACCCCCATGGAAATGACCCACTTGGGGTTGGGCATCTGGTCATAGACCTGCCGCAGGACCGGCGCCATCTTCTGGCTCACACGTCCGGCCACGATCATCAGGTCGGCCTGACGCGGTGAACCGCGGAAGACCTCCATGCCGAAGCGAGCCAGGTCATAACGCCCGGCTCCCGTCGTCATCATCTCGATGGCGCAGCACGCGAGGCCGAAGGTCGCGGGGAAGACGGATGACTTGCGCACCCAGCCCGCGGCTTGTTCGACGGTGGTCAGCAGAAAACCGCTCGGCAGTTTCTCTTCGAGTCCCATGCTCTTGGCCCCTCAGACCTTTAGTCCCATTCCAGGCCGCCACGCCGCCATACGTACGCGTACGCGACGAAGACGGTGAGCACGAAGAGCAGCATCTCCACGAGCCCGAAAATCCCCAGCGCGTCGAAGGTGACGGCCCAGGGGTAAAGGAAGACGATCTCGATGTCGAAGACGATGAAGAGCATCGCCGTCAGGTAGTACTTGATCGGGAATCGCCCGCCGCCGGCCGGAGTCGGCGTCGGCTCGATACCGCACTCATACGCCTCGAGCTTGGCGCGGTTGTACCGCTTTGGACCGATAAGCGTGGCCATGACCACGGAGAAGATCGCAAAGCCTGCCCCGAGGGCTCCCAGCACGAGGATGGGCGCATAGGCGTTCACGCTCCTCGCTCCTCTCAGTCGGCACTGACTGTTGGCGGTTGCACTGGACTGCGCCCCGCCCTCACGAAGATCGCGTACATGTGAAGCAGGTCACAAGCCCAACTGCCCCGCATCTTATGCCCGCCGGTCTGTGATCTGCGACACGGGGTGCGACAACGGCTTTGTGATCTCCACCACCTGACGAAGGATCATGAAGTCGGATGAGCGGTGATCTTCATACGCGAAGCGCCTGAGTGATCACCAGAGGTGACATCTCAGCGCGTCACCCCTGGTCGGGAGGGGGTCGCCCTATCAAGGGATGGCCGCCGCAAGCAAATTGGCGCTGGACGCGATGGCTTGATAGTGGCGGCTCGTTCACACTTTGGCGGGAGAGGCGTGGACGGGAGTGGACGACAGCGGGCGGCGACGGACGACCCCGGACGCCCCGAACGGCCCGAACGGCCCGAACGGCCCACTGAACGCGTGCACCGATTCACGAGCGACCGGAGCGGCGTCTTCACGAGCGACCGGAGGGACATCCGCCCGAGGTCGAATCGGCACCCCCTCAGCACGAGCCCGTCGTCGATCCCTCGTCGATCCGTCACCGATCCCCCATACGGGCAACACCCCTGAATTCTTCGGGAGATCTCGGGAAGGTCTCGGCGGGATCTCGGAGAGATCCCCCGGGCCTATGCCTGTGACCTGCGCCACACCGCCATGAGCGGCGAATTAACCGGGCTTGGCCAACCGGCTCAACCGGTGGTAGTCCACGGGCAATTCGGGCGTATCGCAGAAAACCCATGATCACAGGCGTGATCACCCCTGTCCGCATTGCCCGTTACGGCGTCAATAAGAAGTGACACGCCCGGGATTCGCGGCTCTCAGGGGCAACTGTGGCGCAGACCACGTTTCTTGATGGGAACCCTGACTCCCTGATAGCGGTTGTTCTCATGTCCCACACCGCTCACATACCCAGCCACCGGAAGCCCCGTCGTAGCGCCACGAAGCAGGCCCTGCGCGCCGGAGTTGCCGGTGGCGTCCTCAGCACCCTGGCAGTGGCCGCGGCAGCTGGCACGGCGACCGCAGCCGAGCCGGTGACCGAGACCATCGAAATGCCCACGCTCACCACGGATCTCTCCACGCAGATCGCGCAGTCCGCGGAAGCCACCCAGCAGACCGCCGACAGCTACGAGCTCCGTGCCGAGCAGGACGCGGCCGCCGTGAAGGCCGCCAAGCAGGCCAAGGAAGACCAGGCGCAGGCCGAAGCCAAGGCAAAGGCCAAGGCGAAGGCCGAGGCCGCCGCCAAGAAGAAGGCGGAGGAGGAGCGCGCCTCGCGTTCGTCCGAGCGCACGACGCTCAGCGCCGCCGGCGGCTCCAGCGCCTCCACCGCCGATGCGCCCGCCCCGGCCAGCGGCAGCGTCGGTTCGGTCATCAGCTTCCTCAAGGCCCAGCTCGGTGACGCGTACGTCATGGGTGCCTCCGGACCCAACGCCTGGGACTGCTCCAGCCTCGTCCAGGCCGCGTTCAAGCAGGCGGGCGTGGACCTTCCGCGCGTCTCGCAGGACCAGTCGGTCGCCGGTACGCCGGTCTCGCTCTCCAACGTCCAGGTGGGCGACATCCTTTACTGGGGTGGCGCGGGCTCCGCGTACCACGTGGGTGTGTACATCGGTAACGGCCAGTACCTCGACGCCGCCAACCCCGGCAAGGGCGTTGTCATCCAGGACCTGTCGGGCTACCCCGCCGACGGCGCCGTGCGCGTCCTCTAAGGGCCCTCACAGCCACTCAGAAGGGCCGGGAACCCCCCAGTGGGGTTCCCGGCCCTTCTGCGCGCGTTGCGGGGCTTCAGCTCTTCGGCGAGAGCTCGCCCATCTCGGACCAGCTGCTGCCCGGGATCTCGGTGTGGATGATCTCGGGGGTGGAGGCGATCAATTCGGACATCGACTCCATACCGGCCTTGAAGTGGTCGGAGCCGACGTGCGCCGCGCCCGCCTCCTGCGAGGCGAAGCCCTCCAGGAGGACGTACTGGTTGGGGTCGTCGACGCTGCGGGACCAGTCGTAGAAGAGGTTGCCCTCCTCCGCGCGCGTGGCCCGGGTGAACTCGGCGGTCCGCTCCAGCCAGCTGTCGGCGTACTCGGGGCGGACGGTGAACTTGACGGCGATGAAAATCATGCGGCCAGCCTCGTACCACCCACGGGGTAAGGGCAAATCGGGCAGAGCGTCACGCCTTTGGTGCCACCTTGCTCAGGCCGTTGATGATGCGGTCCATCGCGTCGCCGCCCGTCGGGTCGGTGAGGTTGGCCAGCATCTTCAGCGTGAAGCGCATCAGCATCGGGTGCGTCAGGCCGCGCTGCGTGGCGATCTTCATGACCTTCGGGTTGCCGATGAGCTTCACGAAGGCGCGGCCCAGCGTGTAGTAGCCGCCGTACGTGTCCTTGAGGACCTTCGGGTAGCGGTGGAGGGCGAGTTCGCGCTGGCCGGGGGTCTGGCGGGCGTGCGCCTGGACGATGACGTCCGCCGCGATCTGCCCGGACTCCATGGCGTACGCGATGCCCTCGCCGTTGAAGGGGTTCACCATGCCGCCCGCGTCGCCCACCAGGAGCAGGCCCTTGGTGTAGTGCGGCTGGCGGTTGAAGGCCATCGGCAGGGCGGCGCCGCGGATCGGCATCGTCATGTTGTCCGGGGTGTAGCCCCAGTCCTCCGGCATCGAGGCGCACCAGGCCTTCAACACCTCGCGCCAGTCCAGCTCCTTGAAGGCGGCGGAGGAGTCGAGGATGCCGAGCCCGACGTTCGACGTGCCGTCACCCATGCCGAAGATCCAGCCGTAGCCGGGAAGGAGCCGGTCCTCGGCGCCGCGCCGGTCCCACAGCTCCAGCCAGGACTCCAGGTAGTCGTCGTCGTGGCGGGGAGAGGTGAAGTACGTGCGGACGGCGACGCCCATCGGGCGGTCGTCGCGGCGGTGCAGACCCATCGCGAGGGACAGCCGCGTCGAGTTGCCGTCGGCGGCGACCACCAGCGGGGCGTGGAAGGTGACCGGCGTCTTCTCCTCGCCGACCTTGGCGTGCACGCCGGTGATGCGGCCCGTGCGGTCGTCGACGATGGGGGCGCCGACGTTGCAGCGCTCGTGCAGCCTGGCGCCCGCCTTCTGGGCCTGACGTGCGAGCTGCTCGTCGAAGTCGTCGCGCTTACGGACCAGGCCGTAGTTCGGGTAGGCGGCGAGTTCCGGCCAGTCGAGCTGCAGCCGTACACCGCCCCCGATGATGCGCAGGCCCTTGTTGCGCAGCCAGCCCGCCTCCTCGGAGATGTCGATCCCCATGGACACGAGCTGTTTGGTGGCGCGCGGCGTCAGGCCGTCGCCGCAGACCTTCTCCCTGGGAAACGCGGTCTTCTCCAGCAGGAGTACGTCAAGCCCGGCCTTCGCCAGGTAATAGGCGGTCGTGGAACCGGCTGGCCCGGCCCCGACGACGATCACATCAGCGGTGTGTTCGGTGAGGGGCTGGGGTTCGGTCACGGCGGGTTCTCCCCAAGGCTCGAAATCTGTGTGCCGGCGGGCACGTGTTATGGGCAGTCTATGCAGCGGTACTGATCAGCCAGCCGAAGGGCCACCCGTGACAAAGCAGGCACTGCCGACCAAGACCCTGCCCGCCGTACACCTGCGCGTTCCGACCCACGAGGACGCCTTCGTCTGGCACCGGCTCTTCGACGACCCGGATGTCATGGAGTTCCACGGGGGCGTGTCGGCCGAGCTCTCGGTGTACGAGGAGCTGACCGCCCGGCAGCGCAGACACGACGCCGAACGCGGCTTCTGCTTCTGGACGTTGCTCGACGCGGACGGTGAGCCGATCGGCTTCACCGGGGCGCAGCCCTGGCCGCACGAGTGGGGACCCAAGGGCGAGATCGAGATCGGCTGGCGGCTCGGCCGGGCCGCCTGGGGCAAGGGGTACGCGACCGCCGCCGCGCGGGCGGCCCTGGACCGGGTGCGCGCGGCGGGCGTACGGGACGTGGTGGCGATGGTCGACGCCCGCAACGCACGGTCCGTGGCGGTGACCCGGCGGCTCGGCATGGAGCTGGCGCAGACCCTGCCGGTCCCGGGGTCGGAGCGGGAGGCGCACCGCTTCCGGCTGACCCTGTAGCGGTCTACTCTGCGGGTACCGCAGGGGGTGACGACCGTGCCCAATACGCCCGACGCAGCCGATGTGCCCGGGACGGACGACGTGCGCGTGCCGCGGCTGATCGGTCTCATGGCCGTCGACGCGCGCGAGTCGGCGGCGAAGCACGGCGTGCTGCTCGCGGCGCCGGACCGCCCCGACTTCCACCGGGTCGTCCTCGATCACGTGGTCCGGCAGTACCCCCTCCCCGGGATGTGGATCCCACGCGATGCCGTCGTCACCGTCTGGTTCGAGCTCGGCCCCGGCGAGGGCGAGGGCGGCGCGGGCGTGCGCGAACCCCGCCGCCCGGAAGCTCCGGACGGCGGGCTGCGGCAGGAACTGGACGAACCGGACAACGAGGTCGGCGCCGTGCTCTGACGCCGACCGCTGTGGCGCCCGCCTTCGTGGCGCCACCCGGTGTCTCAGCTACCGGTGCCTCAGCCGTTGAGCCGCCAGTGTTCGAGCGCGATCCCGTGGATCTTCTCGCCCTCGCCCACGGGCCAGGAGTCCTCGCGCCAGGAGAGCTGGATGGCGTACTCGGTGCCGTTGTCCGCGACGTAACTCTGGTCCAGCGCGTGGATCTCGCGGCCCGCCCTGTCGGTGTAGGTGTACTCCCAGATCGCGCCGCTGCGCCCCTGGAAGGTGTTCGGTTCGAGCCGCACCCGCTGGTAGTCCGACTTCTTCGGGTCCTTCTTCGCGTCCTTCTCGATGGTCGTGAAGTTCTCGTACGAGGTGTACGGGGCGTTCGGGACGACGCCGACGAGGAACTGCTCCGGGCCGGTCGACCCGGCGTACACGATCTGGCCGGGACGCTCCTCGCCCTGCCGGTTCCAGCCCTCGGGCACGGCGAACTCGAAGCCGCTCACGTCGGACACCCGGTCGTAGCCCGCGGGCAGTTCGGATTCGGGGGTGCCGTCCACGGTGTCCGGGCTCGCGCTCGGCTCCTCCGTGGGGGTGACGAAGGGGCTGTCCGAGGGGGACGGCGACGGCGGCTGCGTCGGGTCCTGGCTCCCGCTGACGGCGGGCTTGTCGTCCTTGCCCCCGGCCTTGTCGGCCGAGCCGTCGTTGCTGTCCTGCCAGAGCAGGACGCCCGCCGCGATACCGCTGCCGATGACGAAGGCCGCGGTGAGGGTGGCGACCCAGAGGGCGGTGCGGCGCTCGGGAGCGGCGGGGGGCTGCGGGCCCAGCTGGTAGGCGTGCGGGTCGTAGGAGGCGGGGGCGTAGGCGGGGGTCGCGGCCGGGTCGTACGCGGCCGGGTCGTACGCGTGCTGTGGCGCGGGCAGGGCGAGGGGCGTGGAGGGTGTGGGGCCAACTCCCGGTGCGGGCTTGTCCATCGAGACGGGGCCCACGAGTCCGACGGCGCCCTCGGTGGGCGCGTCGGCCAGGGAGCCGGCCGCGTCGGAAGCTCCGGGCGCACCCGTGGGGCCGGCCGGCACCGGCGGGACCTGCGGCGGCACCGGCGGCGCGACGGACCCCGTCCGCTGCCCCGCCATCTGCAACAGGAACGGCGCGATGAGCGCGGCGGCGAAGACCCAGAGCAGCCCGAACAGCAGGGCGTCCGGCACGCTCACGCCCGCCTCGAAGGTGCCCTTGCCCGAGCCGCTGCCGCCTCCGCCACCGAACTCCGCCGACGCGCTTCCGGACGCGTCGACACTGACCCCGCCGACTCCGGCGAGGAACAGGAAGAGCCCGAAGAAGACCCCCGCGGAGAGGAGCTGCTCACCCCGGTGCGCGGAGCGGCGCGCGGCCAGCAGGCCGAGGACCAGCGCGCACACGAGTCCGAGCGTCAACGCCCCCACGATCGCCCAGTCGTTGGTGACGTCCCCCAGCTCGGAGAGCCCGAAGGATTCACTCTCGTAGCCGCCGCCGTACGCCGAACTGCTGCCCTGCACGGACGCGTCGAGCGGCGCTCCCCAGCCGAGGCCGAGGGCGGCGATGCCGAGGTTCGGCAGCAGGAGCAGGGCGATGAGCAGGGGGGACACGTCCGCCTCGTCGAGGTCGGCGAGGCTTTCGAGGTCGTCGATCTGGGCGAGGCTGATGAACGCGACGAGCGAGCACAGGACAAGCACGACCGCCAGCGCACGCAGCGCGGTGCCGGTGGCACGGAACGCCGCCTGCCAGCCCGGCCGTTGGGCCAGCCACGGGGCCAGGTCGTAGCGGTGCAGCACACCGAAGGAGACGGCGAGTGCGAGTACGAGCGCGCCGAGCGCGGCAAGGAACGGCGACGAGGAGAGCGAGACGCCCTCGATCTCGGGCTGTGCGAAGAGGCCCAGCACGAGGGTGCCCACCGTCACCAACAGCGTGACGCGCACGGTCGATTCGAGCCCGGCCGTGCCACCGCCGCGGCCTCCGGTACGCAGGAGGACGCGGGTGCGCAGGATGCGTACGCCGATGAAGAGGGCCCCGATCCACAGGGCGGTGGCGGTGAGCGGGATGAGGTGCAGAGCGGCGCTGCCGTCCATGGCGGTCTCCATGCTGGAGCTGTCACCGCCGAACACGGACGACTGCTGCCGCCCGCTCCCCGAGACCTCGAAGCCGCCGCCCACGGCCTGGAGCAGCAGTGCGAGGGCGATCCGGAGCCGGTCACCGAAACCGACGACCACGTCACCGCCGCCGTCGCCCTGCCCGTAGGAGGGCATGGCCAGCGCGACGGCCGCGACGAGCACCAACCCCACGGGCCACAGGGCGGCTTGCGCGGCCCCTGCCCAGTCCCCGCGGAACGCCCGTCCGAAGAAGGCGCCGAGGGGCGAGGGGGCTGCGGGTGCGCCCGGAACGTACGCGGGTGGGGGCGGGGACGCGGGGGCCTCGGGCGCGGGGGCCGCCGGGGTGGGCGGAAGTTCGGGTGCGGAGAGGGAGACCGCGGTGTAGCCGGGGCCGGCGGGGGTGCTCTCGGGCGGGCCTTCCGCTGCCTTTTCGCCGGGTGCGCCTTCAGGTGACCCATCGCCGGGTACGTCCGCCGCAGGTTCACCCGGCGTCGTGCCCGCGGAGGTCGGAGCGCCGAGTTCCGCCGCGGGCAGGTCCACGGGCCCCTCGCTCACCGTGGTTTCACGCGGGCGCTCTCGACCGCACTTCATGCAGAAGCGGGCCTCGTCAGGGGTGGGTGCCCCGCAGTGAGGGCAGTTCGACGCCATGGGGACGCTCCGTCATTGGGGAGATGACCAGAAAGACCGACCCGTTCGGGCGACGATGGCAACTGCCGGTGCGAAAGAGCGGATCCGCATCGACACCGTCGCGTCGGCGGAGTCCTATCACAACGGACACATCTTGCCCGGCGCCTGGTTCCCGTCAACTCGGTTCACAACGCAGGATTTCACGCATTCCCCCGTCGTGGGCGTCCCACCGCGGGCCTAGGCCTTGAACCCCCGGTGCAGCGCCACGACGCCACCCGTCAGATTCCGCCACGCCACCTTCGACCAGCCCGCGTCCTGCAGCCGCGCGGCCAGCGTCGGCTGGTCCGGCCAGGAGCGGATGGACTCCGCGAGGTAGACGTACGCGTCGGGGTTGGAGGAGACCGTGCGCGCGACCGGCGGCAGCGCCCGCATCAGGTACTCCTCGTAGACCGTGCGGAACGGCGCCCACGTCGCGTGCGAGAACTCGCAGATGACGACCCGGCCGCCGGGCTTCGTCACGCGGTACATCTCGCGCAGCGCCTGGTCCGTCTCGTGGACGTTGCGCAGGCCGAAGGAGATCGTGACGGCGTCGAACGTGTCGTCCTTGAACGGCAGCTTCGTCGCGTCCCCCGCCGTGAACGGCATCCAGGGGTGGCGTGCCTTGCCGACCTGCAGCATGCCGAGCGAGAAGTCGCAGGGCACGACGTACGCGCCTGCCCGCGCGAAGGGCTGCGAGGAGGTGGCGGTTCCCGCGGCCAGGTCGAGGACCTTCTGCGCGGGCCGTGCGTCGACGGCCTTCGCGACCTCCTTGCGCCACAGCCGGGCCTGGCCGAGCGACAGCACGTCGTTCGTGAGGTCGTACCGTTCCGCCACGTCGTCGAACATCGAGGCGACTTCGTGCGGCTGCTTGTCCAGAGATGCGCGGGTCACCCGGCCCATTGTGTCAGGCCGGTCTTCTCTCTTGGCGGCGGCTCTCTGGCTGCCGCCCGCTTCGCCTGCGGCGGGCTTCCTCGCGGGAGCGTCTGCCTTGTGGCGGCCGGTCCGCGGATGCGGGTCTGTTGTGGTTGCTCGCGCCGTTCCCCGCGCCCCTGAACGCCCCTGCGGGGCGGCCTAGCGGGCTCGGTAGACCAGGCGGCCCGCCAGCACCGTTGCCACGCACGTGTCCGTGCCCTGGCTTACCAGTTCGGCTCGGGTGGGGACGTCGAAGATCGCGAAGCGGGCCGGGGCACCCTGGGTCAGGGGCGGCAGGAGGACCAGCGGGGTCGGTGACAGGGACGCCGGGCCCGGCAGACTCGGCGGGCGGTGGCCGATCGCCAGGCCCGCCCTGCGGACGGTGTCGACGACGGGGCGGGCCCGCAGTTCGCCCGCGACCGCCACCGTGCCGTGCGCGAAGAGCCGCTGTACGCCCCGGCGGGCGCTGGCGCCCACCCGGGACGGATTGGAGCGGAAGAGCGCCCGCGCGCGCTCCCCGCCGATGGGCTCGGTGCCGAGCCAGCCCGCCTCACGCGGGTCCGGGTGATAGGTGTCCTCGAGGAGCTCGGGGCCGTACACGTTGAGCAGGCCCGGCGTGAGGATGCCGGGCCAGCGCCGGACGCGCGCGTCCGGATGCGCGGCGGCAAGCTCCTCGTACGGGCCGACGGCGGCGACGCTCGCCCCGTCGACCAGGACCGCCGTCTCCGGCGACCCCTCGGCGACGTGAAGTGTGCGCAAAGCGGCCTCAGTTGCTGGCGAGGAGCTTCAGCTCGGGGTGAGCCGTGCCGCCCTCGATCGCCGTGGAGGAGATGTGCGAGGCGACGCGGTCGTCGGTCGGGTCGTTCGCCGGGTCGTCGTGCACGACGAGGTGCTCGTACGTCGTGGCGCGCTGGGCCGGGACACGGTCGGCGGTGCGGATCATGTCGATCATGTCGCGCAGGTTGTTGCGGTGCTTGGCACCGGCGGAGGAGACGACGTTCTCCTCCAGCATCACCGAGCCGAGGTCGTCCGCGCCGTAGTGCAGGGTGAGCTGGCCGGCCTCCTTGCCGGTGGTCAGCCAGGAACCCTGGATGTGGGCCACGTTGTCGAGGAAGATCCGCGAGATCGCGATCATGCGGATGTACTCGAAGATGCTCGCCTGCGTACGGCCCTTGAGGTGGTTGTTCTCGGGCTGGTACGTGTACGGGATGAAGGCCCGGAAGCCACCGGTCCGGTCCTGCACGTCACGGATCATCCGCAGGTGCTCGATGCGCTCGGCGTTGGTCTCGCCCGTGCCCATGAGCATCGTGGACGTCGACTCGACGCCCAGGCCGTGCGCGATCTCCATGATCTCCAGCCAGCGCTCGCCGCTCTCCTTGAGCGGGGCGATGGCCTTGCGCGGGCGGGCCGGGAGCAGCTCGGCACCGGCACCGGCGAAGGAGTCGAGCCCGGCGGCGTGGATCCGCTGGATCGCCTCCTCGGCGGAGACCTTCGAGATGCGGGCCATGTGCTCGATCTCGGAGGCGCCGAGCGAGTGGATGACCAGCTGGGGGTAGGCCTTCTTGATCGCCGAGAAGTGCTCTTCGTAGTACTCGACGCCGAAGTCCGGGTGGTGCCCGCCCTGGAACATGACCTGCGTGCCACCGAGCTCGACGGTCTCGGCGCAGCGCCGCAGGATGTCGTCGAGGTCGCGCGTCCAGCCCTTCTTGGTGTCCTTCGGGGCCGCGTAGAAGGCGCAGAACTTGCAGGCCGTCACACACACGTTGGTGTAGTTGATGTTGCGCTCGATGATGTACGTCGCGATGTGCTCGGTCCCGGCGTACCGGCGGCGGCGGATCGCGTCGGCGGCGGCGCCGAGCGCGTGCAGCGGGGCATCGCGGTAGAGGTCGAGCGCCTCTTCTTCGCTGATCCGCCCACCTGCGGCGGCACGGTCGAGGACGGACTGAAGGTCGGCCTTCTCGGTCACCGGGGCGTCCCTTTCGTAGGGTTCGTAAGGGTTCTGGACGGACTGATTCAGCGTACGCCAGCCGGTTCCGGCGCCCGACGTCAGGCGGCGTACGCCCCGATGAGCAGGCCCACGAACGCGCCGCCGATCAGGAACGGCCCGAACGGGATCGCCGTCTTGCGTCCGGCGCGGCGGGCGATGACGAGCCCCGTCCCGTACAGGGCGGCCAGCAGGAACCCGGCGAAGGTGCCGAGCACCACCGCGCCCCACCCGTACCAGCCGAGGACGGCCCCCAGGCCGAGCGCCAGCTTCACGTCGCCGAAGCCCATGCCGTTCGGGCTGATGAGGAAGAGCACGAAGTACGCGCCGCCGAGCGCCAGCGCCCCGTACACCGCGTGCAGCCAGGAACCACCGTGCTCGGGCAGCAGCGCGGCGCCCCCGAGGAGGACGAGGGCCGCCGCGGCGAGCGGCAGGGTGAGCACGTCGGGCAGCCGGTGCACGCCGAAGTCCACGACGGCGAGGAGTACGCCGACGGGAGCGACCAGCAGCCAGACGGCGAGCTCGGGCCGCGGTCCCGTCGCGGCGGCCAGGGCGGCGCAGACGAGGGCGGTGGCGAGGGCGACGCTCGGGCCGCGGGGCCCGAAGCGGTCTCCCTGCGGGCACCGCGTGAACCCGACCCAACCGCCGAGGGGGTGCCCGTCGGGGCATACGGAACGCCAGGCTTCGTCGGGCGCCACGGAGAGCCGGTAGACGGCACGGGGCACGAGAAGCCCGGCGAGGGCGCCCCAGAGGGCGCCGCCGACGACGAGGTACACCAGGGGGTCCAACGGTTCACCCTCTAGACGCGGAGATACGGGCGGGTGGGTGGGAGACATCCGCCGCGAAACGGCGGGCTCGAAACCGCCCCACCCCCCGCAGCGGACGAACTACCCGACGGCGGAAAGCCCACTACGCCAAGCAGGAAGCAACTCATCCAGCAACGCCTCGGTCCGAGGCGGCACGCCCCGCGCCCCACTCCGCGCAACGAGATCGGCGGCCACCCGCTGAAGCCGCGCCGGGTCACCCACGGCGTGCGTGGCCCGCAGCAGCTCGTTCCAGAGCCGCTCGTCCCCCGGCGCGGAATTCAGCGAGGCGTTCAGCGCCTCGATGGCCTTCTCCGCGCGCCCCTTCTCCAGGTGGAACTCGGAGAGGGCGAGCCCGATGTCGGCGACCAGCAGCGGCAGCTGCGCGTCGATGATCTCGTGCGTGAGCCAGGCGTACCGCCCCTGCGGCCGGTCGGAGAGCAGCGGCCCGCGGACGAGCACCAGCGCGTCGGTGAGCATCCGCCCGCGCACGGCCCGGCTGCTGGCCCCGCGGCCCTGGGTCGCCTCGTGGTACAGCGACCGCAGCACGTCCAGGTCGGAGACCACGGACTTGGCGAGCGTGAGCCGCCCGCTCCGGTCGGCCCGCAGCCGGGGCGACCCGTCGGGCTCGGTGCCGAGCCACTCCCGCAGCCGGTCGATGAGCGCGTCCCGTACGTCCTCGGTGACACCGCGCGGCCACAGCGCGGAGGAGAGCACCCGCGGGTGCACGCCCTCGCGGTGCAGCAGGAGCAGCGCGAGCGCCTCGTGCATCAGCGGGCTGCGCTCGCCGTCCGGCGTGTCGAGGCCGATGATCTCGTACGTGCCGACGAGGCGTGCGTAGACCGCGGGCCGCCCCTGCTCGGTGACGTCGACGAGGAACGGCGGGGTGGCGCCCGTACGGCCGGCACTGCCGCCTTCTCCGCCGCCCTCGCCCGGATCGGCGTCGACGAACAGCTCCACGACGGCCCGCTGCTGGGCCTCGGGCAGCGCCTGCGCCTCCAGTTCGAGCCCGAGCAGCGGGGCGAGCAGCTTGCCCTCGGGGGTGATCTCCATCTCCCAGGCGGCGCCCGGCAGATCACCGGACTCGGTGCCGACGAGGTAGCCGATGCCCAACCGGCTGGCGTCCGCGGCCAGTTCGGCGAGCTGCACTGCGTCGTCCCCGGTGGGCTCCGCGGCGAGCAGCACCAGGTGCGGCGCCCAGCGGGTGTGCTGCGCGGGCCCCGTACGCCCGGTGAGGACCGAGTCGTGCCCGGCCGCCCCCAGGGCGCCGCGCCGCTGCCGCGTCTCCGCCTCCATCGTCTCGATGAGCGCCTCGATGTCGTCGAGGTGCCGCAGACGGTTGGGCGCGAGCGGCGTCAGGTCCTGCCCGAAGCCGACGAGGGTGATGGTCATGCGGTCGGACCAGCCGTTGGTGGCGAGCTCGGCGGCGACGGAGGCGAACACGGCGGCACGGTCGGCCTCGCGCCCGCTCAGCGACACGACGCCGGGCACGGCCTCGAGGTTGAGCAGCAGCCGCGAGTCGTCGAGCGTGCCGAGGCTGACGAGCCCCGGGTAGGGAGCGGCGGTGTCCACGTCCTCGTACCGCTCGGCGTCGGACCGCGACAGCATCCAGAACGTCTGGTCCTGCCCCAGCTGCCAGGGAGCGGGCGGCCGGCCCGCGGGCTGGGCGAGCTGGAGGTGCAGATCGCCGTTGCTGAGCCAGGCGGCGTAGACGGTCGGCAGAGCGCGGGACTCCTCGGCGAGGGAGGCGGCGAGCCCGCGGAGCGACAGATCAAGAAGGCGTACGCCCTCGGGGTCGGCGCCCACGAGCAGCGCGTCCTGCGCGTCGGCCGCGCCCCCGGTCGGCGTCGGCGGCTCCATGCCGCGACGTCCGCCGACGGCGCCCATGGCCGACTGCCACAGCGCGTGACGGCGACGGCGGCCGAGCGCGCCGAGGAGACCGGCGGCGAGGAGCGGAGCGCCGATGAGCGCCTCGGGCAGTCCGAAGGAGAACCCTTCGGACTCGCTGCCACTGCTGGCGACGGGCGCTTCCTGCTGCCCGTGCCCGCCCGCGGAGGGCCGCTGCTCGGGAAGGGTGATGTGCGCGGTGTCGCGGTCGCCCTGCTGGCCGCCGCCCTGCTCTTGGGCGCCGCCTTGCTGACCCGCTCCTTGTTGGCCGCCGCCCTGCTGGTGATCCCCGGACTTGGCGTAGTCGGAGATCTGCTCCTTCACGTCCTGCGAGACCTTGGGCGCCTCGTCGGGCATCTCGACGAGCTCGCCGCCGTGCGCGTCCGCGGGCATCTCCATGATCCAGCCGGGCCGGATGAGGCTGGCCTCGGACAGGCGGGACCCGTCGGGCTGCTCCCGGTCCTTGTTGAGCTGGTAGATCTCCTTGTACCGCCGTCCGTCCCCGAGGTGCCGCTCGGCGATCTCCCACATGGAGTCGTGGTGACGCCCCTCGGGCGGCTGGATCCGGTAGTACTTCGTGTCCCCGTCCTTGGCCGTGCCGCTGCCCGCGTGTGCGGCAGCGTGCTCGGCCTGTTCGGCGACGGCGGATGCGGCACTCCCGGCCTGCTCCTGCCCGAAGAGACCGCCCGGGGTCTGCTGGGCGGAAGCGGCGCTCGCGGGCTTCTGGTTCCCCTCCAACGACTGCCCGAACTGCGAGAGCCCCGGCGCGAAGCTGGCTGCGGTGGCGCCCACCAGGAGCAGCGCGGCGACGAGCTGCCGGGCGAGCAGCTGACTGCCCCCCGCACCGGGAACGCGGTTGGGCATCCCGACGCCGGAGAGCGCGGCCTTCACCTCGACGAGCACACAGGCGGTGAACTGGGCCCAGGCCAGCCAGACCACGACGGTCAGTACGTTGATGAACGTCCCGACCGTGATCTCCTGCTGCAACCAGTCCAGCGAGGGCGCCCCGCCCGGAAGCGGCCACCCCACGGAGTACGCGAGGGCGCCAGGCACGCCGACGACCAGCGCGGCCAGCGCGACAAAGGCGAAGAACGCCTTGACGAAGTCCCCGAACGTACGACGACGCCGGGGCAGCGGCTGCGGCGTCCGATTCCGTGGAGCCGACGGGCCGCCTGTCGAACTTGAAGTGGTGCGCGCCATGGCGGGTGTCCTGTTGTCCTCTGAGAGGGAGCGGATGTCGATCGACCGACCTGGCGATCGTGTGATCGGGCGATCGTGCGATCTGGGTCAGCGGTACGTCTGTGCGCTGAGCGTACTGAGGCGATGGTACGGAAGGGGCCGGAGGTCAGACAGGGGCAACGGGGGCTGCGGCCTCGGGCAGCCTTCTACGGGTGTCCGCTTAGCCACGGTTCGCACCGTAAGACCAACTCTCCGCACGCGCCCGGGACGGAATCCCGCCCGCTCTCCCTCTCCCCGGTTACCGGCTGATTGCCCGCTATTTCCCGTTCGGGGAGGGCACTCCGCGCCACGCGTCACAGTTCCGGCACGGATTCGCTGCGCCCGCGTAGCACTTGACGACTGTTCGCTTCCGTCACCGCACGGAACACGAGAGCCTTCACAGGGCCCACCAGTACTGGTAACCCACGCCTGATAACTTCGTCCGGCTCCATTCTCTCCTGCACACATCTCGAACTCTGCCGAACTGCCGAACCCTGGGGGACTGCAATCGTGGCCCGTCGCACCATGCCCGCCCTGACCGCGCTGGTGACGAGCGCGACTCTGCTCCTGACTGCCTGTGGGGGTGGCGGGAGTGACTCCTCGGACGGGATCGAGGGGGCGGGGAAGGGCGGGGGCAAGCCGTCCGCCTCTCCGTCCAAGGACGACGGCAGCCCGGACCTCAGCGTGCCCAAGGACCTGAACCTGGTCTTCGACTTCAGCAAGCCGTCGGACCCCAAGCAGGCGGCGGCGGTCGACAACGCAGCCAACTACATCCGCGCCCTGAAACACGGCATCGCGCAGCAGGACGAGAACGACCCCGCCTACAAGTACTACTCGGCTGCACAAGCGGCCCAGTACGCGAAGACGCAGATCAAGACGTGGGTCAAGGGTGGCTGGGTGCCCACCGGAACGGACCGCTACTTCAAGCCCCAGGCGACCGAGCTGGGCGAGGGCAAAGCCGTTCTCGTCACGTTCTGCCGAAACCAGGCGAAGTCGTTCAGCAAGGACATCAAGGGCGGCAAGATCCATTACGGCAAGGAATCGCTCGACAGCTACCAGAAGTTCAGCGTGCTCATGAGCCCGCCGAAGAGCGACGCAAAGGTGTGGAAAGCGCAGACGATCGAGGTCCAGGGGAGGGTCAAGGAATGCCGCGGATGACCAGGAACCTTCGCGCACGGCAGTGGCTCGTGGCGGCCGGAGTGGCCGCCCTGACACTGGGATCCGCAGGAACAGCGCAGGCCGACGACATACCCGGCGGTACCACTCAGCCGCCCCCCGCCCCGGTGGAGGGCGGCGCGGACAACAATGGAAACCTGTCGGCCAAGACCTCCCAGATCAAAATTAAGTACGTGAGTGGCGGGGGCGGCGGGGGCAAGAAGGGCAACCTCGCACCCATCGACCCCAACTGGGAGCCCCCGGCCTGTTGGTACGAGCCGGCTTTCACTCCCGCACAACTCAAGGACTTCGCGGAGAACGACGGCGGCGGCGACGTCGGCATCCACCAGTCGTGGTTCGGCAACGGCCTCTGGACCGACCACTACCGGGACGGTAAGCCGGAGGACAACTTCGACCTCCACTCCCCCAAGAACAGCGTCGCCGAGGGCTACAAGGACTACAACGAGGGCAAGAAGGGATACTTCTGGCGCGGCGTCGCGCCCGACCCCTCCGACCCCAAGTCCTGGGACTGCGGCCGCATCATGTTCTGGGTGGACGCGGGCGAGATCCCGGACGACCCGAACGCCCCGACTCCGGAGATGCTCGCCGAGTACGCCTACGACAAGGTCAAGGTCCCCGACACCAAAGTGGAGTTGAAGCCCGAGGCCAAGTCGACGGTCAATCTGCCGACTTGGGCGTGGCTGGACAAGGGAACATTCAAGGACGTCAAGGTCCGCGCGGAACTCCCGAACACCCCGCTCTGGGCGGAGACAACGGCAAAGCCGAAGAGCCTCCACCTGGAACCGGGCACTGCCGACGCGGAAACTTTCCCCGCATCCGGCGAATGCGAGATCAACGAAGACGGCAGCATCGGCACGCCCTACACCAAGGGCAAGTCGAAGCAGGACCCGCCGTGCGGCATCAAATACCTCCGGGCCACGGACGGGAAGCCGTTCCAGCTCAAGGCCTCCATCACCTGGGAAATCTCCTGGGAGGGCACGGGCGGCGCAGGCGACACGATGCCCGACGGCACCTTCGAGACGACCCAGGACATGAACGTCCAGGAAATCCAGTCGATCAACCGCTGACCCAAGGCCGATAGCCTCGTCCGCACGTTCTAGCGCAAGCGTTTCCGGTGTTACGGGGGAAACACGTGTCACACCGTCCAGCCGACTGGCACATACTCGACTTGGACAAGGATCCGACTCCTGGCGATCCGGATCGCGTACGGAATCTCGCGAAGAACCTGCACGACTTCGCCGACGACGTGTCCAGAGTCCTGCGCGACATCAAGGGCATGGCCGGTGAGGACGCGATCCTCTCTTGGGCAGGGAAGACCGCGGACACCTTCACCGCGGAATTCGAGGACGCCCCCGGCAAGTTGAAGAAACTCAAGAAGAGCTACAACCTCGCGGGAGACGCCCTCGCCTCCTACTGGCCGGATCTCGAGGAAGCTCAGACCAAGGCGGACAAGGCCCTGCGCGACGGCCGTGCGGCCCGCGAGCAACTCTCCACCGCCCAAACCGCATTGACGGGCGCGAACGACTGGGTGAAGACGGCCACGAAGAAGGCCGACTCCTACGACGCGGACAAGAGTTCCGGCAAGAAGGTCCCGAAGCCGGACGAGACCGAGGTCCGCCAGGCCACGCGCAACGCGACCCGCGCCAAGGAGAAGCAAGAGTCCGCCCAAGGCGACGTCGACGCCGCCCAGAGTGCACTCGACGCGGCGAAGAAGCTCGCCAACCAGGCCAGGGGGATACGCGACGACGCCGCCCGTCGCACGGTGAAAAAGCTGGAGGAAGCCTCGGACGCGGGCATCCCCAACCGTCACTGGTGGGAGGAGGCTACCGACTGGGTCGCGGACCACTGGGACGAGATCGTCACCGTCTGCAAAATAATCGTGGCCGTTGTCGGCATCATCGTGATGATCGTCGGTGGGCCGCTCGGATGGCTGGTCTTCGCTGCGGCCCTGGTGGTGATGGCGGACACCATAAGAAAGGTCGCCAATGGCGAAGCAGGCTGGGGCGACCTCATATGGGCCGCCCTCGACTGCATACCCGCGACGAAGGGCATCACCAGCCTGGCCAAGCTCGGCAAGCTCTGGAAAGCAGGCGGGCTGAAAGCACTCGGCGCCGGAGCCATGAAAGGTATCGGCGGCGGCCTCAAGAACATCGCGAACAACGTCCGCGACCTCAAGAACATACGGTCTGTCGCTTTCGACTTCATGGGCAAGAGCAAGGACAGCAGAATTGCTCCGCCCACCAGGACCCCCGACGATTTCCTACCGTCAGGCATGCCCATTTACCACAAGGATGGCGTTACCGCCATTGGGTACGACTCGGCGACCTTGCGCAACTTCGATGTCTCGCAAAGACTACCGGGGCACCAGGACGTCATTATCCACGGCACCGTCGACGGGCAGATGATCGCCGGAGAGGTGAACCGAGTCGGCGCGGACGCTGGTGGGCATGCGGTTCACCCCAACCACGTACTCGACACCATCAACCGTATCCCTGGCTACAATGGTGAGCCCATCAGGATGTTGACATGCCATTCAGGCGTGGCCCAGCCTCACGTGATTCAAGATATGGCCAACCAACTGGGAGTTCCGGTGAAGGCGCCGACCAACGCGGTAGGAGTACCGAAGGAAGTATTCGGCGACGGACCGTTTGTTCCATTCATCAAGGACAACGGTTCATGGCTGACCTTCCTCCCCATGGCCTGAGAGCTGACTTCACGACCACCTTCCACACCCCACATTCCACACTCCAACGAGGAACAATGATTAAAGTCGCGGGATTCTTCGAAGAGTTGTCACCGGGCTGGGGGCTCCCGACGTCCGGCTCCATCAGGGAATTCACCAACTCGGCAGGAGTTCCCGACGAAGATCGCATCACCTCCTATCTGCGCAACAGCACAGGCATTTGGAGTGAGATGAGTGCGGGCCCGGATGTCCTGGATCCTGACGCGCCTCTCCTCTCCGGTATCGGCTCCCTCTATACCGATGGCGAGTGGCTGTGGCGCGAGGACCTCGCCTACTACGTCGAGACGTATCACATCACGTTGCCCGGTGAATTCGTCTCGCGCATCAGGTCCTTCACCTACAGCCCACCGGAAATCGAGACTGACAGGCTGCTCTCCATCATGACGGACGAGCTGCACATTCCCATGGCGTGATCTTCCACCAGCCAGCAGACATCCTCGCCGGTCCGGCGTCCTGCCTCACCTCAAGAAGAGAACGGTCACCATGAGCAGTCCGACTCCCCGCCCTCCAGCGCCGGTGGGCATCTCCCTCTCCGTGCCGGATTCCTGGTGGGAGTTCGACATCCGCCCCGAAGGCCGCGAAGCCACCATCCGTGCCCTCATCGACGAGCGGGTCCGGGAGATTCCTGACCTCGGCCCCCACCGTGCTGACTTGACGAACATCCTTCGCAAGATGGCGAAGGAAGCCCACGACTCCGGCGCCCTCTACATGGGCTGCATGGCCGAGAACTTCGACGGAATCCCGCTGACCGCAACCGTCACCGTCTCCGTCATCGGCGCCAAGAACAAGCAGGGCGTGGCCCTCTCGACCGACCCCAGGGTGATCTCCGAGAGTCTGCGTACCATCACGCCCCGCCGCGATGGCGACGCCTGGCGCACCGTGACCACCGTCGAGATCCCCGAAGTCGGCATGGCCGCCCGCACCGTCGGCGTCGAGGACGTACCCGTCGCCCAGGGCGACACCCGCACCCTGCGCATGGCGCTGACCCAGACGTATATACCCGTCCCCGGAACCACGGAACAGGTCATAATCGTCTCCGGAGCCAGCCCCGTCCTCGACCTGGCCGAGGCGTTCCACGACATCTTCGATGCGGTGACGGGCACGTTCCGCTTCGTATAGCGGCGGCCGAAGAGCACTGAGGGGGACACGGAATGGCAGGCAAGGGCAAGAGCGACCTCGCGCTCCCGCTCAGTGATCTGGAGGACTACGGAAGCCGGTTGCGGTCCGTCAAGGACCGCATGAACCGCACGAAGAAGACCTTCGAGTCCTACAAGGACGACATCGGCGACGGCGGGGTGTACGACGCGCTGGAGGACTTCGAGTCCAACTGGGAAGACGGCCGCGAGGACATCACCCAGCAGTTGGAGGCCCTCGCCGACATGTCCGACGCGGTCGTACGCGAGTTCAAGAAGCTGGACGACAAGCTCGCGAAGGACGTCTCGGAGGGCGTGAAGGAAAAGGGCGGCAAGGGAAAGAAGAAGGGCGAGGGCGACTAGCAGGGCCGAACAGGACACCGGCCCCGTCAGCCGACCGCGTTCTCCGCGATCGCGCGTCCCCGTACCGTCACGTCGCCGCCGTAGAACATCCCGGTGAACACCGGGCTGTAGGTCAGCTGGACCTCGACCTCGACCTGGTTCGCGTTCGCCGTCACGCAGTGCGTCGCCGCGACGTCCGCGCCGCGCATGCCCGTCGAGCGGGCGTACTCCTGGGCTCGGGCGCCGCAGTTCTCGTAGTTGATGGGTGCGCCCTTGGCACCTTCGTAGATGCCCTCGGTGTCGAGGTCCTGCGCGGCGTAGCGCGCGGCCTGTTCCGCGATGTCCGCGGCCCGCTCCCGCTTGGAGATGGACATGCCGCCGTCGATGACGAAGGCCGAGAGCGAGAGGAAGACGAGCGCGAAGATGATGACGGCGCCCGCGCCGGAGCCGCGGTCGTCGAGGCGTTCGCGGCGGGCGGCGGCCCAGGCACGTACACGAGGAGCGATGCTCACGCCGACGCTCATGCCGACCTCCGGTAGGGGTCGAGGGACGAGCTGAAGCTGGCCTTCAGCGTCGTCTGCATGTCGAGGCCGAGCAGGCCGAGACCCCGCACCTTGCAGCTCACTTCCACCGTGAAGAACGTGCCGGAGACGAAGCCGTTGCTCGTCTTCCTGACGTCGACCGGGCCGACGCAGACGTCCGTGAGGTTGGCCGCCGCTGCCGCCTTCGCCTCGCTCATCGCCGTGCCCTGGTCCTTCTGGATCGAACCGGCACGCGCCGCGTCACGCGCCGCGCCGTCGACGGCGCCCCGCCCGTCGACGAGCTGGCCGAAGGCCACCAGGACCAGGATGAAGAGGATCATCACGGGCGCGAGGATGACCACCTCGACGGTCGACAGCCCTCGATCCGAGCTGTGACCCGACCGGCAGCCTGCCCTGTGGCCCGACCCGCCGTCCGACCCGCGGCCCTCTGCGCGCAGCCCATGGAGGACAGCACGGACCCATGCGTTCCTCATCAGCCGTCCTCCTCCACGAACCGCTCCACCGGGCCCGCCGACCGCGCGTGGACCGTCATGTCGAGGCCGGGAAAGACCGTCGGCACCTTCGCGGTGATCTCCACGCCGACCGTGTTCGCCTTCGGCTCGAACGTCTTCACGTCCGGGTTGAGGACCAACTGGGGGCCGAGCTGCCGGATGTAGTCGTCGACCACGTCCCGCGCATCGCCCCGCCACCCCGCGTTCTCGTCGGCGGTGGCGCGGGCCTTGCGCGCGCCCGCCTGGGCCGCGGCCTGCGCGACATGATCCGCGAAGAAGTACAGCGCGAACTGCACCGTCGCGAAGATCATGAAGAAGAGGACCGGAGTGAGCAGCACGAACTCGATCGCGGTCATGCCGGATTCACCGCGGGTGGAGGCTGCCTCCACCCTGCGGCGTACCCATCGCTTCACGCACCCGCGCACTCGTCCCCGCCCTTCGCTCCCCGGTCAACGGCTGATCAGCAGGTGCCGTCTGCGTCAGCGCCCTCGATGCACTTCTTCACGTCCTCCGCGCCGCCCTTCAGCGCGCCGTTGATGACGGCGGCGACCACGCCGACGATCGCCACGACGACCGCCGAGATGATGACCCACTCGACCGCGGACGCACCGCGGTCGAGCTCGCCGGAGCGGGCACGCTGCACGCGGCCCTTCAGGAAGGTGACCAGGAAGTCCACAGCCGGGTTGCCGGTGCTGAAGTTCCGTCCGTTCATGGTGAGTTGTCCTCTCAGGAGTGGGGGGAAGGTTGTCGGGCCGCCCCCGTCGGCCGGCCCGTCCATCGCCGTAAAAGTCGCTAGACCTGGAACACGCGCATGGCCGCGGGGAAGATCAGGAAGACCAGGAAGCCCGCGCAGAGGAGGAGCTGGGCGACGAGCATCGACTGGGACTTCTCGCCCGCGCTGCCCTCGATCTCGGCCATCTCGCGGTGCCGCATCGTCTCCGCGCGGGAAGCGAGCGACTCGCGGACCTTCGCGCCGTCGTCCGCCACGAGGGCGAGCGACGCCGACAGGTCCTTGAGCTCTTCGATGCCCAGTTCCTCGCCGAGGGCGCCGAGTGCCTGCCACTGGCTGATGCCGGTGATGCGCGCATCGGCCAGGGCGCTCCGGATCCGCTTCGTCGCCCATCCGTCGGAGATCTCCGCCGCCGCCATCAGTGCCTCGGGGAGGCCGCGGCCACCCGCCAGGCTCATCGACACCAGGTCCAGGTAGGCGCCGATGACACGACGGAGGTCGCGCCGCTTGTCCGCGGCATCCCGACGCACCTCGAGGTCCGGCAGGAAGAAGAAGAGAACACCGAACGTCAGCGCCAGCCAGACCGGGATGATCGGACTGCTGCCGACACCCAGCGTCCAGATGACGGCGAAGATGAACGGCCCGAAGAAGACCCCGGTGGCCGCGAGCAGCGTCTTCGTCGCCAGGAACTTCTCCCAGCTGCGGTCGAGCACCGCCAGGTCGGCGCGCAGCGACCGCTGCTCCCAGCCCTGCTCGAGGTAGAACTCGGCGACCCGCGCGCCCACCCGGGCACGTGTCGAACCCAGCCGGCCGGGGTTCTTCTTGCCGTCACCGGCCGGAGCACGGTGCGACTCGTAGGCCGCCCCCCGCGCCCGCATCGCGTCGATCCGCGCGACCGTGGCGACCGCACTCCGCTTGGAAGGCATCAGGGCACGTACGAGGGCGTAGATGCCCAGGCCCATGATCGCGCCGATCACTATCGGCATCGTCAGGCTCATCGACGTACCCCTTCGGGATTCGCGTAGCCGGTCTGGCCGGGCTGGCCCTGCGGCCCGGGCTGGCCGGCCTGCCCGTACGGACCGGACGGGCCCGTCAGGGGCGCCTGCTCACCGGCACCGGGGACGGAAGCCGTTCCCGGACCCCGCGGCCGCACGAACTGCACGCCGGGCTCGTCCCGGACCAGGAAGCGGTCCGGCGTCTCCACGGTGGAGAGCTTGCGCAGCCACCAGAAGCCGAGCGCGAACAGGCCGCAGACACAGGCGAGTACGAGCTGGCCGACCGCCGTGCCGTACGGCTCGACGAAGTCACGGTTGAAGATCGAGAGGCCGAGGACGAAGGCGATCGACACCGCGACCACGATCTGCACCGAGCGTCGCGTCGACGCCCGCTGCGACATCACGCGCTGGCGCATGTCGACCTCTTCGCGCGCCGACTTGGCGAGCGCGCCGAGCACCTGTCGCAGACCGGGGCCGCGCAGCTTCGCGTTCAGGATCAGCGCCGCCACGATGATGTCCGCGGACGCGTCGTCGATCTCGTCGGCCAGTATCTGCAGGGCCTCGGGAAGCGGCGTACGCGCACGCAGCCGGTCCACCAGGGCGTCCAGGTGGGGGCGGAGCACCGGGGCAGCCGCCCGCGCCGAAGCGGGGATCGCCTGCTCCAGGCCGACCGCGCCCGCGATGGTGTCGCGCAGGGACTCCGTCCAGGCGGCGAGGGCCTCGACGCGCTTCATCTGCGAGCGCTCCTCGGCCGCTCCGCCGAACAGCTTGTCCCAGAAGAAGACGAGGATGCCGGACGCGATGCCCGCCACCGCCCAGCGCGTGAGCAGCAGGACGACCAGTCCCACGCCGATCGCGAGCGAGCCGCGCTGCCCCGCGAACCGGATGAGTTCGCTCATCCGCTCGCTGGCCTTCTGCTTCTCGTGCTCGGGTTTCACCGGCAGACCGCGCAGCGCGATCGCGAGGACCGCGAGGCCACCGCCGACCGCGATGCCGCAGCCCAGTGCGTACAGGACGGGCAGCGAGAAGAGGCCGCCCATCGAGCCGAGTGAGTTCATGTCGTGCTCACCCCCATTGCCCGGCGGGGCGGTATCCGAATTGGGCCAGGTCGTCCAGGCAGGCGATCGGCGCGTGCGCGACGACCTGCCCGTTCGAGGCCTCCGCGAAGACCTCGCTGGACAGGACACGGCCGTCGACGCCGTTGACCTCGCGGACCGAGGTCACCATGCGCTGGAGCTTGCCGCCGGTCTGGTAGTTGTTGCGCCGCTGGATGAAGACGACGAAGTTGACGGCTCCGGCCACGAGCATCTGGCTGGCCTCGATGGGCAGTCGCTCGGCGGCCTGGAGGGCGTACGTCGAGATGCGGTTGAAGACCTCACTCGAGCTGTTGGCGTGGATCGTGGAGAGCGAACCGTCGTTGCCCTGGGACATCGCGTTCAGCATCGTCACGATCTCGTCGCCGAGGACCTCACCGACGATGACGCGCGAGGGGTTCATGCGCAGCGACCGGCGCACGAGCTCCGCCATCGAGATCATGCCCTGGCCCTCGGAGTTGGGCAGGCGCTCCTCGAAGGCGACGACGTTCGGGTGCAGGTCGGCGAACTGGTCGAGGCCGAGCTCCAGGGCCCGCTCGACGGTCACCAGACGCTCCTGCGGCGGGATCTCGTTGGCGAGGGCGCGAAGGAGGGTCGTCTTTCCGGCGTTCGTCGCGCCCGCGATCATGATGTTCTTGCGGGCCCGCACCGCGCACGCCAGGAAGTGCGCGACCTCGGGGGTCACCGTGCCGTTGCCCACCAGGTCCGACATGAAGACCTTGCCCATGCGGGCACGTCGGATGGAGAGCGCGGGGCGCCGCGTGACGTCCATGACGGCCGACAGACGCGAGCCGTCGGGGAGCCGGAGGTCGAGCTGCGGGTTGGCGGAGTCGAAGGGGCGCGAGGAGAGACCGGAGTACGCACCCAGGATCTGGATGAGCTCGACGAGTTCCTCGTCGGTCTCGGCGACCGGATCGGCCTTGGCCTCACGCCCGTCGGCGTATCCGACGAAGACCTGGTCGCACCCGTTGATGTCGATGTTCTCGACGTCCGGGTCGTCGAGCAGCGGCTGGAGCCGTCCGACGCCGAAGAGCGCCGCGTGCACGGCGGCCGCGTACTTCTCCTCGGTCTCGGCGTCCAGCGGGGTCCGCCCGGCGTTGATCTCTATCCGGGCGTACTCCTCCAGGATCTGGGCGATGACGGCGCGGGCGTACTGCCGCTCGTCCTCGCCCGACATGGGGGTGACGCCGGAGACCTGGTCCAGGCGGCGCTGCTCGGCGATGCGGTCACCGGCGTCCTGCCGGAACCGCTTCACGAGCTGGTGATCGACGGGAACACTCATCGGCCGGCCCCGTGCGTGCCCGCGTTCCCGTGGGTGCCGGCGGTCCCGTGCATGCCCGCGTTCGGGTTGGCCCAGGCGGCGCCGTACTGCTGGTAGAGGTCGACGGTCACCTTGCGGGCCGAGCGGATGAGCATGGACTTGTCGAGGCGCCCGCGCTTGCGGCCCGCCAACTGCTCCGCGCCCGCGGGGTCTTCGGCGAGGGTGCCGACGACGCGGGCACCGGTCTGCGCGGCCACCAGCATGTCGTTGACCTGGTGGACGAGCTTGGCGGAAGTCGAGGGGTCGGCGATCAGGAGTACGCCGATGAGCGGGGTCGCGAGCGACGCGGCTCCACGCGATCCGCCGTGCAGCTTGGCGGCCAGGGCGGCGGCACGGTCACGCACGCGCGCGATGGCCTCGGGCTCGGTCCGCGAGACGAGCAGCACGAGGGCGGCCTGCGGGAAGAGCTCGACGGCAGGGGTGTCCCCACTGATGCGACCGCAGTCGGCGATCACATCCGCGGGCGCGTGCGGGGAGTCGGCGAGCTGCGAGAAGGCACGCCCGAGGGTCGGCCAGAGGCCCGCGAGCCCGGCGGCCTGCTCGGCGACGCCGAGCCCGACGAGCACCTCAAGGCCTCCACTCAACGGCTGGGTGTGGTCCCAGAGTTGGTCGGGCACGAGGCCGCGGCGGGCGGTGGCCGCGATGCTGAGCATCCCGGTGTTGGGGTTGAGCGGTCCGCCGTGCGCGGCGGCACTGCGGTAGACCAGGTCGCCGCCCGCGGGGTCGGTCTCCGCGACGAGCACGCGCCGCGGCCAGACGGCTGCGAGCGCGACGGCCGCGGTGGTGACTCCGGGGGACCCCTTGTCGGCAGCGAGAGCAATGAGCGCCATGTCTCTTCTACTCGCCTCTAGTTGCCGTTGGGTGACACTTGGACGAGCGAGACGGCACCGGCGGACGCGGCCCTGGTGACGGCGGCGGCGTCGGCGGTGTCCACCAGGAGCGTGATGCCGAGGGAACCGGTGCTCACGGTGGCGTCGCTCTTGTCCGCGACGGAGCTGACCTTGGCGCCCGAGACGATCGGCGAGTCACTCGCGCTCGATCCGGCGGAGCCGCCGGTCTCCTTGTCGCGGCTGCTGGAGGAGGCCGAGTCGCCGACCTGGTAGACGTCCACGCTGTCGCCGGACTTCAGGCCGTCCGCGGGGTACTGCCCCTCCTTGAGGGAGACGCCCACGGCCGACTTGCCCGCGGGGAGCCCGCCCTTGCCGGAGAACATCTCGCCGACGGCGACGGCACCCTTGGGGATGGTGTTGGTGGCCTTGAGCTTCCTCAGCTCGGCGAGCTGCGACCACTTCACGTAGTTGATGCTCGCGTCGTCGGCGACCATGACGGAGGTGACGTTGTCGTCGGTCACCGACTCACCCGCCGCGATCTCCGCCGTCACCTTCACGACCTCCACGCGCTCTCCGGCGCGCAGCACGAGAACGGTGGCGCCGAGTGCGCCGACGAGGATGAGCAGAACGGCCAGGGCGGCAAGTGCCGGTTTGCGCTCGCGAGGCGGCGCGGGAAGGCGCTCACCGACCGCTGGCTGAACCGGCGCGGCGGAACGGCTGTTGCCCGCCCCCGTACGCTCTTGGATCTTCACGCAACTGCTCCCCGCACGCCCAAGAAGATTCGGTCATTTTCAGACACTCGCGACTCTCTTCGCCCGCCTCGGGCGGGCTATTCAGCCCCAGGCACAGTGTCAAGTCATCGCACCGTATCAGCAGCACATAAGCCCCTCAAGGCGCGTTAAGACTGCTGCGGCCCGCACCCCTCATCGTTATCCACGCGCAATCCGTACTCCATGGTTCCCACGCATTCCCGCAGGGCAGGGAGGGACAGGGATGTGCATACGCGAATAACCAACGTTTGCGCAACGGGCTCCGCACGGTGCGGTGATGAGGAACACCAGCCGCCCGGTTGTCCGATGGGCGACTGATCCATCAACCGCACGGATGACGCGGGGAGGGGCGGGAGTGGTTCCCGGAGTTTCGGGTTGGGTGGACTTCGGCCATTTGTGGGGGTGGCGTGGGGCGGGGCGGGGGCCACCCGGGGTGCCAACCCAGGGGCCAACCCTCCCCGCTCAATGAACCCGCACCCGCGCTCCCCCGTCTCACAGTCCGGCACGCACGCCCGAGACCTGCGGCAACGGTGAGTCAAGTGCGCGCCGCACCAAGAGATCCTGCTCTGATCTGCCCCGATCCGACCCGATCTGATCTGGTTGTATCTGGTCTGATCTGCTCGACACGGAAGTGAATTTCAACCCCCCATGAGACTTTCCTTTCACTCAACTCACTCAAGTCACTCAAGTCGCCCAAGCAAGACCGACCGCGGCGCGAAGCGTCGGATGAAGTCCGCGGCCACGGCCTTGGCCACGGCGGGCGCGTCCCTGACGCTGGTCGCCACGGCGACGCCGGCGCACGCGATCATCGGCGGCACCGAAGTCCCCACCGACGCGTACCCGTTCATGGCGGCCCTGATGGACAAGGGCGCCGGCAGCCCGCTGGACCGCCAGTTCTGCGGCGGCAGCCTGGTCACCGCGGACACCGTCATGACGGCGGCGCACTGTTTGGTGGACGACGCGGGCAAGCCCACCAAGCCGAAGAAGCTCCAGGTGGCGGTGGGCCGCACGGTCCTTTCCGCCTCCGGCCAGGGCCAGCTGCGCAACGTGGCGAAGGGCGGCGTGGTCGTGCACCCGCGCTACCTCAAGGGCCAGGAGGCGTACGACGTGGCGTTCGTCCAACTCAGCAAGCCGGTCAGGGGAATCAGCCCGATCGCGCTCCCCACCCAGGGTACGGACGCCCTGATCCGCCCCGGCCAGAAGGCCACGGTCGCGGGCTGGGGAAACACGGACGCGGAACTCCCCAACACCCCGGACCGCCTCCGCAAGGTAAAGGTCCCCATCCTCTCCCACGCGGAATGCAGGACGAGCTACGCCGAGTACGACTCAAAGGTCAACTTCTGCGCGGGAGTCGAGTCCAAGGACTCCTGCCAGGGCGACAGCGGCGGCCCCATCTTCCGCAACGTCCCCGGCCGCAGGGCCCCGATCCAGATAGGCGTCGTCTCGTACGGCGACGGCTGCGGGGCACAGGGCGCACCGGGCGTCTACACGTCGGTGAGTTCGTCGAAGCTGTGGAAGACGCTGGATGAGTCGGCGGCAGGCAAGAAGGTAAAGCGGGCGATGAACCGCCGCTGATCTGCCGCGCTGCTGGGCTGTGCGGTCGGGAGAGCCGGGATCATCCTCCGGGCCAGGGCTCTCCCGCCGTTCCGCCCCGCAAGTACCCGTGCTCAGGCGCGGAGTTACCAGCTACGTCCGAATCACGGGAAGTTGGTTCCCCCGGCGAGTGCTTCGTGCAGCGCGGCGCTCTCCCCATCAGGCAGGTGGTCGGCTCGCAGTCGGGCGGAGCACCCTGCGCGGCCAATGCTTCGACGACCATGTCCACGGCTTCAGGTGGGGCGTCCACGTCACCCAGCGCCGGGAGGAGGAGCAGGCGGATGTGCGGGTCGCTGCATCCGGCGGCGTCCGATGCCGGGGCCGGGAGCAAGGCCGCCAGCTCCGGCCAGCAGCCGTGCCATCACCATGTTGGGCAGCAACTTCTTCTACGACGGCTATTCCGCGAAGCGGAATGTTGACGTCACTGCGTCGAAGATGTCGAAGAAGGAGTCGGCCAGGTCCAGGACCTGGCTGCTTCCCGCCACCAGCGCGACCTTGCCCTCCTGGCCCGGTACCGGGATGAACGTCTGCATCAGTACGACGCGGATCGTGCGGTCGTCGCCGGGGACCGAGATGTCCTCGATGCCGTACGTGCGCGCCGCCATCCCCACTCCCGGGATGTCGACCGTCTTCACCTTGCGGTACGTGTCGCCCTCGCGCTTGGCCTCTCGTACGCCGAGCTGGGCCACGATCGCTGCGGGGTCGGTCGGCAGCACGTCGCCGTTCGACGTGCGGGCGCCGACCAGGGAGACCGTGACCGAGCCGGTGATCGGCGTGTCGCCGCCGAAGCTCTCCGCCATGCAGCCGCAGTAGAGGGCGCCGGACTGCCAGGCCTCCTTGGACGCCTTGCGCAGGAAGGCCTCGAAGGTGTTGCGGTGCGGCTCCAGCTCGGGGCGCTCGCGTACGCGGTCGTTGATCATCTGCCGGATGCCGGCGTCGCGCGACTCCGGGCGGACGTCGAACTCCCACCAGGTCTCCGGCACCTTGATGCTGAAACCGCCGCGGGCGATGGTCTGCGCTTCGGTGTAGCGGGCCATGCTGTTGTCCCCGTCCCCTTTGTCGACTCTGGCTGTCAGCGTACGAGGCGATGCCGCTGTCCTGTACTCGGGCGGCTCGGTTGCGGGAAAGTCCCACCTGCAGTGGCTGCTCGCCATACATCGGCGGGACTTCTCTGCAATCCGCCCCAGCCTTATGGACGGACATTCGTCCGCGTGCGCCCGAACTGAGGGCTATGTACGGTCTCGGCCTCACGAGACATTCACTACTCGGCAAAGCGAAGCCTGGCGAAGGCATTGACCACTTCAGTACCTTCAGATGGCTTGTAGAACTGTCGCCCCACCGGGAGTCACACGTGAACCGCAGTCGCCACCTGCCCGTAGCCGCCGCCTCGCTGGCGGCTGCCGCTGCCCTGCTGCTGAGTGGATGCGGGGGTGGGGACGACAAGGACTCCGGCAAGGACAAGATCGCGGGGGCGGATGAGGGGGGCAAGAAGAGTGCTTCGCCGGGCGGGAAGAAGAGTGATGCGCCCGTCGCCGACCGCCCCGAGATGAAGTTTCCCTCAAGCGTGCAGCTCGTCTTCGACAAGCCGAATGTGTCGGACCCGAACCAGACCGCAGCGGCGAACGACGCCGAGAACTTCGTGAAGTCGATTCGCTACGGAATCGTGAAGCAGGACACGGAAGACGCCGCTTACAAGTTCTACTCGGAGTATCAGAGCCCGGCGTTCAAGTACGCCAAGGACCAGATCAAGCAGCGCGTCGACAAGGGCTTCACGATTTCCGGAGAGATGCGCTTCACCGACATCAAGGTCGAACCGGTGAAGAGCGAGAAGTCAGCCGTTGTCACCTTCTGCAGCGACAGCAGCAAGCTGTACAGCAAGGAAGTGAAGACGAAGAAGGTGCACCACACCGAGGCGAGCCTCAGCGACTTCGACTCCTGGCAGGTCCTCATGACCGCATCCGACAGCAACAAGGGGTTGTGGCGGGCCAAGCAGGTCGAGGTGGCGACCGAGGCGAAGGAGTGCAGGTGATGGTGAGGGCGGGGCGCAGAGCGCCACTCATATTGGCCGGCGTCGGCTTCTCGCTGATATTCGTCGCGGCGGGCCCCGCAGGCCCGGCACTGGCCGGTGAGGACGGACCGACCAACGGCACCACTTCGGCCGAGAAGAAGGGCAACACCGTCGCCGCCGTAGCCAAGATCTCCTACACCTCCTCCGGCAACAACAAGGGCGGCGGCCGTGTCGCGTCCGTCGACACCAACTGGACGCCGCCCGCCTGCTGGTACGCGCCGGAGTGGAAGGCCACCGAGTTCCAGGAGTACCGGCAGCGGCTCTACTTCGGTGCGCGACACGACCCTGACGCGCCGCGCGATGTTCTCGGTGACATGTCCGACCAGAACCAGGCGTACGCCAAGGACGGCTACAACATCGACAAGGAGAAGGACGGCATGTGGTGGGGGGCCCAGCAGAACCCCAACGCCTCCATGGCCGACCAGTTCAAGTGCGACAGGGAGCCGTTCTGGGTCGAGAACGGCGAGACCCCGGACGTCCCGCAGGCCATCGATCCGGAGACCCTCGCAGGTCTCGCGTACGAGCAGATCGAGGTCCCCGGCACCAAGGTCAGCCTCGCCCCCGACGGGCCGTCCAAGGTCAATCTCCCCACCTGGGCCTGGCTGGACAAGGGTGACTTCCAGCCCGTGTCCGTCACCGCCTCGCTCAACGCTCCCGGGCTGCACATCGAGGCGACGACCACCGCGAAGCCCACCGCGCTCAGCATCAAGCCGGGCACCGAGGACGCCGTGCGGATCCCCGCCTCCGGCAAGTGCGAGCTGAACGAAGACGGTTCGATCGGGGAGCCGTACGCCAAGGGCAAGTCGAAGCAGACGCCGCCCTGTGGCGTCACCTACCGGCGCTCGTCGGGCGACGGCACCTTCAACCTCCAGGCCACCGCCACCTGGGAGATCACCTGGACCGGCACCGGCGGCGCGGGCGGTGACCTCCCCGACGGCGAGTACGGGAACGATCAGCCGGTCAGTGTCGAGGAGATCCAGTCCATCAACCGGTGAGGACAATGAGGACAGGGTGACTTGGGCTGACTAGTCCCTCAGACGAGCCGCGGCGAAGTCGAGCAGTTCCTCAAGCTCGATCTCCCGCGGCTCGACCGCCTCCTGGGCCCCTGGAGTCGCAGGTGGTGCCTCCGGAGCCGGAGGGGCCTCCGGAGTCGCAGGGTCCTCCGCCGTTCCCCACTCCGCGAGCAGCCACGGGCCGTCGTGCCACTCCACCCGCCACACCGCCCCGTGCCGGTTCTCGAACTCCACGAAGCTGCCGGGGGCGTTCTCCAGGAGGCGGAGTTCGTGCGCGAGGATCTGCTCCTTGGTGAAGCCGCGCCCCGGATTGTCGCTCCATGAGCGCGTGCGGGTGTTGGCGTACCGCATCTTCAGGAAAGGCTGCGGGACCCTGCGGTCGAACTCGTGCAGCCGCAGCATGCGGTAGCGGGTGATCGCCTCGTCGAGGGTCTCGCGTCCGGAGAACTCATGGGAGTACGCCGGGAAGACGAGGCGTACGTGCGGGGTGAGGGCGGGATTGTCGACGCTGTAGAAGTCGTGGACCTCGGGGGCTATGCCGACCACCACGTCGAAGGTCCGGGCCTCCCCCTCGGTCGTACGCGGCGGGGTGAAGCCGTCCGCCGTGCCGAGGTGTGGGTTGCGGTTGAAGATGTCCTGCTCGCGCCGTCTTGCGAACTCCAGTGTTGCTGTTGCCAGTTGTTCGTCAAAGTCGTCGCGGCCGCTCAGTTGCAGCAGGCGGCTGCCGTCGGCGGAGAGCGCGCCCGTGAAGTTCAGGGTGCGGACCGGGGACCAGTACCAGGCGTCGGGCAGGCCGGGGAGCGGGGCCACGTTCTTGAAGCCGTTCACTGTTGCCCGGATGTCCATGTCGGTGTCCTCGTCAGCGGTCATGTCTCTGCCCCTACTCCTGCCCCGGCCGCGCCTGTGCGCCCCGCCCCCATGCTCCAGCATCCCCGCCGCCCAACTTCCCCCGCCCCAGCGCCTGTCCAGTACAGGAGGTCGCGGCAATAGCAGACATACAGCCCCGCAAATTCAGAAGTAAATGAAAGCAAAGAGGTAGGCAAAGGGGGCGGAAAAAGTGCTGGTGGTCGCCTGAATCGCGCTGACGTCGCGAGATCTAGCCTTCACCACCCCTTCACATTCGACTCCCTTTCACCCACTCCCGCCGCCCCGTTCGCCCTAGCAAGGCCTCCACCCAACGAATAGCGTCAAAGCGCTTGGCGATACTCTCGCCACACGGGCCTCAAGTGTGGACTGCCGCCGGGCTCAGGTACATCGACCACCCAGAGGGACCCGGGGACACCACGTGAGCGACCTACGTCTCGACGACACGATCTTCGAAGACCTGCGGAAGACGTTCTCCACCGTCAGTGACCGCATGGATGCCGCGCGCCGCACGCTCCGCGGGGCGGATGGCTCGGTCGTCGGTGCGGGCAAGCTCGTCGAGGACGTGCACGAGTTCGCCGACGAGTGGGGTTACGGCGTCAAGCAGCTCGGCAAGCACACGCACGGCGCCGTCAAGATGATCAACAAGATCGGTGAGAAATTCGGGGAGCTGGACCAGCAGCTGGCCGAGTCGCTCAAGTCGGCGGACGCGGACTCGAAGAAGGCGGACTCGAAGAAGAAGGGCAAGTGACGTGGGGAAGCGGCCTGCCCTCGCGCACATCGGCTGGGACCCCACCCCCGGGGACGTGACCGACACCCGTGAGCTCGCGAAGAAGCTGGGCGGTCTGGCCTCGGAACTCGGCGCTGCAGTAAGGGACTTGGAGCGGATCGAGTGCGGAGCGTGGAAGGGCAAGACCGCTCTCGCCTTCACCGAGTACATAGGGCAGGACGTCACGCCCCTCGTACGGAAGAGTCACGAGTCGTTCGACAAGGCCTCGCGGGCGCTGCACAGGTGGGCGGGTGAGCTGCAGGACTTCCAGGACGAGGCGGACCGGCTCAACAAGTCCGCCGGGCAGAAGCTGGATGCCCGGGCGGAGGCCAAGCCCAACAGTGAGGAATCCGGCAAGGCGTCGGGGGACGTCGACGGGGTCATCCAGCAGGTGCACGATCTGGAGGATCGCTACAGCCGCGCCGCCGCGGCCATCAGCAAGGAGCTGGACAAGGCGGGCGACATCGCGCCGGACGAGCCCGGCTTCTGGGACAAGCTCACCAAGGGGGTCGCTGACGCGTGGGACGCCACGGGCCAGTGGATCAAGGACCACGCCGACATGATCAAGGAGATCGGCGACGTACTGAGCCTGATCAGCAGTGCCTTGGGCGTGCTGGCCATCATCACGGCTCCCTTCGAGCCGATCGGGGCGATATTCGCGGCCGCGGCCATGGTGACCAGTGGCGCGGCACTGCTCACTCATCTGGCCGCCAAAGCGGCCGGCGCCGACGTCAGTTGGGTCTCGATCACGTTCGACGCATTCGGTGTCCTCCCCGGCGTCAAGGGCCTGACGGGAAGCGCGGCTCTCGCCAAGGGCACAAGCGCCGCCGCCCGCGCCACCAAGCTGGGCTCGGGCTATCGGGCGGTGACGAGCGTCGGCAAGTCGTTCAAGCTCTTCGGACCGTTGAAGGCCACCCCCATGGTGAAGCTCGGTGAAGGGGGCAGCCGCCTGAAGCTGGCCGCGGAAAGCGGGCTGCAGAACTTCCGCGGCGGGCAGCTGATCGGCACCAAGTCGATCAACAGCATCGGGTCCAAGCTCCCCTTCCTCAAGAGCGACGAGTTGATAGCGCCCATGAGCAACGCCGGGCGTGCCCTGGACAGCGCCATCAAGACCGGTCTCACCGGTTACAAGGCCCACACCATCGCTCACACCGACTACGGGAATTAAGGGCAGACCGCATGTACGACGCCGGAAACACAGGCACGGAACACCCCGATTCCCCGGGCGTACAAGCAGCGGGCGTACAAGCAGCCGTGCTGCCTCCCATGAACATCCGTCTCCCCGACGGCATGCATGCCATCGAAGTGGCTCTGGACGCGGATGAACGCGCCCAAGCCGTGGATCAGCTGGTCAAGGACATCTATCCCAACGGGGAGCCACAGCTGTGGGAGATGATGGGCGCCCTCTACGGCGCCACCGCGGACGACATGCTGGCGGGAGGTGTCTCCTTCTTCGGCATCGGTCTGTACGAGATCGAGGACGGGGGCGGCGTAGCGCACTGCTCACTGACCATGGCGGCCTTCGAGTCCGGTGAAACGAATCCGGACGTGGTCGCCCAGGGCATCCTGGCCACGCTCGAACCCGATCCCATGCGTGACGTGACCTGGCTCGATCTGCCCTGCGGGCCCGCGGTATCGGCGATCACCTTCCGTCAGCTGCTGATCGACAGCCGGTACACGAAGAGCGGCCGGGACGAAGAGCTGGTGATGGGCCAGATCCAGGTGCACATCCCCTTCTCGACCGGCCCCTATACGGCGGTCATCACCCTGGACACAGCCTCCGTGGAACAGTGGGAGGAGTTCACGCACGGCATGGCGGGCATCGTCGGATCGGTGGAATTCCCCGAACTGTCGGACGCGGAATCGCAGCCCGTCTGAAGAATCGAGTGCCCGGCCGAGCCACCGCCCGGCAAGGCCGACTTCCTCAATGGAAAGACGACGTACTGATGGACTGGTACCCCAGCCCCGAAGAGGACGTACTCCTCCGCACGGCGGCCAAGTTCGCCACAGGTATGGCGCCGGCCGTCTCCGGCTCTCGCTGGTTCCGCGACCCCGAGCGCAAGGACATCCAGGAGGAGTTGCAGGGCTGGCCCCCGGGCCCCGCCTACGAACTGCGCTCCGCCGGGGACAAGGCGGCCCGCCGCACGGGCCGCGCACTGCTGGTCGGCATCCCCATGGTGGCGAACATCATCGCGAACTTCGGCGGAGCCGCGGGCACGCCCCTCGGTGAGGTCCCCGTCCGGGGCAGGCCCCAGGAGCCGGAGAACGAGGTGCAGGACTTTCCCGTCATGTGGGCCGCCCCCGGCACCCTCGCCCGCACCGTCCCCTGGCAGCTGGACCCCGCACGTCGCCCTGAGGGGTACGCCACCGACCTGGTCCTGACCGACCGGCGGCTGCTCTTCCTGGGCACCCGGTGGGGCACCCTCGAAAAGGCCGAGGAGCTTGCCGAGTTTCCCCGGGACTCCATCGCCGAGGCACGGCAGATGAAGTTCAGCGAGATCAACGCCGACGTCCGCCTCACCTTCACCGACGGCTCATGGGTGCGGCTCTTCACGGGAACGCCCGACAGCGCCGAGCGCCTCGACCAAGTACTCAGCGGCAAGGTCAAGCTCCTGGCCGAGAGCGCGCTCTCCGAAGGGCAGCGGGAACGAGTGGCGCGGTTCATGGCCGACCTTCCCAAGACCGCGCACCCCCCCACCTGCACGGTGCTGCGCAGCGGCATCGTCCTGGTGGAGTCCCGCGTCTCGGTCCGGGCGGGGTCGGGGATCTTCGAGACCCACTCGATCTTGATGGATGACGCGGGCAGCCCGGCGGAGCCGCTTCCCGGTGACCTCTGAGTAGCCGGCGGCCTCTGAGCGAACGGTGACCTCTGAAACGACTGCCTGAGTGGACCCCGGTCGCCGAGATCACACCAACCGGAGTTGGAGCTGGGCGGGTGGTCCGACGCGGCAGCGCACTGAGCGCCGGTGTACGAGGCAGCCGCGCCGCACGGAGCGGCCGTGACCTGAGAGGACTTGAGGGCTGTGGACTGGTATCCACCCCAGGGCGAGACGCTGCTCATGCGTGTCAACGTCGCCTTCGCCACTGGGTGCGCCCCGAAGGTCGCGGGACTGCGTTCCTTCCGGGGTGCCGAAAGGCAGGACATCGAGGGCGAACTGGCGGCCCAGGGCTGGCCGTCGGGCCCCGCCTTCGCCGTACGGGGGAAGGCCGACAGGGCGGGTGTACGCGCCGTGGACATCGCCTTGCTCGGCATCCCACGACTGCTCAACATGGTCGCGAACGCAGGCGGCCCGAGCGGCGCGCCCCTCGGTGATCCGCAGGGCGCGGGGAAGCCGCAGGAACCGGAGAACGAGGTCGAGGACTTCCCCGTCATCTGGGCCGCGCCGGACACCACGGCGCGAACACTGCCCTGGCAACTGGACCCCGCACGGCGCCCCAAGGGGTACCGAACCGAAATCGTGCTGACCGACCGCCGCCTCGTCGTACTCGGCGTGGAGCCCTCGGCCGGCCTGGCCCCGGCCCGGGAGCTGTGGGACCTGCCCAGGGAGAGGGTGGCTGGAGCCGAGCGGATGACCTTCTCCGAAGGCGGCGCCGATGTCAGGGTCAGGTTCAGGGACGGCTCCTGGACACGCTGGAAGACCGGCGACGCAGCGAAGCTCGTGGCCCGGCTCAACGCTGAGGACGAAGACCGATGAGCGAGTTCGTCCAGCACCTCGGTGAGCTGCCCGAAATCGTCTCCCTGGAGTCCTTGACCACCGCCCAGCGGATGGCGGTCATGCCCTTCGCCGCCGCACACTCGGCCGCCGGTACGCCTCTCGTGAGCCGGCGGCCCGGCGGTGATTTCCACGTCGCGATCCGGTCGTCGGACGGCGTCAGCCCGGATCACGGACTCTGCCAGGGCTTGCGCGACATGGTCATGGGGCCCGACGGCCAGGAGATCAAGGACCCGCGGATGGCCGGCTCCCTCGTCCCGCCCCGCAACAGCACCGCCACGCCCCCCATGGAAACGCCACCGTCGCGACAGTAAAGTGCGCCCAATGAGTGACGGGGCGGGACGGGCGGGCCAGGGAGCGGCTGCTGTGGGCGTGCACGTATCTCGGGTGAGCTACGTGGATGCGTCTCGTGCCAGCTACGTGGACGTATCTCGCGCGAGCTCTCGCGGGCCTCGCCTCCTCGCGCTGCTCGGCGCCCTCTGTTTCTCTCTTCTTCTCATCGGCGGCGGCTTCGGCTCGGCTTCAGCCAACGCCGCCGGGCGAGCGTCGGTGGCCACCCCGGCCTCCCGGGACGTACCACCACAGGACCGCACCAGCGCCCCCACCCAAGCCTCCTCCCTCGCCGAACTCCTCCGCGGCAACCCGGTCTACGTCACCGACCAGCTCCCCCGCGAAATCCCCCGGTCCTCCGCCCCCGAGTTCGCGAAGCTCGCCAAGCGGACCGGTGTGCCGACCTACGTCCTCGTACTGCCCGATCAGGGGGCCGACCCCGAGCGGCTGCTCGCGGCCGTGCATGACCGGCTGGGGCGTGACGGGTTGTACGTCCTCGTCGACGACATGGGCGTCGCGGGTGCCACCGCCTTCGGAGTGCGGGCACCCGCCGATGACGCGTCGACCGTGGCGCTCTATGAACTTCCTTACGACGCGGGCCCGTTGCTCAGCTTCGAGCGGTTCACCGACGTCATCGCCCTGGGCGGCAAGAAGGCCGCCGAGCGCGCGGACACGGCCCGCGAGGAACACGAACGCGCCGGCGACGACGTGCCGGAGATGCACATCGATCCCGTCGACCGTGACAACCAGTCGTTCGTCACCGGGATCACCCTCACCGGCGTACCACTGCTGATCGTCTGTGTCAGTCCGTACGCTCGTCGCTGGTGGCGGCGTCGTCGGGGTCACCCCGCAGCGTCGCCGGCATCGGCGGCAGTCGTCGACCGCGAGGTGCCCGTCGAGGCCGACAGGCAGGGGTCGGCTCCGCGCCGCCCCACCCCCCGTCGCCTCGAAGCCGCCGCCGCCGTCCTCGCCGCGGCGGCGATCGCCCTCGGCGCCACCCTCGTCTTCGACCAGAAGACGTCCAGCGCCGCCCCGGCACCCATCGCCTCAGACCTGTCGAGCCGCGTCGAACGTGTCGCCGACGGACTGCGCGAGAGCGGCCCCATCTACAGCGATCCCGAGAGCCCGCACCCGCTGGACAGCGCGCAGACCCGTGAACTCAGCGACCGGATCAAGAAGTTCGACCGTGGGCCCGTGTTCGTCGCCCTCGTCCCGCAACTCACCGAGGACGAGTCCGAGGGTGAGCCCGAACTCTTCCTGGAAGCCGTCCGGCAGAAGATCGGGGCCAAGGGCGAGCGCGGTGTCTACGTGGTCGCCGATCCGCTGGGCGGCACGATCGACGTCGTCACGTACGACGTACGCGTCGACGCGGACCTCGTCGGCTTCGACCTCTCCGACGCGATCCGCTACGGCGATGACGACGACCGCTCCACCGACCACCAGCTCGGCAAACGGCTCGACGCCCTCATGACGCTGCTCGACAAGGCGCCGCGCACCGACCAGCCGGAGACCTCCTCGCTCGGCATGGACGACGCGGCCGACCCCGTGGAGGAGAACGGGCTCTCGCCGCTCTTCTCCGGTGACTTCTGGCCGGGGCTCATGGTCGGCGCGGTGGTGGCCGGTCTGGCCTTCGGGCTCGTCGCCGCGCTGCTCGGCATCCTGGGTCGCGCCGTGCCAAGCCTGCGGCGGTCGCGTGCGGCGGCGGCGCCCCCGTCCGCCGACACCTCCTTCCAGGCTCCGCCGGACCCCTCCCGCGACTACCTGCGCCGCACGGCACGCGACGAACTCGACGCCCTTGGGCGGGAGTTCGACCCGGACGCCGCGATCCGGTCGTCCGTGCGCACCCGCGTGTGGGACTGCCTCGACACCGCGACCCTGCTCGTCGACCGCGACCCCGACGGTCACGTCGACGACGACGCCACGCCCGCCGACCTCGCGGCGGCCGTCGTCCTCGCGCGGGCGGGCCGGGCCGCGCTCGCCGGCATCGACAAGCCCGACAAGCCCTGCTGCGCTCTCAATCCGCTGCACGGGCCTGCCACGGGGTGGCGCGACGCCCTGTGGGCGCCGGAGGACCAGCGGCTTCGCACCATCCCGGTGTGCGCGGAGTGCCGCGTCCTCGTCGGGGTGCAGCCGCGCCTCGCGTACACGCTCCGGCTGACGATCCCCGGTACGGGAAGCGGTGCGGGGCGCGGCGAGCGTGTGCCGTACGAGGAGGTGTCGGGGCCGCTGTCCGCCGCCCGCGACGGGATCCCTCAACTCATCCGCAAGGTAAGGGAGTACGCCGGTGTCCAGTGACGCGAAGCGCGCCCTCACGACGGCGTGCGTCGCCCTCACGGCCCTCGCCGCCCTCGTGACCACGGCGCTCCCGGCCGCCGCGCAGGCACCCGGAGCGCCGACACCGACCCCGGGCGAGAAGGTCGCCGACGCGTTGCGCGAGTCACCGGTGTACGTCGATCCCGCGTACGCCGGTTCGGTGCCTCCCGCCCGCCAGAAGCAACTGGTACGGCAGATCGAGAAGACCGGGCTGCCCATCAAGGTCGCCCTGGTGCCGATCGTCCAGGGCGACGCGTACGACGGCGAGGCGGATGCCTTCGCGGAGGTCGTGCGCGACCGTGTCGACCGGCGCGAGCTCATCCTGGTCACCGGCGGGGACAGGTGGAGCGGGAACCTCAACGGCTACGAGTGGCCGGACGACAAGCAGCAGGCCCGCGACGCGGTGGGCACGGTCGGCTTCCTGGACGAGTTCAAGGACGCGGGGCTCGCGGCGCAGACGGAGAAGGCGATCGAGCTGATCGCGGAGGGCGACGGCACGAAGGCGTACGAGGACGCCACGGAGCATCTGCGGGACGGCGACGACGGTGACGACAACGGGAGCGGGAGCCTGCCCCACCGCCCGGCGGGCTCGGACGAGGAGAGCGGTCCCTCCTGGCTGCTGCCGGCCGGCATCGCGGTCGCTGTCGCGCTGGCCGCCGCCGGTCTCTTCGTGGGCGTACGTCGCCGGGGGCGCGGCCGGCCGAACCGGTACCCCAGCGCGACCGGCTCCCCCTTCGCCCACCCCCAGGCGGTGTTCGCGGCGGCGCGTACCGCCGACGAGACGGCACTGCGACGCCAGACGGAAGCGGAAGTGCTCGCGCTCGGCGAGGCGATCCAGGCGGCCGACACGTCAAGTCCCGGCATGCAGAGCGCACTTGATGCGTACGCGGCTGCGGGCACGGTACTCGACGCCGCGCGCGGACTGCCCGACCTGGCAGGAGTGCTCGCCCTCGTCACGTCGGGCCGCGACGCCCTGGAGGGCACGGTCTCGCCCCTCCCCCTCTGCTTCTTCAACCCCCTGCACGGCCGCGCCGAACTCCGCATCCGCTGGCGCCCACTGGGCCGCCGCGACCAGCTGCACGTGGCCGCCTGCGAGGCGTGCGTGGCGGCGGTACGGACCCGCCGCGCACCCGAGGTACTCACGGACGACCTCGACGGACGCACCGTCCCGTACTTCGAGGTACCGGCCGACCGGAGCGTGTGGGCGGCCACGGGCTACGGCTCGCTGCTGAGCGACACGAGCGGAACAAGCGAGGCGAGTGGCACGAGCGGCACGGCCGACACCGGGCTCGCGGGGCGCGTGGGGCGGGGGGACTTCTCGCGGGGGCGTGGGTAGGCGGCCGGAACAGAACGACCCGGCCCCCGTCGCGACGAAACCGTCGCGACGGGGGCCGGGTCACAGGCCGAGGGCTCAGCCCTTGCCCTTGACGCCCCTCGCGAGGTCGTCGTCCAGGTCCTCGTACGCCTTCGCGGCGCTGGTCAGGAACTTGCCCATGCCCGTGAGGCCCTCGATGGTGTCCTTGGCGCCCTTCTTGAACTCCTTGAAGGAGTCCTCGAAGGCCTGCGAGCCCTTGCGAGTCGTGTAGCCGTTCTTCACCAGGTTCTCGATGAAGCGCTCAAGAGCGTCGAGCTTCTCATCGATCTTGTCCTTGGCGTCGTTCAGCTTGCCCGCCGCGGTCCGCATCTCCTCATATGTGATATCGGCGTCTTTGGCCATGTGGCTTCACATCCAATCCAACTCGCCGCAGGGCCATCCCCCTTGGCTCCTCAGTGCGGGCCGCTCGAAGGCCGTGTGGCCGTTCGTGCGATCTTCCGCTCTTGGGTCAGCAGCTTACGGGTGGGGCAGAAGTGAGCACACCCCGGTTGAGTCACAGCTCTGCTATGAGCTCATGCACAGCCCGTTGCCTGCGGGAAGGGTGGAGCGGCTATCGTCACAGGCACTGTGGACAGCCTCACAGGCACTGTGGATTTGCCGCTGCGACCGCGTTCCGGAAGCGGTCGAAAAGGGGCTTATGGGGAGGACGATCGTGCGCCTGACTCTGACCGTCGTCGATCCGCTCGGCGGCGCCAACGCCGATGTCGTGCTCGACGCCGATCCTGAGTCCTCCGTGGGGGACATCGCCAAGGAGCTGGCCTCGCACGTGGGGTACAGCGGCGGCGACGCCCAGATCATCCCCATCGGCGGGCATCAGCTCCAGCCAGGCACCGGCCAGGGCGGTGCGCCGATCGTCTTCGTGGACGGGTATCCCATCGATGCCGCCGCGACCATCGGCACCTCCCCGCTGCGCGAGGGCGCCGTCGTCAGCCTGCACGATCCGGCCGGCTGCCTGCCCGGCGAACCCACCGGCCTGGTCGAGCTGCGCGTCGCGGGCGGGCCCGTGGCCGGCGCAGTGCACCGCCTCGGGATCGGCCGCTACGACATCGGCAGCGGACCCGCCTCGTACATCCGCATCGATGATCCGGAACTGCCCGCGCGCGCCCTGACGTTGTCAGTTGCAACCGATGGCACCTGCCAAGTCGCCGTACATGGGGACATAGACGGCGTGACCATCGAGGGCAAACCCTTCGGCGAAGTCGATTCGACCGAAAGCCGCGAAAGCGGCGACAATGGTGACAACGGCGCGAAGGGCAAGAAGAGCAGGAAGAGCAATAAGGGTAAGAAGGGCAAGAAGAGCGAGAAGCGGGGCGGCGGCAATCGCGGGGAACGGGGCAATAAGCGCGACAATCCCCGTGACAAAGGCGAATGGCCGCTCGGTGCTCAGATCGCCATCGGCAATACCCTTCTCGAACTCGACCGTTATGCCCCGCCCAATGCCGCACTGAAGTGGTCCGAGGACGGATCCGGTCTCGATTACAACCGGCCGCCCCGACTGCGCCCGCCCGAGCGGCAGACCAAATTCAAGCTGCCCAATCCGGTACGTGATTTCGAGGCCAGGCCGCTGCCCTGGCTGATGGCGCTCACACCGCTCGTCGGTGCGCTCGTATCGGTGATGATCTTCCAGCGCTGGTACTACCTGATCATGGCGGCGCTGAGCCCGCTGATCCTCTTCGGCAACTACTTCATGGACAAGAAGCACGGGCGCAAGTCCCATGCCAAACAGGTCAAGGAGTACAACGAGCACAAGGAGCGGATCGAGAGGGACGCCCAGGAAGCCCTCGTCGCCGAGCGGCTCGACAAGCGGCAGGCCATCCTCAGCCCGGCGGGGATCCTCTCCCTGAGCACCGGGCCCCGTACGCGGCTGTGGGAGCGGCGGCGCACCGACGAGGACCATCTGCTGCTTCGCGTCGGCACCGGGCGGCTCGACTCCGAGGTCGTCCTCGACGACCCCGAGCAGGACGACCACAAGCGCGAGGTCACCTGGAAGATCGAGGACGCCCCCGTCGCGCTCTCGCTGCGCAAGCTCGGCGTCATCGGCATGGCCGGGCCCGGCGACTCCGCGCAGGCGCTCGGCCGCTGGGCGGTCGCGCAGTCCGCGGTGCTGCACAGCCCGCTGGACGTCCAGTTCTATGTGCTGACGGAGAACTCCGCGCGCGAGACCTGGGACTGGACGCGCTGGCTGCCGCACGCGCGGCCCTCCGGTGCGCAGGACGCCAACGTGCTGATCGGGACGGACGCCGAGACCGTCGGCTCCCGCATCGGCGAGCTGACCCAGATCCTCGCCGCCCGCCAGAAGGCCGCCAAGGAGAACAACAACCGGCAGGGCGGTGCCTCCTTCGGCGACCCCGACATCGTGGTGGTCTGGGACGGCTCACGGCGCCTGCGGTCCATGCCCGGTGTGGTGAAGCTGCTGCGCGAAGGACCCGCCGTGTCCATGTTCGCGCTCTGCCTCGACGCCGAGGAACGGTTCCTGCCCGGCGAGTGCCAGGCCGTCGTGATCGCCGAGCCGCGGCCCGAGGAGATCAGCCTCCCGGCCCGGCCCGCGCCCGGCGGCGGCCAGGCCCCCGTCCCGCCCGCCCCCGGCGGCTTCCCCTCCTTCCAGGCCTGGCACTCCGCCGAGCCCGACGACAGCGAGCAGAACGCCGAGAAGCCCCTCGAACTGCGGCTCCGCGTCGAGCAGACCGGCGCCGCCCGCATCCGTTCCGTACGCCCCGACTTCGTCTCGCCCGCCTGGTGCGGGCGGCTCGCCCGCGCCCTCTCGCCGCTGCGGGACATCAGCGGCGAGACCGAGGACTCGGCGCTGCCCGGCTCCAGCCGGCTGCTCGACGTGCTCCAGCTGGAGCCGCCGACGGCCGACCAGATCACCGCGCGCTGGCAGGTGAGCGGCCAGTCGACGATGGCCGTCATCGGTGAGTCGTACGACGGTCCCTTCGGCATCGACATGCGGCGCGACGGACCGCACGGCCTGATCGCCGGTACGACCGGTTCCGGTAAGTCGGAGCTGCTGCAGACCATCGTGGCGGCCCTTGCCGTCGCCAATACGCCCGAGAACATGACCTTCGTCCTCGTGGACTACAAGGGCGGTTCGGCGTTCAAGGACTGCGTGAAGCTGCCGCACACCGTCGGCATGGTGACCGACCTCGACGCCCACCTCGTGGAGCGGGCCCTGGAGTCGCTGGGTGCCGAGCTGAAGCGGCGCGAGCACATCCTGGCCGCCGCCGACGCGAAGGACATCGAGGACTACCAGGACCTCGTACGCCGTGATCCCTCGCACCCGCCCGTGCCCCGGCTCCTCATCGTCATCGACGAGTTCGCCTCCATGGTGCGTGACCTGCCCGACTTCGTGACGGGCCTGGTGAACATCGCCCAGCGAGGCCGTTCGCTCGGCATTCACCTGCTGCTCGCCACCCAGCGCCCGAGCGGTGTCGTGTCACCCGAGATCCGCGCCAACACCAACCTCCGCATCGCCCTGCGCGTGACGGACGGCGCGGAGTCCAGCGACGTCATCGACTCCCCCGAGGCCGGCCACATCTCCAAGAGCACGCCAGGACGCGCCTACGTACGCCTCGGCCACGCCTCCCTGGTCCCCTTCCAGTCCGGCCGCGTCGGTGGCCGCAGGCCCGGCGCCACCGACCCGGCGCTGCTCGCGCCGTGGGCGGGTCCGCTCGGGTGGGAGGACCTGGGCCGTGCCGCGCTGGTGAAGCCCAAGGCAGAGGCGCGCGAGGAGGAGGAGATCACCGACCTCAAGGTCCTCGTGGACGCCGTGCGCGACGCGAACGCGACGATGGGCATCCCCGCCCAGCACAGCCCGTGGCTGCCCGCGCTCTCCGAGACGCTCCAGCTCGACGAGATCCCGCTGCCCCCGGCGAGCGACAAGCCGGGCGCCCTCGCCCCGGCTCCGTACGGCCTGGAGGACATCCCCTCCGACCAGGCGCGCCGCCCGGTCGTGGTCAACTTCGAGACCTTCGGGCACCTGCTCATCGGCGGCGCCCCGCGCAGTGGCCGCTCGCAGATCCTGCGGACGATCGCGGGCTCCATCGCCCGCACGCACTCCTCCGCCGACGTGCACCTCTACGGCATCGACTGCGGCAACGGCGCGCTCAACGCCCTGACCCGGCTTCCGCACTGCGGCGCCGTCGTCAGCCGTAACCAGACCGAGCGCGCGGTGCGTCTGGTCACCCGCCTCAAGGGCGAACTGACCCGCCGTCAAGATCTGCTTGCCGACAAGGGCTTCGCCGACATCGGCGAGCAGCGGGCCGCCGCGCCCGAGGAGGAGCGGCTCGCGCACATCGTCGTGCTCCTCGACCGCTGGGAGGGCTGGCTGCCCACCCTCGGCGAGTACGACCACGGCGAGCTGACCGACGAACTGCAGGCGATGATGCGCGAGGGCGCGAGCGTCGGCATCCACCTGGTCATCACCGGTGACCGCCAGGTCCTCATCGGCCGCATGGCCTCGCTCACCGAGGACAAGTACGGCCTGCGGCTCGCCGACCGCTCGGACTTCTCGATGCTCGGCATGAACGCCCGCAAGGTGCCGGAGGAGATCCCCCCGGGCCGCGGCTTCAAGAACGAGCACGGCACGGAGACGCAGTTCGCGCTGCTCGCCGAGGACTCCACGGGCCAGGGCCAGGCCGCGGCGATCTCCGAGATCGGCGAGGCCGCCGCCGCCCGGGACGCGGACGTGCCGCGCTCGCGCAAGCCGTTCCGCGTGGACAGCCTGCCCAGCCGCATCAACTTCGCCGACGCGTGGGAGATGCGCGACCCGGACGCCTCGCGCTCCAAGCTCTGGGCGCTCGCCGGCATCGGCGGCGACGACATCATGGGCTTCGGCCCCGACCTCGCGCAGGGCGTCCCGACGTTCGTCGTCGCGGGCCCCGCCAAGTCCGGCCGCAGCACGACGCTGATGAACCTGGCCCGGTCCTATCTCACCCAGGGCGTACGGCTCGTCATCGCCGCCCCGCGGCCGTCTCCGCTGCGTGAGCTCGAGGGCCAGGAAGGTGTCCTGAAGGTCTTCAAGGACGACGACATCGAGAGCGACGACTTCAAGGAGGTCGTCGAGGACGCGTCGCCCGAGGACCCGATCGTGTGGATCGTCGACGACGGCGAGGTCCTGGAGGACTGCGACGCCGAGCGCGAGTTCAAGCGCCTCGTGCAGCGGGGCTCCGAGCGGGGCCTCGGGCTCATCATCGGCGGCGACGAGGAGGAGGTGTGCGGTGGCTTCTCCGGCTGGCAGGTCGAGGCGAAGAAGGGCCGCCGCGGCATCCTGCTCTCCCCGCAGGACTCCTCCAGCGGCGAACTGATCGGCATTCGTACGACCCGGAGCATGGTCGGCGGGCCGATCGCACCGGGCAAGGGACTGCTGTACACGGGCAGCGGGGAGCCGGTCACGGTCACGACGCCGATGTGACGGGACTCCGATGTGACGGGCGCCGGAGGTCAGTCCGCGCGGGAGAGGCGGGCCTCCGGATTGCCCGACTCGGCGTTCTCGGAGAGGTAGAGGAGATCGTCGCCCTTCGGGCGCAGCCGCACCGTGTGCGTGTTCTTCGTGCACTGTGCGGCGCTGTCCGCCTTGCCCTTGCCCCGGGCCACGATCTCCTTGCCCGACACCGACTTCAGGACGAGGTCGACCGCGCAGACTCCGCCCAGCTGGTCGGTCTGCGTCATCACCGCGAAGCGTTCGCCGACCTTGCCCCGCCCGACCTCCAGCCTGAACGTGCCCATCGGGACGGCGCCGTTCGCCGCGACCGCCTGGCCCTCCCAGCTGCCGCGGTAGGAGGCGGGGACCTCGTCGCCCGCCTGGTCCGCCCCGTCCCCGGGCTGCTGTCCGCTCGACGTCGCGGCCGGGGGCTGCGCGCCCGCGTCGCTCGACTTGTCGTCGTTCCCCGGCAGCAGGCCGAACACGAAGACGGACCCGACCGTCACGGCGGCGAGCGCGCCCGCGACTCCCAGGACGAGCGTGCAGCTGACCTTGCGTCCCCGCCCATCGGGGCCACTGGGCGTGGAGGTCGCGGCGGCCGAGAAGGTCACCCGGCCGGGCGGCCCCGACGGGCCTGACGTCTGTGTGGGGACGTACGCGGCCGAGGGCGAGGAGACAGCCGGCACCGGCGCGTACGAGGGGTCCGGCGGGCCGAAGCCGCCGCTGCCCTGCGGCACTTCACGCCCCGGGGCCCCTCCCGCGGATGAGCCCACCACCGACACGGACCCGCCCACCACCGAGCTGCCGAACGGCACCGGCCCCGAAGGCTGTTCCGCGGCCCCCGCCCCGTCCGTCTCCAGGTCCAGGATCCGCACCGCGCTCCGGCTGACCCGCTCGACCAGCGGACCCGGCAGCCACCCGGCCGCCACCAGACTGTTCGCGCCCGCGGGGGCGAGCCTCCGGGCGATCTCCTCCGGCGAGGGGCGCGCGCCCGGCTCCTTGGCCAGGCAGGCTCCGGCGAGCTCCCGCAGCTCCCCGTCCAGCGCACCGAGTTCCGGCTCTTCGTGTACGACCTTGTAGAGCAGCGAGGCGGACGAGTCACCCGGGAACGGCGCCGTCCCCGTCGCCGCGAACACCAGGACCGCACCCAGCGAGAAGACGTCCGCGGGACCGGCGACCCCCCTGCCGAGGATCTGCTCCGGCGACATGTAGCCGGGCGAGCCGACCGAGACCCCGGTCGACGTGAGCGAAGCCGTGCCGTCCGTCGCCCGTGCGATGCCGAAGTCGATGAGGCGCGGTCCGTCCATCGTGAGCATCACGTTCGACGGCTTGACGTCGCGGTGGACGAGCCCGAGCCCGTGCACATGGGCGAGCGCCTCGGCCAGCCCCGCCACGAGCACGCGTACGGAATGGGCGGGGAGAGGGGAGAGGTCGCGCACCGCGTCCGCGAGCGAAGGGCCCGCCGCGTACCCCGTGGCCACCCACGGCACCGACGCCTCCGGGTCCGCGTCGAGGACCGGCGCGGTCCAGTCACCGCCCACCCGCCGCGCCGCGTCCACCTCGCGCCGGAAGCGGGCGCGGAACTCCTCGTCGAGCGCGAAGTGCGGATGGACGACCTTCACCGCGACCGTACGACCGCCCGAGCTGCGCCCCAGGTAGACCCGGCCCATGCCGCCCGAGCCCAGCCGGCCGAGCAGCCGGTAGGGCCCGATGGCGGTCGGTTCGCCGGGATCGAGCGGGTGCATGACGAAGACCTCCCCCGGACGCGCCGCACGGCCGCGGCCCCCGGGCCGCGCGCATTGTCTGCAGCTCAGGGTAGTGCGCGGGCAGGCCCGGCGGAGCGGGCATTCCCCCTGCCCGCTCCGGACGTGTGGCGCGGCGTTCGCGTACTAGGGCTGCGACCCCAGCAGCTCCACCCGTACGTCCGCGGGGAAACCGGTCGTCTCGCCCACTCGGCGCGCGAACTCCGCGACGCCCTCCAACTGCGCGCTCCCGAAACGGAAGTCCAGCGTCGTGAAGTACTGCTCGAGAATCTCCGCGTCGAAGGCCTCCCAGCGCGCGGCCTGCTCGGAGACCTTGCCGACCTCCTCAAGGGAGAGGTCACGCGAGGACAGGAACGCCTTGTGCACCTCGCGCACCACGGCCGGCTCGCGCGCCGCGTAGTCCTTGCGCGCCGCCCAGACGGCGAAGACGAACGGCAGGCCCGTCCAGTCCTTCCACATCTGGCCCAGGTCGTATACGTCGAGGCCGAGGCGCGGGCCGTCGATGAGGTTGGCCCGCAGCGCCGCGTCCCCGATGAGGACGGCGGCGTCCGCCTCCCGCATCATCAGACCGAGGTCGGGCGGACACGTGTAGTAGTCGGGGCGTACGCCGTGGCGCTCGGCGAGCAGCAGCTGCGCCAGGCGTACGGAGGTGCGCGAGGTGGAGCCGAGCGCGACCCGGGCGCCGTCGAGCTGGTCGAGGGGTACCTGCGAGACGATCACGCAGGACATCACCGGGCCGTCGCAGCCGACCGCGAGGTCGGGGAAAGCCACGAGGTCGTCGGCGTTCTTGAGGAACTCGACGAGGGTGACGGGCGCGATATCGAGATCGCCCCGCACCAACTGCTCACTGAGCTTCTCCGGGGTGTCCTTCGTGAGCTCGAAGTCGAGCAGCGTTCCGGTACGCGCGAGACCCCAGTACAGGGGCATGCAGTTCAGGAACTGAATGTGACCGACGCGCGGCCGGGGGGTGCGGCGATGGCCGGGGAGCTGATCTGAGCCCTCCCCGGTGAGGGTGTCAACGGGAGAATTGTCCACATCGGGGAGGCTAGCCCCCGTGCGGTACGGTGCAGAAAGCGGGGCCCCGATCCCGCTCTTGTCAAGAGCTTTCGACCTGGTCCGTCAACCCCTCTGGGGGGTCCGTCAAACATCCGGGTGACGTGATCTTGCCCCCTATTGCATTCGGCTGCCTGCGTGCTAAGCTCGCCGCAAGTTGCAGTTTGGTTTCCCTTGCAGTACAGAGCCTGCGGAGCATGTGACCCGCGGGCTCTCGTCGTTTTCAGACTTATGCAGTTGTTTCAACAATCGCAGGTTCTGGAGCAGGGCAACCCTTTGGCCCAAGGAGGGCTTATGGCTACCGGAACCGTGAAGTGGTTCAACGCCGAAAAGGGCTTTGGATTCATCGCCCAGGAAGGCGGAGGCCCCGACGTCTTCGTCCACTACTCCGCGATCAACGCAAACGGCTTCCGCTCCCTTGAGGAGAACCAGGCCGTGAGCTTCGACGTCACGCAGGGCCCGAAGGGTCCGCAGGCGGAGAACGTCACCCCCATGTAGTGGGGCGTCCCACGCAAGTGGGACGTGTGACAGTTCCGGTGACTTGATCCGGACATGGATAGCAGTACCCAAGGAGCCCTGCCTCCCCGTTCACGCGGAGAGGCGGGGCTCCTGCCTTTTTCCGGCCCCTGGGCCTTGGGGCCTCCCTTCACCGCGGGTCAGTGGGGGCTGAGCGCGCAGTTCCCCGCACACGCCGACCGGCATCACGACGGAGGCGCTGACCGGCGCATCCCCCGCCGCCTACACGTGCTGCATCACCAGCACGAAGGTCGTGCCCGCCTCCAGCGCCTCGTACAGATGCGGGACATCGCCCCGGTACGACATGTAGTCACCGGCCGCCAGCTCCACCGTCTCGTCGCTCGGGCCCGCGACGAGCCGTCCCGTGGAGACGACGAGGTGCTCCACCGACCCCGGAATGTGCGGTTCGGACTCCCGCACCGAGCCGGGCTCCAGCGCGCCGTGATAGATGTCGCGCCGGACACCGGCAGGACCCGCGGAGAGCAACGTCCCCGCGTACGAGGCCTGTTCGGCGTGCATGGTCGGCCCCTCCCCCGCCCGGATCACCGTCACGGCGGGGGCCGGTGACTCCACGAGGACGCTGAAGGGCACGCCGAGGGCCACGGCGAGGGCCCACACCGTCTCGATCCCGGGGTTGCCGGTCGCCGCCTCCAGCTGGGACAGCGTCGACTTCGCGATCCCGGCCCGCTTGGCCAGCTCGGAGAGCGAGATCCCCGCCTTGGCGCGCTCGCGGCGCAGGGCGGCGGCGATCCATTCCCGCGGAAGGCGGGAGGGTGCGGCCGGGGCGGACGTCGAAGCCGTATCCGGTTCGGGCCGCGGTCCGCCGCGCCCCGCGGGCCCGCGCCCGTCCGCCATGTCCCGCGTCATGTCCGTGTTCCTCGCCATCCCTCGGCAGCCGTTCGGTGCAGCGGCCCATTCGTTCGCCTTGACGAACGGCGACCACTCTGCCCATCCTACGACGTATGCGTTCGCCACACCGAACAGATAGCCCACCCCACCGAACGAACGAGGGGTTCGTCCGCCCTTCCCACCTCCCTCGCGGCGTCCTGCGCGACATCGCCCTCGTCTGGCTCGCCGACGCCGTCGTCGGTGTCTCCTTCGGCGCGATCGCCGTCGCGGGCGGGCTGCCCGTCTGGGTGCCGGTCCTGATGTCGCTGCTCGTGTACGCGGGCTCCGCCCAGTTCAGCGCGGTCGGGATCCTCGCGGCGGGCGGCGGCCCCGCTGCCGCCGCGGCCACCGGCCTGCTGCTCAACTCCCGTACGGCGGCGTTCAGCCTGGCCGTCGCCGACAGCCTGGGCCGGTCCTGGGCCGCGCGGTTCCTCGGCGCGCACCTGATCACCGACGAGACGGCCGCCTTCGTGCTCGCCCAGCCCGACCAGAAGCGGCGCAGGGCCGCGTTCTGGATATCCGGGCTCGGCCTGTTCGCCGTATGGAACGTCAGCGTTCTCGGGGGCGCGCTCGCCGGGTCCGTCATCGGTGACACCGATCGCTTCGGCCTCGACGCCGCGTTCCCCGCGGTGCTCCTCGCGCTCGTGCTGCCCGCCCTGCGCGCCGACAGCATGACGCGGCGGGCCGCGGCCACCGGTGCCGTCATCGCGGTCGCCGCGGCTCCGTGGCTGCCCGCCGGGGTGCCGGTGCTGCTCGCGCTCCTCGGGCTCCTCGCGGCGCGGCGCGGACCGGGCCGCCCCGCCTCCGGGCCCGCCCTGCCCGAAGACCCCGACCGTCCCGTCACCCAGGGGAACGCCTCGTGAACACCTACCTCGCCTGCGTCCTCGTCCTCGCCGTGGGGACGTACGCCTTCCGGCTCGCGGGCCCGCTGCTGCACGGGAGGATCGAACTCCCGGCCCGCATGCAGGAGTTGCTGACCGTCGGGGCGACCGTCCTGCTCGTCGCGCTGCTCGCCACCGGCGCGCTCACCGAAGGGCACGGCTTCGCCGGATGGGCCCGGCCCCTCGGCGTGCTGGCCGGTGGGGTGCTCGCCTGGCGGAAGGCGCCCTTCGCCGTGGTCGTGGTCGGCGCGGCGGCGACTACGGCGCTGTTGCGGCTGGCGGGGGTGCAGTAGGGGACGACTCGGGCGTCGGCCCGCCTTTCTCGTACAGCCCCTCCACCAGCCCCGCATACCGCTCGGTGACCGCCCGCCTGCGTACCTTCAGGCTCGGTGTGAGCAGGCCGTCCTCCACCGTGAAGTCCTCGTCCAGCAGGGCGAAATCGCGGATGCGGGCCGGGCGCGAGACCGTCGCGTTCGCCGCCTCCACCACCTCGCCCACGAGCGCGCGGACGCGGGGGTCCCGCGAGGGCGGTTCGGCGAGCGCCACGCCCTCGCGCCCTGCCCAGCCGCTGATCTCCTCCGCGTCCAGAGTGATCAGGGCCACCGGGTAGGGACGCTTGTCGCCGACCATCACCGCGCGCGACACGAAGCGCGAGCGCTGGAGGGCCAGTTCGATGATGGACGGGGTGAGGTTCTTGCCGCCGGAGGTGATGATCAGGTCCTTCTTGCGGCCGGTGATGCTGAGGTAGCCGTCGGCGTCGAGGGCTCCCAGGTCGCCGGTGTGCAGCCAGCCCTCGTCGTCCAGGGCGTCGCGGGTGGCGGCCGGATCCGCGTGGTAGCCGGGGAAGACCATCTCGCCCCGGGCAAGGACCTCTCCGTCGTCGGCGATACGGACCTCGCAGCCCTCGACGGGGCGGCCGACCGTGCCGTACCGGACGGCGCCGGGGTGGTTGAGGCTGATGACACCGGCCGACTCGGTCATCCCGTACCCCTCGTAGACCGCGATCCCGCAGGCCCGCAGGAAGTCGACGACGTGCGGCGCGATGGGCGCGCCGCCGGTAAGCGCCCACCGGACCCGCCCTCCGAGCGCCTGTCGGACCAGACCGTAAAGGGCCTTGTCGGCGGCCTCGTACGCGTCCCGGAGGTCGGGCGGCAAGGCGCCGTCCGCCGCGAGGACCCCGATGCGTACCGCCTCCTCGAACCGCTCCCGGCCGCCCTCCTGGGACTCCGCCAGGGAGAGGACCACGGAGTACACCTTCTCGAACAGGCGCGGCACGGACGGCAGATGCGTGGGCCGCGCCTCGGCCAGTTCGGCGACGACGTTCTCGATCCTCCCGCCGAAGAAGCAGAGCTCGCCGCCCTCGATGAGGGTCGTGAACTCGATGAGCTGGGCGAGGAGGTGGGCGAGCGGGAGGTAGAGGTACGTGGAGTCGCCCGGGCCGCCCTGGATCAGCGGGAGGGTGGCGGACTGGACGGCGCCCAGGTTGCCGTGGGTGAGGAGACAGCCCTTGGGCAGGCCGGTGGTGCCGGAGGTGTAGATGATGGTGGCCAGGTCGGCGGGGGTGCGGGTCCGGGCGCGGTCCAGCAGGGTGTCCAGGGGGTCGTTCAGCCGGGCTTCCGGTGGGGCCTCCAGCGGGGCGTCCTCCTCGCGGTCCGTCATGAGCAGCACGTGCCGGACACCGGGCAGCCGTTGCCGCAGGCGCTCGATCTTCGCCGCCTGTGCGGCGTCCTCGCAGATCACCACCGAGGTGCCGGAGTCCCCGGTGACCCACTCGACCTCCTCGTCGCCCGCCGTCGGGTAGACGGGGACGACCACCGCGCCCGCCGCGAAGACGGCGAAGTGGGCGTAGGTCCACTCGGGGCGGGTCTCGGCGAGGATCGCCACGCGGTCGTCCGGGCGGACGCCGAGCGCGAGCAGTTCCTGACCCAAGCCCCGCACACGCTCCCGGAGTTGCTCGTACGAGACCTCCTCCCACGTCCCGCCCGCCGCGGACCTGAAGCGCAGGGCCGGCAGCTTGCCGTGGCGGTCGGCCGCCCACTCGGTGAGGACGGCCAGGGTCTCGGGGCGCTCCGTCGGCTGCATGCGTACGACGCTAGGGACAGTGCGGGCCGTCCAGGGATGACGGGAAGCGTCAGCGGGGTTGGCCGCGGAGCTCAGGGGGGTGGTCGGCCCGCGACGTCATGACCCGCCTCAGGTGGCCGGCCGGATCGGGCGGTGCCGTTTCGGCAAGGGGCGGGCCGGGGCAAGGAAACCCCATGTCGAGCCGGACCATCACCGTCCACCACGTCCGTGCCATGCTGCACGGCGCCGAGCGCCGCGGAATCGACACCGTCCCGCTGCTCCGCACCGCCCAGATCCCCCCGCTCCTGCTCGGCGACGACCGGTCCCGCATCACCGAGGTCCAGTTCGCCCGCCTCTTCCGGGAGCTGTACCGCGCCACCGGCGACGAGTTCCTCGGCCTCGGCGCGGCCGTCAGCAGGCCCGGCACCTTCGCGATGATGTGCCACGCGTCCCTCGGCTGCCGTGATCTCGGCGCCGCCATGGAGCGGGGCGTCACCTTCTACGGGCTGTTCCCCGGCGGCCCCGACCTCACCCTTGAGCACCGCGGGACGGGCAGCGCCGTCTTCGCCGTACGCAACGACCTCGAACGCGACTACTTCCTCGCCGAGTGCCTCGTCATCATCTGGCACCGCCTGTGCAGCTGGCTGATCGGGCGCCGCATCCCGTTGCACTGGGCCGAGTTCGGGCATCCGCCACCCCCGCACAAGGATGAGTACGGACTTCTCTTCGGCTGTCCGGTCCGCTTCGGTGCGCCGCGTACCGGCGCCGGGTTCGACGAGCGCTGGCTGGCCGCGCCGCTGATCCGGGACGAGGAGGCCCTTGAGGGGATGCTGAGCCGTGCGCCGTTCGACCTCCTCTCGCGGCGCGAGTACGGGACGACGGTCGCCGAACAGGTGCGGCGCGCCCTCGCCCGCGCGCTGCGCACCTCTCCCCGCCTGCCCTCCCTGGGCGAGATCGCCGCCCGCCTCGCCGTGAGTCCCGCGACGCTGCGCCGCCGGCTGGCCCAGGAGTCCACGTCGTACCAGCAGTTGAAGGACGCCGTCCGGCGTGACGCGGCGATCGCCGGACTCGCGGAGGGTGCCGAGCCCATCGCCGAGCTCGCCGCGCGGCTCGGCTTCTCGGAGGACACGGCCTTCCACCGTGCGTTCCGGCGCTGGACGGGCACGACGCCGGGGGCCTATCGGGTGGCGCACCCCTACGACGAGTCGTGGGAGCTGGGGTCCGAGCTGGCGTAGGGCCCACTCACGTATGCCCCAGACCCGGGGGGGATTCTCCGGAGTCAACAAAGGTGAGCGCTCCCGTCAGCGCTCGACCCGCTCGCGCGTCACTACCGTCAACGCCTGCACGGCGCACACAGAATGACGCCCCAGCCCCTGAGGACAGTGACCCCACCCACTGAGCACAGTCGGGAGAGCCGCATGCACGTTCGTTCCAGCGCAAGAGCCCTGGCCGTGGTGGCCGCGCTCGGCCTGTCGGCCGTCACCCCGGTGACGGCGCAGGCCGCACCGTCGGACGCCGCCGCCCCCGGAGACATCGTCAGCTCCGCACCGAGCAGCTTCCACCCGCTGCCGGGCCAGCCGACGAACACCAAGGCCTGGAAGATCGACTACCGGTCGACGACGGCGAAGGGCGAGCCGAACACCGTCTCCGGCACGGTCATCGTGCCGCAGGACGGCCGGAAGGGACCCCGCCCCCTCATCACGTACGCCGTCGGGACGATCGGCATGGGCGACCACTGCGCCCCGAGCGCCGGCTTCCCCAAGGGGACGACCATGGAAGCCAATCTGATCCAGCAACTCACCCTGCGCGGCTGGGCGGTCGCCGTGACGGACTACGAGGGTCTCGGCACCCCGGGCGACCACACCTACACCGTCGGCAGGGCCGAGGGGCAGGCCATGCTCGACGCGGCCCGCGCCGCGATCCGTCTCCCGGAAGCGGGGCTCGGCGAGGACACCCCGGTCGGCATCATGGGCTACTCGCAGGGCGGCCAGGCCGCAAGCTGGGCGGCCGAGCTGCACGGTTCGTACGCCCCCGACCTGAAGGTCAAGGGCACGGCGGCCGGCGGCATCCCCGGCGACCTGAAGAAGGTGGCGGCCTTCAACGACGGTTCGTACGGCTCGGGCCTGGTCTTCATGGCAGCGATCGGCCAGGACGCGGCCTTCCCCGAACTGAACCTGGAGTCGTACCTGAACCCGACGGGCAAGAAGCTGATCGGCACGCTGCGCGACAGCTGTGTGGCGGACGGCGCGGTCCTCGGCTCCTTCAAGAAGATCTCCGACATGACGGTGCGGAACCCCCTCGACCAGCCGGACTGGCAGCAGCGTCTTCGCGAGTCGACGGTCGGCACGCGGGCTCCGGACGCGCCGGTGTACCAGTACCACGTGATCACCGACGAGCTGATCCCGTACGGCGTGGGCAAGCAGGTCCGCACGGACTGGTGCGCCAAGGGTGCGAACGTCGAGTGGCACACGGTTCCGCTGGGCGAGCACGTCTCCGGGGTGATCACGCAGTCGCCGCTGGCGGCGAACTGGCTCGCGGAGCGGTTCGCGGGCAAGTCGGCGCGGGGCAACTGCTGACCGACCGGACCGAGTTCATTGGTGCGCGGCGGCTTCGGGAAGCCGCCGCGCACCATCGCTCAGACCACCGTCCGCTCCACAGGGATCCACAGCTCCGCGTCCGCCCGCGTGCCGTCGTCCGAGAGGCGGGTCCGCAGGATCTCCGGTCCCGGCCTGCTCTGGTACGGGTTCGACGGGAACCACTGCGTGAACACGTCCCGCCACATGTACTGGAGCGTCTGCGGGAACGGCCCCGCGCTCTCGAAAACGGCCCAGGACCCGGCGGGCACGGTGAGCGCGTCCATGTCGTCGGGCACCGCCGCGCCGGTCACCACACCGTGGTAGTAGTCGAGTTCGGTCCCTTCGGCGCGGCTCTCGTCCAGGTTGTCGCTCACCGAGATGATTCCCTGCGGCTCCTGGTCCGACAGGCTCTCGATGCGTTGCAGCGTCTCCCGCCCGATCCCCCGGATGAACTCGGCGATGTCCGGGTTCATGCCCTCGTGCACGAGCGGGACACGCGCCTTCCTGCCGACGACCCGGAACTCGTCCTTCTCGACGACCTTGTACCGCATGCTGCTGCTCCCTTCGACGATGAGGCGGAAGGACATCCGCGGCTGGGAGCGCAGGGTCGCGCCGCCCCGCCTCGCCTCGCCGGGCCCGACGCCGTGCATCCCGCGGAACGCCCGCGCGAAGGCCTCGCCGGACGAGTAGCCGTAGCGCACGGCGACCTCCAGGAGCGTCCGCTCCCCGGCGATCACCTCGGCTCCCGCGACGGTCAGCCGCCTGCGCCGGATGTACTCCGACAGCGGCATCCCCGCCAGCGCGGAGAACAGCCGCCGGAAGTGGTACTCCGACGTCACCGCCATCCGCGCGAGCTCGGCCACGTCGATCCGCTGGTCGAGGCGGGCCTCGATGTGCTCCATGGCCTGGTTCAACCGCTCAAGCACCCCGGACTCCTTCCCTTTCACGCCTCACGCTAGGAAGACCACACCCTGCCGGACCCGACATCCTGTGCCCGGTCGGGTCGGGTCGAGGCAGGCTGATCGGGTCGGGCCGGTCAGGTCGCACCGTCCGGACCGGGTCGCGCTGACGGTGAGCCGCCTCCCGGCCACCGGTCATGTGCGGCTACAGTTTCCTGCCCCCACGGCACCACAGAGCGACAGCGCCACAGCACCACCACAGCGCCACCAACTCCCCCCACGAGTGCATCCCGTACCCCCGTACGTCCGTACGTGGTTCCACCGGAAAGGGAACGCAAGCCGTGTCTCAACGCCGTCATCTCCGACCCGCAGCCGTCGCCTCCGCGGCCGCCGTCGTCGTCCTCGCCCTCGGGTTAACCGGCACCGCCCACGCCGCCGCGTCCGCCACGGCCCCCAGCTCCGCCGACCGAGGCGTCGGCGACGACCCGGACCAGCCCGACAACCCCCTGTACGACGCCCCCGAGGGTTTCCGCGTCGAATCCGGGCGCGAGTCCATATCCCTCTCCTGGAGCCCGCTCTCCGCGGCCACCGCCTACGAGGTGTACCGCGCCGAGGCCGAGGGGACGGACCCGGACGAGGTCGGCCCCTACGAGCTGCTCGGCACCGGGCCCGCGAGTTCGTACGTGGACAGCGGCGCCGACCCCGACGTCGCGTACGCCTACAAGGTCCGCGCCCTGGACGACGCCGGTCACGTCTCGCCGTACACCGAGTCCGTCCGCGGCACCCGGGACACGGTCGCGCCCTTCGCGCCGCGCGACCTCACCCGCGTCCGCGAGGACGAGCGCGGTGTGACGCTGACGTGGCGCACCGGCGACTCGGACTCGGTGAAGTACGTGGTGTACCGCGCCGAATCCCCCAACGCCCACCGCGTCAAGGTCGGTTCGACGACGTCGCTGACCTTCCGGGACACGAAGGGCGACCCGGGCCGCATGTACTTCTACGAGGTGCGGGGCGTCGACGCCGTCGGGAACGAGTCCGGGTCGTCGGAGATCGTGAACGGCACCAAGACCGTCACCGACGCCACCGCGCCCATGGCCCCCGCCCTCGGCAACGCCCAACTCGTGGGCAAGCGGCTCACGTTGTCGTGGTCGCAGAGCCCGTACGTGCCGGTTTCCTCCTACACCGTCTACCGCTCCAAGACCTCGCCGGTCGACATCACCGACCCGGCCAACCGCGTGGCCGACGTGACGCGCACCGAGTACACGGCCACCGTGGGCGAGGACGAGGGCGAGCGGGGCTACTACTACGCCGTCGTCGCCACGTCCCAGCACTCCGTCGCCTCGCCCGCCTCCGCATCGGTCAGGCCGACGTACTCGGAGCCGAAGCCGCCGGGCGCCACGCAGATCTATGACGTCACGCCGGGTGCGGGCAGTGTGCGGCTCAGCTGGTACATCGCCCCGTACGGCAACGGCGATTCACCCGTGGCCGGCTACCGCGTCTACCGCTCCACCAAGCCCGGCGTGACGAAGGAGAACGCCGAGTTCACGCATTTCACGACCGATTCGGAGTACGTGGACCGCGGCCTGACGGGCGGCACGAAGTACTACTACGCCGTCGCCACCGTCAACGAGGACGACCTTGAGTCCGCCCTCTCCCCCGAGGTGTCGGCCACGCCGACCGCCTGAGCCAGGCGGAGGGGGTCCGGGAAGCCGCACCCGGTTTCCCGGACCCCTTCAGCACGTCGCCTTACCCGCGGGGCTCCCCGTACCAGCGCCACGACGTACGCCGCGCCTGCCCAGGGAGCTCGCCGCGGCCCGTGGCCCACAGCAGCGTCGGCCAGGGGTCGTCGCCGGAAGGGACATCGGGGAACAGGCGGTGGAGAACCCGGGCGCACACGTCGGCGGGCGGGGCCCACTTCAGCCCCAGGCCCTCGGCGAGGTCGTAGGTGTGGACCAGCGTCTCGACGACCCCCATCGCGGCGAAGCCCTCCGGGTCCGAGACCCCGAAGCCGTGGTACGCGCGGGTCGTCGGCGGCGTCGTGCGCACCATGGCGATCAGCAGGGCCCCGCTCGCCTCCAGGACCTGGAGCAGCCCGGCGGGGCCGGCGGCACGGTCCGCGTGGATGGCGTTGGACGGGCCGCCCGGCCTGCGCGGCTCCCAGACGAACGGGACCTCACTGTCCATGGGCGGCTGCCGCGGGCCGAGTTGAGCGGCGTACGCGAAGAGATCATCCGCGAGATGCTCCACGGTCTCCCAACAGTCCCACTCCAACGCCCCCGCCTTGCCGCCCCAGGCGTCCGGGGGCGCTTCACGGAGAGCGACAAGGGCAAGCTGGACGACCTGGTCGAGGTCGTCGGGAGTTACGGGGCCGGGGCTGGCGGCATCTTGTTCGGCTTGTCGGCGCATCCGGGAACGGTAACCGCGGACCGGCTCGGACCCCACCGTCTTTTCCGGCTCGCGGTGGGGGCCGGCCGGGGGGCGGCTCGCCCCGGGGCGCGGGGGCCCGCTCGCCTGATGGCCCGTGGGCCGCTGGCACGAAGACACGGCGACCCGCTCGCCCGCTCACCTCATGGGCCACTGTCGCGTGAGCACATGGGCGCGGTGACCCGCTCACCCCGTGGGCCGCTGACGCGCGGGCGCGGAGGTGCGGAAGCGCGGGGGCCCGCTCGCCTGGCGGCCCGTGGGCCGCTAGCACGTAGACACGGCGACCCGCTCGCCCGCTCACCTCATGGGCCACCGTCACGTGAGCACATGGGCGCGGTGACCCGCTCACCTCCGGGGCCGCTGACGCGTGGGCGCGGAAGCGCGGAGGCCCGCTCGCCTGATGGCCCGTGGGCCGCTGGCACCTAGACACGGCGACCCGCACGCCCGCTCACCTCATGGGCCACTGTCACGTGAGCACATGGGGCGCGGTGACCCGCTCACCCCGTGGGCCGCTGACGCGCGGGCTGCTGGCGCGTGGGCGCGCCGGCTCAATGGCCCGCATGCCCTCTCTCCCGCTGCCGCACTGGCCCGCACGCCCGCTCACCCTCTGCCGCGCTCGCCCGCTCACCCGCTCACCCGCTCGCCCGCTGCAAGAAACTCCCACCCACGAGCCGTCACCCACCCCCCACCGCCCCTCACCACCGCACTCCCCCCGGGATTTTCCTGCAACGCCCCGCCCCGTCAGCGCCTCAGCGGCCGTCCCTCGGCAGCAGCCAGGCTGCCAGTGCCGCCGTCGCGCACAGCAGCAGGCCCACCGCGAGCAGCGCTTCCCGCATCCCGCCGACCGAGAAGCCCGTCGTACCGTCGGAGACCAGGAGTGCGCCGAACAGGGCCACGGACATGGCACCGCCCGTCTGGCGCAGGGAGTTGAGCAGCCCGGACGCCGTGCCCGCACGCTCGGCGGGGACCGCGTCCATCAGCAGCGCCGTCAGCGCGGGGACCGCGAACGCGCCGCCCATTCCGGTGGGGATCAGCAGTACGAGCACCAGCCAGAGCGGGGTGTCGGCGGCGAGCGGCAGGAGCACGAACATCGCGAGGGCGAGCACCGCCTGCCCGGCCACGATGACCCGGCGGCGGCCGATCCGCTCCGCCATGCGCGGCGAGACGAGGTTCGTCGACGTGATGATGGCGGCCAGGGGCACGAACATCAGACCGGCGGCGATCGCCGACATCCCGCGCAGCTGCTGGAAGTAGAGGCCCAGCAGGAAGACGACCCCGTAGAAGCCCGCGTTGACGGCGAAGCCGATCGCCAGCGAGACGCTGACCCGGCGGTCCCGCAGCATGCCGAGCGGGACCATCGGCGCGCGGTGCCGCTTCTCGGTGACGTAGAAGCCGAGGCCCGCCACGACGGCCACGGCGACCGCGCCGAGCACCGGCGCGCTGGTCCACCCCAGGTGCCCGCCCTCGATCACGGCGAAGGCAAGGCCCGCGAGGGTGAGCACGGCGGTGGCCTGACCCGCGAGGTCGATGGGTGCGGGGCGGCGCGTGGACGGGGCGGTGCGGGCGAGGAGGGCCAGGATCACGGCCCCGACGGGCAGGTTGAGCAGGAACACCGCCCGCCAGCCTGCTGCTTCGGTGAGCACTCCGCCCAGTACGGGCCCGGCGGCCATGGCGACCGAACCGCCCACCGTCCACAGCGCGATGGCACGTGCGCGGCGGCGCGGGTCGTCGTACGCCTGCCGGATCAGCGCGAGCGAGGCGGGCATGACGATGGCCGCGGCCCCGCCCTGCGCGACGCGGGCGGCGATGAGCGCGCCGATGCCGGGGGCCAGTGCGCAGGCGAGCGAGGCGAGGGTGAAGAGCCCGACGCCCCATACGTAGGCGCGGCGCGCTCCCGCCCGGTCGGCGAGGGCGCCCGCGGAGAGCATGAGGGCGGCGAACATCAGCGTGTACGCGTCGACTACCCACTGCAGGCCTGCCATGCCGCCGTGCAGGGAGGTGCGGATGGCGGGCAGCGCGATGTTCACGGCGGACACGTCGACGGTGATGACGGTGAAGCCGAGCAGGGACGCGAGGAGAGCGGCGGTCCGGGAGCGGGTGGGGCCGGGCCCGGGGCCGGGGCCGGTACCGGTATCTCGGGTGCTTCTGTCGCTTCGGGCGGGGCTTGGGACGTGTGCGCCGCGGGCGGGCCGTGCGGTGGCGGCAGAGGCAGCAGTGGTGACGGTTGCGTTGTCCGTGAGCGGCATGGGATTACTCCTGCGAGTCGTGTAAGCGGGGGGAAGGTCGGGGCGGGGCGAAGAACCGGCGGCACCGGCGGCACCGGCGGCACCGGACGCACACCAAAGACTCCGCCCCTTGCCGCCGCCCCGGCAGACCGCACCGTTCCTGGCCCTGACACGGCCCCCCACGCGCGCCGCCCACCGGGGAGAATGGACGCATGGCAGCACCAGAGGGAACAGAGCTCGGCCGGTACCTGCGCGCGCGGCGGGCGCAGATCAGCCCCAGCGACGCGGGGCTGCCGGTCGGCACCGGCCTGCGCCGCACCCCCGGGCTGCGCCGCGAGGAGCTCGCGACCCTCGCCGGGGTCAGCGTCGACTACTACACGCGCCTGGAGCGGGGCCGCGAGACGAACCCCTCCGCCTCCGTCATCGACGCCCTGGCCCGCGCCCTGCGCCTGAGCGGCGACGCCCACGAGCGGCTGCACGACCTGGCGGAACTCGCGTCGGGCCGCCTCACGGAGCCCCGCCCGACCACCGACCGCACCGTCCGCGACTCCATCCTGCGGATGCTGGAGGCCCTGCGTCCGCTCCCCGCGTACGTGGTCAGCCGCCACAACGACCTGCTCGCCGCCAACGCGCCCGGCCGCAACCTCCTGCCCGGTCTCTGGGACTGGCCGCCGGAGAAGCGCAACATCACGCGCTATCTGTTCCTGCATCCCGTGGGCCGCGCCCTCTACGTGCCCTGGGAGGAGACCGTCGCCAACTCGGTTGCGCATCTGCGCGCGGTCGGCGGGCTCGACACGGACTCGCCCGAGCTCGCCGCCCTGGTGGGCGAACTGCTCCTGAAGTCACCGGACTTCGCCCGCCTGTGGGAGCGGTACGACGTGAAGGAGCGGGGCGGCGGCGTCAAGACCTTCGCGCACCCCAAGGTCGGCACGATGACCCTGACGTACGAGACGATGCAGCTCGCCAGGACGGGCGGCCAGCGCCTGGTCAGCTACCAGGCCCCGGTCGGCACCGAGACCGAGGACGCGATGCTCCGGCTTGACCCGGCGGCCCGCTCGTAGCCCTCCTGGTCTCCCGATCCCCCCTAATCCTCCTCGTCCACCCCGCACGAGCTCCCGTTCCGGGGCATCTCCCCGTACAGCAGGAACCCGTCCACCTTGTCCCGCACGCACTTCGACCCGGCGTAACCGGTGTGGCCGTCTCCCTTGTTGTCCAGGACGACCGCCGCCGAGCCGAGCCGCTTCGCGGTCTCCTCGGTCCAGCGGTACGGCGTGGCCGGGTCGCCGCGGGTGCCGACGAGGAGGAAGTCGGGGCTCTTCACGTCGCGTACGTCGTCACGGATGTAGTCCGTGCCCGCGGGCCGCCCGAAGCAGAACAGCACCGGCATCAGCATCGAACGCCCGAAGATGGCGGACGTCGACTCGAACTCCTCCTGGAGCTTGCCGACTTCCTTCTCGATGCTGTCCTCGTCGGGGCGGTCCGGGTCGTCCGCGCAGTTCACGGCCATGAGCGCGGCAGCCATGTTGTCGGCGGGCACGTCCTGCGGCGCCCGCCCACGCACCCTCGCGACCCCGCCGCCGCGGGTCTGCTCGGCCAGGGATCCGCTCATCCGCAGCATCGCCCTGGGGTCCCCGTCCGCGAGGAGCGCGCCGAGCGCCTGCGAGAGCGCGGGCCACGACTGCCTGCTGTAGAGCGCCTGCCCGAGTACGTCGACGACGTCCTGGCCGGTGAACTCCGCGCCGTCCGATGACTGGAGCGGGTACGTGTCGAGGCCCTTGATCAGCTCGGTCATGTTGCCGCGTGCCGCGCGCGAGTCGGTGCCGAGGACACAACCGGCGTTTCCCGTGCACCACTTGATGAAGTTGTCGAGGGCGGTCTGCCGGCCCTCCGCGCTCACCAGGGCCTGCTCCGCGACGTCCTCGGTCAGCGTGTCCACGCCGTCGAGGACCATCCGTCCGACGTTCTTGGGGAACTGGGCGGTGTACACGGCACCGAGCCGCGTCCCGTACGAGAAGCCGAGGTAATTGAGCTTCTTGTCGCCGAGCACCTCGCGCATGACGTCCATGTCGCGCGAGACGTTGACGGTTCCGACGTAGGGGAGGACGGGCCCCGACTTCTTCCTGCACTCCTCGGATATCTTGCGCATCTCGTCCAGCACGGCACCCGGGTCGTCGGAGTCCCCCTCCATCTCCGGCTCCCGCTCACCGGCGTCGCCGCAGCTCACGGGCGAACTCTCGCCCACACCGCGGGGATCGAAGGAGACGACGTCGTACCCCTTGCCGAGATACTCGAACTCCTTCTGCGCGGCGAGCAGCCCGGACACCCCCGCGCCGCCGGGGCCGCCGAAGTTCAGCAGGAGCGAACCCCGGGGCTTGCCGCTGGACTTGATGCGGATCATGGCGAGCTTGACCTTGCCGCGCCCCGGCTTCGCGTAGTCGAGGGGGACGGTGATCCTGCCGCACTGGATGCTCTTGTCCTTGGGCACGGCGGTGGCGTCGGAGTCGGACATGAGGTCCGCCCCTGCCCCCTCACAGGCCCCCCATTTGATCTTCTGCGTGTAGTACCGGGACAGGTCGGGCGAGTGCGAGGACGACGGCGCGGACGGCGACGACGGCGACGAGGATGAGGAGGATGACGACGGGTCCGGTGCGGGCTTGGCCACCGCGCGCCCGGCCGCCGCGCGCTCGCCCGGCAGCCAGGCTCCTGTCCCCACGACGGCCAGCGCTGTCACGCCGGCGAGTGCCACAGCTCCACGCACGGCAACCTCCCTGGGTCTGCCCCTCGATCACCCTAAGCGCGGGGCGGCGACCCCGCCCGTTCAGGTGACCGTGCGTGACACCGGCTACCGTGCGTGTCCGTAGAGGCCCTCGATCTCCGCCGCGAAGTCCCGCTCGACGGCGTCCCGCTTCAGCTTCAGGGACGGGGTCAGATGGCCGCTCTCCTCCGTGAAATCCACCGGCAGCACGGCGAACCGCCGGATGGACTCGGCCCGCGACACGAGCTTGTTGGCCTCGTCCACGGCGCGCTGCAGGGTCTCGCGCAGGTCGGGGTCGTCCGCCAGGCCCGGGCCCGTGTGCGCCTTCTTCTTCATGCGGCACCAGTGCGCGATGCCGTCCGGCTCCAGCGTGATCAGCGCGGTGATGTACGGCCGGTCGTCGCCGACGACCATGCACTGGCCGACCAGCGGGTGGGCGCGCAGCCAGTCCTCCAGCGGGGCGGGCGCCACGTTCTTGCCGCCGGTGGTGATGAGGATGTCCTTCTTGCGCCCGGTGATGGAGAGGTATCCGTCGGCGTCGAGGGCGCCGATGTCCCCCGTCGCGAACCACTCCGCCCTCGCGGGCACCACGCGCCGGGCCTGCCCGTCCCAGTAGCCGCCGAAGACCTGGCCCCCGGCGAGCAGCACCTCGCCGTCGTCCGCGATCCGCACGCGCGTGCCCGGCAGCGGCCAGCCCACCGTGCCGAGCCTCGGCTTCAGCGGCGGGGTCACGGTCGCCGCCGCGGTGGTCTCGGTCAGGCCGTACCCCTCGAAGATCTCGATGCCCGCCCCCGCGTAGAACGCGGCGAGGCGGCGCCCCAGCGGTGAACCGCCGCAGATCGCGTACCGCACCTTGCCGCCGAGGGCCGCGCGGATCCGCCGGTAGACGAGCGGGTCGTACAGCGCGCGGGCCAGCCGGAGCCCGAACGCCGGGCCGGGTCCCGTGCCGTGCTGCCGCGCCTCGACGGCCTCGCCGTAGCGGACGGCGATGCGGGCGGCACGGTCGAAGGAGGAGGCGCGGCCCATCTTCTCGGCGGTGGCGCGCCCGGTGTTGAAGACCTTCTCCAGGACGTACGGGATGGCGAGCAGGAAGGTGGGCCGGAAGCCGCTCAGATCCGTCAGGAGGTCCTCGGTCTGGATGCTGGGCGCGTGCCCGAGCCGTACCCGCGCGCGCAGGCAGCCGACGGCGACCATGCGCCCGAAGACGTGGGACAGCGGCAGGAAGAGCAGCGTGGAGGCGGGCTCCTTGCTGACGGACTTGAAGACGGGGTGGAGCAGCTCGATCGCGTTGTCGACCTCGGCGAAGAAGTTGCCGTGGGTCAGGACGCAGCCCTTGGGCCGCCCGGTGGTGCCGGAGGTGTAGATGAGCGTGGCCACGGAGTCGGGCCCGAGCTCGGCCCGCCTGCCCGCCACTTCCACGTCGGAGATTCCCGCCTTCCGCCCCAGCTCGGCGAGCCGCCGTACGTCCCCCTTCTCGAAGGCCCACAGGTGCTTCAGGTCGGGCATCCGGTCCCGCTCGGGGCCGAGCGAGGCGGCGAGCGCCGAGGTCTCGACGGCGAGTGCGACGGCGCCGGAGTCCTGGAGTATCCACCGGGTCTGGTAGGCGGAGGAGGTCGGATAGACCGGCACGGTGACGAGCCCGGCGGCCCAGCCCGCGAAGTCGAGGAGCGTCCACTCGTACGTCGTACGCGCCATGATGGCGAGCCGGTCCCCCGGAGCGAGCCCCTCGGCGATCAGCCCCTTCGCGACGGCGAGCACTTCCTCCGCGAACTGGGCGGCGGACACGTCCCGCCACCGCCCGTCGTCGCCCTTGCGGGAGAGCACGGCTTCGGCGGGTGCCTCGCGGGCGTTGTCGAAGGGGATGTCGGCGAGGGACCCGCTGCGGACGGCGGCGGCGAACGGCGGCACGGACACTTCGCGTACGACGCCGTCGAGGTGCCGCAAGTGCGGTTCCACCAGGGCGGGCTGGGGCGAGACGGGTGACATGGGTGGCGGCTCCTTGTCGGTGTGGGGCGGGCGGATTTCAGGGGCGCCCGGGGTTCAGTAAGGGGCTGCCGACTGTGGGGGGAGCCGGCTGCGGGGCACTCCGGTCGGGGAGGGCCCGCGGCGGATCAGTACCGCTCCAGGATCGCCGTCACCCCCTGTCCGCCCGCCGCGCAGACCGAGATCAGCCCGCGCCCGGGGGTGCCCCGTTCGGCGAGCAGCTTCGCCAGGGTGGCGACGATCCGCGCGCCGGTGGCGGCGAAGGGGTGCCCCGTGGCGAGCGAGGACCCGGCGACGTTGAGCCGGTCCCGGTCGACGGTCCCGAGTCCCCGCTTCTCCCAGGCGGCCAGCGTGGCGAGCACCTGCGAGGCGAACGCCTCGTGGATCTCGACGAAGTCGAAGTCCGCGAGCCCGAGTCCGGCCCGCTCCAGCATCCGCGGCACGGCGTACGCGGGCGCCATCAGGAGCCCGTCCTCGCCGCCCGAGACATCGCCGCCGACGAAGTCGACGGCGGCGGTCTCGTACGCGGTCAGATAGGCCAGCGGTTCGAGCCCGCGCGCCTCGGCCCACTCCTCACCGGCGAGCAGGGCGACGGCGGCGCCATCGGTCAGCGGGGTCGAATTCCCCGCGGTCATGGTGGGGTTGGGCCCCTTCATCCCGAAGACGGGCCGAAGCTTCGCCAGCTTCTCGACGGTCGACCCGGGCCGCAGGTTCTGGTCCCGCTCAAGACCGCGGAACGGCACGACGAGCCCGTCCAGGAGCCCCCTGTCGTACGCGGCGGCGAGCCGCTGATGGCTGGCGGCGGCCAGCTCGTCCTGCGCCTCGCGCGTGACGCCCCACTTCTGGGCGGTCACGGCGGCGTGCTCGCCCATCGAAAGCCCGGTGCGGGGCTCCGCGTTGCGCGGGATGTCGGGCACGAGGTGCGAGGGCCGGATGCGGGCGAGCGCCTTGACGCGGCCTCCGGCGGACTTGGCGCGGCGGGCGGACAGGAGGATCTTCCGCAGGGAGTCGTTGAGACCGAGCGGGGCGTCGCTCGCGGTGTCGGCGCCGCCCGCCACGGCGGACTCCGTCTGCCCCAGCGTGATCTTGTTGGCGGCGGCGATGACGGCCTGCAGCCCGGTGCCGCAGGCCTGCTGGATGTCGTACGCGGGTGTGGTCGGCGCGAGCCGCGATCCGAGGACGGTCTCGCGGGCGAGGTTGAAGTCCCGGCTGTGCTTGAGCACGGCACCGGCGACGAACTCGCCCACGGCGCCTTCGCCGTCGAGCCCGTACCGCTCGACGAGTCCGTCGAGCGCGGCGGTCAGCATCTCCTGGTTGGAAGCGGTCGCGTATGGACCGTCGGAGCGCGCGAAGGGGATGCGGCTGCCGCCGATGACCGCCACGCGGCGGGTGGTGGGCAGTTTCATGTCTCGACCAGCTCCTGACCCTTGAGTAACCTTACTCTGAAGTAAATTTACGACCGAGCTGGGAGTTGGACAATGGCCGACCGCTATCTGAACTTCACGGGCACCGCACCCGGCCGCTTCCTCACCCGGAGGCTCGGCCTGCCCCAGCCGTCCACGCTGCGCCGCTGGACCCCGGAGAGCCCCTTCCTGGAGGGCGAGTTGCTGCACCTGACGACAGGCGGTACCTCCCCTCACCAGCCGGAACTGGCATCGACGCTGGCGCGAACGCCCCTCAAGCTCGTGTCCGAGTCCACCCACCCGACGGCGGTGATACTGGACGCAACGGGCATTGGCGACACCCCTGACCTCGCCCTCGTGCATGCGGCGCTGCACCCCGTGGTGCGTTCGGTGGCGGAGAACGGCCGCGTGGTGGTGCTCGGCGCCCCCATCTCGCCGTCGGACCACCACCAGGCGGCGGCGCAACAGGCGTTGGAGGGTTTCGTACGTTCCCTGGGCAAGGAGCTGGGCAAGGGCCGCACGGCGACGCTGGTCCGGATGCGGTCGGCGGCGGCCGCTGAATCGACGCTGCGTTTCCTGCTGTCGCCGAGGTCGGCGTATGTGAGCGGCCAGGTGATCGAGGTGGGGGAGCCCGCGGCACAGGAGCCCTTCGACTGGGCCCGCCCCCTCGCGGGCCGCACGGCGCTCGTGACCGGGGCGGCGCGGGGGATCGGCGAGGCGGTGGCCGAGATCCTTGCCCGGGACGGGGCGCATGTGGTCGTACTCGATGTGCCGTCCGCGCAGGGGGAGTTGGCGCGGGTCGCGGAACGGCTGGGCGGTACGGCGCTGCCGCTGGACATCACGGCGGACGACGCCGGGGAACGCATGGCGTCGGCGCTCGCCCCCGGGGGCCTGGACGTCCTCGTCCACAACGCGGGGATCACGCGGGACCGCAGACTGGCGAACATGCCGGCGGACCGCTGGAACCCGGTCCTGGACGTGAACCTGACGAGCGTGCTGCGCACGACGGACGCGTTGCTCACGTCCGGGACGCTCAACCGGGGCGGGAGCGTCGTGGCCACGGCGTCGATCGCGGGGATCGCGGGGAATGCCGGGCAGACGAACTACGCCGCCAGCAAGGCGGGGATCATCGGCCTGGTGCGGGCTCTGGCGCCGGGGGCGCTCGCGGAGTACGGGGTGACCGTCAACGCGGTGGCCCCCGGGTTCATCGAGACGAAGATGACGGCGGCGGTCCCGCTCTTCATCCGCGAGGCCGGCCGCAGGATGAACTCCCTTGGGCAGGGGGGTCTTCCGGTGGACGTGGCCGAGACCACGGCGTGGCTCTCCTCCCCGGCCTCAGCGGCCGTGAACGCCCAGACGATCCGGGTCTGCGGCCAGAGCCTTCTCGGCGCATAGCCTCGCCCCAACGAGCCTCCGGTGGCCCGGCACCGGCCCCTCCCCGAACAAGCCTTCCCCACCCACCCGCCCGATTGCCCCGCATCCAGCCCCGAGCGAACAAGAATTTCCCGCCCACCCACCCGATTACCCCGCAGCACCATCGATCAGCCAACGAGCGGCCGCAATCGGCAACGCTCGCGAGGGGGACGCGCCGCTAGCTCCGCGCACCAAAGGCGAGGGCGGGCGGGGACCTCAACCGGGCAGGACCCGCAGTCGGCATCGAGACCCGAGGGGACGTGCCGGTATGTCCGCCCGGAGCACGGTTCCCAGCACTCCAGCCCCGAAGCAACCCACCGGCCACCGGACGATAGCGAGGACGGACATACCGGCACGGCACCGCACCCACAACCGGACCGCACCGCACCGCACCGGCAAGCACCCGCAGTCGGCATCGAGACCCGAGGGGACATGGCGGTATGTCCGCCCGGAGCACGGCTCGCGGCACTCCAGCCCCGAAGCAACCCCGCGGCCACCGGACGATAGCGAGGACGGACATACCGGCGCGGCACCGCACCCACAGACGAGCCGGCCCCGCAGCCGCAGGCACGGCGGGACGCCCGCCCGAAGCACGGCCCGCAGGCCTGGCCCGCCGAAGGGCAAGGCGCCCCAACCGAACCGGCCTCGCACCCACACACGAACCAGCCCCGCAGCCCCCGCCAAGCCCCGCAGGGCCCCGCAGCCCCCGCAACACGGAACCCCGAAAGGACGACCCCCATGCTCGCCCCCCTGCTCCTCCGCGGCGCGATCCTCTCCCCGTTCAAGCGGGCCCGCTCCGACGCCCCCCTCCCCACCTCACGCCCCACCCTCAGCGACGTACGCCCCAGCGCGGAACACCTCGCCGTCTACTCCCGCCTCTGCGGGTTCCGCACCGCCCCGCACACCCTCCCCCTCACCTACCCCCACGTCCTCAGCTTCCCCCTGGCCATGCGGCTCATGACCACCCGCGCCTTCCCGCTGCCGCTGCTCGGTCTCGTCCACACGTCCATCGAGATCACCCAGCATCGCGCCCCGACGACCGCCGACACCCTCGAACTCTCCGTGCACGCATCCCGGTTGGCGCCCCACCGGCGCGGCACCGAAGCCACCCTCGTCACCGAGGCCCGCGTCGACGGCAGCATCGTATGGACGTCCAGCAGCACCTACCTGGCCCGCCACCGAACCGCCACCCCCACAAGCCCCCGGGCGCAGCCCGACAGTGCCCCGCTCCCCGCCCTCGCCGAGTGGCCCATCGCCCGCGACCTCGGCCGTCGCTACGGCGCCGTCTCCGGCGACCGCAACCCCATCCACCTGTACCCCCTCACCGCACGCCTCCTCGGCTTCCCCCGAGCCATCGCGCACGGCATGTGGACCGTGGCCCGCTGCCTTGCGGAGTACGGCACGCCCGAATCCGCCTACGTACAGGCCGACTTCAAGGCCCCCGTACTGCTCCCCGGCACCGTCACCTACGCGGCCGACGGGCCGGACTTCCAGCTCCGTGACGCCCGCAGCGGCACCACCCACATCACCGGAACCCTCCGCCCCCTCAGCACCAGCTAGGCGGCAAGGCCCACCGTCACGGCGCCCAGCGCCGCCCCTCCATCAGCTTCCCGAGTCCCGCCCACGCGAAGTTCATCAGCGTCGCCGCAGACTCCTTCGCGGACACCGAAGCGTCGCCGTTCGCCCAGCCCGCGAGCGACTCCGCGGCTCCCACCAACGCCTGGGCGAGCCCTGCGACCTCACGCTCCGCGAGCTCCGGCTTCCGGTGCGCCTCCCGTGCCGCCTCCGCGATCAAGGACGTCACGAACGCCACGATCTCCTCGCGCATCACGGTGACCTCGGCGGCGAACGGCTCCCCCTGCGTCCGCGCCTGGTGATGCAGGACCACCCACGCGTCGGGGCGCTCCGCGGTATGCGTGAAGAAGGCCTGCAGGCCGGCCCAGAGCTGCCGGTCGGCGGACCCGCTCCCGCTCACCCCGCCCCGCACCGCCGCGACCAATGCCGCGGACTCCCGCCGGATGCACGCGGTGAAAAGCTCTTCCTTGGAGTTCAGATACAGGTAGACCAGCGGCTTCGAGACCCCCGCGACCTCCGCGATCTCATCCATGGAAGCCGCCCGGTACCCCCGCTGCCCGAAGATCCGCACGGCCGCGTCCAGCATCTGCTGCTCCCGCACGGCCCGCGGCATCCGCTTCTGCCGCTTCCCCGCCGCACGGCCGGCGGCACCACCGGCCGTCCCGACCTTCACGTCACCCGCCCCGTCGCCCACCCCGGCGCCCCCTTCCCCACAGCCTGTGCACAGAAGGGCCAGCCTACGACCAGCCCCTCGAACCCCCACGGCAGCCAGCGCCCCCGACACCACATGGCACCAACTGGCGCCAGACCCTGGCGCCACCATGACCCGGCACACCAGATCTTCATTTCTGCAGGTCAAGCACCCAGAACCCAAACCACCCCCATCACCCACCCCACCCAAGGCGCCAGCGGGCTTGCGGGTGGCGCCACGATGGTGCCATGATGACGTCATGGACCTCACCCCGTATGTCGACACCCTCCGCCGCGAACTCGCGGTGGCCGCCGAAGCCGGCGGGGAAGACGCTCGCGAGCTGGCCGACCGGCTCACCGCTCCCCTGGAGTCGGCGACCCGGCTGACCATGCTGAACGTGCTCTCGGCCGCGATGGACGAGATCACCCGCGAGCTCGCCCCGGGCTCGGTCGACGTACGGCTGCGCGGGCTCGACCCCGACTTCGTGGTGACGCTGCCGCCCACCGACAGTGGCACCACCGACCCGAACGACGCACCCGCACACGCGCCCTCGTACGCCCCCGCCGAACCGTTCAAGTCACAGGCCCCCGCCGACGGCGACGAGGGCGGCACCGCCCGCGTCAACCTGCGCCTGCCGGCCCACCTCAAGGCCCGCGCCGAGGAGGCGGCCAACCGCGAGGGCCTCTCGGTCAACGCATGGCTGATCCGCGCCGTGTCGGCCGCGGTCGACGGTGACGCCCGGCCGCGTACGCCGCAGAAGGCCCGCACGACCGGACAGAGCATCACGGGCTGGGTGCGCTAGCCACGCCCCGCCCCACCCAGCACGTCACCGACACCACGTCCCACCAGCGGGGACGCCCCCAAGACCCAAGAGGACGGGACAGCCATGCCTTCTTTCGACACTCCCGAACCGATCTCGGCCACGGCGCACGTGGGCGCGGGCTCCATCCAGTTCGTCGCGGGCGACCGGCCCGACACGGTCGTCGAGGTCAAGCCGCACGACCCGAAGAAGGACAAGGACGCACGGGCCGCCGAGCAGACCGAGGTCACGTACAGCAGCGGCGTCCTGACCATCAGGACGAAGGACCGCTTCCTCATCGGCCCCGCGGGCGCCGTCGACGTGACGGTCGAGCTGCCCACGGGCTCGCACGTCGAGGTGACCGGCTCCTGGACCCAGGTGTACGGCGAGGGCCGGCTCGGCAAGGCCCACGTGAAGGCCTCGGTCGGTGACGTACGCCTCGACACGACCGGCCCGCTCCAGCTGACCGTCTCGCACGGCTCGATCACCGTCGACCGGGTCGAGGGCCTGGCCGAGATCACCACCAGCTCCGGCAGCATGCGCGTCGGCCTCGTCGACGGCCCCGCGGTACTGAAGAACTCGCACGGCAGCACGACCATCGGCGCCGTCACCGGCGACCTGCGGGTGAGCGGCGCCAACGGCGACATCGACATCCTGCGCGCCGAGGGCTCGGTCACCGCGACGAACGCTCACGGCACCCTGCGGGTCGGCGAAGTCGCCCGCGGCACGGTGCAGCTGGAGACCAACTACGGCGCCATCGAGGTGGGCATCCGCGAGGGCACGGCCGCCTGGCTGGACGTCAGCTCCGACAAGGGGCAGGTGCGCAACACGCTCACCGCGGCCGAGGGCCCGGCGGAGACCGAGGACACCGTCAAGATCCGCGCCCGCACCAAGCACGGCAACATCGACCTCCGCCGCCCCCGCGCCTGACCGCGCCCCGGCCGCGGCCGGGACCGGAGCCCCGCAAGCCTCTTCCCCCCATCACCTCAGCCTTCTATCGGGAGGGCCCCATGCCTTCATCTGTCATGTCCACATCCAACCAGAACAACGGTCACCCCGCATCGACCGCCGTCTCCGCCGTCGGGCTGCGCAAGTCCTACGGCGACAGGACCGTCCTCGACGGCGTCGACATCCGCATCCCCACCGGTTCCGTGTACGCGCTGCTCGGCCCGAACGGCGCCGGCAAGACCACCGCCGTCAAGATCCTCTCCACGCTCATCACCGCCGACGGCGGACAGGCCCAGGTCGCGGGCCACGACCTCACCACACACCCCCAGAAGGTGCGCGCCGCGATCGGTGTCACCGGGCAGTTCTCCGCCGTCGACGGCCTGATCACCGGCGAGGAGAACATGCTCCTCATGGCCGACCTGCACCACCTGCCCAAGCAGGAGGGCCGCCGGGTCGCCGCCGAACTCCTGGAGCGCTTCGACCTGGTGGAAGCGGCGAAGAAGCCCGCCTCGACCTACTCCGGCGGCATGAAGCGCCGCCTGGACATCGCCATGACCCTGGTCGGCAGCCCGCGCATCATCTTCCTCGACGAGCCCACCACCGGCCTGGACCCGCGCTCCCGGCACAACATGTGGACCATCATCCGCGAGCTCGTCACGGACGGCGTCACCGTCTTCCTCACCACCCAGTACCTTGAAGAGGCCGACGAACTCGCCGACCACATCGCCGTACTCAACGACGGAAAGATCGCCGCCGAAGGCACCGCGGAAGAGCTCAAACGGCTCATCCCCGGCGGCCACGTACGCCTGCGCTTCGACGACCCGGACGCCTACCAGTCCGCCGCCACCACCCTGCGCGAAGTCACCCGCGACGACGAAGCACTGGCCCTGCAGATCCCCAGCGACGGCACCCAGCGCGAACTGCGCTCCCTCCTCGACTGGCTGGACTCCGCAGGCATCGAAGCCGACGAACTGACCGTGCACACCCCCGACCTCGACGACGTCTTCTTCGCCCTCACCGGCCCGGCCGCCGTCCCCAACCAGCCCAAGGAGAACGTCCGATGAGCTCCCTCTCCCTCACCGTGCGCGACTCGTCCACGATGCTGCGCCGCAACCTCCTGCACGCCCGCCGCTACCCCTCGCTGACCCTGAACCTGCTGCTCACACCGATCATGCTGCTACTGCTCTTCGTCTACCTCTTCGGCGACGTGATGAGCGCGGGCATCGGCGGCGGCGGCGCCGACCGCGCCCAGTACATCGCCTACATCGTCCCCGGCATCCTGCTCATGACCATCGGCGGCACCGTCGTGGGCACCGCCGTCTCCGTCTCCACCGACATGGCCGAAGGCATCATCGCCCGCTTCCGCACCATGAACATCCACCGCGGCTCGGTCATCATCGGACACGTCATCGGCAGCGTCCTGCAATCAGTGGCCAGCGTCGTCCTCGTCGGCGCCGTCGGCGTGGCCATCGGCTTCCGCTCCACCGACGCCACCGTCCTGGAATGGCTCGCCGCCTTCGCCCTCCTGGTCCTCTTCGCCACCGCCCTGACCTGGATCGCCGTCGGCATGGGCCTGGTCAGCCCCAACGCCGAGGCCGCCAGCAACAACGCCCTGCCCATGATCCTGCTGCCGCTCTTCTCCAGCGCCTTCGTCCCCGTCGACTCCATGCCCACCTGGTTCCAGCCCATCGCCGAATACCAGCCCTTCACCCCCGCCATCGAAACCCTCCGCGGCCTCCTCCTCGGCACCGACATCGGCAACAACGGCTGGATCACCCTCGCCTGGTGCCTCGGACTCTCCGCCCTCGGCTACCACTGGTCGAAGAAGGTCTTCAACCGCGACCCGAAGTAGCCCCCGACACCGGTCGCCACCACCCAGTCATGAAGCCACCCGGCCAAGAAACGAGCGTGCCCCGCACCCGGAACGAATCCAGGTGCGGGGCACGCTCGTCACGAGCGGGGGGACGTCAGGCGGCGACGGGCACCGGCTGCCGCTCGTCGGCGGGCTCCTCGTCGTACCCGTCGAGCGGGGACGACGTGGCCTTCGCGTACTTGTCGCGGTCGAGGATGTTCTCCCGCGCGGCCACGATCAACGGCGTCGCGACCTGGCCGGCCACGTTCGTGGCGGTGCGCATCATGTCCAGGATCGGGTCGATGGCGAGCAGCAGGCCCACGCCCTCCATCGGGAGACCCAGGGTGGAGAGGGTCAGCGTCAGCATGACCGTGGCGCCGGTCAGACCGGCCGTGGCGGCCGAGCCGACGACCGACACGAAGGCGATGAGGACGTACTCCTTGATGCCCATCTGCACGTCGAAGATCTGCGCGACGAAGATCGCGGCGATCGCCGGGTAGATCGCGGCGCAGCCGTCCATCTTCGTGGTCGAGCCGAACGGCACCGCGAAGGACGTGTACTCCTTCGGCACGCCGAGGCGCTCGGTGACCTTCTGGGTGACCGGCATCGTGCCGACCGAGGAGCGCGAGACGAAGGCCAGCTGGATCGCGGGCCAGGCGGCCTTGAAGAACTGGAGCGGGTTGACCTTGGCGACCGTGGAGAGCAGCAGCGGGTAGACGCCGAACATCACCAGGGCGCAGCCGACGTAGATGTCGGCGGTGAACGTCGCGTACTTGCTGATCAGGTCCCAGCCGTAGTCGGCGATGGCGAAGCCGATGAGGCCGATGGTGCCGATCGGCGAGAGCTTGATGACCCACCACAGGGCCTTCTGGAGGAGGGCGAGAACGGACTCGCTGAGCTCCAGGATGGGCTGCGCCTTCTCGCCGATCTTCAGTACGGCGATACCGGCGACGGCGGCCATGAAGACGATCTGCAGGACGTTGAGCTCGGTGAACGGCGTGACGACGTCCGTCGGGATGATCCCGGTGAGGAAGTCGAGCCAGGAGCCCGAGGTCTCCGGCTTGGAGCCGTCCTTCGGGGTCAGGCCGGTGCCGGCGCCCGGGTTCGTGATGAGCCCGATGGCGAGGCCGATGACGACCGCGATCAGCGACGTGATCATGAACCAGATCAGCGTCTGCGTGGCGAGCCGGGCGGCGTTGTTGACCTTACGCAGGTTGGTGATCGACACCAGGATGGCGAAGAAGACGAGCGGGGCGACCGCCAGCTTCAGCAGGCCGATGAAGGTGCTTCCGACCTTGTCCAGGGTGGTGACGAGCCAGGACACGTCCTGGCTGCGGGCCAGCCAGCCGAGCAGGACACCGAGGACCAGACCGCCGAGGATCTGGGCCCAGAAGGGCAGCTTGAGGAACGCGGGTATCCGGGAGCCGGACTTCGGCTGCTCGGCCGTGGGGGCCGGGGATACGGGGGAGTTCGCGGACACGGACACACTCCGGGTAATGGCGGGGGACGTGAGGGAGCGGCGACCGCGAGGGGGTCAGACGGAACGGCCTTGACGGTGCCGCCGCAGTGCAGATGTCACTTGGTGCTTGTCGTTCGCGCTGTTCGCGGAGAACTCGGGAGAACTCAGAGACGGCGACGACAGGCCGCGGACATGCAGCGGCAGAGATCGACATGCAGGCGCGCCACGAGCGGGACGCTCATGGGGATGCGGTGCGCGGCTGCTGTCTTCATGTCGAACACGTTAACACTTGAACTTTGGGAACATCAAAGGTCTTGTTTGAGGTAGACGGGGCCAATCCGAGGCAGAGATGCCACAGGAACCCATGAAACGCACGAAACCCCGGCACTGGAGCAGGTGCTCCGGTGCCGGGGTCGAGTTACGTGTGTGACGAAGACGACGGCTTCGCGGACGAAGGCTACGACTTCGCGCGAGCGGCGTCGTCCGCGAGGTCCTCCTGGGTGCGGTTCGCCTCCAGGTTGGCCTTGGTGCGCTCCACGCGCTCGACGACCTGGATCGACGCCCGGTCCCGCTCCCCCCGCAGCAGCACGAAGCTGATGGGCGCGGAGATGACGAGCGCGAGCAGCATCACCCAGAGGAGGTTGGAGTCCCCGAGCCCCTTCGGCAGGATCCCGGCGTAGACAAGTCCCCAGACCGCGAAAAAGCAGCCCACGAAGACCCCGAGGCGCATCAGCGTGTAGCGGAGCATGTCAATCCACTCTTCCGTTCCGAAATGGGCCCGAGTAGGACGAGCCCCTCCAGTGAAGCATGGGAGGGGGCGCGCTCAGCAAGGGGGTGAGCCCTCCGGTGAACCGTCAGCCGAGCGGGAGCAGCATCGTGATGTCGTCGCGGTCGTCACCGGGGGCCACCCGGATCGCGCCGGGCACGCGTCCGACCTCCTTGTATCCGCAGGACTCGTAGAACCGGTCGACTCCCGTGCCGCCCCGGCAGGTGAGCCGGATCGCCTCGATGCCGTCGAGCCCGCGGGCGGCGTCCGCCGCGGCGGCCATCAGGTCGCGCCCGTACCCCTTGCCCTGATGCCTGGGGTGCACCATCACCACGTACAGCCAGATCCAGTGCCTCATCAGCCGGTGGGTGTTGTACGCGAGGAAGGCGGTCGCGGCGACGGTGCCGTCCTCGTCGTACCCGACGAGGAGCCGGGTGTGCCCCTCGCTCAGTTGCGTCAGGCGCTTGACCCACTCGGGACGGATGTCGTCGACCGTCACGGGCGGCACGAAACCGACGGCTCCGCCGGCGTTGGACACGTCCGCCCAGAGCGCGAGCACGCCGTCGCGCAGAGCGGGATCGATCTCGGGGTCCAGGCGGAAGGTAAGTGTCATAGCCGAAGGCTAACCATTACATCTACCGGGCCTCAACCGCGTTCCGCATCCCGGACAGCACCCGTGACGCAGCGAGCCCCGGCCCATGGGGCCGGGGCTCGCGCGTGGTGCACGGCGGGCGGTCAGACCCGCATCGCCTGCGGGGTCTCCCGGAGCGAGAGGTCCGGCCCCTCGTACTCACGGATCGACTCGTAGCGCGTGTTGCGCTCGACGGGCCGGAAGCCCGCCTCGCGGATGAGGTCGAGCAGGTCCTCGCGGGTCAGCTTGTTCGGCGTGCCGAAGTTGTCCGCGTCGTGCGTGATCTTGTACTCGACGACCGAGCCGTCCATGTCGTCCGCGCCGTGCTGCAGCGCGAGCTGCGTGGTCTGCAGGCCGTGCATGACCCAGAAGACCTTGACGTGCGGGACGTTGTCGAAGAGGAGGCGCGAGACCGCGAAGGTCTTCAGGGCCTCGGCGCCGGACGCCATGGTGGTGCGCGCCTGGAGCTTGTTGCGGACCTTGCCGTCCTTCATGTCCACGAAGTCGTGCTGGTAGCGCAGCGGGATGAAGACCTGGAACCCGCCGGTCTCGTCCTGCAGTTCACGCAGCCGCAGCACGTGGTCGACCCGGTGCCGGGGCTCCTCGATGTGGCCGTACAGCATCGTGCACGGGGTCTTGAGACCCTTCTCGTGCGCGAGGCGGTGGATGCGCGACCAGTCCTCCCAGTGGGTGCGGTGGTCGACGATGTGCTGGCGGACCTCCCAGTCGAAGATCTCCGCACCGCCGCCGGTCAGCGACTCAAGACCGGCCTCGATCAGCTCGTCGAGGATGTCGGACGCCGACATCCCCGAGATCGTCTCGAAGTGGTGGATCTCCGTGGCCGTGAACGCCTTCAGGGACACGTCCGGGAGCGCCTTCTTGAGCTCGCTCAGCGAACGCGGGTAGTAGCGCCACGGCAGGTTGGGGTGCAGGCCGTTGACGATGTGCAGCTCGGTGAGGTTCTCGCCCTCCATCGCCTTGGCGAGGCGGACGGCCTCCTCGATGCGCATCGTGTACGCGTCCTTCTCGCCCGGCTTGCGCTGGAACGAGCAGTACGCGCACGAGGCGGTGCACACGTTCGTCATGTTGAGGTGGCGGTTGACGTTGAAGTGCACGACGTCGCCGTTCTTGCGCGTGCGCACCTCGTGGGCGAGACCGCCGAGCCAGGCCAGGTCGTCCGAGTCGTAGAGGGCGATGCCGTCCTCGCGGGACAGCCGCTCACCGTCCCGGACCTTCTGCTCCAGCTCGCGCTTGAGCCCAGCGTCCATACCCCGGCCGCCTCTCCATGTCTATATGCCTGCGTAAATCGAGCCTCGCCAACGGTACGCCTCTACCCCTGCGACTCCTCGGGCAGCTCCCCGACGCGGTTCTCCCACTTCGTGGAGAGCACGATCGTCGTACGCGTCCTGGAGACGCCCTTCGTGCCGCTCAGCCTGCGGATCGTCTTCTCCAGGCCGTCCACGTCGGTGGCCCGGATCTTGAGCATGTACGAGTCGTCGCCCGCGATGAACCAGCAGTCCTCGATCTCGTGCAGGTCCTTGAGGCGCCGCGCCACGTCCTCGTGGTCGGCGGCGTCCGAGAGGGAGATGCCGATGAGGGCGATCACGCCCAGGCCGAGCGAGGCGGAGTCCACGGTCGCGCGGTAGCCGGTGATGACACCCGCCGCTTCGAGGCGGTTGATCCGGTCCGTGACGCTCGGTCCCGAGAGGCCGACGAGCCGGCCGAGTTCGGCGTACGAGGCCCTGCCGTTCTCGCGCAGGGCCTGGATGAGCTGCCTGTCCACGGCGTCCATAGGTGCGATGCCTTTCATTATTCAGCGATACCGCGAGTCTATGTGTAGAATCTAAGGTGCAACAGGGTCCAAGCCCTGTGAATCTTTCGGAATCTCCGCCACTTGGCGTCGATTCTTCAAACCACACTGCGTTTCAAACGACACCTCAGGAGTGAGACACCCCGTGTACTCGATCGAGATGGCCTACGCCCGGATGCGCGAGCTGCAGGACCTGGCCAACCGCTCGCGTGCCCACCAGACCACCGCGCACCAGGCCGAGCGCCGCACGAAGCGCGCCGCCAAGAAGCGCTAACCCCCCGAAGGGGCAGAGCCTCCACCGAGCTCTCCCTTCCAGCGGCGGTACAGCCGATGCGGCACTTCCGCCGCGTCGAGCGTCCGCCCGGCGACGAAGTCCACCAGATCCTGGATGTGCGTCGCCCCCGCGTAGAACGCCGGAGAGGCGGGCAGCACGATCGCGCCCGCCTCGTCCAGCGTCACCAAGTGCTTCAGCGTCTGTCCGTTGAGCGGTGTCTCGCGTACGCAGACGACCAGCTTCCGGCCTTCCTTGAGCGTCACGCTCGCCGACCGCTGCAGCAGATCCTTCGAGAGCCCCAGCGCCACCCCGGCCACGCACGCCGTGGACGCGGGCACGATCAGCATCCCCTTGGTCGCGTACGACCCCGACGAAGGACCGGCGGCCAGATCCCCGGCCGCCCAGTACCGCACGTCGTCCACCGGCACGTCGAAGGCCGCCGGCTTGCCGTCGGCACCCCGCCCGAGCCACTCCCGCAGGTCCTCCTGCCAGTGCGCGTCCCGGAAGGAGATGCCCGTCTCGTCGAGGATCGTCAGGCGTGAGGCCCGCGAGACCACCAGGTCGACGCTCTCCCCCGCCGCGAGCAGCGCCCGCAGCACGGCGGTGGCGTACGGAGTACCCGAGGCCCCCGACACCCCCACGATCCAAGGCTTACGCTGCGTATCTCCTGGCTTCACGCTGTGAGCCTAGACGGTCAGTCCGCGCACCAGCAGGTCGAGGAGGGCGCAGACGAACAGCGCGATGCCGATGAAGCCGTTGACCTGGAAGAAGGCCCGGTTGAGGCGCGTGAGGTCGTGCGGCTTCACGATGGAGTGCTCGTAGACGAACGCGCCGGCGACGACCGCGAGGCCGAGCCAGAAGAAGACGCCCGCGCCGGTGGACGCCGCGTACCAGACGAGCAGCAGCGTGGTCACCAGATGGCAGCCGCGCGCGCCCCGGATCGCGGCGGGGATGCCGAAGCGGGCGGGCACCGAGAGCACGCCGACCTCGCGGTCCGTCTCCACGTCCTGGCAGGCGTAGATCAGGTCGAAGCCGCCGATCCAGACGCCGACCGCGAGCCCGAGGATGACGGCCTGCCCCGACCACTCGCCGGTGACGGCGATCCAGGCGCCGACCGGGCCCATGGCCTGGGCGATGCCGAGGATCGCCTGCGGGAAGTTCGTGAACCGCTTGCCGTAGGGATAGACGACCATCGGGATCACCGCGATGGGCGCCAGCGCCAGGCAGAGCGGGTTGAGCAGGGCGGCCGAGCCGAGGAACACGACGAGCGCGATGAGCGCGCCGGTCCAGGCGGACTTCACCGAGACCGCGCCCGTGACGAGCTCGCGGTGGGCGGTCCTCGGGTTACGGGCGTCGATCTCCCGGTCGATGATGCGGTTGGCGGCCATGGCGAACGTGCGCAGGCCCACCATGCAGATGGTGACCAGGAGCAGCCGCCCCCAGTGGATGTTCTCGTCCAGCTGGAACATCGCGGTCAGCGCGGCGATGTAGGCGAAGGGCAGGGCGAACACCGAGTGCTCGATCATGACGAGGCGCAGGAACGCCTTGACCTTGCCGGGCGGGGCGGGCTCGGGCCCGAAGAGTTCCGGAGTCGCTGAATCAGCACTCATCTTTAGAGCCCGTACTCCTTCCAGCGGCGGTCGACCTTCGACGCCGTCTCCGGGTCGGACTCGACCATGTTCGGCCAGCCCCCGTCCCGGGTGTATCCCTCTTCGGGCAGCTTCTTCGTCGCGTCGATGCCCGCCTTGCCGCCCCAGAACTGCTGGTAGGAGGCATGGTCGAGGTGGTCGACGGGACCTTCGGCCACCGTCAGGTCGCGCGCGTAGTCGGTGTTGCCGAGCGCGCGCCAGGACACTTCGTGCAGATCGTGGACGTCGCAATCCTTGTCCACGACCACGATCAGTTTGGTCAGCGACATCATGTGGGCGCCCCAGATGGCGTGCATGACCTTCTGCGCGTGCTTCGGATACTTCTTGTCGATCGAGACGATCGCGCAGTTGTGGAAGCCGCCGGACTCCGGCAGGTGGTAGTCCACGATGTCCGGGACGATCACCTTGAGCAGGGGCAGGAAGAAGCGCTCGGTGGCGCGGCCGAGGGGGCCGTCCTCCGTCGGCGGGCGGCCGACCACGATCGACTGGAGCAGCGGACGCTTCCGCATCGTCACGCAGTCGATCTTCAGGGCGGGGAACGGCTCCTGCGGCGTGTAGAAACCGGTGTGGTCGCCGAAGGGGCCCTCCGGGAGCATCTCGCCCGGCTCCAGCCAGCCCTCGATGACGACCTCGGCGTGCGCCGGGACCTGGAGCGGGACCGTCTTGCAGTCGACCATCTCGACGCGCTTGCCCTGGATGAACCCGGCCAGCATGTACTCGTCCATGTCGCCGGGCAGCGGCGCGGTCGACGCGTACGTCACGGCGGGCGGACAGCCGAAGGCGATCGCGACCGGCAGCTTCTCGCCCCTGCGGGCGGCCACCTGGTAGTGGTTGCGGCTGTCCTTGTGGATCTGCCAGTGCATGCCGATGGTGCGCTTGTCGTGGCGCTGGAGGCGGTACAGGCCGAGGTTGCGGACGCCGGTGTCCGGGTCCTTGGTGTGGGTCAGGCCCAGGTTGAAGAAGGAGCCGCCGTCCTCGGGCCAGGTGAAGAGCGCGGGCAGCTTCTCCAGGTCGACGTCGTCGCCGGTGAGGACGACCTCCTGCACGGGCGCGTTGTCGGACTTCACCTTCTTCGGCGGTACGTGCGTCATCGCGCCGAGCTTCCCGAAGGCCTCGCGCACGCCGACGAAGCCGTGCGGCAGCTCCGGCTTGAGGAGGCCGCCGATCTTCTCGCTGATCTGGCTGTACGACTTCAGGCCGAGCGCCTTCAGGAGGCGCCGGTCCGTCCCGTACACGTTCATCGCGAGGGGCATCGCCGAGCCCTTGACGTTCTCGAAGAGGAGCGCGGGGCCGCCGGACTTCTGCACCCGGTCGGTGATCTCGCCGACCTCCAGATACGGATCGACCTCGGCCTTGATGCGCTTGAGATCGCCCTCGCGCTCCAGTGCACGGAGCAGGGAGCGAAGATCGTCATAAGCCATGCGTTCCAGTATCGGTCACGGGCTACCCTGGCCGGGTCACCGGGGTTCGCACGCCGCCCTCCCTTCGTCCTTTGGGGAATCGCGCCACCATGCTCAGGTATCTGCCGTTCCTGCTGGTCCTGGCCGTGTGGATCTATGCCTTCATCGATGTCCTGAACACTCCGGAGAAGGAGATCAGGCATCTGCCGAAGGTGGTCTGGGTCATCATCGTGCTGCTCTTCGGCGAGGTTCTGCTCGGTCCGATCGCCTGGTTCGTCACGGGCAAGGTGCGCCACGCTCCCGCCGGAGGCGGTCCGCGCGGCGTGCGCGGCGGGCAGTGGGTGGCGCCGGACGACAACCCGGAGTTCCTGAAGTCCCTCAGGGACGAGGACCCCGACGACAAGAAGCGGGACAAGGGCACGGAGAGCTGATGATGGAACTGCGGCTGCTCGTCACGTTCGAAAAGGTCGCGTCCGTACTCAGCTTCACTCAGGCCGCGGCCGAGCTGAAGTACGCCCAGTCCAGCGTCACCAGCCAGGTCCGCTCCCTGGAGTCCTCGCTCGGCACCGAACTCTTCGACCGGCTCGGCAGCCGCATCCGCCTGACGGAGGCCGGTGAGCGCCTGCTCCCCTACGCCCGGCAGATCATCGAGCTGACGGACGAGGCACGTTCCGCGGTCGTCGGTGCCGGGGAGCCGAGCGGCGCCATCGCGGTCGGCACGATGGAATCGCTGACCTCCTACCGCCTGCCCCCGCTGCTCGAACTCTTCCACCACCGCTACCCGAAGGTGCAGCTCTCCCTGCGCCCCACCCTGGGCGACGAGACCCGCCACGCGCTGCGGCAGGGGGCGTACGACGTCGGGTTCCTGATGGAGCGGGAGACCGAGCACGCGGGCCTGGAGACCGAGGTCCTCGCCGAGGAGCCGCTGGTCCTTGTCTGCGCGCCGACGCATCCGCTGGCCGCCGCGCACGGGGCGGACTCGCTCGCCACGGGCGATCTGGCGTCGGTGCAGCTGGTCGGTACGGAGCCGGGCTGCCCCTACCGGGATCTGTTCGAGGAGGAGCTGCGGGTGCGGAACGGCACCCCGCCGCCCTTCATGGAGTTCGGCACGATCGAGGCCACCAAGCGGGGTGTCGCCGGTGGCCTCGGGGTGGCGCTGCTTCCGCGGATGGCGGTGCGCGAGGAGCTGGCCTCGGGGGTGCTCGTCGCGCTGCCGTGGGAGCCACCGTTCATCCTGCACACGCAGCTCGCGTGGCGGTCGGGCAAGCGGCTCGCGGCCCATGTGCGGCTCTTCATCGAGCAGTCTGTGCGGCTGGTGCGGGAGCAGGCAGCGGAGGCGTCGAAGTAGCCACGGTCCTCTGTGACTTGGCGCGGTTGACCTTCAGGCTCGCGAGGACGATCAGCGGCACGCCGAGCGCCTGGACGAAGCCGATGTGGTGCCCGTAGACGGCCCAGTCGGCGACCATCGCGACCGCCGGATAGGTGAAGGCGAGTACGGCGATCTTGGCGGTGGGCAGCTTCGCGTACGCCGCGTACATCAGGACGTACATCAGGCCGGTGTGGATGACGCCGAGCCCGACGAGCCAGCCCCAGCCGGCGCCCGTTCCGCTCATCGCACCGAAGTTCGCGAAGGGCAGCAGCAGCGGGATGCCGACGAGGACCTGGACGAGGGCGATGAGATGTGGGCGTACGCCGGTGATGCGCTTGGTGACGAGCGTGGAGAGGCCGTAGAGCAGCGCGGCGACGAGTGCGAGGCCGATGCCGGTGAGCGAGCCGAGGTCACCGGGCCGTACACCGGAGACCAGGACGAGCCCGGCGAACGCGGTGCCGAGCCACAGGAGTTGATGCCTGGTCAGGCGTTCGCGGAAGATGACCGCGCTGAGCAGCACGAGCAGGAACGGCTGCGTGTGGTAGACGACGGTGGCCAGGGAGATCGAGGTCGCCTCGTACGCCTTGAAGAGGAACACCCAGTTGAAGACGATGAACGCGCCGCCGAGCGCGGCGAGTCCGAGCTTCTTGGGGGTGAGGCCGTGGTCGCGGAAGTAGCCGCGGACGAAGGCGTAGGCCCCCAGGGCGAGGGCACCGAAGAGTACGCGGAAGAACACCACGTTGAAGGCCGAGGCGCCTGACTCGACGACGAAGATCCCGAGGGTGCCGGAGAGCACCATCGCGGCGGTGAGCTGGGCCGTGCCCTTGTTCTCTGAGGTCATGCCCATGAAGCTACGAGCGGGCGTATGCGCTGGTCCACGAGCCAGTGGGGCGTCCTGCCGATGGGCTCATCGGCGGGGACGATGGCCCCTGACGAAAGGTGCTCGGATGGATCAGACACCGGTGGATCAGGCACAGGCCCGCGCATGGCTCGCGACCGCCGTCGACGAAGCACGGCTGAGCCTCGCGGAGGGCGGCGTTCCGGTCGGCGCCGCGCTGTACGGAACGGACGGGGCCCTGTGGGGGCGCGGGCGCAACCGCCGCGTCCAGGAGGGTGATCCGTCCCTGCACGCGGAGACATCGGCGTTCCGGGCCGCGGGACGGCAGCGCACGTACCGCGGGACGACGATGGTCACGACGCTCTCCCCGTGCTGGTACTGCAGCGGCCTGGTGCGGCAGTTCGGGATCTCGCGGGTGGTCGTCGGCGAGGCGCGGACGTTCCAGGGCGGACACGACTGGCTGGCGGAGCACGGCGTGGAGGTCGTGATCCTCGACGATCCGGCGTGCGCGACGATGATGCGGGACTTCGTCGCGGCACGGCCGGAGCTGTGGCACGAGGACATCGGCCTCGACTAGCCGGCCTGCCCGGCCTGCCCGGCTGCCGAGGAGTCCGGCCGGTCCGGCCGCAGGACCAGGGCGAGCAGTCCGGGGAAGCGCGCCTCGAACTCCTCCCGGCGCAGCCGGTTGACCCGCTTGGGCCCCTCGTCCCGCTGCTCGACGAGCCCCGCTCCCCGCAGTACCCCGAAGTGATGGCTCAGCGCGGCCTTGCCGACGGGCACGTCGAAGCTGCCGCAGCTGCGGGCCCAGTCGGGGGACGAGGCCAACTCCCGTACCAGTTCCAGGCGTACGGGGTCGCCGAGCGCGGTGAGCGCGGCCAGCACGGACACCTCGTCGGGATGGACGTGCACCGGCGCCGCGCGGTGGTGCGTGTTCGCCACGACCGGACTCCCTTCACCTCGGCCCTTGCCGGGTTTCCGCTCGACCCTTGCCGAGTGTTCGATGAAAACCATACACTCCTGAGTGTTCGCTTTCTGTTGAACACTCCATCGGACACCTGTCTGGCCACTCGAAGGGTGCACAGCCATGCCCACCATGCGCGCGATCCAGTTCCAGGAGTACGGCGGCCCCGAGGTCCTCACGGTGACGGAGGCTCCCGTCCCCGCGCCCGCGGCGGGCCAGATCAGCATCGACGTCGCGTACACCGGCGTGAACTTCGCCGACCTGAAGGCCCGCTCCGAGGGCTACCGCGTGCCCTCGCTCCCCTACGTACCCGGCCTTGAGGTCTCCGGGCGCGTCCGGGAAGTCGGCGCGGGCGTCGAGGGGTTCACGGCCGGACAGGAGGTCGTCGCGCTCACCGAGGGCGGCGCGTACGCGGAGGTCGTGGTCGCCGCGGCGGCGACGGTGTTCCCCCTGCCGGACGGCGTGGACCTGCGCACGGCGGCCACCCTGCCCACGGTCCTGCCCACCGCGCACGCCCTGCTCCACGAGGTGGGCAGGCTGCGCGCGGGCGAGAGCGTCCTCGTGCAGGGCGCGGCGGGCGGGGTCGGCACGGTGGTGGGCCAGTTGGCCAAGGCGGCGGGCGCGGGCGCGGTGTACGGCGTCGTGTCGAGCGGGGCCAAGGCGAAGTACGCCCTGGAACACGGATACGACGAGGTGTTCGTCGGGGACTCCGGCGACGGCTTCGCCGCCGAGGTCCGTGCCGCCACCGGCGGACGCGGCGTCGACCTCGCTCTCGACCCGGTCGGCGGCGACGCCTTGCGCGGGGGCCTCGACGCGCTCGCCGTCTTCGGGCGGCTCGTCTCCTTCGGCAACGCGAGCTCGGCCGAGCCGTGGCGGGTGGGCCAGCCCGAGCTGTACCCGGCGGGCCTCGGCGTCTTCGGCTTCTCGATCCTGTCGCTCGCCGCGTCGGCGCCGCAGTCCCTGCGCGAGATCGCCGCACGGGCCTACGCGAAGGTGGCCGACGGGACGGTGACGCTGCCGGTGACGGCGGAGTTCCCGCTGGCCGATGCCGCCGGGGCACACCGCCTGATGGGCAACCGCACGAGCACGGGAAAGCTGCTTCTGAGGGTCACCGCAGCCTGACTACAGCTGACTCGCGCCCGGCCGTCCGGTCACTGCTTCCGGTACGTCTCGCGCAGTTCCCGCCACGGTTCCAGGCTCCACGTCGACCAGTCCTTGGGCCGCCCGTCGAGGGCATCGACGAGGAACTCGAAGTGGTTGTGCCAGCCGGCGAGGCAGTCGAGTCGCAGCGCGTCGTCGCCGTCGAACTCGTTGGTGAAGCGGAGGGTGGTGCCGGTCTTCCCGTCGGCCGCCTCCAGGTGGAAGCGGCACCGCCCGTGCAGGTCGATCGTGTACTCGGCGACCCGCTCCGGGTCCCACTCCGTGATGTGCCCGGAGTGGGAGGCCGACTCGTCGCCGTTGAGCCACCGCAGCGTGACGGCTCCGCCGAGCCTCGGCTCGAACACGTCGGCGGCGGCCAGCCACCCCGGAAGCCCCTCCGGGGTGGCCGCCGCCGCCCAGACCTTTTCCACAGGGTGGGGAAGGTGAAGTGCGTAACGGAGATGCTGCGTGGAGCCGTCCGTCCAGCTCGTACCCTGCCCGATCAACGCGGTCATGCCACAACCCTCACCCGACACGGACCACTCCGCACTCCCGGCGGGTGCTTACGGGCGCTGCGGGTCAGACCCCGGCGTACGAGTGCTTGCCGGTGACGAAGATGTTCACGCCGTAGTAGTTGAACAGCCAGCAGCCGAAGGCGATCAGGGCCAGGTAGGCGGCCTTGCGGCCCTTCCAGCCTGCCGTCGCGCGGGCGTGGAGGTAGCAGGCGTAGGCGACCCAGGTGATGAAGGACCAGACCTCCTTGGGGTCCCAGCCCCAGTAGCGGCCCCATGCGTCGCCCGCCCAGATCGCGCCCGCGATGATCGTGAACGTCCACAGCGGGAAGACGGCGGCGTTCACGCGGTACGAGAACTTGTCGAGGGTGGCCGCGGCGGGCAGGCGCTCCAGGACGGAGGAGGCGAAGCGGCCGGGCTTGCCGCCCGCGGCCAGCTTGTTCTCGTAGGAGTCGCGGAAGAGGTAGAGGATCGTCGCGACGCCGGCCAGGTAGAACGTCGCCCCGCAGAAGATCGCGGTGGAGACGTGGATCCACAGCCAGTACGAGTGAAGGGCGGGAACCAACTGGTCACTGGCGGTGTACAAGACAGTGACGGCGAGACCGAGATCGAGGAGGACCGTGGTGACCAGCGGAAGGCCGAGCCAGCCGACGTTCTTCTTCAGCGCCATGAGCACGAGGTACACCCCGACGGCCATGGTGGAGAACGTCAGGTTGAATTCGTACATGTTGCCCCACGGCGCCCGCTGCACCGACAGCGCGCGGGTGAGCACACCACCGGCCTCGACGAGGAACGCGAGCACGGTGAGGGACACGGCGATACGGCCGTAGAGGTCCCCCTTCTCGTCACCGCCCGAGGCGCCGGGGCCGTCCGGCACGTCGCGCGTGCCGGTGACGGAGCGGGTGACGACCTTGGGGGCCGACGCGGGGCGGTCGAGAACCGCGGTGCCGGTGCCGTTCTTGGCCTTGACGGTGACGGCGGGCGCCTTGGCGGCGGCCTCGGTCCGGGGGGTCAGCGCGGCGGCCGTGCGGCCGACCTTGCTGCGGCTGCCGAGGATCCACTCCGCCATGTGCGCGAAGAAGGCAAGGAGATAGACGGCCATCGCGGAGTAGACCAGCACATTGCTGATGTGCGCGAGGTTCTCGTTCGGTTCGGCGGCGAGGGTGGTGGCGAGATTCACTTCTCAGCCCCTTCGGCAGGAACATCTTGGGGGGTGGAGTCGCCATGCGCGGCAGTTGCTTGAGCTGCGGGAACGGCATGATCGGCTTGATCGGCGGGGTCTGTTTCGGACGCGCTCGGCGCCTTCTCGTAGAGGTGCGCGGCGAGGTCGCCCAGCTCTTCGGGCAACTTGGCGGACTCGCTGCGGCCGAGCCCGGCCATCTCGACGACGGTGACGCCGTCGGCGCCACGGACGGCCCGCACCCACACGCGGCGGCGCTGGATGAACAGCGATCCGGCGAGGCCGACGATGGCGGAGACCGCCCCGACGAGCGCCCACATGGAGCCGGGCTGCTGGGAGACCTGGAAGGTCGCCCAGCGCTTGATGTCCTTCTCGAAGGTGATCGAGCCGGCACCGCCGGGCAGCTTCATCGTCTCGCCGGGCCGCATCCGCTGCTTGAGGAGCTCGCCCTTGGAGTCCTTGAACTTTTCCATCTTGCTGGTGTCCAGCTGATAGACGTTCTGCGGCAGACCGGAGTCCACACCGAGGCTTCCGTGGTACGCGGAGAGCGCGAGCACGGGGTAGTCCAGCGCGGGGAACTGGGAGAACATCTGGCCCTGGCCCTCGCCGGCGAACGTCGGCACGAAGAAGGCGTTGAAGCCGAGCTGTTCCTTCTTGCCGTTCTTGTCGCGGTAGCCGTCGAGCACCTTGATGGCGCCGGTGGCCGTGCCATTGGAGTCGATGGGCAGCAGCGGCACGGACATCTTGGAGACGACCTTGCCCTTGCCGTCCCGGACGGTGACGGTCGGCGCGTAGCCCTGGCCGATCAGGTAGACCTTCGAGCCGTCGACCTCGAGCGGCTTGTTGACCTCGATCGACTTCTTCTTCTCCGGACCGTCGACGCCCTCGGTGTAGGTGACGTTCGCCCGGTAGGTGCGGGCGGTCCCCTTCTCGGGGCCCTTCCGCTCGAACGTCGACTCGAAGCTGTCCAGCTTGAAGCTGAACGGCGCCAGGTCGTCGGTGTTGAAGAGGCTGCCGGACTTGAAGTTGTCGTACTGGGTGAGGGTGTTGGCGAACCCGTCGCCCTGGACGATGAGCTTGCCGCCCTCGGACTTGAACAGGGCGCCGACGGCGAAGGCGATCAGGAGCACGATCAGCGAGATGTGGAAGAAGAGGTTGCCCGCCTCACGCAGGTAGCCCTTCTCCGCGGCGACGGACGCCCCCGCGCCGCCCTTGCCCGCCGTGAGGTCCGCGCGGAAGCGGCGGCCCTTGAGCAGCCCGAGCGCGGCGTCGTGGACCTGCTCGGGCTCGGCCTCGGTGCGCCACGTGGTGTACGCGGGCAGCCGGTCGAGCCGTTTGGGCGCACCCGGCGGCCGGCCGCGGAGCTGGCCGACGAACTGCCAGGTGCGGGGCACGATGCAGCCGATGAGGGAGATGAAGAGCAGGATGTAGATCGCCGAGAACCACACGGAGCTGTAGACGTCGAACAGCTGGAACTTCTCGTAGATCGGCGCGAGCGTGGTGTGCGCGGTCTTGAAGTCCTGGACCTTCAGCTCGTCGATGCTGGTCTGCGGGATCAGCGAGCCCGGGATCGCGCCGAGCGAGAGCAGGAGCAGCAGGAGCAGCGCGACCCGCATCGAGGTCAGCTGCCGCCACATCCACCGCGTCCAGCCGACGACTTCCTTGCCGGTCCAGACGAGCCAGCCCGCGGCGCCCGGGGCGCGCTTGCCGCCGAAGGAGCCGGGCATCGCCCGGTCGACGGGGGCGGTGGACAGCTGAGAGCCCGCGGCACCCAGGTCGCTCTGTTCTTCAGGGGCTTCGGTCTTGCTCATGGATCAGATCCCCACCGTGTAGCCGTTGGACCAGACCTGCATCTGCTGCACGATGGTGTCCCAGACGCCGGTGACGAGCAGCAGCCCGGTCGCGATCATCATGATGCCGCCGATGCGCATCACCCAGACGTAGTGCTTCTTGACCCAGCTGAACGCGCCGAGCGCCTTGCGGAAGGCGATGGCCGCGAGGATGAACGGCAGCCCGAGCCCCAGGCAGTACGCGACGCTCAGTATGGCCCCGCGCCCCGCACTCCCCTGGTCGAGGGCCAGGGAGTTGACGGACGTCAGCGTGGGCCCCACGCAGGGCGCCCAGCCCACGGCGAACAGTGCGCCGAGCACCGGGGCGCCCGCGAGTCCGGCGGCGGGCTTCTTGTGGAAGCGGAACTCCCGCTGCGACAGCCAGGGCATGAGCCCCATGAAGAAGATGCCGAGGACGATCATCAGCACGCCGAGCACCTTGGTGATGACGTCCTGGTATTCCTGCAGGTTCTGCCCGACGAACCCGAAGAGCGCGCCGGTGGAGACGAAGACGGCGGTGAAGCCGAGCACGAAGAGCCCGGCTCCCGCGGCCATCCGCCCGCGCTTGGCCTCGGCCAGGTCGGTGCCGCCGACGCCGGTGACATACGACAGATAGCCCGGCACCAGCGGGAGTACGCACGGGGAGAAGAAGGAGACGAGACCGCCGAGGACCGCGACGGGCAGCGCGACGAGAAGCGCTCCGTTCATGACGGTCTGGTTCGCTTCGCCGACGGCGGCGAGAGTGGACATCACGGGGAAATCACTTCTCCGCGATCAGCGGGTCGATCATCTTGCGCAGCTTCTCTTCGTTGAGCGCCTGCTGCGAGCGGGCCGCGATCTTTCCCTCGCGGTCGAGGATGATCGTGGAGGGGATGAACTTCGGGTTCATCGTGCCCTTGGGGAAGCGCAGCATCAGCTTGCCCATCGGATCGTGCAGGCTCGGATAGGAGATCTTCCACTCCTTCTCGAACGCCAGCGCCGGGTCCTTCTGCGGGTCGCGGGTGTTGATCCCGACGAACTGCACGTCCTTGCCCTTGAGGTCCTTCGAGACCTTCGCGAAGTTCGGCGCCTCGGCCCGGCAGGGCGAGCACCAGGAGCCCCAGACGTTCAGGACGACGATCTTGCCCTTGTAGTCGTCGACGTCGAGGTGCTTGCCCGTGAGGGTCTCCCCCTCAAGCTTCGGGCCGTCCTGGCGATCACCCTTGCCCGCGGTGGCGATGCCGTCGGAGCCGGTGACGAAGTTGGTGTTCCCGGAACCGCCTGACGTGCCGCCGGAGCTGCACGCCGACAGGGTCAGCGCGGCGACCGCGGCCCCAGCGCCCAGGAGGGCGGCGCGGCTGCGGCTACGGCTGCGGTTCGTGCTGTGGGGGGCGCGGCAGGCGGCACTCATGTGAAAAGTTTCGCATGTCTGTTTCGGGGATCTTCCGCACCCCCCGGGGTTGCGGAAAGTCCCATTTCAGACGGCCTTCCCGAGTCCCTTCCAGCCACCGGTCGGCGCCTGGCCGACTTCGAGGCCCTGCAGGTCGGCGAGGACCTTCGGGTCCTGGACGTCGAGCCAGTCGACGAACTGCCGGAAGGAGACCAGGCGTACGTCCTTCTTGCCCGCGATGTGCTTCAGGGCCGCCTCGACGGCGTCCATGTAGATGCCGCCGTTCCACTCCTCGAAGTGGTTGCCGATGAAGAACGGGGCGCGGTTGGACTCGTAGGCACGCTTGAATCCGGCGATGTAGGACTCGGTGGCCTGCTTGCGCCAGCCCGGGTAGTTGGCCGGCGGGGCCTTCGTGGAGTTGTTCGACTGGTTGGCCAGGATGTTGTAGTCCATGGACAGGACCTCGAAGGAGTGCCCGGGGAACGGCATCGCCTGCAGCGGCAGATCCCAGATGCCCATCTTCTTCTGGGGCCAGCGCTGGCGGCCGCCGGGCGACGAGGCGTCGTAACGCCAGCCGAGCTTCTTCGCCGTCGGCAGCAGATTGTCCTGGCCGAGGAGGCAGGGCGTGCGCCCGCCGACGAGTTCCTTGTCGTAGTCGAAAGGCAGCGACGGCAGGTCGGTCCAGCCGGTATTCGTGCGCCATTCCTTCACGAAGGAGGTGGCCTGGTCGATTTCGCTCTGCCATTGCGCGGGCGTCCAGTTGGCGACCGTGCCGTTGCCCGTGCAGAAGTGTCCGTTGAAGTGCGTGCCGATCTCATGGCCCTCGAGCCATGCCTGGCGTACGTACTTCAGCGTCTCCTTGACGTGACCGTCGGTGAGATAGCCGATGTCGGAGGCGCCGACCGCGTTGTTCGGCGGCTTGTACATCCGCTTCTTCGATTCCGGCAGCAGATAAAGACCCGAGAGGAAGAACGTCATCCGTGCGTCGTGTTCCTCGGCCAGCTTGAGGAAACGCGGGAAGAGACCGTTGCCGACCTCGCCCGCACCGTCCCAGGAGAAGATCACGAACTGCGGGGGCGTCTCACCCGGCTGCAGGGGGACGGGCTTGCCCGGCTGGTTCGGCTGCTTCCCCGTGTACGAGGTGGAGCCGTCGCCGATCGGCTTCGCGGGGCGCTTTCCGCCACCCCGGCCGTCCTTTGCCTTGTCCGCGGAACCGCCCGAATGACTGCCGCCGCCCGTGCCGCAGCCCGCAAGTCCCACGGCGGCGGCGGTCCCGACGCCGAGGCCGATCATTCCCCTGCGACTGATGTCGCGCATTCCATCCCCATTCGTCGTGCCCTTCGTCCATGCACGATGGACGCCCCGTTAGAGGGCACGACGAACAATGAGGTTCCGACAAGTAGGCACATATTGAGTGCCTTTTACCGAGAACGGACATACAGTCGCGAGCCGATTACCTGGCGTGGGCGCCCCGAAGGGGCGCGGGGAACTGCGCACCCAGCCACGACGCCGCCGCAGACAATCGACGGCAATACCAGCGGAGCGCTTATGCGCCGAACGCCTTGGCCTTCCCCTTCACCGGCTTGGCGCCCGCGAGGAGATGCGCCGGAACGAGATCCCGCGCGGGCTCCGTGTACCCGACGGACACGATCTTGTCGCCGCGGTACGTGAACGTCGTCAGCGAGGCCAGCGTGCACTGCCGCTTGCGCGGGTCGTGCCACAGGCGCCGCTTCTCCACGAAGCTCCGCACGATCCAGATCGGCAGCTGATGGCTGACGCACACCGCTTCATGCCCACGGGCCGCGTCCTTCGCCGCGTCCAGGGCGCCCATCATCCGCACGACCTGCTCGACGTACGGCTCGCCCCAGGACGGCTTGAAGGGGTTGACCAGGTGCTTCCAGTTCTCCGGGTTCTTCAGCGCGCCGTCGCCGACGCCGAAGGTCTTGCCCTCGAAGACGTTGCCCGCCTCGATGAGCCGCCCGTCCGTCGCCAGCTCAAGACCGTGCTCCTTGGCGATCGGCGTCGCCGTCTCCTGCGCGCGGTCGAGCGGCGACGCCACCACGTGCGTGATGTCACGCGGGGCGAGATGCTCGGCGACCCGGTCGGCCATCTGCCGCCCCAGCTCGGAGAGGTGGTAGTCGGGAAGGCGCCCGTAAAGGATCCCGTCCGGGTTCTCCACCTCCCCGTGGCGCATCACATGGACGACTGTGAGCTCGCTGCCCGCGCTCATGCGGTGGCCTCCGTGGTGGTCTCAGTGGCTTCGGCTGCCGCGCGCGCCGCCGACGGCAGGGCCGCGGCGATCCGCTCGATCGCCCGGTCGTCATGGGCGGTGGACACGAACCAGGACTCGAAGGCCGACGGCGGGAGATACACGCCCTGCGACAGCATCGAGTGGAAGAACGCGGTGAAGCGGAACGACTCCTGCTTCTTCGCGTCGTCGTAATTGCGCACCTCACCGTCGGTGAAGAAGACGGAGAACATGTTCGACGCGTTCTGCAGCCGGTGCGCGACGCCCTCCTTGGAGAGCGCGTCCGTGACGAGAGCGCGCAACTGCCCGGAGACGACATCGACCTTGTCGTACGCGTCGTCGTCCAGGAGCCGCAGCTGGGCGAGGCCCGCGGCCGTCGCGATCGGGTTACCCGACAGGGTGCCCGCCTGGTAGACGGGGCCGACCGGGGCGAGGTGCTCCATGACGTCGGCCCGGCCACCGAAAGCGGCGGCCGGGAAGCCGCCGCCCATGACCTTGCCGAAGGTCATCAGATCGGGACGCACCCCGTCGACGCCGAACCAGCCCGCCTTCGACGTACGGAAGCCGGTCATCACCTCGTCCGAGATGTACAGCGCGCCGTTCTCCCTGCACAGGTCCGCGAGCCCCTGGTTGAAGCCATCGCCCGGCGGGACGACGCCCATGTTGCCCGGCGACGCCTCCGTGATGACACAGGCGATCTCACCGGCGTTCGCGGCGAACGCGGCACGCACGGCATCGAGGTCGTTGTACGGGACGACGATCGTGTCGCCGGCCTGGGCGCCGGTGACGCCCGGGGTGTCCGGCAGGCCGAACGTGGCGAGACCGGAGCCGGCCGCGGCGAGCAGCGCGTCCACGTGACCGTGGTAACACCCGGCGAACTTGATGATCTTGGCGCGGCCGGTGAAGCCGCGCGCCAGGCGGATCGCGGACATCGTCGCCTCGGTGCCGCTGGAGACCAGACGCACCTGCTCGACGGGCGCGATGCGCGCGACGATCTCCTCGGCGAGCGCGACCTCGCCCTCGCCGGGCGTACCGAAGGACGTGCCGCGCGAGACGGCCTCCTGGACGGCGGCGATCACATCGGGGTGGGAGTGGCCGAGGATCATCGGCCCCCACGAGCAGACGAGGTCGACGTACTCACGGCCGTCGGCATCCGTCAGGTACGGACCGGTACCGGACACCATGAAGCGGGGCGTACCGCCCACAGCGCGGAAAGCGCGCACGGGAGAGTTCACACCGCCGGGCGTCACGGCCGCCGCACGGTCGAAGAGAGTCTGCGAAACTGGGGCGCTATACGGGAAGCTCACATGAACCATGGTGTCAGAGGCTTCGGACATCCTGCGGACAGGTGTTTCACTCCACGTTTTAGCCGGTGACCGTGGGGGAGGTCACTGACACGATGATCGGGTTGCGCGGCGGGGGCCGCGAGGCCTAGAAAAGCAGGGGCGGGCGCCCTGGAAAAGCAGTCGGGTGGAGATATGCATCGCGGTGGCGGACTGGGCGAGGGGACCGACGGCCTGGGTCCGCGGCGTGCCCGGCGGATCGGCAAGCACCGGCGCGAGGCGGAAGCGGCCGAGGCCGAGGCCTTGGCGCGGGGCGAGACGGAGCAGGACCGGGCGGGAAGCAGGAGTGGCCGGGTGGGCGGGGTGACCTACAAATACTTCGGGGCCCCGGACGGCGCGACCGCCGCCCGCGTACCCATCTCGATGCGTCCCGAGGAGCTCGGGGGCGACGAGCTCGGCATGAACGGCATGTTCACGAAGATCAAGCCGGAGACGGTGGCCGCGATGGTCCTGACCGGCATCGAGGGCATACCCCTGTCCAAGGTGCCCCCGCTCGAACTGGTCGTCCTGCACCCCGACTACGCCGTGGTGAAACTCCCCATGACGGTCGTCGACCCGCTGCGCGGCATCGGCGAGGAGTCGGTGGGTGCCGCCGCGTTCATCTGGTCCACGGTCCCCGACCGCGGCGGCCCGCGCGACGCCTTCAACGTCTACCAACTGCTGCACGAATGGCAGGACTTCAGCCACCGCCTCCACGACGCGGGGCACCAGGCGTACTGCCTGGTGTGGCCGTGAGCGTGTGGCCGTGAGCCCCGCGTCCGGACCTACTCGGGCCTGAGCGCCGCCAGTTGCTTCTCGAAGGGGATCAGCTCCTCCGCACGCACCGGCGCGGGCCGCATGATTCCGGCCAGTTCGGCCGCGGCCCTCTCCACACGCCCGTCCAGGCCGTCCGCGCCCCAGTCCTCGGACGCCGCGTACACGGCCGTCGGCATGACCACCGCCCGCAGGTACGCGAACAGCGGGCGCATCGCGTGTTCCAGGACCAGCGAATGGCGCGGGGTGCCGCCGGTCGCCGCGATCAGGACCGGCGTACCGGCGACCGCGTCCTTGTCCAGGACCGTCAGGACGTCGAAGAACGACTTGAACAGGCCGCTGTACGAGGCGGAGAAGACCGGCGTGACGGCGATGAGCCCGTCCGCGCCCTTCACCGCTTCCGCCGCCGCGCTCAGCTCCGGGCCGGGGAACCCGGTGACGTAGTTGTGCGCGATCTCCACGGCCAGGTCGCGGAGTTCGACGACCTGGATCTCGACGTCGGCGTGGCGTCCGGTGGCCGCTGCCAGGCGGTCGGCGAGGAGGCGGGTGGAGGAGGGGACGCTCAGTCCCGCGGAGACGACGACGAGCTTCATGCGCTTCATGCGGTGACCTCATCACTCTGCTGGGCCGCCACGCGGGCGGCGTGCGTCGGGGCGTCCGGGACGTTCGCCGGGCGGTTCTTGGCGAACTCCTCGCGCAGGACCGGGACGACCTCCTCGCCGAGGATGTCCAGCTGCTCCAGGACGGTCTTGAGGGGCAGGCCCGCGTGGTCCATCAGGAACAGCTGGCGCTGGTAGTCGCCGACGGTGTCGCGGAAGGACAGCGTCCGCTCGATCACCTGCTGCGGCGATCCGACGGTCAGCGGGGTCTGGGAGGTGAACTCCTCCAGGGAGGGCCCGTGCCCGTACACCGGTGCGTTGTCGAAGTACGGCCTGAACTCGTTCACCGCGTCCTGGGAGTTCTTCCGCATGAAGACCTGCCCGCCGAGCCCGACGATCGCCTGCTCGGGCGTGCCGTGCCCGTAGTGCGCGAACCGGCGGCGGTAGAGGTCGACCATCTTCTTGGTGTGCTCCTGCGGCCAGAAGATGTTGTTGTGGAAGAAGCCGTCGCCGTAGTACGCGGCCTGCTCGGCGATCTCCGGGGAGCGGATGGAGCCGTGCCAGACGAAGGGCGCGACGCCGTCCAGCGGGCGGGGCGTCGAGGTGAACGACTGAAGGGGCGTACGGAACTTGCCCTCCCATGTCACGACGTCCTCGCGCCACAGCCTGTGCAGGAGCGCGTAGTTCTCGACGGCGAGGTTGATGCCCTCGCGGATGTCCTTGCCGAACCACGGGTACACCGGGCCGGTGTTGCCACGGCCCATCATCACGTCGGCCCGGCCGCCGGCGAGGTGCTGGAGCATCGCGAAGTCCTCGGCGATCTTCACCGGGTCGTTCGTGGTGATGAGGGTCGTGGAGGTGGAGAGGATCAGGTTCTCGGTGCGGGCGGCGATGTAGCCGAGCATCGTGGTGGGCGAGGAGGGGACGAACGGCGGATTGTGGTGCTCGCCGGTCGCGAAGACGTCGAGCCCGACCTCCTCGGCCTTCAGCGCGATGGCGACCATGGCCTTGATGCGCTCGTGCTCGGTGGGGGTGCGGCCCGTCGTGGGATCCGGCGTCACGTCGCCGACGCTGAAGATCCCGAACTGCATGCCGGATCCGGACTGCATGGCTGACTCACTCTCCGCAGGTTGTTGACTGTTCAACTATACCTACGGAACTGCGCTGGGTCGCGGGGTATTCCCGGAGCGCCGCGGTGGGGTCCGGCCAGGCCCCACCCCCCCCCGGGCCCTGGCGGTGGCGCCTGGGCCCGGGGTCGCGGGGTTCGGTGCGTTACGGGGTCCAGCGGGGGTCCCGGCCGGTCTCGGCCAGAAGCCGCTCCAGCTCGGAGGCTCCTTCGGGCACGGGGAGCGGCTCCCCGAAGACGCCCATCTTCCGGGCCGTCGGACCCAGGTTCGCGACCGATTCCCGCAGCGCGGCGACGACGCCGCTGCTCTCCGGGGCGGGCTCGTAGTCCTGACCCGTGGCGCGGGCCAGATCCCAGGCGTGCACCGTCAGGTCGAGCAGCACCATGCAGCCGACGGTCCTCGCGGGCATGTCCATCGCGCCCGTGGTGCCCTCTTCGGCGCCGGGGGCGGCCCAGGCGGCGACCAGCTTCCCCGCCTCGTCGGCGAAACGGCCGCGCCAGTCGGGGCTCTCGGCGACGTAGTCCGGGGAATCACCGAAGTCGGAGTTCTGCTTCGCGGCCAGCGCCTGGAACTGGACGATCACCTGGAGGAGGTGGTTGACCAGCGCCTTCACGTCGTACTCGGCACAGGGGGTGGGAGCGGCGAGGCGGTCCTCGGGGATGGCGCGGACCACGGGAACGGCTTGGGTGGTGGCCGCCTTCAGGAGGTCGGCGATGCTGTTCTCACTGTGGGCGGTGCTGTTCTCACTCATGGTCCGACCGTAGGGCGGCGACCACTCCCCTGGCTTGAAAAAACGCGACACGGCTTCGGGACCCCGGCATACGATCCAGCCATGGCCGACGCCGATGCCTCTGCCGTTTCCTCCGGCCCTCCCTCCGCTTCCTCCGGCGCTTCCTCCGCACCGGCTCCCGGGCCGCGCACGGACACCCGCGGCATCGTCGATGCCGCCGGGCTCTTCGCCCGCGTGGATTTCCGCCGCCTCGCGCCGGGCGCGACCGCCCTGCACCCCTATGTGGAGCAGTACTGGCTGATCGACTGGGACCTGTCCGAGCCGTACGCCTCGCACATCGTGCCGCACCCGTCCGTGAACGTCGTCTTCCAGAGGTTCTCCGGGCAGGAGCCGTTCGCCGAGGTGGCCGGGGTCGGGCTCGGCCTCTTCACACAGAAACTGGAGGGGGCGGGGCGGGTCTGCGGGGTGAAGTTCCGTCCCGGGGGCTTCCGGCCGTTCGCCCCCTCGGCGCCGGTGTCCGCATGGACGGGGCGGCGGCTGCTGCCGCTGGAGGAAGTGTTCGGGGAGGTGCCCGAGGGTGCGCTCGACGCGGTCCTGTCCCCCGACGAGGAGCACGCGCGCGTGGCGGCACTCGACGCCTTCCTGCTGGGCCTCGGGCCCGCACCCGACCCGCAGGCAGACCTCGCCATGACTCTGGCCGAACGCATCCGCACGGACCGCGGGATCCGCCGGGTCGGCGAGTTCGCGGAGGCGGCGGGGCTTTCGGTCCGGGCACTTCAGCGGCTGTTCTCGGCGTACGTCGGGGTGGGCCCGAAGTGGCTGATCCTGCGCCACCGGATCCACGAGGCGCTGGAGCGGGCGGAAGCGGACCGCGAGGTGGACTGGGCAGCCCTGGCAACGACCCTGGGCTACGCCGACCAGGCCCACCTGATCAGGGACTTCACCGCCACGGTAGGCGTCCCGCCCACGGCATACGCCCCCCAGCCGCACCCCTCGCAGTAACCCACCCCGGCCTCACCCGCGCCACGCGCCTGCCTCACCCGAGCCTCACCCCTGCCTTCCCGCGCCCCGCCACCTGCCTCACGCCTGCACCCGCGCCCGACGCCTGCCTCACCCTTGCCTTCCCTCGCCACGCGCCTGGCTCACGCCTGCACCCGCCGCCCGACGCCTGCCTCACCCCCGCCTTCCCTCGCCCCGCCACCTGCCTCACGCCTGCCCGGCCCCCTCAGCCGAGCCTCGCCCCACACCTGCCTCGCCCCCCACCCGCGCCTCGCCCCCGCCCTCAACTCCGGCGCCTCACCACCGCCTCAGCCGCGCCTCGCCTCCGACCCACACCTGCCTCACCCGCGCCCTACGCCTGCCCGGGGCCCCTCGCCCCCACCTCACCCCTCCCCCAGATCAACACTCCAGTCGTTGCACCGCATCCAGTGCCCCTTCGGGTACTCGAAGTCGGACTCGCCCCGGAGTGTGAACCCCGCCTTGCGGCACACGCCGTTCGAGGCGGGGTGCTCGCGGGAGGGGAAAGCGTGCAGGTAGCGGTGCCGCCCCGCGGCTCTGGCCTCCTCGACGACCAGGCGCGCGGCTGCCGCCGCGATGCCGCGTCCCTGGAACTCGGGGAGCACGCCCCACCCCGTCTCCCACGCGGGCTCGCCCTGCCAGGTCGTCTCCCAGTACCCGATCGAGCCGACGGCCTCACCGTCGAGCGCGATCCGGAACATCCGCCCCCGCTCCTCCAACGCGAGGTAGCGCCGATGCCGCGACACCAGCTGCTCCTGCGTCTCGGGGCCGCCCAAGTGCGCCGTCATCTCAGGCGAGTTGTTGGCCTCAAGGAGCGCGAAGTCCGCATCCGACCAGGGAACGAGTCGCAGACCCGCAGATCGTTGTCTCTCCATGCCGGCCACCGTACGGCGAGCCACTGACAACGCCCCGCACAGCACGCACCACCCGCAGCGGAAGCCGCCGAGCCACACCCCTCCCGCGAACCGCCTTGACAGTACGAGCCACGTGCCGCACATTTATCTGCGTGACGCAGCTTCTGCACAGCGCCGCACACTTCCGTGCCCCGCCGTGACTGCGTACCGCCTCTCTCCCGCTCTCCCGGAACCTCGTGAACGAAGGACCCTCCCGTGCCCATGGACTCCCCTGCCCCCACCCACGCCCACGACGCACCCCCACCCCCGTCCCCACCGGACACCGCCCCACCCGCCCCGCTCACCCCCCGAAAACGCTGGGCCGTCCTCGCGGTGATCATCGCCGCCGACGTGCTCGACCTCGTGGACGCCACCGTCACCAACATCGCCGCCCCCACCATCGCCAAGGACCTCGGCGGCGGCCCCGGCCTCATCCAGTGGCTCGGCGCCTCCTACGCGCTGGCCCTCGGCGTGCTCCTCGTCCTCGGCGGACGGCTCGGCGACAAGTACGGCAGGCGGCGGCTCTTCCTGCTCGGTCTCGGCGGGTTCACGCTCGCCTCGGTCGCCTGCGGGCTCGCCTTCAGCCCCGAGTCGATCACCGTCGCCCGCCTCGCGCAGGGTGCCTTCGGCGCACTCGTCATCCCGCAGGGCTTCGGCATCCTCGGCTCGGTCTGGCCCCGCGAGGAGATCGGCAAGGCGTTCAGCCTCTTCGCCCCCGCCATGGGTCTCTCCGCCGTCGGCGGCCCCATCCTCGCCGGGTTCCTCATCGACGCCGACCTCGCCGGCCTCGGCTGGCGGCCCATGTTCCTGATCAACCTCGTGCTGGGCGGCGCGGCCCTCATCGCCGCCCTCCGCCTGCTCCCCAAGGACCCCGGTGACCGCGCCACCTCGATCGACGGCGCAGGCTCCGCCCTCCTCGGCGCCACCATGCTCGGGCTGCTCTCCGGCCTGATCGAGGGCTCCACGAACGGCTGGACCCCCGCGCCCCTCCTGCTGATCGCCGCGGGCCTCGCCTTCTTCGCGCTCTTCTGCCGCCGCCAGCGCACCGCACCGAACCCGCTGATCCAGCCCTCGCTGCTGCGCAACCGCGGCTTCACCTCGGGGCTCGTCCTCTGCGTCGCCTTCTCCGCCGCCGTGTCCGGGCTGCTCTACGTCATCTCGCTCTACCTGCAGGAAGGGCTCGGCCGCTCACCCTCCGACACCGCGCTCGGCCTCGTCCCGCTCTCCGCGGGCATCGTCATCGCGTCCATCGCCTGCCACGGCCTCATCGGAAAACTCGGCCGCAAGCTCGTCCTCATCGGCCTGCTGATCATGCTGACCGGCACCGGATACCTGCTGGCACTGGTCGCGAACTCCCCGACCCACCCCGCCGGCTGGGCCCTGCTGCCGCCCATGCTCATCATCGGCCTGGGCATGGGCACCTGCTTCGGCACCGTCTACGACATCACCATCGGCGACATCGCCCCCGACGAGGCGGGCAGCGCGAGCGGCTCGCTCAGCGCGGTGCAGCAGCTGGCCAACGCGATCGGCGCGGCCACCGTCGTCACCGTCTTCTTCAAGACCGCCGACGGTGGCCCGGCCCACGCCATGACCGTCACCCTCACCGTCGTCGCGGGCGTCACGCTGCTCTGCTGCGGCCTCGTACGACTCCTGCCGCGCAAGGCACAGGCGGAGCAGCACCACTGAGCCCCGCCCGGCCCCCTCAGCCCGCTATCCGTCCAGCTCCCCGCCACGCAACCGCGCCACCTGCGCCGCACTGAACTCCACGGTGCGGCGCATGTGCGTGATGAGCAGGGCCAGTTCGGTGTCGTCGTACCGCTCGAAGAGCGCGAACCAGCCGCCCCCGAGCTTGTCCCACATCCGCCCGAACTCCGCCACCTTCTCCGGCACCGTCGACACGAGCACCCGCCGCCGGTCGGCGGCATCCCGCTCCCGTACGACGTAGCCCGCCTTCTCCAGCCGGTCCACGAGCCGCGTCGCCGAGCCGGTCGTGAGGCCGGTCAGCTCGGCGATGCGGCCCGTGGTGACCGGCTTCTCCTCCAGGCCGAGCAGGTTCACGCACTGCAGGTCGGTGGGGTGCAGGTTCAGGTGGTCGGCGACGGCCTGATTGAAGAGGGCATACGACGCCATGTAGCGCCGCGACTCGACGGACAGCTCGTCCAGCAGGGCATCGCGCCGCGCCCCGGCACCGTTCTTCTCGCTGGCCACGGCGGACCACCCTCCTCCAGGTATCTGCGTCAGACAGAAAGCGTACGACGCAGACTTCCGAAGGCCCGCCGGATTCGGCACCCATGCCACGATTCCCCCCATGCTCATCGCCCGTTCCGCCGCCCTCTTCGTCCTCGCCGCGCTCTTCGAGATCGGCGGCGCCTGGCTGGTCTGGCAAGGAGTGCGCGAGCACAAAGGGTGGGCGTGGATCGGCGCGGGCGTCATCGCACTCGGCGTCTACGGCTTCGTCGCCACGCTCCAGCCCGACGCCGAATTCGGCCGCATCCTCGCCGCGTACGGCGGCGTCTTCGTCGCGGGATCCATCGCCTGGGGCATGGTCGCCGACGGCTACCGGCCCGACCGCTGGGACGTGACCGGAGCGCTGATCTGCCTGGCGGGGATGGCCGTGATCATGTACGCGCCACGGGGCCGCTAGCCGGTCGGCCTCCGGCCCTCGGCCTGCGCCCCTCGGCATCCGGCAGCCGACCTATCCTGGCGGGACGACAGGCAGGAACACACGTACGCCCAAGGAGCAGCCATGACCGCCGCGAACGCCGCGCCCGCCGCCACCCGCATCGCGATCGTCACCGGCGCGAGCAGCGGCATCGGCGCCGCCACCGCGCGCGGACTCGCCGCCGCCGGCTACCGCGTCGTCCTCACCGCCCGCCGCAAGGACCGCATCGAGGCCCTGGCGGCCGAGATCACGGCCGCCGGGCACGACGCGATGGCGTACGCGCTGGACATCACCGACCGCACGGCCGTGGACGAGTTCGCCACCGCCTTCCGCAAGGTCGCGGTCCTGGTCAACAACGCGGGCGGCGCGCTCGGCGCCGACACCATCGCCACCGGCGACCCCGCCGACTGGCGCCAGATGTACGAGACGAACGTCATCGGCACCCTGAACGTCACCCAGGCCCTGCTCCCCGCGCTCACCGCGAGCGCCGACGGCACGGTGGTCGTCCTCTCCTCGACCGCCGGGCACGGCACGTACGAGGGCGGTGGTGGCTATGTGGCCGCCAAGCACGCCGAGCACGTCCTCGCCGAGACCCTCCGCCTGGAGATCGTCGGCACCCCGGTCCGCGTCATCGAGGTCGCCCCCGGCATGGTCAAGACGGAGGAGTTCGCGACGACCCGCTTCGGCGGCGACACGGAGAAGGCCGCGAAGGTCTACGAGGGCGTGGCCGAGCCCCTCTCGGCGGACGACGTGGCGGACACGATCACCTGGGCGGTCACCCGCCCGCCCCACGTCAACATCGACCTCCTGGTGGTCCGCCCCCGCGCCCAGGCCTCGAACACCAAGGTCCACCGGGAACTGTGACGCGGACGCAGAAGGCGGGGGCAGGGCCGCTCATGGCCCTGCCCCCGCCTTCTGCGCGGCTTCAGCCCTTCACGCAGATGACCTGCTTGAGCTTGGCCACGACCTGAACCAGGTCGCTCTGCTGGTCCATGACCTGCTCGATCGGCTTGTACGCGCCCGGGATCTCGTCCACGACGCCCGAGTCCTTTCGGCACTCGACGCCCCGCGTCTGCTCCTCCAGGTCCTTCGTCGAAAAGCGCTTCTTCGCCGCGTTCCGGCTCATCCGCCGACCCGCACCGTGCGAGGCCGAGTTGAAGGACGCCGCGTTTCCGAGGCCCTTCACGATGTACGAACCGGTGCCCATCGAGCCGGGGATGATCCCGAAGTCGCCGCTGCCGGCGCGGATCGCACCCTTCCGCGTGACCAGCAGGTCCATCCCGTCGTACCGCTCTTCGCTGACGTAGTTGTGGTGGCAGGAGATCACCGGCTCGAAGGTCACCTTGGCCTTCTTGAACTCCTTGCGGACCACGTCCTGGAAGAGCCCCATCATGATCGAGCGGTTGTACTTCGCGTACTCCTGCGCCCAGAAAAGATCGTTCCGGTACGCCGCCATCTGCGGGGTGTCCGCGATGAACACCGCCAGGTCGCGGTCGATGATTCCCTGGTTGTGAGGCAGCTTCTGGGCGACCCCTATGTGGTGGTCGGCCAGTTCCTTGCCGATGTTCCGGGAGCCCGAGTGCAGCATCAACCAGACCGCACCCGACTCATCGAGGCAGAACTCGATGAAATGGTTTCCGGATCCGAGCGTTCCCATCTGCTTCGTCGCCCGATCCTGACGAAATTTGACCGCATCGGCGATCCCGTCGAAGCGTGACCAGAAGTCGTCCCAGGCGGACGTGCCGAACCCATGGAGCCGCCCCGGATCCACGGCATCGTCATGCATCCCCCGGCCCACCGGAATCGCCTGCTCGATCTTCGAGCGCAGGCGGGACAGGTCACCCGGCAGGTCGTTCGCCGTCAGGGAGGTCTTGACCGCCGACATTCCGCAGCCGATGTCGACACCCACCGCCGCGGGGCACACCGCACCCTGCATGGCGATCACCGAACCGACCGTCGCGCCCTTGCCGTAGTGGACGTCCGGCATGACGGCCAGGCCCTTGATCCACGGCAGGGTCGCCACGTTCTGGAGCTGCTGGAGTGCGACATCCTCGACCGAGGCCGGGTCCGTCCACATCCGGATCGGTACTTTTGCCCCCGGAACCTCCACGTACGACATAACGTCCTCATTCCCCCGTAGTTGAACAACACTGCTGAAAGTCTTGAAGCGCAAATACCGGCGCCAAGGTCAACGAAAGGGATCGCGGACCGGCATCCACGGCATCGCGTGCGATACACATTGTGTCCACCGGTCGCCCACCAGCGGCAACCCAATATCCCCGGCGAGAAGGAGCCCATCGGTGCAGCGGAAGGCGTACGTACCAGGCGTCGCGGCTCTCATCGCGGCGCTGCTCGCCGGATGCACGGGCGGCGGTGCGCTCGGCGGTGAGCCGGACGACTCGAAGCCCGGCGACACCAGCGGGACGACCGCGGCCGCCGAGCCCGGCAAGTACCGCACCCTCCCCGAGCCCTGCGGCCAGGTCGACCGCGGCACGCTCGACTCGATGCTGCCCGGCATCGAGGAGATCCCGGGCGAGGAGCAGCAGGAGAGGGCGTACGAGGGCGCGCCGACCGTCACGTACGACACCGACCGGCGTGTGGGCTGCCGCTGGAAGGTGGAGTCCTCGGACGCCACCCACCATCTGCTCGTCGACTTCGAGCGCGTCGTCTCGTACGACAACTCCGTGAGCGATGACACCCGTGCGACGGAGGTCTACTCGTCGAAGGCGCAGAAGGCGGATCTGGCCGCGCCCTCCGGCACCCCGTCCGCCGGTGACGCGGACGAGGGCGGCGCGGAGGGTTCGGCTCCCGAGCCGTCCGACGGCGCCGAGACGGGGAAGGGTGACGGAAAGGACAAGGACAAGGACAAGGACAAGGGCGACGCGGGCGGGAGTGCCTCCAGCGACTCCAGTGCCTCCGGCTCAAGCGGCTCTCCGGAAAATGCCGTCACGGCGCCCGGCCTGGAGCCCCGCATCCTCGACGACCTGGGCGACGAGGCCTTCCTCGACGACGGGCTCACGACCTCCGGGTCCGCGACCCGGCACCGCACGGTGACTGTGGTGTTCCGCACGTCGAACGTCATCGTGACCGTCGAGTACGACGAGCAGCCGGGACGTCGTACGGAGATCCCGGACAGCAAGGAAATGCAGGACAAGGCGCAGGAACTGGCCGGAAAGCTGGCCGACGGGTTCAGCGAATAGCGGAGGTTCGGACGGGGCACCGGCTGTCCGGAAGCGGAGTCGTCCGCGTCGGGCACGGCGTACCGTGGCCCATCGAACCGACGACAGCCGTCTTGAGTGACTTGAGTGAAGGAACCATGCACCGACCAGCACAGCGACTCACCCGCATACTCACCTGCGCAGCCGCCGTACCGGTGATCCTCGTTGCCTCCGGCTGCTCCTCCGACTCGGACTCGGGCTCGGACGGGGCCAAGAAGGACTCGGGCTCGAAGGCCTCCGCCTCGGCCCCGGGCAAGGACAAGGCCGCGAGTGTGGAGAAGGCGGCGTTCAGCAAGCTGCCCGAGCCCTGCGAGGTCCTGTCGAAGAAGACGCTTGAGGACCTCGTGCCGAAGGCCAAGGACAAGTCGGGCAAGGCGGGCACGTCCGACGACACGTCGGCGCGTGGCACCTGCTCCTGGGACAGCCTCGACAACAACGGCGTCGACGGCTCGCAGTTCCGCTGGCTCCGTGTCTCGCTGATGCGCTTCGACTCGGACGCCTCGCTCGGCAGCGGCGCCAAGCGCGCGCAGAACAACTTCGCCAAGCAGGTCGCGGACGCGCAGGCGACGGAGGGCGCGAAGAGCGTCAAGACGGAGCCGGTCCCGGGGATGGGCGACCAGACGACGGTCGTCCACTACGACCTGAAGAAGGACAAGGAAAACTTCAAGCAGCAGACGGTCGTGACGCGCGTGGAGAACGCCGTCGTCACGATCGACTACAACGGCGCCGGCCTCGCGGGCGACAAGGCGCCGAGCTCGAAGGACCTGTCCAAGGCCGCCGAGAAGGCCGCGAAGGAGGCCTCCGAGGCGGTCGTCTCCGCGAACAAGGCGGGTGGCGCGGGCGGCACGGACGACGGCTCGAAGTCGAAGGAGTCCTCCGCTCCCAAGGACGACTCGAAGGACGGCTCGAAGGCCTCCAAGCCCAGCTCCAAGCAGAGCTCCAAGTCCAGCTCCAAGACCAAGAGCTGACGCCGGGCGCGTAAAGCGCGGCGCGCGTCAAGCGCGCAACTCGCGGCGCAGTCAAGGCAGTTGTAGAGCCCGGCCCCTGGTGGGCCGGGCTCCTGCCGTACCGGCACACCGGCTTCCGCATGCGTGTGCCAGGCTGTCGCTCGCAACAAACCGAACAGGGAGGGGTTCGCGGGTGGCCGCGATGCAGCTGACACGCACGCACCGAATACTCATCGGCGTGGTCGTCGCCGGTGCGGTCGTCATCGCCGGCATCGGTTTCGCGGGGTCGTACGCGGCCGTACGCGAGCTGGCCGAGAAGAAGGGCTTCGGCAGCTTCTCGGCGGTCTTCCCGATCGGCATCGACGCGGGCATCTGCGTCCTGCTGGCGCTGGACCTGCTCCTGACCTGGATCCGCATCCCCTTCCCGCTGCTGCGCCAGACGGCCTGGCTCCTGACGGCGGCGACGATCGCCTTCAACGGCGCGGCGGCCTGGCCCGACCCGCTGGGCGTGGGCATGCACGCCGTCATCCCGGTCCTGTTCGTGGTCGCCGTCGAGGCGGCGCGGCACGCGGTGGGCCGGATCGCGGACATCACGGCCGACAAGCACATGGAGGGCGTACGCCTCACGCGCTGGCTCCTCTCGCCCGTGCCGACGTTCAAGCTGTGGCGCCGGATGAAGCTGTGGGAGATCCGCTCCTACGAGCAGGTCATCCAGCTGGAACAGGACCGCCTGATCTACCAGGCCCGCCTCCAGGCCCGCTTCGGCCGCAACTGGCGCCGCAAGGCCCCGGTGGAATCCCTGATGCCGCTGCGCCTTGCCCGCTTCGGCGTACCGCTCGCGGAGACCGCTCCCGCGGGGCTCGCGGCCGCGGGCATCGAGCCGGCGCTGCTTCCGCCGGCGCCGGTGCCTGTGCAGGCGGCGGTGCCGGTGGCCGGGGATGCGCAGCAGTCGCAGCATCCGGAGCTGGTGGCGCCGCCCGCGCCGCAGCTGGAGGCCGAGCCGCAGGTGCAGCACGCGCAGCCGCAGGATCAGGGCCAGGGCCGGCAGCAGCCCGCGCAGGAGGCCGAGGGTGCGCATGTGAGCCCGTGGTTCGCGGCTCAGCAGCCTTCGTACGTTCCTGAGGAGCCGCACGACCAGTGGTACGCGGACCAGCAGGCGTACGCCGAGCAGCAGGCCTACATCGAGCAGCAGGAGTATCTGGAGCAGCAACAGGCGTACTTCGACGAGCAGGACCGTGCAGGTCAGGCGGAGGTCGACCCCGCGTTCCAGGTCCCCTCGGGCGCGCCCGGCCGCACCCGGCCCCTCAGCGGCCAGCATCTGATCCCGGGTCCGCGCGAGGAGGCCGAGATGGCCCAGCAGATGGCCGAGCAGGCGTCCCAGCAGGTGGAAGAGGCGGCGGAGGAGCTGCCGGTTCCGGATGACATCCCCGGGCTGCCGGACGACGTGTCCCGCGAGGAGGCGTACTTCGTGGCGTTCCGGAAGTACGTGAGCGAGCTGGGCGACTACCCCAACGCCCGGCAGTTCGGCCTCTACTTGATGGACCTGTACGGCGTCACCGGCCAGGCGGGCGGCCCTCCCGCGGAGAGCACGCTGCGCCCGTACCTGCGTGACTTCCGGGGGCGCTACCAGGAGGAGCTGGACTCCGAGTACAGCGCGTAGCGGCGCTCGGGGCCCGGTGGCTCAACCGCTGCTGCGGGCGCGCTTCTTGCTGCTCTCGCCCCAGACGGCGAGGGCGGTGCCCACGACGAACAGGGCGAGGTAGCCGGGGGTGGGGATGTCCCACCACTTGTGGAGGAGGCCCCACGACTCGCCCCCGAAGATGCGCCCGGCCGCGCCGAGGGCTCCCTGAATCCCGACGACCCATCCGACGATGGAGATGATTTCCTTCATACGTCCAGGATCACTCGCCCCTGAGCGCCGTTCGTCCTGCCCGGGACGGATCCCGGAGTAATCCAAACGATGCAGGCGACTGAAGCTTCCCCTCCCCCACCACGTTGCGGACGCCCATCGGCCGGGCAGCGATTCCGGCACCGCCCATCCGCCGGCGCCCGCTATGCGCTGGGCGCCTCCACGCTCCCCCCCACCACCACACAGACCCGCCGCTTCGCGGCGGATGTCTCCCACCCGCCCACCCGGCACCCCGGGGCAATCGGGTGGGCGGGAGAACTCTGCCGCGAAGCGGCAGTCCAGTCCGCGGCACGCGAAAGGGGCGGCGCCCATGGAGCTGGGCGGCGCCCCTTACACGTAACGCCAAGCGCGAGCGCTACGCGCCCAGTAGCTTGCGGACCCGCTCCGCGCCCACGGCGAGCAACAGCGTGGGCAGGCGCGGCCCCGTCTCCCGGGTCACGAGGAGCCGGTACAGGAGGGCGAAGAAGGACCGCTGCGCGACCTTGATCTCCGGCGGGAGTTCCTTCGCCGTGGCGTCCGCGGAGAACCCTGCCTGCACCTTCGGCACGCCGTACACCAGGTGCGTGAGCCCGTCGAGGGACCAGTGCGAGTCGAGGCCCTCAAGGAGCAGCCGCAGCGACTCGCGGCCCTCGTCGTCCAGCGACGAGAGGAGCTCGGCGTCCGGCTCCGAACGCACGATCGTGCGCGCGTCGGCCGGAACCTGGGTGGTGATCCAGTTCTCGGCACGGTCCAGCCGCGGCCGGGCCTCGTCCAGGGACGAGATCGGGTCCGACGGGTCCAGGTCCCGCAGAATGCGCAGGGTCTGGTCCTCGGCGCCCGCCGTGACGTCCGCGACGGACGCGAGCGTCCGGTACGGAAGGGGACGCGGGGTCGCGGGCAGCGGACCCGCGGCCGTACGCACCGCACGCGAGTGCGCGGCGGCGTCGGCGGGCAGCACGGACCCGTCGGCGACCTTCGCGTCGAGCTTGTCCCACTCGTCGTAAAGACGCTGGATCTCCTGGTCGAAGGCGATCTTGAAGGACTGGTTCGGCCTGCGACGGGCATAGAGCCACCGAAGCAGCGGCGCCTCCATGATCTTCAGCGCGTCGGCCGGAGTCGGCACACCGCCCTTCGAGGACGACATCTTCGCCATCCCGGAGATGCCCACGAACGCGTACATCGGCCCGATCGGCTGCACGCCGTCGAAGATCTCGCGCACGATCTGCCCGCCGACGACGAACGACGACCCGGGAGACGAGTGGTCCACGCCGCTCGGCTCGAAGATGACGCCCTCGTACGCCCAGCGCATGGGCCAGTCGACCTTCCAGACCAGCTTGCCGCGGTTGAACTCGCTGAGCAGGACCGTCTCGCTGTGCCCACATTCCGCGCACACGTACGAAAGCTCGGTGCTCTCGTCGTCGTACGACGTGACCGTCGTCAGGTCCTTCTCGCACGCGCCGCAGTACGGCTTGTACGGGAAGTACCCGCTCCCGCCGCCGCTGCCGTCGTCCTCGCTCGCGGCGCCGGACCCCTCGGCGGCCTCCAGCTCGGCCTCGTCGACCGGCTTCTGCGACTGCTTCTTGCCGGGCGCCTTCTTGGTCCGGTACTGGTCGAGGATCGCGTCGATGTCACCGCGGTGCTTCATCGCGTGCAGGACCTGCTCGCGGTAGACGCCCGAGGTGTACTGCTCGGTCTGGCTGATCCCGTCGTACTCGACACCCAGCTCGTCGAGCGCCTCGGTCATGGCCGCCTTGAAGTGCTCGGCCCAGTTCGCGTACGCCGAACCTGCCGGGGCGGGCACGGAGGTGAGGGGCTTGCCGATGTGCTGGGCCCAGGACTCGTCGATGCCGGGGACACCGGCCGGGACCTTGCGGTACCGGTCGTAGTCGTCCCAGGAGATGAGGTGGCGGACCTCGTGCCCGCGCCGCCGGATCTCGTCGGCGACCAGGTGCGGGGTCATGACCTCGCGGAGGTTGCCCAGGTGGATCGGCCCCGAGGGCGAGAGCCCGGAGGCGACGACGACCGGTTTGCCCGGGGCACGACGCTCCGACTCGGCGATGACCTCGTCCGCGTAGCGGGAGACCCAGTCGGTGGTATCGGTGCTCTGAGCCACGATCGGCACGCCTCTCTTCTTCCACTCTTCTTCTACGTGAGTACCGCTTGACGGAGTCATTCTCCCAGGTCGACCCGTAACCGCGAAAACCGCTTTTCACCCCGTGGGATACTCGAATTTCTCGACCCCCAGCAACCAGGCACCCGAGCAGAACGGCACCCATTCATGGCCTCGGTCACGTCCCTCACCGCCTCCGTCCACCAGCGCCTCGCGGACGCCCTCTCGGCTGCCCTGCCGGAGGCCGGCTCCGCCGACCCGCTGCTGCGACGAAGCGACCGGGCCGACTACCAGGCCAACGGGATCCTGGCGCTCGCCAAGAAGCTCAAGGGCAACCCGCGGGAGCTGGCCACACAGGTCGTCTCGGGGATCACCGCGCCCGACCTGATCAAGGACATCGAGGTCTCCGGACCCGGTTTCCTGAACATCACGGTCACGGACCGGGCGATCGTCGAGACCCTGGCGGCCCGCGCGGCGGACGCCCGGCTCGGCGTCCCGTACAAGGAGAACGCCGGGACGACCGTCATCGACTACGCCCAGCCGAACGTGGCCAAGGAGATGCACGTCGGCCACCTCCGGTCGGCGGTCATCGGCGCGGCCATGGTCGAGATCCTCGAGTTCACCGGCGAGAGCGTCATCCGGCGCCACCACATCGGCGACTGGGGCACCCAGTTCGGCATGCTCATCCAGTACCTCCTGGAGCACCCGTCGGAGCTGGACCACGGCGACGCCGCGAGCGTGGACGGGGAGGCGGCGATGTCCTCCCTCAACAAGATCTACAAGGCGTCCCGCGTGCTCTTCGACTCCGACGAGGAGTTCAAGACCCGCGCCCGGGACCGGGTCGTCGCCCTCCAGGCGGGCGAGCCCGAGACGCTCGCGCTGTGGCAGCGGTTCGTCGACGAGTCGAAGATCTACTTCTACTCGGTCTTCGACAAGCTGGACATGCAGATCGCCGACCCCGACATCGTCGGTGAGTCCGGCTACAACGACATGCTCGAAGAGACCTGCCGCATCCTGGAGGAGACCGGCGTCGCGGTCCGCTCCGAGGGCGCGCTCTGTGTCTTCTTCGACGACGTCAAGGGCCCGGACGGCAACCCGACCCCGCTGATCGTCAAGAAGTCGAACGGCGGTTACGGGTACGCGGCCACCGACCTCTCCGCGATCCGCAACCGCGTCGGCGACCTCAAGGCGACCACCCTGCTGTACGTGGTGGACGTCCGGCAGTCGCTGCACTTCAAGATGGTCTTCGAGACGGCCCGCCGGGCGGGCTGGCTGACCGACGAGGTCAAGGCCCACCAGCTCGGCTTCGGCACGGTCCTCGGCAAGGACGGCAAGCCGTTCAAGACCCGTGAGGGCGAGACGGTCCGGCTGATCGACCTCCTCGACGAGGCAGTCGACCGGGCCACCTCCGTGGTGCGCGAGAAGAACAACGCGAAGATCGGCCTGAGCGAGGCGGAGATCGTCGAGAACGGCGCGCAGATCGGCATCGGCGCCGTGAAGTACGCCGACCTGTCGACGTCCGCCGCCCGCGACTACAAGTTCGACCTGGACCAGATGGTCTCGCTGAACGGCGACACGAGCGTCTACAGCCAGTACGCGTACGCCCGCATCCGGTCGATCCTGCGCGACGCGGGCGAGCGCACGGCCGTGGCGCACCCGGAGCTCGAACTCGCCCCGGCGGAGCGGGCGCTCGGCCTGCACCTCGACCAGTTCGGCGAGGTCGTGGCCGAGGCGGCGACGGAGTACGAGCCGCACAAGCTGGCCGCGTACATCTACCGCCTGGCGTCGCTCTTCACGACCTTCTACACCGAGTGCCCGGTCATCAAGCCCGCACCGGCCCTCGAAGTCGCGGAGAACCGCCTGTTCCTGTGCGACCTGACGGCTCGCACGCTCCACCAGGGCCTGGCCCTGCTGGGCATCCGGACGCCCGAGCGCCTCTGACCGTCCGTACCCGTCGTCGTACGGGGTGAGGCCCCGCAGCCCGTAAGGGTGCGGGGCCCCAGCCCTGCCGGGGGCGGCCCGCGGCTACCCCCGAAGCGCCTCCCCCAGCCTCCCGAGCCCCTCCGCGATCTCCCCGGGCGTCTGCGTCACGAAGCACATCCGCAGGGTGGCGACATCCGGCTCCCCCGCGTAGAACGGCGCCCCGGGAACGTACGCCACATCGTGCTTGACGACCTCCGGCAGCAACGCGGTGGTGTCGTACCCCTCGGGCAGCTTCGCCCAGATGAACATGCCGCCCGCGGGCCGGATCCAGCTCGACCCCTCGGGCAGCGACGCGCCGAGCCCCGCGAGCATCGCGTCGCGCCGTTGTGCGTACGCGCCCGCGACCCGGGCCACGTGCGCGTCGAGGTCGTTGTCCGCCAAGTACCGCGCCGCGGCGAGCTGGTTGACGGTCGGTGTGTGCAGATCCGCGGCCTGCTTGGCGATGGCGCAGGCCCGCAGCAGCGTCGCGGGTCCTCGCATCCAGCCGAGGCGCAGGCCGGGCGCCATGACCTTGGAGAAGCTGCCGAGCAGCACCGTGCGGTCCTCGGCCCCGGGGTACGTCGCGATCCACGGCACCCGCTCGCCCTCGAACCGCAGCTCCCCGTACGGGTCGTCCTCGACGATCCACAGCCCGCGCCGGGCGGCCACGGCGGCTATCTCCGCGCGCCGCCCGGCGGGCAGCGTGCGGCCCGTCGGGTTCTGGAAGGTGGGGACGGTGTAGAGGAGCTTCGGCCGGTGCGCGGCGACGAGTCCGTCGAGCGCGGCCGGATCGAGGCCCTCGTCGTCACCCGGTACGGCGACGACGTGCGCCCCGGCGAAGGAGAACGCCTGAAGTGCCGCCAGATAGCAGGGGCTTTCGACGAGGACGGTGTCGCCGGGCTCGACGAGTGCCGTCGCGAGCAGCGAGAGCGCCTGCTGCGAGCCGGTGGTGACGATGATGCCGTCCGCGTCGGTGGGCAGACCGCGCGCCGCCGTCCGGCCGGCGATCGCGGCACGGAGAGCGGGCTCGCCCTCCGTGGTGGAGTACTGCAGTGCCGTCCCGGGCGTCCCCGTCAGGACCGCCTGGAACGCGGCGGCGACCCCCGCCGCGTCGAACAGCTCGGGCGCGGGGAGCCCGCCCGCGAAGTTGATGACCTCGGGGCGGGCGGTGACCGCGAGGATGTCCCGTACGGGCGAGCCCCCGACGGCGGCGGCGCGGGCCGCGAACGCGGGGACGGGGGCCGAGGCTTGGGACTGGCCGGTGGGGACGGGGGCGGGGGCGTCGGTGACGGTCATCTGCGGCTCCTTTGCTTTCCGGCAGCGTAAGGACCTGCATGCCACTTACATGCACTGTTCCGGGATACGGACGCACCCCCGCCGCTACGCCGGCGGGTCCGGCACGTCGTCGTTGTCGCGGTTCGTCTTCGTCCACTTCTTGCTGTTGAGCGAGAACCCGTAGACGGGACGGCCCTTGTCGCCGCTCGTGGCGAACGGCTTGCCCGTGTCGTCGATGCGCACCGTGCCGCGCCGGGTTCCGCTCGACCAGTCGAGCTCCAAGTACCAGCGCACGTAGCGCGTGTTGGCGGTGGCGTCGATGAAGAACGCCTCCGGGTCACTCGAATTCACCTTGTACGGGAAGCCGCTGTCCCCTTCCAGCGGGGTCGGGCGGGGCACCGCCGCGTCCAGGTTGACGGCGAACGAGCGCTGGGGGATGTTGCCTCCGCAGCCGACACCGAGGTAACCCATCTTGTAGTTGGTCCACGTGAGCGGTGCGCTGGTTCCGACGACGCGGACGTTCAGGGACTCCAGGACGACGGTTTCCTTGCCCCTGCCCTGCACCGTCAGCTTCACGGTCTGGTCCCGGGCGGAGACCGCGCCGTTCGCGGACACCCAGCTGGCGGCGTCCTGCTCGTTCGGAGGCGGTGAGAGGGTGCCGGGAGCCTTGTTGACGAGGTAGGGGTGCCCGCACGGTTCGGCCCAGTACTGGGGCTGGACGGATACGGTCACCGGGGCGCCCTTGCCGGTGACGGTCCCGCCCTTGCCGCCGTCCCCGGCTGCGGGGCCTCCGGTCCCGCCCCCGACGCCCTTGCCGTCGTCCTCCGACTTGTCGGAGCCCGTCCCTTCTTCGCCCTGCTTGCCCTTCCCGGACTCCTTCGCGGAGGGCGACGCGGACCCGGCGCCGTCCGGGCTCCGCTCGCGCTCACCGCCGTACGGACTCGGGGAGTTGACGGCCGCGCGGTCGCCGTCGCGGTCACGGTCTCCGTCACCGGACGCTGCCTGTACGGCGACGGCGGTGGCCCCGAGCGCGAGCACGGCACCGGCGGCGACGAGCACACGCGCCCTGGTCGGACGCCTGCCCCCGCGCTTGCCCCCGCGCTTGCCCACCGCGGCGCGGGCCGGGCCGATAACGATGTCGGGCGCCTCGTCGGGTGCCGAAGCCGCGGAGTCCGAGCCCGAGTCCGAGTCCGAGTCCGTCGAAGTCGAAGTCGAAGTCGAAGTCGAACCGCCCGAAGCCGAGGCACCCGCCGCCGGGGCCCTCACCGGATCAGGGGCCGCTCCGCGAGCGGACGGCTCCCCCTCCTTGCGGTCGCCTCTCGACGCGTCGGCCAGAATCCACCGCCGGTGGACCTCGACCATCTGCTCCCGCGAGGCCCCGCACGCACGGGCGAGCCGCTCCAGCGGAGCGAACTCCGTCGGTACGGCCGACCCGTTCACATAGCGGTGCAGCGTCGACGTCGACACATGCAACCGCTTGGCCAGCGCCCCGTAACTGAGCCCCGACCTCTCCTTCAGCTCTCGCAGCAAGTCCGCGAGATCGCCCGCCCCCACGCTCTCTCCCATTCCATCCGGCCGTTCCATGGAACGGGGTCGTCGCAGTTCACTGCCGCCCTGATGTCCCGGCATCCCCAACTGCCGTCCCACAGTGGCCGCTGGGACAGAACCCCGCACAAGCTGTGGCCATACAAGCACGCCGCATCGGGGAGTCCCCCGGCGCGGCTCGCGTCTCCCGCATCACACCGAAAGAGATCAGCCATGCGACTCACCACCAAGGCCACCGCCGCTGCCGCCGCCCTCACCGCCGCGCTCTCGCTCACCGCGCTCGGCAGCGCCGCGTCGGCCGCGACCCCCGCCGCCAAGGCGGCGCCGGTCACCTGCACCGCGGCCGTCACCAAGGTCACCGTGGAGGAGGTCGACCGCCCCCTCAACCACCTGCTCCTGAAGGCCAAGAACACCGGAACGAAGACCTGTTACGCGTACGGCGCCCCGTTCCTCCGCTTCGACGACGGGCAGGCGGCCACCCCGTGGCTGGACGAGAGCACGCCCCAGGCGGTCGTCACGCTCGAGCCGGGCCAGACGGCGTACGCGGCCATCGGCACGTCATCGCCCGACGGTTCGGAGGGCTACCAGGCCCACAAGCTGGGCGTCCACTTCGCCAACCGCGCGATGAACGGCAGCGTGGGCGGCTCGGCGGCGGCGACGCTTCCGCAGGACGGCGTGTACGTGGACAACTCGGCGTACGTCACGTACTGGCAGACGTCGGCGTCCGACGCGCTGCAGTGGTGATGCCGCGCTGACCGGCTCCGTTCGCTGAGGGGCGGAACGACGAAGCCCCCGGCCTCGTACGGGGGTGGGACGAGGCCGGGGGCGGCTTGGGGGGAGGTCGCCGGGTCAGGCGACCTTCTCGATCGGGTGGACCCTGACCTGGGTTCCGGGCCCCTCCGTGGCGGGGAGAGTGGCCGCACCGGGCCAGTCGAGGGTGACCGCCCTCGTCTCGTCCGGCACGGTCACCAGAAGCCCCGTGACGCGGACACCGGAGCCGCCCGGTTCGTCGAGCGGGTACGTGATGCCGAACTCGGCCGACTCCCCGTCCCTGAGGACGTCCGCGCTCGTCCACGCACCGCTGTCACCCCTCCTACCGCTCCGCTTCGCGGAGAGCCACCCTTCGCCGGTCCGCAGGCCGACGTCCGCGTACCCGGAGATAGCGCAGTCCCGGCCGCCGCCGTTCGTCAGGCGCACCGTGACCATGCCGTCGGGGTCGCCGCCGACGGTGGTGTCCGACGCCATGATCTCCAGCGCGCCGGAGCGGCACTTGGCCGCCTTGCCGCCGGTGTCCACCGGAGCCGAAGCCGAAGCGTCCCTCACGCCCATGCCGTCGTCGCTGTTGCACGCGGCGAGCGTGAGCACGGCGACAAGGGAGACCCCGGTGCGGACCGAGCGTGTCGTGGTGCGCGTGAACTTCATGGCCAGGAGCCAAACAGCCCCGTTCCGGCCCGCACAAGGAACCCCGGCCGATCTGGAACGCCGGAACGGTTCCGCCCCCGTGACCTGCGGGACCAGCACCCCCCTGGAACACCGCCCTGGGACGCCGGGACCCGCGCGTCCACGGCGCCCCTCACCAACCTCCCGGTAAGTACGCACAAAAAAGTCGGTACTTGTCCGCCTCCCCGCACCCGGCAAGGATCGAAGGCGTTCCCACCCCACGCCTCCGATCGGAGCTCCACAGCCATGCCCGCACAGAACTCCCAGAGCCCACAGGACCCCCAGAACGCACTGCCCGCCCATTCCCCCGTAGCCCTCCTCGGCCTCGGCCTCATGGGCTCCGCGCTCGCCTCGGCGCTCCTCAAGGCGGGCCACCCCACCACCGTGTGGAACCGCACCGCCGCCAAGACGGGCCCCCTCGTGGCGCAGGGCGCGACCCCGGCCGCCACGGCGGAGGACGCCGTCCGGGCCGCGCCCCTCGTCATCGTCTGCCTCACGACCAACGACGACGTCCGCGGCCTCCTGGAACCCGAGGCGGCCCGTCTCAAGAGCCGCACGCTCGTGAACCTCACCAACGGAACGCCCGCCCAGGCGCGGGAGTTGGCGGACTGGGCGGCGGCGCACGGCATCGCGTACATCGACGGCGGCATCATGGCCGTCCCCCAGATGATCGGGACGCCCGGCGCGTACATCCTCTACAGCGGCACGGACGAAGCCGCGTACGCCACGCACCGCCCCACGCTGGAAGCGCTCGCCGCCACCAAGTGGGTCGGCGGGGATCCCGGCGACGCCGCGCTGTACGACCTGTCCCTGCTCACCGGGATGTACGGCATGGTGATGGGCGTGGTCCAGGCGTACGCGCTGATCGGCAGCGCGGGCGTACCGGCCCGCGCGTTCGCGCCGCTGCTCAGGGAGTGGGTCAACGCCATGACGGACGGCCTGGTGCCGGGCATGGCCGATGCGCTGGACTCCGGGCAGCACCTCACGGACGTCTCGTCCCTGGGGATCAACCAGGCCGCGCTCCCCAACTTCCTTACGGCGTACGCCCAGGCGGGGGTCAGCGACGAGCTCTTCAGGCCGCTCCAGGGTCTCCTGGACCGCGCGATCGCCGAGGGCCACGCGGCGGACGGCCTCTCCCGCCTGGCCACCCTGCTCAAGCAGGATCAGGGCGTCGCCAGCAAACAGGGCTAGGGCACCAGAACGACCTTCCCCGTGGTCCTGCGCCGCTCCATGTCCGCGTGGGCCAGCGCCGCGTCCGCCAGCGGAAATGTCTGCACCGCGGGGACCAACTCCCCCTTGGCGGCGGCCTCCAGAGCCCGTCGTTGCTGGTCGGGGCCGTTCTCGGGGTGCTCGATCAGCTGCACCAGTGCGTTGGTGACGGAGATCCGCCGCTCCGCCACGGCCTCCGCGTCCGGCTCGAACCCTTCCTGCGAGGACCAGCCGATGACCACGTGGCGCCCGCCGTCGCCGAGCAGCCCGAACGCGGCGGCGGACTTCTCGCCGCCCACCCCGTCGAGCACGACGCTCACCCGGCGCCCGTCGAGCCGTTCCCGCACGACGTCCGCCCAGCCGGGCTCGTTGTAGTCGACGGCGAGATCGGCACCCAGCCCCCAGACGGCCTCGACCTTCTCGGGCCCGCCGGCGGCGCCGATCACCACCGCCCCGACGGCACCGGCGTACTGCACCACGAGCCGCCCGACGCCCCCGGCGGCGGACGTCACCAACACCACGTCGTCCGGGGTGAGTCGCGCGACGTCCAGCAGCCCCATGGCCGTCGCCCCGGTCATCACCATGGTCACGGCGGCCTCGTACCCGAGCCCGTCCGGCACCTCGTGCAGCTGCGCGAGGTCGGCCACCGCGAGCTCGGCGTACCCGCCGGGCTCGCTGCGCGGGGTCACGACGGACCGCCCCAGCCACGCGGGATCCACGCCGGGCCCCAACGCGTCGACGACTCCGGCGACTTCACCCCCGAAGACGGCGGGCAGCTCGGGCAGCGGCGGCGCCATGTCACTCGCGGCGCCGCTGCGCATGACGGTCTCGACGTGGTGCACCCCGGCCGCCCGTACGGCGATCCGCACCTGGCCCGGCCCCGCGACGGGGTCGGGCCAGGTCTCGTACGTCAGGTTCTCGGCGGGCCCGAACTCGTGCAGCACAACGGCGCGCATACGTCCTCCTCAGAACGTCGGACGCCGGCAGCCTCCGCCGGACGTCGATGCACACCACCCTGCGACCTCAACCAAACTTGAGGTCAAGCGGTCGGTCCGCGCGGGCCTCAGAGCTTCCGCGCCACCTCGGTCGCCCAGTACGTGAGGATCATGTTCGCGCCCGCACGCTTGATGCCGGTCAGCGACTCCATGATCGCCTGGTCCCGGTCGATCCAGCCGCGCTCGGCGGCGGCCTCGATCATCGAGTACTCCCCGGAGATCTGGTACGCGGCGACCGGCACGTCCACGGAGTCGGCGACCTTCGCCAGGATGTCGAGATAGGGACCGGCGGGCTTCACCATCACCATGTCGGCACCCTCTTCGAGGTCGAGCGCCAGCTCGCGCAGGGACTCACGGCTGTTGGCCGGGTCCTGCTGGTAGGTCTTGCGGTCGCCCTTCAGGGACGAGCCGACGGCCTCGCGGAAGGGGCCGAAGAAGGCGGAGGAGTACTTGACGGTGTAGGCGAGGATGGAGACGTCCTCGTGTCCCACCTGGTCCAACGCGTCCCGGATGACACCGATCTGACCGTCCATCATGCCGCTGGGGCCCACCACGTGGGCACCCGCGTCGGCCTGGACCTGCGCCATCTCGGCGTACCGCTCCAGGGTGGCGTCGTTGTCGACGCGCCCCTCGGAGTCGAGGACACCGCAGTGCCCGTGGTCGGTGAACTCGTCGAGGCACAGGTCGGACATGACGATGAGGTCGTCGCCCACCTCGGCGCGCACGTCGCGCAGCGCGACCTGCAGGATCCCGTCCGGGTCGGTGCCGACGGTCCCGGCGGCGTCCTTCTTCGACTCCTCCGGAACCCCGAAGAGCATGATCCCGGAGACCCCGGCCTCCATCGCCTCGACGGCGGCCTTCTTCAGGCTGTCGCGGGTGTGCTGGACGACACCGGGCATGGCGCCGATCTCCACGGGGGCGCTGATGTCCTCGCGCACGAACGCGGGGAGGATCAGGTCGGCCGGGTGCAGCCGCGTCTGGGCGACCATGCGCCGCATGGCGGGAGTGGTCCGCAGCCGACGGGGCCGGGCCCCGGGGAAGGATCCGTACTTGGTCACTGTCTCTCTCACCTCACGAAAAGACTCCGGCCCCGGCTGAGGATCTCAGCCGGGGCCGGGGAAGTTACTAGCCCGTCCGGCGTTTGAGGACGAACTCGGCGAAGCCGGTGATGAACGGTACGCCGTATCGGGCCCGCCCTGCCGAAGGCTACGGTGCCGTACGCCTCCGGCGGGACCCGGGGCGACGCTCACTCGGCCGGGTGACAGGATCCCCCGCGTCGAGCGCAGCCGTCCGGCGTCTCGTGCCGAACTCCGCCAGGGCCTCGGCCAGCTTGTGCACCGAAGGCTCCGGAGCCATCACGTCCACCCGGAGCCCGTGCTCCTCCGCGGTCTTGGCGGTGGCGGGGCCGATGCACGCGATGACGGTCACGTTGTGCGGCTTGCCGGCGATGCCGACGAGGTTCCGCACGGTCGACGAGGAGGTGAAGAGCACGGCGTCGAAGCCGCCGCCCTTGATCGCCTCACGCGTGTCCGCCGGGGGCGGCGACGCGCGCACCGTCCGGTAGGCGGTCACGTCGTCGACCTCCCACCCGAGATCGATGAGCCCGGCGACCAGCGTCTCCGTGGCGATGTCGGCGCGCGGCAGGAAGACGCGGTCGATCGGGTCGAAGACCGGGTCGTACGGCGGCCAGTCCTCCAGGAGACCGGCGGCCGACTGCTCACCGCTCGGCACCAGGTCGGGCTTCACGCCGAAGGCGACGAGCGCGGCAGCGGTCTGCTCGCCCACGGCCGCGACCTTGATCCCGGCGAAGGCACGCGCGTCGAGCCCGTACTCCTCGAACTTCTCGCGCACCGCCTTGACGGCGTTGACGCTGGTGAAGGCGATCCACTCGTAGCGACCGGTGACGAGTCCCTTGACCGCGCGCTCCATCTGCTGGGGCGTGCGGGGCGGCTCGACGGCGATGGTCGGCACCTCGTGCGGCACCGCGCCGTAGGAGCTCAGCTGGTCGGAGAGCGAGGCCGCCTGCTCCTTCGTCCGCGGAACGAGCACCCGCCACCCGAAGAGCGGCTTCGACTCGAACCAGGAGAGCTGGTCGCGCTGGGCGGCGGCGGACCGCTCACCGACCACGGCTATGACGGGCCGGCCTCCGTCGGGCGAGGGCAGCACCTTCGCCTGCTTGAGGACCTGCGCGATGGTGCCGAGGGTGGCCTGCCAGGTGCGCTGACGCGTCGTCGTACCGGCGATCGTCACCGTCATCGGGGTGTCCGGCTTGCGTCCGGACGACACCAGTTCACCGGCGGCCGCGGCCACGGAGTCCAGGGAGGTCGACACGACCACGGTCCCGTCGGATGCCCCCACCTCGCTCCAGCAGCGGTCGGACGCGGTGCGCGCGTCGACGAAACGCACGTCGGTGCCCTGGGCGTCGCGCAGCGGAACACCCGCGTAGGCGGGTACACCGACCGCCGCCGCGATGCCGGGCACGACTTCGAAGGAGATGCCCTCGGCGGCGCAGGCGAGCATCTCCTCGGCCGCGTACGTGTCGAGGCCGACGTCGCCGCTGACGGCACGTACGACCCGCTTGCCGCCCCGTGCCGCCTCCATGACAAGATTGGTGGCGGCTCGCAATGACGACGCTTCCGCGATCGCTGACGCGTCGTCAACTGCCCCTGGCTGAGGTGTGTCCACACCTCCCCTGGCATGCGCGCGCACGACGTCGAGCACATCCGGCTCGGCGATCAGTACGTCCGCTCGGGCCAGCGCCTCCACGGCGCGCAGCGTAAGTAGTCCCGGATCTCCGGGTCCGGCACCCAGGAAGGTGACGTGCCCGTGTGCGGGAAGGCCGGGAAGGTTCGAGGTGGGGCTCAAAGTGCTCGCTCCCCCATCAGACCGGCCGCGCCCTTGGCAAGCATCTCGGCAGCGAGTTCACGGCCGAGCGCCAAGGCTTGGTCATGCGTCTCGGGCACGGGACCGGTGGTGGACAGCTGCACCAGCGTCGAGCCGTCGGTTGCCCCGACGACGCCGCGCAGGCGCATTTCCTTGACAATCTGCCCGTCGGCCAGCAGGTCGGCCAACGCACCCACAGGTGCGCTGCAGCCGGCCTCCAGGGCGGCGAGCAGGGATCGCTCGGCGGTCACGGCGGCCCTGGTGTACGGGTCGTCGAGCTCGGCGAGCGCGGCGGTCAGTGACGCGTTGGACGCGGCACATTCGATCGCCAGTGCCCCCTGGCCGGGGGCGGGCAGAACTGTGTCGACCGACAGGAAGTCGGTCACCTCGTCGATCCTGCCGACGCGGTGGAGCCCGGCGGCGGCGAGTACGACGGCATCGAGCTCGCCCTTGTGCACGAACCCGATGCGCGTGTCGATGTTCCCGCGGATCGGCACGGTCTCTATGGCGAGTCCGTGGTTGCGGGCGTAGGCGTTGAGCTGCGCCATGCGGCGGGGCGAGCCCGTGCCGATCCGCGCGCCGCTCGGCAGCTCCGGGAAGGTCATCCCGTCGCGCGCGATGAGTACGTCGCGGGGGTCCTCGCGCAGCGGGACCGCGGCCAGGGCCAGGTCGTCGGGCTGCGCGGTCGGCAGGTCCTTCAGCGAGTGGACGGCGAAGTCGACCTCGCCGCCGAGCAGCGCGTCGCGCAGGGCGGTCACGAAGACGCCGGTGCCGCCGATCTGCGCGAGCTGCTCACGGGACGTATCGCCGTACGTCGTGATCTCCACGAGCTCTACGGGGCGGCCGGTCAACGTGCTCACTGTGTCGGCCACTTGCCCGGACTGGGCCATGGCCAGCTTGCTGCGCCGTGTCCCGAGCCTGAGTGCCCTCTCGGTCATGCCCGGCCTCGATTCGGATCTGTTTGTGATGCGTTTTGATCGGTGGATTCATTGATCTTGTCGGCCCTGCTGACGGCGGCGACCGTCTGCGGGTCGAGGTCGAAGAGGGTGCGCAGCGCGTCCGCGTACCCGGCGCCGCCTGGCTCGCTCGCCAGCTGCTTGACCCGCACGGTGGGTGCGTGGAGCAGCTTGTCGACGACGCGGCGGACGGTCTGGGTGATCTCCGCGCGCTCCTTCTCCGGAAGTCCGGGGAGCCGTCCGTCGAGCCGCGCGATCTCGTTCGCGACGACGTCGGCGGCCATGGTGCGCAGGGCGACCACGGTCGGCGTGATGTGCGCGGCCCGCTGTGCGGCACCGAAGGCGGCGACCTCGTCGGAGACGATCGCGCGGACCCGCTCCACGTCGTCGGCCATCGGAGCGTCCGCGGAGGCCTCGGCGAGCGACTCGATGTCGACGAGGCGCACGCCGTCGATGCGGTGCACGGCGCCGTCGATGTCGCGGGGCATGGCCAGGTCGAGCAGGGCGAGCAGGACGTTGCCCGTCTCGACGAGCGAGGGGCGGCGGCGGTTCTCGGGCACGCGCCCACCGGCGGCCACGGCCGCGGCGAGCGCGGCGATGGTGTCGGCCTCGCTCTGCGGGTCGTCACGGCGCACGGCGGGCGCGTTGTCCACCCAGGCGGCGTGCTGCTCCAGCGTCGCGGCGTCCATCCCGGCGACGGCGTCCTCGCCCATGACGGAGAACCCGACCCCGCGGCCCACGGTCCCGTCGCCGGAGAGCCCGAGCGGGCAGGCCTCGTCGGCGTCGGAGCCGGTGTCGTGCGCGGTGGCCGGAGCCGCCGAGGTGCCCGCGGCGGGCACGCGCGGCGCGCCCACGGTGACGGGGGCGCCCGTGCGGTCGGCCACGCCCGCCGCGACGGCGTCGGCCGTCAGGACGAGGCCGGTCGCGCCGGTGCAGGAGACGGCGACATCTGCACGTGTCAGTTCGGCCGCCACCTGGTCCATCGGCACGGCGCGGGCGACGGTGCCCGTGCCGCCCTCGGCCAGGATCTCGGCCAGGCGGTGCGCCCGGTCCAGGGTGCGGTTGGCGACGACGACCTCGTGGACCCCGGCGCGTGCGAGCGTCGCCGCGGCGAGCGAGGACATGGAGCCCGCGCCGATGACCAGGGCGCGCTTGCCCTTGGCCCAGGTCTCGACCGGCTCGCGCCCGGCGAGCTGTTCGAGGCCGAAGGTCACGAGCGACTGCCCGGCCCGGTCGATGCCGGTCTCCGAGTGCGCGCGCTTGCCGACCCGCAGTGCCTGCTGGAACAGGTCGTTGAGGAGGCGCCCGGCGGTGTGCAGCTCCTGGGAGCGCGCGAGGGCGTCCTTGATCTGGCCGAGGATCTGCCCCTCGCCGACGACCATCGAGTCCAGGCCGCAGGCCACCGAGAACAGGTGGTGGACGGCTCGGTCCTCGTAGTGGACGTAGAGATAAGGAGTGAGCTCTTCCAGGCCCACGCCGCTGTGCTGCGCAAGCAGGGTCGACAGCTCGGCGACGCCCGCGTGGAACTTGTCCACGTCGGCGTACAGCTCGATGCGGTTGCAGGTGGCGAGCACGGCCGCTTCGGCGGCGGGCTCGGCGGCCAGGACGTCCTGCAGGAGCTTGGCCTGGGCGTCGGCGGCCAGGGCGGCCCGTTCGAGCACGCTCACCGGAGCGCTGCGATGACTCAGCCCCACGACGAGGAGACTCATGCCGGCATCACGGCGGGGACGTCCCCGTCGGGTCCTTTGCGCTGCTGCTTGGCGGCGGCGGGCGCCACGGCACCGTCGGCCGCCGCTTCCTCGCCGGCCTTGCGCTGCTCGTGGAAGGCGAGGATCTGCAGCTCGATGGAGAGGTCCACCTTGCGTACGTCGACGCCCTCGGGCACGGAGAGAACGGTGGGCGCGAAGTTCAGGATCGAGGTCACACCGGCGGCGACGAGCCGCTCGCAGACCTGCTGGGCGGCGCCCGCCGGGGTCGAGATGACGCCGATGGAGACGCCGTTGTCACTGATGATCTTCTCGAGGTCGTCCGTGTGCTGCACCGGCATGCCCGCGACGGGCGTGCCCGCCATCGCCGGGTCGGCGTCGATCAGGGCGGCGACACGGAAGCCGCGCGAGGCGAACCCGCCGTAATTGGCGAGGGCCGCGCCGAGGTTACCGATGCCGACGATCACGACGGGCCAGTCCTGCGTCAGGCCGAGCTCGCGGGAGATCTGGTAGACGAGGTACTCGACGTCGTAGCCGACACCACGCGTCCCGTAGGAGCCGAGGTAGGAGAAGTCCTTGCGCAGCTTCGCGGAGTTGACCCCCGCGGCGGCCGCGAGCTCCTCGGAGGAGACCGTGGGCACCGAGCGCTCCGACAGTGCGGTGAGGGCTCGGAGGTACAGCGGAAGCCTGGCGACGGTGGCCTCGGGAATCCCTCGGCTGCGGGTCGCCGGTCGGTGAGTTCGGCCAGTTGCCACGGTGCTCCTGCGGGTAGAGCGGGGCTGCAGGCGGTCACACGTCCCCAGACCGCCCCGTCGAATGCAGGCTATGTCTTTGTGAACGCGTGCACAAAGATGGTGTCCGATTTGCCCGGCCAACGTGACCGGGGTCACGCGCCCCCGGCGCGCGTTTCTGGAACCAGCGCACAGGCGGCGGCGTTGCTCATTTGATGGGGGCAAAACCGCACACTCTCCTCACGATCATCGCCCCCGAGACCAAACCGCACACGATCCTAAGGGACCTTTCGGGCCGTTTGGACTGCCCGGTCAGTAACCGTTCGGTCTACGGGGCGAGCTCGCGGCGGAGCCGATCTTCGTTCACCCGCCAGAAGGTGTGCTGTTCACCGTCCACGAGCACCACCGGGATCTGTTCCCAGTAGGCCCTGTTGAGCTCTGCGTCCTGAGTGATGTCCTTCTTCTCCCATACGACTCCCAGCTCGCCGCAGACCTTCTCGACCACCAGCTGTGCTTCATCGCACAGATGGCAGCCGGACTTTCCGATCAGGGTGACCGTCCGGTCCTGGGGCTTCTTCTTCTCCGTACGGCGAAAAATCGGGCTCATGACACCATTCTCGCCCCGCCGACGCGCCGTACGGGCCCCCTCTTTAACGGTGCGGTCGCGCAGAGTTCACAGCGTCGAATCCTGCCGACTCCGGAACGACCGAACGAACTAGCTATGCTCACGACATGGCCGCTCTCGGATGGCTCACCCCCCGTAGGCGCTCCGCCACCGCGCGGAGCGTGTTGGCAGGCGAGGCCTCGGCTGAGGCAGCGCGCAAAACCTCCCAGGAGCTGGAGGCCCTCGACGACCTCGCGGCGGCGTCCGCCCCCGAGGAACCGGAGGAGCCCGAGTTCCCGGTCTTCGGCGACGACAAGGCCGCCGCCTTCTTCGACCTCGACAACACCGTGATGCAGGGCGCCGCGATCTTCCACTTCGGCCGCGGCCTCTACAAGCGGAAGTTCTTCGAGCGCCAGGAGCTGGCCCGATTCGCCTGGCAGCAGGCGTGGTTCAGGCTCGCGGGCGTCGAGGACCCCGAGCACATGCAGGACGCCCGCGACAGCGCCCTGTCCATCGTCAAGGGCCACCGGGTCGCCGAGCTGATGTCCATCGGCGAGGAGATCTACGACGAGTACATGGCCGAGCGCATCTGGCCCGGCACGCGCGCCCTGGCCCAGGCCCACCTGGACGCGGGCCAGAAGGTCTGGCTGGTCACGGCCGCCCCGGTGGAGACGGCGACGATCATCGCCCGCCGCCTGGGCCTGACCGGCGCGCTCGGCACGGTCGCCGAGTCCGTGGACGGCGTCTATACGGGAAAGCTCGTCGGCGAGCCCCTGCACGGCCCGGCGAAGGCCGAGGCGGTGCGCGCGCTCGCGTCGGCCGAGGGCCTGGACCTGGCCCGCTGCGCGGCGTACAGCGATTCGCACAACGACATCCCGATGCTGTCGCTGGTCGGGCATCCGTACGCGATCAATCCCGACGCCAAACTGCGCAAGCACGCGCGCGAGCGGGACTGGCGCCTGCGGGACTACCGCACCGGCCGCAAGGCCGCCAAGGTGGGCATCCCCGCCGCCGCGGGAGTCGGCGCCCTCGCAGGTGGCACGGCCGCGGCCATCGCCCTGCACCGCCGCCGCCACTGAACATTCTCTCGGTCATACCCCGCCCGGGCTCCCGCCAGTCACGTTGGTAGCACCCGACCACAACACGCCTCGCGCATAGCCGGAATGTGAACCATTTCGATCAACAACCGATCACTGTCCGCTACTTGAACGGGCATCGACCGGCTACAGAAGCGACGTAATCGGTGATTTGAGCAACTGGGTGTAGTGCCGCCTGTACGAAGCGTTATTCTCCTCAGACGCATTACGGACCCCACACGTCGCTACGACGGGTGAACGGTTCCGCACTGCACGTGATGGAAGCTCTGCCTCTGGGAGTCCCGTGTACCCACACGTCGGGGTTGACGCCTCGGGCCTGGCTACGCTGCGCGCAACGGTCGCCGACCGCTTGCGCGGCTTCGTCCCCACCGCGTACGCCGGCCCCGCCGTCCCCGCATTTGCCGTCCCCACACCCGCCGGGCCCGTCTATGCCCTGGCGGACAGCGGCGCGGCGGTCAGCAGACGGGCTCGTTCCGCCTCTGCCGCCACCTCAACCCCCACCCCACGCCGTCCCGCCGCGGACAGCGACAGCGCCCGCATGATGGACCTCGTCGAACGCGCCCAAGCGGGCGAGTCCGACGCCTTCGGCCGTCTCTACGACCAGTACAGCGACACGGTCTACCGCTACATCTACTACCGCGTCGGCGGCAAGGCGACCGCCGAGGACCTGACCAGCGAGACCTTTCTGCGCGCCCTGCGCCGCATCAGCACGTTCACCTGGCAGGGGCGCGATTTCGGCGCCTGGCTCGTCACCATCGCTCGCAACCTGGTCGCCGACCACTTCAAGTCGAGCCGTTTCCGCCTCGAAGTGACCACAGGCGAAATGCTCGACGCCAATGAGGTCGAGCGCAGCCCCGAGGACTCCGTCCTGGAGTCCCTCTCCAACGCCGCACTGCTCGACGCCGTGCGCCGCCTCAACCCCCAGCAGCAGGAGTGCGTGACCCTGCGCTTCCTGCAGGGCCTCTCGGTCGCCGAGACCGCTCGGGTGATGGGCAAGAACGAGGGCGCGATCAAGACCCTCCAGTACCGCGCCGTCCGCACGCTGGCCCGGCTCCTCCCCGACGACGTGCGCTAGCGCCGCACGCCGTCGATCGCCCTCTGTAGCCGTGCGGAGCGTTCAACTCACCCTCCGTGGCGGCCAGATGGCCGTCACGGAATTTGGGCGGTCCGATCATCCTCCGTCCGTAACCCAAGTGCCGCGACGCTCGTTGTGCGGGATGCAGGCTCCCTGTGGTCGCCCCCTGACTACCTCCGCTCACTCGATCGAGTGGAAGTGCTCAGGTCGGGCAACCCTCAGGACCCCCTGGGGAGTCGACCGTCATGACGAGAGGAGGTGCCGCCAGTGATCGCGAACGTATCGGCACACCGGCGGGCGAACGCCTTCGCCCAGGACCTGGAGGAGCAATCCGACCAGGCCCCGGCGGCCGAGCAGTCCGAAGGTTCCGTCACACCCGATTCCGTGCCGTCCGAACAGACGCCACCGGACAGGATGTTGGCTCTGGCGGCCGGCCTCGGCGAACTGCCGAAGCCGGAGATGGATCCCGAGGTCAAAGTGGTCCAGCGGGCCCAGCTCGTAGCTGCCATGGAGGCCATGCTCCTTGAGGGCACGGCCGCGGGCGGTGGGACCATCGGCACATCGGTGCCCGAACAGCGGTCCCGCAAGGGCGCCCACCGGGCCACGGGACTGCGCAAACTGAAGCCGCGCTCCCGGCTGTCGCAAGGCATCGCAGCGGGCGGACTCACCGTCGGCGTGGCCGCCGGCGCGTTCAGCGGGGTTGCCGCGGCCAGCTCGGACGCGCTGCCGGGCGATTCGCTGTACGGCTTGAAGCGTGGCATGGAAGACCTCAAGCTCGGCATGGCCGACGGCGACAGCGACAAGGGCGAGGTCTATCTCGACCACGCGTCGACGCGCCTGAACGAAGCCCGCCGGCTGATGGAGCGTGGCCGCACCGGCAGTCTCGACCACGAATCCCTCGGCGAGGTCAGGCGGGCCCTCTCGGGCATGCGGCACGACGCCACGGAAGGCCACCGCCTGCTGCACCAGGCGTACGAGAGGGACGGCTCGCTGGGTCACATCCAGACCCTGTCCGCCTTCGCGGAGTCGCACCGCAGGAGCTGGAGCGACCTGCAGAGCAGGCTGCCCGTCCAGCTCGGTGACGTGGGCGATCAGGTGAGCTCGGTGTTCGACGCGATGGACCAGGAAGTGGACCCCCTCCGCTCCCTCCTCCCGCGCACCCCGGACAAGAGCGACTCCCCCGGCAAGCCGAGCCAGGGTTCCGCGGGCTCCACCACCCCGGACAGCCCCTCCTCGCCCACGACGTCCCCCCGGGACGGCGCGAGCAAGGACAGCAAGCCCCACCCGTCCACGCCGGACGGCGGCAGCGACAGCGACGGCCTGCTCGGCGGCAACACGGGCGGCCTCCTGGACCCGCCGAAGTCCGACACGACCCCCACCCCCTCGGACGGCAAACCCGACAAGGCATCCCCGTCGGCCAAGCCGGACGTCACGGTGCCGCCGATCCTGCCCGGCCTGCTGCCGGGCCTGGGCATCAACGAAGAGGACGCGAACTAGTCGTACGCAGTCCTCCGGGGCATTTCCCGGACAGCATGAGGGAGGGGCCGGATCCACTGGATCCGGCCCCTCCCTCATGCTGTGGAAACCCTCAGAAGAAGACCGACCGCCGCTGCACCAGCAGCTTGTAGAGCGTGTGCTGGATCTGCTCCCTGACCTGATCGGTCAGGTTGAACATCAGCATCGGGTCCTCGGCCGCCTCCGGCGGATACCCGTCCGTCGGGATCGGCTCCCCGAACTGGATAGTCCACTTCGTCGGCAACGGCAACGCCCCCAGCGGCCCGAGCCAGGGGAACGTAGGCGTGATCGGGAAGTACGGGAAGCCGAGCACTCTCGCCAGCGTCTTCGCGTTGCCGATCATCGGGTAGATCTCCTCCGCCCCCACGATCGAGCAGGGAACGATCGGCGTGCCCGCACGCAGCGCGGTGGAGACGAAGCCGCCCCGTCCGAACCGCTGCAGCTTGTAGCGGTCGCTGAACGGCTTCCCGATGCCCTTGAACCCCTCCGGCATCACCCCGACCAGCTCGCCCCGCTCAAGGAGACGCTCGGCGTCCTCGGCGCACGCCAGCGTGTGCCCCGCCTTGCGCGCCAGCTCGTTGACCACCGGCAGCATGAAGACGAGATCCGCCGCGAGCAGCCGCAGATGCCGCCCCTCGGGATGGTTGTCGTGCACGGCGACCTGCATCATCAGGCCGTCCAGCGGCAGCGTTCCCGAGTGGTTGGAGACGATCAGCGCCCCGCCCTCCGACGGGATGTTCTCGATGCCCTTCACCTCGACGCGGAAGTACTTCTCGTACAGCGGCCGCACCAGGGACATCAGGACCTGATCGGTGAGCTCCTCGTCGTACCCGAAGTCGTCGACCTCGTAGTCACCCGTGAGCCGCCGCCGCAGAAACGCGAGACCACCCGCGACACGGCGCTCCAGGCCACCGCCACCGCCCCGCGGCTCCGGACGGGCCCCGGGCCCCGCTTCCGTCCCGGAAGCCCCCTGGGGCGAGGGCTCCGGCTCGGCCCGCTCCACCTGCGGCCCTCCGTCCTGCTGGCCCGGCATGGCCGTGACCTCACGCACGGCTGCCGGATCGTTCTTGCGCCGGACCGCGCTCCTTCGCCGCGGCGGGCGCTGCGCACCCGCGCGCGACCGGTCGTCGTCGAACGGAATGACCTTGGCGTCCGCCATCGTTGACGCTCTCCTCAGTTGACGCTCTGGCTGCCCGCGAAGGGCAGCGTGGCGATCCGGTCGATTGCCCCCGCGACGGCCTGCGGCGGCATGAGTCCCGGACCCCGGCTGCGTACGAAGTCCGCGAAGGTCTCCGCGGTCGTGTACTTGGGGCTGAAGCCCAGTGTCTCGCGCATCTGCCGGGTGGCGACGACCCGGCCGTGGGTGAGCAGCCTGATCTGCTCCGGCGAGAAGTCCGTCATGCCCAGGGTGCGCAGCGCCTGGCCGACCCAGGTGACCGCGGGCATGAACACCGGCAGCGTCGGACGCCCCAGGCGCCGCGCGCACTGCGAGAGCAGCAGCAGGCCGTCACCGGCGATGTTGAACGTGCCGCTGTTGAGCGTCCCGCGCTCCGGCTCGTGTGCCCCGAGGCGCAGGACCTCGATCGCGTCGTCCTCGTGCACGAACTGCAGCCGCGGGTCGTAGCCGAAGACGGTCGGCAGGACCGGCAGCGAGAAGTACTCGGCGAGCGGGGAGTCCGCGGCGGGGCCCAGGATGTTCGCGAAGCGCAGCACGCAGACCGCCACGTCCGGGCGGCGGCGCGCGAATCCGCGCACGTATCCCTCGACCTCGACGGTGTCCTTGGCGAAGCCACCGCTCGGCAGCGACTTCGGCGGCGTCGTCTCGGTGAAGACCGCGGGGTCGCGCGGCGCGGAGCCGTACACGTTGGTGCTCGACTTCACCACGAGCCGCTTGACCGTCGGCGACTTCTGGCAGGCGCCGAGCAGCTGCATGGTGCCGATGACGTTGGTTTCCTTGAGCGAGCCGCGGTTGCCGCCCGCCAGCGCGGTGCCCGTGACGTCCAGGTGCACGACCGTGTCGACGGAGAACTCGGCGAGCACCTTGGCGATCGCGGGCTGCCGGATGTCGGCCTGGACGAAGTCGGCGCCGCCCAGATGGTGCTCGGGAGGGACCGCGTCCACGGCGACCACCCGGTCGACGTCGGGATCCCGCAGGACACGCCGGACGAACCGCCCGCCCAGTTGTCGGGCCACCCCGGTCACGAGCACGACCTTGCCCAAGATCAGCGCCTGCCTTCCCCAGCCCTTGAAGTCCTGCCGCGCCCCGTCATTAGTCTCCTGGCACACGCTAGCGGGTCGATGTTGCGCTGTGATGACCGCCCGATGCAGGAAGTGACGACAGCCACATACATGCACACAGACCAGGCTGTACGCCCAGACCAGGACGTACGCCGGATCGGGACGCACATCCTGCCCAGGGCGTACGTTCGAAACAAGCCCCCGGGCGGTCCGTCACGGCCCGAAAACCGGCCGGAAGACGCCTCGGAGAGTACCTCCTCGAAAAACGAGTACCCCAGGGCCTGCGGGTACCCCGAAAACGCCGAAGCCCTCCCGTCGGATGACGGGAGGGCTTCGATACGCGCTGTGCAGCTGTCGCCTACTTCTTGTTGCGACGCTGAACGCGGGTGCGCTTCAGCAGCTTGCGGTGCTTCTTCTTGGCCATCCGCTTACGCCGCTTCTTGATAACAGAGCCCACGACTACCCTCGCTCACTTCTCATCACTCGGTGCGGGGCAGCTGACTGGGCCCACACGACCTACGTCGGCCCTAGCCTACCCGCCCCCGGGTGAGGGACGTAATCGAGGGGGATCGACCGGCTCCGGTCAGCCCGCCTCGACTCCTACATAGGACTCGCGGAGGTACTCGTGAACCGCCTGCTCCGGAACCCGGAAGGACCTTCCGACCCGGATGGCGGGCAGATGACCGCTGTGCACCAAGCGGTACACGGTCATCTTGGACACTCGCATTACCGAGGCGACTTCCGCCACGGTCAAGAACTGAACCTCGTTCAGCGGCCTCTGGTCTGCAGCCATGACACCCCACCTGAACCTTCCGCACATGACGGGCACCGGCTTCCCCTTCCGGTGACTCTTCGTCTCTGCGCGCTCACTCCCCAGACTAGGGGCGGATGATGCGAGTGGGGAAGAGGAGTAGCGATCGGCCGCCTACTGTGACAGACACGCTCGATTGAGTACATAGCGAGTAAGCGGTCGGTAGTAATCAGACCGCACAGCGTCATCAAGCGGAACGACGACGGACACCTGCCCCTCGGCCTCTCCGACGAACAGCGCGGGATCATCCGTATCCGCCAGACCGATCGCCTCGAACCCCAGCTGACCTGCCCCGCAGACCCATCCGTGGTCCCCGACGACGAGCTCGGGAAGCGGTCCCTCAGCCTCCGCTGCGGCCGCGAGAGCAGCTCGAACCGGGAGCGGGGAGTGGGAGTGTGCGCCGGTCTCACTCCCGGTGGGACGCGCGCCGGGTTCCCGCACCAGCGCGACTCCTTGTACGTAGTCAAGGTTGTACGTGCGTAGGCCGAACCGGGTCGTTATGTCGACACTGTTGCCCTGCGCGGGGGTGAGGACGGTGCACCCGGCCGCCGACAAAGCGTCCGCCAGGGCGGCGTAGAAACCGAGGAGCCGGTGCGGATGCCCCGTCCCGAAGAGCACGGGAAGCCGCCTTCGCGCCGCGTCCGCGAGCCTTTCGGCGAAGGCGTCGAGCGCGGCCAGCGTCCGCTCCGGGTCGATGACGTCGACCCCCGAAGTGTGCCGCGGATCGGCGGACACCCCGCACTTGTCGGCCATCAGCCCCAGCAGGTCACCGGGCCCCCAACTCCACTCGGGATCAAGACCGAGCAGTATCCGCGGGTCCCGGGCCGCGAAGAGCCGGTAGCTCCGCAGGCTCGCTTCCCGCGTGGTGGCAACGGGCCCGGCCAGCCGGGCAGCCAACAGATGCGCACGCAACGCTCCGGTGCTCAACACGGCACGATGCTGACGCATCGCCCGGACGCCCACCCCCAAAACCCCGGAAACCCCCCACAGTTGGGCTAACGCGGGCACAATCCCTGCGCGCCCGTCCGGCGTTGAAGGCCGCCGCCCGCCCTACTCCCCTTGCAGCTCCCTGCCACCCTCTACGGCAGCAACCCCCGCAGCGGATACGCCGCACGGCGAGCAGCGAGCACCGCCTGGTCGAGCCGGTCCGCCGGGTCGTACCCCTCGGACCACTCCGCCCAGGAGACGGGCCACCGCCCATCACTCATCCGCGCGGGAGCCAACTGCCGGGTCCGCGCATACACTTCCTGCCGCCAGGCCTCAGGAATCTCCGCCGAGGGCAGCACCTCCCGCCCCGCGGCGATGGCGGTCAGATGGGTCCAGGACCGGGGCACCACATCCACCACGGCGTAACCACCCCCACCCAGAGCGACCCACCGGCCGTCGGCGTACGAATGCGCCAGCTCATGGCAGGCCACCTGCACGGCCCGCTGCGCATCGAGCGACACCGCCAGATGAGCCAGCGGATCCTCGAAATGCGTGTCGGCACCATGCTGGGTCACCAGCACCTGCGGCCGGAACTCCGCCAACAGCTCCGGCACCACGGCGTGGAAAGCCCGCAGCCACCCCGCGTCCCCGGTCCCGGCCGGCAACGCCACATTCACGGCGGACCCCTCGGCGTCCCCGGCCGCCCCCGTCTCCTCGGGCCACCCGGTCTGCGGAAACAGCGTCCGCGGATGCTCGTGCATCGAGATCGTCAGAACCCGCGGATCGTCCCAGAAGGACGCCTGCACCCCGTCCCCGTGGTGCACATCCACATCCACGTACGCGACCCGCTCGGCGCCCAGCTCGAGCAACCGCGCGATGGCCAGCGAGGCGTCGTTGTAGATGCAGAACCCCGAAGCGGATCCCGGCATCGCATGATGCAGCCCGCCCGCGAAGTTCACCGCGTGCAGCGCTTCCCCGCGCCACACCGCCTCGGCCGCACCCACCGACTGCCCGGCGATCAGCGCCGACACCTCGTGCATCCCCGCGAAGGCGGGATCGTCCGCGGTCCCGAGGCCATAGCTGCCGTCCGCCGACGCCGGATCGGCGGACGCGGCCTTGACCGCCTCCACATAGTCCTCGCGATGCACGAGCCGCAACGTCGAGTCACCGGCACGCTTGGCCGCCACCACTTCCAGCTCACGGTCGAGCCCGAAGGCACCGACCAGGCTTCTGGTCAGCGCGAGCCGGACCGGGTCCATGGGGTGCTCAGGACCGAAGTCATAGCCCGTTACTTCCTCGTCCCACATCAGCTGTGCGTGGCCGCTCATGCCCGTCACCGTATCGGTCCGCTCCGGGGGCGAAAGACCGGGCGTACAACAAGGTCACGAGCACCAACACCATGGGAACGAGCATCGCCCCGCGGTAGTTCCAGGCGTCCCCGAGCGCCCCCACCAGCGGTGAACCGATGAGGAACCCCACGTAGTTGAAGACGTTGAGCCGCGCGACAGCGGCGTCCGAAGCCCCCGGGAAGAGCCGCCCCGCCGCGGCGAAGGTCTGCGGAACGATCACGCACAACCCGAGCCCGAGCACCGTGAAGCCCAGGATCCCGGTCCACGCCCCGGGCGCCACCGCCACGATCGCGAACCCGAGCGCCGCCACCACCGACCCGACCCGCACCACCGCCACAGCCCCGAACCGCCGTACGCCCAGATCCCCGAGCCCCCGCCCCAGCAGGGTCATGACCATGTAGACGTTGTAGGGGACGGTCGAGACCTCCTCCGAGCTCCCCAGCACGTCCTGCAGATACTTCGCGCTCCAGTTGGAGACGGTCGAATCCCCGATGTACGCGAAGGTCATCACCATGCAGAGCGGAAGGAGCAGCTTGAAGACGACGGGCCCGCCCTTCCCCTCACCGGCATCACCCGTAGCACCCGCATCAGCGCCGGACCCGCCACCGGCATCGACGTACCAGCGGCTCCCCACGAACGCCGCGGGCACCAGCACCACGACCACCGGCAGATACGAGACGAAGAGCGACAGATCCCAGTGCGCCCCCGCCCAGGCGAGCGACGCCCCCGCGATCCCGCCCAGGCTGTACGCCGCGTGAAACCCCAGCATGATGCTGCGCCCGTACGCCCGCTGCAGACTCACCCCGAGCATGTTCATGGACGCGTCGAGCGCACCCACCGAGAGCCCGAACGCCCCCAGCGCCACCGCCACTTGCCACAGGGCCTCACCCGCGCCGGCCCCGAGCAGCGCCAACAACACCACGGGCTGCACCCACCGCAGCACACGGCTAGGCGGCACCCTCTTGACCAGCCATTCCGTGCCCACACTGCCGACCCCCGCGAGGATCGGCACAGCGGCCAGAAACACCGGCAGCAGGCCGTCGGATATCCCGTACTGATCCTGAAGGGCGGGGATCCGTGTCACCAGCAACGCGAAGGTGACGCCCTGCACCAGGAAGCTGAACGCCAAAGAGGCCCTGCCGCGCCGCAGCTCATCTGTCATGGCTGCTGAGCGTAGGACCCCTGACTACCGGTGGGTAGATAGATCACCCACCCAATTCCCACCGCCTCCCACCAGGCAAGGCGCATCTCCTCCCCGGAGGCAGACCTTCCGAGCTCACCTCGGGCTCACCCCGGGCTCACCCCGGGCTCACCGTCCGAGCTTGGCGATCTCTTCGCTCACCTTCGCCTCCATCGGACCGACGACCCGGCGGCCACTGGCCATGACCGTCGCCGTGATGGTCACGCCGGCGATCACGCCGCCGAGCCACACCATGGTGTCGATCGGCAGCGAGTACGCCCCCACGACCCGCACCACGGCCTCACCGAACAGCGCCACACCCCACATCACCGAGAACGTGCGCTCCATCCGCGCGAACTGCCCCCGCTCGGCGATCAGCCGCTCCCACACGGCGGTCCGCACCGGATTCCCCTTCGTCACCCAGGGCTTGAGCCCCGCGGTCATCAACGGCCGCCCGGCGGCCACGGACACCAGCACGGCGATCCCGATCGTCGCGGTGATCCCGCTGTCCTTGGCGAGCATCAGTCGCGGGTCACCGGCCAGCAGGCTGAGCAGCAGCCCGACGACGTTGGCGGTCAGGATGAGCGCCGCGAGGCCATTGACCTTCCGCTCCTTGGCCACGCTCCACAGCGTCCGCCCGGCGGGCACCACACTGCTCCAGGCGAGCGCCGCCAGCGTGCCCATCCCAAAGCCCTTGCTGAGCAGGTAGTACGAGGCTGTGGGCACCACCGCGTCCAGGACGAGCGGCTTCAGGGACTCCCACCGGGACTGTCGTACGGAGGCTCCCGCGGGGGCGACTTCCGCGGCGAGGGCTCCTGTGTGCGTGGCCGGGGCGGTGATCTGGCTCATGGCGTTCGGTCCTCCGTCGTCACTGTCACTGAGTGCGTGCCGTTCGTCTTCGATGCACTCAGCTTCGCCGCAACCACCCGTCGCCCGGCAGAAACGTTCGTCCGGACCTGGCAGTGACAAATGTCAGGCCGCTCCCCGGGCCCGCGTCATACGAGCAGGTCAGCCAACTCCCTCATGTCCCCAAAGAGTTCGGTGGCCCCTGAAAGCCGCTCGGCCGGCGTCATGGCGGTGAACCCGTACACGTCCATTCCCGCGGCCACAGCTGCCTTCACGCCCAGCGGACTGTCCTCGACCACCACACACTTCTCCGGCGCCACACCCATGCGCTCGGCGGCGTACAGGAAGAGATCCGGCGCCGGCTTGCCCCGCCCCACGTCCTCGGAGCTGAAGATCCGTTCGTCATCGAACCACCGGTCGAGGCCGGTCCGCCGATGTCCGACCCGGATCCGCTCGTGACTCCCGGACGAGGCAAGGCAGTACGGCACTCCGCCGGCCACCAGCTTCTCCAGTACGTCGACGGCCCCTGCCACGGGCTCCAGCTCCCGCTCGAAGGCCGCGAAGACACGTGCGTGGAAGGCCGCGTCAAAATCTTCGGGCAACCGCTGCCCACTGCGCTCAAGAACAAGGTCGTGTACGCGATGGACGGCGGCCCCCATGTAGTCACGCAGCGAGTCCTCATACGTGGTGGGGTGGCCGAGCTCGGTCAGATAGGCAGCGAGGATGGTGTTGGAGAGCGGCTCGCTATCGACGAGAACGCCGTCATTGTCGAAGATGACCAGGTCGTATCGCATAACTCGACCCTAAACGCAGAAAAGGCCCCTCGACGGCGTCGAAGGGCCTGGAAAGCAGAAAACCCCCGCACCCAGAGGGTGCGGGGGTTTCCCCTTAATAATAGTTCGGCGGCGTCCTACTCTCCCACAGGGTCCCCCCTGCAGTACCATCGGCGCTGTGAGGCTTAGCTTCCGGGTTCGGAATGTAACCGGGCGTTTCCCTCACGCTATGACCACCGAAACACTATGAAACTGTCAACCGCACCGTAGTCGTGGCCCGACATACGGGGTTGTTCGTGGTTTCAGAACCAACACAGTGGACGCGAGCAACTGAGGACAAGCCCTCGGCCTATTAGTACCAGTCACCTCCACCCGTTACCGGGCTTCCAGATCTGGCCTATCAACCCAGTCGTCTACTGGGAGCCTTAACCCCTCAAAGGGGGTGGGAATACTCATCTCGAAGCAGGCTTCCCGCTTAGATGCTTTCAGCGGTTATCCTTTCCGAACGTAGCCAACCAGCCATGCCCTTGGCAGGACAACTGGCACACCAGAGGTTCGTCCGTCCCGGTCCTCTCGTACTAGGGACAGCCCTTCTCAATATTCCTACGCGCACAGCGGATAGGGACCGAACTGTCTCACGACGTTCTAAACCCAGCTCGCGTACCGCTTTAATGGGCGAACAGCCCAACCCTTGGGACCGACTCCAGCCCCAGGATGCGACGAGCCGACATCGAGGTGCCAAACCATCCCGTCGATATGGACTCTTGGGGAAGATCAGCCTGTTATCCCCGGGGTACCTTTTATCCGTTGAGCGACGGCGCTTCCACAAGCCACCGCCGGATCACTAGTCCCGACTTTCGTCCCTGCTCGACCCGTCGGTCTCACAGTCAAGCTCCCTTGTGCACTTACACTCAACACCTGATTACCAACCAGGCTGAGGGAACCTTTGGGCGCCTCCGTTACTCTTTGGGAGGCAACCGCCCCAGTTAAACTACCCATCAGACACTGTCCCTGATCCGGATCACGGACCCAGGTTAGACATCCAGCACGACCAGAGTGGTATTTCAACGTTGACTCCACGAACACTGGCGTGCCCGCTTCAAAGTCTCCCACCTATCCTACACAAGCCGAACCGAACACCAATATCAAACTGTAGTAAAGGTCCCGGGGTCTTTCCGTCCTGCTGCGCGAAACGAGCATCTTTACTCGTAGTGCAATTTCACCGGGCCTATGGTTGAGACAGTCGAGAAGTCGTTACGCCATTCGTGCAGGTCGGAACTTACCCGACAAGGAATTTCGCTACCTTAGGATGGTTATAGTTACCACCGCCGTTTACTGGCGCTTAAGTTCTCAGCTTCGCACACCCGAAAGTGCACTAACCGGTCCCCTTAACGTTCCAGCACCGGGCAGGCGTCAGTCCGTATACATCGCCTTACGGCTTCGCACGGACCTGTGTTTTTAGTAAACAGTCGCTTCTCGCTGGTCTCTGCGGCCACCCCCAGCTCACGGAGTAAATCCGATCACCGGTGATGGCCCCCCTTCTCCCGAAGTTACGGGGGCATTTTGCCGAGTTCCTTAACCATAGTTCACCCGAACGCCTCGGTATTCTCTACCTGACCACCTGAGTCGGTTTAGGGTACGGGCCGCCATGAAACTCGCTAGAGGCTTTTCTCGACAGCATAGGATCATCCACTTCACCACAATCGGCTCGGCATCAGGTCTCAGGCTTAATGCGTGACGGATTTACCTATCACACGCCCTACACCCTTACCCCGGGACTACCACCGCCCGGGCTGGACTACCTTCCTGCGTCACCCCATCACTCACCTACTACCA